>NZ_CP040094.1:3527500-4950000 GCF_013343235.1 Nostoc sp. TCL240-02 | reverse complement strand
CCGTCATCATTTTGTTCGGGATGAGGTATTTAACCAGTCTTGGGAACACATTGAAGGTGAAGCAAGACAGGCATTTATTGAGTATTTGGAGCGCTCTTGCATTTCTGAGTTTTCCGGCTTCTTGCTATTCAAAGAACTATCCCGCAAGCTGAAAAATCGCAGTCCACTGCTAGCGGAAATATTTCAACTGATGGCACGTGATGAAGCTCGCCATGCCGGATTTCTCAACAAAGCAATGGGCGATTTTAAACTCTCCCTAGATTTAGGCAATGTTACTAAAACCCGCACCTATACGTTTTTCCCAATTCAGTGGGTACTTTACACCGTTTACTTATCAGAAAAAATCGGGTACTGGCGTTACATTATTATCTATAGACATCTAGAAAAGCACCCAGAAAACCAGTTTTACCCGATATTCCAATATTTTGAGAGTTGGTGTCAGGATGAAAACCGTCACGGGGATATATTCAAGGCGCTTTTACGTTCTCAACCACAACTGTGGAACAACTGGAAAGCTAGGTTGTGGAGTCGCTTTTTCTTGTTATCGGTATTTGCTACCCACACTTTGACAGTTCATGAACGGGCTGGTTTTTACACCTCATTGGGACTTGATGCGACGGAATTTGACCGCGAAGTTGTTCGTAACACCAATGAAACTGCCGGCCGAGCTTTCCCTGTAATGTTAAATACGGAACATCCCAAGTTTTTCCCACGCCTGCAAGGCTGTGCGGGCTACAACATGAAAATTGCAGAGATTGAGAGCAGTTCTGTGCCCAAAGTTGTGAAGCTGATTCGCAAACTACCTTTGATTGCAGCAATTGTTTGGAATCTATTGTTGGTTTACCTGATTAAACCCGTTGATGCTGAGGTTTTACGGGAAACCGTGCGTTAAATTTTGCATCTACTGCTGTCAACTACGCATTCCATGATTCCACAAAATGCGTAGTTTACCGCTGTAGGCATCGCCCTCCAAATTCACCAATATACAAGCAGTTACCGCTATTGTGAGGTACGTGTTTAGTACTGAAAGGGTCGAAAAAGAGCGATTGTTGAGGGGAAAATAGTGTACTTCATAACAGCAGGAAACGCTGTATTCCTCTTCTGTCACTTTCCGGAACAAGTAAGTAGTAAATAAGTTAAATTATCCACAAGCATAACCAGGTTTAAATTGATTCATTGCAGCAATTAAATGATTAAATCCTAGCAATAAATGTGAATTAGGGAAAATACTTAGCCAGGGAAGGGATAAATCAACCAAAATAGTAAAAGTGGTTGGATAATTAGACGCAGATTATTTAAAGTATTTTTCCATCCGTATTCATGGTTCCATTGCGGATGATTAGAAAAATCAACATCACTATTTTCTTCTGCCTCAGTCTCAATTTGACGAGATTTATTTAAGCCTAAGAAGACTGGAGAATTTAAAAAAATCATCGTGTAAACATAAAAAATAATCTATCACCATCTCTCAATATGTTGGAAATTAGTGAAACGATAATCTGTCCATCCTAGTTCCTGTTTACACTGTCGAAACCCATATTCTACCCAGGTTCTTAATCCATATAAATCGCCTAAAGTTTTCTTCAAATTCCCTTGAAGGTTTGTCATCACGAAGGAGGTAGAATTTTCTGGCATAGTTTCTGGGTCAGTAGTTATTTCCCAGTAAGTTATGGCTCTTTTTTTACCATAAATTATTTCCCTAATGTATCTAGTTTCTGATTTTTGATTGCTAAATGTTCTTTCAAATTTACACCATTTATTTGCCCTAACGCCTTGTCCTGCTGGCAACCAGACTCCATTATTACTTCTAATTGACTACATATGCTAAATTATATTCAGCTATTTTACTAATAAATTGGCTACTTTCACCATATAAGCTATCAGCCAGTACTAATTCAATCTTAGAGGGTGTTTGAAAAGTCGGAGAGATGGTAAAAAAGCTCTCTCAGTATACGCTGTCAATATATAGTAGACAGCACTGAGAGAGCGACATGAGTAAAGCATACCCCAGCAATCTGACCCGTGTTCAATATGAATTTCTAAGTGACATGATTCCAGAACCAAAACCCGGTAGTCGCAAGCGTGAAGTTGATATGTGGGAAGTCCTTAACGCAATTTTCTATCCCACCTTCCGCACCCCAAGTGTCACAGAGGGAAATTACTGAGATCAAAAAGCGAAGCAGGAATTAAAACAGACATATTTAGTCGAAAAAGAGATTTGAGCAGCCATGAATCAGCAAAAATGGCATCAAAGCCTATTGTCAATAACGAGCAATAATAACTGGTGTTAGATAGATTTAAATGAGATAAATAAATGAAGATATTAAATGCTTTAATCATAAATTAGATGAATAAATAACAGTAGCGAAACTAGATTATCGACATAGCAAGTTAGAGCTATAAATCAAAGATATTAGCTCATTGTTTTGTCTATATTAAATTAATAAAAAGAAAATTTAGCTGACTAATTGATAGTAATGGAGACAATCATCTGGTAAAAGGTTTAAAATGAAATCCCTGTCTTGAGTCCAATTAGAGACGTGTTTTTCATTGTTAAATCTAACTAAATGAATAGACTGGAAGCATTGAAATATCTAACGTAAAGTGGGGCGGTCAGTTGCTTTACCCCAGAAGTGTTGAATGTTAAGAAAAATCCGATAAAAATAGCCCAAAATATGGTAGTTTTGGGCTAAGGCTTAAAATATATTAGTTTGATTGTGATTATAAATTCATTTCCCAAAATTGTCAAAGATATACTGAAAAGCCTGCCAAAAAACGATTATCCAGTATTGAACAGTCGTCTGTTTTTTGAGTGCTGGCTATCCTATGCCCTGGATAACAGCTTAACAAGTATGCGAGATTTGTTTAACAGATTAAATAACAATTGTTTTGAGGTAGATATTTCTACTTTCTCTAAAGCAAATTTACATCGAAGCCAAAAACCTTTTCAAGAGATTTACCAAAAATTAAATGAATTAGTACAGAAGAAAGTTCAAAAAAAGTTACACAATAAATATGCAATTTGTCCAATAGATTCAACAATTATTACTCTCACAAGTAAATTGTTATGGGTACTAGGTCATCATCAAGTCAAGCTGTTTAGTTCCTTAAATCTCTCCACAGGAAGCCCAGAAGATAACTTCATCAATTTTGGACATGACCATGATTATAAATTTGGTTCCAAAATGATGTCTAGTCTCCCAATAAATGCTGTTGGAGTAATGGATAGGGGTTTTGCTGGATTAAAATTTATCCAAGAATTAGTACAAGAAAACAAATATTTTGTTTTGCGGATAAAAAACAATTGGAAACTAGAATTTGATGGCTCAAATGGATTGGTCAAAGTTGGTGCATCTGATGATGCTCAAGCTTATAGAGTAATTAATTTCTGTGATTTAGAGACAAAAACCGAGTTTCGCTTAGTGACTAATTTACCAGAGTCGGGAGATGCAGCTGTTCATGATGATGAAATTAGGGATATTTATCGATTACGTTGGGGAGTTGAATTGTTGTGGAAGTTTTTAAAGATGCACTTAAAACTTGACAAACTCATTACCAAAAACGTCAATGGTATTACCATACAAATTTACGTGAGCTTGATAGCCTATCTGATTTTACAGCTTTTATCTATTCCCGAACAATGGGGACATACACTATTAGATAAATTCCGCTATCTTCAATCTTGTATGTGTCAGAAAATCAGCTATGTTCATTGGTTTGAGGAGATGATGTTTTGCTGACTAATTTAAGCTTTTGAGACTTAGTGTAACTAATAATGTAAAGTTTTGTATCAGCATTCAACATTTCTGGCTTTACCCAATTGATTTTTAATAGTTGATTTAGATTCTTTGAGCGGGGTAAGCGTGTGTTGACTAGTTTTCCATCCATTAAATCAGCTTCTCGGAGAACAGCACGATATAAGTCTGCTTCACTCAAATCTATACCCCAAAGGATAGACTTACTCAAGTCTGCTTCCCGTAAACAAGCTTGGCTAAGATTAGTTTTACCAAATCGCGTTTTACGTAAATCAGCATAGCTAAAATCTGCGCCTATGAGGTTGGCATTTGTTAATTCTGCTTCTTGCAGATTCAGTCTTTGGAAGCTTCTTTCTCCAGCAGCATAAGATTTGAGAAGTTCATTTATATCCATGTTAGAAATTTTAAGTTCAAGAGAGGGTTTTTTATGAGATCGCTGTGTAATTTTCATACAAGGCTTTGGGATATAAGTTAATGGATATACTGGTGGAAATGTTAAAGCTGAAAAAATGAGACTTGATTCAGATTTTTTCCAACCGTGCGATCGCATTATAATCAGGAACCCCTTCTAGTGATCGCTTACTTTTATCTAGTAGCACATTACCTTCTGGCCAATGGACTTGCAAGTTTCCTGACTGAATTGGCGCAATATAAACTTGACAGAACAACTCACCTAACTCATTCTTAAGAATTACCTTATCCCCATCTTTTAAATCCAACAGTGCCGCATCAGCAGCATTTATTAGCACTGCCTCTCGCACCGCCCCAGTAATTGCATCCTTACGTTCCTGTACCATACTATTAAATTGCTTACCTCGGCGCGTTGCTACTAAGAAGTAACCTTCTGGTAATTCCCTTTGGCGTGGCAATAATACGCCAAAGTGTGCTTTCCCATCTGATGTAGGGAAGTTCCAACCAAAGCACAAATGTGACCCACCATACTGAAATTGATCGCCAGCCTGTTGTAAGTGTTGAATCCCAGCATATTGGGGGACAACTTGAGCAATTTCTTGACGGATAGCAGCTGTGTCAGCAGAAGCCAACTTATCTGCCAAATCTGGTTGCACGCGCCTTGCTAATTCTAGAAAAACTTCCCACTCTGGACGCGCTTCTCCAATGCGCTGCCCTGGAATTTCTGGACTGAAAATTACCCGACGTTCAGTATTAGTTTCTGTTACTCCCCCTGGTATTTCGTAGCGAGTCGTCGCAGGTAAAAGCACCACAGTATCAGCAGGTTCCACCAACATTTGGCTGGAGAGAACAATATCCGTATGTACCCGCAACGGTATTTTCTTCAGCGCCGCTTCCACATAATCCGGTTCTGGCAACACTTCCAAAAAATTCCCTCCCACGGAAAACAACACATCTAATTCCCCCTGATATGCGACGTTAATCATTTCTGGAGCAATTAAACCTTTACTCGCTGGCACTTTAAAGCCCCAATGCTGACTCAATTGGGCAGCATTTTCTGGAGTGATAGATTTACCACCGGGAAACACTGTGGCATAACAGCCCATTTCTGCCCCACCCTGTACCCCAGAGTGGCCGCGAATTGGCATTAAACCGCAGCCTTCCCGACCGACAAAACCTTTGGTGAGAGCTAAGTTGATAATACTTCGCACATTATCTTCGCCGCATTCATGCTGGGTAATGCCCATACTCCAAACAAACACCGCTTTGTTGGCTTCTTTGACCATTTTGGCAAAGGCGTACATTTGCTCACAGGATGTACCAGAAAGCCGCTCTAATTCTTCCCAAGATTGGCTTTCTAAAGATGTTTTGAGTTCGGCAAAGCCAACTGTGTGTAAATCTATAAATGACTGGTCTACCCAGTTGTTAGCAATTATGTGTTTAATTGTGCCATTCAAAAATGCTATATCCCCGCCCATGTTGATTAAGAAGAAGTCTTCGGCAAACTTTGTACCGAAAACGGCACTTTCCACAATTGAAGGCACCCAGTAGCGCTCCATTCCTGGCTCGCGGTAAGTGTTAATAACTACAATTTTCGTGCCAGCTTTTTTGGCGTAATGGAGATATTTAACAGTGACTGGCTGATTATTGGCAACGTTGGAACCAATGAAAACTAATAAATCAGTACCAATCCAGTCTTTATAAGAACAGGTGGTGGCCCCTGCACCCAGAGCAGCTTTCAGTCCCGCCGTAC
This sequence comes from Nostoc sp. TCL240-02, assembly GCF_013343235.1. GTDB lineage: Bacteria > Cyanobacteriota > Cyanobacteriia > Cyanobacteriales > Nostocaceae > Nostoc. The sequence continues at coordinate 4,944,081 of NZ_CP040094.1, read as the reverse complement.
TGGGAGAATGGCAGATGCGGGCAGCGTTATCAATATTATTGCTTCCCATTGCCCGCACAGCTTTTTGGGTGGCATAATAAGTTTCGTTGACAGTTCCGCGACTGGTAATATAAAAACTAAGGCGGTCTGGTGTAGTGGCACGGATGCGATCACTAATTACCCCTAAAGCTTCATCCCAGCTAATACGGCGAAAACCTTTTTCCCCTCGTTGACGCATCATCGGGAAAGGAAGTCTTCCCAAGTCCCGTAATTGGACACTTTTTTGCTTTTGTAATTGTGAGACATCCTCCAATAGCACAGGGTCAAAAGCTGGCATAGTATTCATCCGCAACAGCCGCAACCGGACATTGCAGAGATGGATACCTTCTATTGTCCAATCCTTCATCCCGGTTGTTCCAAGAGCGCAACCATCACAAACACCTTTATCAAGAATATTCCACGCATAAGGTAGTTTGTCACGAGACAGCCAGATTGCCCGAAATACTTCCCAATAGTTGTTAGGGTACTGTTCGCCAATGCCGAAAGGCTTCCAACTTGCCCAGTGCTGGGGTGTCCAATATTTCTTGGGTTTAGGCAACATAGCCAAAATATAGTGTATTTCTTTAAGGCTACCGTTTTGAGTAGCAAATTAGCAGCAAAGTGGCTAAAAGTCTGCTCTTTGTACTTCATACAAGAGAAAACTGCTGTATAGGGGACAGTAGTTTTACTTCTGGACTTTGGACTAAAAGGCTAGTTGATTTCTGTTACAGATTTTAGCTAGTCTAAAATCAGGTCCAATGAATGTAATGGAAATTGCTGAGGTTACTAGCTTAGGTCAGGCAAATCTATCTAAGCATCTGAAAATCTTAACTCAAGCAGGAATTCTATCTCGTCAGCCCAAAGGCACAAGTGCCTATTACGAGATTGCCGAACCAATGATTTTTGAGCTTTGTAAGTTAGCGTGCGATCGCATTAGTGAACGCGTGCAACAGCAGGCTGAAAGCTTAAAAGTCCTTCGAAGCAAAACAGCAGTTTTTTAAAAAATACGTGATGCCTTAATTTGGTAAAAAAATGTCCTCCTAGCTGCTGGTAGTTAGGGGCACAACGATTATGCCCCTACAAATGATTCATATTTCTTTAATCTTCGTCAAGGGCTGGGAAAGCTTCTTCAATTTGCCACAACTTATTTTTGTTTTCAACAAACCAAATACGAGTTTTGGGAGTTAATTTACTCCAAATGACTTCAACAGGGATGTGAGGAGATGCATATTGGTACTCTTGACCAAGTGACTTGAGATTGTCTGCCACATCATGGGGAATTCCGAATTGTTCCCAGTCAACTGTTATATGTCTTCCCGAAACTCCGGCTGTAGGGTCGAAAATCAATTGTGCTGATCTGACTAAATCAGCAAAGTGTTTCGGTTTAAGTTTGGTGATCTCTTGAAGTTGGAGTGATTCGTTATGCTCTTGAGACATTATCGCCGCAGTGGTAAAGATTAGTGGTGTTTGAACTTACTGGCAGAGATTTTGATCCCAATATTTTTACTTTAACGCAGAGCCGCTAACTTGATCTTGATTTAATCAGACACTGAATTTTCAGACCATCTAGAAAGAAACAATGCGATAGTTGTGCTAACGTCAAGGAATAACGTAATCCTAGCTGTATAATTTGCAGTATTTTTTCATGTTGGGTGGCAAGTTTGCCACATTGCCACTCGACATGTCTTGTTTCTGGGCACGATATTTAGGTTATAAAGATGGTTATTTTAAAGCTTTTGAAATTTTTCGCTAATGTCTAGAGGCTAGATTCTTTACTGCAATAGTAAATAATAATTACCAAGCCGCACTACACAAGTAAGTATGGCTACGCCACGGTACGCGAACACGAATTAAAGCAAATTCCTTTAAGATACAAAACTATTGCAATATCTATTGCACTTTAGCTTAGGTCAATGCCAAAATGTAAATACATTTTCCCCAGTCAAACAATAGGATAAAACCATGACTATGAGCGTAAAATTACTAGAATTATCTGGGATTTTAGATGGTGTTAGAGGTAATGAACTGCGTCGTGAAGTTAGCGAAATTCTGGTAACTGGAGCCGATATTTTGTTACTTGACATGAAAGAAGTAAAGTTTATCGATAGTTCTGGTTTAGGTGCTTTAGTCTCAGCAATGCAAATGGCTCGGAATGCTAATACTAAACTTTTTGTTTGTTCGATCAGCGATCAAGTCAGAATGTTGTTTGAATTGACTAAAATGGATAGAGTTTTTCAAACCTTTGCTGACCAAGATGAATTCAATCGCCAAGTATTGGCAACACAGTAAGCTCCAATACTAGCCTAAATTTAAATTGGCACATTTGACATACTAACCAAAGTTCACTTTTACTAAAGAGAAGTCATCATCAAGATTATCTTGAGAATTTAAGATAAGGATGTTCGCTAATAGTTGATTGAGAACACAAGAATCTTTTCGACTATATTTAGTTAGTAAGTCAATGAAAGCATCAATACCCCAAATTCTACCATCTGACTGATTAATTTCATAAACACCATCACTAAAAATGTATAAAATACTGTTCTCTTCGATCTGAAAAATAGCATCCTCAAATTGGACATCAGCTAAAAAGCCGATTGGGAGATCCAAAGAACTTAGCTGTTTAACTTGGATGCTTGTTGTCGAGGTATGAGATAGCAGTAAAGCTGGTGGATGTCCAGCGTTGGCATAAATAAGCTGACGTTTCAGACGGTGATAAACTCCATACCAGATTGTGAAGTATTTATCACCGTGCTTCGTCATTTGAAAGGCATGATTGAGCGCTTTTAGGACTTCACTGGGTTGACAAAAGTTGGTATTTGGTAAAGATTGCGATCGCAAAACATTCAGCACCGATACAGATAGGAGGGCTGAACCCACCCCATGACCTGATACATCCAACAAATAAATTGCCAAATTATCCTCGTCGATCCAATAATGGTCAAAGCAATCACCCCCTAGCTGTGCTGAGGGAATAAACAGATTTTCTGTAGTTACTGCTCCTGCAAGCGGTGAGGGTAAGAGCGATCGCACATAATCAGCAGCCTCAGCTAATTCTGCCTCCAAAATTTGCTTTTGGGTTTGTAAATCTTGATTGAGTGTCTCCAAAACTTCTTTTTGACTTTGTAAATCTTGATTTAACTGGTGTAATCTTAATCCTGCTCTCACCCGTGCTTTCAATTCATTCATCTCTATTGGTTTAGAGATAAACTCATCTGCTCCAGCGTCAAGTCCTCTAACTCGATCTTCCTCCTCTCCTCGAGCTGCTCCCCTAGCCGTCAATAGAATAAAAAAAGTAGTTGCTAACTGTGGATCTGTTCTAATTCGACGACACACTTCTAGCCCATCTAGCTCGGACATCATCCAGTCACAGATAATCAGAGCCGGATGTAGTAATTTTGCTTGTGTAATTCCTTCTTTGCCATTGCTCGCTACAGTGGTATCATAACCCTGATTTTGGAGTGTTTTTTTCAGTACTGCTCGCACTATAGGATCATCATCAATAACCAAAATTTTAAACATAAATTAAAGTTTACTAGAATGAATTCTGATTCCTGAATTATGTTTATATCAAAAGGAAGCAATTGCTATCATTAAACTTATATGCAATTTAGTTTTAAATGTATAGTAAAAATACTCAAATTAAATAAATTAAATAAGAATAGGATCGTCTCAAATTATTTCATTGGTTAAGAAGTGAAAACTAAAATTTATCTAAAAGTCAACACAGACCTTACAGCATCGCCTCAAGTATTATTTTGGTTCGAGCAGATGAATCACCCACCTATTTCTGATAAAGAGATTTGGTGGCAATGTCAAACACTTTTGATGGAAGGCTTTACTAATATTGTTGAACATGCACACAAAAAATTACCTGTTGAAACTCCTATTGAAATAGAAGCTGTACGGGGAAATGAATATATAGAAATCCGCATTTGGTCTCAAGGTGAACCATTTAATTTAGAGGAGCAATTGCGGCAAATATCTGAATTTGATGAGAATGAGCAAGACCGGGGGCGGGGTTTAAAAATTATGTCTACCATTGCCGACAAATTAAGTTATGAGCCAACAGGAGACAATCGTTACTGTTTATTTATCAGTAAATATTATTAATCATTTTATCTGAGCTTTGCTAGCTGATAGCTTAATTATTAGCCATAAGCAAAAAACTCTAAAGTGCTTCATACAGCAAGACTCAATTTTTTTACCAACTTTTCCAACAATCCCCCAGTAAATGCAGATAGTTATCGATTTGATTCGGTCGCCATTAAAAAATCCAAGCTTGAAATTGACGTTATATTTTATACCATAACTATCTCGTGATTAAAAACTCTTGGATACATTTAACAAACTCTTCTAACTCTGATATTAAGTGAGTAGTACCTCGACGTTCTTGATTTATCGCTAATTGTTCTAACTTTTGTGCTGTTAAATGCATGGTTGTAGCTCCAACATTGGCACTAGCACCCTTAATTTGATGGGTTTGGAGCGCTAGTTGCTCATAGTCACTATCTGTGATCGCTATTTTAATTAGCTCTAAACGAGGTTGCATATCTTCAACAAATATTTGCAGTAGTTCCAATTCAAATTCTGGGTTGTTTTCCGAGAGTTGATGCAAGCGTTCCCAATCAATTGGAAGGTCAACTGAACCGACATCTGTTGTAGAAATTGTCTTCTCCAAAGCATCTGTTTCTCTTGCCCTGAATATCACACTTCCCCAATGTTCTAGCACCGCAGCTAATTTTTCTTTGATTACTGGCTTGCTCAGATAGTCGTTCATTCCTGCATCTATACACATTTGTTGATCTTCTTTCATCGCATTAGCTGTCATTGCAATTACTACAGGGCGACGACTACTGACAAAGCTGCTTTCTTGCCAACGATGAATTTCTTTTGTAGTTTCTAAACCGTTGAGAACTGGCATTTGGCAATCCATCAGAATTAAATCGTAGGGGATTTTTTCTAATAGCTGCAAAACTTCTTTCCCATTAGCAGCAACATCAGCGCTATAACCCAGACTTTTGAGTTGTTTCAAGGCTATTTTTTGATTCACTTGATTATCCTCAGTTAAGAGAATTCTTAATTTATAGAAGTCAGGAGACTGAGAAGAAGAAACAGGGACGCTTTTACACGGGGACAATAAAAATAATTGCTGATTCTTAACTTCTGACTCCTTTGGAATAACAGAAGTGGTAATCGTAAAGTAAAATGTACTACCTACAGTAAGCTCACTTTCAACCCAAATTCTGCCACCCATTAACTCGCACAGTTGCTTGCAGATAGCAAGACCTAACCCAGTACCCCCATACTGCCGAGTAATAGAGGAGTTAACTTGACTGAAGGCTTTAAATAAACGTTCAAGGCGATCGCGTGGAATTCCGATGCCTGTATCTTTAACACTAAACTGAATTTCATCAGTATTTGCGATAGAAGAATGATTAATATCGCTATTCTTGCGGGTTAGAACTGAAACTTCTATGCTCCCCCCAGTTTCAGTAAATTTAATAGCATTACTGAGTAAATTAATCAATATTTGGCGCAGTCTGGTGATATCTCCCACAATTGTAGTAGGAAGTTCAGGAGTATCTAAAAATGTCAATTTTAAACCTTTTTCTGTAGCTGTAGGCGCAAGCATATAAAGAGCTTCATGAATGCAATTTCGCAAGGAAAAAGGTTCCTCTTCAAATTCCAGATTCCCCGATTGTATTTTGGAGAAGTCAAGGAAATCGTTAATAATTTTGAGTAATGAATTTCCACTTGTGTAAATGGTTTCAACGAAATCTTGCTGTTCATCAGTCAATTCAGTATATAGCAACAAACTGGCTATACCAATTACCGATGAAATTGGAGTCCGCACCTCATGGCTAATCATGGCTAAGAATTCTTGTTTAGCAAGTTCCGCTTGCTTCCGTTCAGTCATGTCTCGCAAAATGTAAACATAACCTTGAAAATGTTCAATTTCTGTCTTCACTATTGAGGATGAAAAAGCTACAGGAATTGTTTTACCACTTTTAGTATAACAAACGCTTTCTACCTCTTGTTCTAAAGAGTTTATATCTTGATTATGTGTATTAATACTTTCAGTATCCTTAATTATCAATTGATAGTTGCTAACTTCTTTAATAACTTTTGTAATATGTTGACCGATGAGTTCTATTTCGTTATATTGCAATAAAATTTGTGCAGCATAATTTATTTTTTTTATCTCGCCTGATAGTGTTGTCACTAACAACGCGTCTGCCATTGATGTCACAATTTGGTCAATATATTGTTTGGAAGCCTTTAGGTTACGTAATAAAAGATTTGCTTCATTTGCACCTTGAAACAAAGATTGCTCAAGAACCATCCGTTCTGTTGAATCTTCGATAATAATGATTATTCTATTGCTATAATGGTCTTCTTGGAGGTTATTAGTAATACGAATATCAATATATAAAGGAGAAGCCGTATCTTGCGATCGCATAATTCCCTTTAATTCAAAATTATCTTGATCGCCCTGTAGAATTGCATCAAAAATATCTTCAATTCCCTCTAATTCTGGAAATATAATCCGGACATCCTGACCTGGCTTCACTTCATTATGAATATTGGCAAAATGATTTATTCCTAAAGACATCTCTCGAATCTTCAAGTTTTCATCAATTATCAAATATTCAATACCACATATAGATAATAGCTTTGCCAACAATGATTTCATCTTAATTAAATTAAACGATTAGCTAAAGATTGAAATATTTTATCAACATTATTGCCAGTTTTTGCTGAAGTTATATATGTATCTAATATATTAACTTGATTAGTGAATTGATACGTTGTCCGAATGCTTTCTAAATACTCAGATGCGATCATATCTGATTTGTTCAGTGCAACAACAATATAGCTTTTAGGATTAACAGCTAAAAAAGTTTGAATATGTTTCTGGATATGAGCGAGCGTATCTGCTTGTGTTACATCACCAACTATCACAGCACCTTTAGAACCTTGAAAATAATTGTTAGCAACTGCCTTAAACTTATTACTGCCTTCAATATCCCAAATTATTAACTGTAAGTTTTCTTTAATAAGTAAGTCTTTTTCAGAAACACTAACCAATTTTCGAGAAATTTTCACTCCTACAGTTGAAAGATATTCGTCACTAAATTGACACTCCACAAATTGGCGAATTAGACTAGTTTTACCAACCCCAAAATCACCAAATAAGCATATTTTTTTAGAAATTGTAGACATAGTTAAGAAAAAGTAGAGAATATTTTATCCGAATCATAGCTACTATAAACTTAAAATTACTTGTTTATCGCTTCTAGAGTGACACAGCGGCTTAACCACAATGGGTGAGTGACATCAATTCCATCTGGTAAATTTGTCCTACCAATGATCTGTAGGTGAGATGGCTCAATACCTAATTTAATCAGTGCTTGTTGTACAGATTTTGCTCGCGCCAAGGCCAATTTTTGAGATTTATTCACGCCAGTACGGTCATAACTATAACCAATAATTTTTAAATGTTTATTTGGGTGCTGGTTGAGGAAAAACCTGACCTGTTGAATCTTATCTGCTGTATCTGCTTTCATTAAACTGGCTGAGTCGGGTTGAAAGTAAAATCGAACTTCGATCTGTGGGGGTTGTACTCGCACCGCGCTAGACATAGATTTTACGCCTGGAATTTGTTCAAACGCATTAGCAATAATCTGAGCATCTGCAATTCGGTTCACAGTTCCTTCAATAGTTACTTTACCAGCAATGTATTGAGCGGAAATTGCTATATCGTCAGCTTGATTTAAAACTGCTGTGACTCGTTTGACTTCAGCAGCAGCTAATACAGGATCTGCTGGTACTTCTACTAATAAAATTTGATTGTCAATCAACCAATTAGGAGAGGTTATTTTGACAATTTGCTCGGCTTTCTGACGAAGAAGTGGATTAGGCAATCGTCCTGTTAATTTTATTTTATTGTGTTCTACTTGTACAGAGAGCCGATATACGGCTAGTTCGGGAACAGAAGTTAGAGCCAACAAAGTTTGATTTTCAATGGAACTTATAACTCCACTATGGTATTGCCAAATGCCCCAAGGAATGAAAATGGCACTGATTACTGTTAAACCTAATACTAGTATTGGTGAAACTTTTGTTTTCTTTTTCTCCTGAATACCTAAATTTTTTAGTTCTTCTAGAAGTGTATGAACTTCAAAAGGAATTGAATCTGGATCGCCGTCAAACTTTTCAATTAAATCACCATATTCTTTAACTATTTTGCTGAAAACCTGCCGCATTTTCCAAATAAACTTTTTGCTTGGCTCTCCTCGCACAACAATCGCTAAATAACAGTATCCTGCAACTTCTAAAATTATTTTTGATGTCCCATATTCAATTGCATCTAATTCTGTTATACTTCCTGATTGATTGATGCAATCATTGGCGAAGCTGCGAATTGCTGTCAGCATTCCTGCTACCATCTCAGCCTCTAGCTTCTCTACATCAGAGTGCTGAATATCTGAAATAATTAAACCAGATGCTTTATGAATCAAAAAAATGGCTTGAATGGTAAATGGCAGAGCTTCTTTAAGAATTAATTCTGCTTCCGAAACTCCCTGTAGCTTGGCACGAATTTTACGTTTGATCCCTTCAACGCTAAGGGTTTCTTCAACTTGTCGGTTAATGGCACGGATTGTCTCTGCCATATATTTGGCTATGGTACTACCAATAATTGGGTAGAGTGCATCAACCACAATATTCTGTTCAATTTCAATTTGCTTTTTTATGGCTCGTCCTATTGCCGGAGCGATCGCATCTGAAACTTCTTCTGGAGCAACAATAATCTGCTGAGTAATAGCCAGAGGAATAACAGGTGCGATCGCTGCACTCATACTACTTTTCTCCTGTTCAGTTCGACCGTGAATAGCCCGATCAATAATCGGAGCAATAATCTGTGCAATTTCCTCTTTTGATTCTGCAATTTTCAGCCTTAAAAGCTCAGAAATACAAGGTAGTAGTAGATTTATTAGCTCTTTAGGGTCGTAAATTTGATGCTCTATGTTTATGAATTTTTGTTCAATTTTAGATATAGTCTTGTTTATTTCTGATATATCATATCCGACCAATATATCTTTTAATTTTTGCAATGCATCCTCTGAGTTATCTATCTTTTCCTCAAAAATTGTAAATATTTCAATATTTTTTTCTAATTCTTCTTCGATATCTTTTGATAAATTCGATATATCTTGAGGAAAATTAAAAGTCGGCTCTAAATAAGGTATACATGTTTCTAATGTTACCGGAGTAAGTTGCAATACTTCAATTTTTTCTATAATCAATTCATTACTATAATCATTTTCTAATGGTAATGAAGAAAAAGATTGCTCAGGTGATTCGATAATTTTGAGTTCAACTAGTAGATGCACTAAATTATCAAGATGTACAGTTTCTTCTGGCTTTAACTCAACAGATTGAGAAATCGAATTTTCCACCTGAGTCATCCTTTTAAGAGTGCTGTTAGCGGGGCGTTTAGCCCATACTGAGTTAGGAGTTATTATGTTATTATCTCCCTCATCTATCCTTGCCTTCTGACTTGATTAGGAATGTAATTCTGCGGTACTGTTAGCGTGAGTTAACACTTTTGAGAACTTTGTAGTTTCTAGAAGTGGTACAGCAGTATAGTCTTCGTTAATTTCATCAGCGGCTTCTCGTAATTTAGGAATAAATTCAGTTTCTTTCAGGCGCATTCCTAAAGCAAACAAAGTTTCAGCCATATCGTCTTTAGAAACTTTAGTGTCTGTCAACTGCGAAAAGCGTCGATCTATTTCTTCTAAAATCAGATCCCGTAATACCGTGACATCATCTTGTAATTTGACTTTAGTTTGAAAGATTTCATCTCGAATCGAGGTAGTTTGGCTATCTAGGGTTTCATCAAGAGACTGAACGCTGCTAGAGAATTTTTTGTTAAGTCTATCAACCTGTTGGCGTAAGTCAAGAGTTTCTTCTTGAGTTGTCAGGTTGAGTGACTTCAGCTTTTTATCCAGTGCTTCAAATCCTGCTTTTAGTTCAGCCGAAAAGTTTGACTTGAGTTGATCGATATGCGATCGCATCTGTTGTTGCAACAGAGATATATCTGACTCCAGCTTGCTAAATCGATTTTCGTACTCTCTTAGCTGTGTTCCCAAAATAATATCGCGGATTTGATCGATATTACCAAGCCGTTCTCGTACATCGTCTCTACTCATCTGACTCATCAGAAAAACCTCGCTTTTTGGTAATCTATTGGGGATAGGGGTGATGAATTTAACTGAAATTTAGGCTAAAAATTTTTAGCTTATGATTGTAGCTAACTCACCGAACCTACTTTTAGTAGATCAAATTTATTATTCCCAATTGTTCGCAAGTTCTATCTTGAAAATAGTAAATTGGTAATGAAAAATGAAAAATAAATATTTTTCATGATTACTCAGAAAAAATCGTCGCTGTTAATTTATTAATAAATATTATGATTTTTTTAGCTTTTGGTGTTACTATTTTTACAGTTCAAAAAATCTTGGATGTGTTTAACAAACTCTTCTAACTCTGAGATTAAGTGAGTAGTACCTCGGCGCTCTTGATTTATTGCTAATTTTTCTAGCTTTTGTGCTGCTAGATGCATTGTTGTAGCTCCAACATTGGCACTAGCACCTTTAATTTGATGGGTTTGGAGTGCTAGTTGCTCAAAGTCATGGGTTGCGATCGCTATTTTAATGATCTCCAAACGAGGTTGCATATCTTCAACAAATATTTGCAGTAGTTCTAATTCAAATTCTGGGTTGTTTTCCGAGAGTTGATGCAAGCGTTCCCAATCAATTGGGAGGTCAACTGACCCTACATCTGTTTTAGAAACTTTCTGCTCTAAAACATATATTTCTTTTGCCTTGAATATCACACTTCCCCAACGCTGTAGAACCGCCGCCAATTTTTCTTTGATTACTGGTTTGCTCAGATAGTCGTCCATTCCTGCATCTATACACATTTGTTGATCTTCTTTCATCGCATTAGCTGTCATCGCAATTACTACAGGGCGACGACTATTGACAAAGCTACTTTCTTGCCAACGATGAATTTCTTTTGTAGTTTCTAAACCGTCGAGAACTGGCATTTGGCAATCCATCAAAATTAAATCGTAGGGAATTTTTTCTAAGAGTTGCAAAACTTCTTTCCCATTACCAGCGACATCAGCACCATAACCCAGGTTTTGAAGTTGCTTCAAAGCTACTTTCTGATTCACTAGATTATCTTCAGCTAAAAGAATTCTTAATTTATGGGAGTCACGAGTCGGGAAGCGTGAGCTAGGAGAATGATCGTTGATGTTGTTTTTGTAATTTTTTAGTTTTAACTCTTGACTTCTGACTTCTATCTCCTCCTTTATCTGCGTTCCTAAGATAGTCATGATGGTATCGAAGAGTCGTGACGGCTTAACAGGTTTGACCAAATAAGCCGCAAATCCTATTTTTAGCGCTCGTTGGATTTCATCGCGTTGATTAGTAGAGGTAAGCATAATCAAAGGTAGCCTAGCGATCGCTGAATTTGCTTTAATTTGCTCTCCCAAGGTCATGCCATCTATTTCTGGCATCTGCATATCAATCACAGCAATGTCATAGAGATTTTTTTGCTTGGCAGCCTCCTCAATAGCTTTGAGGGCAATAGTAGCCGAAGCAGCCTGATCTACTAACATTCCCCAACGCGTAGCTTGATGGTGGATAATTTTGCGATTAGTAGCATTGTCATCCACCACTAACAAGCGCCGATTAGTCAGAAGTTCGCGTTCGCTTTCTGAGGAAATAGGGTGAAGTTGCTGGGCAAGAGTTACTTCAAACCAAAATTTAGATCCTTTACCCAATCGACTTTCTACGCCAATTTCTCCTCCCATCAAGCTTACCAGTTGCTTGCAGATGGCTAATCCCAAACCTGTGCCGCCATACTTGCGGGTGGTGGAAGCATCTACTTGGGTGAATGGGGTAAAGAGTTTGCATTGGTCTTCAGAGGTAATGCCAAGACCGGTATCTGTGATGGCAAAATAAATGGTGGCTGTAGTAGAGGAAAGCGAACGCAATTCTGCTCGGACTACTACCTCTCCATTGCTGGTGAACTTGATCGCATTACTGATCAGGTTCATCAGAATTTGCCGGAGGCGGCCAGCATCACCTTGGAGTTGGGTGGGAACGTTGGGATAGATTAACGCTGCAATTTCTAATCCTTTATTATGGGCTGAGGGAGCTAATAATTCCAACACTTCTTCTAGACAGGAAGATAAGTCAAAATCTAGAGTTTCTAGTGCCATTTCCCCAGCCTCAAGTTTGGACAAATCCAAAATTTCGTTGATGAGGCTTAAAAGAGCATCTCCACTAATGCGAATAGTTTCGATAAAATCCTGTTGCTCTGAGTTTAGGGGAGTTTCTAACATTAAGCCTGTCATCCCCAACACAGCATTCATTGGAGTCCGAATTTCATGACTCATGTTTGCTAAAAAGGCACTTTTGGTTTTAGAAGCTAATTCAGCTTGATGACGAGCAACCTCAAGTTCTCTTCGCTGTTGAGTTTCTGCATATAACATTTGGCCTTGAGCTAAGGCAATACCTACTTGATCGGCTATTTGTCGTAAAAGATGAGTTTCAAAACTAGACCACTGGCGGGAACTGCCACACTGATGGACAATCAGCAAACCGCAGAGTTCTTCTTTGACAAGAATAGGTATGACTAAATTGGATTTGACCCCAAATTGTTGCAGTAATTCTATATGTCTTTTTTGAATTTCCACTATATCTAAGTCAGCAAGCTCTAGATTCCGTTTTTGACGATATTGCTGTAGATAGTACTGTTGTGTATATTCCGCTTGAAAATAAGAATCAGTGAGTTTGTTCTCTTTAATTGTCAACCAGCCAGAAACTACTGCCTCAACCACAGTACTTCCAGATCCATCTGTCAAAGGTTGATAAATCAAAACTCGATCGCTATGGAGAATTTTTTGTACCTCCGTAACACTGACTTGGAGAATTTCTTTGATTTGCAAAGACTGACGAATCTTGAGGGTGATTTCAGTAAATAGTTGCGATCGCAAATTTTGGCGTTGGAGTTCTTCTTCTGCCTGCTTGCGCTCAATAAACTGCCCTACTTGCTCACCAATAGAATTCATAACTTTTGCCAAATCTGGGTCAGGTTGCTGGATTTCATGGCTAAAGCAGGTAATGACACCAAGAATGTTTTTACCACTATGGATCGGAAAACCAAAAGCTCCGTGCAGTTCTGCTTGGGCAGCCATTTGAGAGCGGATGAAATCTTTGTCTTTAACTACATCAGTCATCCAAACAGGTTCAGCACTCTCCCAGACACGACCAGGTAGGCCAATTCCTGGTGCAAAGGTGGTCTGCTGACTAAGGATGTCAAATTCTTGCATTTTTGAAGATATTTTATACCATGAATTAAGTAAAAACAGTAGATTCAGTTGTTGATTTACCATCCAAATTTCACTTAAATCCCATTCCAAACTCTCGCAGATTCCTTGCAGGATTTGGGGCATAGCTTCACTGATTGTAGTTGACTCTGCTAAGACGCGCGTTGTAGAATACTGGGCTTTGAGGTGCTGTTCTGCTCGTTTGCGTAAACGAAGCTCGTCGTAGGCATCGCTAATGTCAATACCTGTGGCCACAATATATTCAACGCAACCCTCATCGTCTTGCAAAGTAGCGTTAGCCCATGAAATCAACCGCCGACTACCATCCTTTGCTACCCAATGGTTCTCATATTCTTTGGGCACTTTACCATTTCGTAACTGCTCAAAAACTGCTTTAACAACTTCTACATCTTCAGGACTTAGAAACAAGTTCCAGAAATACCTTCCTCTCACCTCATCAAACGAGTAACCAGTTGTTTGTTCACAAGCTTGATTGAAGCGAACGATTTGCCCTTGTGTGTCCAGAACTATTACCAAAGCGCTAGCTGTATCAAGGACTGCTGAAATAAAGTTGCGTTCTCGGTTTAGGGTTTCCTCTGTTAATTTACGTTCTTTTACCTCACGATAAATGAAGTAGTAGACTATGGCCAGAGTGATAAAACTTAGGCAAATAGCGATCGCAAGTGTCAAAACCGTGTTGTTTGCACTGGCTTTTGCAGCTTGTGACTCCTGTTGAAGCAACCTTTTATCTTCATTTTCTATATCATGGATGACCTTGCGGATATCATCCATGATATATTTCCCTTGATTTGTCTGGATTACCTGCAACGCCGCTTCAAATCCTTGATTTTGACGCAGGTATATAGTCTGTTTGAGTATGGCAAATTTTGCAGCTATCAGAGATTCAAGGGCGGCAAACTGCTTTTGTTGGCTAGGTTGATCTGCGATTAAATCCTTCAGTTCTACAATTTTTTGATCGATGTTTGCGACTACTGCTAGATAAGGTTCCAGATAACTTTCTTGTCCAGTCAGGATATAACCGCGTTGTCCAGTTTCAGCATCCTTCATCTCGGACAGTAATTCTTCCAGTTTATTGATTTTTCCTTGGGTTTTTTGTACCTGATTACTAGCATCAATCAATATGCGTGTGTTTTGATAAGAAATCACGCCAATTAAAACTAAAATTACCGATGCTAACCCAAACCCTCCAGCGACTCTTTGAAAAAATTGTTTGCGTCCCTTATGTGCCTGTTTGCGTGTATGACTCGCCAATACCAAACTTGCTAGGTTACGCCGCATTTCTAATTGCTTGATTACCTGGCGACCGATAATTTGCAATGCTTCAACTTGTTCTGGGGAGAGGTTTCTTGGTACACGGTCAATTACACACAGTGTTCCGAGTGCATATCCTTCAGGGTTAGTTAGCGGTACACCAGCATAAAACCGAACATTTGGGTCAGAGGTGACAAACGGGTTTGTCGCAAATCTTTCGTCAAGTGTTGCATCAGGCACAACAAAAACTTCAGGTTGAACAATGGCATGGGCGCAGAATGCCAAATCTCGCGGTGTTTCTAGGGCTTCCATTCCAACTTTTGACTTGAACCACTGGCGATCGCTATCAATTAAACTGATTAAGGCAATAGGAGTGCCACAAATATATGAGGCTAAACGGGTGAGATCGTCAAAGGCAGCTTCCGAACGAGTATCAAGGATCTTATACTCTAAAAGAGATTCGATTCGCTGTATTTCGTTATCAGGTAATGGTGCTTTCATTCTTCAGCCTTATCAGTGACTACTAAAATTTGACCCGCAACTGTCCTGTCAAAGAATTACCACCATAGGCACTTCCCCCGGTTTCTTGGTTTCGGACATTACTAAAGCTATAGCCAATATCTGCCTCTATATTTGGTGAAACCTTTACCGTACAGCGTGTTTGATAGGTATTGGCGTTATCAAATTCTCCTTTAAGTCGCTGCTGTCCTAAGTTGGCAGCGAGGCGACAGCGTAAGAAATTAGCAATATCTCCTTCCCAAGCCACCTCAGCGTTGTAAACCAGAAAATCTGGTGGGGAAAAATAGCCACTTGTGCGTTCTAAATCGCGATCAAAATTCCAAGTGAATAAGTTAGCTGCCAGAGAAAATTGTCCGAACTTGCGTTCTAGCCGACTAAATGACTGCACCTCGGAATTCCCATCGTTGTAACTACCTAAACGCAATGATGAAAATAAGCTGGTATCACCGTCAATTTGCCAGTATAAATCAGGCCCAAATCGCCAAGCAGTAATTTGATTTTCTAAAGTTCGGGCATTTGATTTATAAGGGCCTTGTTCTAAATTACCTGATAGTACTACTACCGATAGCAATCGACCTGATGACGAAACTTGCGGTGTCGAAATGGGAGCCTCCACTTTAGCATTGAGATTGATCGCTGTAGGTAAACGATTGAAGACATCGACTCCAGCTGCTGTTTGCAGAGTCACGTGCCCAATTTTTCCTTGCCATCCAATTTGCAAGGGAAAATTCGTAATTGATTCAACACCGCGTTGTTCAAATAAGTTAAAACCTGTTTTCACAAATATTTTATTGCCATTACTCAATCGAAACTGAACCGTTGGTTCAAAAAAGAAATTGGTTTGGCCAAAGTTATCTGTGTCATAGCGATAGTCCGTATGAATGCTTTCCAAAACTGCATCTGGCGTTTTTAGTTCAGTGGAAGTTTTTGGTGGGCTAGAATTCTGCGGTGGTTCGGTGAAAGTTTTTGGTGGACTAGAATTTTGCGGGGGTTCGGGTAGCGCTGGCCGTAATTGCAAATCAGGATTGAAGTTTTCGGGTGCGGCCATCAAGATAGGTGTTGGCTCAGGATTGACTTTGGTGACTCCCTCAATCAATTCTGAAGGTGATTTCCAGGTCTGATGTGCTTGGGCAGCTTGTAACTTAGCTTCTGAGAATGTCCAAATACCTACGCTACAGATTACTCCCAATTGAATCTGTAGGCATCTCCAAATCAACCCAGTGTATGAACTATGTGGAGAAATAAAGAAATAAAGCATAAAATTATCTGCCATAGGTCAATACTATAGTTGTAAAAAACTTGCTGCCAAAGAGTTTTCTGACTGCTAGCTCATGTATTCAGCTTGGAATTATGATGCCCAAAATATATGCTTGTTAAGACATGGCAAAGAAAAAAGGCATTAATTTTATATATTTGCCCCTTGACTGTCTAGTTAGTATTTTTTTCAAGAGCGTCTTGCAATTTTTAATTAATAATTTTTAATTGGAGCGTACTCTTAGATAGAAGCAAGCAAGAGCGTCTTGTAGAGAAGCGACTTGAACGCTAAATGACCCATCTGGCAGCAACGAGAATAAACCCAGATTGCCCTAATACTTGTCGATTAAGGAGAAAAGGGGATAGGAAAAGTTTAAGGGTACAAGGGTAAGGGATGAATTTAAACCCTTACCCTTGTACCCTTAACCGAGAAGTATTACCTTGAGCCCTATTGGTAATTCAAGATAGCTAGCAGATTTTTGAGATTTGGCGAGATATTCTGGTGAATAGTTACTGTAATTTTGAGCCACTGCCAACTGTTGTTTTTGAGTCTGCTGTTGCCATTTCAGAGTTTTCAGTATTGTCAACCTCAAGAGATCGGAGTAATTCTCGAATTACGTCTGTTGCTGGCCTACCTGTCAAAGCACAGTAGTGTTCAAGTTTCTTCATTTCCTCAGCCGTGAGATTTACTGTTAGCCGTTTGACAGCCCATTTTTTATTCATGATCCTCTTTTTTCTTTAAAATTTTGCTTTTTGTCGAAATCACCAAGTCATTACGATTGTTCCCGTAGTGCATAGCCTACACCACGGACTGTATGAATCAAACGCTTTTCATTATTCTCTTCTAATTTGAGTCGCAAATAACGAATATATACTTCAATAATATTAGAATCACCCATGAAATCGTAACCCCAAACTTTCTCTAAAATTTGATCTCTAGTAAACACTTGACGGGGATGTGAAAGGAGATATTCTAATAAGTCAAACTCTTTTGCTGTTAACTCAATGCTTCGTTTTTCCCGAAAAACTTCACGAGTGCGACGATTTAAGCTTAAATCTTCAAATTGCAACAAATCTTCGGCTGTTTCTTGCGTACGGCGTAGATGGGCGCGAATTCTAGCTAGTAATTCCTCTATGCTGAAGGGCTTAACTACATAATCATCGGCTCCCGCATCTAATCCGGCAACGCGATCGCTCACTTCATCTTTTGCTGTCAATAAAATTACTGGTACTGTACTACCTGTTGCTCGCAAACGGCGACAAATTTCTAAACCTGTTAAACCTGGTAACATCCAATCCAGAATCGCTAAATCTGGCGATGAGTCTCGCGCTAGGGTGAGACCGGCAATCCCATCATGAGCTACACTTACTTGGTATCCTTCGCTACTTAGCTCTAATTCAACAAATCGTGCTAGTTTGACTTCATCTTCCACCAAAAGGATATGTGCTGTCATAAGTTTGCTCCTGCTGCCTCCTCTGTCTTCTTTTCTGTTTCTCAGCACTGAGGGATATTTTGAATAATGGGACAAATTGTATCTTCATACTGGTCGCCGATATTCTTCCAGCCTGAAAGTAATCCCTTTATTTCAGATCGCAAAGTTAACAACTGATCGATTTGGCGATCAATTTGCAAAAGCTTGTCCTGGAGCTTTTCTTTGATTTCACCACAGGGAGCTTGTCCTTGGTCATAGACCTGAAGAATATTTCCAATCTCCTCTAAGCTCAGACCAAGATTTTGTGCCCTTTTAATGAACGCTAGACGAGTCAGCACATCCAATGAAAACTGACGGAAGCCTCCCTCTGTTCGTCTTGATGATTTGATTAAACCTAAACTCTCGTAATAGCGAATTGTCCTGATAGGGATTCCGCTTATATCTGTTACCTGACCAATTAAAAGCAGTTTTGTCTCCTGAGTTAACACGGTAGATTTTCCCAAATATTGTAATTATTATTACATATTTATACTAATTTATTAATTCAGATTAGACTTTAGCCAAATCTTGGTGTCAGTAGTTGAAACTTTTATTTAATTAGAGATATTACTAAGTTTTGATTTTTCAGATATCTATTCATAATAAATATTGGCTGATACTATCTAATAATTAATTAGTATAATTTTAACATTTTGAATCTAATTTACTCAATGTTTTACTCCTCGATTTTTATCGATTTGTTGGGTGACTATTTCTCATGGTACTGAAAGTAACTGTTTTTTTTTAGTTCGCATGTTACTTCTAGATCAACTGCTTCACCTCAAGTGAAACCATAAAAATGAATCTCAACTCGCAGACTTCTAGCTCAACCCGTAAACCTAAAACTTTCAATAATCCAGAGCGTTTTATTGAAGGATGGTATTGGGTAATACCCTCTCAAAATCTGCGGGTGGGTGAAGTAAAACCTGTCACGATTTTGGGCAGAGAACTAGTGATTTACCGTGGTAAGGACAGAAGAGTAACTACCTTTGATGCCTACTGTCCCCACATGGGCGCTCATCTTGCTGAAGGCAAAGTTGAGGGTAATGCACTCCGTTGTTTCTTCCATCACTGGAAGTTTGATGCTGAAGGGATGTGTATTGATATCCCATGTTTAGATACGCCGCCTTCACTAAAGTTACAAACTTGGCCCACTGCTGAAAAGTACGGCATGATTTGGGTTTGGACTGGAGAAATACCACAACAACCCCTACCTTTTATTCCCGAATTAGAACAAAAAGAGTGTGATGTCGCTATCCATTCTCACTTTCTAATGAACTGTCACCCCAATGTGGTGATGATTAATGCGATTGATACTCAACATGTCAATACAGTCCATAAACTACCAATAGAAATTATTTTTGAAAGACAGGAACTGAACGAAAATGCAATTATCTTCAGTAACACTACACACATTAAAGAGAATTCATCTTTCATTAAACTCATCCGTCTTTTCTACAAAAATGCCATAACTTACAGTATTTGCTATTGGTACGGTAGCATTGGCATTGTGACACTTGGTCCCGATTTCTTCCATGTCCACACAATGTTTGCAGTTCGCCTCCATGAAGGTGGAAAAGCTGAAGGTCAAATCCTGTTAATTACTAAGAAACGTAAAGGATTTTTTGGTTGGTTATCCAATCGAGTGGTGTTATGGCTGACTAAGATTGCAGGTACATTTTTTCTCATGGGTGACATCAAGATTGTCCAAACAATTAAGTTTGATTTAAAAACTCCAATCAAAGCAGATCAGTCAATCATGCAGTTTATTAACTATGTTGAAAGGCAGCAATCTCTAATGTGGGGGACTTGGCAAGAAGCGCGATCGCGCGATGTAGAGAGCAAGCCTAAGCGTGAGAGATGGCAAGATACAACGAGTAATGACTAATATCATGTCTACATTGACCAAAATTCTGTTGAAGATTACAAAGCCATAGCTTGACAGAATAATTATTTGATGAGCAATTAAACGGACATATATGACAGCTAATAAAAGTTAAAAGTTCAACAAATTACTTTTAACTTTTAATTTATTTTTTACTGGGTTACTAAATTAATAAAAAGAAGTGGCAAAGCCACTTCCTAATTCCCAGGTAGAACCTAAGTTATGAGTATAACGACTACAAAAATTTGAAATAGTATAAACAAACACCAATTAGCTGAATATCTGTATTTTCCTTGTTTTCTGGGTGAGAAAATCGTAATTTCGATGCGCTAAATAACTGTATATTTACATAAGTCTCATGACTACAATGCAGACTCAAGTGTAACTTTTTCTGGTGGATAGGCAGTGTGATCGCTATCAATCAGTATATTTACTATAGCTCTTGCATCTTTGAGCGTGACAGATAAATCTGCATCTACGCTAATGGAGTAAGGCATAACCGTTGGTAAAGCTTTGGTTCGTCATACAGTGGGTGAAGAATGCGATCGCATCTTCACCAAACTTCCCCGATTGAAACTGCGATCGCAATTCCTCACTAACTGCTCAGATGCAATTATACGCATCCTGACTCAATTCTTAATTGGAACATCCCGATAGTTTATTCACTGGCCACAGTAATTTACTAGTTCTAAACTTAGTATAAAAAGTCGCTTCCAGATTCTTTCTGCACCATAGCAAGCAAACTGATGTTTAGCATACCACTACTCACTAGGATTCAATACAACGATAATTTCTGCTAGCCTAATTCCCAAAGGTTTCCAGTGACGATCGCTGGAGGAAAAAGTACCATCCCCTAACACTGCTTGGTAGTCATTGGGGAACTTTTCATAAGCATTGGGAGCAGCGTTTACTCGTAAAATGAGTTTGCCTTGATAACGGGATAATTTACTACTATCCAACAAGATAGTACCGCCGTAATCCCACTCCAATCCATAGAGCTTAAAGTCACCTAACTGCTTGCGTAACTCGCTCAACGGGGTTCCAACACCAATACCTTCGCGGGTTTTCCAAGCTGAACCCAGGTTACGCACATCTAGAGGTTTAGTACGAGTATTATCACTCCAAACTACCAAGAGCGATCGCCCCTGATTTAGATTTACCTGAGTAGCAGCGAAACTCCCTATTCCTTCAGCACCGGAAATGGTTTTATCAACGAGATGGGATATACCAAACAACTTCACTAAATCTTGCTTCGTGGTTGTGCGTGTTATTGGCCCTACTCGTTCGCCAGGAACAATCAAGGTGTTTGTTAATGGTTGCGATTTAGCAACAGTAATTGGATGATTGATTTTCTGGGGTAGTGCAAAAGCTGGATTTGCAGAATAGTTTAGTAATAAAGCTAAACTAGCTGTAGCAATGCCTGTGATTGATGAATTCATAGGTTCTATTCTTGGGTAGCAAAATATGAGTCAGAAGGACTCATAGTTTAACTGCTACAATTTCCCAATTACAGATTCCCGATTTTCCAAAATTTTTATTTCATCGCTCTAGTTGCATTTAAAATTGCCAGCAATGCTACTCCAACATCAGCAAAGACAGCTTCCCACATTGTCGCTATACCTAAAATACCTAATCCAATAAACACAGCTTTAATTGCTAACGCAAAGCCAATATTTTGCCAAACTATTTGCCTTGTTTTTCTGGCGATTTGTATTGCTTCTGCTACCTTTGACGGCGCATCTGTCATGATGACAATATCAGCAGTTTCAATGGCTGCATCTGAACCTAAGCCACCCATTGCCATCCCAACATCAGCTCTAGCAATCACTGGCGCATCATTAATACCATCCCCAACAAAGGCAACTTTACCATGCTTGTCGGCGGTGCTGAGTAATTTCTCAATGGCATTAACTTTTTCTTCTGGTAATAACTCGGCTTCGTAAGCATCTATGCCTAGCTGTTCGGCAATTCGGGAAGCGATCGCTTGATTATCTCCAGTCAACATTACTGTTCTTTGTACACCGATTCGCTTGAGTGCTTGAATAGCGTGTCTCGCATCTTCTTTCAGTTCATCAGCAATGACAATATAACCAGCGTAAATATTATCCACTGCTAAATGAACGACTGTTCCCTCTAGCTGGCAATTATCATGAGCAATATTCTCTCTATGGAGTAAGCGATCGCTTCCCGCTATCACTACCCTATTTTCAACCTTGGCTCTAATTCCATAGCCTGCAATCTCTTCATAATCTCTCACCTCAAATTCATCAATCTTTCCCCCATAAGCCTTAAGGATAGATTGAGCGATGGGATGATTTGAGCGCGATTCTACTTTGGCAGCTAATTGCAGCAATTCTGTTTCATTGTAGCCATTTAATGCTACTGTTTTTACTACTTTAAATACGCCTTTAGTTAACGTTCCAGTTTTATCAAATACAACTGTATTGACTGCATTTAGAGTATCTAAAAAAGTAGAGCCTTTAACCAAAATCCCCCGTTTAGCTGCACCTCCCACTCCTCCAAAGTAACCTAACGGAATACTGATAACGAGTCCACAAGGACAGGAAATAACTAGCAAAATTAAGGCACGATAAATCCATTCTGAAGAACTTGCACTAGAAATGAATAAAGGAGGTAATAAAGCAACTGCTAGAGATATAAAAACTACTATTGGCGTATAATATCGGGCAAATTTAGTAATAAATTTTTCTGTCTCTGCTTTTTTGCTTTTGGCATTTTGCACCAAGTCTAAAATCTTGGCAATAGCAGAGTCATCAAATAGTTTGGTGACTCTAATGCTGAGAACACCCATTTTATTTATCATCCCAGCCAAAACTATTTCACCCAGCCTCACTGTTCGCGGTACAGATTCTCCAGTTAATGCAGATGTATCAACTTGCGAATTTCCATCTATAATCTCACCATCCAAGGGAATCTTTTCCCCAGGTTTGACGACGATAATATCTCCAATATTTACTGTTTCTGGGCGGACTTTTTTTAGTTCCCCCTCGATTTGGATATTTGCATAGTCTGGACGGACTTCTAATAAGGCTTTGATGGAACTACGGGAACGACTAACGGCAAGATCCTGGAACAATTCGCCAATTTTATAAAATAGCATGACTCCAACAGCTTCGGGCAATTTATGAATTGCGATCGCCCCTAATGTCGCTACTGTCATCAAAAAAGTTTCGTCAAATAATCTACCTTTAAGTATATTGCGTCCAGCAGTTTTTAAAACACTCCATCCACTCAATAAATAGGCAGGGATGAAAAGCAGATATTCACCTATTGAGTAGAATGTATTATGTAATTGATTTTCAAAAATTACACCAGGCACATATAAACTTAAAATTGCTACCAAAGGCAATAGCTCATTTTTTAGATTGAATTCTCCACCATGATCGTGATTGTGGTCATGGTTATGATTCTCATCATGGGTATGATTATGAGCGTCGTTATGATTCTCATGATGATTGTGTTCACCATTGCAACAACCTGAAGATTCTGAATGTAGTTTTTGCTTCATCTTTTGTATTTAGGCTAGTAAATTACTTGGTATATGAGCCTTTTCCAAATGTAATAAAAAAAAGAGATTTTTACAAGTTGAACATTTAAGAATGAGAATCTATATCAATTTTATTGTTCAATACTAATGCTATCTTTTGGTTCAAATTAAGATTTTAAATCTTGTAAGGATAGCTATAGCAGTTATAATTTTTGTAGAATAATCTAAGATATAATTTTTGTTCGTAGTGAGCGATTTATCACTCTGCATAAGGTTTTAAAGGTCTTGATCCGCAAACTTCAAGCCTGTTTGACTGCTTAATTCTGCTATGACAACTACTTTGCGATCAAACTGGGTAAATATGGAACTTTCTTGAATAACAAGTGTCAAGCTAGCTATTCTTAGGGTAAACCCACTTGAAGTTTGAAAGTGAATCGAATACCCTAAGCTAGTAGACAATTTTCTCAAAAAAATCTATGAACAAAAAAATTCTTCTGAATTTGCTTTCAACTTCCTCAATCTTTGTATCGATGATGTCTACGCTGGTAGCATTTCATCCTGCCCATGCTAGTGGTAGTATTACACAGCGATTGATGCACACAGAAGATGGTCGTACTTGTATCACTAACCCACATGGTGGAAAAGATTTTGTGTGCATTCGAGATTCAGAGAGAAAGAAACCTTACACCTCATCTGCACGTTCCTCAACTATTGTCACATCAATATCAAATCAGAATGTTGCTATGTTGAACTTTACTGATGAAGAAAGTGATGCTGCAATCAGGGTATTTGGATGCGACTGTCCATTATGTATAAATTCTTTGCGTCAGTTGCAGGGTACTGGAAACTTGGTGTACTAAGGTTGAATAGCGCTTATAGCGACTACAACTTCTGTTAAATAGATGTGATTAATTACGTATAGCAGATATACGAAACAAAAAAAGCATTTTTAACTACGTACCACTACTATTAAATCTAAATTCATTCTTGGGGTGCTTTGTAGGGACAATTCATGAATTGCCCCTACAATGTCTAATTTTGAGTAAGTCCTGAAATAAAAAGACACATAGAACTCTGTAGCTAAGAGTGTCCTGTTTATTCAACCACTTCATTCACAGGGAATCTATCAATCAACTGCATCGCCCGATAAGCATTACGCTGAAAAGAGTCTGGCAGATGTGGAACGTGAGGTATTTGTGATAATAAATCCAACGTCCGGCGGAGAATTCTCACCACATCGCCTTCATCTAAGGTGGTGTTTTCGCAGAGTTCTGTCCACTCCATTCCGAGCGCCCATTGTTCTACTATGGCAATTAACTCAAACTCTAACCATATAGGTAGCGCTACGTTATACCGCCGTTGTAGTTGGAACATTTGGCGACGAATTCCCCGCAATTTTGCTAAGGCTTCTGCCACTTCATTACTAAGTTCAAAGTTAACCTTGCTATCTGGACGGGGTGTTTCCATCACCAAACCGGCGGCGGCGGCGGCTAAATGGTGGGGATCTAAGTTGTCCAATTCACCACTAGCGAATACCAAACCCAACCACAATTCATTCTCACCCCGAATGGCGGCAGCAATTCGCCCTAATTGTGTGGGCACTAAGTTATCTAAAGCGCCAAAGTGTTGCAAAATTAAGATTAAATTGAGAAATTCTTCCCAGTGACGTTGTGACTGTTGTTCTACTTGCCCTTGCAACTGTTCGAGTTCGGCTTCTAGTTCGACATATTTGGCGCGACGCTTGAAAAGGGTGGCAGCATTGCCTGATTGATGTAAGGGATGAGCTTCTAATTGCTCTTGGATGGCAGCAGTGCGACTGAGTTGTTCTGCTACTTCTGGTGCTAGATGCAAAGATTCTATCGGATTGGGAATACGCGTAGCGATCGCAAAAGTTTCTTCGTTACCACGGCGCGACTGTCCGGGCTTCAAGGGCATCTCTGGCGGTGGTAGTATATCCGGTGACACTTCAATTCGCGGCAGTTCAGCATACAAATCGACTACATCCCCTGTGGTTGCCACATACCAGCGATTATCATGCCCTAAGCATACCAAGTAAGGAGCTTGACCAGAACCCGGCGATTTTCCCACTAACACTGCGGTTACAGGTGAAGACACTGTGATGTTTTTGCCTTTGAGACTTAACAGAGTTCCTGACACTGCAAAGTCCAACATCATCCCCAGTTCTTCTTGTCTATCTTCCTGCGCTTGCTCTTGCAGGGTTTTTAATATCTGGCGTTCGACTTTCAGACGTTGCCGTAATTTCTCATAAATAGCCAGTTCATTTTCATCAACTGCGGCGATTTGCTCGTGAAGTTGAGCTAATTGTTTTTCTAGTTCGGCAATCTCATCGTATTCTGGCCTTAGATGCAAGGTGGCCATGTACTGTCCAAAACTGCGTTCTATCAGTTCCCTGGTTTGGTCTAGGGTGTGGGTTTGCAGCAAGTTGAGTACCATCCCATAACTGGGCGTAAACTGGCTTACGAGGGGGTCTGGCTTGGATGTTCCCAAATACGCGGCTTCTTTGGCCCCTTCAAAGGGAGTTTGGACTGTCACCACATGACCTTGTTTATCCATTCCCCGACGGCCTGCCCGTCCCGCCATTTGCAAGAATTCGGAAGCATTCAACAGGCGGTGTCCGGTGTCAGTCCGCTTGGAAAGGGTAGAAATTACCGTTGTCCGAGCGGGCATATTAATTCCCGCAGCCAGCGTCTCAGTGGCGAATACTACTTTAATCAGCCCTTGCTGAAATAGTTCTTCTACCAGTGCTTTCCATGCAGGTAGAATCCCGGCGTGGTGGGCAGCAATTCCCCGGTATAGAGGGGCAATTTGTCCAGAACGCCCAGCTTCGGGATTGCGGGCTAAAAAGTCATCAATTTGTTGCCGTAAAATCTGGGATTCTTCATTATTTACCAGCCATAAATCACCCACTTCAGCCACCGCTTTATCACATCCCCGGCGACTGAAAATGAAGTAAATAGCTGGTAGCATATCCCTTTGCTCTAACTGGCTCAATGTATAAATTATACCAGAAGCTTCTGGTCTACCACTTCTCCCCCTGTCCCTTTCTCCCCCTCTGCCCTTCTTCTTCTGAAGAAGACGGGGGTTAATTTTGGTTTTGCTATCATTCAACAGGGGAAATAACCCTTTGGGATTGCAAAAGTGAAATTCCAAGGGAACTGGGCGAAAATCAGAGTAAATCAGGTCTGTTGGGCCGTGAACGCGATTTAACCAATCGGTGAGTTGATCGCTATTAGCAACCGTTGCTGAGAGGGCTGCCAGTTGCACTTCACGGGGACAATAAATGATGGATTCTTCCCAAACTGTACCGCGCTGGCGATCGTTCATGTAGTGGCACTCATCAAGTATCACCGCTTCCACGTCTACTAATGAGATGCCGACTTGCCCGATAGGTGTGCCATAGAGCATATTTCGGAAAATTTCTGTGGTCATCACCAAAATCGGTGCATCCCTGTGAATGGAGGCATCTCCAGTTAACAGTCCGACTTGATCAAACCCGAATTTTTCTCGAAAGTCACGTAATTTTTGATTCGACAGCGCCTTTAGGGGAGTAGTATAAAATACACGTTTTCCTCGCGACAGGGCGCGATAAATGGCGTATTCCCCGACTAACGTTTTGCCCGAACCTGTGGGCGCACAAACGACTACGGAGCGTCCGGCGTTTAGGGACGCGATCGCTTCTTTTTGAAACTGATCTAGATCAAAGGGAAATATAGACCCTAAGTCAAGTTCTGGAGACGGCGCAGGATAATTCACTCAATCACATTTGCAACCAGATTGTTTACTATACTAACGAGTCTTTTGTCAACTTCGTTAGGGATTAGGTACTGGGCGTTGGGGATTGGGTACTGGGTATTTGGAAAACTTTTTCCCAGTCCCTAAGCCCTTAGTCCCCAGTCTCTCATTTTCCCAGTTCTTGCGATCGCTCTGTGGCAGCTTTCACTGCTTCAATTAAAGCTGAACGAAATCCTGCCTGTTCTAGCTTGGCAATTCCCGCAATGGTTGTACCACCGGGACTGGTAACGCGATCTTTAAGTTCTGCTGGGTGCATTTTGGTTTCATACAACAGTTTCGCTGTTCCCAGTACGGTTTGCAATGCTAATTGATTGGCAATTGCTCTAGGTAAACCTGCGGATACTCCGCCATCAGCAAGTGATTCTACTAGCAGCGCCACGTAAGCGGGGCCACTACCAGATAGCCCTGTGACTGCATCCATCAGCCCTTCTGAGACTTCCACAACTTCGCCCACAGCAGAAAAAACTTGTTGTGCTATTTGGTGATGCTTGGTATTGGTATATGCACCGGAACAAATGGCGGTAATTCCTGCTCCCACAGTGGCTGGAGTGTTGGGCATTGCTCTGATAACTGGCAATTGCACAAATGCAGCTTCTAGCTGACTTAAGGGCACACCCGCCAATATGGAAATTATCAGGG
Organism: Nostoc sp. TCL240-02; assembly: GCF_013343235.1. Lineage (GTDB taxonomy): Bacteria > Cyanobacteriota > Cyanobacteriia > Cyanobacteriales > Nostocaceae > Nostoc. The sequence continues at coordinate 4,916,293 of NZ_CP040094.1, read as the reverse complement.
GTGATTGTTCTCTATTAATAATATCAATATCTGCTAATTCTTGCGCGATCGCGCTGAACACCTGCGGTTTCACTGCCAAAAATACAACTTCTTTTGCTTGAGTGAAAACCTCACTATTATCTGTCGTCACAGCAACACCGTATTGCTGTTGCAAAAAATCTAGACGTGAAGGTAGCGGTTCGCTAACTATGACTTCTGATGATTGATAAATTCCACGCGCGATAAGGCAGGATAAGAGCGCTTCTCCCATTACCCCACCACCAATTAAACCAAATTTTATAGTCATTGATCGTTAGTCATTTGTCATTAGTCCTCTGTCGTTTGTCATTTGCCACTACGATCAAAATCCTAGATAAATGACAAAGGACAAAGGACTAACAACTAATTTAACTCTATTGTGCCATCCGGTTAGTTTCGTTGCCCCAGGTTTGATTTGGAGAACCTGTAGGACGAGAAGGACGTGCTGGCGGTTGTGGTACTTCATGAAGAACGCCACCTTGGGTGCTAACTTGGACACAGCTTGGTGTAAACAAGAAGATGCTTTCACCGATGCGCTCTTGATGTCCATCTAGTGCGTAAGTACCACCTGCAACAAAATCTACTGCTCGTTGAGCTTGGTCTGGGTCCATGATTGTCAGATTTAATACCACTGACTTCCGTTCTCGCAACGCTTGAATTGCCTGGGGCATTTCTTCAAAGGTGCGTGGTTCGAGGACTAAAACTTCCGAAATTCCGTTAATTGCTCCTGGCATACCAATTACATTCCCCATTGGCTTTGAACCTGCTGCGATATCATCTCCCATTGTAGGCACTGGTTCCCGCCAGCGTCGATTCTGAGCGGTTGCGCTCTCTTGTGGGGCTGCGGGTTGGGGATTTTCTTGCTGATACAGATTTTGGTAATTATTATTATCTGTTTCTGGTTCTTCTTCGTAATATTCGTATTCCACTTGCTCATTTAGACCTACAAAGTCTCTGAGTTTGGAAAAGATGTTGTTCATTGTCTGTGTACTCTCCTGGTGCGAATAGCCTGTATTGACTTGGCTTAGGATTTATTGAGATAGGAGCAATCGCTACATCGGTGGATACTCCAGCAAGTATATTGCTATTTGTAGCCCATACTACGGGTTTTGGCGATGAACCGACACTTATTGGAAAGGTCTGTGCATCGCCTAAACATAATAATGAGTCAAGATTATATCCTAAGGTTTGTCCGAAGGAAAGTTCTTTTTACCCCATTTTCCCTTGGCGATTGCTCTTGTCAATACTATATCCTTTGTTTCTAATTGCACCAGTCTCTTACAAAATTCTTGTCATCAAATCCTGATCTCTATTAATACTGACCTGAAAAGCTGACTGTCGAGGGCTAAGAGCGATCGCCAAACAATATTGTTACTAATTACACCCTCATTGCTCCTGCTTGTACTTGATACTCAACCGAAAGAGGGATGTGTAATATGCTTAAGAGCGATCGCCAAACAATATAGTTCCTAATCGTACCATCGTTGCACCTGCTTGTACTGCTAGTTCATAGTCGCTTGACATACCCATAGATAGTTCCTGCATTTTAATGTGCAACCAATGTTGCTCCTGGATTTTCTTTGCTAGCTCACGATTGAGATTAAACACATTCAAAATTTCGGGATCGTTTAATCCTGAAGGTGGAATTGTCATCAAACCTTGAATTTGTAAATTTTTGTATTGATCGAGTATGGGTAAATCAGCCAAAAGTTCTGACACACTCCAACCAGATTTGTTGGGATCGGGGAGAATTTTCACTTGCAAGCAAACTTTGGGACTCACCCCTAGCTGTTGCGCCAATTGATCTAAGCGCTGTGCCAGCTTCAAATTATCCACAGAGTGAATCCAAGAGAATTTTTCGAGGGCTTTTTTAGCTTTATTGCTTTGCAAATGTCCAATAAAGTGCCAGGTAATATCCGGTAAGTCTTGCAACTCGGCTTGTTTACTGGCAGCTTCTTGGATGCGACTCTCCGCAAAATCACGAATTCCTGCGGAGTATGCAGACCGAATGGCCTGGGCAGAAACTTGTTTGCTAACAGCAATCAATTTGACTGAAGTTGGTAAGGAAGAACGAATGGAAACAATACGTTCGGAAATCGAACTGTTCATTGGAAGGTGCGTTGGAAAACACTTTGAAGTTGATCGTACTCCTGAGAATGTCCACTGCGCCGCAGGGTACGTAAGCGATTTTCCAACATCATTCTAGCCTCAGTTCGTCCTATTGGCTGGAATTTGACACCTTTAACGTCATTTGCGACCAAAAAAAACAGGCGCTGGGCATAAAGTGTGGTGAACAAATCCTGGGTCTCATCAACCATACAGATTTTGTAGAGTAAACCCCAAGTTGGATGGTTTATGTAAGTTTCTGCGTTTTCTGGATTCATTTATGAGTCAAGGTGTAGTCAAGGTGGGAGTATATATATCTTTTCGCAGTGAATTACAAACATTCAGACGATAATACCAACATTCGTCAGAATATTTGCTTAAAATGCAAAACTGCGGTTACGAAGACCTTGATCTAGTTTCTAATTGGCAGATGAAGCTAGTGGTAGTGAAGCGAAATGGTACAACAGAAGCCGCAAAGCGTGGATTCAGAGAGTAAAGGCTGGTTGAGAAACATCACCATCTGCTTTGGTGACTTCAATTTACCAATCTGTCGGAACAAGGTACAAGATAGTCCTGATCCTCTTGTTAAAAGTTCGACGTAGCAAGGGAAAACACCCTTTGAAGCTCCCAACGGCAACAGCGAACTTTTCAACTTCTTTCCATACTGCCACAACTATTGCTAAATGGCACAAAATAGCTAACTTAAGTGCGAAGTGGGGATTGGGAATTGGGGAATGGGGAATGGGAATTGGGGAATGGGGAATGGGAATTGGGGACTAGAAAAAAACTATTCCCTATTCAGCATTGTCAATTGTGCCTGGGCTTTGTGCAGAGATTCATACCATGCTTTATTCAGGATCGCTGTCTGCGACACTTCCCGCACCCACTTGCATCACTGGCAGCTAGCCAAAAATTTGTTGCACGCGACCTAAAACAGCAAAATAATCTGGTTCATACTAAAAAGCTACGTAAAATGGTATGGGATCAATTTTCTGGTGGAATAACTGTTCAATTTTCTATACCACATAGTGGTATAGACAACCTAATAAAGGGCCTGTGAAGGGGAGATGGGAAAGCGCGAAAAGAAAATATAGCAGTTATCGATTAGATGAGAAAACCAAAATCCTTACTATGAAATCGTTTCAGTAAAGTTTTTGTATCTTACTCAACTGCACACCGCTATACTACCTTTTCGGTGCAAAATTAGACCTGAGTTCCTATAGCTAGCCGTATTCCCCAAAATACAATTAAAGTTGCAATAGCAAGCCAGTCACGCCCTTTGAATCGTAAGTCGTGCCACTGCACTCGATGCTCGTTGGGACTGGTAAAACCCCGCACCATCATTGCATTCGCCATTTGATCGGCTCGTAAGAGCAGATTTTCTAACAATCTCTCTGCGACTGTCATCCAAACTTTGAAGCCTCCTTTCAATCCCAGCTTTTTCCAATTAATTGCCCTTGTCATCACAGAACGAAATAAGTTTTGCACTTCTTCTAAAACTAGAGGAATAAAGCGCAAGGACAAGGTTAAAGTTAAAGCAATTTCTGTGACAGGCAATTTGAAGCGTCGCAGGGGTTGCATTAGGCTTTCTATACCAGATGTAATTTCTTCTGGTGCGGTTGTTAGCAGATAGAGGTTGGTGCTGTAAATTACGGTAAATATAATTGTACTCAGACGTACAGCCAAATCCAAGGAGCGGCGAGTTACTTTGACTGGGCCTTTCTGCAATAGCACATAGTTGTATTTTTTGTTATTACTTGTTTGCTCTGGAACAATATTCTTGGAGTTCGCTGGCTGGGTTAATATTTGTTCATTAGCTGGCAGGCGTGGCTGATAATCTACACCCATTCCATCAGGACTGATGGCTCCGATCGCTAAGACAAAAAAGGATAGCATTAATAGCCAGCCCATTTGTTGCTGCCATACTCGCCGGGGAATCCTAGCAATCAAGGTGGCAATAATCAACAGTACTACCAGCAATACCCGCCAAAAGTTGTTAGCTAAAACATAGCTTGTTAAAAAGCTCATCAACCAGGCGAACTTGACTCGCGGATCGATTTTATGCAGCCAAGTTTGGGGTTGTTCTAAATAAAGTCCAAGTGGCAGCGATCGCAATAAATCCATTTTAGAGTTAAGAGTTAAAAGTAAGGAGTTAGGAGTAAGGAGTTATGAGTGTTGACTTAAACTCATAACTTTCACCTTCTGTCGCTATCAAACTCTAGTCGATAGAGTTTTATAGTTAGCAAGCAATTCTGACTTTAACTCATAACTCTTGTACAGACGCGATTCATCGCGTTTCCTAACTTAATTTGACGCGAGTTGCTCTATTAACATTACCAATTTCGGCATCACGGACTTTTTTGCTGCGCCAGAGTAAAATAATAGGCGTGCCTTTAAATCCTAGCTGTTGACGGAATTGACGTTCAATGTATCGGCGGTAGTTGTCGTTGAAGCGTTTGGAATCATTGACAAATAGTGCGATCGTTGGTGGTTGGCTACTTACTTGTGTACCATAATAGATCTTGCCCTGACGACCACCACGGGATGCTGGCGGTGAATGCCAGCTAACGGCATCTGTTAAAACTTCGTTAATAACTGATGTGCTGACACGCCGTTTGTGTGATTCAGCCGCCGTTTTCACCAACTCTAGAATTTTTTCTACCCGTTGTCCCGACAAGGCACTCACAAAAATTGTTTCTGCCCATTCGGTAAAATGTAACCGTGATTGCAGAGTTTTTTCGTAGTCGTAGATTGTGTAAGAGTCTTTTTCAACAGCATCCCACTTATTAACGACGATGATGCAAGCTCGACCTTCTTCGATAATCCGCCCAGCTAATTTTTGGTCTTGCTCTGTGACTCCATCTACAGCATCTAGTACTAATAAAACCACGTCAGCGCGACGAATCGCTTTGAAGGCACGGTTAATACTAAAGAATTCTGTGCCGTATTCTATGTGTTTCTTTTTGCGAATGCCGGCGGTGTCAATTAAGCGGTAGGTTTGTCCTTCTCGTTCAATAACGGTGTCAATGGCATCGCGGGTTGTGCCAGAAATTGGGCTGACAATTGCCCTTTCTTCGCCAACAAAAGAATTGAGTAAGCTCGATTTGCCCACATTTGGGCGGCCCACAATTGCTACTTTGATTTCATTCGTTTCTGGGATGTCTTCAACAGCAGGTATGTGATTAACTAACTCGTCGAGTAACTCTCCTGTGCCACTACCATGAATTGCGGAGATGGGGTATGGTTCGCCCAAACCCAATTCCCAAAACTCGGCAGCTTGCATTAAGCCTTGGTCTGGAGATTCACATTTATTTACAGTTAGTAGCACAGGTACGCGTTGTTGGCGCATCCATTCGGCGATTTCTTGGTCTGCCGATGTGGGGCCTGTTTGACCATCTACGACAAAAATTGCGGCACAGGCTTCTGCAAGGGCTGTCATTGCCTGCTGGCGTATCAGTGGTAGAAATTCGGTATCATCATTAAAGACTAATCCACCAGTGTCTACGACTAAAAATTCGCGGCCATTCCAGAAAGCTGGCATGTAAGTGCGATCGCGTGTCACTCCCGGTTCATCATGGACAATCGCCGTTTGTTCCCCGGCGAGTCGATTAACCAGGGTGGATTTGCCCACATTTGGGCGTCCGATAATTGCAACAATTGGCAGTGCCATAAAACCAGGGTAAGTGAGAGACGTAGTATATCACGTACTTACATTTTACTCATTTTAAACTTGAAGTTTTAATAATTTTCCAAGTATTTGGATGTAGACAATGGGAACTTTCGGGTAATATCGTGTCCAGTTAAAGACTTATTATTAAGACCGCAGCGGGCGGAGAAATTATCACTAATCAGCCGGACATGATATAATCCAGTGCTTCAGCAGATTCATTTATTTTGCCCCTAAAGCTTTTAAAGTTGCTACCTCTGCTTCAGTCAAACCCATCACTTCAGTAATAATCATGCCTTCATAAGGACGGGCTGGTCTTAAAGTTTGTTGACATTCCCCTGTAGCGAGATCCCAACAGTTGATGGTTTCATCTTGGCTACCGCTGAGGAGAGTTTGCTCGTTGTGGCTCAAACTGAGCGACCATATCCAATTTTGGTGATTTTCTAGTGTAGCAAGGCAGTCTCCAGTAGCTATATGCCAAATTTTGATGGTGCGATCGCTACTACCGCTAATCATGCGGCTACCATCGGCGGTGAATAGAATACAGACAATTTGGCCAGTATGTCCCTGGAATATCCGGTGACAACTTCCGGTGTGAATGTCCCACAGTTTCACTGTCTGCTCATCACCACCACTTGCAATATACTGACTATCTGGACTGACGGTAACTGCCCAAACACGGTTGGAATCTGCTTCCCAAGTATTGAGACAGATGCCTGTTTTAACATCCCATCGTTTAACTATCTTTTCATAGCCACTACTGAAGAGAGTTTTGCTGTCAGGACTAAAAGCGATCGCCAATACACAACCAGGATGTCCCAGCAATGTTTGTAAACATTCACCAGAACGTACATCCCAAATCTTAACTGTGTGGTCGTAACTGCCACTAGCAAGCAAGTTACTGTCGGGACTGAACGCGATCGTCCAAACCCAGCTTCCATGACCATACAAGGTTTTGAGGCATTGTCCTGTATAGGGACTCCAGAGTTTAATGGTGCGATCGGCACTAGCACTAGCCAGGAATTGCCGATCGGGACTGAATGCAACACTGAAGACACGATTGCTATGTCCATGTAGTACCCGAAAAGGCTGGAGGTCAACTTTTAAGAGTTGTGGGGCACTGAGATTGATATCCCAAAGTTTGATTGTTTGGTCTTCGTGTCCACTAGCCAGGAGGTTTTGTTGCTCACAGTGGGCAATCGCGTAAATAATATTGCTATGCCCTTGCAAGGTTTTAGTACACTTTCCGGTATGAAGCTCCCATACTCTAGCTGCATGGTCATCTCCACCACTAGCAATTAAGTGTCCTTGGGGGTGAAAAGCTATTGACCAAATCCGGCTTCTATGCTTATTGAGGGTATCCAAACATTTGCCAGTGTTGGTATCCCAAATCTTCACAGTTTTGTCATAGCTGGCACTTGCTATGCGATCGCCCTGGGGACTGAATGCTACGGATGTTACAAGCCCTGTATGTCCCACCAAGGTCATCAAACATACCCACACCCCAGTAGATACATCCCACAGTTTCACGGTTTGATCGAAACTGGCACTGGCTAACCTTTGTCCCTCTGGGTTAAAGGCGATCGCTTTTATCCAGTGCTGATGGCCAATTAAGGTTTGCACACAGCATCCAGTTTCTATATTCCATAACTTGATTGTATTATCTTCACCAGCACTGGCTAAGGTTTTACCTGTGGGATGAAAGGTTACACTCCAAACAGAGGTTGTATGTCCTTCTAGTGTTTGCACACATTGGTCTGTACCGAGATGCCAGAGTTTGACTGTATGATCGTAGCTGGTACTGGCAAGGAATTGACCATCGGGACTAAAGGCGATTGATGTAACTATACTGGTGTGTCCCTGGAACGTTTTAAGACATTTACCTGTGGTGATATCCCAAAGTTTGATTTTATGATCCTGACCGCAACTAGCTAAAACTGGATGCACAGGACTAAAGGCAAGACTCCAAATCCAACTGTTGTGTTCTTTACAGATAAAAAGTTCTTTACCATTGCTGGCGTTCCAGATATAAATTCCACCGTTGCTATCACTGATAGCAAGATGATACCCATCAGCACTGAAAGCAACACTAGTAATACCGCCAAAGGTTGCAGCAAATGCACACTCTCGAAATGTCGCTTGGGTAAAATTAACTTGATGTAAGTTGAGCGATCGCAAATCTGCTTGTCGAATATTGAGACGAGAAAAATCATACCCAGTCAAATCAGTTTCTAATTGAGCCAATAAATTCAGCAGGTTGCCGCTACCATACCCAACTGTATCTAGGTATGGGGCATTGGGAAGAGACGGAGGGGCAAGGGGGATTTTCCCCTTTTCTCCCTGCTCCACTTCGGCTACGCTCAGTGACCACCTGCTCCCCTGCTTCTTCCCAACGCCCCCTGCTTCTTCCTTGTCTCTGTTATCCTCATTCCCTTGTGGGTGGAGTTTTTTATCTTGTAATTTGTTAATCAATCGGCTAATTTTATACTCAAGCTGACGAGTAGAGCCAAGAGTTACTTGTAGTTGCTCCAGGATGGGCCGCACAATCAGGTGAATTTGACTATCGCGGATATAGTCTTTTGTCTGGGCTTTCATCAAGGCATGACTGAGCAGATATCGCGGCGATTCCGTGACGATTTCCTGGCAGATTTGCTCAATCAAGCAATCTGTAACGTATTCCATTACTACTGGTTGCTGTGTAAATCCCGCAGTGTCGTTTTCAATCAAGCTACGCCAAGATAAAGACTCCAGAACTTGAATTAACTTAGATTTAGGAACTGTGGGTGTCAGGTCTGTTTGCAATTCTGTCACCGAAACACTTTCTCGATTAATGGCCAGCCAGTACATGACTTGTTGCTCCAAAACAGAGAGTCGCTGGAATTGCTGGTCTATGAGATTGCCAATACCATTAAAAACTGTTGTACCTTCGGTAAAAAAGCGGGAAATGCTGCCTTCATACAAGTCTCGAATTGAAGTTGCAGCAATTTTCAACGCTAGGGGATTACCACGGTAACAGTCAATTAGTTGGCGGGTTTCGTTCTCTGTACTTAATAGCCCTTTCAGGGAGAGAATTGTTTCTCCGGCTGCAATTTCTAATCCTGATAGAGCAAGGGTACGAACTGGCAAACCATTACCTTCCAAAGCAGCAACTTGAGCAGGTTTTTCCCGACTGGTGAGCAGAACACAGCTTTGATGCCCAGTTTCTCCTAATCGCCACAAAAGCTCACCATAAGATTCATAGCCTTCCCGGTAACAGCCTGTATGCTTACCCTGTTGCAACAGGGTGTCAAAGTTATCTAAAATCAACAAACAACGAGATTTACGAAAGTACTCGATTAAACAGGTAATTTGCTCGTGAGGGTCAGCAGGCAATGCGATCGCTTGTTGATTGGAAAGAATTTTGATGCAGTCCGTCAGCTTGTCATGGAAAAAAGGTGCGTGCCGCAGCGATCGCCAAATTACATACTCGAATTCTCCCTGTAATTGTTCTGCCAACTTGACTGAGAGTGCGGTTTTGCCCATACCACCCATACCCAGTATTGCTACCAGACGAGTGCGATCGCGCTCAATCCATTGGCTCAAAGTTTCTAATTCATTAGTACGTCCATAGAAGTGGGAAACGTCGATTGCTTCCCCCCAATTTGTGATGGGTTGAAAGTTTAAGGTTAAGGAGGCGTTTGTGTCCTTTTGTTGCTGTGCGGTTCGCTTCAGTACTCCGTGCAGGTTATTTTTGGTAACTTTTTCGCCCAAAGCTTGAGAGAGCGATCGCCATAGTTCCGAACCAACATCTTTAATGTGACCAGGATCGTAATCGGAATCTACAGCCATGTCTAAGTATGTCTGTCCTGCCCATGAATGACAGAAGACAATCTTTTGAACTTTTGTTAAGTGCCCCCGTTCCAATAATTCCTCTACTAGTGCGATAGCCTCTTCAACCGTCATTTATCCACGTAGAAATACTAAATTAACTACGATATTCGCACCATAAGCTTTGTTTATTGAAAAAGTTTACGTAAATCTACTAAAAAGACCTGACCTTTTTCCGACCTTTTTCCGACCGTCAAACTTTATACAAGGCTGTAAAGTATTGATGTGATTCAGTTGTAGTACAGAAATCTGCCCAGTGATTAAACCCTTAGATGAAATAGCAAAGGATTGCATCTCATGAACAAACACTTTTCCCCATTATTTGCTGTAACAGCGCTGGTTACTATTGCTGTAACACCAAGCTATGCAGGAGTCTACACAGCTTGGTGGGGATGGTACGAAACAAAATTCGGATCGCAGGGTGCGTGTCTGGATGGCTCTTATAACTTTTTAAGAAAGCAGCCAGAACTCTACGATGCTGGTAAGCAAAGTCCACATACTTGGGCAAGTTACCGTAGTAACAGTGGCACTGCCTTCGTTGTCTGTGCTCCTAATGGCAACGCAACGATCATGGTAACAGGTACAGGCAATGATTATAACTTGTCTCAGGAGTTAGCCAACAGATATAGACAGGTATTAGGACGTTAACTCCCTCTGATACTCTATAGCCTCTTAGCCTTGTCGGGGTTCATCTATCATCTATTTTCTAAATCTTTATTCTAGTCGTTTACCGTAATACAGGAGTACGATTATGAGACTTTGTTGGTCGTCCTGGAAGAGTTTGACAGCAGTTAGATTATTACCTTTTGGAGTGTTGTTGCTGTCTTCACAAGCGCTAGCAAATGAAACTGGAACTTTTGGTTTCAATAAACATATAGGCGATGTTTGGGTTGGAGACATCACTGTAGAACAGGGAAATATTCGAGGCTTTACACCGCGACCAGCAAGTAGCTGTGGTGGTCAGGATAATGCTTGTGCAGATTTTGCTGGTGGTGGTAAATCCTGGCAAAGTGAAGGTATCCGAATCTCAATGCCCGTCGGAGTGCCCAGTTGCCCAAATCAGTACCATACAGAAGGTTCTGTTACCGTCAAATATACGAACGGTAGCGCTTACGTCACTCAATCTTTATCAATTGATAAAGGCTCTGAAGGGCGTAATTTAACTCAAAATTGGACTGTGAAAGGCTACTATGGTAATCCTTCAGAAGGCCATATAAATGTGGAAACTAGTGTGAAATGTGTCTACCACGGTGTTAACAATGGGGGCGGTTCTAAATGGTCGCCTTTTAACTGGTAGTGTTTGGTTACTAGCGAGTAGATTGGGTTGATTAAAGCGAAACCCAACATAATGTTTTCCCATAACACGATAATTTCATGCGATCGCACTTGCCAACATACGCTGATTTTTGGTATTGCGTAGTTTACCGTGAGATATCGCATTTTGTTAATTGGGTGCGATCGCACAGATTTAGAAAGCAATCATCCCCGTTCCAATAATCGCTCAACGAGTGCGATCGCTTCTTCAACCGTCATTTATTCGGTAGTAATACAGGTTAACTACAATATTCCCACGATAAACTTGATTTTTTCGCAAAAGTTTACGTAAATCTACCAAAAAGACCCGACCTTTTCCAACCGTCAAAGTTGATACAAGGCTGTAGAGTATTGATGTGATTCAGTTGTAGTACAAGAATTTACCCAATGATTAAACACAGGTAAGTGTTTACCCAAACACCGGAAGGTGTTGAGTGCGATAAATTTTCCATCTAGTTGAGCCATAGCAGTTGTGAGCGACGATGTTTATTCGTTTGCTGGTTTCTTCTGACTAATGGTTTGGAATTGGGATGGGATGCGATGCGATCGCACTTAATTTATCGGGGTTTGGGAGGGGTGCGATCGCGGTTGTATAGCTTGGAGAAATGTTACGAGGAAGCAGCAGGCGATATATTATTAGCCCTTTCTTGTAGACACACTTTAAATGTAAAACTCATCCAGATAAGATAATTAGGAATAAAAGCAAAGATGGCAAACAATCAATTGACTGAAGTTGCAGCAATCAATGAAAGGCTTAATAAATTCGGTCAAAAGCTAGGGATTAGTGCGACACAAACGACTGATGCATCAGGATCAGTCAAATTTTCTGTTAGTTTTGATTCCGGTTCTTTCTACAGTGGTAGTTTCCTAAAAGACAATCTTGGGTTTATTCAGAACACATTGAAACCACTGAATCCTGTGTTTGAATTATTGGAAACAGAAATTCCTTTAATCTCGGATTATAAAAACATTTTCTATCAAAACGTTTTTAATGGCATTAACCTCGATCAAGATTATAACTCTAACTCAATTAGTTTATTAGATGTTATTGGATTTGCTGCTAAAGCAAAAGGTAATGAAATTGATGTTAAACGGATAGACGAAATTTTTTCTTTTGACAATTTCCTTAAAAAGATTCCTAGCGGTGGTGAGAAAATAGAGCTTGGTGAATTAACAATTGATGCCGCAGGTAAGATCACAAAAAACTTGCTCCCTAATATTTCACTCCCTGCGCTAGATTTGCCTTCGACATTTAATATTCCACTAATTAAAGATCCAGCAGATACAGCTTTTGGTATTTTACTAAACGAAAATAAAACTCTCTTTTCTTATGACGCACCTAAGTTTAAGCTAGCATTTGATGATGCCCTTGCCGTAGATTTTCCGATCGTAGGAATAGTAGGTGGTGTTCTGACGGGTAAGTTTGGAGCCGAAATCCAACTAGGCTTTGGCTTTGATACCTATGGAATTCAATCAGGTCATAGTTTTGAAGATGGTTTTTTTGTCAAAGATTACCCAGGCAATGAAGTTGAATTGTCTGGAGCAGTTGGAGTTGGTGCATTTGCTGGTATTCCTAACGTTGCCAACTTGAGTACAACTTTAGAAACTGGACTAACACTTGGATTTACTATCAACGATCCATCGCCAAAATCTCCTGGTATTGTGCGATTGAGTGAGATTGAGAAATTAGGATTCAGTAATATTTTTAAAAAGCCAGAACCAACTCTTAATATAAGGCTTGGCGCTGACATTGTTATTTTGGGTTCTTCTATTGCTGGTGTTTCATCCCCAAAAGTAGAATTTGACTTAGAAGGATTTCCTCCAGCAGCAATACAGAACAAAGTTAATAAGGTGCTTGGCTATGTCGAGCAAATCAAGGATTTAAAAGGCGGAAAAGCGGTCGCAAGGTTTGTAAAAGATGTATTGGTAGATAAGCCTACAGAGCTAGTAGTAGATGCAGTAAATGCAGCTGGTGACGGGATCAGAAAAACAGCTAATGCGGCTGGAGATTTGATTGAATCAGAAATCAAAAATGGCAAAAAAGTTGCTGATAAGATATGGAAAATAGGGGAAAATGGCGTTGAAGAATTTATTGGAGGAGGAAAGCGGCTAATTAAGCAGGGAGAAAAGCTAACTCAAATAGCAGGAGATGGTGCAGAACAAGTTTGGAACAAGTTGGAAGGTGGAGCCGAAGAATTTATTGGAGGAGGAAAGCGGCTAATTAAGGAGGGAGGAAAGCTAACTCAAATAGCAGAAGATGGTGCAGAACAAGTTTGGGATGGTGCCAAAACAACCTATAAAAAAGGAAAGGAGACAGCCGAGTGGATCGGTGAAAAACTGGAATCCTTCAGTGATTCTGCTGGTAAATTCTTTCGTCTTAACAAAGCAGGTAAGTTTGTAGACGATGCAGGAAAACCGTTTGAACAGATTGGAGGAGCGTTTGAAGAAATTTTTGGGTTAACTGATGGAGGTGACTCCAACCAAGCTCCAGCCCGTCCACCATTCCCTGAGAAGCCTAAATTTCCTACTAGACCAAGTAGTGGGATTACTTACCGACCTGACGGCAGCATTTCGCTTCAAACCGGCATAGGAGCAGATGTGTTAGAAGGTACTGACGTAGGCGATGAGATTCGGGCAGGGGCTGGAAACGATTATGTTACTGGAAATGGAGGTAGAGATTTTCTCTACGGCGAAGGCGGTAATGACGTTATATACGGTGGTGCTGGTACTGACACTCTCGAAGGCGGTACAGGGAATGACAAACTCTTCGGTGAAGGCGGGAATGACATCCTCAAAGGTGATGCTGGCGATGACGAACTAACAGGTGGTGATGACACTGATACTCTATACGGGGGTATAGACAATGACACTCTCAATGGCGGTGAGGGGAATGACAAACTCTTCGGTGAAGGCGGGAATGACATTCTCAAAGGTGACGCTGGCAATGATGAGCTAGAAGGTGGTGATGATACTGACACTCTTTACGGGGGTATAGACAACGACACTCTCAATGGGGGTGCAGAGAATGACAAACTCTTCGGTGAAGGCGGGAATGACATTCTCAAAGGTGACGCTGGCAATGATGAGCTAGAAGGTGGTGACGACAGCGATCGCCTCTACGGAGGTATAGACAATGACCGTCTTTATGGCGGTGCGGGAAATGACAAACTCTTCGGCGAAGACGGCAATGACCTCCTCAAAGGTGATGCTGGCGATGATGAGCTAGCGGGAGGTGTTGGTACTGATAGTCTATACGGTGGGGCTGATGCTGACACTCTATACGGCGGTGCTGACAATGATAAGCTGTCTGGGGATGCTGGCAATGACCTGCTACTGGGTGAAGCAGGCAATGATCTAATTGACGGTGATACTGAAATCGATACCGTCAGCTATGAGAACTCACTCAGTGGTGTAGTTGTAAATATTAATGAAGCACAGAACTACCAAAATCCCGGTGGAACTTTCCATACAACTATAGTTTCTGCCAGCCTCATCCCTACCGACACAGAGCCAAACTTTACGATCGCAGCAGGCAAAGCTTTAGATGGGTTTGGCACTATAGATACTCTACGAAATCTAGAAAATATTATCGGCTCTGGATTTGATGATGTTCTAATTGGTAACAACTTAAATAACCGCATCTTAGGCTTAGTCGGGAATGACCTGTTAGTTGGCAATGCTGGCAATGACTCCCTTGATGGTGGCGATCGCATTGATACTGTCAGCTACCGCCGCGATCCTATTTCAGTTAAAGTCAACTTAGAGCAAAACTACGCTAAGGACGGCTTTGGCGGCACTGACCAAATCTTTAATGTTGAAAACGTCATTGGCTCTGCCTTCAATGATGAAATCATCGGCGATGCCCAAGCGAATATCATTCACGCTGGAAATGGCGATGACGTTGTTAACGCCAGAAATGGCAACGACATCATTTTTGGCGAAGGTGGTAAAGACACTCTCTCTGGCGAAAACGGTGACGATTTCTTAGTTGGGGGTACGGATGCCGATAATCTCAATGGTGGAGAAGGCAATGATACGGCTTCTTATTTCACCTCAGCAACACCTGTATCTGTTAGTCTCACAACAGATACAGGCTGGGCTGGAGATGCCAAAGGCGATCGCCTCCAAGCCATTGAAAATCTAGAAGGTTCAGAATTTGAGGATTTACTCTTCGGCGACGCTGGCAAGAATATCCTCAGTGGGTTGGGTGGAAATGACCTAATTTATGGTGAAGCAGGCGACGATTGGCTCGATGGTGGCACAGGAAGCGATCGCCTTTACGGTGGAGACGGTAACGACAACCTATATGGTCGAGCCGATGAAGACCTGCTCAAAGGTGAAGCTGGCAATGACAACCTGAATGGAGGAGACGGCAACGATCAACTCTACGGTCAAGACGGCAGAGACACCTTAAATGGCGATGCTGGCAATGACTATCTCGAAGGCGGCACAGGCGATGACAACCTTTATGGTCAGGAAGGTAATGACCAACTTTATGGTCAGGAAGGCAATGACTATTTTGAAGGTGGCACAGGCGATGACCTCCTCGATGGTGGCATCGGCGAGGACTACCTCACTGGAGGAGACGGGGACGATCAACTTTACGGTCAAGCTGATAAAGATACCCTAAATGGCGGGTTGGGTAATGACCTGCTAAATGGGGGTGACGGTAATGACCAACTCAATGGTGACGACGGTAACGATCGCCTCTACGGTCAAGTCGGTGAAGACAGCTTATATGGTGGATTAGGCAATGACCTCATAGATGGAGGTGATAATAATGACCTACTTTATGGCGATGACGGTAACGATCAACTTTACGGTCAAGCTGGTGATGACAACCTCGAAGGTGGAGCCGGAAATGACGCTCTCTACGGAGGTAATGGGACGGATACCCTTTTAGGGCAAACGGGTGATGACTACCTCGATGGTGGATCGGGCGACGACATACTCAATGGCAACGAAGGTAGCGATCGCCTTTATGGTCAACAAGGTGATGATTTACTGAACGGTAATACTGGCGATGACTACCTTGATGGCGGGTTAGACAATGACGAACTCAATGGTAATGAAGGTAACGATCGCCTCTACGGTCAGCAAGGCTACGACATCCTAGATGGTGGTGCTGGCGCTGACTTCCTGGATGGTGGTACTGAAGATGACTATCTCTATGGTAGAGATGGTAGCGATCGCCTTTACGGTCAAGTAGGTCAGGACTACCTTGATGGCGGCAATGACGATGACCGCCTTGAAGGGGGTACGGGTGATGACCAACTCTTCGGTCAGCAAGGGCGTGACTACCTTGATGGTGGCATCGGCGATGATTTCCTTTATGGGGGCAATGATGCTGATAAGCTGCTAGGGCAGACTGGCAATGACTACTTAGATGGTGGCGCTGGTGACGACCAACTATATGGTCGAGACGGCAACGACCAACTATATGGTCGAGACGGCAATGACATCCTTGATGGCAATGCTGGTAATGATTACCTTGAAGGTGGATTGGGCAATGACCAACTGACCGGGGGCATAGGTAATGATTCCCTTTACGGTCAAGACGGTAGCGACACCCTCAATGGCGGCGCTGATAATGACAATTTATATGGTGGAGTTGGTGATGACAATCTTTTGGGAGGCGATGGCAACGATCTACTCTCTGGTCAAGAAGGGAACGACATTTTGAATGCGGGTGCTGGTGATGACTACTTAGAAGGTGGGTTAGGCAATGACCAACTCTTAGCCGGATCGGGTAACGACCAACTCTACGGCGGCGCAGGCAACGACATCCTAGATGGTGGTGCTGATAATGACTACCTAGAAGCTGGATTGGGTGATGACCAGATCGTAGGCGGCGACGGTGACGACCAACTATTTGGACAAGAAGGTACTGATACTCTTTATGGAGGCAGTGGTAATGACAATCTTCAGGGTGGCGACAATGCCGATATCCTGAAAGGAGAGAACGGAGATGATTATCTCTTTGGTAATGACGGTGACGATCGGCTCTACGGTGGCGCTGGTAACAACTCACTAGAAGGTGGTGCTGGTAACGATGTGCTTTATGCCGATATCCCGCAAGTGCAGGACGGAGATAATTATCTCTTTGGCAATGCCGAGAAGGAGCCGATCAACAACAGGGGTGGCAACGATTATCTTACAGGTGGCGGTGACAACATCCTGAATGGTGGAACAGGTGAAGATACATTATACGGCGGTAGCGGTCGTGATATGTTTGTGCTGGCGAGCGAGTCTGGAAGTGACACTATTTTCAACTTTACAGTTGGTAGCGATTATCTAGGATTATTGAATGGTCTGACTTTTGAACAGATCGCAATTACTCAAGGCATTGGCACCAACACCAACGATACTCTAATCAGTAAACAGGATGGCGAACTCTTAGCCACACTAATCGGAGTACAAGCCAATACCCTTGGTTTGTGGGATTTCGCAAATCTAGGATAACAATTTAATAGGCGATCGCATTTTAAAGGTGACAAGCAACCTGAAACGTGTGAAAAAGCCGAGAATGTTCGCTTTCCCACTCTTATCGAGACTAACCAAGATTGCCGCAATCAGTCATGAGCGCGATCGCTCTTTCTTGAAACTTGTTTTCTGATTTTACGATGTCAAACTCAGGTTTAAAAAATAAAAAAGGTAGGAAATCCTACCTCTTACCCAAAAAAAGCATTTTGTAACCAAATACCATATTCAATATCACACAAGCTTTTGACAAAGCTATTGCAAAACTATGACAAGGATATGACGTTTAATTTGCAATTGACTTCGCTATTACTCCCAGTTGCAAGCCAGGCGGATAGCTACCTTCTTCTTTTATCCGCTTGATTTCTGCGTCTGTGAGCCGTAAATTTAACTTTTGTGCCAATGTTCGCACAATATCTCCCCGGTCAATTACGCCAGCTACAGCACCAGCAGGAGAAAGTACGGTAATTCGAGGTAACTGCTCATTTTCCAGCTTGTTAATTACCTCAGCTATGGTTGTTGCTTCAGTAACAGTGGGTATTTCTGTTAGGGGATGCACAATGCTGTGTAAGGTTTGGGTTTCCCATTCACTCCTTTGGGTTAAACGAAAATCGTCAATGGAAACCAAACCCCGGTAACGTCCATCAGAAGCAGCAAAATAAACTTGTGAAGGAGCGGTTTCCAACAAGTATAAATCGGCAAAGGAGCGCAGTGTCTGGTCAGCATCGATAACCCGAAAGTCACGAGTCATCGCATCAGCCGCCACCACTTTAATTAGGCTTTCCTGCAACGTAGTCATGTTGTCATAGGTGTTAGCGTTGCGGACAGCAAACCAACCTAACAGCGCAATCCACAAACCAAGTGCTAACTCCCTTGTCAAGAAATCTACAACAAATCCTAAAGCGATCGCACCATAACCCAAAATTTGCCCAGCCCTTGCAGCCCAGTGTACGGCTTGAAAACGATTACCTGTTATTTGCCATAGTGCTGCTTTTAACACTTGGCCTCCATCTAGAGGTAAACCAGGAATCATGTTAAATAGTGCTACCACCAAGTTAATTCTCGCCAAATCTCCAACCATGACACTGAGTGGACTAGTATCAGGGATTACAATAACTCCTAGACTGAGCAGGAAAAATAGTATGATACTCACCAATGGCCCAGCGATCGCTACTTGAAAAGCTTTGAAAGGAGTTTTAGATTCTTCTTCAATCGCAGCAATCCCGCCAAACAGAAACAGAGTAATTGAATTAACTTTAATACCTTGCGATCGGGCTACCAAGCTGTGACCCAACTCATGTAGCAACACCGAACCAAATAGCAGCAGCGCCATAATTATTCCAGCACTCCAAGCTATAGCATTCCCCCATTCCTGGTAAGCTACCCCAAAGTTAAGGGTTGCCAACCCTAAAATCACAAACCATAACGGGTCTAAAAACAGGGGAATTCCAAATAAAGACCCAATTTTCCAATTTGTTTGCATTACATTGTCCTAAAACTAGATATCGCCAGTAGTTCCTATACAGCAATACTTGCGTATATACATACATGTATATATCTGAGCATCAATTTGGTAGTGTCGAGTTCCAAAATGCTCTTATTTCTAGAATAGACAATTAATGACTGTTGGACATTGGACATTGGGCATTGGTTATTCCATTTTCTTGCTTTCCCTTATATCCCCCGAATAGAATTCGGGGGTTTTACGCATCACATCTCATAAGCGCCTTACAGAGGGGATTAATCCCGTCCCTAAAGCCATATAAATCCTCCTCTGATGAAGTAGTTGCAGCGTTCCTCAAGGGGAAGGTTAATGCCTCCCCCTTAGTTAGGCTTACTACACGGAGGCTGGCTGATGCTTATGAGTTACTTTGCTGGAGAAAGAACTAAAATCGTTTTGACGAGTTTTGTATTGATCGCAGCGTTACTTGTGATCATCGCAAAACTACAGACGACCGATGTTAGTCAGTCCTAAAACGATACCAATGCCGATAATATGACCGAAAGCCATTGCACCAACAAATGTCGGAATACTAATCGGTAGGATGGGGAACTTGGGACCAACTAGGGGTTTTTCGATTCTAGTACTTAGTAAAACCATTACTAAGCTACTGATGCTGATGATAATGCCTACTGTAGGATTCCACGCAGGTGTGGCGGGAACAGATGCAGCTGCTAGTAAAATTGATGAAATCAAGCTTTTGTCTCCTAAATGGAAAAGTTAACGTAGACCTCAAGATTATAAAATTACAAGGCCCAAAAGTTTTTTAGATAGTTTAGACTTTTGAGGTGATTATTCTAAATATTTTGTTATATTTTCATGCGCGTTAAAATTTGCGGCATCACTCAACCACAGCAGTCTGTAGCGATCGCTTCTCTGGGTGCAACAGCGCTAGGATTTATTTGTGTACCAAACTCCCCTCGCTACGTGACTACATCCCAAATTCGGGCAGCAGTGGCAGAACTACCGGCAGATATTGACACAATTGGAGTTTTTGCCAACCCTAGTATTCTTGAAATCAGCCAGATAGTTGTTGATTCTGGGTTGACGGGGGTTCAGTTACACGGGGATGAATTACCAGATTTTTGCTACCAATTACGTCAAGCTTTACCAAATGTCGAAATTATTAAAGCACTTAGAATTCGTAGTCTTGAGCATCTGGGCACGACGGCCAATTACACAAAATACGTAGATACTTTACTACTTGATGCCTACCATCCCGAACAACTTGGTGGTACAGGTAAAACCTTAGATTGGAAAATATTAGAACAATTTAACCCCAATTGCCCTTGGTTTTTAGCTGGGGGATTAACAGCAGATAATATTGTGGAAGCTTTAAGTCAGGTTAGTCCTAGTGGCGTTGATTTATCTAGTGGTGTAGAACGCGCACCTGGAGATAAGGATTTAGATAAAGTAACCAAGTTGTTTGAAAAATTAGGGAATGGGCAATGGGCAATGGGTAAGAAGAAAGGGAGCAGGGGGCAGGGAGCAGGGGGACAAGGGGGACAAGGGGGAATTATTGAATAAGTCTCTCCCTTGTCTCCCCCCTCTTCCTTGTCTACTTTGTCTCTTCTTCATGCCCAATGCCCAATTCCCCATTCTCTAAAAGAATGCTGGTTGATGGCGAATCAAGTTAAAAAATTCTTCACGGGTTTTATGCTCTTCTTGGAACACGCCAACCATTGCGCTAGTGACAGTCCAAGAACCTGGTTTCTGTACGCCTCGCATCACCATACACATGTGGCTAGCTTCCATCACAACGGCTACGCCTTGGGGTTCTAGAATGGTCTGAATTGCTTCAGCAATTTGGCGGGTTAATCTCTCCTGGACTTGCAAGCGACGGGAATACATCTCAACAATGCGGGCCAGTTTGCTCAGTCCTACAACTTTTTGGTTGGGGATATAAGCAACGTGCGCTCTACCCATAAATGGCAGCATGTGGTGTTCGCACAGACTAAAGAAATTAATATCTCGGACTAATACCATCTCGTTATGCCCTTCATCAAAGATGGCATCGTTAACGAGTTCTTCAAGGGATTGGTTGTAGCCACTGGTAAGAAACCGCATTGCCTCGGCCACTCGCTTTGGTGTTTTGAGGAGTCCTTCGCGTTCAGGATCTTCGCCAACGCCCAATATTATTTTCCGCACTGCATCCTTCATTTCCTCTATATGTTCCTCTTTTGGGGGGAACAAATCAGCTTGTCGCCCGTTATTCGTATTGCGATCGGGTCTAGGAGTTATGGCTTCTGCCAAGTCGGGAATCAGAGGCGATTGAGAGTAGTTGGAACCGTTGGAACTAGCGATAGTCATGATTCAGTCTTGGTTATGGTTTGAAAGTTGGTCATTAGTCATTAGTACATTGGTCATTTACAAAGGACTGATGACAAAGGATAAATTAAAGTGCGCCAGCACTGGGCATCAGGGTCAATTCGTCAATAACTGCCTGTTGTGGTAACAGAACTGTGTGGAGAATTGACTGAGCCACTATTTCCGGGGTTAACATCTTAGAACGGTCTAAGTTGACATGGACTGTTTCTGTGTCCCAAAGTTCAGTATTGACTGCGCCAGGGGAGATAGCTGTGACACGAATACCGTGGGTGCGTTCTTCTTGTGCCAGGGTTTGAGAGAGGGCAATCAAACCAGCTTTGCTGACGCTGTATGCTCCCCAACCAGGAAACGGTTGCTTGGCGGCAATTGAAGCGACATTGATAATTGTGCCTGTGCCCCGATCGCGCATTGAAGGTAAAATCCCTAAAATGCACTGAAACACGCTGGTAAGATTCAAGTCAATTACCTGCTGCCATCCTTCTAGGGGAGTTTCGCTCAAAGTGGCTGTATAGGCAAGGCCCGCACTGTTTACCAGAATGTCTACATCACCAAAGTCAAGGGCGATCTCTTGGATTTTTTCTTTTACTTCAAAGATCCGCGCTAAATCTACAGCGTAAGCTTTCGCTTCTACCCCAGTATGCTGTACAGCTTCTGCCACCGCCTCTAACTTATTCAAAGAACGGCTGACTAAGGCGACATCTATTCCGGCTTTGGCAAAGGCTAAAGCCGTTGCTTTCCCAATTCCACTACTGGCCCCAGTAATCAGGGCGCGTCGTTTTTGCTCAACATTCATGATGTCTCCCAATTTTTTGGCAGTTCCCAAAGCCTAGTACCACCCAATTATTCACATTTATCGGTTTAGATAGATTAAAGGAATCTAAAAATCTGATGATTTCTATTAAGCAACTGCTATGATGCAGTGCAATAGTGGGCATATTGTGGGTTTTATCAGTGAAGACAACAAATCGTCGCCTGGAAAACCACGCCGTACACTCAAATTAGATTACTCAATAACACAAAAGCTACTCAATCAAATTGAGTAGATTTGCCAAACATGCAAATGCCTATGGCCAGATTGTTAAAAATCTTTAAGCACATAGGCAATTATAGCATTGCTGCTTTACTAATCCATCATTATGCAGTGGTTTTAGTGGGCAACTTCTGTAAAAACACCAATTTTACGGAATTTTTCATAACGTAGTTGGCGGCGTTCTGGAGCGGTTAAATGGTTAAGTTCGTCCAAATTTTCTAGCAGCACTTGCTTGAGCGTGGTAGCAGCTTTTAAAGGATCGGAATGAGCGCCACCAGTGGGTTCAGGCAGTATTTGGTCGATAATTCCCAATCTTTTCAGGTCGTGGGAAATAATTTTCAGCGCAACGGCGGCTTGAGGAGCTTTACCAGCATCTTTCCACAAAATGGCGGCACAGGCTTCGGGGGTGGCGACGGTATAAACGGAGTGTTCAAACATCAGTAGGCGATCGCCTACACCAATACCAAGCGCGCCACCAGAACCACCTTCACCAATAACTGTGCAGATAATTGGCACATCTAAGCAAAACATTTCCCGCAAGTTGTAAGCGATCGCTTCTCCTTGACCTTGATGTTCTGCTTCCACTCCAGACCAAGCCCCTGGTGTGTCGATAAAAGTTAGTATGGGCATACTAAACTTATTAGCGTGTTCCATCAACCGCATAGCTTTGCGGTAGCCGCCAGGATAAGGCATTCCAAAGTTACGGGCAATATTGTCTTTGGTATCACGACCTTTTTGATGACCCAACATCACCACAGGTTGTCCACTTAGACGACCGACACCACCAACTAAAGCCGGATCGTCACCACCACAGCGATCGCCATGCAATTCCATCCATTCATCGCTAATAGCCTGAATGTAATCGAGAGTACTAGGGCGACGCGGATGACGAGCGACTTGTAGTCGCTGGGAAGGCGATAGACTAGTAAAAATTTCCTCACGTAGTTGCATGGCGCGTGCTTCTAGTTGACGAATTTGACCAGAAACATCAACGCCATTTTCTTCTGCAAGTTGCCGAATTTGATCAATTCGGGTTGCAAGTTCTGCTAGGGGCTTTTCAAAATCTAACAGTAGCGGTTTACGCTCGGTAGTTGCCATCGTAGGGGTTATAAGTTACAAGTTATCTATTTTTTTTCATTAGTCATTTGTCCTTTGTCATTTACAAATAACGAATGACTAATGACCAATGACTAAACCAACAACGGTCTAAATCCATGTTTTACTGACACCCGGCCAATCTGCTCCATTTTATCTACGGTAATCTGATTCCGTCCCCACGAAAAGTTCGTGTATAACTTCTCAAATTCCAGCAGCATTGATTCGGCAAAACAGGCAAACAACTGACGGGCTGGCACGTCCATATTGACTATTTTCATAATTTTCCAGTCAATATCTAGGGAATGCTCTACAATCCCACCGTTTAACACGTGTACGCCAGGATATTGAATTTTTGTCGCTAAGTTTTTAGGATAGCCACCATCAATCAACAAACAGGGTTGTTTCAAAGTAGTGGGGTCAATTTCCACGCCTCTGGGCATACTAGCAACCCAAACTACAACATCGGCTTGGGGTAGTGCTTCTGTCAAACCCATGATTTTCCCCCGCCCCAGTTCGCCTTGCAACTCTTTGAGACGTTCTTGATCGCGGGCGATTAGCAGGAGTTCTTGGACATCTGTTCTCGCATCTAGCCAGCGTGTAACGGCACTACCAATATCCCCAGTTGCTCCACATACCGCAACAGTCGCGTTTGATAGATTAATTCCCAGTTGTTTGGATGCTTCTTCCACCTGCTTACAAATAATGTAGGCAGTATGCGTGTTTCCTGTGGTGAAGCGTTCAAACTCTAGTTTGATATTGCGGACTTGGCTAAACTGCTCTAACTTAAAGTTTTCAAAAATAATCGAGGAAAATCCGCCTAAAGCTGTGATGTTAATGCCGTGCTTCTGTGCATGGGCCATAGCGTTGAGGATTTTCCGTGTGGCGGCTTTGATGCGGCGACTAGCTAGCATTTCCGGCAAAAAGCAAGATTCTACATACCGTCCTTCAATTTGTTGCCCAGTAACACTGGTGACAATAATACTATCGACAATTTGCGGCGGGGCGCTGCACCAAAAGTCTAGCCCTTGATCGGCATATTCTGGGTATCCCAATTCTTGGGCTACCGCTTGAGCGTGTTCTAAACTAGTCAGATGTCCAATTAGACCAAACATGTAGTGATTATTAGGCTTATGCTATCTTGAGCGCGGGGGATTTAGGAGAGTTAGGAATTGGGACTTGGGAATTAGGAGTTAGGAGTTAGGAGTACGGCTCATAATTTCTCACTCCTAACTGCTTTAAGCACCTATGAGTCCGTAGGCTGACAAGCGCATAATATCGCGAGTCGAAAAACCAATGTTACTCAATGCTTCACCATACTGAATCATGAAGTCTTCTACCAAAGCATCTTTTTCCATTGCCATTGTGTGGGCATCACCTTCTACTTGGTTGAGCATTTTCCAGACGATGGGTAGGTTCTGGCGATTTGCAAGTTCAAGTTCAGCTTTGGATTCTGCAAAGTTTTCTTTCAACCAAACTTCTCCAAAATTGAGGTGGCTGTATTCTTCTTTAACTACTCCTTCAGTAATTTTGCGGGCAAAAGCGTCGGCAACGGGGATGTAAATGTTATATGCTGCGATCGCAAAACATTCAATAATTAAAGACTGAATCAACAGACAAGTAACCACTTTCCCGGATGCCGCAGCTGTTTGAAAATTTTGGTGTAGGCCGGAGAAAAACTCTTTGGCAAATTGCAAATCTGGGGTAACAGCCAAATTGCGCCCACAAGCTTCAAATCCTTTCTTATGGCGGCTTTCCATCTTGGATAGGCGAATCAATTCATCATGAGATTCTGGCAGCAGTTGGGCTAGCGTGATGTAATTTTCATGGGCTTCTTGTTCCCCTTCAATCACGATCGCATTAATCCGGCTATAAGCATCTTTGTATGTTTCGCTCTTGAAATCTAATTCTTTAAATTGGTCTGCAAGCTGCTGCATGGTTATGTTTACTCCCGTAAAACTGAATTATTTGACACCAGGATTCGATTTACCCTATGAACTGAGGGTAACAATCACTGTGGTTTAATTTAACTTAACAAGTAGACTATGTTTATAGATTAATGGTTGCTGGGGGCAATGCTCTAGTACTAGCGAAACAAATGCTTTGCGGCTCAAGTTATGTCTAAACCAAACCTGAATGTGAAATCTGGTGATTTTTTGAGCCTAGTAGTCTTACTGCTAGGGGCATTTATCGTTCTACTACCGCTATTTGTGGTTTTTCTCACCTCCTTTGCACCGACAACCGCCAGCCCAGAAAATTTGTCGAAAAATAACTGGTCTTTAGCTAATTACCGCGTTGCATGGCAACAGGGAAAATTTTTGCTGGCGTTTGCTAATTCTACCTTGGTAGCGATCGCTGTGACGGCGTTTCAGATTGTCACTTCTGCTTTGGCTGGTTACGCCTTAGCACGGCTGAAGTTTCGGGGACGGCAAGCACTGCTATTGGTTGTTTTAGCAACTTTGGTGATTCCTTTTCAGTTATTGGTGATTCCCATATTTTTGGTTTTGAAGTGGGGACACCTGATAAATACATACTGGGCGCTCATTTTACCAACTGCTGTCAATGGGTTTGGGATTTTTTTATTACGTCAGTATTTCCAGACAATTCCGGTGGAATTAGAGGAAGCCGCAGCCATAGATGGGGCAACCAGATTACAAATATTGTGGCGGGTAATGTTGCCTTTAGCCCGTCCGGCCTTGGTGACGCTGTTTTTGTTCACCTTCATCGGCGAATGGAATGATTTGTTTAAACCTCTGGTATTTACAACCCGTCCCGAATTAAGAACAGTGCAACTGGCGTTGGCTGAGTTTCAAGAACAATTTACGAATAATTGGCCTTTGATGATGGCGGCGGTGACAATAGCGACAGTTCCAGTAATGGTGTTATTTTTCATCGGTCAACGTCAGTTTATTCAAGGTATTGCTGCAACAGGAATTAAGAATTAGCAAAGGAAGCTGTCTGAATTTTAGATTTCGGTGAAGCGCGGGATAAGTAAATTCAGCAGTAAGATATGAATTTTTATGAAGTTATGCGTAATTGTTCTGAGCCAGGCTGAAGCAGAATTATACACATTCTGTAGGAAATGGAAACAATCATGAATCCTGAGACATTACAACAATTACAAGCCGAGATTGAACAAAAACTCCTTGAAAGCGTTAATAACGCTGGTTTATACAGTGTGCTTGAGAAGTACGGTGTATTAGATGATAGAGCTTTAATCGTTCAATGGCAGTGTAATCTTGACCCAAATAAAATCAAATCTGGTAATGCATTTAATAACCAGAAAGTAAATGAATTGTTGCCAGCAACTCCAAAACAAGAAATTGTGCTGATGGAAAAATCATGGTGTATCCCTTGCCCTTCAACTGGCAGTCCTTTAGGTTGTAACTGCTAAATAATTTAGTTTTTAGACTGTAAAAAGTTTATTCTAGTGAGTATAAAAATACTGAACTTTGCATTTACTAGTTAGGCTACAGAGATAATTTCAAGTATCACCACAAGTTAGTGAGCAAGGACAAATAAAATTATCTTACGCAATATTAAGATTAATTAGATTGGCTCGTAGTAAGGGCTGAATCCCTTATTACAAACCTTTAATTGTTCACACTTACTTAACTTATTTAACTAGCAAAGAGCAGCATTTTAATATACTCTTATTTTTTGGGTGCAAGTTTGTCATGTCTCGATACCGAAGTAGTTGGTACTGGGAGTTAGGGATAGTGAGTACATTAGTAATTGCTGGAGTACTCACTTTCTTTGAGAGTTTTGTCTTAGCTCAAATACAAAAAGATGGCACACTTGAATCTGAAAGTTCAATCATTACACCAAAGCTAATCGATGGTCAGCTGATAGACCAGATTGATGGTGGGGCAGTTCGTGGTACAAACTTATTCCACAGCTTTGAACAGTTTTCTGTCTCTGTGGAAAGGACAGCCTACTTTAACAATGCAATAGATATTCAGAACATTATCAGTCGGGTGACGGGTAATTCCATTTCTAAAATAGATGGCATTCTGAAAGCTAACGGCACGGCGAACCTATTTCTGATTAACCCTAACGGCGTTATTTTTGGGCCCAATGCTTCTTTAAATATTGGCGGTTCATTTGTGGCAAGTACGGCGAGTAGCTTGAACTTTGCTGATGGTACAAAGTTTAGTGCTACATCTCCTCAAGCTAAACCTCTACTGACATTAAGTGTTCCCATTGGCTTACAATTTGGAGCAACTGCGGCTCCCATCCGCAATCAATCTCAAGCAAGTCCAAATGGCGCAGTTAATATTTTAGGACAAGGCGTTGGTCTACAGGTGCAACGAGGCAAAACCTTAGCACTTATAGGCGGTGATATCACCCTAGAGGGTGGAAATATAACGGCAAGGTCAGGAAGGGTTGAATTAGGAAGCGTTGCTGGCAATAGTCTGGTCAGTTTAAGCCCAACCAACCAAGGTTGGGTTTTGGGATATGAAGGTGTTCAAAATTTCCAAAACATCGAAATAATCCAGTTAAATAAAATTCCATCGATTGTAGATACTCATGGAAACAATAGTGGCAATATCCACCTGCAAGGGGGACTTGTGCGAGTAGCTGGCAGTTTCCTAATTCTAGTTAATCCCTTGAGAATGCAATCAGGAGGGAATTTGACAGTGAACACCTCAGATTCTGTAGTAATTGAACAAGATTCACAACTGTTTACTCAGAGTTTCTCCAACGCATACTCTGGAAACATAAATGTAAATACTAAGAATTTGGTGGTCAGAAGTGGAGCGCAATTGCAGGGGCAATCGACCATAAACGCTTCAGATTCCGTAGAACTAATTGGCGGCACTACCATACCTGTATTCCGAGATGGTAGTGATTTAATATCCAGTGGATTATTTAGTGCAACTTACGGCGATAAAAATGCTGGCAACATCACAGTTAATACTGGAAAGTTGCGTATCGAAGGAGGAGCAAGAATATCAACAAGCTCTGAGGGCATATATAGGTTTATTCCTAACCAACTTACACCAGCTACAGGCAATGCAGGAAACTTGACGGTGAACGCTTCCGAGTCGGTAGAATTAATTGGAACTTCACCAAATGGTTCTAAGCTCAGTAGCTTGTTTTCTGGGACTCAAGGGCCTGGAAATGGTGGAAACTTGACCCTAACTACAGGGCAATTGATTATCAAGGATGGGGCTGCAATAAATGTGAGCAGCCAAGCTCGAAAAAATGTAATCTATATCGGAGATCCAAATAATCTAGGAAAAGCAGGCGATTTAAATATAATCGCTCGCTCCATACTTCTCGACAACAAAGGAAAACTCATATCTAATAGTGAGTCAGGTAAAGGTGGGAATATTACCCTACAGGTGCAGAATTTATTATTGATGCGCCGCGAAAGTCAAATCACCACTAATGCAGGTACAACAGGGCTGGGTGGAGATGGCGGTAATATCATCATCAATGCACCTAATGGCTTTATCGTGGCTACTCTCTTGGGAAATAACGATATCACCGCCAATGCCTTCTCTGACTCTGGTGGTAAAATCACAATCACCGCTAAGAACATTTTTGGATTTGTACCACGCACTCGTGCAGACGTAGAAAAACTTGATCCAGAAAAAATAAACCCGAATAACCTGCGAACAAGTGACATCACGGCGTTTTCTCAGCAAAACCCTTCATTAAGTGGCACGGTAAGAATCAACTCACCAGATGTTGACCCTAGTCAAGGATTAGTGGAGTTGCCTGTAAATTTGGTTGATGCTTCCCAACAAATTGTTGCTGGTTGTAATTCCGGTGGAAAAATAGCCAGAAGTTCATTTATTACAACTGGGCGTGGAGGAATAGCGCCCAATCCCACGGAGCCATTGATAGCCGATGATGCGGTGCTAGCAGATTGGATTACACTCTCTCCAGAGAGTCAGAATCATGCTGAGGGTATTCAGAAGAGAGTAGTTGTTCACAAGCAGATAAACACAGAAGAATCACAGAAAGTTAATTCTGTAAATGAACCTACTCAAATTGTGGAAGCCCAAGGATGGGTAGTGGATGCCAATGGGAACGTGGTTTTGGTTGCTCAAGTACCCACTGCGTCGCCTCATAATTCTTCACTCATCGCTACATCTTGCGCTGGTAATTAAAATTTGGGATTCTCGTAAATTTTGTTGGTGCGCTGGCGTAGCCCGTCGTAGACATCGCCTTTTCCACTCAACTCAGGTGTTAGTGCGTTGGTGTAGCTCACCGTTCGCGTAGAGTCTCGTAGAGAGGGTATGGCTTCTTTGTCTGGTTGGTAGCCAGATTCATGAAGGCTTTAAGGAAATCCAGCAGAAATATATGAAGTTTTGTTACACAATGCGTAATTATAACTAGACAGGCAGAAGTCATAATTATGGGAGTTCGCAAGAGCGTTAGAAACCTAATGCTGTCGTGCCACTCTAGACTCTGTATCCTTAATTTCTTCGTCGCCAAACTGTACTAATCGAAGTCACGTTAGTTTTACATTACAAGATAAGCTCACACATTCACCAGTCTGCAAGGAGAGCAAAATTCATGGAATCTCAAACAGTTATAGATACTCAAACATTACAGCAATTAGAAGACGAGATTAAGAATGAATTGACTAACATACTGAAAAACTCTAATTTTGGCGAAGTACTCGAAAAATACGGCATCTCAGGACAAAATATTTTAAAACTTCAGTGCTTACTCGATTTAACTCAAATCGAAGTTAGTGATGCTGTTGACAATCAGCAAGCTAATAAATTTTTGCAAACAATTAAAGGACAAAATACAACCGTTAAAACATTTTCTATAGGCGGATTTTGTAAACCTTGTCCAGTACCTGGCTATCCTAGTGGCTGTTGGGTAGCTTAGATATAGCTAAACTTCCATTTAGTGATACGGGTGATGTGAAGGAAATCAGATAATTTTCACAAGCAATTTTGGAACAGTAAATAAGGCAGTAGTGTTTCATTCTTTCAAAGCCTCGCTTTCTTGAAGCTTATATGGGGTTTTGAAGAATGAAACACTTCTAGTAAAAATGCTAGTGGAATTGTGATAGTGGAATCCTTATATGCTACCTAGTTTTATTCAGTATTTATACTGTTAGATAATAACTGCTAAACAATATTAATTGTCTACTTAGAAAGAGCTTATTTAGTAAGATGATATTGCTAATTTATTCACTTATTAGCTAGGTACACAGTTCAGGTTTTATGCTCATTCGTTTTAATAAGTAATCATCAGTATTTCACTACTAAATCATTCTTTGCAAGGTGCAAATTTTGTTATGACACAAAACAGCAGCTTTTGGTGCTGGCAATTAAGTCTAATTAGTTTTTTAGCAGTTACTGGAATATTCACCCTATCTGAGTATTCTGCCTTGGCACAGATTAAAGAGGACGGCACTCTTGGAACTAACAGTTCAATCGTTACACCCAGACTGATTAATGGTCAACAGACTGATCAGATCGATGGTGGGGCAATTCATGGTAAAAACTTGTTCCATAGTTTTGAACAGTTTTCTGTTCTCACTGGCAATACGGCCTACTTTAACAATGCGCTAAATATTGAGAATGTCATCACTCGCGTAACGGGCAAATCTATTTCTAATATTGATGGCATACTTCGAGCTAACGGTACAGCCAACCTCTTTCTAATTAATCCCAACGGGATTATTTTTGGCCCCAATGCTTCCTTAAACATTGGTGGTTCATTTGTAGCAAGTACGGCGAGTAGTCTAAACTTTACCGATGGTACTAAATTTAGCGCTACAGACCCCCAAACCACACCCCTTCTGACAGTCAGTGTTCCCATTGGCTTACAATTTGACACTACACCAGGAACCATCCGTAATCAATCCCAAGCAAGTCCAGGTGGCGCAATCAATTACTTACAAGCGCCTGTTGGTCTACAGGTTCTGCCAGGTAAAACATTAGCACTTGTAGGCGGCGATCTTGTGCTAGAGGGAGGAAATTTAACAGCAAAGGGAGGACGAATAGAGCTAGGAAGTGTTGGTCTTAATAGTCTGGTTCAAATGAAGCAAACAGACCAAGGTTGGAGCTTGGGATACGAAAGTGTAAAGAATTTCCAGGACATTCAACTAATCTCGCGATCTCAAATCCCTTCTTATGTAGATGCCAGTGGCGAGGGTGGAAGTAATATTCTGGTGCAAGGCAGGTATGTGCTATTAAGTGGTTCTTCACAGATTTTAGCTAATAGCTTGAGCGCCAAACTAGCAGCAAATTTGTCGGTTACTGCCTCAGATACTGTAGAACTAGTCGGCCCTGGTACACCTTTGACGGTTGGGACTTTTGGTGGAGGAGACGCTGGAAACTTAACCATCAACACTAGGAAGTTGATTGTAAGTAATGGAGCACAAGTATTTCTTGATAATTCTGTCTCCGATTCAGTGGCACAATTGACTGTAAACGCTTCAGATTCTGTCGAACTAATCGGTGGTTTCTCCTTTCCAAGCTCTACTTCACCAATTGGTAATTTTATACCTAGCGGATTGTTAAGCATAACTTATGATGTGGGAAATGCTGGTAACATCACAATTAACACTCGGAGGTTAAGTATCCAGGAAGGGGCACGGGTGTCAACAGAGTCTGACGGACGATTTCTATTTCCTGAGAACCAATTTAAACCCGCTACGGGAAAAGGAGGTAATTTGACTGTGAAAGCCTCCGAATCTATAGAATTAACTGGAACCTCTCCAAATGGTTCTAAGCCAAGTAGTTTGTCTGCTTCAACTACAGGTTCTGGCTCTGCTGGCAATTTAGAGATCACAACAGGGCTATTGACTGTCCGCAATGGGGCTGTAATAAATGTGAGCAGTGAAGCTCGAAAGGATATCGATTATCAAGGGGGTGTACCCAATTTAGGGAAAGCTGGTGAACTCAATATAACCGCTCGCTCCATCCTGCTGGATAAAGGAACACTTGCATCTAATAGTGAGTCAGGTCGGGGTGGTGGTATTTCAGTATATGTGCGGGACTTATTACTGATGCGCCGCAATAGTCAAATATCCACTAATGCAGGGGGTGATAAAACTGGCGGTAATATCACCATCAAAGCACCTAATGGCTTCCTCGTCGCCACTCCCTTCGGAAATAACGATATCACTGCCAACGCTTTCTCTGGCTCTGGTGGTAAAATCACAATCACCACTAAAAACATCTTTGGGTTCGTGCCCCGCAACCGTGCAAATGTAGAAAGGCTTGATCCAAAGGAAATCAACCCGAATAACCTGCGAACAAGTGACATCACAGCATTTTCTCGACAAAACCCTTCATTAAGTGGCACTGTACAAATCAACTCACCAGACGCTGACCCCAGTAAAGGATTAGTGGAACTGCCTGTAAATCTGGTTGATGCTTCCCAGCAAATTGCTGCTGGTTGTAATTCTGGTGCAAAAATAGGAAGGAGTTCATTTATTGCTACTGGACGTGGAGGACTAGTAGCCGATCCCACGCAGCCATTGATAGCTGATGATGCTGTGCTGGCAGATTGGATCACACTAGAGCCAGAGAGTAAAAATCGTGCTGCTAGTATTCAAAAAAGAGCGGTTCTTCAGGCGCAGCGAAACACAGAAGAAAAATCACAGAAAGTTAATTCTGTCAATGAACCTACTCAAATTGTAGAAGCCCAAGGATGGATAATGGATGCCAATGGGAACGTGGTTCTGGTTGCTCAAGTACCCACTGCGTCGCCTCATAATTCGTCACTCACCGCTACATCTTGCGCCGCTCATTAAACTTTGAGATAAGTTAAACGTCTCTGAATTAACGTTTAATTTCCATAACTTGGCAGTAATTACGATCGCAATTACTGCCCATAAGTTCGCATATTGTCTATTTCTTAACTCGTCTCCTGAATTTGCAAACGAACAGTGTGTTCAGTTGCACCACTAAGTTGCAATTCCATAATTTCACCACCCAGAGGTTCCAAGCAAGTGAGGAGCGATCGCAAGTTGGGTGTACTTGCACCAGTATCTACATATAATCTATCTGCCAAATTGCCGATTCGTTTCCAAGTCATGTAGAGTTTAGCGATCGTTTGTTCAATCTGCGATGCTTGATTGACCAAATCAGCAGCAATGCTCAAACAGCCGACTCTTTGCGCTTCTTCTAAGGCTGTTTCTATATCAATATTTTCCTGCGTCAGCGCTTGGACTTGAGCCGCCCCTTTGAGATATTTTGCCAAGTTACGCGCTTCGCTTGTTACCTGTTTCAGGGTATCCACATCAGGATTGGCAGCAATTTCTTTCTGGATAAACTTTTGGTGCGATTCTGGCAGTTTTTCCATTTCCTTCACCAATGGGGCGATGTAGCGCGGCGGAAGGGTGTTATCTGCGGCTTTTTCTCTGACAGATTCAGGTAGTAAATCTGAAGACATAGCTGTCCATTCATCGCTGAGTTGACGCACTTCGCGCCTGGTGATGCGATCGCCTTTTTGGGCAGCTTCACTCACCATCTGTTGAACTTCTGGGACTGCTTTGGAGGTTTCAACAAATGCTCGTTTGCTGAAATTGTTTACAGAACCTGGGTCGAGTTTACCGTCTTCAATGAGAGTATCGGCACTATTGGCCAGTTGAATCCAGGCGTAAGCTTGACTTTTGCTGATTTCCCGCTCTTTTAGCCATCGCAGAAAGCCAGTACCGCGCCCATCACCACCCACTTTTTCTCTGTCGCGGATAGCACGTAAAATTCGTCCCCGCCAGATTTCAGTTTGCAAATCAAAGCGATCGCACACCTGCCAAGCTATTTCTAGCTGCTGTTGAAAATCTGATTCTAGAATCTGTTCATCTTCTGGATCGGGCAGTTCAAAGCTGATATCTGCTGGCTGTAGTAAAGCAGCAGCAAGGTCGTTGATGGAGTCGGTGTCTTGCACGATTGATGATAACTAGTGGATGCGATCGGCTTATTATGCCACAATCTGCGGACTCTCACTTAAGGGGGAGTACGGTATTTTGAATTACAACAAATATAGTAGGAAGGGGTAAACCACCTCAGTAAGGTCTTTAATTGATCAGAGAGAATAAAAATAAAACGATGAACCAGGTAGACTACCTCCGCATTAGTTTAATCGATCGCTGTAATTTTCGTTGTCAATACTGCATGCCAGAGGGAGTAGAACTGGACTATATTCTCAAGCAACAGCTGTTAACTAATGAAGAGTTGCTCACCTTAATTAAAGAAGTATTTATTCCAGTAGGCTTTAATCGGTTTCGTTTGACAGGGGGTGAACCCTTATTGCGTCCGCGTGTGGTGGATTTGGTCAGTGCGATCGCAAGTTTACCCCAAACTCAAGACCTCTCAATGACCACCAACGGATTTTTGCTGGCTCCGATGGCACAAAATCTCTACAATGCTGGTCTGCGACGAATTAATATCAGTCTAGACTCTCTCGATCCTGACACTTTTGACCAAATTATCGGTAATCAGGGGCGTTCTCGTTGGAAACAAGTTTGGCATGGCATTCAAGCTGCCCATGATGTCGGATTCGATCCACTGAAGCTGAATGTGGTGGTGATTCCTGGCGTTAATGACCACGAAATTCTAGATTTAGCTGCTCTGACAATTGATAAACAGTGGCACGTTCGATTTATTGAGTTCATGCCTATTGGTAATGTGGATTTGTTTGGCGTTCGCGGTTGGGTATCTTCAGGCGATTTACGGCAACAAATCCGCGATCGCTGGGGCTTGACAGAATCTCAAGTTCGTGGCGCTGGCCCTGCTGATGTTTTTCAAATTCCTGGTGCGAAGGGGACACTAGGATTTATTAGTCAAATGTCAGAATGTTTTTGCGATCGCTGTAACCGGATGCGCCTGAGTGCTGATGGCTGGCTGCGTCCTTGTTTATTGAATGAAACTGGTCAAATAGATTTAAAAACTGCTCTGCGTTCTGGCACTAGCACCGCTCAATTACAAGAGCAGGTGAGGCATTTACTTGGAATCAAGCCAGAAGTTAACTTTAAAGGGCGCGATTCTGGGATTGTCGGTACATATACTCGCACCATGTCGCAAATTGGTGGTTAGTCATTGGTCATTTGTCCTTTGCAAATAACTAGGGACAAATGACTAAAGACAAATTACTATTACGCTTGTCGTGAGTAGTATTCCACCACAAGTAGTTCATTAACTTGTAGTGCCACCCATTCGCGCTCAATAACACTGTTGACTTTACCAACCAACTTATTTTTGTCAAACTCCAAATGACTGGGGAGGTTGGCCAAACCGGGATATTGCAAGTTAGCTTCCACCAACTTCCGTGATTGTACCCGATCCCTGACTGCAATTGTTTCCCCAGGACGGCATTGGTAGCTGGCAATATTCACCACACGACCATTGACAGTTACGTGACCGTGATTCACTAATTGACGAGCGGCTGGGATAGTCGGGGCTATACCCAAGCGGAAAACGGTATTATCCAAGCGCATTTCTAACAATTGCAGCAGCACTTGTCCGGTAGAACCAGTAACACGTCTGGCTTTCCGCACATAGCGGAGCAATTGCTTTTCAGTCAAACCGTAGTTGAAGCGGAGCTTTTGCTTTTCTTCTAGACGGATGGCATACTCAGAGCGTTTCTTACGGTTCTGACCATGCTGACCAGGTGGGTAAGCGCGTCTGGCGCTTTTACGAGTCAATCCTGGTAAGTCGCCTAAGCGACGGACAATTCTGAGGCGTGGCCCTCTATATCGGGACATGAGTTTCCTTAATCTAATCCTGTTTAAACTTTACCCAAACATTCTATGTTGACATACCACTGATTAAAAATCAGGGGATTCTTGGTTTTTGAAGCTGCTTGCCTTGGTATGACGTATCCTACCAGAGTAGAGGCTTCAACTTTTGTGCTAGTTACTTTAAGTCGGTACCGACGTACTAGCTTCCAAGCTTGAATTCCGACCTGTCACGCCGTATTTCTGCCAATAAGTTTTTTGTTTTTATTTAGTTTCGTAGGCTACTCAATCATCAGATTGGTGTACGCAGTACTCTTACTCTGAAATACTTTTTACGTTGCCTACTTATCTTTCAAACAGTTATATTAACACAATTTCCGGCATAATTAATTATGTCTAAACTTTGCTCACGCTGAAATTATTGAATTACAGAGGATTTTTAAAATATTTGAGTTAGCATAACTTTGGGTGTTTGGAGAATGGCAATGTCAATGAGCAATAAAGCGGTTAATAGAGGTAAGAACAAACAAGCCAGTTCCACCTCCAGAAGTTTAATAGTACCAGTTTTGGCTATAGCTGGATGGTTGACAACGATCTTACCCAATCCAGCGATCGCTGCTTCCTACAGCAATGATTATAGTAACTGTGCAGGTCGTCTTTTAAAAGTGGGCGTAACGGCAGAAGCGGCATCACAAGCTTGTGCAGCTGCGCTGCGTCCAACGGATTTGGCTGCTTGCGTGGTTAAAATTGATAAGGAAACCCAAATTGCTGCGACAGATGCACTTTCTTCTTGTGGGAAGGCCCGGCGACCTGAAGAGTTAGCTACCTGTGTAGTCGGTGTCAGTTTAAGTACGAAGGAAGAAGCTAATCCGGCAGTTTTAAATTACTGTGGACGTAGTTTGTTACCCGTGCGCTTTGGGCAGTGTGTGATTGGCTTGCGTAGTCAAATCGATGTTCCTCCTGCTCAAGTTTTAGATACTTGTATTAGTGCTGATGATAGTGTTATCGGTGCTTCATCTTCAACACCACCAACCATCATTCCTGCGGGATCAAGTATCGAGACCGTTCCATTTCCAACGCAACAGACTGTTCCAGCACAACCTACTGTTCCAACACAACCAGGCACTAATTAAATACAGTGCTTTTTGACACTCCCCCGTTTATAAAACGGGGGATTCTTGGGTCAAAAGGGAGCTACTCCTTAACCCCTCGCCAAGCATCTTGACCGTATGCCCTACGGCTGCAAGTCTACGTTGCATCACTACCATAGCGGCAGCAACGTCTCTATCAGTAAACCCATCTGGGATAGGTCGGGATAATTGCATTTTCACCCATCCCACGCCAGGAAGTTTAACTTTGCTTCCAATAATTGGATTAACTCCTAATTGTGGAAACAATAAAGACCGCATTCTCCCTTGTTTTTTGAATCGTGGAAAATCTCTTCCTGATTCCCACATCCCAACAAATGCTTTTTCCAATCGCCTTAATACCTGCTGCAACATCTGAGAATGTGCTGTATTTAAGTCAGAATTAGTAATTCTTGCTTGAGTTAAGGCTTTGCATTGAGACGCAAACGTTGGTCGGGGTGCATCGGACGGAATAATATACTCACTTTTTAGGCTGCAAGCATCAATTCTGCATGACCTTGAGTTATACCAATCTTTCCTCTCTCCTAACGCAAAATTCCAAACCCTACGAGACGTTTCTAGCCATGCGTCGTAGGTTTGGGATTGTTGCTGCAAAAGTTTTAGGCGATAGGTATAAGTTAGGTTTAACATATACGCATAATATCTTAAAAACAGATAGACTGTTTTTAAAGCCAAATAAATTTGGCGCATTCGCGGTAGTTGAGCGTAGTCGAAACTTATATCCCCCGCATCTGTTGCGCGGGGGCTTTACGCATCACGCCTCGTAAGGTGGGCTTTTAATGCCCACCTTATTATGTCTGTCAAGTTTTAATTCATGGGTAAGCAAGTTCGTAGAGGACTTACACAAAAAATAGTCCAAACCTATATTTTCTGGTAAAGGCAATTCGTGTAGACGCAAAGCTTAGTCTACGAGTTCTCCAACAGAGTACTTGTAGAGTATTGCCCCTACAGCGTGTAATTTTGAGTAAGTCCTATTGGAGTTAAAACTAGCTTGACTGAAGGAACAATATTTATAGCGGTTATCAGTCTACTTCAGTACAGTAGGAGAGAGCAATTCTACTGATAATTGGTGGTGATGAAAGCCTACTCTCTCGACTTGCGTCAAAAAATAGTTGATGCTTATGCCTGCGGTGACATTTCCCAACGAAAACTGGCTAAAAACTTTGGTGTCACCTTAAGTTTTGTGCAAAATTTACTCAAACGCCATCGAGAATTGGGGATGATAGGCCCCAAGGTGCGGACTGAGCAGACAGCAACAAAGTTGAATGCTGAACAGTTAGAAATCCTGCGCCAACTCGTCATAGCACAGCCCGATGCGACGTTAAGCGAATTGCGGGAACGACTTTACGAGAAAACAGAGGTCTTAATTGGGGTAGCTACGGTGAATCGGATGGTTCGCTGGAAACTTCACCTCAACCTCAAAAAAAAGTCTCCACCTCACAAAAAAAGGTAGTGATGAAGTCCAACTAGCCCGATTTGAGTACTGGAAACTCTTGAGGGGGGATACCCGTCGAAGAGCTGATTTTCTTAGATGAATCGGGAGTTAATCTGTCCTTCATCCGCAAATGTGCCCGCGCCTTGCCTGGCCTTCAGGCCTATGCTCAAAAGCCCAACCGCAAAGGGAAAAATGTCTCGGTAATTGGTGCAATTAGCTTGAAAGGACTGCTCACCCAATGGAGTGGCTTAGGTTCTATCGATGCTTTGACTTTTGATGCCTTCATCGCCCAAAAGCTCGTACCCAAACTTTGGCCTGGTGCAGTGGTGATCATGGATAACTGCTCAATCCATAAAAGTGATGAACTTGAAGCTTTGCTCATCGCTGCTGGCGCTCATCTCATTTATCTCCCCCCCTATTCTCCCGATTTTTCACCGATTGAGAATTGTTGGTCCAAGATTAAGAACATTCTCCGTCGCATCGGTGCAAGGACATACCCTGATTTACTCCAGGCATTAGATACGGCATTCGCAGAAGTGACAATAGAGAATTTGCTGGGTTGGTTTACTCACTGCTGCTACTGTACCTCACAAGACTGATAACCGCTATATATAATAAAATCCGTCATAATTGCTTTACGCTTTGCAAATTATGCAAACTAAATACTTACAATACAAAAGTCACAAGCAGCTTTGTGACTTTTATACTATTAGTAAAGTATTACAATGTAAATAGACCAATCATCCCCCTACTTTCAAGTTAGGGACAAAAGCGGTGAAAAGCTTATAATATAAGCTTTTGGAGTTTTGCGTAGTGTTATTAGTCTTCTTTTTCACCAAAAACCGTCTGTAAAACCACTGCAATACCACCGTCTTGATGATATTTATCTGCCCAAGCACGGATAACTTCATCCAATTCTTCCATAGCTTGCTCCATTTTTTCTGGGAGAATATCAAGTTCTTCTAACAAGCGCATGGCATTTCGTCGCCGTTCTGCCCAGTTTTTCATCATGCGGAAATACCGAGCGGTATCTTCTACCATGATGTAAGTGCGTTCTTGATCGTCTGCTGGGGCGTAAAAAGGACGAGTAAGTGCGTAGAAGGGCATTCCCCAAGGAGAATCTATGCGTGTTACTGTGCCTGAGTAGAGTAGACGACGCTTGATATGCTCACCCAAAGCTTCACTCAAAGGCATTTGGTGTTCGATTGGCAAGTCTTCTTGCGATCGCCTGTGCAAAAACTCAATCAAATCCAGAAACTCAAAAGAGCTAACTAATTGGGCATCTGGTAAGTTACTTGGCAGTTTCTGCTCAATTTGTCTTTTTTCTTCACTTGTCAGACTTGTACCAGGTACGCGCGATCGCCCCGGTTGCCAAGGATACTTTTCTAGCCAGACGTAAGGCAATTGAATCAAATAGCGAGGTTCTTGAGAACCCAACATTTTTAACAGTTTGCCTTCTGTTAGCGCCTGTCTGACTTCTTCTACAATAATTTTTACTCGTTTCGGCTCTAAGTGGTGCAGATGCCCTGTCATTCGCAGGTTTTGTCCCTGCTCTAGATAGGTCATGTAAATTGCACACTTTGCTGCTGTTGCGGCTGCGTCTAAAAATGCCCCATGCCTGTGCCCACTCGTCCGCATGGCACTAAAAGCCAGATAAAGCATGATCTGATCCATCGCACTGGGGTCAAGACGTTTGATCAGATCTATGTCGTTACTCATATTACAGACAATTGAATAGCACGTTTACAGAGTTTTTAATCGATTGAGAATAAGGTAGTATACACCTGGCTGAAGCTGATTTTTCACTTCAGACTATATTAGTATGCGATAACCATGAAATCGGCAGTAGTCCAAACTACCATTTTCGCATATTTTCTAGTACACAGGCAGATTTAGTCGTTGTTACCATAACTGTCTCTGCATCTGACTGGAAAATTATAGATATCACTAAGTCCAGCTTGACGGCGGTTGACTTCCCAAAAGTTAACTGTGTTGCAAATAATCTACAAAGCTTTTAACTTCTCTGGGATTATTCTCATCTTTCAAGAGCAACAAGATCAAACTGCTTATACCTAATTATGGCACTATGCCAACTCGGAGTAAAAACTAGTTTGCGTGGTTCATCTGGGGTATTTGTTACTCAAAAAAGATGTTTTATATTCAGCTTTGGTGAATTATTTGTAGTACACAGGTGGTCGGAGATCGTTGGGAGTAATCTCAAAAGCAACCGCTTACCAGGTGTTGCAACATTTAGAGGTTGAGCCAAACGGCTCGTTGTGAACTATCATTTAGTTCACAACCTCCTGTGATGTCTTGGCAGTATAAGCCGTTGGCTTGAGGGAAGATAGTAGACATCAAGTAGATCAATTAATTCCAATTTTAAAGTACCTATTGTTCTTTCAAATATCGCTTTTTATCATACCATTGTTTTCTGATTTTGGAATAAAATTATGTATTTTAAAGTTTATAAATTATGACTATTTAAAATTTTATATTCTGATGAAATCAAGGTTTGATGATATTTCTATTTTGACTCTTAAATATAAGTCTATTTATCTTTTTGTGTTGATGATTTGACACAGAAAGCTGCGATTGATTCAGACTGAATCGCATAGCCATGAGGCTTTTTGGCTCGTGTTAATCAACGAAAAATTAGTTAATAGGCATATATATAATAAAACATATTGGATTCCATCTGATGATTATTTAGAGATTGTTTTTCAATGGAATTATATTTTTTTCATGAAAGAATTTTAAAA
This sequence comes from Nostoc sp. TCL240-02, assembly GCF_013343235.1. Lineage (GTDB taxonomy): Bacteria > Cyanobacteriota > Cyanobacteriia > Cyanobacteriales > Nostocaceae > Nostoc. Next base: position 4,874,881 of record NZ_CP040094.1, on the reverse strand, counting down.
TTCCATGATTTAACTAATTCATCGGCTACTTGAAAGTATATTTTGACATTGCTGTTTTATATACTTGAGAGACTGTAATGGCGTAGATAGTGTGTTAATAAAAAAAGACGAGAATCCGCAGGCGACTACGATATAAGCATCTTTATCTAAGTATCTAGGCGATACCTACGGTGGGCTACGCCTACGCAGACTAAGTTGACGAGGACACAAAGGCATTAATAAAGATACCATCTCGTCAACCTCAAAAATAAATATACAAACGAGGTATTTTGAATTTCGCCTTACTCGCAGGGCTTTTCGTAGGATAAAAGGACTGGCTGTTTTATGGGCGCGATCGCTCCATGTATTCATGTACCTTAAAAAACGGGTTACTCTCAACCCTTCTACTACTTTTTTATCTTCTAGTTCCAAAATATGCTGCAATGGTCTTCACTCCTTGCAAATTTCCTGTTTGAGCAAGTACTTGCGCTCAATTGCTTGAGTCAGTACTACTCGTACTGCTTATATATACGTGTTTTCCCTATCTGTATCAGGCTAAATTGCTAAAAATATATTACAAGTCAAGTTATTTTGATTACTCTTCGCTCAACTAGAGTGGTTCTCAATTGCATGGAATACATACCTAATGAACGGATTTAGTAGATTTCGGAGGTTGGGTTGAGCGTAAGCGTCACCCAACAAAGCCTTAATAATGTTGAGTTTCGTTCCTCAACCCAACCTATCGAGCTGTCCCATTAAATTTGAGAGATAAGAGAACGAAGCGCGATCGCGCAGCGTCTCGCAGAGAAGGAAGAAGGAAAGAAGAGAAATTGAAGAATTTATCTACTCGTCAAAATTAATGACATGAACCACTACGCCAGTTTTAGTTTTTAGCTTTAATCCAAGCGTATTGTATTAAGTATTATCTGCACCTATCCGGCAGTCCTAAATCAACCGTGAAAACTTAAGATCCCCGAATTCTTTGAGAATTCGGGGATCTTGGGCGGATTAGCGTCAGGATTGATGGTGAAAGTGATAGAAGGTAAACTAGCACCCATTACACCTAAACTGATTAAACTCGCCATTTAATTCGTGTTACTAGAGGGTTTAGGCTGATTTCGCATCGTTTCTAGGCTGAAAGCAGCCGCGCCAAAGGTTACTAATAACACTCCCATAATCTGCACAATATCTAAATTTTCTTGAATGATTAACCCAGCGAAAATCACTGTTAAAACTGGGATGCTGCCACCGATAATTGCCGATCGCGAAGCACCTAGTTTACTAATACCAACATTGTTCAGCAAATAGCCAGCAAGAGTCAGCACACCCAAGATAAATGCGCTTAAAACCAGTTCTAGCATTTTAGAGGAGTCAAAAACTATCAAGTTCCAATTGCTTGGTAAAGGTAGCATCAAGCAGATAAAACTCAACAACAACATGGTAGCGAAGTTAATTAAGGTAAAAGTCACGGGATGCAGTTTGCTAGCACATACCCGTGTCAGAATTATGTAGGCAGCAAAAGCTACACCCGAAAGAATGGCGGTGCTGCCTCCTATTGAAGGATTACCGATACTGGTGTTGGGAGAACCTCCTAAAACTAACAATTCACCGCAGCAAATGGCAGCGATCGCAGCGAAGCGGAAAGTAGTAGGGCGATCGCGGAACAGAAACCACGACAATAACCCACTAACCATCGGGTAGATAAAGAACAGTGCGATCGCCATTCCAGTTGTGACTTGAGCGATCGCAATGTAGATTAGCACTTGAGACAAGAACAAAAAGCACCCACTCACAACCGACAATAGCAAAATCCGCTTGGTAGCTGTATTAGCAGCTGTGGGATTTCCTCGCACTGAAGCGGCCAAGTTTTCTAAATCTTGCCATAGTGTTGGATGCAACATGGGAGATAGCAATACCATCAGTGGTACTACTACCATAAACCGGAGCGTCAAAATCAACAGAGTATTGCCCAAAGTCGGCGGTAGCAAGCGTTCTACATCTACTACTCCGAAAATTTGGGAACCTTCATGGAAAATAACCTTGATGGCTATGTTGTAAAGCGACGATATCACTGCTGATAAGACAATCAACAAGAAACCGACTTGCAACTGCGAAAAGCCAGAAGAATTAGGCGATCGCGATTCTGAGGGTTTTGCTGGCGGCTGCGGCTCTAGCGCAGTCGAAGGTGGTGATTTGGGTTTACTCTGCGATACTCTGCGGATCACAGAATTTGGTTCAGTAGCGTTTCTTCTTCGTAAAGGTTGAGGTTGTATTACTTCCGGCTTTGGCACAGATACAATAGGAGGCTCTGATGTTGTCTCGCTTTCTGACAAATCCTTATTGAGGACAGAAATGGGTTCAGCAGCGTTTTCCTGCGATGGCGGAACTACAGGAGCAGTAGGCTCTGATGTCGTTTCTCTTTCCGACAAGTCTTTGATAGGGACAGAAATTGGGTTCGCGGTGTTTTCTCTAACAACGGGAGACTCTGATGTTGTTTCTCTTTCCGACAAGTCATTGCTAGGGACAGAAATCGGGTTCGCGGTGTTTTCTCTAACAATGGGAGGCTCTGATGTTATTTCTCTTTCCAACAAGTCTTTGATGGAGACAGAAATTGTATTCGCGGTGTTTTCTCTAACAACGGGAGGCTCTAATGTGGTTTCTCTTTCTTCTAAAAATTGATTCGGGATCGCGGAAATTGGCTCAGAGGAATTTTTTACTACTTCGCTAAAGCTTGGCGGGGATGTCTCAGAAGGATTGTTTTTTTCTGGCTCAGTAAACTGCAAAACAGTAGGCGTACCTGCTGCTGGTTTGCGTGAAGTTTCTTCTATAGTTTTTTCTAGTTCTCCATGCAGGCGGTTAACAAACTCCGCCAAAATCGTTTCCCCTTGCTGTTGCTGGCTATACATCCGCGACAACTGTTGGGAAAGATTACTTTGATAGTTTTTTAGCTCCTGTTGCAGCGAGTTAAAAGTAACAGTAACGGTGTCATCCAGGCTGTCAAACATGTGTTCGACTTTTTCATTAATTTCACCTACTACATTGCTGCTCACTTCAGCAGACTTCAGCGCAGCTTGTTCGTAAGACTTACCCTCTATGCTTTGGTTAGCTAAATTTGCCAGAGAGGATTGCAGTTGTGAAGATATATGTTTTGCCAGAACTTCTGCCAGTTGGCGAATTAAGACTTGCTGTTCGGTGATTTGGCGCACTTGTTGTAAATGCTCTTTTTCCTCTACCAAGCCTTGAATCTCATCGGATAACCGATTTTTTTCTGACTGAAGTCGCTTTACATCTTCCTGCAAAGCTCTGAGGACATTCTGCTGAAGATTTTCTAAGTCTTCAACTACAGCCCAAAGAGCATTTTCTGCTGCTCTAGATAGCTCGCCTCTGACTCTTGGGTTTTCTGGTTGCTTCTCGAATCGCCCCATTAGCTTCTAACCTCTAACACCTTGACGATAAAGCTGCTTCCGGTACGCTTTATTGGCGCTCATCCTAATTTCCTGTATTTTGTCAGATAAATTAAAAATTTTAACAGCACTTCCGCATTTCAACGTAATTCTGTCATACTGAACACAACTTGGCAAAGCAGCAAATGTACCTTACTGCTTAATAATCGGTATTTTTTCAGCATTGATTAAGTATTTAGCCATTCGATTTTGGACTCCGGTTTTCCTCAGTCGAACGATTTTAGATTGTCGTATGGCTGTAACTAGCTTGAAATGACACCTTTTTTATTTTTGATCCGTTGCATGTACATCAATATAATATTTGCCAATGAGATTTTTACTTTTAAATAAATCTCACTCCAAATAAATATTTATTGTTTTGCTACCAATAGTAATTGTCAAAGACTTGTAGATGCGTGTGCTTAGGCGAAAAGTTATCTGACTTGCGAAACTAGTTGTAAATTTCTGTGGAATGTAACTTGTGTGACAGTTTATATCTCTAAATGGAGATTAAAGTATCTTTCTGTGGAAATTCAAAGTTACGCTATCCCCTGCACAACATTCTAATGAATGAGCAGCAATTCTGCAAAAACCCGCTTTTTTGGCGTTGTTGCAGTTTGGGTTCTACTTTGAGTAGATTTAGTAGATGAAAAAGTTAGGAAAATATTAATAATTCTTAGCGGAATAAAATTCGGGCGATGCTAAAAATGGCAGCGCTAAGTAAAGCACTCACAGGGATTGTAATTAGCCATGCAGCAGCAATACCTTTTAGTGTTTGGAACTTAATCGACTTAATATTTTGCACTAGTCCAATGCCAACTACACCGCCGACGAGAGCGTGGGATGTGGAGACTGGTAAACCTAACCGGGAGGCGATGAGGATGGTAGTAGCAGTAGCAAGTTCGGCACAAAAACCACTACTAGGTTGCAAGGCAATAATGTTTTCGCCAATAGTGGCAATGACTTTTTTACCCCAGACAGCTAAACCGCCAACAATACCAGCACCGCCAAGGATTAAAATCCAAAGGGGAATGGTAAGACCATCTGTAGGTACGCTACCAGTACGATTGATGTAGACGATCGCAGCTAAAGGAGCGATCGCATTTCCCACATCATTGGAACCGTGAGCAAAGGCGACAAAGCAAGCACTTAGTAATTGGAATCGGGCGAATAATCTTTCTACAGGATTGGGTATTGAGGACTGGGGATTGGGGATTGGGGATTGGGTAGGCTTTTCTGTTTTCCCCAAATCTCCCAATTGTCGCCAACTAATGATTGTGAGTCCAACTGCTGCTATTGCACCCGTTAACAGTGGGATGTCGTAAGCGGGGATTTTGAAACCAACTTGCTCAATTACAAAATTGGTTAGCGGTTGAGTCAGCGATGGTAATACAATCACGCCGAATACACCTAGCAGCACAGTACTCAACCAGGGAATCCATTCTTGTAATTGCACTACTTGATTGGGTTGATCCAAAATCCAGTGCTTGATTTGACTGTAAAATAAAGCAGCGATCGCACCACTAATTAACGGCGTTAAAACCCAGCCAATGCTAATTAAGCCAATTGATGGCCAATCAATTGCACCTACTCCCAAAGCTACCCAACTAAATCCTGCGATCGCACCAACAACCGCATGAGAAGAGGATACAGGTAAACCGCGTGATGTGGCAATTTGCAACCACACACCACAAGAAATTAGTACCGTTACCATCCCTGTAACTAATATTTGGGGTGTAGCTGCAAATAAGGCGGGATTAGCAATTTTCGTTGCGAGAGTTTCCGTTACCTCATGTCCAAACAATACAGCACCCGTAAACTCTAATATTCCAGCAATGATTATCGCTTGCTTGAGGGTGACAGCTTTGGAACCTACAGAGGTTCCCATCGCATTAGCGACATCGTTTGCTCCGAGATTCCAGGCGACATAGAAAGCTAGTAGAGCGACGAAAAGTAGGGTAATAAGCATTTTGTTGCGGACAAGAGGAAAATGAGAGAGATGAAGGTTAACTTTGAACCTTTGAGCTTTAAAATTCTAGTTTTAACACTCTCCCATCTCCCTAATCTTCCTTTTACGGATAAATTAAGATTTTATAAGTATCTGGTGTGGGTGCGATCGCTTGCTCAACAGCTGCTGATAAATCTTTTAATGGATAGCGATCGCTAATCAACGCTTGTACGTCAATTCGCTGATTAAATACAATATCGGCTGATAGATTCTGAAGTCGATAAGATGAGCTATAACTTCCTATCAAGTCAATTTCTCGACGGTAGAGGATATTCGGGTTAATGGGAATTTCCACCTCATCAGGAAATTCGGCAAAAAACAAGATTTTACCGCCTTTGCGGGTACTATCAAGTGCTTGAAAGAAAGCTTTCTCACTCGGAACCGCCAGCAGGGTGACATCAACACCTAGTCCACCAGTTAAGGCAGAGATTTTGGCGGATAAATCGGCATCACGCGCATCAAAAGCCGCTTCTGCACCTACACTCAAGGCTTTCTCAATTCTAGAGGGTAGTAAATCGGTAGCGATCGCTTTTGCTCCGAAATACTTTACCAACATGATAAACATTAACCCAATAGGCCCAGCACCAGTAACTAATACAGTTTGTCCTGGAGCAATTTGAGCTTTTCTCACCGCCTTCAAACAGCAGTTAGTTGGTTCTACAAAACTGGCTTCTTCAAAACTGATGTTATCCGGGATGGAAATTAACCCACCATTTTCCACAATATGTCCGGGAACTTTGACATAATCAGCAAAACCGCCGCCACTGGCGTTAAAGCCTGCGGTAGTGGAGATGTTTTTGTAGACATCGCACATAGAGAAATTATCATTTAGGCAGTAGGCGCAACGCATACAGGGGATGTGGTGCATCACCGCTACCCGTTGTCCAACTTGCCAACCTTTGACATTATTGCCTATTGCTGCGATCGTGCCGGCAGTTTCATGTCCAAAAATGCGCGGCGGTTCATAAAGTGGATAACGAATTTTTTTAATATCTGACTGACACAACCCCACAACCCGCACCTGTACCAGCACTTCATCTGATTCCACAGTTGGAACTGGGATATCTTCGTAAGAAAGTTGATTAACGCCTCTAAATACCTGTGCTTTCACGTTGGTTTTTCCCCACTCAACGATACTAGATGTAACATTAGCAGTCAACGTTAGGCTATCAAGTTTGTGATTTCTGTGTTTTTGCTTGTTCTAAATTTTGCTCTAAGTTTTGTTCAAAGATTTGGAATGCCTCAACATCCACTGCTGAAAGATATCTACCAATAATCCCATTCTTTAGCCTGAGAATCTCACCCCGGTTATCCTTAGCAGTAATTGTTAAAATTCCTTCTTTTTGCCAAAGTCGATACCGTTCGCCCTCAAAGCACCTACCACCTTCTGGCGCTTTCTTTGCAAACTGACTCTTCAAAGCTTTTTTGGCAGTTTGCACAATTTCGTCACAATAAAATTGGCAGCGAATACTACAAGTAAATTTTGGTACTCTATTCTTTCTTTTTAAATTATTTTTTTCCAACTTATCAAGGGTTTCAGGAACACTCCTTGGAAGTTTAAGGGCATTAGACTGCTCCCAAATAATTTTAATCATTGTTCCTGGATGTTGCTCATCAAGGTAAACCAAAAAATCATCTGGATGCCAAGCTTCAATCTCATAAGGAGCTAAAGATTCTAGAGGGAAGTCATTAAGGTTAGTAGTAACAATGACTTCTGCTTTAACAACTATAGCAGCAGCAACAACATGGCGATCGCCTGGATGATTTGTCATTGCTGCAACTAAATACTTTGGTACTTCCACCATTGCATCAGGAAAGTTTGTCTTGATTTGTTCTTGAAAGTATGCTGCCTTAGCGTCTGTTTTTATTCTTCCATCTTTTACAAGGTTACGAGTAGCACCATCCAGAATTTCTTGTGAAAAATGAAGTTCATATAACTCTGCCTCAGCAGCACGCATCAAGGTATCACACAAAGGCATAGGGTAGATGACACAGGAATCCAAAACAACCGAGAGTACCATTTTACTGATCTAATTCGCTACTGTCGTCATCATAGAATCCCTCTTCTTCTAAAAACTGAGTAAATTGCTTAAGTCCTTCCCTACGCTGACTATCACGCTGTTTCTTATATTTCACCAAATCCTCAAAACGAACACGCCGATGTGTTCCTACCATGATGTGGGGAATTTCTCCCTGTTCTAATAACTTAATTAAATGAGGACGTGAAACTTTCAGAAAGTCTCCTGCTTGTTGAGTCGTCAGTTCCCGATCCTGAATTACTACAGATACGACTTTACCTGATGCCATCGCATGAACAGCCTGATGCAACACCTGATACACCAAATCAGGAATGGGAATTTCTTCTCCGTTAGTTCCTACTAGTTTCGCCTGAAAATCTTTAACGTTCAGTATGCGAGCCAGTTCTTTGATAGATTGCGCTTCTTGCTCTGGAGGCATTACAGACTCTGAAAGCACACTATATCTAGACATCGTGGTTACTTCCTCCTGTGTTGTGGGGCTTTACGCCGTCACTTCTATTCACTCTCTTATAATACACACTACATAAACGAAATATCCGAAAAAATAAATTATCTTGTCTGATGCCAAGCTATCTGGCAAAATATGTCGGAACTCCAGTAATCATAAGGGTGTAGAGACGTTCTACTGTAATATCTCTACAAATTTTATGGTTGGATAAATTATCTGAATCCCAAGCGTATTGAATTAAATCTAAACTAGTAAGTATTGCTTTTGTTACGTATTTTTTCAATCCATCTACTATCTTGGCATTGAAGTCTTATGCTTAGATGCAAGTACCTGAACCGATTTCCCATCTTGGAGAGCATCCGTAGGATTAGTAATTAACCTAACATTAGGGCTTAAACCAGAAACAACTTCAACTTCAGTACCATAATCTCGTCCAAGCTCTACTTTCTGGTACTTAACTTTCTTTTCCTTTGTCACAGTGGCTACTTGTATACCATCTGCATTAATCACTAAGGTATTAGCTGGTACTAATAAAGGTGGATTGGCACGTTCAGTCTTAAAAGTGACTTCAGCATACATCCCAGGACGCAACACATTCTCTGAATTCTGTACTTCAATTTCAGTTAAAAGGGTATTAGAAGTAGCATCCAAGACATCAGCAGTCCGAATAACTTTACCAGAAAAAGATTTTTTCGGTAGCTCACGAACACGAATAAGCGCAGTTTGTCCAGTGTGAATTGATTGCACAAAAGCCTGGGGAACATTAATTCGGATACGTAAATTATTTGTCTGAGCAATCTTAAATAACCAGGAATTTCCATTATTATTATTGCTACCCGCAGAAATTAAAGCTCCGGAATCTACATTGCGAGCAGTAATTACACCCGCAAAAGGGGCAACAATTTGTTTGAATGTTTGTAAAGCAGTTATCCGTTGTAAATCTGATTTACTAACACTCCTACTTGCGATAAACGCATTAATGTTAGCTTTCTGGGAATTAATAGCTGCAAGAGCAGTATTTACACTTTCTTGGTCTGAATTAACGCGAGCAATTAAAGTATCTACATTAGCTTGACTTGCATTAAAAGCACTTTCACGTTCATCAGCAGCTTGTGTTGTCACGGCTCCTTGCTTTTGAAGTAATTGCCAACGTTGCCAAGTTTGACGTGCTAATTCTAGGTTAGTACGTGCTTGGGCTAATTCCGCCTGTCTAGCTTTTAAGTTAGCTTTTGTCTGAGAAAGATTACTTTGCTTTTGTGCTAAATCTGCCTGAACTTGAGCGAGATTAGCTTCAGATTTTGCCAATTCTGCACGAGCTTGCTGTACATCTTGGTCAGTTTCCGGCGCATCAATTATAGCTAGTAGCTGCCCCTTATTTACACGTTCGCCAATATCCACTAATTTTTTTTGTAAATAGCCACTTGTACGGGCATAAATAGTGGTTTCTTGGCTCGCTTGAATACTGCTAGGTAAGACTAACTCTGTGAAATTAGCAGCAATTTTTGGTTTAACTATATTGACCGAAGAAACTTTTTTTGTTGTAGATTTAGCGAAAGCATTTAATTCTGACTTCTGTTGTAACCGAGGTATAATGCCAAGTGCTAAAAGTCCAGTAATAACTAAAGTAGTCGTAGCAATAATGGTGATAGAAGTGAAGCGACTTTTTTTAGTTGTTGCTGCGATTGATGTGAAATCAGAATTATCAACTTGGGTATTTTCTTGAGTATCCATATTAGAGAATTTCTATTTGATTTGTTGATTTATGAAAATCTAAGTTTTTTTAATATCCCCAAATACTTAAATAATTCGGGGATCTAATCATTCCCAAATAATTTAGCGATTGGCTACAGTTAATTTTATAGTAGAGGATAGTTCTTCCTCTAACTCTAAATTTTGGGGTTGTTTTCGGCGCAAAATACTGTAAATTACGGGTACAAAAATTAAAGTTGCCACTGTTGCTGCTAATAATCCACCAATTACAGCACGTCCTAAAGGAGCATTTTGTTCACCACCTTCTCCTAAACCAAGAGACATTGGCAACATCCCCATAATCATGGCCCCAGCAGTCATTAATACTGGACGCAAACGGGTATAACCAGCAGCTAAAGCCGCAGAAACAGCTTTTTCTCCTATTAGACGTTGCTCATTAGCAAAGGTGATGAGCAAAATACTATTGGCAGTAGCAACACCAATACTCATAATTGCACCCATCAAAGAAGGTACACTAAACGTTGTATTCGTCACAAATAGTATCCAAACAATTCCTGCTAAAGCATTTGGCAGTGCCATCATAATAATGAATGGATCAATCCAAGATTGAAAATTGACTACTATTAAGCAATAAACTAATCCAATAGCAAATATCAATCCTACTTCTAATCCTAGAAAAGATGAATTCATTGTTTCTACTTGGCCTTTCACTATGATTGATGAGCCACGTGGTAACTTCTGCTGAAATTGTCCAACTATTTTATAAATATCGTTGGCTACACCACCTAAATCACGACCTTGAACATTGGCGTAAATATTAAATACAGGCTGTACATTGTAATGATTAACAACAGCAGGAGCTTTCCCACGCTTAACAACAGCAAGATTGCTTAAAAGTTGTGACGAGCTAGAACCGTTAGCTACAGGAGTATTCTGAATTTTTTCTAGCGAGTTAAGTTTGTACTGAGGAACTTGTACTGCTATTAGATAACTGACTCCTTTAATAGGATCGAGCCAAAAATTAGGTGATGTTTGACCACTAGAACTTAATGATGTGAGTAGGTTATTGGCAACATCTCGTTGAGTTAAACCGCTACGTTGTGCTTGAGAACGATCTACATTAATACGTAGGTCTGGAGCATCGACGACTTGATGTAAATGAACATCAACTGCTCCCGGAATTTGAGCTATTTGGTTTTTGATTTGTTTGGCAATTTTGTAGTTATCCCGACGATTTTTAGCTGGGCCTATGACCTGAATATCAATAGGCGCTGGTAAACCAAAATTGAGAATTTGAGTTACTATATCCGCAGGTTGGAAAAAGAAGGTTAATTCAGGAAATTGGGCGGTTAATGTTTGGCGTAGTTGTCTAACATATTGCCAAGTAGAATGATGTTTACCTTCTTTAAGACCTACAAGAATTTCTCCATCACCAGCGCCAATGGTTGCTGTGTCGCTAAAAGCCAGGTTGACTCCACCTACAGGTAAACCAATATTGTCAAGAATAATTTCTAATTCTTGCTCAGGAATAACCTGGCGAATCTCATTTTCAACTTGAGTAAAAATCTGTTCTGTCTTTTCAAGTCGTGTTCCCGCAGGAGCGCGGACATGCAACCGAAACTGACCTGCATCTACTTGCGGGAAAAAATCTTGACCGACAAAAGGTAGTAAAACTAAAGCGCTTACCCAAAAAGCACCAAACATTGCAAAAACTACACCGCGATGATTTAGAGCTTTGGCTAAAGTATTTCGATAGTTTTGGCGAAATTTCTCAAATTGGCGGTTAAACTGCTCATGAATTCGCCAGAAAATATCTTTTTTGGTAATTACATGACCATTACTGTTATTCTCTAGATTTTCATGTTCAGTATAAAGATGTAGTTCCTTCGCAAGCAAAAACTTTGCCAACATTGGTACTACTGTCCGCGACAGTAGATAGGAGGCAAGCATAGCAAAAACAACCGCCATTCCTAAAGGCATAAATAGCGATTGTGCTACTCCAGTTAAAAAGATAATTGGAATAAAAACAATACAAATTGCCAAGGTAGAAATGAAAGCCGGAACAGCTATTTGTTGTGCGCCATCTAAAATAGCTTGTTGCAGAGGTTTTCCTTGTCCTAAATTCCGATGAATATTTTCAATTTCTACTGTGGCATCATCAACTAAAATCCCAACTGCTAAAGATAGACCTCCCAAAGTCATAATATTTAGAGTCTGTCCTATCAATCGCAAAGCAATAATAGAACAAAGAATTGATAAAGGAATGGAAATTGCCACAATTAAAGTGCTACGCCAACTGCCTAAAAATAATAAAATCATCGCGGCAGTTAAACAAGCAGCAATCAATCCTTCGGTTAATACTCCGTGGATGGAAGCTTTAACAAATATCGATTGGTCAAATAAGATTTCTAAATCTAATTCTTTAGGTAATGTAGCTTGAATTTTTGGTAGTCTTTCTTTGACTCTAGCTACAACATCTAAAGTTGAAGCACTACCATTTTTGAGAATAGTTAATAAACTAGACCGCCGTCCATCTCGACGAACGATATTGTTCTGTACTGCAAAGCCATCATGGACTTGGGCAACATCACGTATATAAATTACAGTGCCGTTAATTTGTTTAATGGGTAAATTGTTTAACGCGTCTAAGACTTGGGGACTACTATTGAGTCGAACACTGTACTCGCGATCGCCTAATTTGGCATTTCCCCCAGGTAAGATAAGATTTTGGGCGCTGATTGCGGTTGTGACATCTGTAGCTGAAAGACCTTTGGCAAATAGTGCCTGCGGGTCAATGTCTACCATAATTTGCCGAGGTTTACCTCCATAAGGTAATGGTACAGATGCACCTTGAACAGTCGCTAGCTGAGTCCGCAGAAAATTATTGCCGTTATCGTAAAGTTCTTGCTCTGATAGGGATGTGCTGCTAACACTTAGCTGAAGAATGGGCACATTAGAGGCATTGTAGCGAATAATTAAAGGAGGTGTAATTCCTGGAGGTAAACCTCGAAGAATTGTTTGAGTATTAGAGGTAAGTTGAGCTACTGCTGCTTCAATTTTTGCTCCTGGTTGGAAGAAAACTTTAATGACGCTAACACCATTGAGTGATTGTGATTCGATGTGTTCAATATCGTTGACAGTGGTTGTAAAAGAGCGTTCACTAGTCGTAACAATACGCTGTTCCATTTCTTCTGGTGATACACCACTATAAGACCAAATTACACTGACAACAGGAATATTAATTTCTGGAAAAATGTCCGTTGCCATGCGCGTAATAGTAACTACTCCTAAAACAAAAATAAGTATAGAAGTAATTACAAAGGTGTAGGGGCGACGAAGAGCAAGTTTAACAATCCACATTGTTTTTTCGTTTAAATTATTCTTTCTTCTTCAGTCAGGGCGATTTAACTAAAGTAAATTTTGATTTTTGTTTGGGACTCTAAAATAAAAAATATCCGATTGTAATTCTTTGCTGCGAACTGTTGATAGTTAATTATCAACAAATTCAAGCGGGATAATTTATTTCTTGGAATTCCCTTGATTCATTGCCAAATTAATATTTGCCGAACGCTTTCATTTGCAATCAGCTAGATTTAAAAGCAAGCATTGAATGCCATTTAGTACGGTAATTCGATAGATTTGCAGTACTTATGTGGATTTATCTTTGCATACACCTGTGTAAAATGCAAGATCCTATACTTTACTTAAAAAAATACGTGATATCTTATACAAAATTCTGGACAAAAGCTGATTTCTAGAGGTGAATTATAAAATGAGAGCCATAAGAGCCATATAGGATAAGACAAACTTTGCAATCTAAGCCTTGTGGATGATTTTGACGAGGACAGCGATCGCTATATTTCGACTCTTGATGTCTTAGTTGTTGGTGGGTGAACTGGAGGAACTGCGGCTACTATCCAAGCGGCGCTACGATACGACTTTTTCTAAGAGAGAAGGGTGTGTTTCGGCTTGCGTAACGCTGTATTATTTTTGAATATTTTCTCAAGATTTTTTCCGAGACGGTAGCAATGACTATTCGCCATGCGACTGAAACTGACTTACCTGCAATTGTGGCAATTTATAATGCTGCAATTCCTAGCTGTATGGCAACTGCTGATTTAGAGCCAGTGTCTGTGGAAAGTCGCCTTCCTTGGTTTAGGGCGCGATCGCCTTCACAACGCCCGCTTTGGGTAATCGAAGTGGAGGGAGTAATTGCTGGATGGCTTAGTTTCCAATCCTTTTATGGGCGGCCCGCCTATAATACGACTGCTGAAATTAGTATTTATATAGCCCCTCAATTTCATCGCTGTGGTTTGGGACGACAACTATTAGGACAAGCAATTAGCGAAAGCCGTAGTTTGGGTTTAAATACCCTACTAGGCTTCATCTTTGCCCACAATGAGCCTAGTTTAAACCTTTTTAAAACATTTGGTTTTCAACCTTGGGGACATTTACCTAAAGTTGCCGAAATTGACAGCGTTGAACGAGATTTAGTAATAATGGGACTTAGAATTTTTGACAATAATTTATGGCAGAACCAATCTCTGATCGTTTGATACTGCGATCGCTATAATTATTTATCAGGGTAAGTAAATGTAGAGACACAAAATTTTGCATCTTTAAATATTTCTTAACAACGCTGCAACTGCGTTAACAACACAACGATTTCATCAATAGCCTGACGCAGAATAGTTGCAGGTTGCTCCGATTGATTCACAATAATACTAAAAACTAACGGCTCATATTTAGGCGCATTTATATATCCAGATAGAGAAACTACACCAGTTAATGTACCTGTTTTTGCTTGCACAATGCCCTCAGCAGATGTGTTTTGAAAGCGCCCTTTTAAGGTTCCAATTTTACCTGCTACGGGTAAAGATGCGCGATACACATATCCTGCTGGTGTTCTTGCCATCCCTCGCAAAGTTTGTACAAAAGCTTCTGGTGTCGCTAAGTTCCGACGTGATAAACCCGAACCATCTACTAAAATATAATTTGCTGGATCAACTCCCAATTGAGTTAAACTCGCTTTGACAGCTTCTAAACCAACATCAACGCTAGTTTTAGTTTTCACTCTGGGTTTTTCTCCAGCTAATGCTCTCAATAGTGCCTCAGCATAAAGATTATTACTATTCTGAAGGGTTTCCATTAATAATTCAGATAAAGGTGGTGACTCTACAAAAGCTATTTCCTCTTGATGAACACCACCAGTTACCACTAATGTTTGCCCCAAAGGAATTTTTTCTGTTGCCAAAGCAGCACGGAAGCGTCGTAAGAAGTAATAATTAGGGTCAATTACAGGCAAATCGATTAAAGACGGTTCAGAATTTGTTGTTAGTTGTCCTTGAATTCGTAATGCTGTTCCTGATAATTCGCGGGTAACGTTGACGTAAGTTGGTTGATTTTGGGCAACCGTTATTGACTGATTAATTGTCCGCCACTGTTTCGCCTCGCCAGGATCAATCCACACTACTTGTAAGGATTTACCTACAGCCTGCGGTACAAGTTTTAAGCTAAAAATATTTTGATTGAGAATAAAGCTGCTGACTGGTGCGCCATAGTCTGACTGTACATCTTCCCATTGCCAGGTGGGGTTAACAATATCACCTTGAATATAACTATCATCAGCTATTAATCTCTGAATTTGAGTAATACCTTTTTGTTTTAGCTGCTGTGCTAATGTTTGCAGTTGAGTATCACTTAAGCTGGGATCTCCCCTACCGACAACACGTAAAACACCATTGCCATTCTGATAAATAGAGGTGCGAATCCGAAAATTAGCACCCAATTGCTGCAATGCAGCTGCTGTTGTCAGTAATTTAAGGTTAGAGGCGGGAATAAAATATTTCTGAGCATCCCGACTATAAAGAGTTGACCCCGTTGACAGAGGTTGTACCAAAATTCCCCAACGCACCCGACTAAATAAAGGACGATTGATGACACCATCTATAGCTGTTCCCAGTTGGGTAGAGCAAATTGATTTTGTACTGGTTGTTGGCGCGACTTGGGTTTGTGCTTTCGCAATACAACTAAATCCTATCTGGCTAGTCAAGAATATTAACAAAATACCCAGTGGTTGATTGAAAGTCTTAAGTTTCACCAATTCTCCCCATCCCAAAGATAGATATTTTTAGTTTGCCAACAACTTCTTTCCGGAGAGAGAAGAATTGGCTCAGTAAAGTTACTTAACTAGTATAAGGAAGATGTTCACATGTTTCATATGTGGGCGATGTCTACGACGGGTGGTTCCTGAGCGCAGCCGAAGGGCTGCGCCTACGCACAAACATAATTTATGGGACTACAAAATAGAAACGTAAGTCAACCTGTACATACAGAAATACGGAATCGAGGCAACGGTGTGAGTACATTTTTATCTGGTGTAGCTGTATTACTATCTACTTTGGCTTTGGGATGTAGTGGCTATGTAGCTTATGAAGTTTTCACCTTACGGCAGACACTAAATGCTACTAATTCAGTCAGTAACACCATTCCGACTCAAGTGCCAAGTCCTACAGCTACAACTTCTCCCCAAGCAACGGCCTCCCCATCGCCAATTAGTCCTACAACTTCAGCAATTAGCCCTGGTCAATTTGTGCAGCCTGCTTTTGGCAAAAAGGCAGAAGTTGAGTTACTTTCAGCAAAGCGAATTAAAGATCCAGAAACTGGAAACCGTGATGTGGTAAATCTGCAAATGCGTATTCGTCGCCTTGCCACAGACGGAGTTGTTGGTGGTGATATTATATCGGTTGCTAGTACAACAGCCCGCAATCCTGAAACTAGTGTAACCTACAAGGGAGTTGCTCTTAATCGTTCAACAGGAAGCGTTTCTTTGTTTCAAGTACGCCCACAAGCCTCCGCAGATGCTTATATCTGGCTAAGAGTTCCCGATGGTATCAATAATTTGGACATTTTTGTGCCAGATACAGCTGCATTTAAAAATGTACCAATTTCTAATTAATACTCTATCAGTTTAATTTTGATAATGTGTAAGATTCCCAACTTCATGAAGTTGGGAATCTGAATAACTCAAACAAAATTATTTCATACTCTTAATTAGCAGCCTCAAATTAATGATGGTAGATGACTGAGGTTACAATTCAAAAAGGATTACTCTTCTTCCTCTTCTTCTCCAAACACTGCGTCTATAAGTTCTTGTGCGCGTTCGTCTGAAATATTTAAGGCTTCCTGAAGCTCAGAGATATAATCTTGTTCTGCTTCGGGTACTTCTTCATCAATCCCCACCACTAAGATAGCTGTGATGTATGCAGCTTCACGATAGCCTCTATTGGGTAAGGATTCGATGGACTGGGCGATTAAATCTTCCGGTTCTTCTTCTTCAATCAAACTGACGACTTTTTCGGTCAATTCTTCAAAGTCTTCTTCAGAATAATCTTCAAATAAGTCAACCCGACCGAGAAATTCACTTAAAGCATATTCTTCTGTTGAAGAAATACCTTCACCATCGGCTGCTGCGGAAAATAGTCCAAGGATTGCGATCGCAACTTCTGGTTCTAGAGCAACTGAACTAATACTACGGCCTTTGGGCAACTTGCGTTTAGACATAATTATCCTCTAAAAGTTACGTGATATTTCAGGAAGTAAAATGCTTCCTAAAATTTAGGATTCCCAAAATAATGGAGAAAAATACATTGGTATAAATATTTCTTCATAAAAAATACGCAGAGAGACATCTCTCTGCGTATAAAAACTATTTAATTCTCAAAAAGTGTTACAACTTTGTCCCACACTCAGCGCAGAAGTTGTGGTTAGGAGCATTTTTGGCATTGCAGTTACTACAATAAACTGGCTCTGCTGCTGCTTTGGGCGATAGCTTTTGCAAGCCAACCATTTGAGCGTTGCTCTTGCCAGGGACTACCATTGGATAGCAGTTTTCGTCTCTGGTGACGTGGACATTTAAGATTACTGGCCCTTTGTGTGCCAGCATTTCGGCGATCGCATCTTTTAATTGACTGCGATCGCTAATTACCATACCCTTAATGCCATAAGCTTTTGCTAACAACTCTACGTCTGGCATCCCTACTTCCATGTTGGAGCATGAGTAACGCTCACCATAGAAGGCTTGCTGCCACTGTCGCACCATCCCTTGCCAGCCGTTATTGATAATTATTGTCTTGACATTTATTCCATACTGTGCAAGTGTACCAAGTTCTTGCAAACACATTTGGAAACTGGCATCACCGCTAATACAGATGACTTCTTCATCAGGAAATGCCACTTTCGCGCCCATTGCCGCAGGTAAGCCAAAACCCATCGTTCCCAAACCAGCGCTAGAAATCCAGCGCCTTGGGCCGTTTTTGAGGAATTGTGCTGACCACATTTGATGTTGTCCCACATCTGTGGTGTAGAAAGCGTTGGGTGCTTGGCTATTGACTTCTACAATCACTTCTTGGGGGGAAATGCTGTCGGCGTGATGTGGCACTATGAGAGGATACTCTTCGCGCCAACGGTTGACTAAATTTAACCACTCTTGGTTTTGATTAGGTGTAGCCTTAACGCCTGTTTCTTTGCAGCGACGCAACAAGTCTACTAAAACGTTCCGCACATCGCCGACGATGGGCACTTCGGGAATCCGGTTTTTGCCGACTTCAGCAGGATCGATGTCGATGTGAATGACTTTCGCGCGGGAGGCGAATTCGTCTAATTTGCCTGTAACGCGATCGTCAAATCTAGCGCCAATGCAAATTAGCAAATCACAATCACTAACGGCAAAGTTAGCGTAAGCAGTGCCGTGCATCCCCAACATTCCCAAAGCTAGGGGATGATGTTCGTCAAATGCACCGATCCCCATTAAGGTGGTGGTGACAGGAATGTTGAATAATTCAGCTAGTTCTTTGATTTCTTCATGGGCACCAGCTGCGATCGCACCACCACCGATATACAGTAGAGGACGGCGACTTTCAGTAATCAACTGAATTGCAGCGTTAATTTGCCGGGGATTTCCCTTCACGGTGGGACGATAACCGCGTAACTTTACTGAACCTGGTTTTACAGGTACATAGTCAAATTCTTCTAAAGCTACATCCTTGGGCACATCAATTAAAACTGGCCCTGGTCGTCCAGTGCTAGCGATGTGGAAAGCTTCGGCGACAATTCGCGCCATGTCTTTGGGGTCACGCACTACATAAGAGTGCTTCACGATGGGTAGCGTAATGCCGTAAATATCGGTTTCCTGAAAGGCATCTGTACCAATGGACGGCCGTGCTACCTGCCCCGTAACCACAATCATTGGGATTGAATCCATGTAGGCGGTGGCGATCCCTGTCACCAAGTTGGTTGCTCCTGGACCAGAAGTGCCAAAGCATACTCCTACCTTCCCAGTTGCACGGGCGTAACCGTCTGCGGCGTGGGCTGCGCCTTGTTCGTGTCTCACGAGAATATGCTTAATAGCACCAGTTGCTTCCACCTTATACAGGTCGTCATAAATTGGTAGAATTGCCCCACCAGGATAACCAAAAATATAATCAACGCCGTGGCGATGAAGGCTGTCAAGGAGAGCAAAACCGCCAGATGCACGTTTGGGCACGATTGGCGGGCTAGAAGCACGAGACTGTTTTTGATTCTCAGTTTGTGTGAGACTAATTGGGGAGAGCGATTCTCCTGCGGAGACACTTCGTGAACGCACGGTCAAACCTCAGACTATAGCTAAAGTTAATGCTGAATTCTGTAGTTAAGATTTCATTTTAGTTGAAAACTTCAATGAAAACCTGATTAATTTTTATATTAAATATAAATCTAGATTATTAGCCTACATTAATTAAAGTACGTCTTGCAAGACTTTGCGGGTATTTTGCCAAGCCCAAACACCAACAACTACGACAACAACACTCATTGCTACAAGCACAGTTCGCAAGCCCAGAGCATCAGTTAATGGCCCAGTAATTGCCAGGGGTAACGCCAGAGCGATGTTGACGGCATGATTTTGAAAGCCAAATACTTTACCGTGCATGGTAGATGGTGTTTGCTGTTGAATTAAAGTTTGCATAGGTACACCAATTAGGGCAGCACCTACACCCAAAACTGCACAGAGTCCTAGCGCTAGTAATAAGTTGTGCGTAAAAGTGAACACGCCTAAAACCAATGCCATCATCAAAAAACCAATTAAAGGTAAGGGCTTTTGATGCAATTTATCACCCCAGTGACCTAAAATCGCCGCGCCAAATACCATACCCACCCCTGCTGCTGCTAAGAAAAAGCCAAATTGTTTTTCTTTTAAACCAAACTCCTCAGCTAATTGAATTGTCAGCACCGTTAAGGCTGCAAACACACAATATAAGGTTGTCAGTTGCAGCATGGCATTCAATATCAAAGGATTTTTCTTGAGATAGCGCAGGCTTTCTGTGAATTCAGTCCAAGGGTGATTTGATGCTCGATGTTCCTGTTGGGGTTTGTGTTCTTTAAACTTAATTGGCTGCATGATTGCAGCCGATAATATGTATAATCCACCAACTATAAGCTCTTGTCCGTATTCTTCTCCCATTAAGCTTTTCGCTAAACTCAAAATCGGCTCTCCTATAGCAAAGCCAACAATTAAAGCTCCCATCATCGTGCTGCTAAACAGCGCATTGGCTGCTAACAAATTCTCTCGCTTCACCAACAGGGGAATGGCTGCTTGCTCGGCTGGTGCAAAAAACTGCGTCACTGTGGAGATAGCAAAAGTCAGGATTAACAGAATCAGAAACTGTCGTGGTAACAAAGGAAGACACAGGGTTAATATTCCCCGCACAATGTCTGAGCCAACCATAATTAGCTTTTTTGGCAAGCGGTCAACAAAGATACCACCAGCAGAACCGAACAAAATTGCTGGTATTGTAAAGGACAGCATCAAGGTTGAATACATCGAGTTTCGTGCCAACCCAGGAAGCGGTGAGTAGTTCTCCAACAGAGCAATCATCAGAACGAAGAAAACTTTATCTGCTAACTGGGACACCAGTTGCCCAATCCACAGAAGCATAAAACCACGGTTTTTTAGCAGTGCGCCAAACCCGTTATTAACAGCAGCTGGTTCAGTTGGAAACATTTAGATACTTTCTTTCTTTGGGTAGATGGGACATGGGGGATGGGGCATTGGGCATTGGGTATGAGCTATGGGGCATGGGCTATGGGGTATAGTTTTTCTTGACTGTCCCCTGTACGCTATCACCTGTAACTTTTTCCCTTCCCCATTCCTAACTCCTAACTCCTAACTCATAATTCTATTGTCCGGACTAATTTGCTTCATAGCGCTTTAACAGCATAAGCAAAAACTCACCTGCTGTCAGACGACCTTTGGGTGGAGAAATTTCAATGGATGAATCTACCCAGCAGCCTTGTACAGCTTGGGAGGTAGATTCAGAGGGGCTTTCCGTTAGACATCGCCACATAGACAAATGATCAACTGCTGGTTGTGCATAAAAGTTATTTTGCCCACAACCTAGCAAACAGGAACTCCAATGCGTGAAATAATCATGACTCATCCGATGAATCGGAAAATTACCCTGTAGTGGTACTCCCCATCCATCTATAGCAATAAAAGCTTTGACACTTCCACCCAAGAGTTGCCACAAATGTGCTGCCCCTATTGCCCCGACTACGCCAGCACTAAAGCTAATAAATATAATTGGTGATTTTAAAGAGTCGGTCAAGCCATACCTGCGGTGAGCTACGCTAACGCGCAAAAACTGCAAAATATGAAATGCTGATAAAACCAAAACATCTTTACCCGGATAAACCAGTATATTTGGGGGATTATGTGCGATCGCGCCATTAGAAACTAAATCTAACAATCCTACTCTAAAGCTTTCAGTTAACTCTGGTTCATGAATTCCAGGGCAAATAATTATACTCATCTGTTTATTGGGATTGGGTATCGGAAGATAAATCTTTGTGCTGATAACTCGGATATTAATACTGCGTAGGTTTTGCTCAAAAGCTTAAATTTCCTAGGTTGGGTTTCGTTCCTTAACCCAGCATTTCCGTGGTTTTGTTGGGTTTCACTTTGTTCAACTCAACATACAGTTGAAAACCTACGCAGTATTGACTTGGATATATATCGTACCAGCAGCTTTTATGATCATGAAAAGTCGCGTAGCGTCCCACAGGGAAGGGATGCCCAATGCTCCACGTAAGTTTTGTATGTCTTTTGATGTATTATCTTGATTTCCCCACCTATCCTATCCCCCTGGATGGGATAATAAGTTACAAGTAAGGAAGGGACATGTGTAAGCTATTCCCTAACTTTATATTTCTCTGCACTCTGGTTATATTGAGGAACTAATTGTGGTTGCCACGCCGGAAAAAGTACAACACACCCACGAGCATCTATCAGGTAAAGACCGTGTAGCCGTACTGCTTATGGGCTACGGCGAAGTCGAAAGCTACGAAGATTTCGCCAACTATAACGAACAGGCTTTAAATCTACTGACAGCAAAATTCGCACCAGTCCCAACCTGGATTTATCCGCCTCTAGCAAAGCTTTTGGCGCTATTTGACCGCCATGAGTGGGGACACACACATCATGATTTTATCTCCCCACACAATGCCATCTTTGAACAGCAGCGGGCTGGGATTGAGAAGAATTTACAAGAAAAATGGGGTGATAAGGTTCAAGTTTTCAAAGCTTTTAACTTTTGTGCCCCTTTTCTACCCAATCAAGTCTTGGCAGAAATCAAAAATCAAGGCTTCGATAAACTTCTAATCTACCCGTTGCTAGTTGTTGATTCTATCTTTACCAGTGGGATTGCGATCGAGCAAGTTAACAATGCTCTCGTTGAGTTGACTGATGGTGAGGAACACTGGGTTAAAGCACAACGCTACATTCCTTCTTTCTTCAACGAACCAGCTTACATCGATTTAATGGCTCATTTGGTTGAAGAGAAAATTGCTGAGTTAGCAGGCGCTTATCTACCTTCTCAAATCGGTATTGTGTTAATGAATCACGGCTGTCCCCATAAAGCTAAAGGCTTTACTTCTGGGATTGCTGAAAGTGAAGCAATGTACGATTTAGTTCGGGATAAGTTAATTAACCGCTATCCGTTAATCTCAGTGGGTTGGCTCAATCATGACACGCCCTTAATTGATTGGACACAGCCAAACGCCGAACAAGCAGCAAATAACCTGATTCAGTTGGGTGCAAAAGTGGTAATTTTTATGCCAATTGGCTTTGCCACAGAAAACCACGAAACTCTATTGGATGTACACCATATCATCCATGCTTTAGAGAAACAGCATCCTGGTACAAACTACGTGCAAATGGCTTGCGTTAACGATCGCCCAGAATTTTTGGCAATGGTGGCCCAATGGGCTAACGATCATATTGCAGAGTTGTTGTCAGAGCAACCTTTGGCAGTTAATCCCCAACTCGCTGGCGATCGCCATCACCACCACCATCATCATTAAGTTTTGAAGTTTATGAGGGTGGGTCTAGCTTTGCCCACCCTACAACTAATTTACGCCTCGCAGCTTGCGAGTATTATCAACTAAACTCTGAGCAAATTCATCAAATCTTTGAGAAAGCTTTTCATCTACTAGCTTGCCTTCAGGACTGAATGCACCCCAAGCTTGCCCGATCGCAATTTGTTCTGGAATTACCCAACCATGCACCCATCTGACTATTAATCGTAGGTCATTTAGGGCGTTACTATTTGACTGACCGCCCAATACACTGATTAGTCCTGTCACTTTATCAGACAGTTGCTCAAAGCTCATCAAATCTAGAGCATTTTTCAGGACACCACTAACCCCACCATGATATTCAGGTGTCGCTAAAATTAATCCATCTGACTGACTGACAGTATCTTGCAACCGTTTAACATCTGGGTACTCTGGATACTCCTTTGCGCCAGTGCAAAATGGTAACTGCAACTGTCTTAAATCAAGAATTTCTACCTCTGCACCAAGAGCTTCGACCCTTTGCACTGCTACTTGCAAAGCAACCTGCGTATACGAGTTTGGTCTTAAACTACCACCAATACCAACAATTCTCACCATAATTAACCTACAAACTATTAACTAGCTACTATCACCAAATTTCTTAAAAAGCGGAATCGTTATGACTATGTTGATCTTAGCGATTTGTGTCGGAATGTGTCAAATTGATATCAAGGTGATTGGGGACTGGGTACTGGGGATTGGGTAATGAGCAAACGAAAGAACTTCTAACTTTTTGCCTCTATTTTCAAATCCTCAATCCCTAATCCCCAGTCCCTTATCTGGAAGTTAGACTAGATAAGAGTGTAATTTCCAGTTATTACAATTTTTGGTAGAAGAATAGGCATAAAACCATAGCTCAACTTGTGCCAGCAGACAAAGGGTAATTATTATGACAAATTTGGGAAAAAAAGCATTGGTAAAAAGACAGTCATCAAAGCGCGTTGCTTGGGTTGGTGCGATTGCGGCTAGCTTGATTATGTTACCAGGAATTTTCGGGAGTACCCCCGTCTTGGCACAAAAAGCAGAGAGTACTTCTAGTACCTCTTTAAACTATGGTGATTTGCTCAAGAAAGCGAAGGCGGGAGAAGTCCAAAAAGTAGAGCTTGACGAAACCGAACAGCTAGCAAGGGTTTATCTCAAAGGGCAAAAGGAGAATACACCACCGCAACAGGTGAGACTTTTAGCGCAAAACACAGAGTTAATTAACATACTCAAAGATAAGAATGTTGAGTTCGGCGAGGTTTCCTCAGCTAATAGTCGGGCTGCTGTTGGACTGTTGATTAATCTTATGTGGATTTTGCCACTGGTAGCTTTAATGCTATTGTTCCTCCGGCGCTCTACTAATGCTTCTAGCCAAGCGATGAATTTCGGCAAATCCAAAGCTCGTTTCCAAATGGAGGCGAAAACTGGAGTGAAATTTGAAGATGTCGCCGGGGTTGAAGAAGCTAAAGAAGACCTCGAAGAAGTTGTTACTTTCTTGAAACAGCCAGAAAGATTTACGGCTGTAGGCGCACGCATTCCCAAAGGAGTGCTGTTAATTGGCCCCCCTGGTACTGGTAAAACTTTACTAGCAAAAGCGATCGCAGGTGAAGCAGGTGTCCCATTCTTCAGTATTTCAGGTTCGGAATTCGTGGAAATGTTCGTTGGTGTGGGTGCATCTCGCGTGCGTGACCTCTTCAAGAAAGCCAAAGAAAATGCTCCATGTCTAATATTTATCGATGAAATTGACGCAGTAGGTAGACAACGGGGTACTGGTATTGGTGGCGGTAATGATGAGCGCGAACAAACCCTCAACCAACTGCTCACCGAAATGGATGGTTTTGAAGGTAACACAGGTATCATTATTATTGCTGCCACTAACCGCCCAGATGTCCTAGATGCAGCGTTGCTCAGACCAGGACGCTTTGATAGACAAGTGATGGTGGATGCACCGGATCTCAAAGGACGGCTGGAAATTTTGAAAGTCCACGCCCGGAATAAGAAAATCGATCCTAGCGTATCATTAGAAGCGATCGCTCGCCGCACTCCTGGATTTACCGGCGCAGACTTAGCCAACTTACTCAACGAAGCCGCTATTCTCACTGCTAGGAGACGCAAAGAAGCTGTTACCATTTTAGAAATTGATGCTGCTGTGGATAGAGTCGTTGCAGGTATGGAAGGTACTGCATTAGTAGACAGCAAGAGCAAGCGCTTGATTGCTTATCATGAAGTTGGACACGCTTTAGTAGGCACATTGCTCAAAGACCATGACCCTGTACAGAAAGTTACATTAATTCCACGGGGACAAGCACTCGGATTAACTTGGTTTACTCCTAACGAAGAACAGGGGTTAGTTTCCCGCTCCCAACTCAAATCCCGGATTACTGCAACTTTGGGTGGTCGCGCCGCCGAGGAAATCGTTTTTGGTAAGCCAGAAGTTACTACAGGTGCAAGCAATGACTTGCAACAGGTGACAGGGATGGCGCGGCAGATGGTGACACGCTTCGGGATGTCAGAATTAGGCCCATTGTCTCTGGAAAATCAGAGTGGAGAGGTATTTTTAGGACGCGACTGGATGAATAAATCAGACTATTCTGAAGAAATTGCCGCCAAAATTGATTCACAGGTGCGCGAAATTGTCAACAGTTCTTACATCAGGTCAAAAGAACTGTTGGAAGAAAACCGCATAGTTTTGGAGCGTTTAGTAGATTTGTTAATAGAAGAGGAAACAATTGAAGGCGATTCATTCCGCCAAATTGTTGCTGATAATGCCCAAGTAGCCGATGCACAATTGGCTGTACCTCATTAGGGAATAGTTGAAACTCCCTACACTGAGGGAGAAGTTTGCCTACTTGGAATAATGGGATTTTATCCATTGTCTAGTTTTGAGATGGTAGCCGAATTTACGCCTGCTGTTCTAGTGAAAATCCAAAGGCTCAGATTCCCGACTTTTTTAAACAAATCGGGAATCTTCTTGTAAGTAGGTAGGCGTAATTAAATATAAGATTAAACTTCACCCTCAATCCCTCTCCTTAGTAAGGAGAAGGAAGCCGGAGGCGGGGTGAGGTTTTATATTTAATTTGACCCACTTACTAAGAGATTTCTAAGAAATAAATTATCCGTCCCTAAAAAAAGTCAGAAGGCTACGTCAGCATTTCCACAAACTGGTACATAAAGTCTTACCACTGTCAAGCTTAGGGTATTGTATTATATAGACCCAAGCAATGTACTACAAGTGGAAATGGACATTATGAAACATAGATTTTGGGCAAGCTATTTGCTTGCGGCTCTAGCATTTCTCTCCTTAGAACCTATGATTACTACTCAGGTTTTGGCAACCGAGTCGGTTTATCAATTGGCACAAGCCAAATCTGCTTACACGCAATATATGCAACTTGGCTATAACGAAACTAGACGGAGAAACTATCGAAAAGCTTTAGGTTATTTTCAGCAAGCAGAACGGCTACGTCCTGGAGATAGGTATGCTACTGCTGCAATTCGAAATGTTACAGGTTACATTCAGCGTGGTAGAAATCGTATTGCCTTTGTCCCAGGTAAACCTGGTAGAGTAAGGTCAGCAGGAACACGAGGAAGTTGCTTTCAAACTGGACAAAATATCATTCCCCTGACACCAACAGATAAGGAAGCTCAACGAACCACAGCAGAGCATCCCACATTATTTTTCTATGTTCCTCAAACCTCTACAACAGTGCAAGCACTAGAATTTGTTTTGCGGGATGATGATAGCTCCGACCCATTGTATAAAGGAACTTTCAAACCTGTTGGGCAGAATGGTATTGTTAGTGTAAATGTACCTGCCGATCGCACACCTCTACAAATCGGTAAAGAGTATAGTTGGACTTTTTCAATGATTTGTGATACCAACAACCGCGATAAAGACTCTTATGTAGAAGGTACAATAGTGCGATCGCAAGATGAAAACCTTACTCTTGAGCTAAACCAACCAAACACAGACTTGGATCGTGCAGTTCTATTTGCAACTGCTGGATTTTGGGAAGATTCTCTCAGAACTTTAGCTAATTTACGCCGCCAGCGTCCTAACGATCCTGAAGTTCAGAAATATTGGGAAGATTTGTTGAATTCGGTAGAGATTAAAGAAGTTGTAAACAAGCCTTTATTGCCCTGTTGTACTGTTCAAAAATAAATTAAAAATTACTTAAAAACCCGGTTTTGATAGAGAAGCCGGGTTTTTAATCTTTCATAGGAATTATGTTTTGAGACACGATAAGTCGCCGTCTCTACAAGTATTTTGGTCTTATCTGAGAAGTATTAACGTTGCGTACTACGTAAAAATATGTGATAAAAATAACAATTGCATTTAAGTTTGCTGCGATGGTGTACCCGCCCGTCGGAGGCGATCGCGGACAATCACTTTGCAATACTTAATATTAGGTAATCTAATAATTAGTATTTCATGATATTGTGTTGGTCAGTACATATTTTTTTGTATGCAATCGTGTAAACTCTATCTGCGGAGTAAGATTGCTACATAAATTTATGGTAATTCGAGCGCCAAGCAAAAGTAACCCTATTGCTGTGATATTAACCTGACTTTCAGTTTGGTTATTTGATTCCATGTAGAGCAACTGAAGCGTAAATTTAGTTGCTTTGAAAGCATTCAATTATTACATTTCAGTATTGAGTTAGTAGTAAATGCTAGCCAAAACTTTGTATGGAAAGGATTTAAGTAATCTGCCATCGGAGTCTTTTTTTGCTGGATGTCAGTAGTTGAAAGCAAACATACTGTTGTTTACTCATCAGACATTTGCCATGTAGCGATGAGGGTTTGACAAACAGTTAGGAAAAAGCCTTGCGATCGCACGCTGAGGTTACATCAAAAGCCATTAACTATACGCAAATCAGCAATCAAACTATAAAAAAGAAAAAAACTTATGAGTACACGCAAGTTTCGTTTAGGTGCATTCGTTCAAGCCACCGGTCATCATGTCTCCTCTTGGCGACACCCCGATGCACGAGCAGATGCTGGATTGAATTTCGAGCATTACAAGGAAATTACCCAGACTGCTGAACGCGGCTTGTTTGATGCAGTTTTCTTGGCAGATAGCCCAGGAGTCTGGGGTGGCTCTCCAGAAAGTCAGTATCGGAACGGTAAAATCGCCCATTTCGAGCCGGTCACTCTTTTCTCGGCCTTGTCGTCTGTCACCAAAAACATCGGCTTCATTTCCACCGCCTCGACTACTTATGAAGAACCCTACACCTTGGCCCGGAAGTTTGCCTCGTTGGACTACTTGAGTAACGGCCGCGCAGGGTGGAATGTAGTTACTACAGGCAATGAGAACGCCGCTCGTAATTTTGGACTTGAGCATCACCCAGAACATAGCCAGCGTTATGAACGCGCCGAAGAATTTGTGGAAGTGGTGAAAGGACTGTGGGATAGCTGGGAAGATGATGCTTTCATCCGCAACAAAGAATCTGGTGTCTATTTCGACCCAGACAAACTGCATACACTCAACCATAAGGGCAAATATTTTTCTGTCCAAGGCCCTTTAAACGTCGGTCGTCCGCCTCAAGGCTACCCCGTGATTGTTCAGGCTGGAGCCTCGGAATCGGGACGGGATTTAGCTGCACGTACCGCCGAGGTGATTTTCACCGCCAATCAAACCTTAGCTGATGCCCAAGAATTTTATGCTGATGTCAAAGGGAGATTAGCACAATATGGGCGATCGCCAGATGATCTAAAAATTATGCCCGGAGCCTTCCCAA
This sequence comes from Nostoc sp. TCL240-02, assembly GCF_013343235.1. Classification (GTDB taxonomy): domain Bacteria; phylum Cyanobacteriota; class Cyanobacteriia; order Cyanobacteriales; family Nostocaceae; genus Nostoc. Next base: position 4,846,102 of record NZ_CP040094.1, on the reverse strand, counting down.
TCATTGGCCGTACCGAAGCAGAAGCTCAAGAGAAGTACGAATTCCTGCAATCGCTAATTCATCCCGATGTCGCTTGGGGGATTTTAAAGAACTATTACAAAGGTGTGGATCTGTCGAAATATTCTTTAGATGATGTAGCTCCCGAACTACCCAGCGACACCAACACTAACAAAAGTCGTCTCAAACTAGTCAGAGATTTGGCGACTCGTAACACTCTCACACTGCGTCAGTTATATCTCTCTCTTGCCACCGCACGAGGACATCGCACCATACTTGGTACACCAGAAACCATTGCCGACCAGCTAGAAGAATGGTTCAACAACGGTGCAGCAGACGGCTTTAATATCATGCCGCCAATTCTCCCCACAGGATTAGATGAATTCGTTAACCTAGTCGTTCCCATCTTGCAAAAACGGGGATTGTTCCGTACCGAATACGAGGGTAGTACCTTGCGTGAAAATTTAGGGTTGCGTCGTCCAGTCAATCGTTTTGCTGTAAAACAAGTAGATAAGAGCCTTGCGTTGGCGTAAATGATTTTTAATATCTGCACTGTGCTTAAGTCATACCTTTTAAACTGCACATTCTGTAGATCGCCGCCCTACAGAACTTGAAATCGTAGTTAAAGACGCGAGAAATCGCCGTCTCTACAGAAAATCGTCAATAGCAGCATTGGATGCTAGGAAAAACCTGTAATTTTTTGTGTCGTAGGTAAGGAAAAAACATGACTGAATATAGCCGATTAAAGACCTCACGCTCCGCAGCAATCAGAGCAACCCTTGATTATCCGGTAATCGACACCGACGTTCACACCAATGATTTCACCCCAGCTTTTGAAGATTACATCGCCAAGTACGGCGGTGTGAAACTCGTAGACGAGTTACGTAAAACCGAAGCCTCCCGTCTCAACTCCAAGAGCAACGGTAAAGACTGGTATCAACAAACCCCTGAAGAACGTCAGTACAACCGGACAATCCGATCGCCTTGGTGGGCTAGAGTTACCAAAAACACGCTGGATTTAGCTACTTACACTCTTCCCGGATTGCTCTATGAGCGTCAGGCAGAGCAAGGATCGGACTATTCGGTGCTGTTTCCGAATAATGTCCTAGCACCAGCTGGAGCCAGTGCAGAGAATCGTCAAGCACTGCAACGTGCAGTCAATCACTATCATGCTGATATTTACCGGAAATATAGCGATCGCCTGACACCGGTCGCTGGCATCCCCCTAACTAATCCTCAAGAAGGCATTGAGGAGTTAGAGTTTGCAGTAAAAACACTTGGTTTAAAAGTGATTAATATCACTGGCGGGGTGAAACGGCCGATTAAAGCGATCGCTGATAAATATCCAGCCGATAAATTCCCTGAAATCGCCAAGTATGCTTCTTATATCGACTTCTACGGATTAGATAGTGAATACGACTACGATCCATTCTGGGCTAAAGTCGTGGAATTGGGCGTACCCGTTACCACCCATTACGGCAGTCAGGGTTGGACTGGACGCTCTTCCATCAGTAACTACATGAACAACCATATCGGTCACTTCGCCGATGGTTCGGAAGCTTTTGCGAAGGCGTTGTTCTTCGGTGGTGTTACTAAGCGTTTTCCACAGTTGCGTGTAGCAATGCTAGAAGGTGGCGCAGATTGGGGTGCCCGTGTCTACATCCATTTGGTAGATCGGTTCTCCAAGCGCAATATCAAGGCACTGGAAAACTACAATCCAGCGTTGACAAATGCCGATGAGCTATTTGAGATATTTAAGCAATACGGTGCAGAAGTTGCTCAAGGGCATTCCCTCGATAAAGACGAATTGACCAAGACTGTACTAGGAGCTTCATTTAGCCGTCATAGCCGTGCGCCCATTGGTAGCGAATTGGATGATTTTGCCGCAGCAGGGATTGAAACAATTGAAGACATCCGCGATCGCTGGGTGAATAGTTTCTTCTTTGGTTCCGAGTCCGACGATCGCACCATCGCTTCGGCATTCAACGACAAAGCAAATCCCTTGGGAGTCAAAATTAACGCCATCTATTCCTCCGATGTTGGTCACTGGGATGTACCAGACCTGACTTCCCCCTTGGCTGAAAGCTGGGATTTGGTTCAAGAAGGCGTTATTTCCGAAGCCGACTTTAAATCTTATGTATTCGCTAATCCCTACAAGTTTTACACCCAAGCTAACCCCGAATTCTTCAAGGGTACTGCGATCGAATCCAAAGTAGGTAACACCGAATTTAAACAAGTGGACAAGAACCTCGTGGTGGCGTAAAAGCCGAGATGAGGGCGTGCGGGTAGATGAGGAGAAATAATCAATGCCCCATGCCCAAAACCCAAATAAATTAGGAGTCACAACCATGTCTGTTGAACAACGCTCTCACAATAGTTCCTTGCCTTATCTTTTCTCGCCTGTTTCTGACAATGCCAAGCAACCTGCACCTTTAGTACTGTTTCTGCACGGAGGACGCGATCGCGGGACGGATCTGAATGTTCTGCTGAAATGGGGTCTACCTCGTTTCGTAGATTTATCCGACTCATTACCTTATGTCTTCGCCGCACCCCAGATTCCGGCTGAACAGACTTGGGCAGATCGAGCAGATGATGTGCTTGCTTTGCTTGATGAACTGATCGCTTCCCAACCTATCGATCCAGCGCGGGTGATATTAGCTGGGTTCAGTTTAGGCTCGGCTGGAATCTGGCATATTGCTGCTTTACATCCTGATCGCTTCGCAGGTCTAATACCTGTATCTGGACGTGTACCCAAGACATTAGCAGAAAGCGAACTAGCTGCACTCAAAGATATTCCCGTTCAGATATTCCAAGGTGGACAAGACAAAAATCTGCCAATTGAGGATACAGAGCATTTTGTTGAGCGCTTACGCAAAGTCGGCGGAAAAGTCGATTTGACAGTGTTGCCAGAAGGCGATCATTTTATTGCAGATGAGGTATACAGCGATCCGAAGTTGCAACAGTGGCTAGTTTCCCTGAGCCGTCGCAACACTGCTGTAGTTGTCTGAGGCACAAAACCCCCAAAAGTCAGCGCCCACGAACTGGGGACTGAGATACAAAAGAAGATTTTTCTCAATCCCCATGACCGACAAAGAAAAAGATACAAGCCCCTAAATTTATTTATGGTTACTGAGCGTACCCGTAACGCCTGCGGCATAGCTACGTTTAGGGCGCAGTCTCTCGTAGAGAAGTATGGGAATTATTAATTTTAAATTTTGAATTCGGAGCGAAGCGACGTGACCTTACCAACCACCAATCTTGGAAAAACTGGATTAACTGTTTCCCGCCTTTGTCTCGGCACCATGACCTTTGGATTGCAGACTGACGAAGAAACTTCTAGAGATATCCTCGACACGGCAGCCGATGGCGGAATCAATTTTTTGGATACAGCTGATGTTTATCCACTTGGCGGGGGGCTTGCCACTGCTGGGCGTACCGAAGAAATCGTTGGGCGCTGGCTCAAAGGCAAACGCGAACATTTTATCTTAGCTACCAAGTGCGTTGGTCGGGTTGGCCCTGCACCTTGGGATCAGGGGGCTTCGCGCAAACATATTTTAGATGCGATCGATGCTTCCCTACGACGTTTGGGAACTGATTATATCGACTTGTACCAATTGCACTCCGACGATGCTTCCACCCCTCTCGATGAAACCCTGGAAGCGCTGGACACAGTAGTTCGTGCTGGCAAAGTTCGCTACATTGGGGTTTCCAACTTCTTAGCTTACCGACTTGCCCGTGCCTTGGGTCGCGCCGAAACACGCAATTTAACCAGATTTATCTCAATTCAGCCCCGCTACAACCTGTTGTTCCGCGAAATTGAACGAGAACTATTGCCCCTAGCCAAAGAAGAAGGGCTGGGTGTAATTTCCTACAATCCCTTGGCGGGTGGTCTGCTCACCGGGAAACATATTCTCGCTCAAGGCCCCACCTCTGGTACACGTTTTACACTAGGTGCTGCCGCAGAACGTTATCAAGAACGCTACTGGCACGATCGCGAATTCAATACTGTCGAAGAATTACGCACAGTCGCGGATCTCGCCGGATTATCTCTCACCACCTTAGCAGTAGCTTGGGTTTTATCTAATCCCATTATCACTGCCCCCATCATCGGCGCTAGTCGTCCACAACAACTTGCTGACAACCTCAAGGCAGTGGAAGTCAAACTCGACGACAGTTTGAAACAAAAGTTAGATGACTTAACCTCCGAATACCGAAGGGGAGATTCTCTTCGTTAGTTTCAAGTCAGAGGCAGGGGGAACTGCACTCTTTGGAATGAAGGGGGCAACATGGGTCTGACTGCGATCGCATAAGGAAGTCAGCTACAACCAAACAGCAAAAGTTTTTAAACAGTGCTGCCAGAAGTCCCTAATAACACCGGACGGCTTATATAGTCGTCCATTTTTATCTTGCAGAACAGCCAAAATGATGCTAATGGATCGACCTTCATGACGAAAAAGACCAGACAATTCAAACCCTTTCAACGTGCTGCTGATGCACCAAACCTACCATCAACTCCATTCAGGTTCATTTTGTATTTCGTTAACCAGTTTCGCTGGTGGTATGTGTTAATGGTGAGCCTGGAGATGGTACACGCAACCTGTGGCGTTATGTTGCCTTATGCCATTGGTGAGATCATCCGAGGCGTGACGAAATCAACGGGCGACAGCCAGCCCATTTTTGATGCCATGAGGCAACCCCTGATGCTGTTCATCGCCTTGAGTGTGGGTGAAGTAATATTCGGGCGTTCGGCTGGACTCTTGCAAACTATCCTCCATCCAATCCACCGACAACATATTGTGCGATCGCTATATGCCTACTTGCAACACCATTCGCATCGCTATATGAGCAGCAGTTTTTCCGGGGCATTAGCACATCGGATTAGCGAAACTTCTCTGGGTGTTACTCAGACGATGCAAATGTTAATTACTGAATTTATGGCAGTAATTGTTGTGTATATTGTTGCCACGATGTTACTGTATCGCGCTTATCCTCCCCTGGCTGTACTCGTGGGCGTGTGGGCAGTTCTTTTCATCACTATTTCGTTCTGGCTGGCAACTCGCTGCCGAATTTACTCTCGGAAAGCCGCAGCCGCAAGAAGTGAGACAACTGGCATCATCGTAGATACAGTAACAAATCTTACCAGTAGCCGATTGTTTGCTCGTTTGGGTTTTGAACGACGTTATTTGAATGAGCAATTAAGCCGCGAACTCAAACAGGTGAGAAAGTCCAATTGGTATTCGGAGCGAATTCGCTGGTTTCAGTTCATATCGGCAGCCATTCTGAAAATCAGCACCCTCTATTACTCGCTCTTTCTCTGGAGTCAAGGAAAGATCGCTACTGCTGATTTCGTCGTCGCAACTAGCCTGTCGCTATTGATCATCATTGAAGCCCGGAATTTGAGCCGCCGCTTTCTGGAATTTTTTGAACATATCGGCAATGTTGCCAATGGTGTCTTTACCATCGTTCAACCCCACGAGTTGGTCGATCGCGATCGCGCGATCGCACACCCAATTACCCAAGGTAAGATTGAGTTTCGCCGGGTGAATTTCAATTACTCGGATGAAAAGAAAGTTTTTAACAACCTTTCTGTCACCATCCAAGCCGGACAGCGTGTCGGATTGGTAGGTTTCTCTGGTTCGGGAAAATCCAGCTTTGTCAATCTAATTCTGCGTTTATTCGACCCCCAATCTGGACAGATTATCATTGATGGGGTCGATATTCGAGACATGACTCAGGATGCCCTACACGCACAAATCAGCTTGATTCCCCAAGATCCATCTCTGTTCCATCGGACGCTGCTAGAAAATATCCGTTACGGACGCTTAGATGCAACCGATGAGGAAGTGTTCGAGGCAGCGCGAAAGGCTAATGCTCACGATTTCATTATTCAAAGTCAGGATGGTTACAATTCTCTGGTGGGTGAACGTGGTGTCAAGTTATCTGGAGGGCAGAGACAACGGATTGCGATCGCTCGCGTAATCCTCAAAGATGCGCCGATCCTGATTTTAGATGAAGCCACCTCTAGCCTCGATTCAATTACCGAAAAAGCGATCCAAGATACCCTCGACTTAGCAATGAATGGAAAAACGGTCATTGTGGTGGCTCATCGACTATCTACTATCGTCCATCTAGACCGAATTTTGGTGTTCGATAAAGGTCGCATTATTGAAGATGGTTCCCACGCTAAACTACTGGCACTTGGCGGTGCTTATCACAGGTTATGGAAAATGCAAGCAGGTGGATTTCTCCCGGAAAATCTCGGCGAAGAACGCATACATGAGGTTCGCAGTGGCACAGATAACGTTCAAAATGGAATGATCGCTTGACATTTGCCGTTACTTGAGGTTAAATGGCAGATTTAATTCAGGAATTGTGTGGGAAACAGTCCATAAAACTTATGACTTCAGATATCAAACCCATTTTTGATACCCTGGCTGATGAGGAATCTGCCATCGACTGGAATCGTTTGTTGATCGAAATCCTGACCGCTTTCGACTGCTCTACAGGTACTATCCATACCCTAGATCGGGAAAGCCAGTTATTGCACCTAAAGGCTTACCAAAGCATTCCAGAATTTCTGTTGCCTAAAATGACGGTAATTCCTATCGGTAAAGGGATGGCTGGTGTCGCCGCCGAACGTAAGCAACCCGTACAGATTTGCAACCTGCAAACTGACAAACAAGGGGTGGCCAAACCCTCGGCAAAAGAAACTAAGGTAAAAGGCTCCATCACAGTGCCACTTATGCTAAATTGCAGATTGTATGGAACCTTGGGCATTGCCAAGTCGGTTTCTTATGAATTCACTCCCAAAGAAGAAGAAATATTAATGGAGATTGGAGAAGCCATTAGCCGGAAAATCGTCAGTTAACAGGATTAGCAACTTTGCTAAACTGATTTACCAGACGTTCTTGGCACTATTTCTGACTAATGGTTTCTGGTGTGATGGCTGCATATTGTTCGCTACTCAGCATCGCTTCCTTGATATTGATTGGTTTAGGAATCACTTTTTCTGTGGCAAACAAATCTGCAATTTTCTGTTGATTTTCCATGATTTCTGGCGTAATGGGTCTTAAGCCATAAGTTCGCCTTCCAATCATTGTTGCTAAAATATCTTCATCAATTTTGAGATGAGGAATAGTCAGCTTTACAACTTCTGCTCGGTTCTTTTCACCCCATTGACCTGTGTTATCTATCTCTTCAAGAACCAATCGTACTAATTTCGGGTTTTCTGTGGCAAATTTTCGCGCAGCCATATAATATCCGCCCTGAGTAGAAATGCCGCTAGCATCTCTCAAAACACGAGCATTTGCCTTTTTTTGTGCTACAGCTAAATAAGGGTCCCAAGTTACCCAGGCATCTATTTTTCCTTGAATAAAAGCATCACGGGCTTCTGAAGGAGGGAGGCTAATGGCTTGAATATCACTATATTTCAAACCAGCCTCTTCTAAAGCTTTTATTAATAAGTAATGCGAAGCAGAACCCTTTTGGAAAACTACTTTTTTACCTTTGAGATCGGCTAAAGTGCGAATTGACGAATTATTTTGGACGATAATTCCACTTCCTTTACCTGTGCTGGGTTTATTACTAGCAACATATACTAAAGATGTACCAGCAGCTTGGGCAAATATCGGTGGAGTTTCGCCTACAGAACCAATATCAACTCTACCTACATTCATTGCTTCCATCAGTTGCGGCCCGGCGGCAAATTGTGCCCATTCGACGGAAACACCTAAAGGCTGTAAACGCTTTTCTATCAATCCTTTAAGTCTAACCAGATCCCCAGAGCTTTGATATCCCATACGGACAGTTTTAGTTTTAAAACCAGTGGTTTCATTCCCTGCATTTGGGGTTGTGACTGAACAACTAATTAAGGTAGTTGAGATTGTTAATAATCCAGGTAATAGGAATAGTGAAAAACGCTGAAAAATACTAACTCGTGGCTGTTTGAAAGCGGTAATCATGGACGTGATACTTTGTTTTTATTTGGCTAATAGTTACCGATGTTCAGTAGGCTCACATCTGTAAATTGGTGTCAACTTAAATGCCAACCCTTTTAAAACTTCATTTCCAGCCAGAGGCTAGAAATATTCCTCATTGATTGGGCATTCTGAAACAAGACTGAACACCTATGACATCTGTTCGTCTCTACTGCGTATTGCTCTTAATGTAAGTTCAATCAAACTCTTCTAGACTTGAACTAAAGTTCAAGTTTCTCTTTGCATCGGAGAGGGACGGTTTTGTGTCGTAAAATCTCTTAGAGGTTTTTTAATTTAGATTGTTAGGCGAACAACACATAAGCCGTCGAACATTACATTACCCTTAACCCAAAGATTTAAACTTTTTGAAGCTGAAGGTTCTTCTGGAAAAGTTCTTGAACGTTTTTCCAAGCATCGGCAGCAGCTTCGGCATTGTAGCTAGCGCGATGGTTGCAGAAAAAGCCATGTCCTGCACCAGAATAGCGAAATATAGCATGGGGAATTTGATTTTTCTTCAATTCAGCCTCAATTTGTTCCGTTTGTTCTAAGGGGATTCCCTGATCGTCAAGGCCAAAGAAGGCGTAAATGGGGCCTTTGATATCAGAAGTGCGGGTGATAGTTGGTTCTCCACCGCCGGGAGTTGAGTTGGGAATACCGCCACCATAGAAGGAAGCTGTAACTTTAATATCTGCTAAAGTGGCAGCTAGATAAACTACGTGACCACCAAAGCAGAAACCAATGGAGCCGATCGCATCTCCTTGCACATTTGGTAAGGTTTTTAAATAGGCGATCGCAGCCTTAATATCACTCAATATTTCCTCGGCTGTTGTTTGTTCCTTATACCCTCTTCCTTGCTGGACATCTTCAGGGGTGTATCCACCCTCAAAACCGGGAGCAGTGCGTTGAAATAAAGTCGGTGCGATCGCAACATAGCCTTCTTTGGCAAATTTCTCAGCAACTTCTCGAATGTGAATGTTAACCCCAAAAATTTCCTGAATCACGATAACGGCTGGGAAGGTTCCCTTTTGTGCAGGTTCAGCTAAGTAAGCATCAATTTGCAAATCCCCGTTAGGAACTTTAACTTGAGTGGTGCGAATTTCTGCGTTTGTCATCTTAGGAATTAGCCTGTAATTACTTTGAGAACGAAATGTTTTGTGGTAAGTTTTGTACTAAATACTTAAACTTTACCGATTTACCGTAGTTTATAAAGTAGTATTCCACAAACAATGTCCAAAGGCAAGTCCTTATTTAAGAAGGAAATAGCTTACCGGGAATAGGGAATAACTTTTTTCTATCCCCTAAATTCTGAGATATCCCAACAGGAGAATGAAAATGGCGCTCAAAGCAGTTCATCATATTCAGGCAACTTATCCTCAAGAGGTAGAGGATGCAATGCTATCTTTCTACAGCAGAATTTTGGGATTGACTGAAATTCCCAGGCCTGATGCGGTCAAAAACGATTCAGGAGCCTGGTATCAGGTGGGAAACATTGAATTGCACGTTAGTAGAGAGAAAAACGCCAATAACCAAGTATCTAGAAGACATTTTTGTTTCCAAGTAGATGACTTGAACACCTTTGAGAAACATCTAAAAGAGTATGGGGTAGAAATTATTCCCGATCAACGACCACTACCAGGATGCGTGCGGTTTTTCATCCGTGATCCCGGTGGGAATCGTATAGAGATCGCAGAGTTCGTCAAGAGTACTTAGAAAGTATATTCTTTAGATTTTGATAGTCTAAGAAGATGCACAAAGCAGCACCAACATCCCGAAAGATGAATAAAAAATACTTGTCTTATATTGAAGATAGCGATCGCTCTTTTCAAGACAAAACCAGTAACTAGTAGTCTGTCAAATACATTTTGATGGATAAAGGAACGAACCACAAAGGACGCAAAGAGCGCTAAGGAAGAAGGAAAGAAGAAAAATTTAAAATTTACTTATCCGTCAATTAGTTCTTGACAGACTACTAGTACAACACAGTGAAAATCAACCAATCATTCCAAATCAACGAAACCCTTATGCTGTATTCATTTTTAATTTTTAATTCCGCCTTGCGGTGAGTGAGGTATTGTATTCAAACAAGAATTCCTAGCTAGCAACTAAAAAATTATCAACGCAGAGATGATCCGACTTAGCCCAGAACACTTGCAAACTATCCGCGCCCATGCCGAAAGCATTTATCCAGAGGAGTGTTGCGGTATAATTTTAGGCTATTTGGCTAGTGAGGGCAAAATTGTAGTTGAAGTCATGCCAACAGAAAATGCCTGGAATACAGAAGCGGGTGCTGAGTTTTCAGGGGAACGCACAGCAGAAAGTAAAAGACGGCAATATGCGATCGCACCCGAAGTTATGCTAAAAACCCAAAAGGAAGCACGTAATCGCTCACTGAACATTATTGGCATTTTTCATTCTCACCCAGATCATCCTGCTATCCCTTCAGAATGCGATCGCTTATATGCTTGGCAAGGATACTCGTATATAATAGTTACCGTCCAAAACGGTAAAGTTGGAGAACTTCAAAGCTGGAGCCTTGACGATCTTCATCAATTCCAAGCAGAGACAATTGAAAATATAAAATAGCTAAGTTCAAAGACATTCACTCGTAGCGGTTTTAGCCGCCAACACGAATAGAAAATTCATCTTCCCTACTCCCTATCTCCATAAGAGATACAGTTTTTCGATAGGATAATATTCCGCTCTCCCAGATCATAACTGCTATGCTCAATCCCAATCTGGACGAAATCCAGTTGACCAAAGACGATTACGAACGCTACTCCCGACACCTGATTTTACCGGAAGTAGGACTAGAAGGACAGAAGCGCCTGAAAGCCGCCAGTGTACAGTGTATCGGTACAGGTGGACTAGGTTCACCACTACTTTTATATCTGGCGGCGGCGGGTATTGGACGCATTGGGATTGTCGATTTCGATATTGTCGATACTTCCAATCTGCAACGCCAAGTCATCCACGGGACATCTTGGGTGGGTAAACCCAAGATTGAATCGGCAAAAAACCGCATTCACGAGATTAACCCCTATTGTCAGGTTGATTTATACGAAACTCGCCTGACTTCCGAAAACGCCCTAGAAATCCTTGAACCTTACGATATCGTCGTAGATGGTACTGATAACTTCCCCACTAGATATCTAGTTAACGACGCTTGCGTATTGTTGAATAAGCCCAACGTCTACGGTTCAATTTTACGCTTTGAAGGGCAAGCTACTGTATTTAACTACCAAGGTGGGCCAAATTATCGTGACCTTTTCCCAGAACCACCACCACCAGGAATGGTTCCCTCTTGTGCAGAAGGTGGCGTACTCGGTATTTTGCCAGGAATTATTGGTTTAATCCAAGCAACCGAAACTGTCAAAATCATTTTGGGACAAGGTAACACTCTAAGTGGACGATTGCTGTTATACAACGCCTTAGATATGAAATTTCGGGAGTTGAAACTGCGTCCTAACCCGATTCGCCCAGTGATTGAAAAACTGGTAGACTACGAAGAATTCTGCGGGATTCCGCAAGCTAAGGCAGAGGAGGCAAAACAGCAGTTGGAAAGTCAAGAAATGACTGTTAAGGATTTGAAGGAATTACTAGATAGCGGTGTAAAGGATTTTGTTCTACTAGATGTCCGCAACCCTAATGAGTACGATATTGCCAAGATTCCTGGTTCGGTGTTAGTGCCCTTACCAGACATTGAAAATGGCAATGGCGTTGCGAAGGTGAAGGAAATATTGAACGGCCACCGCTTAATTGCTCATTGTAAGATGGGCGGGCGATCGGCAAAAGCCCTCGCTATCCTCAAGGAAGCCGGGATTGTCGGGACAAATGTCAAAGGCGGAATTACCGCTTGGAGTCGAGAAATCGATCCTTCTGTTCCAGAGTATTAACAAGACAGGTAGGAGGCAGGAGGCAGGAAAAATACTGCTCCGCCTCCGCTCTTTTTTATACCATGATCAGAGCGAGTTTGCGGTTTAAGTCTCCCATTTCCTTATCTCCTGATGACCTTTTTGGAATTAAAAATTAAAAGTTAAAAATTAAGAAAAAGAATAATTTTTAATTAATTTTGGTACAGAGCCAACAATAATATATGACGCAGTGTTAGCGAGTTGACGTACTCCTTCCCTACGGTACGCTACGCGAATGGAGAAGCAAGCTACGCGCAGCGTCTCATAGAGAGCGTCTTGGAATTTTTAATTAATAATTTTTAATTTTTAATTGGAGCGAAGCGACTTGACTACCTCAAAATCTCATTTCAATATTTTATGGGTGCAAGTTTGGGTGTTGGCAGGGGTGCAGGGAGCAATTACTCTCACTTGGTTAATTTATAATACATATTTGCCACAACTTTTGACTCAGTTTGGTTTTCCCGCGTCACTTGCAGTAGCCTTGGTGATACTCGAAAATGCCTTGGGTGCGGTGTTGGAGCCTCTGATGGGTGGACTTTCAGACCAAGCTAGACGCTGGGTAGGAACTCGGTTTCCCTTTATCTCAGTAGGTATGATTCTGGCATCGGCTTTGTTCATTGCCATACCATGCGTTGTGAGTTTGATTCCGCCTACTACCGTAATGCGATCACTCTTACCCATAGCATTGGTAGCCTGGGCATTAGCAATGACAATATTTCGTTCTCCAGCGATGTGCCTTTTGGGGATGTATTCTACACCAGCCCAGTTACCTTTAGCAGTAAGTGTTGTCACTTTGGCAGGTGGTATGATTGGGGCTTTTAGACCGATAAGCTATAAATTTATCCTGAGCTTAGGGCCAGTTTATACTTTTGCGATCGGTTCTTTCGTCATGCTGGGGGCGGCCGCTGTGTTGCGATTAGTAAATCCCCCAGAAGCACCAGTGGATAGACACCAAATAGAAGTAGCAAAGTTACCGTTACAAAAATTGGCTTTGATTTTAGTAACTGCTTTTGGTGTAGCGTGGGGTATCCGATTTCTGATGGATGTGTTGGGTAAAGTACTAAAAACCCAACTGAATACTGATAATATTGATGTGCTTATGGTGTGGATTGGATTAGCGATCGCAATTGCCAGCATACCTGCTGGAATCTTCGCCGTCAAAATTGGTAATCGTCAAGCTATGCTTTGTGGGATCTGTGCGATCGTTCCCTCTTTATTGATAATGATATCTGTGGGCGCACAAATTCCAATAATTGCGGTAATCGTTGCTAGCTTTAGTCTAATTGTTAATGGGGCAATTCCTTTTGCTTTAGAACTAGTACCTCAGCGATGGGCGGGATTAGGAATTGGGATGTATTTTGGTGGGTTTGCTTTAGCCATGAGTTTGTTTGGTGTCATCTTTCCCAAGTTACAAGCAATAACACCTTTTATCGGTGCAGTTGGGAGTTCATTGGCATTTTTATTAGCTGGTGTTTGTATTGCGGTAAGTGCCATTTCTGAAATGCAGAGGAACGCAGAGGTTTAACGAATATGCACTTCTCTACGAGACGCTATGCAATCGCCTTCCCACAGGGTAGGGACGCAAAGCTATCCTCTGCGTCCCTCTGTGTACGAATTAGCGCCGTGTGCAACTTTCTTTCAAACCTAACCCCCAGCTCCTTCCCTTAAAGGGAAGGGGAGCAAGAATCAAAGCCTCTCTCCGTTTCGGGGAGAGGTTTGGAGAAGGGTTCTAAGAATCGCGTGAATTACGAATTACCCACAGGTTTAACTTGACTCAACAAATCGTGAAGTTTTTCGCCTTCAATGACTTCTGTTTCTAATAGTTGAGTTGCTATCGCTTCTAGCAAGTCTCGATTCTGTCTAAGAATCTCTAGAGCTTGTTCGTGGGCTGTTTCCACGATTTCCTTGACTTCGCTATCAATGGCTTTGGATGTGTCTTCACTCACCGCCCGCCGGGGATTAGCCCCACCATTACCCAAAAACATCGATTGTTGTCCTTGTTGGTAAGCCAATGGCCCTAAGACTTTGCTCATCCCATAAGATGTTACCATCCGTTCTGCCAAGTCAGTTGCTCGTTGCAAATCGTTGGAAGCACCTGTTGTAATACTGTTAAACACAATCTCTTCGGCGGAACGTCCACCTAATAGAGTTGCAATCTGACCCCGCAGTTCATGTTCATTCATCAAAAAGCGGTCTTCAGTTGGTAATTGCAGAGTGTAGCCCAAAGCAGCCATCCCACGGGGAATAATCGAAATCTTTTCTACGCGACCGTTTCCTGTGGTTAGCGCCCCGACCATTGCGTGACCAACTTCATGGTATGCAACAATCTTTTTCTCAGTCTCGTTCATGACGCGACTCTTTTTCTCTAAACCGGCAACTACCCGTTCAATTGCTTCGGCGAAGTCTTCTTGAGCAACACTTTCACGCAGATTACGAGCAGCTAATAATGCAGCTTCATTTACCAAGTTTGCCAAATCTGCACCAGCAAAACCAGGAGTACGAGTAGCGATCGCTCTTAAGTCTACATCATTTCCTAATTTTACCTTTTGAGCGTGAATTTTGAGAATTGCTTCCCGACCAGATAAATCAGGACGGTCTACCAACACTTGGCGATCAAAGCGACCTGGACGCAACAATGCAGAATCAAGACTTTCGGGGCGGTTGGTAGCAGCTAGGACAATCACCGTTGCATCGCCAGCTGCAAACCCGTCCATCTCTGTTAGTAACTGGTTGAGGGTCTGTTCTCGTTCATCGTTACCACCGTAGAAGCCGTTACTGCTACGAGATTTACCAATTGCATCTAATTCATCAATGAATACAATACAAGGAGCCTGTTTTTTGGCTTGCTCAAACAAATCCCGCACTCTAGAAGATCCTACACCAACAAATAATTCTACAAACTCGGAACCAGAGATACTGAAGAATGGAACTCCAGCCTCTCCTGCTACGGCTTTGGCTAGAAGTGTCTTACCAGTTCCCGGAGGGCCAACTAACAACACACCTTTAGGAATCCTCGCGCCAATTTGGGTAAATCGTGCTGGAGTCTTGAGGAAATCCACAATTTCCACTAACTCAGTTTTCGCTTCTTCTACCCCAGCCACATCTGCAAAGGTAATTTTAGCTGATTCACCTTCAACGTAAACCTTAGCTTTGCTCTTACCAATGGAAAGCGCACCTTGGGGGCCACCGCCGCCACCACGAGACACAAAGAATTGCCAAATCCCAATAAAAATCAGTGGTGGAATCACCCAACTTAAAAGGGTTGTAAACCAAGTATTTTTAGGTGGAGGAGTAGCAGCAAACTCAACTCCCTTTTCTTCTAGCAGTTTGGGTAACTCTAAATCAAAAATTGGTGTAGTTGCAAACACCGGGCCCGGCTCGGCATTTTCTGTTTTTAGTTCGTAGAGAATCTGGTTTTGACCAACAGAAACGCGATTAACTTCCCCTTCTTGTACTTGATGAATAAATAAACTATAGGGAACACCAGTCGGGCCAGAAGCAAATAAACCAGGCAAAAATATATTTAAGAGCAGGAATAGGCCTGATACTGCCAGTAAGATATTAGCAATGATCCGAAACCGGGGTGACTTAGGTTGTTCTTTAATTGCCATAGATTTTATTACCAATCCTTAGAATGAAAACTATTGAGAATGGGACTTGATCGGAAAATTAGATATTTCCCAGTCTAAAGAGTTGAAGCCGCAGCTTATACTGTTTCCAACCAATCAAAAATTTGAGCTAACTGATCCAGTGTTACCAATCCATATTGCCAGAGGGTCATGGCCAGGAAGTTGGGGGTCTGCTCACAATGTCGCAAAGCCAGAGAAATTGCTCCACCAGAAATACCCAACTCTTCTTCTAAAAAATGCACCAATTGATCTGTAGCTTTCATCGCAATGTTAAACAATGTTAAATAAGTTTTATTTCTGAGAGAGTTTCACTTGTGTGATGCAATGTCCAGGTTGCATCGCAAAGTTGTTCAATTTGTCTTAGATCCTTAAGGATACTACCTATTTTCATAATTTATCCTCTTTAGCAATGTCGCAGCGCTTTTTTATTTATGTAACTAAACTTAACAATTAAATTAATCTTTGGGAACTAACAAGCAAATACGGTTTACCGTACTCAAAGGCTTAACACCAATGGAAACGAGTTCATTTAATGAACAGAACGCCGTTAAAAAAGACGCAGAGATTGTGAGAAGCAAAGAGAAATCCCCCGTGTCCTCTTCCATATCTCCGTGTTATGTCAATACTTCTCGCTTTGTGCATTTTTAATTCGGAATCGGGTTTTGGGAAAAGGTTACTGGGTTTTAGTTAAAGGTTTTTTCTTTCCTAATTCCCCAAAAGCCGAGAAATATTGGTTGCTATGTTCCTTTTTCAGCAACAAAATTAACTAATACCACAGGCTGCTAGTTTTACAGCTAAAGCATTCGGGTATCGCCACGGTTGAGAACCACCAATCCAAATACGTGAGGGGAGATGACCGATTGGTGCTTTAAGACTAAAATTAAATTCCGAGTTCGCAGAAGTATAATTGTATATATACCAACCAACTTGTTTACAAAAAATTCCATAATCTCCATTTACATTTTTGTAAATAAGTGTTTGCACACTAAAACCAAAGCGTCCATGACTGTAATTCACCCATAAGTGGTCAATGGTCTGCAAATGTTGGCAGGGAAATTTCTCAACTTCACTACTCAATATATAGCTACCTTTAGGCTTGGCTAGTGCCTGACACATCAGTTCCCAAGTTTCGCGATCTGCTAATTGCCATTTTCCTTTTGCTAATAAATCATGCAAAGGCTTATAATCAATAGTAGTTAATGTATGATAATTAGAAATATTTAGCAATTTTTTTGGTTCTGCTAGTGTCTGTAACGCTTCTGTGGCAGATTGGAAGCGTTGCGAAACGGCATTTTGTAAAAGTTTATTTAATATTTGAGAGAGGCGATCGCTAACAATATTATTTGCTGGTAAATGATCTTGCCATACCCAGCGATCGTTAGCAATATCGAACAAATCAAAGGGAGAAATAGCTGTGAGTAAGTAAATACATGTTACACCCAAGCTGTAAAGATCGCTAGCTGGTAATGCTTTTCCCCGCATTTGTTCTGGAGCAACATATTCTGGAGTACCTACTATTGTGCCTGTACGAAGTTGCCTGCTATTCGTGGCGAGTTTAGCAATTCCGAAATCTATTAAAACCAAATCTCCTGGAACAGAACGGCGCATAATATTTTCCGGTTTAATATCTCGGTGAATTACTTGCCGGGAATGGATAAATTGCAGTGTGAGCAATAAACTTTTTAATATCTCCCATATTTGCGGTTCTTTAAAAACGCCTTGTTGTTGTAATTCCTGAGCAAGTGTTTGGCCATCAATTAATTCCTCGACGATATAAAACTTTTTATTTTGTTCAAAGTGCGCTAATAACTTGGGTATTTGAGAGTGTTCTAGTTCATTGAGACGAAGTGCCTCTTGGTTAAATAGGCTGACTGCCTTCTGGCAAACCTCAGTGTTTTCCTCTTGGAAACATAGCTGCTTAATTGCACATTTTGGTTTAACTGGAAGATGTTCATCAATAGCTAAAAATGTTCTCCCAAAGCCACCGCATCCAATGACAGCGATCGCGCGATATCGCTGCTTAAGTAACAATTCCTGACCACAACTATTACAAAAACGAGAACTGTCAGAATTTTGCGGACGCAAGCAGTCAATATTGGTACAGTAGCTCATACTAGATAGTACTATTTGTTGCAATTGCTATATATCAAAGTATTCCCATGCGATCGCCATAATTAACCCGTAGTTTTGTAGGTTGAGTGCAGCGATAGCGTAACCCAACATAAATAAGGTGGTAATTTGGGGTTGTGTTTCACTCCACCCAACCTACATAAATATATCTTTTAAAAAACTCTAGGTTTCAACATACATGAGGTTTATATGTTAGTTTTTGTGCCACAACTTTTGGCATAGGTGCGGATGAATTGTAAGTATTTTTAGCTCAGTTGGCTTATGTCTGCGTTTAAAATTTTTTTATGTTATGCGATCGCATTTTTGCCCAAAATTCTCCGTGGGTAAAAGGGTGAGAGTATAGTTCCTCTTGCCGCTTTACCAAGGATTGCCAACCATCGTGAATCCAGACCAATAATAAGGATGGGTAAGTAATTGCTCCCCATCATCAGTACTGTTATTAGGTAAAGACAAGTTCCCCACTACTCCCAAACCTTCTAATTGACCATTTTTAACATAAATTTGCCCTTTGGCCATAGCTACCTGAGCCTGTCTGAGGGCTTCTGCCTTAATTGAAGCTGTCCTCAAGTTTTGATAAAATTTTGTCATCAAGGCTGCTGTACCAGCATCATTAACCGACCAAAGACTAGCAACACTAGTTTTCACGCCTGCCAGCACTGCTAAACCTGCAAATCCAAGCTCTGACTCTTCATCTCCTAATGCTGTTCTACAAGCACTCAGCACCAACATTTCAACTTCGGGTTCATTAAAGCGCAACTGTCGTAATTGGTTCAAGCGTAACTTGTCCTCCCACAGTTGAATATAAGAATTACTCAAAGCGCCAGTAGTAAAATCGGCATGGGTTGCCATGTGAATAATTCCAAAAGGTTGTTGGCGGCGGATAGTTTTGAGATTTGCTAAGGTGGCTTGCTTGTCTAACAATAATTTGCCCTGCCAAAGTTTGGACACCAATGTTGATAACTCCAGGGGAACTGCTGGTAAAGGCTCTTGTCCTTGTGTACTCTGAGAAACTCCCAGCGCTAAGACTTGAGATTTTTTAATGTCTTTATAAAGAGTGTTAGTCAAGCTGATACTGGGCATCAAGCCAATGCTATATTTTTCTACTAGAAACCCCTTGCCATCATGAAGTGCTGCCATTGGGGTTGAACGTAACCCAATATCTGGTAGAAAAACCAAATTATTAATTTCTCTTGCTCGTAAATCTGCCTCTAGTGGTGCAATTATCCAGCGATAAAGTTGTTGAGATGGACGCAAATAACCAGTGCGGCGACGGTTTTGTGGACTAACTATTTGGTCACGAAATTCTTGAGCTACTTGGAGAACTTTGGCTCTGGTCGTTTCTGGGATGCGCTTGCGGATGGGGTCGCCTTTTCCAGTGACTACGACTATTTCCAGTTGGTCGCTATCCTGCTCTGCTAGAGTATTTAATTGTTTAGTAAATTTTTGAGATTTGCCCAAATTTCTCTCTGGTATTATCTCCACAGGAACAAAACTGATGTAAATAAATGCAGGTTTAACACCAGTTGCTTCTTCAATTTTGCGAGCAATTTCTTTGGCATCATCTAGTGTTTTAATTTTAGGAATTGGGATGCCTAAATGGTCGGCAAAATCATCTGTGAATTGATCTTCGGGCGTGGGATCGGTATTAATAACAGGGTTATCAATCTTAGGATTATTGGGGCCAGGGACATTCGGTTTATCTGGAGTGCATTGGAATGAGCAAGGGGGAGGATTCGGGGTATCATTCCGGGTAGGAATCTGACTGACGTTGATTCCTATCTGTACAGGTGCAGAAGACGAAACGCGGTCATTTGCACTAATTACAAAGGCATTTAGTGACCCATTTACATCAGTCGGAGGGGTATACACCAGAGTATCGCCGCTAGATAAGGTAGTTACACCAGGAATGACGGGAAATCCATTGACAGTTAGATTTCCTGTATTCACTACATTAACTTGGATGGAGGTGATGTCATTATTAGCATCGCTGACCAGTGCAGCCAAACTAGAGAATGTCAAGGTAACAGGTTGATTGGTCTGGGTGTTGGGTAGCGATGAGTTTGACGTTAATACAGGCGGAGTGTTGACGGAAGTAATGGTGATGCCGGTTGGGGTGCCGATGGCATCTCCACCAGTTGGTAAAACAGGAAAGTTACCCGAAGCGATAGTTGTGCCGCCTCCCACATCAATTGTTCCGGCTGTACCATTAGTACTCGTCGCATCACCCACAATAAATGGCACATTACCTGGGCCACCATCATGTCGAATTGTGACATTGCCTCCGGCGATGCTAGTGGTTACACCTTCTCCAGAATCGAAAATTCCGCCGGTGGCGATGGTAGTACCTACCCCTATTCCTTGAACTAGTCCGTTTGTCAGCACTTGCACATTGCCACCTTGAACAGTGTTGCCATTAACAAAATCCGTTGTGGCCTGTGTGTTGATGTTGTTAAAGCGAATTGTGCTGCCAAAGGGATTGGTAGTTCTTAAAGTAACGTTGCCACCTGTGGCACTTGCAGTACCATCCACTCCGGTGGCAGTTGCTGAGGCATCAATGCCATCATTAACGGTGATATTCTCTGTGGCAGTTAAGGTGACTGCGCCAGCCGTGCCAGTAAAATCGCCACCTGCAAACTTGACTACAGACGAGTTAATCGCCCCAGTGGTAATACTACCTGCTGTAGTTGTTGCAACTATATCGCCACCCCTACCTAAGCCACCAGCATTACTGGAAAAGGAATCGATAGTATCAGTGAGGATATTGCCTGCCGCAGTCAAAGTAACTGTTCCTGGGATGCCACCACCACTAAAGACACCACTATCGCTGGTGTTAATCTGATTTAGGGTAATTCCACCATTGCTGCTTAAGACTTGAACATTACCTGCTGAATAGCCTTGTCCACTGGCAATAATATTGCCTGCACTAATGTTGCCTGTCGCAGACAAATTTACATTCCCGCTTCTAGCGAAATCACCTGTTGTGTCTAGATTTCCCAATGATAAGCTGGCTCCCGAAATGTTTATTGCTCCTCCGCCTGTCTGGATTGTGTTGGTGGGATTAACGAAGTTTACAGAACCGCTTTGTGAACTAAGGCTGAAGCTACCACCATTACCCAAGTTTAATGTAGCAATACCAGGGGTAGTCACTGTTGGTGTACCTCCGGTGATGTCATTGATCGTAATATTGCCTGTAGCTTGTAAGCTGATATTTGCACCCGAAGCTGCGATCGCACCCCATGAAACTGTATTTGCCCCAATGTCTGCATCGCCAAAGGCAATATTGCCAGCTGTAGCATCAAAAGTACCTACTTCACCATCGATAATAGTCAATGTGCTGGGGTCTAATAATAAAGTGCCAAAGCTGCCATTGGCGACTGAGGTATCTACTAAACCCTTAAAGGTCAAGAAATTTTTGCCTGATACTTCGACATTTCCACCATTGCCAGAATTTGCTCCTCCACGAGCCGAAATGTTACCAAAATATTGAGTTGTATCGTTACCCCAAACAATTACCCGTCCGCCGTTTCCATTCAAATTGCTATCGGCATTAATGACGGAGTTGGAGTTAATATAAGTTTGATCTGCGTTGGGTAAAGTTCCCTTACCTTGGTAATCGCCGCCAATTAACACAGTACCGCCGCCATTGCTTCCAGAGGCATTAATATTGGCATCAACCAGCGCAACTTTTTTACCCAAAGCAGTTACCGTACCACCTGTTTGACTTGATACATCTACTTTGCCTGAAACAATTGTTGTCCCTGGTGTTGTGGGAATTGTGACGTTAGAGCCTGTCAATTTTACAGTCCCATCAGGATTGGCAGTTAACCCAGTGTTACCAACAGTGAGCAATTCAGGTATTGAGGCGATGGGAATTGTCCAGTTATTGGGTTGATTGCTACTAGAGGCGAGGGGCTGAATTTCGAGACTCAACAGGTTTCCTGGCTGACTGAGACGCACCCAATTTTGTCCTGGTACGGATGTGATAGAAATCTGCCCTCCCGGTGCCGAAAGTTGCCCGGTGTTAACTACAGTACCACCCAATAAATTCAAATTTTGCCCAGCACCTACTGCCAAATTTCCAGCATTGGCGATCGCTCCTGGCTGGTTCATACTAAAGGCAAATCCGTTGGGGTTGCCAACTAAAGCAGCGTAGTCATTAACACCAATAGCGTTGAACCAACTGCTGCCAAAACCAATGCCATTGGCTGTTGTCACCGTGAAAGCACCAGGCACATTTAGGCTGGCGTTCGATCCAAAAATAAATCCGGCTGGATTCATCAAGAATAGGTTAGCATTGCCACCTGTTACCTGAATTAAGCCATTAATGACCGAGGCATTCCCGCCTGTAATTCGACCAAGGATATTTTGCAGCGCCGGACTAGCTTGAAAGTTGGCGATTTGTTCTGGTGAAATGCCAAATTGTTGAAAGCTATGGAAAAGGTTAGCACCATCTCTAGAAGTTGTACCGCCGCTGATATCCAGTCGATTACCGTTGGGTGTAACAATTGTGTTTGTTCCATCAGCAGCAGGGACAATTTGTTGTGCTTGGGCTAATCCCATAGTAGTGACTGTCACCAGAGGCAAAATGGCTAGGACTGAAGCGGCGATTTTGTGTAGTAGAGGTTTTTTACGCCGCAAGATGAAGCGACTTTCGGGCAATTCTACATCGATTTGTAACTTTTCTGCTAATCCACGTCGCCAAAGTGCTTGAGCGATCGCCTTCTGTGACCAGAGTATTTGTTCTGTTTTTCTACTAACAGATATGCTTTGAGAATGATTTCGGTACAAGTACAGTGGCTCTTGAACTCGGCGTACCTGGGTTACTTCTGAAAGTCGGAGACATAGGTCGTAATCTTCGGCACATTGGAACGACTTATTAACACCTCCCACCTGATCGTAAACCGATCGCCGCATCAGGCGGAAGTGAAACGTCATGAAGTTCACCAAAAGGTTGTCTTGGGAGTAAGCAATACTACAGCGATGACCGTAGTTAATCACAATGCCCTTTTCATCAATGTTTAAGTAATCGGTATAAACAAATCCTGTTTCTGGGTGGTGATTAAGTACTGTAGCAGTTTGGGCGAGGGCGGTGGGGGCAAGAATATCATCACTGTCTACGATACCGATGTAAGTGCCGCTAGTTTGGGCGATCGCTGCCTTACAAGCCGCAGAAACTCCTTGATGCTGTGCTTCTACTACCCGCACTCGCCCATCTTGTTGAGCATAAGCGTTTGTGATCGCCACTGATCCATCTGTGGAGCCATCATCCCAAATTAGTAACTCAAAGTCTTGCCATGTTTGCGCTAATACACTGGCGATCGCTACCCCAAGGTAAGACTCCCGGTTGTAATTGACGATGACTATGGAGATCAGTGGTGGCATCGAAGTATTCCCAAGTTTTCTACCTGCTATCACAATATAATGCTAAGGGCTATCACTTAGAAGAAATTGCTGTTAATTATTGTTTTAGTTACAAATCTTCTGAAATCTGAATGTCAAAAATATGATATTGAAATATTCATACAGCCATAGCACACTCAAAAATCAAAATCAGCCCAGTCGTAAAATAAGGCACCCACTGAGGAGAAATGATAAAAGAAACAGAAACTGGCATTAAGTCGAAAACAATTACTCACAAAAGCATTGTCTGTTTCTCTCATCAGTTAAATACTTGGCAAAGTCTAGCAATTACTAGATGGAATAAGCACAGTTTCAGTTTTCAGTGTGGCTTACTAATTCTGCCTGCGGTCTGGATTGTAACTGCAAATGGACTGAGAGCTACGGCGAATATATTGACACCAGACTCAACTCCAAAGATTAGCCAGCCAGAGTTACAAATAGTACAGGCATCAGAAACTTCCCCGGAAAATAACCCCAATCAAGCCGAACCAAATCCCCAACCAGAAACACCACAACGAATTCGGGTTCGCAAAATCCAGGTTGTAGATAGCACAGTTTTTAATGAAAATGACTTTAATCCAGTTGTCAAACCCTTTGAAGAACGGGACTTGACTTTAGAAGAAATCAGACAAGCCGCAGATGCTATTACCCAGCTTTACTTAAATAAAGGCTATATAAATTCCAGAGCAGTTCCAGACATTCAGCAACCTAATACCGCCGATGGTATTGTGGTAATTCGGATAATTGAAGGGCGTTTGACAGAGATTGAGATCGAAGGAACTCGGCGATTAAATCCATCTTATGTTCGTAGTCGCATCCAATTAGGTGCTGGTACTCCTCTGAATACTAGTAAGCTCGAAGATCAACTGAAGCTGTTGCGACTCGATCCCTTATTTACAAATGTAGAAGCACGTCTGCGTCCAACGGGTAAGGTTGGTCAAAGTGTTCTCATTGTCAGAGTTGAAGAGGCCAACCCTTTAACTGGTAGCTTGGGTGTAGATAATTATTCCCCTCCGAGTATTGGTGCAGAAAGATTGGGTATTGAACTGCGCGATCGCAATTTAACCGGGATGGGAGATGAGTTAGCAGGCTCCTATTACCACACCCTTTCTGGTGGTTCCGATGCCTTTGATTTTAGCTATCAAGTTCCTGTGAACGCCATGAATGGTAAGGTGCAGATTAGAGCGGCATTTAATCGCAATGAAATCACTGAGGCACCCTTTGATGCTTTTGGCATTCGCGCCAACCAGGATCTTTATGAAATCAATTATCGTCAACCATTGATGCGATCGCCTAGAGAAGAATTTGCCCTATCTTTGGGATTTACCTATCAAGATGGTCAAACCTTCCTCTTCGATAACCTGGCAACCCCCTTTGGCATTGGGCCTGATGCTAATGGCGTTAGCCGCACCAGTGTAATTAAATTTGGTCAAGATTATATTAAGCGCGAACCTCAAGGAGCTTGGTTTTTGCGATCGCAATTTAATTTTGGCATTAACGTATTAGATGCAACTATCAACAATGACCCCACACCAGATGGTCGCTTTTTCAGTTGGTTGGGTCAAATACAGCGCGTCCAGCAACTCAGCGCCGATCATCTGTTGCTCATTCAAGCAGACTTGCAGCTAACACCAGATAGCCTTTTACCTTCCCAGCAATTTGTGATTGGCGGTGGACAGTCTGTAAGGGGATATCGCCAAAATATCCGCTCAGGGGATAATGGATTTCGTGTAGCGATCGAAGATCGGTTCACAGTGCAGCGCAATGAATCTGGATTATCCGCGATTCAACTTGCACCATTTTTAGATATGGGAGCAGTTTGGAATCAATCTAATAATCCGAATCTGCTACCCGATCAAACTTTTTTGGTGGGTGCAGGCTTAGGATTATTATGGAATCAAGCAATGGGAATTGATAATCTGTTTTTACGCCTCGATTATGGATTTCCATTTATCGATCTGAGCGATCGCGGCAATAACGCTCAAGATGATGGCTTTTACTTTAGCCTTCGCTATCAACCTTAGTACAGCAATATAGGCGGGCTTTGTTTGTGTAGCTGAAGATTCCCTTACCTTGTCAATAAGAGGCAGGGGGCAGGGGAGACAAGTGGAGAGATTTATTGAATAATTCTCCCTTGTCCCCCTTGTCTTCCTGCCCCTGCTCCCCTGCCCCTCTGCCCCCTGCCTCTGCCTCCTGCCTCTTTTTCAATGTTTCTTGACTTATGTCAGCATTTTTTGTTTTAAAAATTACTGAAATAGCGCTATTTCAGGTAATTGGCGATTTTTGATCAATTTATTTTTGATTATTTACTGAGCTAATCTGCATTTGGGGTGTACTCTCAATATACGGTAACTATCACACTCGACCTTTGAGATAAATTACACCCAGAGGTGAATACCATGAAAAATTATGCTGATAAGCAGGAATTTATATTAAGTCAAATCACAAACAAGTATTTTCAACGCCGAGATTTCAATGGATATGACTTGAGTGGAATTGACCTAAAAGGAATTGATTTAAATGGTGTTAACTTCATAGGAGCAGATTTAAGTGGCGCAAATTTGTGTGGCTGTGTTCTCACTCGTGCTAATTTAAGTGGTGCAAATTTGATGCAAGCTAGCTTACGCAACGCTAATTTGTATGAAGCATCTTTGTGTGAAGCTAATTTGACTAATGCTGATTTAACAAGAGCAAATTTGTGTGGAACTTTCTTATGGCGGGCGAAATTCACAGGTAGTAATCTTTGGGGTGCTTCTTTATGTGACGTGGATTTGAGAGAAGCAGACCTAAGTGAAGCATCACTAATTGAAGCATCACTAATTGAAGCTAATTTAGTTAGAGCAAATCTCACAAGAGCAAAGTTATCTGGAGCAAAATTACTAGAAGCTAATTTAGCTGAGGCTAATTTAACTGGTGCAGACTTGACATGGACAAATTTAACCAAGGCAAACTTAACTAAAGCAAACCTTTGGCAGACAAACTTAATTTATGCAAGGTTCCGGGATACTATCATGCCTGATGGCACAATTAGGCAACCTCAAATAATTATTTATTAATCAGAAGTAGCCCTGTCAAAGTGAGATAATCTTGTGATTTCGTTTTCATGCTCTGTATGGGGCTTTCCTTTTAGCTGTAACCACATGTTATTGCGTAAAATTTGTCATTTATCTTTTTCAGAAGCAAAATATTTAATTTGAAAGCTTAATTTTTAGTTAGTAATTTAGGATATTTCAGCCCCTCTCCGCGTCGGAGAGGGGTTGGGGAAAGGTTCATCAAACTCACGTTAATTCAGTTAAAACTTGGTCAAAACTTGGGGTGCAGTACTTTATTTGCGTAATACACCCTATTTTCGTTGTATGTATCTTAGATACATCGAATTGCTCTTGTAAACTTATTGAGAATTAACTATGGAACCTATTTCTCTGATTATTGCTGCTTTAGGTGCTGGTGCGATCGCTGCTACTAAAGAAACCGCAGGAACAGCCGTGAAAGATGCCTATCAGGGTTTGAAGGCTTTGATTAAACAGAGGTTTGTTGATCAGGGTAAAGAAGATGATAGCAATATCGTAGACAAGCATGAAAAAAAGCTGGATTCAGAAGCATTTAAGGCATTGCTCCAAGAAGAGTTAACCAATTTAGGCGTTGATAAAGATGCGGAAATTATCAAGTTAGCTCAGGAGTTATTGAAACAGGAAAAGCCGGAGGAATCTGCGGCAGGTAAGTATAACACAGTATTTCAAGGAGAAGTGAAAGGCGCTCAAGTAGGCGATCGCAACACACAAACAAATACCTTTAGCTAAAAGCTACTAGAGTATCTAAAATGAACCATACAGAGTTTCAAGCTGAAGTTAAGGGCGCTCAGATAGGCGATCACAACATTATCTACAACTATTTTTACTACAGAGAAGAGGTAAAACCTACATCTGTTGATGTTGCTGATGAATATCTCCCTTGTCCTTATCGGGGGTTGTTTCATTTTGGCCCCAATGATGCAGATATATTCTTTGGGCGAGAAATTTTTATCGAAGAACTTTATAGTGCAACTAAAACCCGGAATTTTATACCCGTATTGGGTGCATCGGGAAGCGGTAAATCTTCGGTGGTATTAGCGGGGTTAGTCCCGAAGTTGCAAACAGCCGGAAATTGGCAGTTTACTCACTTTCGTCCTGGTGCTGATCCTTTCCATGCGTTGGCTGTAGCTTTAGTGCCACTTTATACGCCTAATTTAGATGCAACTGACCAAATTGCCCAAGCCCGCAAGTTAGCTGGTTACTTGCAAAATGGCTTTATGCTGATATCAGACGTTTTTGCCAAAATTCGGCAAAATCACCCTAATGAACGGGTACTATTAATTGCTGACCAATTTGAAGAAATTTACACTCTCTGTCACCATCAGGAAACTCGCCATAAATTTCTTGATTGTTTATTAGCTAGTTTAGAAACTTCTACTTCTCTATCTGCATCCGCTACGGTGTGGGTAACAACAATGCGGGCAGATTTTTTGGGCAATGCTCTCTCTTATCGTCCCTTTGCGGATGTTTTGCAAAATGCTGATGTGAAATTAGGGCCGATGAATCGGGAGGAATTAACACAAGTAATTGAAAAACCTGCCGAAAAATTAGGGGTGACTTTTGAAGCCGGACTGGTAGAAAGCATTTTAAAGGATGTGGAAAACCAACCGGGAAATTTACCTCTGCTAGAGTTTGCCTTAACAGAGTTGTGGAACAAGCGCACGGGTAAACAATTAACTCACAAAATCTATGAAGAAATTGGTCAAGTAGAAGGTGCGTTAGCTCGTCATGCAGATGAGAAATATGGCAACTTGACAGAGGAGGAGAAAGAACAAGTCCGGCGGATTTTTATTCAATTGGTGCGTCCGGGTGAGGGAACAGAAGATACTCGACGCGTGGCGATGAAGGCGGAATTGGGGGAGCAAAGCTGGGATTTGGTCAAACAATTAGCTGATGCTCGGTTGGTGGTGACAAGTCGCAATGCTACCAGTCAAGAAACGGTAGAAGTAGTCCATGAAGCTTTGATTCGCAACTGGGGAGAACTGCGCGAATGGATGAATAAAGACCGCGTTTTTAGGGCTTGGCAAGAGCGACTGCGTTCAGCAAAGAGACAATGGGAAGCAACAAAGCAAGATTCTGGTTCATTGTTGCGGGGTGCAGCGTTGGTAGAGGGGGAAGAAAAGCTAAAACAACGGCGAGAGGATATTAGCGCAGGGGAGCAAGAGTTTATCCAAGC
This sequence comes from Nostoc sp. TCL240-02, assembly GCF_013343235.1. GTDB lineage: Bacteria > Cyanobacteriota > Cyanobacteriia > Cyanobacteriales > Nostocaceae > Nostoc. Next base: position 4,817,812 of record NZ_CP040094.1, on the reverse strand, counting down.
TAGCGTAGCATTGAGGGATAGGGAGAATCAGCAACAGGAACGCAGAAGAAGGCTGACTTTTTATGGACTGGCAGGGGGTTTGGTGTTAGCTTTGGGTTTATCTGGACTAGCGGGTATAGGCTGGAGAAATGCCGAAATCAGTCAAATTAATGCCTTTGCCCAAAGCTCCGATGGGTTTTTGAGTTTAGATGGGCGAAAAGCTGTTGAATCAAGCGTCAAAGCTGCTGTCAAAATGCGAGGTAAATTCTGGGTTGATGCGGATACCCGCACCCAGGTAAAACTGACATTATTAAATACAGTTCAAAATGTTGCCGCACCCAACACCTTGGGAGGACATACAAACGGAGTTTGGGGCATCAGCTTCAGTCCCAATGGCAAGATGCTAGCTTCTGCCAGTGGTGACAACACGGTGAAACTGTGGGATACCAGCACAGGCAAAGAAATCAAAACCCTTACTGGGCATACAAACTCGGTTTATGGCATCAGCTTCAGTCCCGATGGCAAGATACTAGCTTCTGCCAGTGCTGACAAGATGGTGAAACTGTGGGATACCAGCACAGGCAAAGAAATCAAAACCCTTACTGGGCATACAAACTGGGTTTATGGCATCAGCTTCAGTCCCGATGGCAAGATGCTAGCTTCTGCCAGTGCTGACAAGACGGTGAAACTGTGGGATACCAGCACAGGCAAAGAAATCAAAACCCTTACTGGGCATACACACTGGGTTTATGGCATCAGCTTCAGTCCCGATGGCAAGATGCTAGCTTCTGCCAGTGCTGACAACACGATGAAACTGTGGGATACCAGCACAGGTAAAGAAATCAAAACCCTTACTGGGCATACAAACTGGGTTAATGGCATCAGCTTCAGTCCCGATGGCAAGATGCTAGCTTCTACCAGTGGTGACAACACGGTGAAACTGTGGGATACCAGCACAGGCAAAGAAATCAAAACCCTTACTGGGCATACAAACTCGGTTTTGGGCATCAGCTTCAGTCCCGATGGCAAGATGCTAGCTTCTGCCAGTGGTGACAACACGGTGAAACTGTGGGATACCAGCACAGGTAAAGAAATCAAAACCCTTACTGGGCATACAAACTGGGTTAATGGCATCAGCTTCAGTCCCGATGGCAAGATGCTAGCTTCTGCCAGTGCTGACAACACGGTGAAACTGTGGGATACCAGCACAGGCAAAGAAATCAAAACCCTTACTGGGCATACAAACTCGGTTTTGGGCATCAGCTTCAGTCCCGATGGCAAGATGCTAGCTTCTGCCAGTGCTGACACCACGGTGAAACTGTGGGATACCAGCACAGGCAAAGAAATCAAAACCCTTACTGGGCATACAAACTCGGTTTTGGGCATCAGCTTCAGTCCCGATGGCAAGATGCTAGCTTCTGCCAGTGCTGACACCACGGTGAAACTGTGGGATACCAGCACAGGCAAAGAAATCAAAACCCTTACTGGGCATACAAACTCGGTTTTGGGCATCAGCTTCAGTCCCGATGGCAAAATGCTAGCTTCTGCCAGTGCTGACAACACGGTGAAACTGTGGGATACCAGCACAGGCAAAGAAATCAAAACCCTTACTGGGCATACAAACTGGGTTTATGGCATCAGCTTCAGTCCCGATGGCAAGATGCTAGCTTCTGCCAGTGCTGACAACACGGTGAAACTGTGGGATACCAGCACAGGCAAAGAAATCAAAACCCTTACTGGGCATACAAACTGGGTTTATGGCATCAGCTTCAGTCCCGATGGCAAGATGCTAGCTTCTGCCAGTGCTGACAACACGGTGAAACTGTGGGATACCAGCACAGGCAAAGAAATCAAAACCCTTACTGGGCATACAAACTGGGTTAGAGGCATCAGCTTCAGTCCCGATGGCAAGATGTTAGCTTCTGCCAGTGGTGACAACACGGTGAAACTGTGGGATACCAGCACAGGCAAAGAAATCAAAACCCTTACTGGGCATACAAACTCAGTTTTGGGCATCAGCTTCAGTCCCGATGGCAAGATGCTAGCTTCTGCCAGTGGTGACAACACGGTGAAACTGTGGAGGCTGGATTTTGATTATTTACTTCAGAAAGGGTGCAATTTTGTGCGCGAGTATTATAAAACTAATCCCCCTGATAATGAGAGTGACAAGCACCTGTGTGATGGTGTTGGTAATTCGTAATACCGCTACGCAGAAGCAACCTACGTAAGTCCTATTCGTATTAAAAAACCATATCAAATAACACCGTCAAAAAAATCCTCATTCTCTTCGCTAACCTTAAAAACACAGCAAATCTGCGTCATACAGAATTGGTATAAAGATTTTGAACTCAGAATTGGGTTTGGGGAAAAGGTTAAAGGTTTTTTCTTTCTCTTTTCCCCTTAGCCGACAAGTATTGACCTACGCCTAATCCATATTATCCAAACTTGATATTACCTATGCGGGAACCGTTATAAGTACTGCTTAAGCCGTAGTTAATACAAATTAAGCAGTACTTATTAATGGTGAAGCTGTAGTTACAGATGCTCATTATATGATAAGTAAACTTGAAGCTATAGTTAACACAATTTCTTCTGTAGTTATGAATGCTCAAGCTGTAGTTAACACAGCTTCTTCTGTGGTTATAAATGCTCAAGCTGTAGTTAACACAGCTTCTTCTGTGGTTATGAATGCTCAAGCTGTAATTAAGATTTGATCGACGCTTTAGATAAATTAAGAGAATTTACCAGTAGTTATCTCATAAAAAGTATAATTGTTTTTGTGGATTTTGCTGAACCAGAATGTATTTTCAGTAGGACATAGTAACTATATAAATATTACGAGTAACTAAATTTATGTCTTTGAGAAAACGTACATCCCGCGTTCTAGAAAATGCTGAGTTAAGATTTGCTGGACTCAAAGCAATTGATGCCAATCTGGATCTTGGAAATACTTGTAATTTAAAAGTCCTGACAGAAGTAATTGAGCAATTACGCAGCAAGTTAGAAGCTCATAATACTGCTCTCAGCACGATTGACTCTTCCAAAGTAGAAATTGAAGCATTAGAACAAACCTTGGGTACTTTCTCCGAAAAAATGCTCATGGGAATCGGCTTTAAATACGGCAAAGATAGCCGCGAATATGAGATGGCTGGTGGAGTTCGCAAAAGTGAACGTATCCGTAAAAGCAGAGCGACTCGCTTAAAAACTATTGCACAAAAAGCATCTATGCAAGGCACTCAACCCTTGTAGATGTGTAAGCAACACAGTTCGGATAAGTAGGGGAAGAAAGAAAGTTGTTAACTTGTAATTCTTTCTCCCCTGCTTGGCTCAACGCCCGATGACTAAAATTCGCGTTGCGAGAAGATAGAAATAGCGATCGCTAACAACATGGCACTATAAAGTAAGCCATAGCCAGCATTTGTAATCAGTGTAGTTGGGTCAGGGAGGGCTTGCAAACCATAAACGGCATCATTTTTCAAATCTAATCGAGATAAATCTGGCAAAATGAGAAACAAACCTTGAGTTAGAAGTTCCATACCAGGGTTGCGGCTCAGACGACCTAGTTGTACTAAATCTTGGGTAATATTTCCGATTAAATATACCGCAAAGGTCAAAACAGTCGCTAGGAGAGAAGCAGTAAAAACACCGAAGGTAATAGCCATAGCGGTGATTAATGATAACTGCAATACTAAGAAAATTGCAGCAATTAAAATACTCGCCGTTGGATGAGGAATGTTAGCAAATTGCAGAAATATCAGATAAATTACTGTCATCGTGGCGACAAGTACAGCTAATACTACGGATAAACCTAAGTATTTGCCAAAGATAATTTCGCTGCGACTGACAGGTTTCGCAATTAACAGTAAAATAGTACGTTTTTCAATTTCTTTATTAACCAGTCCCGTACCAACAAATATTGTCACAATTAACCCGATGGCATTCATCGCCGCCATCCCGAAGTCTAAAAATATTTTGTCTTCAGTCGTAGCTGCAAATTCAGGCAGGACGCGAAAGGCAGTAGCGAGTATAAGCGCATAAAAACCAATAATATATAGGATGCGATCGCGTACCACTTCCTGAAACACATTCTTTGCCAATACAAAAATTCTGTTAATAATCATTTGTCATTTGTCATTTGTCATTTGTCATTCTCCCCCTGCCCCCTGCTCCCTGCCCCCTGCCTCCCCTGCTCCCTGCCCCCTGCCCTCATCTCTTCTCACTGCTGCGGAGGCGGCGATCCGGCAATTAATTTACTGGCGCGATCGCATTCAATTTCTGCAACTGTAATCTTATTACCTGAATTGCTAGTTGCTGCAACTGGTTCAATTCGACAAGATTTTTTCAAGTAATAGCCCCGTGGGTTAGAACTTGGCCCTATCCAAATACTTAATAAATCTAATATATATCCAGACTTAGTATTAGCTACACGCGGCTCAATGCGCCATAAATCCTTCTCTTCATATTTACCCAGGCTTTTTTGAATTACTTCTCTACCTAGAGTTCCTACTCGCTGTTTTGCCTCAAGCAACCATTTCTCTACTTCTGACCAAGGTGTTTGGTTTATTTGTTCTACTACTATTGGTTGAAGTCTTTCTAGAATTACAACACCGTTTTGTGGAATTTTTACTCGTTCTTCTGTTCTGACAACAAAGGTACTACGTTTAAAAGTATCTGCTTGCAAACTCGGATATTGTTGAAACCAATGATCCATTACAAAATAAAACTGAATCCAGCAACTTAGTAGCATACTACTAGCAACTAAAATTATGATTCTTTGGCGGTCTTGTGGCTTAGGAATTCTAGCTTTAGCGTCTGTGTCAGTTCCTTCAATAAATTCTGGTATTGCTGTAATTAGTGCTGAAATTGTTGGCCAAAAAACGATTGTTCTGGGTGTAATTACATCCTGTTGATCTCCAAAAGCAAAAACGCTTACTAAGAATCCAGTGATTACTGCCCCAACTGGCATAAAAGTGCCAGGAACTCTCAAAGGATCTTGAGTTGTATACCAAGCTGTGCCGGCAATTAAAAATAACCAACCGAAAAAGGCAATAATATCTTTGATATAGCCTGTAGCTAAATATGAAAGTACCCAAGAAAAAACACTCAAATAAATAAATGTCTGCCAAGAATAAGCTTTGGGTGGAACTAATACTTTTCTAATTCCTGCATAAAGCCCTTCTGTAAATTTAAAAACCCCAAATACATCTTTAAGTAGCGTATTCATTTTCCTCCTTCCACCTAATTAATCACTCGTCTTCCTTTTAAGTAAAAGCTTGCTATTTTGCACTAAACAATAGAATAAGAGTTATAGCACTATAACTCAGAGAATTCGCTATTAGTACAGTAATTATTAAATTATTACTTTGGAATTTCAAGTTGCCAAAAGTCCGCCATCGCCGACGTTGAGATATTGGAGCTTCCGCTTCCTCTTCTTTTTTAAGAAATTTCTCATTTAATGATAGTAACAATACCTTTAAAATGAAAAACTTCATCAGAAAAGTAGAAAAGAAAATTATAAAAGCAGTTAATATTAGTAAGCCTTGTGTATTCGGTGATTTAAAGTTATTAAAAAACATATAGTTAATTAATTCTGTCCTCACCTGGAGCGGTAAAATTGGTTCTGATACAAAAAATATGAACCAACCAATTACACTAGAAAATAAATTGATAGAAATAGCATAAAAAGTACTGCTTTTTTTGTCAAATTTGAGTCGATAGTGCAAAAGATAAGCTTCGATGGGGATGGCAATCAGTACAAATAAAAAGTCAAACAGAATTCCACCAATGGGAAAAATCCTCGGAAGCATCCAATTCTCAGGCATAAATGGTCAAGGGTAAGGTTTAACTGTAGAGAGTATAACTGGGATAGTGAGGATGATGGGGGAAATTATTACATTGTTCTTGTCCTTTACTATGCTCGTGTGCCAGTATTCCCTGATTGATATTGTTAATACATCAAGCTGAGATTTGTACGGAAACGCTAGAGGGCTAGTTTCTCTACCTAAGATTACAAGACGTTAGGTAAGATTAAAGACTGCCACTTATAGCTTTTCGAGAGATGACAAGGAACGGTATCGGTATTCGCACGGCGCAAGTGCGTCAAGAACGGCTCATTGGTCAAATTCACGTTTACGATGGCGTGGGTAAAGGTAAGTCTCAAGCGGCTTTGGGGGTGGTTTTGCGCTCTATTGGGTTAGGGATAAATACGCCTAGCGATTCTAACCGTGTTTTACTGCTGCGCTTTTTAAAAGGGCCGGAACGGGATTATGACGAAGATGGAGCGATCGCAGCTTTGCAGCGCGGGTTTCCCCATTTAATAGACCAAGTTCGCACAGGGAGAGCCGAATTTTTTGGCCCAGAAGAAATTACCACCTTTGACCGAAATGAGGCGATGCGGGGTTGGGATGTGGCCAAAGGTGCGATCGCTAGCGGTTTATATTCAGTTGTTGTCTTGGATGAAATTAACCCCGTTCTAGATTTGGGTTTGCTACCAGTAGATGAAGTGGTAAAGACATTAAAATCCAAACCCCAAGAGTTAGAAATCATTGCTACCGGACGCGCCGCACCGCAAAAGTTGCTTGATATTGCAGATTTGCACTCAGAAATGAAACCTCATCACCATCCCACAGCCAAAGCCCTATTCCTGGAAGGGATTGAAATTTATACTGGTGCTGGTAAAGGCAAGTCTACTAGTGCTTTGGGGAAAGCTTTACAAGCTATTGGTAGGGGAATCAATCATCCAGGGTCTACTCGTGTGTTAATTATGCAGTGGCTTAAAGGTGGTAGTGGCTACACAGAAGATGCTGCGATCGCTGCTTTGCAGCAGTCATATCCAGAAGTGGTGGATCATCAGCGCTGTGGTGGAGATGCGATTGTTTGGCGCAATTCCCGGCAAGAATTAGACTATGTAGAAGCCGAACGAGGTTGGGAAATCGCAAAAGTTGCGATCGCCTCTGGAATGTATAAAACTATTATTCTCGATGAGCTCAATCCCACCGTTGACTTAGAACTACTCCCCGTTGAACCCATTGTTCAAGCCTTGCTCCGCAAACCCCGCGACACCGAAATCATCATCACTGGCCGCTGTCAAAATCAACCAGCATACTTCGATTTGGCTAGCGTTCATTCAGAGGTTTATTGCCACAAACACTATGCAAATCAAGGTGTTGAACTTAAACGAGGGGTAGATTTTTAAGCACTGCATCTTAATTCGTAATTCGTAATGTTCTCAAGCTTGAATTTTTGGTTAATTGAGAAAAAACCAGAGTAGTGGTCTGTCTCATTAAATTTGAGAGATAAGAGAACGAACCGCGAAGGACGCAAAGAGCGCAAAGTTAAGAGATAAAGAAGAGAAATTTAAAAACTGATTCACCTATCAAAACTTTTGATAGGTTTGTAGTGAGCGATTTATCGCTCAAATCAAGGACTAAAGTCCTTACTACGAACTTTTATAACCCTTCAGAATTAATGCGATGAACCAGTAGTCTGTCTTCTTAAATATGATGGGTGAACCTATTCTTAATTTTTCTTCTTTCTCTGCGAGACGCTGTGCGTAGCTTGCTTCCCCGAAGGGGTGTGCGGTTCGTTCTCTGCTCTTTCAAATTCAATGAGACAGACCAGTAGGGCTAGCATTGCAATGCTGACCCTACAAGCAACTAAGGCTGTTGGCGTATTCTTTGCCAGACAGTAAAGCCCAAAAGAATGACAATACTGCTGGCGGTAGTCATCATTACAGCCAAACTCATACCTTGTATTCTCATTGCCAGCAAGTTGAAAAATAAGGTAATTGACCAAAGTGTGAACGCAGCATGGCGCTGGGAAAGTCCCCAAGCAAGTAAGCGGTGGTGCAGATGATCTTTGCCAGGAGTGCTAAGAGGGTTATTTCCTGCTAGTAGCCGCCGTACAAATACTTGGGTGGTGTCTATTACTGGCAACAATAGAAATAAAACCGTGGGAATTAGTGCATAAACTGTGTTTTGTTGCAGTTTGCCTAAAATACTAGTTGCTGCCAGCACATAGCCAAAAAAGTATGCTCCGGCATCACCCATAATAATTCGTGACGGATGGAAGTTATGGCGTAAAAAGCCTAATGCAGCACCTCCTAAAGCTGCGAGTACCAAGATTGCCGCCGCACGGTTATTAAATTGGGCTGCAACCCCCAACAAACTCATGGCGGTAATAAAGCTGATTCCTCCTGCCAAACCATCCATACCATCCATCAAGTTGATGGCGTTGGTAATTCCTACTACCCACAGTACCGTCAGCAACATAGACAGGAACGAGTCGATAGGAGTACCAAACAGCACTTTTACACTGATGCCATTAGCTACTAGCAACAGTGCCGTGACAATTTGCGCCCACAATCGAATAGAGGGTGGTAAGCCGAACTGATCGTCGATAAAGCCCACCAGGACTAATATCGAACCTCCTAACAGAATAGTGAGCACCTGAGCCAATACGTTTTGGAGTTCGATCGGTCGTAAAAGGCTAGCTAATACCAGTGCGGCAATGACACCCGCGTAGATAGCCAGCCCCCCTGCATTGGGTAAAGGTTCGCGATTGAGTCGCCGAGCGTTGGGTTGGTCAGCCCAACCTACCCGTAAGGCAAATTTGCGGACTGTCGGAATTGAACGCCACGTTACAAGCCAAGCCAAAAGGAACGTAAATACTACTGCCAACCAGCCGGTGCCGCTAGGGTCGGCAATACCAAGGGACTTAAGGGAGTTGTCTAGATTCATCTCCCAATTCAAGCATTACTGCCAGTATCTATAAAGAACATCACCTGTATATTAATCAATTTTTTTATTTCCATTTGTAACTTGAGCTGATTGAGAGATTAGCACTCTTGCTCTGTGAGTGCTAAATTGTCTAATGGAAGCGCTGGAGAAATAAAACATGGCGAAAATTATTGCATTTGACGAGGAATCGCGGCGAGCTCTAGAAAGGGGTGTTAACGCCCTTGCTGATGCCGTAAAAATCACCTTGGGGCCTAAAGGTCGTAATGTCCTTTTAGAGAAAAAATTTGGCGCACCTCAAATTGTCAACGATGGTATCACTGTTGCCAAGGAAATTGAATTAGAAGATCCTTTGGAAAATACTGGTGCAAGACTCATCCAAGAAGTGGCCTCAAAAACTAAAGATGTTGCTGGGGATGGTACAACCACCGCCACAGTTTTAGCACAAGCCTTGATTCGGGAAGGTTTGAAGAACGTCGCGGCGGGTAGTAACCCAGTTAGCTTGAGACGCGGGATCGACAAAACTATTGAGGCACTGGTACTGGAAATTGCCAAGATAGCCAAGCCAGTAGAAGGAAGTGCGATCGCTCAAGTTGCCACTGTTTCTGCTGGTAACGATGAAGAAGTTGGTCAAATGTTAGCTCAAGCAATGGAAAAAGTCACCAAAGATGGTGTAATTACCGTTGAGGAATCTAAATCCCTGACAACTGAACTAGAAGTAGTTGAAGGGATGCAGATTGACAGAGGTTACATTTCACCCTACTTTGTCACCAACAACGAGCGGCAAATCGTGGAATTTGAAAACGCCCGGATCTTGGTGACAGATAAAAAAATCGGCAGCATCCAAGATTTAGTACCAATTTTGGAAAAAGTCGCCCGTTCTGGTCAGCCCTTGCTAATCATCGCTGAAGATGTCGAAGGTGATGCTTTGGCAACTTTGGTAGTGAACAAAGCACGGGGTGTACTAGCCGTGGCTGCAATCAAAGCGCCGGGATTTGGCGATCGCCGCAAAGCTTTGTTAGAAGATATTGCTATTCTCACCGATGGACAGTTGATTTCGGAAGAAATCGGCTTAAGTTTGGATACCGCTGCTCTAGAAGCGCTGGGAACTGCTCGCAAAATCACCATTGACAAAGAAAGCACCACTATTGTCGCTGGCAGTGTCACCAAGCCAGAAGTACAAAAGCGGATTGGTCAAATTCGCAGGCAGTTGGAAGAAACCGATTCTGAATACGATCAAGAAAAACTGCAAGAACGCATCGCCAAGCTCGCTGGCGGTGTGGCAGTGATTAAAGTGGGTGCGGCAACCGAAACCGAACTCAAAGACCGTAAACTGCGGATTGAAGACGCGCTGAACGCTACTAAAGCTGCTGTGGAAGAAGGTATTGTTCCTGGTGGTGGGACAACTCTAATTCACTTAGCTAAGGCAGTAGAAGCGATTAAAAACACTCTACAAAATGACGAAGAAAGAATTGGGGCTGATATTGTCGAACGAGCGCTAGAAGCCCCCTTGCGCCAAATAGCAGACAACGCTGGTGCTGAAGGTTCTGTAATCGTCTCGAAAGTCCGGGATAGCGACATCAACATTGGCTATAACGCTGCTACTGGCGAATTTGAAGACTTGATTGCTGCTGGTATTATCGACCCTGCCAAAGTCGTGCGTTCAGCTTTGCAAAATGCTGGTTCCATTGCTGGTTTGGTCTTAACCACCGAAGCGATCGTTGTTGAAAAGCCGGAGAAGAAATCTGCTGCTGCCGCTCCTGATATGGGCGGTATGGGTGGCATGGGCGGCATGGGCGGCATGGGTGGTATGGGCGGCATGGGCGGCATGGGCATGTTCTAACTTCTGCTCACCCAGATAAATATTTTTTCAGCAGTTTGTCTTGTTAAGGCAAACTGTTTTTTTTATAGCATTGCTGATTCAGAGCCGATATGTTATCTCTATTGCTGGGAAGTAGCTGGGCATAAATAAAAGTAAGCTGTTAAGCAAATAAGATTGCACATTGAGATCGCAGGGAGGCAGGGGGCAGGGAGCAAGGGAGAGGATTTGCAACTTTTACTACCATAAAAATGATGCAATTTAAATGACGATTAGCTTAATCATCATGGTTATCAGTTATTAATCATGAATACAACTAACTACTAAAAAAATGCCGATTCCTAAATTCGCAAATTTAAAGAACTGCTTAATTTAAAAACTACAGTCTTTGTATTAATTTTTGTAATATTAATAGCAAAAGCTGAAATAAATAAAAACGCCTAATGGGTTCTGAGTAAGGAATTTTACTTCTTTACTAAGAACTGTGTAAAGAGGAACTTGTTTAATTCCCAATTCCCAATTTCCAATCTAGGTAATATTGTATGGTACGAAAACTGCGTCGTCTTCCCAAAATAGTAACTAGGCTATATAAAAAAGATGAGTTCCATCACCAACCAGGTACTATACCTGGAACAATTTTTATTGATGAAGATTCTCCGCCACCGATAATTTTCTTGATTGACTATAACCAAAGCAATTTCATCCGCAAACAAATGGCAACTCCAGAAGAATGTGTTCCATATCTGGAGATGGAATCCATTTCTTGGGTAGATGTACAAGGTTTAGGCAGTCAAGATATATTACAACGATTGGGTCACGTTTTTGAATTACATCCTCTCGTTTTAGAAGATATAGTCAATGTACCAGAGCGTCCTAAAACCGAAGATTATGAAGACCAATTACTATTCATTGCCCGCATGGTAGTACCAAAGGAAAGATCGTGTGGTTTTTACAGCGAGCAAGTAAGTTTGATATTAGGTAAAAATTATTTACTGACAGTCCAAGAAGAACCAGAACATGATTGTTTTGAAGCGGTGCGATCGCGAATTGAAAAAAACAAAGGTATCATCCGTAAACAAGGAGCGGATTATTTAGCTTACGCTGTATTAGATGCAATTATTGATGGATTTTTCCCAGTGCTGGAGCTTTATGGGGAGCGCATCGAAGAGTTGGAAGAGGAGGTAATAGTTAAACCAACCCCACAAACACTACAAAATATTTATCAAATTAGGCGAGAACTACTGCAACTACGTCGTGCTATCTGGCCACAGCGAGATGCAATTAATTCTTTGATTCGAGATGGCAGTGATTTGATTAGTGAAGAAGTGCGAATCTACTTGCGAGATTGTTATGACCATACAGTGCAAGTTATGGACATGGTAGAAACTTATCGAGAACTAGCATCTGGATTAATGGATGTGTATCTTTCGGCAGTGAGCAATAAAATGAATGAAATCATGAAAGTACTAACGGTAGTTTCAACAATTTTCATTCCACTGACTTTTGTGGCCGGAATATATGGTATGAACTTCAATACCGAAAAATCGCCATATAATATGCCTGAGTTGAATTGGTATTGGGGTTATCCACTTTGCTTGGCAGTTATGGCAGTGATCGCACTTGGTTTGCTATTCTTTTTTTGGCAACGGGGCTGGTTGCAAAACTCTGTAACAATTAAGCGTAATTAATAATTGCAGATGGATGACGAATCAAATATACATTCATTATTACAGGAGTTAATATTTTAATTTATGAGGAGTAGCGACCAGAATTTAGTAGTTTTGACAGTTTATATTATCGGTGTTTCCTATATCTTTAACCGCATGGTTGAATCTATCGATGATCAAGTTAAGTTTGAGTTTAAAAAAGGAATAGTTGACGAGCAACTCAAAGAACAAAATCTCGATGATAAAATTGGAATTTCCTTTAAACTCAAAGCCTCATACCCAATTGACGATTTGAAAGATTTAGGAATTAGCATTGAAAATAAATCAGATAATGTTGCCCTATACGTTGACTGGGATAACAGTTCTTTAGTAGTTGAACATAGCAAGCAATCGCGTCGCGTCATTCGGAAATCACCAGATTTAACCCGCGACTTAGCAGTACCCCAAAGTCCTAGCTTGATTGCTCCCAAGAAAACACTTTCTGAAACAGTGACAGCAGAAGATGTATTTGAGCGTGATCAAGTAGCTGGAACCTATTTAGCAAAAAAACCACTAATTGATATCAATGGGCTGCAAAAAGGGCAAAAAAAATTGTACAACGACTTTATTAACAGAAAAAAGGAGTTGGACTTTTCCCTGCAACTGGTACTCAGAGTGTCTGAAGTGCGTTTGGGTCTAGCCCCAGGTCGTGATTTTCCTCCCATTAGCATTATCAATTGTCCTTTCACAGTCAGGAAACTACCTTGGACTTACGCTCTACCTTGGAATAAAAAAAAGCAATAGCAACCAGACAGACTATGCCATCCAAGATTACACTGGATCTAAGGAAAGAGTAGACGCAGGCGGTTGCAGATCAGTCATAATCACTGAGCTGAGGAAAGTCCGGGCTCCCGAAAGACCAAACTTGCTGGATAACGTCCAGTGCGAGCGATCGTGAGGATAGTGCCACAGAAAGATACCGCCAGATCAATTAAAAATTAAAAATGTAAAATGAACAATTTTTAATTTTACATTTTTAATTGATCTGGTAAGGGTGCAAAGGTGCGGTAAGAGCGCACCAGCAGTATCGAGAGGTGCTGGCTCGGTAAACCCCAGTTGGGAGCAAGGCGATAGGAACTACGGTTGGTCTTTTACCAGTTCCGCTCAACGAGAGCCGCTAGAGGCGTTTGGTAACAAGCGTCCCAGATAGATAACTGCCCTCGCAAGAGAACAGAACCCGGCTTATGTACTGCTCTTTCCCCCTTTTTTAGTGCTGAGTTTAGGAGTTAGGACTTAGTATTTTCCCTTTCCCCCTTCCCCCTTCCCCCCAATGCCCCTTGCCTACCCACGCCGTCAACGGCAACTCGAAAGTTTAGTCCAAAAATTAGGTTTGTCGCGAGAAGCACCTATCAAGTGGGAACTGCTAGATTTAGCACTGACTCATCCCACTGTTTCTGATTCGGCGAATTATGAACAATTGGAGTTTGTTGGCGATGCAGTGGTGCGGCTGGTGTCGGCTGTTGTGTTGTGGGAAAATTATCCCGATTGCCCAGTAGGGGATTTTGCGGCAATTCGTTCGGTGTTAGTGAGCGATCGCATTCTCGCCCAATTAGCCAGAGTTTATGGTTTGGAGTTATACTTACTAGTCGCCGGTAGTGCTACGGCTGATAAAGTTGGTCAAGAGTCACGACTGGCAGATGCTTTTGAAGCAGTTCTGGGTGCGCTTTATTTAAGTACTCAAAATCTGGAATTGATCCGGTCTTGGCTAGATCCGCACTTCCAAGAACTAACAACAGAAATTCGCCTCGATCCTGCCAGACTTAATTACAAAGCTGCTCTTCAAGAATGGACTCAGGCGCAATTTAAAGTTTTACCAGAATATCGAGTTGTGGAAGTCACTCAACCACACCATAATCAAGAACGTTTCATGGCTGAGGTGTGGCTGCATGGAAAGAAACTAGGAGTTGGTAAGGGGCGATCGATCAAAACTGCTGAACAAGCCGCAGCTAAAGTAGCTTTTTTAGCAATCCCTAATCCGCAAATACCCTGAGCTTAAAAGACTGACAATTAGCCGATAATCATTTGGTTGTCACTGGTCATTTGTCCCTCGTCCTTTGTTGACAAATAACTAATGACAAATGACAAATAACAGATGACAAATAACTAATGACAAACCAAATTAAAATTGCTGTTATCGGAGTTGGGCGTTGGGGAGTGCATCTGCTGCGGAATTTCTTAGCACATCCGCAAGTAAATGTAGTTGCTGTAGTAGACCCCCATCCAGAACGATTAGCGGCGGTCAAACAGCAGTTTAATTTAGATGAAAATGTAGTATTAACAACCCAATGGGAAGATTTAAAAAAAGTGCCAGGGTTGACAGGAATTGCGATCGCAACTCCGGCTACCACCCACTATGCTTTAATTAAAGACTCTCTCCAAAACAGATACCATGTTTTAGCTGAAAAACCGCTAACTCTCGACCCAGCAGAATGTCGGGAACTTTGCCAGTTAGCAGAGCAGCATCATTTAATACTCATGGTTGACCACACTTATTTATTTCACCCAGCAGTTGAGCAAGGGCAAACTGTAGTACAGGCGGGTAAATTAGGAGATTTACGCTATGGCTACGCGACACGCACCCATTTAGGGCCTGTCCGCCAAGATGTTGATGCGCTCTGGGATTTAGCGATTCACGATATTGCTATCTTTAACGCTTGGCTAGGTCAGACCCCTGTGAAAGTGCAAGCAACGGGTACGGTGTGGCTACAGGGAGCAGGGGAGCAGGGGAGCAGGGGAGCAGAGGGGAAGAAAGATATAAATCCTTCTCTGTTTCAAGGTTTAGCTGATTTAGTATGGCTAACACTGACATACCCAGATGGCTTTCAAGCTTATATTCACTTGTGCTGGCTGAATCCTGATAAGCAGCGACGGCTGGGGATTGTAGGTAGCCTTGGTAGTTTGATTTTTGATGAAATGTCGCGATCGTCACCTCTAACGCTGCTACATGGGGAATTTGAACAGCAGAACAATCATTTTATTCCGGTAAATCAAAAGCAGGTGGTGGTGGAATTAGAACCAGGGGAACCATTGGGGCGAGTTTGCTCTCGTTTTGTTGACTCTATCCTTACCAATACTCCCTCAGAGTTTTCGTCTGGCTGGGTAGGCACACAGTTAGTAGAAATTCTCGCTGCACTAACGCTATCTCTTGAGCAAGGCGGCCAACCTGTTTTTCTTAACAACTGCCCTCAAGTCTAATTTCCCCTGAGAATAACCGCCCAATACTGTTCGGTTAAGGCAAGAGACGCGATAAAAGAGACGCGATAAATCGCCGTCTTTACAAGAATCAATCCTTTGTAGAGACGGCGATTTATCGCGTCTTTGGGATCGTATTGAATAACCGCCCATTTTACTTCATTAATGGAATTCAAAGCCTCATTCACGAGTATCAAAGACTCATTCACGAAGCTCTGAGGTTCATCAACGGAGTTCAAAGACTCATTCACGAAGCTCCGAGGTTCATTAACGAAGTTCAAAGGCTCATTCACGAAGCTCTGAGGTTCATTAACGGAGTTCAAAGACTCGTTCACGAAGCTCTGAGGTTCATTAACGGAGTTCAAAGACTCGTTCACGAAGCTCTGAGGTTCATTAACGGAGTTCAAAGACTCATTCACGAAGCTCTGAGGTTCATCAACGGAGTTCAAAGACTCGTTAACGAGTATTTATCAAAAATTCATCCGGTTTTTAGCGATTTTCGGGTAAGTCCTGATAAAATCAGCTAACGTATGAGCATGATTATGCACAACCGTATATTTACTACTTTATTTTTAACTCTATTTCTGGCTACCACACCCCAGTTTGTAGTTGCTCAAAACAATATTGAACAGCTATTTAAACAAGGCGACGCTGCCGAATCGGTGGGTAATAATTCTCAAGCAGAGACAATTTGGCGTAAAGTTTTACAAGTTGAACCCAATAATGGCAAAGCTTATAACAATTTGGGTAATGCTTTGCGGCGACAAGGAAAACTAGAGGAAGCATTAGCAGCGCACCAGAAAGCATTACAACTCAATCCTAATGATGCCGAAGCTTACGTTGGTATAGGCTATGTGCTAAATGCTCAAGGGAAATTAGAGGAAGCGATCGCATCTTACCAAAAAGCGATTCAACTCAACCCTAACTTAGCTATTGCTTACTACAATCTCGGCGTTGCCCTGAGTGACCAGAAGAAATTAGATGCAGCAGTTACCGCCTACGAAAAAGCAATTCAACTCAATCCCAACGATCCTGATGCTTACAACAATCTCGGCAATGCCCTGTATGAGCAGAAGAAATTAGATGCAGCAGTTGCCGCCTACGAAAAAGCAATTCAACTCAACCCCAACTATGCTACTGCTTACTACAATCTCGGCAATGCCCTGTATGAGCAGAAGAAATTAGATGCAGCAGTTGCCGCCTACGAAAAAGCAATTCAACTCAACCCCAACTTTGCCACTGCTTACTACAATCTCGGCGTTGCCCTGAATGACCAGAAGAAATTAGATGCAGCAGTTGCCGCCTACGAAAAAGCAATTCAACTCAATCCCAACGATCCTGATGCTTACAACAATCTCGGCAATGCCCTGAGTGACCAGAAGAAATTAGATGCAGCAGTTGCCGCCTACGAAAAAGCAATTCAATTCAACCCCAACGATCCTGATGCTTACAACAATCTCGGCGTTGCCCTGAAAGAGCAGAAGAAATTAGATGCAGCAGTTGCCGCCTACGAAAAAGCAATTCAACTCAACCCCAACTATGCTACTGCTTACAACAATCTCGGCAATGCCCTGAAAGAGCAGAAGAAATTAGATGCAGCAGTTGTCGCTTACCAAAAAGCAATTCAACTCAACCCCAACTTGGCTGTTGCTTACACCAATTTCGGCATTGCCCTGATGAGTGACCAGAATAAATTAGATGCAGCAGTTGCCGCCTTCCAAAAAGCCCTAACATTAGCAGAAGATAATAATTCTGTAACCCCAGCCAGCGCTCATACTATGGCTAATAATGGCTTAGGTTTAGCATTCCAAGAGCAAGGGAAACTAAAAGAAGCCATTGAACAGTTTGACAATGCAGAAGAAATTGACCCCAATTTTGTCTATTCCAGTAACAACAATAGAGAAGCACGGCGCTTATGGACAGAGCAACAGAATAAACTAGCTAGCATAGAAGACGATCGCCAATGGTTGCCTAAGAATGACCCAACCGTAACCCTTAAGCGTTCTGTGGTACTCATCACTGCGGAATTTTTTAACAGCGATCGCCAGGGAACAGAGATCGGCACTGGTGTAGTAATTAAGCGAGAAGGCGATCGCACATTAATCCTCACTAATCGTCATGTAATTTTTGATGGCAATGAACAGGGTAAAAATATCCAAGTTGAATTTTTCAGTTCACCGCCATCCAACCGAGTGCGAATGCGGCGAGATGCCAAGTTGTTCAAAATGACCTCTGAGGAACAACTCGATTTAGCCGTTTTGGAAGTTAGCGGTAAACTGCCAGAAGATATCCAGCCTTTATCTATCTCTTCAACTGCGATCGCCCCGAAAATGCCCATTCGGATTATCGGTCATTCTGCTCAAAGAGGTGAAGATAAATCTTGGTCTATGCAATCAGGACAAATCAGCTATAAGAATCAGCGATTAGAAATATCTCAAGCTGCACTCAAACCCGGTTATTCTGGCAGTCCGGTAATTGATTCGCAAAATCGGCTTTTAGGCATCGTCTTTGCAAGAAAAGGCGAAAACCGAGATTTGGCTTATCCGATGTCTGAGATTCAGAAACAACTATCCACTTGGAACATTAAATAACCTTTTGTACAGACGCGATTAATTGCATCTCTCCTTCTTTACCTTAAACAAACTATGAATTATAAAATTATTCTTGCCAGCCTATTAATCCTCAGCGTCAGCCATCTTCCTGCTGCTGCTTGCCCAGAAGGGAACCCCAAATCTACCGATTATATCCAGCGCAAACCACCCAATCGCTGCGAAGGCATCAAAGAAGAACAATTAAGCGGCAATAGCTTGAACCTGATTTCTATTGCTACCCGAAACCTAACCAGTTTTGGCAAAACCCTCACGGTGCAAATTCCCCGCATCAGTGGTGGTAAAAATCCTCAAGTAATAGTGAAATCCTTGGGAGATAATTATCACTATCAAATGGATGACTTGTTCTTGTCTAATAATGGTTCGCGTTTCAGCTTTAGCTGGGATACTTACGTTCTTAGGCAGAAAAACATACCAGCTAATAGCCTTCGCGCAGTGGCATCCTATAACCTTGGCTCGCAGCCTGTATATGTTCCAGTCATTGTGGGGCAAAGTTCGGGTAAGTATGAATTCGTGTTTTATTCTCAAGACCGAGTGAGGTTTACTACCTTTGAAATCCTCTCTAAAGATAAACCAGCAATCTATAGCACTTCTCGCCCTAACCCGAAAAAGGGTGAAACTATTTTTACCTGGGATGGCAATGCCCCATCTGGGCGCTATGAACTGCACTATGTTGCTAATATTGAACGAAGAAATGAACCTAGCGATCGCATCGAAAGGCGAATAGTATTTGAACATAACCCAAATTGGTTGAGATAAATCATGGCATCTCGGCAAAAAACCAAACAAAAATTTCCCGACTTCATCAAGATTCGCCAATGGTTAAATTTTCTGAAAAGTTATCTAGTTGCGTGGTTTGCAGTCAGCACTTTAGCCCTGAAGCGCTTATTAAGAACCATTGCAAACCATAAAAATTTATTGTTGGTGTTGCTGTTACTTTTGTTTTTGACTATCGTCAGCTTTGCCGCTATTGTACCTAGCACACATACATTTGAAGGTAATATCATTTCTCAAGAAATGGCTTTTACCTATATCGGTGAAGAATCTAAACTCTTTCTTAAAAATATTCAAGGCATCAATGAACTAGAAAATAAAGGCAGGCAAACCATAACTTTTACAGGTAATTTTCAAAGTGAAACTTTGCCCCAACTTAATCAGTTAGACTCATTAAAAATTCAGCTTAAAGACAGCGAGAGTCGATGGATTATTGCCCCGGCTAATCCTCAAGACACAAGTGAAATCAGCGTTGAAGAACTACGGCTCCAACCAAATACAAAAATAGCTGGGCTCAGTTATGACTTTTATCGCAATCAGCTTGCTTTTTCTCTACAACAAAACTCTAATTTGAAGCAAAAAATCAGCCCAAATACATTAGATTTATATTTAGGTGAACAACCAATCAAGGTTATAATAGAAGGTTATGAATTACCAGATTTAAAATTACCAAATCAGCCAGATAACCAAATACAGCTAGAATTTATTGTCAATCCAAATAATAAAAAACTTAATTTAGAAATCGCGCAAAATACCAATATTTATATTACCCTAGCCAAACCTCCCAAATATGAATCAGAACAATGGTTTAGAGAAGAGATAAAAACCGAAAATGTTAAATTTATATATGTAGATAAACCTGGTAAAGATTCCAAAGACGATTTAAAGATTTCTACTATTGTAGAAGGCAAAATCCGCATGGCAGAACAGGAGCGGGATATTAAGCAAAACCAGTTTCTTATGGGAGAAGACGCTGATACTCCTCTAAACATTCAAAAAATACGCCATCTGGAAATTGTCCCTAAAAAGGGTATAGAAGCTCGCTTTTCTGGGAAAACTAAAAAGATTCAAATCGGTCTAGATCCAGATTTTCCAGTTTCTCAAATGCAGGGTAGCTGGTTAGATGGTGTTTTACCTCGTGATGCAATTATTGCGCTGTTTTCTTTTGGGGCTGCTACAATTCCTAATCTTGTGTCTTGGCTATTTAGTAACACTTCTAAATTAGGGCCAAAACCATAACCGTTAGGAGTGAGGATTCCAATTTATTTTTTTTGAATTTTGAATTAGAGTCTAGTAAAAATTACCTTTCAGAAGTCCCATTTGCATAAACTTCTGTTTTTGGAATACTTACCAAGATAGTTTGCTGCGGCGAAAAACTAATCTCGTAAGTCTCGTTCCCAAGTAACACCTGGAATTTCATCGACTTCTCTTTGTCTACCCCTGCTTTTACAGATTTGCTGCTCCCCAAAGAGGGGCTTCCCCCAGACTGCTGTAGGCTAGAGTATTGGCTTACTTTTACCCCCTTATTTCCAGAGGAAAATCCCAGATTCCCGACTTTTTCTTCTTTGTTGTCAACAGGTAACAGCGAGATATCAATCAAGGGTAAGGTAATCTTTAGTGTTGTACCTTGATGAAGTCCCGTACTCTCAAGAGTAATGCTGCCTCCCATAAGTTCGATTAAGTTTCGTGAGATTGCGAGTCCTAGTCCAGTCCCTTCAAACTGGCGCGCAGTTGTGCCATTCACCATGACAAAGGGGCGAAATAGTTTATGCTGTTGATTAGGATCAATGCCAATACCTGTATCTTTAACTATTACCACTACTTGAGATTTACCATTACTAGATTGAATTTCTGTAGCAATGGTGATGCTTCCTGTGTCGGTGAACTTAGTAGCGTTGCCAATAACATTAATCAGCACCTGCTTTAGTTTTGCCGCGTCTGCCTTAATTGGTATCGGTTGAGGCTCTAACTCGCATTTTAATTGCAAGCCCTTTTGTTGAACATTAACTGATTGTAAATTAATCACCTCTAGCAATATTTGTCGGAGATCGAGAGGTGTGATAACTACAGAAAGCTTACCCGCTTCGATTTTAGAAATGTCGAGTAAATCATTAATAATATTTAGCAAATGAATCGTTGTTTCATTGGCACGTTTGAGGAATTCCATTTCTTCTTCACGGCTATCACATAAACCATCTTCAACCACGCGAATGCAGTTAATAATAGTATGTAATGGGTTTCTCAATTCATGGGAAGTCGTAGCCAAAAATTGGCTTTTAATCTGGTTAGCGTTTTTTGCTTCTTTCCAAGCTATTTCTAATTCTTCTGCCCCAGCTTTGAGCCTTTCTACCATTTGGTCTAATGCTTGGGCCAGTTGATTGAATTCCCGAATTTGGAAATTGTGGGGAACTGGTTGTGCGGCGTGGTGAGAGTGAATATTGAGAGCGTAGTCTCGCAATTCTTCTACAGGACGTGCCAAGTAAGGAGCTAGATATAGAGATGCTAACAAACTTGCACCAATCAAACCAACGGTCAAAACAATAAGAATTAGTTTGATTTCTTCTAAACCAAAAAGCGCATTATCGACACTAGTAACAGCTAAGACTATCCATTTTTGCTGCTGCTCTTGGGTAAGTGGATTTGCAATAGCCGTATAGCCAGCTACTAATTCGTTTCCCTCTTTAAAAGACAAATTTATCGAATCGTTTCGTCCTGCAAGGGCATTTTTAATTATGCTCTTGAGTTGGGAAGCATTTGGATGTTGATCAATGTTACTTCCCACCCAGTCTGTAAATGGATGTGCCAAAATTGTGCCATTTTCAGCAATAACTACCATCGCGCCTGTAAGCGATCCCGGTGGATTTCTGGTTTGTTGGTACAATGCAGACTGGATACTTAAGCTGTAAACTAAATTTTTTCGGCTATCTGAGACTGGTGCGGATAAAACTAATTGTAATTGATTTTGTGCGTTTCTTTTTCCAGTCATTCCTGCCTTTGGCGGGAAGATTGTTTTGACATCAATTCCATCACTAGGCAAAGGGAACCTCAATTCTCCAATCGCTTGATCCCCACAGCTACTGGCAATTATTTTTTGATTTAGGAGATCCGTTAATTGGATGCACTCAATATTGACTGGCAGTTGTTGCTTTAGCTGCGTGAGAATTTCTTGCTCTTGTATAGGCGAACCAGACGGAATCACCGTTGTTTTACTTACACTCAGCAAATTAGCTTTTAAGATTGCGATCGCATCGCCAATTCTCTCCCCTTTACTAATGGCGCTTTCTGTTAAATTTTGACGCGCAGTTCCCAATATGCTAGAACGTGCCTTATTCAAGGCTACAATCTCGCCTATAAGTAAAACTGGAACGAACAGCAGCAATATTCTCGTTACTAAAATTCGACGAAAGGAAGATTGGCGGGAATTAGTCATCGAGTGTCTCACTTTGCATCTGCAAACCACAACAGCAAAGATATGTAATTAGACTGGCTAGATGAGACATTTTATTAAATTATCAGAATTTTATTTTCAATGTTTAAAAATAACAAATTGCTATCATTCAAAAAGAAACGTGGTATACCAAAACTCATATATGCTAAATGTAAAAGTGGTTTGTGTTGCATATAAATACAGTGGTAAAATTGTAAATAAATAACTTGCAGGCATGGATTTTTTTTGAGAATCTACATACAAACAAAGAAAATATTCCAACTATCAAATCAATTTAATGTTGCAACATCGTCCTCATACTACAGTTGTTTTAGCAATGAGTGCAGATGGCAAGATAGCAGATTTTAGGCGATCGCCTGCTCGGTTTGGCTCAAGGGTTGATAAAGCACATCTAGAAAAACAAATCGCTGCCTCTGATGCGGTGTTATTCGGTGCTGGTACTCTCCGGGCTTATGGAACGACACTTACTGTATCAGATCCAACTCTAGTGCGACTTCGGGCACAAGAAGGGAAGCCTCCGCAGCCAGTTCATATAGTGACTACACACTCTGGAAACCTCAATCCGGAAATTAACTTTTTTAAGCAACCAGTTAGACGCTGGCTACTCACGACAACACTGGGAACACTTTTATGGAAAGGACGTTGTTTACAGACGCTTCCTTCAACTTTGGGAGACGGAACACAAGAGTGTCCTCCAGAATTTGAGCAGATTCTGGTTTTTGAAACACCAACGGGAGAAATAGACATTCCCGCAGCTTTGAAGCATCTAGCCAATATAGATATAACACGGTTGGTCGTTTTGGGTGGAGGCAAATTAGTCGCTTCCCTGCTGGACTTAGATTTAATCGATGAATTATGGCTCACTGTCTGTCCCCTGATTTTAGGTGGTAGTACCGCCCCCACACCCGTAGAAGGGAAAGGTTTTTTACCTGATTTAGCTCCCAAGTTGCAACTTTTAGAAGTTCAGACTGTTGAGCAAGAAGTGTTTTTGCACTATCGCCTGCAACGACTAACAGATTAGATTACGCTAAGTTAAGTTATTGAATATTGGGAATTGGGAATTGGGAATTGGGCATGAAGAAGAGACAAGGTAGACAAGGAAGAGGGGGGAGACAAGGGAGAGACTTATTCAATAATTCCCCCTTGTCCCCTTGTCCCCTTGCCCCCCTTGTCCCCTTGTCCCCTTGTCCCCTTGACCCCTGCCCCCTACTCCCCCTGCCCCCTGCCCCCTAATATGGTGGAACAACTTAAGCCTCGCTATTCTGTCGTTTGGACGAACAAAATCGCTGAAGTACCCCAAGATGCCTGGAATGCTTTGGCAATGCCACTCAAAACGCCATTTTTAGAATGGGAGTGGCTGAATAATCTCGAAACCTCCCAGAGTGCTACTGCAAAAGCTGGTTGGTTGCCAAATCACTTGACCTTGTGGCGGGATAGAACGCTGATTGCCGCTGCGCCACTTTATCTCAAAGGACATAGTTCTGGTGAATTTGTATTCGATCACCAATGGGCAGAGTTAGCCGATCGCATCGGAGTTCAATATTACCCAAAATTGCTGGGTATGACACCATTTACCCCAGCTGAAGGTTATCGCTTTTTAATCGCCCCAGGAGAAGACGAAGACGAAATCACCGCAATGATGGTGCATGAAATTGACACTTTCTGCTCCAAAAATCGGATTTCTGGATGTCATTTTCTCTATGTCGATCCCCAATGGCGGCCGATGCTGGAACGGCATGGCTTTACAACTTGGCTGCACCACAGCTACGTCTGGGAAAATGCTGGCTTTAAAACTTTTGATGACTACTTGAAAGTGTTTAACGCCAATCAGCGCCGCAATATTAAGCGGGAACGCAAAGCTGTAGAGAAAGCAGGGTTAAGATTGCAACCTCTGAGTGGCGATGAAATTCCCTACTCTTTATTTCCTTTGATGTACCAGTTTTATGCTGACACCTGTGATAAATTTGGCTGGTGGGGTAGCAAGTATCTCACACAGAGGTTTTTTGAGCAGCTAAACACCGATTATCGCCATCGAGTCTTGTTTGTCGCCGCATATAGCGAAGAAGATAATTCTCATCCTTTAGGAATGTCCTTTTGTTTGTTTAAAGGTGACAAACTCTATGGACGTTATTGGGGAAGTTTCCAAGAAATAGATTGCTTACATTTTGATGCTTGCTATTATGCACCCATTGAGTGGGCGATCGCTAACGGAATCCAAATTTTTGATCCTGGCGCAGGTGGCCGCCACAAAAAACGGCGCGGTTTCCCTGCTATGCCCAATCATAGTTTGCACCGTTTTTACAACAATCGTTTAGGGCAAATTATCCGTCCCTATATTAAGGAAGTGAATCAACTCGAACAGCAAGAGATTGAGGCGATTAATGCAGAGTTGCCATTTAGTGATAAAAATGCTTGAGGAAAAGGAACTAATTTTATAGCAAAATTTGCCGAATAATTAAGCTTTATTCGGCAAATAGATGCAAATTTTCCTTATTTTCAAAATTGTGAAATTATAGTGTTGGCGATCAAGACGATATTTCTGCTACCATACGTCAAAATTCACCCTCTTGAATGCCTCTCCGAATAGTATCTGCAAGTTGTAGCATTGCCTCTGCCCATTGTGATTCTCCTCTGGAATTGTAGATAGAAGCAGCCTTCTCGGAATCTTCAATCCCTTTTTGTGGTTGTCCTTCTAAAGCCAGAGCATTACCTCGAAAAAAGTAAGCAGCAGCATAGTTAGGATCAAGCTCGATTGCTCGCGTGTATTCAGCAATTGCCTGTTGAGACTGTCCTTGTCTATCAAAATTACGCCCACTTCGGAAAAATTCTTCAGCATTCGCCATAATTCCTGACTCTTGCCCTTGACTACTAGAATTACACAAACTAGTTGAATCCCTAACTTGTCCCGATGGACAAGCTGATTGTTCCTGAGCTTTCGCTACAGAGTCAAGAATTATAGAGAAAATGATAAACACAGAACATACGCCAAATATAATAGACGGGTGCTTTGTTACTAATTTCATTTTAGATTACTCCTAATTCTAATAGTTTATTGTTGTGCTAAATAATCCATTCGTTCTACTTCATTAAGCATCAAATCCTCGATACGTAAAGTTGTGTGTTGACCTGCTAGTAGTTCTTCTACTTCAACTACACACGGAATATAAGCGTCATGCTCACGAATAAAATTCATTGTAAATGTGTAGGCATTTTCAATACTTCTAGCTTCTAATTGTCGAAGCTGGGACTGAAACTCGCATTTGAATTCCTCTTCAAAAGACAGCTTTTCTTGTAAAATACCATTAGTGTAAAGATGGTATTCAATAGTGCCGCATGTATCGCTGCCAGCGTAGTAAATAACAGAAGTCCTCAGAGATTCTGAAAGATTCCTAGCATCTTCTTCTGTTAAGTAAATTCGTATTGATGACATGTGGGGTTTATAAATTAAGCTCCAGGGATGTCCTCGCAGTTGAAAAACAAAAGTGCTTTCATTCGGAATTTAAATTTCGCATTCATACGCATTGCGTACCCAGACATTCATTTGTCTTAAAGTGCTAAATGCTTGTGAAACTTGTTCTACAGATACTCGAACAAGAACAAACACAAGATTTCGATCAATTGTTTCTAATCCTCTACGCTGCTCTAGAGGGATACCTTCTTCTCTGACAAAATATATTGACATTTTGGCAAATAGTTTTAAATTCTACCAGAGTTTCCAGGCCCACCATAACCTGTAGGTACTCTTCCTGGAAGGATATACACACCAACATTCAACAATTGAGCTTTACCCATCTGAAGATTACCAGATGGTGGTGCAATTTCACATCCTATGGAATGCCAGACCCCTATACCTCTACGGTTAGCTTCAGTAATTGTTCGAGAACTTATCGTTCTGACATCAGATGTGGTGAGGAAAACAATCGCTGGGTTTTCATTGTTAGCTGTTGCAGGACTCCTATCGAGAACATCTAGGAAACCAAGAATTTGATAATTTTCATAGCTTGGAGGCAATAAAGTACCGCGTACTGCCTTTGACTCATAAAAGACGCTATCCGGGTAAGTGAAACTAAAAATAGTATGAAGTTAACTACAAGCGGAACTACCCAAAGTATTCACAGAAATATTAAAGATATCAAGAAGACTAAGGAAGATAGGAATTACACTTGATATAGAGTGTAAAAACCCTGAAAAAAGAAAATTTCTTTTGCTAGTGCTTATGGATTTAATACTTGAAGATTTAGCAGCAATTGATGATAAACTTTCCCAGCGTCATATCGATCTCGATCCCGGTGGATATTTTATTATTTACTTGGATCGAGACGCAGGGTTAATTTATGCCAAGCATTTCACAAACGTAATTGACGATCGTGGTTTAGCTATCGATCCCGAAACGGGGAAGGTAATTCCGGCACGAGGAAAGGTAGAACGAACTCACACGACGGTTTTTAGTGCGAGGACGGCTAAAGAACTTTGCGTGAAAATCTTTGAGGAAACTCAGCCCTGTGCAGTAACTCAATTAAATCATGCAGCTTATTTGGGTCGAGAATTTGTTCGGGCTGAGGTGGCTTTAGTAAAAGGGCAAGAGTATGTTCAGGATTAAACCAATTTGAGATTTGGGACTTCGACTTCGCTCAGTCGAACGATTTTGGATTGAAGTAAAAATCTAAAATCTAAAATTGAATTACCCTGATTATCCAATTACCCATCAGATGAAGGTTGATTTATCTGATAAATGTAGTAAGTCGCCATTGGGATGACGGTGGCGGCAATTAACAATCCTACTACCCAAGCGGTGGCGTTACCTTGGTTGGTTTCTTCTGCTTTCTTGTAGGTTCCTTCTACCTGTACATTGTCAGTAATTTGGGGTGGCCCTGGATCGGCTTTACCAGAGAGGACGGCAACAAGGCGATCGCTAGCATCTAGAAATGCCTGATTGTATTTGTTACCATTACGTAACGGCACACTTACTGTTTCAGTAGCGACACTCTCGGCAATAGCGTCAGTGAGTAGAGGTTTGACTTCATCCCCAGTAATAATGGAAGTACCATTGGTAACTGTGTCAATAACCAATAAAGTTTGATTTGCTTGGGCTTCTTTTGTCGGAAACCATTTTTCAAACAACTCTTTGGTAAAGCTTTCTGGTGTTTCACCGTAGTCAAGGCGGCGAACAGTCACAATTCTGACTTCCTTATTTGTTTGTTTTGCCAAATCCTCGAAAGCACTGCTAATTTTACCTTCGTTCAGACGGCTAATAACCTCACCTTGATCCAAAACCCAGGTGTCATTGCCTGCTGTGAGGCTGGGTAATTGATACACACCTGTGGCTAAAGCAGGTGCAGCAAACAACGAGGCTGTAAAAATAACCGTCACCAATGTTAAAACCAGCCGGGTGAGGTGTTTTTGACTACTAAATATTTGTTTGAGGAGCTGTTTCATCATGTGATCCCTAAGACAGACTTGCACCAAAAATACTACAGAACTAGCGCAAAAATCACCTTGTTCGCGGTTTTCTCCGGGATCAAGTTTTTGCTACTGCCAGCAGATATATATTTTACGGGATTTTTTGATTGCACAAACTTGTGATGAGCGCGGTTGCAAGCATAAAATTGACAAAAAATACCGCCCATTTTGAGAATTAACCCAAATGCTTAGGGCGGAATTTGCAAACCATCTAGAAATAATATCGTACAATCAATATTTTTGACAAAATCAAGTATATTTTTTTATATCTGCAACTAGCCTTGCTGTACTACCCTCATTGATGAATTATCTCTGCAATTTTTCTGATATTTTGGCTAAATCTACAAGAATATATACATTACATGACTATAATTTTAACTAACGACGATGGCATTGATGCCCCAGGTATAAAAGCTCTAATCAAAGCTGTAAACGGCAAAAATTTTATCATCGCTGCTCCTGCCGATCATCAGTCTGGCTGTGGACATCAAGTTACTACCACTCGCGCCATCAATCTCCAACGGCGTTCTGAGACTGAATATGCGATCGCAGGCACTCCCGCCGATTGTGTGAGAATTGCGATAACACAAATTGGCGCAGATGTCAATTTTGTGCTTTCAGGTATCAACGCTGGGGGCAACTTGGGAGTCGATGTCTACATTTCTGGTACAGTGGCTGCTGTACGGGAAGCTGCAATGCACGGTATTCCCGGAATTGCTATTTCCCACTATCGCAAAGCCAAGCAAAATTTTGATTGGGATTTGGCTGCTAAATTGACAGTTGAAGTTTTAGCGGACTTACTCAAGCGTCCCCTAGAACCAGGAAGCTTTTGGAACGTGAACTTACCGCATCTGCAACCAGGAGAACCACATCCTGAGATGGTGTTTTGCCAAGCCTGTAGCAAACCTTTGCCTGTGAACTATCGAGTTGAAGGCGATGATTTTTATTATGTAGGAGAATACGGCAAACGCGATCGCACCCCTGGTAGTGATGTGGATGTATGTTTTTCCGGCAATATTGCTGTAACTCAGTTAAGAGTTTGAAGAAGAAGGCAGGGGAAAAGGGGACAAAGGGGAATTATTGAATAAGTCTCTCCCTTGTCTCCCCCCTCTTCCTTGTCTACCTTGTCTCTTCTTCATGCCCAATTCCCAATTCCCAATAACTTAACTTCCCCTCTTCTCTTGCCGTTCTTTGAGTTTCAGCATGATTTCTGCGTGCATCTCGCGCGTAATTGGGTAAAAATACGTTAAAACTAAGCCACAAAGCAAACAAACTGTAGGTATGGGGCCAACGGCAATCCGAATAGCAAACAGTGCTGATTCCGGTTGGGTGGGTAGTGGACTTCCGGCTACAGATTCTTTGAACCCGGATAGTTGTAAAGCATTTCCCACTAAAAACAGCCCGAGAGCTAAACCAAATTTTTGTAGTAATACCATGAAGCCATAAAATATACCTTCTCTGCGTTGTCCGGTTTGGAGTTCATCTAATTCAATCACATCTGGAATCATCGACCAGGGAATTAGATAAGCTGTGGAAACACCAATACCTGCCATCACAGCCATCACATACATCAAAACTATTTGACCAGGTTGTAAGAAAAATAGTCCGGCGGCGGCTATTATCCATAAACTCATTCCGAGAAAATAAACAGGTTTTTTCCCGATTTTCTTACTTAACTTACCCCAGATAAATAGCATCACTAAAGCTGTTCCTTGGACTGCAATCATCACTGTGGGCACATCTGATTCTTTAAGACCCATGCAATCGACTACAAAATAAGGAATAATACTAGCTGTAATCTGCACACCTAGCCAAGAAAAAAGATATATACCAATCACAAATAAAAAAGGTCGGTTACTAAAGACAATTTTTAGCTGTTCAAAGAAGGGGAGAGATGCAGGTTCCTCGGTTTGGATGCGTTTGGCCTCAAAAGCCAAGATGCGATCGCGGACTCCAAAAACGCACCAATATAATCCTAAAATCGAAATTACGGTACAAACCCCTGCTAAAACTAGATATTGTTGTTGGCGATCGCTAACTTGCGAAAAAACAATTTGCGTTAAAATCAACGATAGAATGCTGCCACCAATAGAAAATGTAAAACGGTAGCTGTTAAGGCTGGTGCGTTCGTCGTAATCTTGAGTTAGTTCTGGAGTCATTGCCGTATAAGGCAAATTCACAACAGTGTAAAACGCTTGAGAGAATATCCCAATCACTACGTAATACCAGAACAGTGGCCAAATATTTTCACTCCTATTTGCACTAAATTGCGGTACAATCCACTGCAAGAAAAAGAAAATTCCAAATGGGATTGCTCCATAAAACATCCAAGGAAGACGACGGCCCCAACGGCGAGATTTTGTTTTATCAGTCAGAAACCCTACAAGGGGATCATTTATGCCATCCCAGATTTTGCCAATCATCAAAATACTGCCAGCTAAACCCGCAGGGATACCAGCAACATTGGTAAAGAAAACTAGCAGAAAAAAGACGGAGATATTTGCAGTAATTGCTGGGCCTAAATCTCCTGCACCGTAAGCCAGTTTTGTTTTTAAATCTAGTTTTTCACTAAGAGGATCTCGTTGAACATCGCCAGCAGTAGAATCATTCATAAGACTTTGTACTCATACTAAAATAAAAAATCTGCGTCGGCGTACCCCGTTGTGGACATTGCCTTCAATCACCAGCTATCTACTACTCCAGTTAGACTTATGCCAGACCTTTACGTTTCTTGGTCAGATTATCACCAAAAAATTGAACAACTGGCTATTCAGATTTATCAATCCGGTTGGGAATTTAACCAGATTATCTGTCTTGCCAGAGGAGGGCTACGAATTGGAGATATTCTTTCCCGGATATACGAGCAACCACTGGCGATTTTAGCAACCTCATCTTACAGTGGCCCCGGTCAGCAAGAAAGAAGTAATTTAGTTTTCTCCCGCCACTTAACGATGACTGCCGAAAAGTTAGGTTCGCGCATTCTCCTAGTAGATGACTTAGTAGACTCTGGCATCACACTCCAACAGACTATACCTTGGCTCAAGCAAAATACTGATTCCCCAATTAAGGAAATTCGCACTGCCGTTCTTTGGTATAAAGCCTGTTCAGTTATAGCACCCGATTATTATGTCGATTACTTGGCTGACAACCCCTGGATTTACCAACCCTTTGAACACTACGAGCAGATCAACATCGTAGAACTTGCAGCTAAGGTCAGTTCGTGTTAATAAATACGTAGCACAACTAAGTAGAATTCAATAAGTTTATGAAGTGAGCTTTTTTGGCTCACCAGATTTATTACTATAATTTTGCCAAAATTGGCACATTTACTCCTAAATACGTATGGTGTTATTTACCTAACTCATTGTTAAAGAATGACAAACGATATTTTGCACAAACGAAACCTTCACCAATTTGACCCTGTTGCGTATTTAGTAATTGAAAAATTTCGTCTTTCTCCTCTAAATTTCGGGCTGTTGGCAGCAGTTACCGCTACTGTAGTTTATTTGTTTACTGCATGGATAAGTAATACATTATGGACTAAGCACGAGCAAATGGGGTTGCTTCGAGACTGGATTCCCTGGCTAGTAGGACTTTTCATTAATCCAATAACATTGGGATACTATTTGTGGAGTTTTCAAGCGATCGATAAAGTAATTCAAGACCTGGAAAAATCTAACGTATTAGAAATAGACAAATTTCAGATTGATCAATTTGTTATTAACCTCTATTCCCAAAAATGGCGCAAACTCTCTGCACTTACCAGCGCTCTCTTTTTTAGCACTATTGTTTTTATCATCAGACCTAGATTAGAAGAGAGTTGGACTAGCTCTAGTCTTTTGCCAGGACTGACCATTACGATTGCCACATTTGCAGTCGTATATATGGGTAGTATACTTGTACTTAATTTGATTACAAATATTTGGATTTTCTATCGAATTTTAGGAAACAAGGATTTAGATATTAATCCTCTTCATCCCGATCGGTGTGGTGGTCTTCGATGTCTCAGTGATTATTCGCTTAAAACTGCCTATCTAGTTGCTGTTTTGGGTATCTGGATTGGCGTGATTGAGTATCAAGCAATTACACAAGATGTCGGAAAAGGATTCTGGTTTGTTCATCTGGTAATTCCATTGTATGTTTTTTTATCAGTGGGATGTTTTTTTGGGCCATTACTGGCAGCAAATGGCGGTATGAAAAGAGCTAAAGAAAAGTCTTTAGATAAAATTGCTCGGCAGTTCCGAGCAGATTATTCGGGGATTTATGCTAGTCTGGCTGAAGACACAGAAGCTTTCAAGAAAAAATCTGAAAAAATTCAGCAGCTACGCACTTTATACACTATGACCGATGAGTTGCCCGTTTGGCCCTTCGATGTCAAAACTTTCCGGCGATATCTCCTAACTGTGCCTACCCCTCTTATTGGTATCCTAAGTGGTATATTTAAAAACTTGTTGATAAATCTACTAAAGCAACAGAATATCAAACTTGGTGGGTAAAGGTGTTATCAGATAAAACTCTAATTTCTTTGTCTAGCGGTGATAATTAGCCGGATAGCATTAGTTAAGTTTTTGATATCTCCCCAAACTTAGGACTCCACCACCCTTTTGGTGTATTGAAATAAGCCACATCTTTATGTTTAGTATCCTTACGGGATTGTGCGTTAGAACATCGCAACATTGTCTTACTCTGCCCCTCTTTGATATAACTGTACTCCTCTAGAGGTTTTTTACATACCGGGCAGGGATATGCTGTCAGCTTGACGGGAGGCTTTTGTTGATTTTCAGCTTGGACTGTTTTAGCTTGTGGTGGCTGCCAAGTTTTGTTAAAGTCGCTCCAAAATAGCACGACATCACAGCCTTTTGTGCATTTGAGGAAATATTTCTTTTTGACCTTAGTACTCGGAATTTTGGCGAGAAAATTTTTGCATTCAGGGCATCGAGTCTTGGAAGTTTCATATTTGCGCTCAGTTATCACATTAGCTTTACCTGTTGAGGAACTCGCAACTACAGTTTTAGCTTTGGTGAGTGCTGGGACAAAGTAATTCTGATTCCAACTAGTTAAATAATGCTGCCAAGAATTCTTTCCTTCGGAAATGGCATCAAGGGCATCTTCCATTTTTGCTGTGAATTCTGCCTCTAGTAAATCTGGCAATGCCTTGAGCAAAAATTCATCTACTTCTAACCCTAATGCTGTCGGTTGCAGATGATCTTTTTTCAACTCCACATAATTTCGTTTTTTTAAGGTAGCAACAGTAGGAGCATAGGTACTTGGGCGACCAATTCCTTTACGTTCCATCAACTGCACCAATTTGGGTTCGCTATAACGCGGTGGTGGCTGGGTCTGCTTCTGCTCATGTCCAGCATTCTCCAATTTCAATGCTTGTCCCTGTTGTAATGAAGGTAAAATACTATCCTTGCTGAGATTGTTCCAGTACCGGGCATAACCGTAAAATTCAATCACTTGCCCTCTGGCTGACCACAGTAAAGAACCAGACTGAGTAATCACCAGAGTTTTACGCAATTGGGCAGCCCGACACTGAGAAGCAATTGACCGTTTCCAAATCATCACATACAAATTAAACTCATCATCAGGGAGTTCTAAACGCAACTGAACTGATGGACGAAACACATCCGTTGGACGAATCGCTTCATGTGCTTCTTGAGCCGATTTGCTACTACGATGCTTGGCGACTTGCTGCGGTACATTCTGCGGATCGTTTTGCTCTAACCATTTACGGGCGCTAGCACAAAATTCTGGACTCAGCATCACTGAGTCTGTTCGCATATATGTTATTAACCCAGCTTCATAGAGCTTTTGGGCCACAACCATAGTTTTGTCAGGAGCAAACCTCAGTTTTGAACCGGCTGCTTGCTGAAGGCTAGAAGTTGTAAATGGTGGCGGTGGCTGGCGGTTAACAATTTTTCCTTCAAAATGAATCACCTGATGAGGATGTTGCTGTGCTTCTGCAACTAAACGTGTTGCCTCTGCTTCGGAAAGAACACGTTTAGATTCCGGTGTTTCTGGACTATTACCTACCTTTGCGTCATCATGAGTTTCAGTTTCTTGGTCTGCTGCATCTTTTGCAGAATCAACCGTCCCTTTGTAAAAAGCCCGAAATCCTTCAGCATAATCTACCCAGACACTCCAGTAATCTTGGGGGACAAAAGCCAGAATTTCGTTTTCTCGCTGACAAATCAAGTGCAATGTCGCGCTTTGGACTCTACCAACACTTTTAGCACCGTTATTTAATGCCCAAACTAAAGGGCTACCCTTATAACCCACCAACTTATCTAAGCAATCTCGGCACAGTCCAGCACCGATTAAATTTTGGTCTAGCTTTCTGGGATTAGCGATCGCACTCTGTACCGCCGATGCTGTAATCTCAGTATAAATTACTCGTTTCGGTTCCCTTAAACCCAGCGTTTCTTTCAGGTGCCAAGCGATCGTTTCGCCTTCCCGGTCTGGGTCAGTTGCTAAGACAACTTCATCAACCTGCTTTACCGCAGACTTGAGCTTCTGGATTGTTTCTTTCGCTCGTTGGTCACGTGGGACGTAATTGCACCTTACATTACTGCCGTCCATGACAAAGCCCAAGGAATCGTCCCCTTCATTGCTGAGTTCTCGGATATGGCCACAACTAGCGAGAACTTTCCAATCTGAACCCAGTATTTGACTGAGTTTTTTGACTTTTCCGGGAGACTCGACCACAAGCAGGCGTTTGATCATAGCAACTGCATTCTTGATTTTGAGCAATAAACTGGCAATTGCAATTAGCGTTCGCCTATTCTTGTCATCTGGATTTTCTAGAATACTGTACCAAAAAGCTTTGGAAATTGCTCAACTCAGTTTAGAGGTAAATCATCTCAACACTATCCATTTATACCTTTGTATGACTGTTGCTTCTGTCGCCTGACGTGTGATCGCAATCCGTTTGAGCATAAGACGTAGATATATACACTGCAATTCTTCTAGCGTTATTAATAAGTATTTATCCGAACTTGATATAACTTTGTTTCACTTACAGTAATTGTGGCTTTGAAGGTCTTGCTTCGTACAATTTATACACTGAGTAATTCACTCAGCCTGGATATTTGAGCATCTTTGCATCTGTAATTTTGGTAAGCGATCGCGATTATTGCACAGATATAATTTATTACCAGGCGTAGGCTAGCAAGAACCACAGGCATCGCAGCGCTCAAAAATTAAAAGATGTATTTTATCAATCCTTCAAGCATCTTGAGGTTTCCTGCTTTGAAAGCCTCGGCTCAAACTTCTTTGTGACTGCTGTCTGCAAAATCTTGACTATAAACTCTGAAAATGTGAAGAACACACTAAGAGGATTTTTTAGCACATAAGTAGGTCGGCAGAAAAATTTATAAGTATGTAACAACAAATTCATCATGTTTCAGGTATTCTTCCAAAAAAACTATGTCTGACTCCTTGCATTTTGGTTTTCCTCTTCGAAGAAAGTTTATACCAAAGTCTTTGTAGACCAAGCTTTTCCCATTTATCAAAACAGAATTTAGGAGTTAGGATTCATCCTTAATTCTGTATGATTAGCGGATAGCACAGCGTCTCGTAGAGAGCATCTTGATTATGACCAGAGTAACAGAAATGTCTTTGCCTCCGCACCTGTTAGCCTAGCCCATTCTGATTTCTTCTTCAAACCGATTGCGATTTATTTATCTTTACATAGTTTACTTTTTTCATGACCATTTACTTACATATTTCTCCTACAATGTAAAGAGTATGCAAAGATACTTTTTGAAGTATAGACATACAAGTAAATTTCAGTATTTAGTTAGTATCAGGTTATTTAAATGTTCTCTCTTTTGAAGCTAGACACCCACAGGCAATAGCCCACAACGAGGGGATGAAAATAACCTTCTGTATCAAGAGTTAACTGTTCCCTATTTTCAAGACACTAGGATTTACGCATTGACAGAAAAATTAAAGTATAAGGTGTGATTCTCAGGCATTTAAGCTTGATTTTGTGATGATTTTTCAAGAATGCCTAAGTTGGGGCTGCGCCTACGGTATTTAATCAAGGATGCTTGTAAAAAGCCTGAAATAAACTATTTGAGTTCATACACAAAGTAATTAATTTGTACAGTGCATGAGATTTTGACATGTAGATAGGTGCTAGTTGCAATCTGCTCAACAGTTTGGATTTTCAATAAAAATTACTGTCCCCCCAGAGAGAAATCAAAATATGTCGAAAGTGTCAACTATCGGCGGGTTTTTGTGTTCTAAAACAGTACTAACTCAGGGCTGAGAAATTTAAATTTACGGGAATATCGATTAAGGAAGGTAAAAGTTATGACAAATATCATTGGAACTAACAGTAATGATACTCTACTGGGCAGTAATGGCGCTGACATAATTAACAGTAAAGTAGGCAACGATACCATTACAGCTAAACAGGGCGATGACACTCTGACTGGTGGTGGCGGCAAGGATAAATTTATTTACAACTTGGGTGATGGGACTGATACTATCACTGATTTTGGTGGCATAGGTAAAGGAACAAACCCGACAGCAGCAGTTATTGGCGAAGTGGATACGATCAAATTCCAGGGTGCTGATTTGACTGCCCAAAATCTGTTGCTTACCCAGAATGGTAATAATCTGGAAATCACCTTTGATGGGGTTGCTAATACCAAAACGATTCTAAAAAACTTCAAACTAGAAAACCTCGATAACCTGAAAGCTTCTGGAAACAGACCAGCTATTGGTAATATCCTGTTTGATGGGCAAACTAGCATCACCGATAGTTTTGATGTCTTTGATGCCAACTCCACTGCAACTAGCGTGTTCAACAAGAACACGGTGACTTTCCTCAATGACCTCGACAACAAAGTTACAGGTTTAGATAACTCAAATGATGTCATCAATGGTCAGGGCGGGAATGACCGCATCGACGGCAAGAGTGGCAACGATTTGTTGCGGGGTGGTACGGGAAATGATACTCTCATTGGCGGTGCGGGGAACGACACCCTTGTTGGTGATACTGGCAATGATTCCCTCGACGGTGGTGCTGGTAATGACTTGCTACGGGGTGGTGCAGGGAACAATATCCTCAACGGTGGTGCTGGTGACGATAACTTGAATGTTGACTCTTCAGCAGGCAATAATCTGTTGTCTGGTGGCGATGGCAATGATATTCTCTCGGCATTAGGGGACTACGAAGGTAATGTGGTGTCTGGTAATAATACTCTCAAGGGTGGCGCTGGTAACGATACCTTGATTGCTGACGGTTCCGCAGGCGATAACTTACTGGATGGTTCCAATGGCAATGATTATCTCTCTGCCTCTAGTGGCTACTACGACCCTAGAGTGTCTGGCAATAACACCCTTAAGGGTGGCGTTGGTAACGATACCTTGAGTGCCTTACTTTCAACAGGTAAGAACTTCCTGGATGGTGGTGATAATAACGATTATCTCTCTGTCAATCTTTCCTCTGGTAATAACACCCTCAACGGTGGTGCTGGTGACGATTACTTGAGTGCTAATATTTCAACAGGCAATAATCTGCTGTCTGGTGGCGATGGCAATGACTCTCTCTTTGCCTCAGAATTTGAGGGCTATAGGTTTGATAATACTTCAGGCAATAACACCCTTAACGGTGGTGCTGGTAGCGATTACTTAAATGTTAACTATTCACGAGGCAATAATCTGCTGTCTGGTGGAGATGGCAATGATTCTCTCTCCGGTTCTAGCTACGGCCGCGGCTTTGGAGGAGCTTTTTATAACACTACTGGAGATAACACCCTTAACGGTGGTGCTGGTGACGATAATTTGAATGTTGATTATTCAACAGGCGATAATCTACTCAATGGAGATAATGGCAATGATTATCTCTCAGCTTCTGGCTACGAATACGACGATTCCGGCGACGAAAAAGGAGTTTATCGCAGGGCATCAGGCAATAACACCCTCAACGGTGGCACGGGTGCTGATAAATTGATTGTTGATTATTCAACAGGCAATAACCTACTCTTGGGGGGTGATGGTAATGATTACATCTCTGCATTTGGCGCATTAGGGAATAATACCCTTAGCGGTGGTAATGGAAATGACACCCTTAAAGGTGGCAATGGAAATGATATCCTGACAGGTGGTTTTGGTAATGATAGCCTCTATGGAAATGATGGTATTGATACGTTTGTTTTCAAGGGCTTCAATCAAGGTGTTGATCGTCTTTATGATTTCAACCCAACTAATGACCTGATTCAGGTATCGGCTGCTGATTTTGGTGGCGGGTTATCAATAGGTTCACTTCAGCAAAGTCAGTTTATCGTTGGAACATCTGCAACGACAAGCAATCAACGATTTATCTATGATTCTTCTACAGGTGGGCTGTTCTTTGACCAAGATGGTAGTGCATCTGTCTTTAATCAGGTAAAATTTGCCCAATTATCTGCTGGATTGTCACTAAGCAACAACAATTTTGTCGTTGGTTAATGGTAATTGACACTCTTCCATAAATAAACAGCACAGATAGATTGCGAGGTACTATTTTCAGCACCTCGCATTCGTATTCATAAAGCATCAAAAATGCCTATTTCAAATAGTTGCCATAGTTACTTAAACGCTCAAGGAGGGTGCTAGGGCTAAAGTTTTCGTCAGATCGGCAAGGAGAATGCGATCGCAGAGGTTAAACAATTCTATCTCGGTCTGCGTCTGTCGCATTAGCCGTAGGAAATGACCTTCCGTGTCAACACTTAGAGCAATGTAGTTGAGGAACATTTTCAGATAGCCTACACGCGATCGCTCTGGCATAGTTGCTGCTGTGGGGGTCTGCCATAAACGATCAATATAGTTGCGTACTTCTACTAAAGGAACGGGTGCGATCGGCTCGAAGCGCAAAGCTTGCCGAATTTGATTAAAAATCCAAGGATTACCAATCGCCCAGCGCCCTACCATCACACCAGCCGCGCCCGTTTGAGAAAGCACTTCAATAGCAGTTTTTGCAGAGTTGATATTGCCATTGGCAAGTACTGGACAATGAACTCGTCTAACCGCTTCAGCAATCAAATCATATCTCACTGCCCCGTGGTACATATCTTTCACTGTGCGACCATGCAAACTCAACAAATCAATGTTGTGGCGATTGATTATATCTAGAATTTTGTAAAAGTTATCTGTATTTTCAAAACCTACGCGCATCTTGACAGTCAAAGGGCGATCGTTCACTGCCTGCCGCAATTCTGCTAAAATCCGATCTACTTTTTCTGGTAAGAGCAACAATCCACCCCCAACATTTTTGCGATAGATTCTAGGTGCTGGACAGCCCATATTCAAATCAACTCCAGCGATATTATAGCGGCAAAGATCAATTGCTGTTCTTACTAAGTCTGGAATGCTTTCGCCAATCATTTGAGCAAAAACGGGGCGACCCGTGTCGTTTTCGGTGATTGCTGCCAGAATGTTACGATTGAGTCGTGAGGTATCATTGACGCGGAAATACTCGGTGAAGAAGTAGTCAGGGCTGCCGTAGTGGGCAATGACCTTCATAAACCAGAGGTTTGTTACATCCTGCATAGGCGCAAGAGCGGTGATGGGTAGGTATGGATGGAGCGATTGAGGGAGCGATACCTGGGACGACATGAATATGAGAGCGTTTGACAAAGCATCACTCTATCAAAAAATGCTTAATAAAAGTTGTAACCTTTGTCAGTTTTGCTATGGGTGTAGATGCGATATCTATGATGGTCACTGAGATGCTTGTACTGAGCGCAGTGGAAATATATCGTTCGTGCAGCGTCTAGTAGAGAAGTGCGGGCTACGCCTACGCTAGATAAAACTTGTAAGAGTACACATCTGTTATTTATGTCAAATTAAGGTTAAAAGCAGTAGGGGCGCATAGATATACGCCTCTATAGCTAGCCAATTAATTGGTTATCAAGATTTTTGAAAAGTGAGTATAAAATCTTGTGTGGCAACAAGCAAAATAAGAATCATACCACTTAATCCCTCAGCAATTTTTCTTACCTGTTGATAATCCTTTTTAGCTCTGGAATTTCATCAAATGATATATACTCAATTTATCTTGCAGTTCTTCACCATCAAAAATTAATACCCAACGCCTAAAATCCCGTATTTTTATTCTCTAGCAATCACAATATCGTTCGACTTAATCACTGCATAAGCTTCTTTTCCCTCAGATAGTTCTAACTCTTCTGCCGAAGCTCTGGTGATAATTGAAGTTAATTCTACTTTATGAATAATTTCCAGAGTTACCTCACTATTAACTGCTCCATAAACAACTCGTTTAACAACACCTTTAAGAATATTACGAGAGCTAACTTTTAGTGATTTCTTGGGAATAGTACTTTCTATGTCAGGTTTTTGACTATAGTAGATATCTTCCCGTTTTTCCTGCTGAGGTGATGGTAATACTGCTGCTGAAGAGTGCTGAGTGAGACTACGCACAAGTTCTCGCAAAATCTCAGTCTTAGTGCGTTGAGACTGTTCGCAAAACTCCTCTAGAATCTTCCGCTCGTCCTCTGAGGTTTGAAATGTAACCCATCCTTGTTCTTTTCTTGGCATAATAATATTATTTATCAATTTTGGTTATCTTGGTAAAATTCTACCAACTGTCAATTCGATATGTCGTTTTAGTAATAACATTTTTTTGCGATAATTTTCGGCATTTTGAGCAAAATTAATCAACTAATCTGATCCAAATAACTACATAAATATTTATTTTTTTGTAGTTGTAAAATATTTTGTTACTTGAAAATGTCTAAACGTCACTATCTTTATACCAACTAGAATAGTATGATATTGGTCTATGGCATTTGTCGAGATAGTGATGCCTATGGCGGGCTACACCTATGCAGGGGTAATCTGGCAGAAAATTCCACTGGCGTAGGCGTAGCCCGTCGCAGACATCACGTGAGTGCCCTAAGATTATTTAATACCAATTCTGTATGAAGGTGCGCCGAACTATATGAGGAACGAACCGCAAAGGACGCAAAGGACACAAAGAAAGAAAGAAGAAGCAAAGGAAATTTGGCGCAGCTTCACAAATAAATGGTACAAGCATGAGTTCACAACCGGAGGATGAAACACCTAAAATCGCGTTCTCAAGACCTGCGGGGTTTATTTGAGAACAATATCACCATTGAATATGTGGCAGAACCCCTCAAAGCTATGCCAGCTAATGCGGAGGCGACAGAAGTGCTGCATTGGATGCAGGCACAAAATTTTGATGTTATCGGCGTTGAGACAGGAGATATTATAAGCGGTTATGTAGAACGCTCTAGTTTGATTCAAGGCAAAGAAGGCAAGTGTGGCGATTATCAACGGGTGTTTCATCCCAAAGAACTCATAGCCATTTCTACCCCATTGATCAAGTTGCTACCCATTCTAAAACAAACTCCGCGATTGTTTGTCTTGGACTGCAATCAGGTAAGTGGTATTATTACCTGTGGCGACTTACAGAAAGCACCCGCGCGAATGCTGCTGTTTGGCTTGGTAACGCTCCTAGAAATGAATTTGCTGCGCCTAGTGCGGATTTACTATCCTCAAGATTCTTGGCAAAAAGTCCTCAAACCTGAGCGCTTAGAGGTTGCTCAACGATTGTGGCGAGAGAGTCAGGAAAGAAACGAAGCTACGGATTTGTTAGATTATCTGCAATTCTGTGATAAGCGAGAGTTAATTTTAAATCAGCCAGAACTTCTCCAGCAACTGGGATTAAAATCCAAACGGTTTGGTGAACGCTTCCTAAAGTCTGCGGAACAGTTGCGAAACCGATTAGCTCACGCCCAAAATTTAGTTAGTGGCTCCTCTTGGACAGAGTTGATTTCTCTAGCAGAGGCGATGGAAACGCTGTTAATTCTCTGTGAGGAAGTTGAGTGAATCTTTCAGTTTTACACTACATTATTTAACCATTTTGTCAAGTCAGATGATACTGCGTTTGCCGTGGTTTCTTTGAGGTAGATGACAACCTGTTCAATTGGATAAAAACTAATATCACAGTTTGCAATAATGTAACTGAGCTTTAACCTGGCTTATTGAGCGAATCACTAACTTGAGTACCCGTATAATTGGGAACCCAACCTTCGGCTATTGCAAAATAGCGTACTGCTTTGAAATTCAACGACGCAGTTGGACTACACCAATGCTCAACCTCAGCGGGGATGTAAAGATAGTCTTGTGCCTGAACTAAAAGCTGTACCTGACTGCCATCAGGTCGTACAAAGCCATAGATCATTTCTCCTGCTAACACGTAGAGGGCTTCAGGCGCAGGATGAGTATGGTAACGGCTGTAGGTTGCTATCAGATGATGAAGATTAAAGGAACCTGGATGCACATTTAGCAAGTCACACCAGATAGCGCCATTTTCTTGCTGAAGAAATTCAAAGACGCTGTTATGGAGTTCTACGCAATAACGTTTCTCAGACTCAGTTAAAACGTCCTGGTTTAACAGATTGGGGAAGAGTA
Organism: Nostoc sp. TCL240-02; assembly: GCF_013343235.1. Lineage (GTDB taxonomy): Bacteria > Cyanobacteriota > Cyanobacteriia > Cyanobacteriales > Nostocaceae > Nostoc. The sequence goes on along the minus strand of NZ_CP040094.1, from coordinate 4,775,639 downwards.
GCGATGTTCCTGGGTCGTAATGTCTGAGTTGAATGTCAAAAGGCGCAAGTTCACGAGCTATTTCGCCTAAATCGCTCTCAATCGTACCGTTGTCAAGTAGTAGGTTAGCCATGACAAAAAGACTAATTAACTGTTAAGAAGAGTATACTCTATATTTGAGCTAAAAAGTCACTATTCCCGACTGACAAACCGGGGAATAGGGAAGAAATTCTTCCCAATGCCTAAGGACGAATGACACTAAGAAAAGCCGAAACACTTTTGGTTTAAGCGGTTTGCAGTTGCTTTTGTAATGAGTGCCGAGGTTTTGTCATTAAAGGGTAAGCTTTTGGGCGGCGTTTACGGACTTGTGGTTCACTTCTTCCAGGGCGATCGCCCTGGTTTGATAGGTTCCTATTTGCAATCAGCGTATGACCAAACAAATCCCCTGCATTCCGGTAGCGAATTAGCAATTGACAATCAGTGAACGCTGGAAAATCTCCACTGTTCCCGACTTCAACAGGTACAGCCCGATGGGGGTTTGTCCCTCTTGGTAGATCAACGTTTGGGGTTCTACACCAAAGCAATGGAACGACTGAGCGATCGCTTGCAGTGCCTCTACTGGCAATTCTCCCCAAACCGGATGGAAACTCAGCCAATTCTGACAATCTTCAACAACCTTGTCATTAACAGTCACACGTTATACATTGAAAGATTCGCTGCTTCTAACTGTGCTGTACTTGGTAATGCTAATACTTTAGGAATTAAAGGTGCTAGAGCTATTGCTGTATATAGAGATACTAAGGCAGTGATAGCTTTTGCTAATCCTGCTAACCAATAAATAGGATACCAAAGCGTTAGTATTTCTATTAACAAAAGCTGTCCTGCAAGGACGGGGCTTCATACCCATTTTTTCGGTGAGGCGATGCTGCAACATCTGATAACTCAACAATATTATTTCGCATTAAAGCTTTTCTCGGCACTGGGCTGCGGGCTAATAGCCGGAGTTTTCTTCGCCTTCTCGACTTTCGTGATGAACGCTCTTGCTCGTCTGAAACCGCCGCAGGGCATTGCTGCTATGCAATCCATCAATATCACGGTAATCAATCCATTTTTTATGACAGCGTTTTTGGGAACGGCTGCGGCTTGTATCTTTCTTTTAATCTCCTCGCTATTAAAGTGGCATCAACCCGGTGCCGCCTACTTGCTTCTCGGCAGCTTGCTCTACCTCGTTGGTACATTAGGCGTGACAATAGTTTTCAATGTGCCGCTCAACGAAGCCCTGGCGAAAGTCGAGCCGGACAGCACTGAAGGTGCGAACCTATGGTCTAGCTACTTGAGCAACTGGACAATCTGGAATCACATTCGGACGGTAGCGGCGCTAGCAGCAGCGGCATCGCTCACGATCGCGCTTTGTTTGGGTTCAAGAATCGTAGGGGGACTGGATAATACGGTTAGGTAACTCCGCTACTAATGGGTAAGTAGGTCGGCGAAATTAAAGCTAACTAGCTAAGGCTGTCATTTCTCATTAGTCAGGGTTTTAAGCCTATTTACGTTTCTAACATACTTGGTTTTTTTGTGACTAATTAAATTATTTGCTCAACCATTCCTGCCATTTTTGAGCAGCCTTGTCACGTTCTGTCTTTTGACCTGCGGGATCATAACTTCCCAAACTCTGCCACAACTGATTCCAGTCTTGCCCTTGGGGTAGCTTACTCACTACAGCTTTAACAATCAAAAAAGCCCGCTCACGAGTGAGATCATTTGGTGCTTGCAAAAGAGGAATTACCAAAGGTAAAACTTCTTTTCCACCTCGCATTAAAGGATACATCGAAGCTGTGTAGGGATTGTGCAGGATGTCAGGGTAATCATCAAGGGTAGCGACCAAAGCGGATAATGAACGTTTATCTCCTAATTGGTGTAGAGCAGTGGCAGCACGGGCACGCACTTCTGGATTAGTGTCATGAGTGGCTTGGAACAAAGCATCGGCACTAGCGGGATCGGCAATTTCGCTCAGTCCCTCGGCTGCAAGCCGACGGGTACGGGGGTTGGGATTAGTCAAAGCTTCCAATAAAACCGGGGTAGCCTTTTTGCCTAAACGGATCAATTCACCTAGTGCTAAAGCGCTAGTGTCTTGATCTGTGGAGTAGAGACGTGCTTTGATCTGCTTCATAGGTGTCGCGGTAGCGTCTTGATTATTCATATACAAATTTCCTCCGATCGCCAGCATCACAAGTATCACGAATATTCCGATCGTTCTCAAGATCAAGGTGTCCCTCCTCCCCCTGCTGGTGCTGCTGCTGGCACATGCTGAAAGCTCAAAACGACCCGGCGATTGCCCCGACGATTTGCTTCTGTATCTTGGTTAGTTGTGGCATCAGGGGTAAAGTCTTCGGTTGAACCAGAGCCGATAGTAACAGCACTAATTTGAGCTTCAGCTACACCCTTAGCACGCAGGGCTGCTCCCACTGCCTGCGCTCTGCGTAGAGATAGATCGAGGTTGTGCTGAGAAGCACCGCCGCGCCTGTCAGCGAAGCCTTCAGGAGTTACTTTTACATCAGGGAATCGCCGCAGGTAATCTAAGAATGTATCAATCTTGCCTGTTTCGCTGGAACTCAGTTGGTCACTGTCGAAATCAAAGTAAAAAATGACTGGTTCGTGTACGTAAAAATCTTGATGCTTCTGCAAAGCTGCATCGAAGGTGGCAGATTGACCATCCTGTGCTGATGCATGATCGTTCTCAACTTTGCCAGCACGGATTTGGAAGCCCCAATGAAGCGCTCCGTAAGTTGTCATGGTGTCTTCTCCCTTAGCCACCGTCTGAAAGTCGAAGTTGAACTCACCAGCCCCTCCGGGAGCATCGGTTAGTTCTGCTGCTTTGATATCAGTGGGGTCATCGGAGCGTTTGTAACCAATAGTGGCTCCGCTTGCACCGCTAGAAGAGGGTCGTGAAAGTCCAGGGGTTGCGGGATTGGGTTGGGCTGGGTCGTTGCCAAAGGGGTACTGGGCAGGTAATGCACTTCCGGCTGCGGCATTGGTTCCTGTACCACCGTGGGCAGGTGCATCATTATGCAGCGCATCAGTGAAATATCCGCCTTCAACTCCCGTGGTTGCATCAGCAGTGGTACGGAGGCTAGCACCACTAGCAGCAGGTAAAGACTGAGGTTCGACATTTGTACCTGTAGCATTTGTCAGACGCACAATCTGAATCAGTCCAATCTGGTTAGAGTAGGGAGCGGTGGTTTTGGGTTTGAAACGAATAGTAATCGGTAAACTCGCGCCGTTTGGTGTGGCATTTACTTCAAAAACACCATGTGTCAGATCGTATGTGGGATTAATTGCCCGTTGAATTAATTTTCTCTGGGCTGTTCCCGTCTGCTGCACCACATGAGTCAGTTCATGGGCGGTTAATGCATCATTACCTGGTGACTTGCCTGCACCAAAGAAAATGTTTTGCTGGTGGGTAAATGCCTGAGCATTCAAATCCTGATTCATCTGCACCGCTTGAGTGCCTGTATGTAACCGTACTTGACTAAAATCTGTACCAAAACGTGGTTCCATGAAAGAACGCACTGTATCTGGTAACGGGCTTCCTCCACTTTCACTGCTGTTTAGCCGACTTTCAAAGTTGTCCTCAGTCTGAAAGCTGTCATTGGTAGCGAGTTGTAGCGATCGCTTAGTTTGTAATTCTTCTTCTAGTAAAATCTCTCTTTGGATAGGTGCATTAATAAGTTTAGTTTGTAACTCCTCTTCCTCTTCTGGCATTGCCTCCCGTTGCACTAGAGGAGTTATGGCAGAGGCTAGAGGCTTAGTTTGCACTTGGTCTTGAGTTTGTGTATTCTGTAAACCTATTGGCTCTGGTTCAGCCATTCGCATAATCCGATCGGCAACTTGATCGGCTTCCTGCTCATAATGATCGTCTGTCGCACCAACTGTGAGTTTTGCCTGGGGACGATGCAAGGATATGCGACTAATATCATGACTAAGGGGCTGTTGTTTGACGGCTTCTGGTTCCAAGAATTGCTCATCAGCAGACTGCACTTCTTGAAGCTCAGTTGATGCCTCAGTTAGTCTTTGGATTGGAGGATTATTTGTTTGTAAACCAAAGCCACGCATTGGAGAAGCCAGTGTGGGAATAGTTGATGAGGCAAGAGACGGATTTATAAAAGTGGATATACCTGTTTTCTGATGCTGAACTATGCGTAGATGCCCAGAAGCTTGTCGTCCGTCATTGCTCATATCACCCTTCCTTCATTTATGGCTCAACCAAGGCATATTGATAACACACATCATAAAATTTATCTAATTGCGATTACGTAGTGTGCCGTAGGCAATCGCCATCGACTTAAGTGGAAATTATCTCTTCCATACGTGGAGCTTAGATAGCTTTAATAAGCAGCAATCAAGTGACCATCATATAGCATTCTAATCATTCGTGAAAGTTACAGATCTCAACTTCTCAAAAAGTCGGGAATCTGTGACTTTCAATGAAAATTCCTTCTTCACTATTTAGCAATTATTTTGAGCGTTTTCGGAAATTTTCTGCTAGGTAAAGTCAAACCTAAAAATAGGAATTATCGTCGGGTGTACCGCTCCATTTTGCATAATTAAATACAGGAGTTCCATCAGATAGAATATATAGAGGGAAATCTCCTTGTGTTGTATTGCCATCCCAATTCCAGTCAGTAGAGTAAGTGTGTTCTCCATGACCATTGTTGCCCGCATGGTCAATTGTCGGGCCGCTACCTGTCAAATTGATGGATAACGAATCACCATAGCCAATTGACATTGAAGAACCCCGACGCATACTTCCACCTCGGAATTGTCTCACATCCATTTCTTGTCCCCTGCTTGGCGGATCTAAGTTCGGGATTTGAGCCGCATCACTACTTAATTGCAGAGTTTCCTTGATAAAAGTTCCTCTAAGATTGCTAAACCCAACTGCTCCAACAGTACCGACTATATCTGCTGTGTGATCTCCACTGTCTGACCAAATAAATTCTACATTGTTTGTTGTTTTTTGATTTGTATTAAGTAGTGTTTCAATCTGCAACTGAACTTCTGCCTTTACAGCTTCCAAGATGGCTAAATCCAAAGTACCACCAGATTGATTAAGTGAATCTGGTGCTGGAGTTGCTGGGGCTGGGGTCGGTGCTGGAGTTGCTGGGGTCGGGGCTGGGGCAGTTCCTTGGGTCGGTGGAGCTAGGGGTACATCAGGATGCTGTCGTTTCCAGTGACTCACATAGGCATTAATTAGACGATATTGGGTAATCAACTGTAGTTTTTGTTTATCTACAGGTGACATATATCCATTATCTAGTTGAACGCTTTGAACACCGCTTTGTCCAGGAGCAAGCGCACTTCCTACCTGTGCAGCTGCTTGTCCCGCTTGAATGGTTGCTGCTGCTACGGTTGCTGCTGCTGCTGCTGATTCAGTTACGAGACTAGCACCCCAAGCACCGATCGTACCAATTACTGGTAGAACATTTTGTACAATTGGCTTTTGCTGAACTGCCTTGCTTACAGTTCCGTCTATTTTCTTGGCTTGAATAGACTGTTTCGTGATTGCATCAGGGCTTGCTGCTGCCTTATTACCTAGTAAATCAGCTTCTGCTTCCAAAGCTTGGTCTTGCACAACTATGGAATTCCCTTCTCCAGGTAGTTTTGGGATATTAACCCGTCCCTGTCGTTGTTGTACTACATGGCTTAATTCATGTCCAATTAGAGCTTGACCAGATTGACTTTCCGGATCGTACTTTCCCTGAGCAAAATGTAAATTATTACCAGATGCGAAAGCCTGAGAACCTAGCTTTTCTGCTTGACCATCTGTATGAATTTTCACATCTGATAAATCTGCATTAAATGCTGTCTGCATCTTTGCTAGGATAGGTTCTGGAAGATTTTGTCCACCACTAGGAGGCACAACGTCGGCTCCATAGGAGGCGTTTTTTATACCACTTCCCTGAATGACTGCATTTTCTAATCTATTAATCACGCCTTTGGTGAATGCTTTTTGTGGACGCAATGACATACGACTAATGTCATGACTCAGAGGCGATTGTTTGATTGGTTCAGATTTTACTCCTTGCTCATCAGCAGACTGCACCTCTTGAAGGTCTGTTGATGACATTGTTTGGGAGCCAAAGCCGCGTATCGGGTTCGCCAGCGTTGGAATACTTGGTGAGGCAAGGGATGGATTCAGAAAAGTAGATGTATTTGCTTTCTGATGTCCAACCGTACTGGGACGCAAAGTGGCTCGTCTTTGGACATTGCTCATCTTAACTTTCCTCCATCAATAGCCTAACTACAGCATACTGCTAAGATACAGGATACAATTTGTTTGTATCAAATCCTAATGGACTTTAGTATAAATTATCCGATTTTATACTTGATATCAACCTTGTCCGTGTTGAAACCTGGAGTGATTAAGAAGAGTATATTATTAGGTCGTAGCTTGAGTTTTGAGCTTTACCCTAATTCCAAAAAACTACAGTTTTCAACATAGACGCGGTTTAATTCCCCAAAAATCATTGTTTCATTAGTTGCACAGCTAGCTGTGCGTCCCTACAACGTGGTTATGTGTTGGGCTTGCCAGTGTTGGAATTTTTGGTGAGACAAACGACGGATTTTAAAAAGTGGATGCCCCTGCTTTCTTGCGCCAAAATATGGGTAAGCTGTCAAGCATTTAATTTGCACATTGAGACCGCAGGGGGGCAGGGGGCAGGGGAGAGGGTTTATTACTATGAAAATAGTGCAATTTAAAGGACGATTAGCTTAGATGCACAGAGGTTTGCTGTTCGACATCCATGACCTTCCCTTATCTTCAAGCATATTTTTGAGTCAAATCATACAATTTAATGATTGCGATCGCTATGGACTTAAGTGGAAATTATTCTGTAATGCGATCGCTCATCTGAACCTTTAGCTATGGAGTTATCTGATGCAAAATTCTCTTATACACTAAATTTCAAATTTGTCAATATCTAGTGTCTACAACTAAAGTCCAATTTTAGAATCAAGTCCTCAGCTAAACTAGAGACTATACGCTCTTCAGGAAAATCTGGTCAAATGGTAGAGATGATTCGTCCGCTACCGCGTCTATTAAGTCAACTAATACGACAAAAATTGCTGAAGACTTTGGCGATAATTAAAAAAAGTTCGTTTCGTTATCGATAAGAAAAGTAACCCTTCAGCAATCTCCCATTGTACTCTATTAGTAAATCGTAACAATATTTTTAACTATGACTACACAAACACTACCTCCACCAGAAGTTTATCAAGGTCAGTTTGGGGAATTTACAATTACTCAGAGCGATCGCACTGGCGTAATTATCTACCGTGCTGGCTTAATAATAGCAGCAGTCAGCTTTGCTATAGGCAGCGTTTTGATTTTGTTCAACAATAACCCAACTGTTGTAACTGCACTTACACCTTTATATGCTTGTTTTAGTCTCGCTCTTGGTGTAAGTTTATTTACCATTCATATCTATATGGCATCACTGCATCGAATGTTGCAAATTTTTTGGGCGATCGGTAGTATAGCATCAGTTATTCTGGCAATCTCTAGTACTGAACCTTTAGCTCTGACTGTTTACAACCAGCCTCTTACCTTATTTGGAGTTGGTTTTATCTTCGTTGCTTTGACAGGGATTTTTTTTAAAGAGGCTTTTTGCTTCAATCGCTTAGAAACCAAAGTATTAACCCTAATAGTACCGCTACTGTTATTAGGACATTTGGTGGGAATTTTACCAACTCAGGGGGAAAGTGTTTTATTAGGAATTTGGGCAACGTTGTTTTTGGTATTTGCCCTGCGAAAGACAGTGCAAGCAATTCCTGCTGATATTGGAGATAAATCTGTATTTACTTACTTGAAAGAACAACGTTTAACTAAGGTTTAATGCAGGCAAAAAACCGTCGGCGTAAAAATTTTCCAAAAATCAAACTAATAAAACGCCAAGAAATGTGGACACTTACGGCTCAGGGGTGGGCGATTGCGATCGCTTTGATTGCTTATTTAATATTTTTCGCTATTACTCATGTACACTCATTTCTCGCCGTGACTTCCCCTATCAAATCAGCAGAAGTATTAGTTGTTGAAGGATGGCTACCAGATTATGCCATACAACAAGCTTTAACTGAATTTAAAAACGGTTCTTATAATCTAGTAATTACTACAGGAGGATCAATAGAAAAAGGAAATTATCTTAGCGAATACAAAAGCTTTGCAGAAGTATCAGCCGCTACCTTCGAGAAACTCGGTTTAGAATCAGAGAAGGTAGTAGCTGTCCCGACACCAACGGTAATAAAGGATCGTAGTTATGCATCTGCTGTTGAATTTTATCGCTGGCTATCCGATTCCAATTTAAAGCTACAATCAATTAATGTTTTTTCTCTGGATGTTCACACCCGTAGGAGTTGGTTGCTATTCAGAAAAATACTTACACCTAAAGTCCAAGTTGGTGCGATCGCAGCCAAAACACATGATTACGATCCAAACAAATGGTGGGTTTCTAGCCAAGGTGTGCGGACAATTCTTGATGAAGGCATCGCTTATATTTATGCGCGGTTTTTGAATTGGAAAGCCTAAAAGTAATAATTTGTAATTCGTAATTTTGAGTTACGAACTACGAATTATGTTTAGATAAACGTAACTTTGGTAGGTGGTTTTAGTATGGAAAATTAGACGACATTATATTATTTTTTCAGGATTTGTAATAATGCTTGTCGATAAATTTTTAGACCCTCGGCATTGAGATGGTCGCCATCACTCGTCAAATTATCTTTAAGAACATTATTCTCATACAATGGTGCTAATCCTGCTGCTGCAACTGGCACTTTTTCTTTCTCAGCAACTTGATTAATCAGAACATTAATTTGCTCAACTTTAGGAAGTGGGGCTGATAAAGTTGGATCTAAGCTTGCTGCAACTGTTGAATAAAAAGCCGGAATCAGAAAAATCTCTTTATTTCCCATTGTTCTGACAAGTGCGATCGCCTCTTGTAGATTTTTGCTAAACAACTCATCACTAATTCCATACCAAGCATCATTCCCACCCACAGCAATAATAGCTTTTTCGCATTTAACTTTAGTAGGAATTAAACTTTTCAATTGTTCTAGTAATGAGATTGTGCTTAAGCCATTTAACCCAAAATTAAAAGTGCCGCTCCCAAGGGTATTACCAAGTCCAGCCGAAATAGAATCGCCAAATAAGCAACCTGAAAACTGTTTATCTTGGGCGGCGAGTATTTGATATTGCAGTGCAATTTTTCCAAAAGCTGAAGAACTTACATTGTCTTTTGGTGGTGCATCAGCAGAGTTAGAAGAGGAATTTGCCAGTCCAACTAGCTTAGAAATTTTTGACACGTCAACAACTAGTTGATTACTAGGATATGCTTCTAAAAAGCTGATTAATCCTAGACCTTCTGGTGATTTTGCTCCGATGATAATGGCAGAACGTAGGGCTTGTGTACTGGCTTGATCGCGACGGGCGATCGCACCAGAAGCAAAAGATAAAATTTGCTTGCCCATTCCTGTATTTACCAGCTTATCTAAAGCCACAATATCAAGCGACATTTTCACTTGCAGGGCTTCTTGAAACTTTTCTTTCTCTTTAGCGCTGAGGTAATCTAAGAAAGATTGTAGATCGCTAGAAGCCTTTTGCTTCTCGCCATAGTTGCGTATATCTGCCACCGGGATCGATTGCTCAAACAACCCGTATCTGACAGTAACTTTCTCGGCTGCCAAACTAGGCAACAAACCAAGACCACTATGCACCAGTAAAAATATTAAGCACCCAGATAGGCTTATTAAAAGACGATAAAAATATTTCATCACAGAAGATCAGAAGATAGATAGTCAATAGTTAATAGTCAAGAGTCAAGAGTCAAAAGTCAAGGGGTTAGTCATTTGTCATTTGTCATTAGTTATTAGTCATTTGTCATTTGTCATTAATTCTTCCCCTGCTCCCTCATCCCCATCAACAGCCAAGCCCAATTTGGGAATACTCAATCCAGTGGGCGTGAGGATGAAACCGTGGTGGAAGAAGGCGCATATTGGATAGCTTGGGCGCAAATTTCGGGAATTGGCCCGGTATTATTGCGACGACTGCAACAGCATTTTGGCACGTTGGCAACAGCTTGGAACGCTACCAAGGTAGAGTTAGGAGAAGTGGAGGGTTTTGGTTTTCAGACACTAGAAAAAGTAGTACAACAGCGATCGCGTTTGCATCCAGAACAACTATTTACCAAGCACCAGCAGGAAAACTCTCATTTCTGGACACCAGCAGATGCAGATTATCCCCGCTTACTATTAGAAACTCCCAGTCCACCGCCGATTTTGTACTATCGCGGTGAAGTCGAACTCCAAGAAAATCTTGGACAAAAACCGATGGTTGGGATTGTCGGCACACGCCAACCCTCAGAATATGGCATCCGTTGGACTCGCCAAATTAGTACAGCTTTGGCTAAAAATGGCTTTACAGTTGTTTCTGGGATGGCAGAGGGAATTGACACAGAAAGCCACATCGCTGCCATGAAAGCAGGTGGACGCACGATCGCAGTTTTAGGAACTGGTGTAGATGTCATTTATCCACATAAAAATCGAGATTTGTACAAGCAAATTTTGACGGCTGGGTTAGTTGTAAGTGAGTACCCCACAAAAACCCCACCCGATCGCACTCACTTTCCCCGCCGCAACCGAATTATTGCAGGTTTAAGCCGCGCTATCTTGGTAATGGAAGCGCCTTTAAAATCTGGTGCGTTAATTACTGCAACCTACGCAAATGAATTTGGCAGAGATGTCTATGCATTGCCTGGTAGAGTGGACGATCATCCATCTCAAGGGTGCTTAAAGTTACTGAGTCAGGGAGCTTCTTTCATTCTCAAGGAATTAGACGAACTGTTAACAATGCTAGGAGCAATACCACAAATTGATGCAGTCGAGGCTTCCACAGCGCCAGAACAGTTAATGCCAACTTTATCGCCAGAATTGCAAAGGGTAATGGATGCGTTTACAAGTGATGCTTTACCCTTCGATTTTATTGTCCAACAAAGCAGTATGGCTGCTGGCTCAGTTTCGGGTGCTTTGTTACAGTTGGAACTTATGGGTTTAGTTTCGCAATTACCAGGAATGCGGTATCAAAAAAGTTAAAACAATTCGCAATCCGCAATTCGCAATTACGTTACTCCTTGTTCTTCTACTGTCTTGCTTTTGCGCTTGCTTGTTCGTTGGCTTTTTTGTTTGCCATTGTTTAATTTTTCTCGTTCTGCTCGAATTCGTTCTAGTAAGACTGATGCAGGTTCATCATCGGGATCTTGGGGGACGAGTTCACCTTGGAAGGCTTTGGCGAGGATTGATTGATTGAGTTGATCTAAATTGGTTTTAGCTTTCTGATATTGTTGTTGAATACAATCAATAGCTGTGAAACATTGCTGAATTAGAGACACAATTTCTTTTTGCTCCTCAATAGGAGGGATAAAAACAGGAGTATTCATCACAATTTGTTGGTTAATTTTTGGCATATTGCCTGCCGTTCCAGTTGCATTATTTTTGAAATATTCTTTAGTTGCTTGACTAGAAAGAAGATAATGAATAAGTTCAATTTTTACTTTTTCTTCTATAACCTGAATTTTCATCATTAAGTCAGGATAAATAAATTCTCTTAAGTTACCATCATAAATTGCACTAGTACCAACATAGTCTAAAGTGTTACTTCTCTGGATAAGAATATCTCCTGGAGTGAGCCACAAATGTGAGGTAGGCTCAATATCTTCATCAATATATTTAAAATGCTTAGGCTTAAAAGTTCCCGATGTAGTAGCAGTTAAAGTTAAGCTTTTAACCTTGGTCGGGTAGTCAACTGGTTTAGGAGAATAACCATTTCTAGGTTTATTTTTAATTACATCTCCCAGTGTTAATTCTTTCCATTCAACGTCTGGGTTTTGTTCACGCCAGTCGGCTGTTAAATCGCCTCGAAAGGCGGCAGCGAGGACGGATTGGCGAAAGCGATCGCACAATTGGGGTATAGTCTCTAGCGCTTCCTTGGCTCGTTGAGTGCGATCGTTTAATTCTTCAATCTTGGCAACAATCCGCTTTTGCTCGTTGAGTGGTGGTAGAGGTACGACAACTTTATTAAGTATCTCTATATTGATATTTGCTTGTGCTGTAGCTGGTGCAAATTGCGCTAAATCTTCTCGTATAGTTCGGAGGAAATATTCAATGAAATAAGGATCAGCTAGTTTATCTTCAGTGATGAGACCAACAATGCTATCTGGAAAACAAGCATCAAAACCTAAAATTCCTGTATCTGCAATATTTGCAGCAATTGTTATACAAATTGTGCCTTGTGGAAAGATACGGCTTTGTTGAACACCAAATTCACTATACATCTTTGAAAACTTTAAAATTCTTCCTTTTGAACGTGCAACCTCTCCAGTTTGAATGAATGGAACAAAATTACCATACAGTTTTGGATCATTTCTTGGCCTATGCTTCGATTTACCTCTCTTTAGCTCACCTAAATCGTTGAGCATTACACAGCACCAACCATCAGGCAATTCTATTAATTCGTCATTCATGTAAACTACAAACTCTCTAACTCTTGTACAAACTCTTCTGGACTTAACTCAATCTCTCTAAGAATTTCCCGAATTAATGGGCGGGCAATATCTCGACCTTTGTGATGAGGAACTGTTGTCGTTCTACCATCGGGATGTCGATAAAAAACGTGACTACCTTTTTGTCTGACTGCTTCAAAACCCAAATTTAGCAAAAGCTTTTCCATTGTCTGATAATTGACAATTGGCAGTTTGCTCATGCACTTACCTCAATTTGTTGAATTCCCACAAACCGGGGTAACTCGTCTAAATCATTACCATACTCAGCCAAACAAAGCTCAATTACTTCTTTCAAATTTTCCTGTAATTCGTCTAAACTCTCTGCTTGAGTATGTGCCCCTGGAATCCCTGGAACAATACCGACATATAATTTTGTGACTGAATCGTATTCCACATAAGCGGTAAACGTCTTCATAACTTGTTAAATCTCATCCTGTTCTGAAAACAAATCTTTCAAATTCTGATAGCCGCTCACAACACGTAAAATTTCAACGCCTTCATCAATTGGACGATAGAAAATTAGGTAATCATCAACTGGAAAACTCCGCATATTTGGAGCTAATTCATCTCGCCTACGTCCCATACCAGAGAAGTTTGCCAACCTTTCACATTTATTGTTGATTTTGGCGAGAAGGCGATCGGCAGCATCAAAACTGCTATTGTCGGCAATATAGTCGATGATAGTCTCAATGTCTCGACTTGCCAGAATAGTAAACCTGCAAATGTTGCTCATTGACCAGCCTGAGCGCGTTTTTGTTGCAACTTCCTGCGTAACCTTTGAAATACCTCTTCTGCATCCACCACTTCACCCCGTTCAGCCGCCTCAATGCCAATCTGAATTTCCTGCTGAAGTTCCTTAAAGCGTCCTTGATAAACTTTTTCCCACTCGTCAGTTTGCAAAAATTCAACGAAGGCTAATACCTCTTGTTGCTTCTCAGGCGGTAATATCCGCAGCTTTTCTACAATGGCTTGTTCAATGGTCATTTAACTACTCCCTAGCCTTTACCAAAATTCATCAGTTGACGCTTCTATCTCATTTTGACGGTTAGATAGACGCGATAAATCGCCGTCTCTACAGAAAATCTATCTGTCAATTAATCCTTGATGCACTACTACTCATGCTTCTATTCTAAAGTTGGCATTCCCACCGAAGCACTCACCGCCTCCGCCGCTTCTTCACCTTCTAGCAATATCATCAAAGCTTCCATCTCCTTTGTGGCAATTCGCAGCTTTTCCATAATCTCAGCTGCAATTATCTCCGGCTCTGGTAAATTATCACCCGATCGCAAGCTATCATCTCGCAGCCAAGAAATATCCAAATTTTCGTTACGCTTAGTAATCTGCTCTCGCGTGAAGCACCGAAAACGCCCATTTTCTTCCAAATCGACACGGGGACTATTGCCATTGGGATCATTTCCATAGCACTGCTCAAACTCAGAGAAATGCCCACGAGTCAAGGGAATACGTTTACCAAAGCTGGGCATATTGGTACGCATATCGTAAATCCAAACTGCTTTAGTGTTGCCTTTCTCCGTTGTGCCACGCTGGAAAAATAATACATTTGTCTTAACACCTTGGGCGTAAAATATCCCAGTGGGCAACCTTAAAATGGTATGCAAATTACATTTAGCCATCAAGTCAGCCCGAATTGCTCGCCCTTGTCCATCTTCAAACAATACGTTATCTGGCAAAACTACCGCAGCCCGTCCCCCTGGTTTGAGGGTTCTATAGATATGTTGCAAAAAGGCTAATTGCTTGTTTGAGGTGGGATAAGTAAAATCATCCCGTGAAGGTAGCCCACCTCCTTTTTTTGTCCCAAAGGGTGGATTGGTCAGAATGACATCGGCTTTTGCTAGTCGCTGTCCCTCTGCGGAAAGGCTATCACCCAAATCTACAGCCCCTTCAATTCCGTGTAACATCATATTCATCAACAGCAAGCGGTGAGCATCCTGCACCAACTCCATACCATAAAACGCCTGATGCTGCTGGAAAGATTGCTGTGCTTCTGTCCACTCGAAGGGATCATGGTATTGTCGAATATAGCGATCACTGGCTATCAAAAACCCTCCAGTTCCAGCTGCCGGATCTTGGATTAATTCTCCTGGTTGTGGCTTCAGTAAGGAAACCATGCAATCAATCAACGGTCTGGGTGTAAAATACTGTCCTGCACCAGATTTCTTCTCGTCGGCGTTTTTCTGTAATAGTCCTTCATACAAATCGCCAAACTCGTCTCGATGTTCTGAAAACCAGTCCAATTCATCAATACTGGTGACAAGCTTCTTAAGAATGCGGGGTTGCTTGAGGGAAGTTTGAGCATTAGCAAAAATCGCCTGTACTCGCAAAGATGAATTCTCCGAACCCAACATAAGTAAGAGTTTTCTATAAGATGTTAGTTGCTCTACCCCATCCTGAGTAACCAAGTCGTCCCAGCGATAGCCTTGTAATAATTGCGCCTCCGCCCCCGTTTCCTGCGCCATCTTTAGGAACAGCAGATAGGTTAATTCTGTAACGTATTGCAGATAAGTAACGCCGTCATCTCGTAAGACGTGGCATAAATTCCAGAGTTTTTGAACAATATCGGTGGTAGCGGTCATAATAGATTTTTTTCACGCAGAGGCCCAGAGGCGCGGAGAGTAGTAGACGTAAGGTTTTACCCCACCCTAACCCTCCCCGTATGTATTGGGGAGGGAACTAGATTTATTTCTTGTTTCCCCCAATACATCGGGGGGATTAAGGGGGGTAATTACACCGTAGCCACGAATCATATCAAATCGCAACATCCCAAAGACTCTCATGAATCTTGATCACAATATTCTCTAATTCTCCACCGAAAACCTTATTTAATCGCTCAAATCCACCACCTTGACTTTTAAACTCTCCTCTCTCAAAGGCTTCGCAATCAACAATTATTTCCGCTTTGAGTTGCTTCCCAATCCGTTCCAACCATTTGCGTTGTGGTGTATTCCAAGGCTGACTTGCGAGAATTTTTTTCATAGCGCCTTCAACCCGTTCACTGTAAGGAATTAAAGCATCACCCAAGGCCGCTTGACGAATAAAGCCGATAATTGAAGCGGCAATATCTTCATTAGTCGTTTCTCGCCATGCCGTTTGTAAACTGGTTTGAGAGTATCCGGCTGCATCAAGCTGCATTCGCAGTTCTTTAAGTTGCGCCCTTGTTAACTCACGGGGGCGCTGTGTGACAACAATCAGCGCCGGAATTTTGTTCATGTTCTCTAGCAAAAAGGCTCTAAAACTTTCTAGATAATCTTCTGGACGTGCAGCACTGCCATAACCGCGTTCAATTGAGACTAATTCATCAAGATGATGGGAAATTAATATTGGCTGAGTTCCACCATCTCGACGGTCAAGAATTTGAGCGATTGTTTTTTTCTCTCGAAACCATTCCCGCACTTGTTGTATTGTACTTTGCTTGAGGTGAGATCCGATATTTTCTATTGGCATTTGCGCGATCGCTTCTAATTGTTCGCGGTTACTGTCGCTTAAATGTCTCCGTTGCCGTTGCAGTTTGGCTAGCAATTGCTCAATTACTATCTCGACGGCATCAGTGTTAACTGTCTCTAACTCTTGCAGTAGTTGGGTAAAGGTAATGTTAGGATTAACTACAATGGGTCTCATCGTGGAAACAGGTGCGATCACTTCATATAGCCGCACTGCATCAAAAATGTGAAACACTTCTTTCCCAATTTCATCACAAAGGCGGGTAGCCCTTCCCAACATCTGCTCATAGAGAATTCGAGAATTGACTCGGCGAATAAACACAAGATTACAAATTGCCGGCACATCAATCCCGGTAGTTAATAAGTCTACGGTTACAGCAACTTTCGGATTAACTTCATTACGGAATTTGCGAATCAACTCCAATGGCTTATCTGCATTCCCGGTAATTTTGACCACAGCATCATCTTCAACGCTGTCATATCTATCCTGAAACGTCTGTTTAAGTTGATTGACAACAATATCTGCATGAGCATCAGTGGCGCAAAAAATCAAGGTTTTTTCTGCTAGGGAGGGGTCAATATGCTCCGCTAAAGCTTCACAGACGACGCGATTAAATTCCTCAGTCACAACTTTGCGGTTAAATTGCTCGATATCAATTCGCACTTCATCCGGGGCATGAACTAAATCAAGTTGCCCTGTTTGGGGATTGAAAAACTCCATCTGCTGACCAGGATTCCACACCATCCCTTCTTCAGAAAGCTTTGTCTTAATTTGAAAGGGCGGCTCATGGTCAATTAACCAACCATCGATTACAGCTTCTCGATAACTGTAAGTGTAGACAGGGTTGCCAAAAATTTCTGTAGTATGTAGTGCTGGAGTTGCGGTTAAACCAATCTTAACTGCGTCGAACTGCTCCAAAACCCGCCGATATTTCGACACGTAATCGTTAAAATCCCGAAACTCTAATTCTGTATCACTTAAATCTCGATCTAATAAATAGCCCCGGTGACACTCATCGATCACAATGCAATCATATTGATCGGGTGTAACAATTGTACCATCAGCAGGGTAGAGAACTTGCTTGACCATGCCCTGCACTGTGGTAACGTGAACTTTAAGATCGCGGTCGAATTCGGTGTTGTTGCGATCGCTAATCTCAAATATGTCAGCGAAACTTTGCAGGTTTTCCATGCGAGAATCTTTAAAGGCGTTAGTGGTTTGCTCTTTTAATGCGGTGCGATCGACTAGAAACAACACTCGGCGAAACCGCTTAGTTTTCAGCAGCCGATAAACTAAACCAATGCAAGTTTTAGTTTTTCCTGTTCCTGTTGCCATCGCCACGAGTAATTCTCGTTGTCCTCGTGCCAAGGCAGACTCTACCGCTTGGATGGAGCGAATTTGATAATCGCGCAATTTCAACCCATAGCTAAAACCTTCTTGGGCTAAACGAGTTACTGCCTGGTCAACATCTTGAGTTAAAATATCAAGTAATCCTTGAGGAGAGTGCCAGGTAGGTAGACAGACGCGAAGATTAGTCGCTCGCCGCAAATCACAAAACCAGATGCCACTCTTAGTTTGAAGTTGCTGTAAATATGGTCGTCCGTTGGTTGCAAAGACAAATGGAACCTGATAATTTTGCCACAGCCCACCTGCAAACATTTCTCCCGTAATTTGGAATCCCTCACTGTATCGTTTAGCTTGATTAAGCGCACCTTCAGAAACATCTTTGCTTTGCCGTTTAGCTTCCACTACTCCCACAATTTGCAAACCGCAGAATAACGCATAATCAGCCCGTCCATTCACAGTGGGATACTCAGCTATTGCTAAATTTTTTCCCTTTTGAGGACGCACACCATTTTGATAAGTCAGTTCTTCGGAATCTGCTTCCCAACCGGCTGCCCGCAGTTGAGCATCAATTAGTCTGCGTGTCTCTCTTTCATCCAGCAACACACCACTTTCCGCCACTTGAGCTTGAGTAATGGTTTGCTGAATGGTTTGCTGAGTCTCACTTTTTGCTTGAGCCTGAATTTCTGCTAGGTGATTTAACACCTCCTCTACTTTCAACTCTGCTTCCCGTGCTAAATCTTCGGAGGCACTTCTACGCAGCGTCTCAGCTGCTACTAATGCTTGTGCCGCCTCAGCCTCCGAAAAATTCTTTTGTACCTCATCTCGCAGGCGCTCTAACTCGGCTTTAAGTGCCTGTGTCTCTATTTTGGGGTCAGGTGGGGGAATAAACGCGCCTGGGTCAAAATTACGATTACCACTAAATGAACGATGAAACCAAATCCCCAACTCACGCGCATACTTCAGCCCACTTAAAGCTGTGCGGTGATTGCCAGAAAGCTCATGAGTTGCCTGATTGCCAATTTTTCGTAACTCATGAAACAAGCGATCGACTTCTCCTTTAATTAAACCGCGATCGCGCAACCGATTCAGTAAATTAATCTGCCGTTCATCCGCTACCTCATAAAGTCCAATATTGGCTGCTGCTAACTGAGCCAGCAATTCCCCAAACTGTCGCAACTTAATTAAACAAGTATTGGGGTCATCTGCAAAATATCGTTCAGCTAGAGCGCCTAATCTTACAAGTTGTGTATCGTGGACTGCAAGAAATGAGAAGTTTAATGATGGCATATTTGGTATTAAATACACTAACTGCACGGAGTTATTATTTAAACTCTACGCCATAACTAGGGTTTTACCCCCTACGGTGTACACACAAGTCGGAAATAGTAGTCTGTCAAGGAATTAAATTCTTTGTAGAGACGGCGATTTATCGCGTCTCTCTAACGTATCAGTCTTTTAGACGCGATAAATCGCGTCTCTACATGAGGCTTTCTGGCTTATCCCAAGCGTATTGGGATAAAACTAAAACTGGATCTGACTTGTGTGTACACCGTAGCCCAATACATCGGGGGGATTAAGGGGGGTAATTAAACTTGTGTGTCCTTAGAGGAGAGGTGTTAGGGACTTTTGCAACAAGTCTAATGACCAATAACTAATCAATTCATAAGTTCATTACAACAATTGTTGCAATGATTTAAACGTTTCTTATACATGGAAGAGTATTTGTTGCAAAGTATTAAGCATTTGCTGCAACTGATTATACCTTTGCAAGAAATGCTTAAGCGTTTCTTATATATGGAAGAGTATTTGTTGCAAAGTATTAAGCGTTTGCGGCAACTGATTATACATTTGCAAGAAATACTTAAGCGTTTCTTATATATGGAGGAACATTTGTTGCAAACGTTTGAATTTTGACAATTAGTGTTTAAATTTGAGCAATGACTATTTGGTTGATAGTTTCGGGTATAGCAATCCTATTTGATTTGCAAACATAAATTGTCACTTCAATTGCGATCGCCAGCCTCTACGGAGTAGACTTTATGGTTTGCAGCGTTTGCATACCGCTAGTTCTCCTAGCCCCTTATGTTATCTCAACGATACGTCGACCTACTTATCTTTGGGGATAATACTGTTGATTCATAACTGGAGACTGATAACCATTTGCCGGTACAGTACTTCCCATATCATTAGGTACAGGACTGACAACAGGAGGCTGATAACCACTCATAGGTACAGTACCTGTCGTACTATTGGGTAAAGCAGGACTCCCAATCTGGGGCTGATAACCATTTGCGGGTATAGTGCTTGTGGTACTGTTGGGTGTAACAGCATTTTGGCTAAACTCTTGGTAGGCAGCACGAGAAATTGAGCTAATCAGTTTTTCGGCGCGAGGGTCGTTTTCGGGGCGTTGTACCATGACGGTAGCTATATAGCGCTTGCCAGTAGGAACAACAATTAAACCTGTGTCTGCCAGCATAGTCCCAATATCGCCCGTTTTGTGGAATGCTCTTGCCCCTGTTCCCAAACCCGATGGTAGCAGAGTGTCTCTTTGGGTGCGACGCAAGATATCGAGCATGAGATCGCGTGATGGCATACTAACTAAATTCCCCTGACTCACAATAGCCATCAAATTCGCCAATTCTTTGGGACTAGTAGTATTTGTCCCTTGCAAATCTGGTAGGCTATTACGAATTGTTGTGGTTGTCAATCCCCAAGTGCGGAAACGCTGGTTTAACGCCTCCATCCCTCCCAATCGCGCAATCAGCATATTTGTCGCCGTGTTGTCGCTGATGGTAATCATTTTAGTGACGACTTCCAGGGCATTGTACTTGGTTCCGGCTGGTTTTGACCCCATATCTCCAGAACCACCAGCTACCATATCCTGTTGCATGGTCAGCATTTCATCCAGGCGAATTTTTCCCGCGTCTACATCCTGGAAAAAGGCAAGTAGGATCGGCACTTTAATTGTGCTAGCTGCTGGAAAACTGGTAGAGCCGTTGACATCTACATAATTACCAGTGTCCAAATCTACCAAGAAAACACCGGGTGAAAGATTTGGGTTGTTCGCCGCTAAATTTTGCACGGCATTTTTCAAGGAGATAATTTCCTGGGATAGATATAGGCTCGAAGATGCAGTTGGGGGAGCTTGGGTAGGTTGTGGCTGCGATCGCGACACATTACTATTAGATTGAGGTGCAGAAGTTGTACTGATGCGATTAGCTGGGTCTAATACTGACAACACTGTGCCCACAATTGCACCCATCCCAACACCCACTATCAACAATCGCACAACATATAATATGGTTTTTGCCATTGGCTTTAATCGCGTTTTCCGCGATGAACGCAGGCCCCTTTTTGGCTTTTCCATCCGCACTGTTTTCACCATCACAGCACCTGGTCGAAAGGGAGGAATTTTCCCCTTTACAGTAGGTATTGGTTTCACTGCCATTGGCATGACTAATCCCGATTTTACCCTACGTGTAGTACCAGGGGTTGGGGGGGGAGCAACACGATTTTTTTGGCGTGCTAGCGCCGCTTCCCGTCCATTGGCAGCTTGCTGCTGGCTATTAGCTTTAACTTTCTTTTGCGCCACTTTTTGAACTTTTTGTGGACGTTGGCGGCGATTTAGGGGTTGTCGCCGCGAGAAAGCTGTTAGTTCGTCACTTGACTCTGACACAGTTACTCCTTGTGACCGACTTGACTGTTTTCTTGCAGACTCCTGACTGAAGAGGCGGGGGGCGGGGGGCGGAGGGGCGGAGGGGCAGGGGGCAGGGAGCAGGGGGCAGGGGAGACAGGAGAGATTTATTCAATAATTCTCCCTTGTCTTCCTTGTCTTCCTTGTCTCCCTTGTCCCCCTTGTCTCCCTTTCCTCTTCTCCCTGCTCCCTGCTCCCCTGCCCCCTGCCCCCTGTCTCTTCTCTGACCCAAAACTTAATCCTTAAGCAATATTAATACTCAAATTCCACTTTGCCACTAAGTAGCTTTTTGTGTTTAGTTTAAGCCGTATTAAATATTTGGGGGGGTGATTGCGTATATATTAAACGAATAATTACAAGTTTTCACTATCCCTCTGGTTTTTCAAAGCCCATTCTACTTGCTGCAAAATTCCTCGCAGCATGGCTACTTCCCTAGTTTTCAGGTGAGCGCGATTATATAGTTGGCGAAATTTTCCCATGCGACTAGCTGCTGTATGGGGATATACATAACCAATTTTCAGTAATAGTGATTCTAATTGCTGGTAGTATCCTTCTAAAACATCTAAGGGTGCGAGTTCAGTTTGGGTTATGGTCTGAGTGTCAAATTGTTGGGCAGATTGTGACAATTCATAACAGCAGATTGCCACGGCAGTAGCTAAATTCAGGGCTACATAATCTTTACTGGTGGGAATACCAACAAACCTCTGGGCATAATTTAATTCTTCATTGCTTAATCCCCGGTCTTCCCTGCCAAAAATCAGCGCTGTGGGTTTTTCTGGTTCCTCCAGTAACCAGGGTAGTGCAGTGCGGGGGTTTTCTAAAGGTGTTTCTAAACTGCGAACCCGACCTGTGGTAGCGATCGCCCGTACACATCCATGTAATGCTTCTGGTAAGGTGGCTACTAATTCCGCAGATTCTATAATTTCCTGAGCATGAACAGCCATCATCAAAGCTTCTGTCGATAGCGGATCGCATTGGGGGTTGACTAATACTAAATTATATAGACCGAAATTTTTCATTACCCTGGCGATCGCCCCAATATTTATCGGCCCAGCTGGTTCTACCAACACAATTCTTAATCCAGCCAAGCCCATTTTTTGCCTCCTGCGATCGCACCATAAAATATTTTTAGGCTAACTCTCAGCGTTGTAGTTCTGCTGAAGAGTTTTCTTAAAATCATTTTACCTGTTTGACGCACTCACCCCGAGAAGGGGTGGAATTCAACCACTTATGTGAGATGCTGATTGATGATTAGTGAGTTTTGCCAATGTCTGTTGTTTCTACTATCACTGTTACCGTTCCTGCCACAACTGCTAATTTGGGGCCTGGTTTTGATTGCATTGGTGCAGCTTTAAAGCTGTACAACGAGTTCAAGTTCACTCGTCTAGAAGAAGGTGGGCTAATTATTCATGTCACTGGTACCGAAGCTGAACGAGTCCAAACTGATGAAAGCAATCTCCTCTACCAGGCGTTTGTCAAATTCTATCAACATATAGAGCAAACACCGCCAACTGTGAAAATAGAGATTAAGTTAGGTGTCCCACTGGCGAGAGGTTTGGGTAGTTCGGCGACAGCGATTGTGGGCGGATTAGTTGCTGCCAATCAACTTGAGGGTGCTACTCTTTCTCAGTCGCAGGTGATGGAGTTAGCGATCGCAATGGAAGGACATCCTGATAATGTAGTACCAGCTTTGTTGGGAGGATGTCGTCTGGCTGCTACCAGTGGCACAGCTTGGGAAATTTGTGATGTTCCCTGGCATAAAGATGTTGTACCAGTTGTGGCTATTCCTAATTTTGAACTTTCGACTTCAGAGGCGCGGGGTGTTTTGCCAACTGAGGTGAGTCGCGCTGATGCGATTTTCAATACGGCACATTTGGGCTTACTGCTGCGCGGCTTGGAAACTGGTAACGGACAATGGTTAAAGACAGCTTTGCAAGATAAGTTGCATCAGCCCTATCGGAAAGCTTTGATTCCTGGTTATGATGCTCTCAATATCGCAGCTGTTAGTGCTGGTGCTTATGGTATGGTAATTAGTGGTGCGGGGCCGACACTGTTAGCTTTGGCGGATAAATTACACTCAGAGGCTGTGGAGGCGGCGATGTTAGCTGCTTGGCAAGAAGAAGGAATTACAGCCGAGGTGCGATCGCTTTCTCTCGATACCCAAGGCGCAAAAAGCTTTTAAGATTTTATTCAGCACTTAAAACTCAGCACTTAAAACTCGATTTATGGAGCAAATTCAGGCTGAAATGGCGGCGCTTAACTCTCAAATTGAAATTCTTTTAGAAGAACGCGCTGCACTCACTATTAATAATGTCATCTCTAGCGACAATGATTCACCCCAGGCAATGGTTGAAGCATATCGCCGTCAAGCTAGAGAAAATGCCCAATTATCAGTTGAACTCCAAGGCATTGATGCTGCGATCGCAGCTTTGGAAGTCCAAATCAAACAAAAACAAAATAAATTAGTGCGTTGGCAAGTTGAATCAAAACAACTTACCCAACAGCAGCAGCTAGAAGAAGCGAAAGAAGTAGCACAGGTTCATGCTCAACGCATTAATCAACTGGCTGGGGAATTGGCGGCAGAAGTCCGTTTTCTTAAGGCTTGTGCCAATGAACTGAGTCCAATGTATTGGCAGATTTATTACAAGCCTTTTATTACTGGGTTCAAAACAATTTCTGTTCCTTATGTCCGCTCTGATTTAGAAGTGTGGACAATTGTCAACCGGATTATTTAATTCTGTGAACTACAGCATTAAGCGAAAACACATCTAATTTGATAAGCAAATTTTATCAGTGTAACTTCTGCCCATTACCATCTTAACTCTTGGGAACAGCAGCACAGTTTAATGCCTGTTGCACTTGAACAGGAGATTTATCTGTGATTAACTCGATTTTGCCGTCAGCATTGCGATGCCAAGAAGTGGCTTGGACAAGAACCTCTGAGGATGGGGGAATTTGGGCTTCTACTGGCTGTGTTTTGCGGTATGCAGAGATGTCGCGGATATCAGACCAAGTGCGATCGCTCCCAATTTCCTGCGTAGGATTTTGCGGTATGCCACCTCGTCCTGTTGCCACAAAAGTACTACCTTGGTTTGCAGAACAACCACTAGCAATTTGCTGGGATTGGTCAGTGACATTCTCTGGCAGTTCTACTAAGCCAGAATTGGGATCGACACCAATGTTATTAATTTGAACCGTACCGTTAACCCCAAATTGTGAACTGGCAGTGATGTCATTTTCTGGGGTGAGTTGGAGGCGATATTCTAAACCGAATATGCCTTTAGTAGCAATGTTAATGTTACCGCCCTTACCTACGACGGCATTGGCAATGATATCGCTGTTTTCTAATCCAACGATGATCGGAGAGTTAATAGTGATGTTGCCACCGTTGCCAATACCACCTGCGTTAGTAACAATTGAACTACCACGGCGCAAGATCAAGTCATTAGCCTGGACAAAAATGTTACCACCTTCACCCTGAGCAGTAGCGGCGGTCACGCTACCACCATTGTCGAGCCGGATTGAATGTGCGTTAATTTCCAGTTTTCCTGCATCGCCAACACCCTGATGATCAACGCCTACAATTGCCCCATCTGTAATCTGCAAGCGCGGGGTGTTAACAACGAGTTTACCTATGTTACCTGTGATCACATCTGGTAATCTAAATAGTTGCCGAATGGGTGGTGCCAGTAATTCTGCTCTAGCACCAATTCGACTAGGAAGACGAGAAATACTACCTACTCCACTGACTTCAACAGTGTCTGAAGCATTGATTAGCAAATCCCCACCATTACCGCTATTAACGGTAGAAGCAACAATGCCTCCTCCATCTCGCACCCTTAACTTGGAAGTGTTAATGGTTAATTGACCTGCATTTGCTTGGCTGAATGTGCCGACAACTATGACGCTATCAGCTAAGTTTTGTGGGTTTTCTCCGATCACTTCGATGAAGTCAGTAGCATTAATCGTGGTATTACCTCCTATACCATTTCCCAAGCTAGAATTGCCGATGACAGCACCATCTAAAACCTGCAATTTGTTGGTAACTACTCGAATATCACCACCTTTCCCAGAATTACTGGTGTTTGTGTTTAGTGAACTGGCAAATCCACTAATCGGTGATAATCCGACAATCTGAAGCAAATCTTCAATTTCTACAGAGATATTACTTCCTAGACCTTTACCAAAATTGAATCCATGAAAAGAACCACCATCGTGGAGGAATACTTGTGAGGCAGAAACCACGATATTACCCCCAGCACCATCACCGAAATTATCAGCACGCAATAAACTTTGTGGAAATCCATCAGTGCCGAGTCCCCCTAGTTCTAAGGACTCACTAGCGTTAACGTTAATATCGCCAGAATTTTGACTTCCTTGATTAACTAATAAGGCAGCAGAAGCATCATTAAAGCTAATCTTTTGACCTTGAAAGTGAATCGAACCCGCAGGAGTACCACTGGCATCGGTCAGGGATTGATGCGACAGATAAATGTTACCAAATGTCTGAAGATTGCCATAATCAAAACTCCAACGAGGAGACGAAGTGTTCAGATTAACTGTCCCATTTCTGACGCTACTGAGTTCAATATGTCCAGAGGGTGTATTTAACACTCCACCATCTAAGGTGATATCTCCCCCTATTAATGCCAAGGTATTGCCAGGGTTAACACCTAATCCTACAGGATTGTTGCTTCGATCTGGAGAAGAGGCGAAAGGGTTGATCGGGAACACCAAACGATGACCAGTGTTCTGGATGTTAATAGCACCGGGATTATTTCCCATTTGTAAACCGATCGGCACACTCATCGTCAATAATGGCGAAGTCGTAGGATTTGCGACACTATACTCTACTCCATCGGCAAAGCGGATACTTGACGCTGTGCTACCTAAAAATGAACCACCAATATCAAGTTTGGCATTCAGACCAAACATAATCCCAGTGGGATTGAGCAGAAAGAAATTGGCGCTACCATTTGCCTTAATTAAACCATCAATGCTGGAAATATTGCCCCCAGTGACGCGACTGAAAATGTTTTGGATATCTAAAGTATTATTGAAGAATGCAGAGCCTTTGCTAGGAATTGAGAATTGGCTGAAGCTGTGGAAAAGATTGTTGCCAACACGATTTCCATTAGTAATAGTGAAGTTATTACCATTTTGGAAGACGGTAGTGTTAAGGGTTCCATCGGGAGTAACTTGGGCATTGGCAAGACCAGACCACATCGCACCTGTTAGTATTCCACTAATTAAACCTAACCAAGCAGAGGTCACACTCATCATGAAGTTACCTTTTATACTTTATAGATTTATGGTTCCCATAAATAATATTAGTGGTATTATAGCGGTTATCAGTCTACTTCAGTACAGTAGGAGAGAGCAATTCTACTGATAATTGGTGGTGATGAAAGCCTACTCTCTCGACTTGCGTCAAAAAATAGTTGATGCTTATGCCTGCGGTGACATTTCCCAACGAAAACTGGCTAAAAACTTTGGTGTCACCTTAAGTTTTGTGCAAAATTTACTCAAACGCCATCGAGAATTGGGGATGATAGGCCCCAAGGTGCGGACTGAGCAGACAGCAACAAAGTTGAATGCTGAACAGTTAGAAATCCTGCGCCAACTCGTCATAGCACAGCCCGATGCGACGTTAAGCGAATTGCGGGAACGACTTTACGAGAAAACAGAGGTCTTAATTGGGGTAGCTACGGTGAATCGGATGGTTCGCTGGAAACTTCACCTCAACCTCAAAAAAAAGTCTCCACCTCACAAAAAAAGGTAGTGATGAAGTCCAACTAGCCCGATTTGAGTACTGGAAACTCTTGAGGGGGATACCCGTCGAAGAGCTGATTTTCTTAGATGAATCGGGAGTTAATCTGTCCTTCATCCGCAAATGTGCCCGCGCCTTGCCTGGCCTTCAGGCCTATGCTCAAAAGCCCAACCGCAAAGGGAAAAATGTCTCGGTAATTGGTGCAATTAGCTTGAAAGGACTGCTCACCCAATGGAGTGGCTTAGGTTCTATCGATGCTTTGACTTTTGATGCCTTCATCGCCCAAAAGCTCGTACCCAAACTTTGGCCTGGTGCAGTGGTGATCATGGATAACTGCTCAATCCATAAAAGTGATGAACTTGAAGCTTTGCTCATCGCTGCTGGCGCTCATCTCATTTATCTCCCCCCCTATTCTCCCGATTTTTCACCGATTGAGAATTGTTGGTCCAAGATTAAGAACATTCTCCGTCGCATCGGTGCAAGGACATACCCTGATTTACTCCAGGCATTAGATACGGCATTCGCAGAAGTGACAATAGAGAATTTGCTGGGTTGGTTTACTCACTGCTGCTACTGTACCTCACAAGACTGATAACCGCTATAACAACATTATTAAGAGTTGTAATTAATTTTTGAAAATAGCAGCACAAGTTAATAATTGCTGAACCTGAGCAGGGTATTTATCTGCATAATAGCTCAATTTTTCTTAGTGCTTAAAAGTGTTTTTCGGCAGCCATTCGATAAATTATTCTAAGGTAAATACTTTGGGTAAAGCTTGAGCCATATCAAAATTTCCACTTGTTTTGACTTTATCATTTCCAGCGTCATGATTGATTAGTTTGGCATTGCAGCACAAGTTGACAATGATTGTTGTACCTGAACAGAAGATTTATTTGCAACTAACTCAATTTTTCCCTGAGTGTTACGATGCCAACCTGTAGCTTGGACAAAAAGCTCTGAGGATGCAGGGGTTTGCGTCGTGATTTCGCCAGTTTTGCGGTATGCAGAGATATCGCGGATATCAGACCAAGTGCGATCGCTCGTCACATCTTGATTGGGATTTTGCGGTATCCCACCCCGTCCTGTTGCGACAAATCGACTGCCTTGATTTGCAGAACAAGCACTAGCTATTTGCTGGGATGGGTCGGTAACATTTGCTGGCAATTCCACTAAGCCAGAATTTGGATCGACACCAATGTGATTAATCTGTACCGTACCACTAACACCAAACTGTGAACTGGCAGTAATATCATTTTCACCAGTGATTTGAGGACGATATTGTAAGCCAATAATTCCCTGTGTGGCGATTTGAATATTACCCCCACGTCCTTTAACTGCATTAGCAATAATGTCGCTGTTTTCCAACCCAGCAACGATAGGTACATTAATATTGATATTGCCCCCATCCCCTGAACCGCCAGCTGTTGCAGTTATTTGGCTGCGATCGCGGATCAACAAAAACTTTTCGACTTGTAAGCTGATGTTGCCACCATTACCAGATTCTGTTTGTGCCTGAATTAAACCTTGATTTTTTAATTGGATGCGATCGGCTGTGATGTTAAGATTGCCACCATTACCACTACCTTGGTTAGTAACGCTCAAAGTACCGCCATTTTGCAATATCAGATTAGGTGTAGTCACGCTGACATTACCAGCATTTGCCGTTAGTATATCTGGCAAACTAAATAACTTGCGGATTAATGGTTCTGACTTGAGAACGGAGGAGTTAATGCTGCTTTGATTTAATCGACTGCGACCACTGATTTGGATGGATTCTGTGGCATTTATCCTAATATCTCCTCCATTACCGATAAAAAATGAGGTTCCGGCAACCACTCCTCCATCTAACACTTGTAATCTTGCAGTATCCAGTGTCAAGGTTTTGGCGCTGCCAGTACCGTAGGTGAGGGCGCTAATATTGCTGTAAAGTCCGGCGGGATTGTCTCCTCTAATTATAGTGTCACTGTTGTGGATGCTTACCTGACCGCTAGAGCCATTACCAAAGGCAACAGAAGATAATGCTGCACCATCAGACACTAGCAAGCGATCGGAATTGATGGAGATATCACCGGCAGTAGCAGTACCGCGTGCAGTAGTCGTAATGCTAGTAACGCCAGTTGGATTGAGGGAAGAGGAGCCAGATAATTCTATTGTTGAGGCTTCAATCTGAATTTTGCCACTATCTGCAACTGCAAATGCTGTGTTATTCAACCCTGCCCCTTGCTGAAGCCTTAACTGAGGAGTGATGATAGAGATATTTGCACCAGTTCCCCTACCCAAGATTTCACTACGAATCCCACTGCGAATTTTGGCATCGGCTGTTGTGCCAATAATATCGATCGCTTCTGATGCTTGAAGGTGGATGTTACCACTCGGGAGATTGCCGAGATTTGTTGTCAGCACTAGCGATCCATCAGTTAATTTAATCTTGCGTCCCTGAATCTGAACCGAACCCGCATTTACCCCACTGACATTTAACAGTGACTTATGTGCTAGTTGAATATCACCAAAGCTTTGCCCGTTTTCATACCCAAGCGTATAACCTTGAGTGTTTGGAACTAAAGTAACTAATCCTGAACCTCCCAAGCTACCTAATTCTATTTGTCCTGTTTCGGCGTTTAGGGTTGCTCCATTCAGATTCAGATTACCACCCACCAGCGCCAGGGTTTTTCCAGGTTGTACTTGCAACTCTGTTGGGCTAGGAGTACGAATTAAAGGAGCCAGATTACTGGTAATAGTTAAGGTATGTCCTGTACCTTGAACTTGTATTGAAGAAGGATTACTACCCATTTGTAGCCCAATGGGAACATTGATGCTTAATAAGGGGTTAGCTTGGGGACTAATTGCGCTAAATTCAGCACCATCACTAAATTTAATGCTCTCAGCAGTTGTCCCAATAAATGAGCCGCCAATATTAAGTTGGGCATTCGCACCGAAAATAATCCCACTGGGATTGAGCAGAAATAGATTAGCGCCACCATTGGCTTTAATTAAACCATCAATGTTGGAAACACTACCTCCAGTGACGCGACTGAAGATATTTTGGATATCTGCGGCATTGTTGAAAAAAGCCGAGCCGTTGCTAGGAACTGAAAATTGGCTGAAGCTGTGGAATAAATTGTTGCCAACTCGATTACCGTTAATGATGGTAAAGTTATCGCCACTTTGAGAGACAGTAGTATTTAAAGTGCTATCAGGAATTATCTGGGCACTGACAGGCATTACCATCAACGGCACTATTCCAATGCACAGACCCAACCAAATAGAGTTCGTTGTCATTGCCAAGCCTTTATTTATACCTTGCATTTTAGGTTGCCCAAAACAGTATAGTTTTGAAACGATCGCCTCAAAATGGGGAATAACGCAGTGAAAAGTACCAGCCATGCGAAAAAGCGACTATCTAATTCATTCTCACTGACATTGGCATCAAACCAATCTACCCCAAAACTCAATTGCGATCGCGCCGCAAACACATACTGGTTACTTCGCTGGGTATATTCTTGAAAAAAGCGCACAGCCGAAATATTTGTTTTTCCGTTCTCATCTGCATCTGGTGAGAGGCGAAACGGCCCAATATTATCAATACCCAACTCAGTTTGGCTTGATTGGCGCGAAAACGACAGCCCAACTGCCAACTCTTGGGTTGGTTTTTGCACTAGTGGTTGCCAATAGCCTAATTCATAAGATTGGGAATCTGGCTGGATATCAAGGACACTGAATGGTTCTTCAATAACGTGGTTCCATCCCTGGCTAAAGCCAAAGGATATAGTGCCATTGTGGGCATTAATGGACTGAGAGTGGTGTTGATCGATCTAATGAGTGGGGTTGAGATTAAAGGCGACAAGGCGATGATTCAGGTTTTGGCAGAATTCTCCAAGCACAATCTATCTCACGTTAAATACTGAGGATGTAGCGTTTGCCAACCCGTATCACCAATGATTTCGAAATCTCTTGTCTAACGTTGAGTTTTTTGTTGATAAATTTGCGGCGCAAGAATCACTTGAATTTGCTTTTCTTGGCATCTTTGAGAAAAAACGCTAATTTGCTCAGACTCGTCTCCTTCAATTGACAAAGATCGTAAAAATCCTTGAAATCCTAAAAAAGCTAATTCGTAAATGGCTTTTTGACTAAAACCACCTCCAAAATAGCCTGTGTGGGTATCAATACCTTGAGGATCTCTATTGTTAATAGACTTCCGAATAAATGCCAAGGTTAGGAGAATATAATTCCCAACATTTATCGCTGGCTTTTGGATGGCAGAACTAACAATTCCGATCTGATCCATTCGGTCATCTTTATAATCTGTACAGTCAAAATATGTAAATAAATCTGCGGGTTGTACCCAATCTTCTGACATTTTAGTTATCTCTTCAATTTTTCTATGCTCGCTACTAGAAGAACGAATTTCTAAATATTTATAAGGGTTGTCAAGTCTATAACCTTTGCCATAGTCTTGCTTGTGCAAATTAACAACTCCATATCTAGGTGCGTGACCCACTAAATCATTTTTATCCTTGAAATGCTTAACTGTTATATTACCAAGCCTGTATCCACTAATACGAGTTCGCGCTGGAAAACTAAAATAATTTGCGGCAGTAGAGGTAAATCGTAACGCTAAGTCTCCCTCATTACAAAATATATAAGCTTCTTCGCAGCGACGTAAAGAAGAACGAAGAAAATTAGCACGTCCTGGGAAGATACTTTCTACAGGAATATCAGGTGCAACTAGCACAAGTCTGCCTAATCTAAATACATTGCCAATATCCGAATCTGGTTTTTTATTAATAGACTTTACATCAAAAACATCAGAGAGAATCCGAATTACATTTGTAACTACAAAACATCCCATACTATGACTAATAAAAGATAATTTAATCCGTTTATTTCGAGGCAGCTTTACCGTATAATCAAGCTGTCTAATCAATTCAACTAAATCTGTAACTCCGTAATTAGTCGCTCTATAAGTATCACGAAAATAAGTAGATAGCCTAAGAATGATTAATGTAAAAATAATTGCAGATACAATGCCAGATAAAATTAACATCGTTGTGAAAAAGTGGACAGCGCTATTACTCAAAATATTTAGGAACAATAAAGCTATAGCAGACCATATACTAATTGTTAGTCCCAGAGCTAAATTGATAGCTAGTAAAGTTGGTAGAGAAGAAAGTGCGTTGATTAGCTTTTGCCCAAAAGAACCAGACTCATCCATTTTTGTGGGATTTTCCGATGGCCATCTATATCCAATAAAAATATACTTATTTGGTTGCTGAATAGACGTATTAATATATTCATAAATCTTTTTGCAGCCTGTCTCTGTATCCGATGGTGTAGAACTATATCCATGAATATTTATAATAATTTCTGGTTCGGGGCTTGATTCCAAAATTTTAGCAATTTTCTCAATCATGTCTTGGGTTGAAGGTTCAGCTTGTCCATCATTGATATTAAAAAGCTTTTTATTAACAACTAATGATAAATATCTATTAGAATTATTTTCTTCTGTCTCAACGTTCAGTTTTGCAGTACTAACTACTAAGTAGCCAGGGATTTTTTCCTGATTAGTTTTTTTAAATTCGTAAATTTTATACGGTTGATTGTCTGGCAGATTTTGATTATCACAATAGTTCATCAGGTATATTTCCTTTTACAATTTGGGTTAAGATATCGTAATCGCTTTTTGTTGATTTGAGTGGTGTACAATCACTAAACACTCATTTTTCACCCTAGAAAGCATATCGTTAAAAGCAGGAGTATAACAACCATCTTTATCAACAACCTTACGGAGAGTATACTCACCAGCCCTAGAAAGTCCGCCGAACCAAACGTTTTTTCTGTGCCAAATATCTCCATTAAGAGAATTTTTGTCTTGGGACATTGTACAACTTACAATCAATGTTGAAATTGGTATTCCCAGCAAAATGGGGATGATTTGAGCTTGTTGCAACGTTTCATCTTCAAATTGAATTTTATAAGTTACTTGAAACCATTGAATTAAACGTAGTAATATCCAACCCGCAATCGAGTTATGAAAAGTCCACTGTAACGGTGAAAAAATTGGTAAAACCAAAGTTCTTGTCTGTGTGTCCCATTCCAAATTGTACATAGTGATGCAAGTATCTGGAAGGGGATTACCATCCATAAAGAACACACCCTTTAGGATAGATGGTAAGTTTGTTTCTTTAATTTGAATCATCCAGGTTGCAATATTATCGAGTTGCTTTTTTTCAATTAATTCAGCCATAGTGATTTTTAATTCGTAATGGGCTACGCCCCGCTACTGCTAACGTAATTCGTAATTAATACACATCCAAAAAACACTTTACAAACATCCTCTAATTCAAAGCTGCCAACTCCTAACTTTATGACTTACATTCGTTGAGCAAAACCTTGTAGTACTAAATTATTAGGAGTAACGGCAGTCACTTTTTCAAAATCCCATTTGACTTCTGTAATTGAGTCCCATTGATAGTTCTGGAACAGATGTAAACAGAAAATCTTGATAAAGCCAATTGATAAGGATTTACCAGGACAGGCTCGTTCATGCCCTTCACCGTTCCAAGATAAAATATCTGAAAAATTCCGTGTTAGGTCAAAGTCATCTGGATTTTGGTATCTGTTGGTATCTCGATTAGCCGTAAAAATAGAGCCAAGCAAACGAGTACCTTTTTGGAATGGACATTTTTGTTCTCCAATCTCAACTTCACCCCCTTCAGTGGTGAGTTGGCTAACAAACCGCACAGGTGGATAGAGACGAGCCGTTTCTAGAATCACTTGATTGAGAAGTGTTAACTGTTCTAGAGCGTCTGGGTCTAAAGTTTTCTTACCATTCCAGGCTGCATTAACTTCTGAGACTACATCATTTCTGAGGGCATTATCCAAACAGAGAACACCAATAACTGATCCTAAAAGCGCACTCGTGCCGGCAGTACCAGCGATATGAATCATATCGAAAAGGGTATTAGCGATTTGGTGTTCATTCAACTGATACTGAGCGCCTGTTTCAAAGTAAGATGCCCATTTAGCTGATTGTTTATATCGCTTAGTTAAATATTGACGATGCCGAATTTTTGGCGCTGTTAATATTGCCAGCAGATACTTGTTAATAAAATTAGGCAAGGATGCGAGAGCCAAACCTTTAATGTAACTATCGGATGCTGTGATTTCTTCCTCAGATAAAGATATCTGAAAAACCAGTTGATGCAAAACCGATAGCATGATCTTTGGCAAATCGTTGCCGATGTGTAATTTGCCTTGTTTAGCAGCTTCTAACAAGCTTTGCTCAACTATATTACCTAAAAAGTCTATCTTTTGAGAGGGTTCTGGTAAGGCTTGTAAGATTACACTACGTATTCCTGTGTGTTCGTTACCGTTTGTTCCCAAGCTCAGAGGATTATCAAGCAGGTAGTTAGGAGCTAATATTCTGATGATGCCTAAATCATTTCCCCGCAATTGTGGTTGGGTTTGCATTAGTTCCCTCACCTGCGAGTGAGAGGAATGCATAATTGCTTGGTCTACTGCAAAATACTTATCTCCAATATTATCCTTACGGATGTAGAGAAAGTCCCGCCACGCTTTGAGTATGATTAAAGCATCTGTATAATAGAAAATCAAACGCAGAAACTTGCCGATCGCAGTGTCATAACCTACTTTGGCTAGTATGGGTGCAAGCCAAAGCTGGCGATCGTGACCTTTGAGAACTTTATCTTTAAGTGTCATAATATTTACTGTCATTTGTCATTAGTCATTAGTTATTTGTCCCTAATTCAGATATTGATGCTCTGAGGAATTTTAGAAGGAAGTAGATACTCATAGGGTGGACGGTAGAAATTACGTTGCTTGATGGTATCTTCTACCTGCTGAAGATTACTTTGGAATGCCTGCAACAATGGTTTTATTTTTTGGTCTGTGAAGTATCTTTGCTCATACTCGCCTAGCTTGTTGTAGTATACAGACCCTAATAAGCTGAGTAGGTTGTATTGCCGTTGCGCCTGATCTAAAGGGGGGAGCAAATTAAGGTAGTCTTGTTCAGTAACTTCTCTTTTAAGAGTTGAGGCTGGTAAATAACCTGCCATTGGTATAGCTGCGGCGTAGCTCATCAAATCTTTTTGCGGAAAGTTAACGGCTGCATGTTGGGCACTGGCAGTAAAAATAATCAGTGTAGTGGCATCAATCAGGTAATTTAGGGTTTTGATGCCCCCATCTTCGCCAAAATCGGGGATACGACCACCATCGTAAGCTAAGATTTCGGCTGCCCACGCTTGCAGGGCTGTGTCTTGATGAATGTCTTCATCGGTGGTGTAATAAAGATTCAGGTAGTCCCAAACCCATTGATGAATGGCATCCCACACTAATAATGCGTCATCCCGGTAAGGATAAACAGGCAAGAGATTGGGATCGTCTACACCGCGCTGTTGGAATTGCTTAGGTAAGATGGCACTATTGAAACCATAGCTTTGCAACCCTAGCACTGCTAAAACGCGAGAATTATCGATTGATGCTGAGAGTAATCTATCGACACCACCGCCTGGAGCAATGAGAGTACGTTGGGCGGCATCGTTAATTGCTAATGTGCTGTCAAAATGCGGGCGCAGAAGGATTCTGAGGGGATGTGTGAGTGGCAATTGTCGAGCAGTTGCGATCGCAAAAACACCAACTAAAAGATGAGTTCTTGCCAGATGAGTAACAGCTTCGTGGTAGTTTGCATCTGCTATTTGAACAACTGTTTTGGCAAAAAGCCAAGCGTATTTACCGGAGTCAGGGGTAACAATTGGATAATCTGGGCTTGGGGTTTGACCGCATTGAATTGCTATTGGACGCAATAGACGGGTGGGGTCTGAACCTTTGGGTAAGGTAAATAGTGCTAAGGGAGCATAGAGATATTTTTGCTCGTGTGGGAATGTACCGTTGATCGCACCATCTAAAATTTTATAGTCAGCTAAGTAGAGTCTCCCTTCAAGCCCGGCTGCTGCTAATGAATCGTCAGTTCCCATCACTGCTTGGTAATGTTCGTCTGTGACTGGGAAGCGATCGCTTAGAGTAGTTACCCGCTCAATCATTACGGGATTATAGCCAGCCACTCGCATGTACGCAAAGACTTCATCTTCCTGGTAAGTTTTAGCGATGGCTGGTAGACTAATCACCGGAAACAAATCTTCATAGTCCTTTAGACTGCTTACATGTCCTGTAGGCTGTCCTTCATATAGAAGATTAATTATCCTATTTAGAGCATCTCTAAGGATTACTAGTCCGTTTTCTTTCAGAATAGAATGAAAAAGCTCGTCGAGTTCTCTAAAATCCTTAGATATCCCTTTGAGCAAAAGCTGAGGGACAATTTGCAGGATTCTTGCCAGAATGCTGATTCGGGCTGGTACTGCTCCCTTAAGAAAAGCTTCTAAAATAAATCTTTCGACATCATCACGAATCGATTTAGAATCTTGATTGCCTCTGTTGACAATCAAGGTATTGATAAAAATAACTCGTAACTGCTGGGCTAATAAAAAATACCAGTTAGTGGTGAACTCTTCCGCAATAGAAAGCTGATCCACCATTGCAATAGATGGAATATGGTTGTAGTTATATTGATACTCTTGCCTAGCTATATCTAAAGTATGAGTACTTGATGAACTGATTGAATGATCTGGTGATAAAGCAGTCATTGGCTCTACTCATGTGTAGTACTGGGAAATTTAACACTTGAGGATAAACAGGTTTGAATTACTAACTTTTGGCCGTCGGCAACAGTGAAGGTTTTTGGTTAGATACGGATCTTGTTCCCTCGACCTTTCATTGGGTCAGAAGCCCCGTCCCAATGGGACATTGTGTTGGATGGGTTAACAGTCTCCTTCCAACCCCTGCCCTGTTCTCTGTTGCTTTTACCTAAACTTATTATCGCAATCAAGTTTGAAATTTCGATTTTTCTAAAGAAATTTTCTGGAATTTCTCAACTCCTGAGCCACAAGCTAAATGTTTCGAAATTTTGCAAGGAATATTTAGCGCTACAAATGATACTTGCCAAGATTTAGAAACAATTCCCCAATAACACTTTCGGACTAAAATACTGTGTCAAAGTTGACATTTTAACTACTGGAACAACATTAGGAGGACGACTATTAGATTCTTCTGCTTCCTATGTCTCCAATGTTTCTTCTACTTACACAGCAATGAGATATTCTTTTCTCTTACCGTCCCTTTATCAAAATCCAAAGCGTTCGGCGACCATCTTAACCAAATTTCCCACCTGGAGAGGATCAGCTTGGTCGGCTTTGAAGGCGGCGGCACTAACGCCTTTTTCTTCGAGTTCCCGGACAACGATCGCGGCCTTTTCCGATGAGGTGGCGTAACTGATGGCAATATCTGCGCCGTCTTCAGCCAGACGTTAGTGATCGCAGCATCAATACCCCGTGAAGGTTCTTAAACTGACGCAAGTAGGTAAATTCGCTAGTTATTTAGCATAACTAGACTTAGACTATTACGTAAATCAACGAACAGTACACACTGTCAGAGAAAGTTTATAGTCATTGCGTGGTGTTAAAGATTAGCAAAGCTAATCTCTATTTAATTAGTATTTGAAGAGTTAACTTGACTTGAATTCTGGGAACTATCATAGTAACTACCAAAATCTCTTAGAAAACAAAATTCAGACAAGTATTAATGTTTAAATTAATTGCTCACATCCCTAACTATAGTATTACAAGTTTAATTTATGAAGCTGCTACCACAGTAATTTATCGAGCATACTCCAAGGCTAACGGACACTCAGTTGTTATCAAACTGCTCAAAGCAGAGTATCCCAGTATCAAAGAGATTGCCCAACTCAAGCACGAATACGAAATCATCCAAAATTTGAATATTGCAGGTGTAATTAAAGCCCATGAATTAATCAGTTATGACAACGGCTACAATAATGGTCTAGCACTGGTTTTAGAAGACTTTGGTGGAGAAAGCTTAAAACATCAGATATCTACGACAGGGATTGAAATTACAAAATTTCTTAACATTGCCGATCAAATTACTGGAACATTGGGAGAGTTACATACCCACCACATTATCCATAAGGATATTAAGCCCGAAAATATTCTTTATAACCCCAATACCGAAAAAATAAAACTGATTGATTTCAGCATCGCTTCGCTGTTATCCAAAGAAAGTCCAGAAATTACTAGCCTCAACCTTCTAGAAGGAACACTGGCTTATATGTCACCAGAGCAAACCGGACGTATCAACCGAACCTTAGATTATCGGACAGATTTTTACTCATTAGGTGTCAGTTTCTACGAAATGCTGACTGGTCAGCTTCCCTTCCATAATGCTCAAGACTCAATGGAGTTGGTGCATTGTCACATTGCCAAAATTCCTGTAGCTCCGCACGAGATTAATCCTAATGTACCATTGGGAATCTCTGCGATCGCTATGAAACTTCTAAGCAAAACTGCTGAAGACCGTTACCAGAGTGCTTACGGGTTAAAGGCTGACTTAGAGCAAGCAGCGATACAACTGCAAACAAAAGGCAGCATTGACCTTTTTAGCTTGGGTCAGCAGGATTTTTCGCATCAATTCCAAATAGCTCAAAAACTTTATGGTCGGGAAGTAGAAGTAGCAACTCTAATGTCTGCCTTCGATAAAGTTAGTCTTGGTGAGAGTGAAGTTGTCTTGGTAGGAGGATATTCAGGCATCGGTAAATCCTCACTAGTTAACGAAGTTCACAAACCGATTGTACGGCAACGAGGTTACTTCATCGGTGGCAAATTTGACCAACTCAAGCGAGATATTCCTTATGCTTCTTTGATTCAAGCATTTCGAGAATTGATGCGGCAACTGTTAGCTGAAAGCCAAGCCAGAGTTGAGGTTTGGAAAAATAAATTACTACAAGCATTGGGAGCTAATGGTCAAGTTATTATTGATGTCATCCCGGAAGTAGAACTGATTATTGGACAGCAAGCGCCTGTACCCCAATTGGGGGTTGCTGAGTCTCAAAACCGTTTTAATCGGGTGTTTAAGCAATTTATCCATGCCTTTACTGCTGCTGAACATCCCTTAGTATTGTTTTTAGATGACCTCCAATGGGCGGATGCTGCCTCTGTGAAGCTGGTCGAAAATTTGATGACTGACCCAGAAAGTCGGTATCTATTACTGATTGGGGCTTACCGAGATAACGAAGTTAGTCCCACCCATCCACTGATGCTAATGCTAGAGGCAATTCGAGCATCTGGGGCAACCATTGAAGAGTTGCTTTTGAAGCCATTAGCAACACCTCATATTACTCAACTGCTTAGTGACACGTTCAACTGCGAATCATCTCAGGCAGAACCTCTAGCTGATTTGCTATTTCAAAAAACCCAAGGTAATCCCTTTTTCTTGACTCAGTTACTAAAAGTATTGCATCAAGATAATCTCTTGACATTTGATTATCGTTTAGGTTTATGGCAGTGGAATCTTAACAGAATTCAGGAACAAGATATTACCGATAATGTAGTCGATTTAATGGTGAATAAAATTCAGAGATTATCAGCACCAACGCAGCAAGTTTTACAATTAGCTGCTTGTGTTGGAAACCGCTTTAATTTAGAAATACTAGCTGTAGTCAACGAAAAATCTGCATCAGCAACAGCAATTGATTTATGGTCAGCTTTGCGGGCGGGATTAATTCTACCTTTAAGCGATACTTACAAAATTCCTCAGTTGTTGAATCAGTCAGAATTGGCAACATACTGTGATACGGCGGTACAAGTTGACTATAAGTTTTTGCACGATCGCGTTCAGCAAGCTGCCTATTCTTTAATTCCCACCGATCAGCAAAAACAAGTACACCTGAAGGTAGGTAAATTACTATTACATAATACTGAAAAAGCCCAATTAGAAGAACATCTTTTTGAGATCGTCAACCATCTCAATGCTGGCAGTTCATTGATTGTAGAACTAGCAGAAAGATATGAACTAGCAGAATTAAATCTGAAAGCAGGTCAACGGGCAAAATCATCTTCGGCGTTTGTAACTGCACTCAAATTGCTGGAAATTGGGATGAATTATCTACCTGAGAATAGCTGGGAAGATAAATATTTACTTACGTTAACTTTATATTTGCAAGTTGGAGAAGCAGAGTTTTTAAATGGTAACTATGAGAAAGCTTTGCTGATTTTCGGGCAGACTTTCACCAAGGTTAAAACTACTCTTGATATGTGTCGAGTCAATGAATATTTGATTATGTGTTATCGCATGGAGAATGATTTAAACTCTGCATATAAAATTGGGTTAAACACCTTAGAACTTTTAGGTTTTGAGTTTGCAGCCTATCCCGATGATGCATATCTATTAGAAAAACTTAATCAAACAAAAAAAGTTATTGGCGATCGCACAACTTTTAGTCTTGCAGAATTACCACAAATGCAAGACGAGGAAAAGCTAATAGCTCAACGCATCTTAAAAGAAGTTTGGCCCATTGCCTACTTTTTAGGATCTAAAGCGTTGCATATTACATCTATGAACATAACTCAACTTTCAGTTCAGTATGGAAACTCACGAATTTCTGTATTTGGTTATATGCTGTATTCTTTCAACTTAGTATTTGAATATGGTGAAGTAGATTCAGGTTATGAATTTGGTGAATTATCTCTGCGTTTGCATGAGATTTTAAGAACGAAGGAATTGGAAGCGAATATTTTGAATATGTGGGGAGGTTTAATTCGTCACTACAAAGACCATATTAGCCAGGGTAAACCTTATTTATTAAAAGGATTTAATAGTGGTTTAGAAACAGGTTCTTATCAGTGGTCTGGTTATTGTTCAGTTAATTTTTTATGGCAGTGCTTATTTGGAAATGAATCTTTAGAAAAAACCGCAGAAGTAGCCAAAGATTTTATTCCTAGCCTCCGCAAGATTGACAAAAATATGTTGAACTACCATCTGCTGGCTATGGAAGCGATCGCTAATTTGACTAAGCCAGCAGGCAAGATTGACGAACTTGTGGGCACTTGGGCAGATGAACGGCAAGTGCTAGAGTTTGCATTGGCATCTTCGGATATGTTGAGTGCATTTGTAGTTTACATCTATAAACTGGCGCTCTGTAACTGGTATGGAGAGTATACCAAAGCTGTTGAATATGCAGAGAATGCCGAAAAATTTGTTGCGGGAGCGCGAGGAATTTTTATTAATCCTGTTTTCTATTTTCACCAAAGTATTGCCTTAGCAGGGGCTTGTGTGGAGGCCGATACCGCAACTCAAGTTATTTATCTGCATAAATTAAATGCCAACTTAGAAAAATTCCAGCAATGGGCAATGCACTGCCCAACCAATTATCAACACAAGTTTTTGCTGATTCAAGCTGAAATTGCTCGGATTTCTAAACAAGATTATCAGGCAATGGAGCTGTATGATCTAGCGATCGCTTCTGCTGGCGAAAACGGTTATTTACAAAATGAAGCCTTAGCAAACGAACTTGCATTTCGATTTTACTTGGACAAGGATAGAATAAACTTTGCCAAAGTTTATTTTAAAGAAGCCCGCTATCGGTATCTCAAGTGGGAAGCTACAGGTAAAGTCCGACAACTGGATGAACAATACTCCCAACTTTTTAGAGATCCAGCCAGGGAGGTAAATGGGCGTAGTACGGCTACAAAACAGATTCGGGATATTTCTGAAGCTAAAACCCAAACTCTAGATTTAAGCACAGCAATTAAAGCGTCTCAAGCACTCTCAAGCGAGATGGAGCTAAATCCGCTGCTAGAGAAAATGATGACGATCGCGATCGAGAATGCTGGTGCCCAAATGGGTTATCTACTTGTAAAACGAGAGAACCAGTGGGTGATCGAAGCCGAAGGAAGTATTGATCGAGATCAAGTAACAGTGCGATCGTCGAGTCTATTTCAAGTAAAGCATAAGCTACCAGTTTTGCTGATTAACTACGTTGAAAGAACAAAAGAAAATTTGGTTTTAGACGATGCTAGCCACACAGAGCGTTTTGTGAGTGACAACTATATTGTTGCCAATCAACCCAAATCAATCTTGTGTTTGCCTTTCTCTCATCAGGGTAAGCTAACTGGAGTTCTTTACCTGGAAAATAATCTCACTACCGGAGTCTTTACCGCAGATCGATTAGAGGTACTGAACTTATTAACTTCGCAAGTTTCCATCTCTATAGAAAATGCTCGGCTCTACACAAATTTGCACATATACTCCCAGGAGTTAGAAATTTCGGAAACACAAGCGCGTGAGAAAGCAAAGCAGCTAGAACACACACTCGATGAATTGAAGCTTACCCAGTCTCAGATGGTGCAAAGCGAAAAAATGTCTAGCCTAGGGCAGTTGGTGGCAGGTGTTGCTCACGAAATTAATAACCCAGTCAGCTTTATCTACGGCAACCTGACTTACGTAAATAATTATGTCAAAGACTTGATGAGTGTAGTACAACTTTATCAGCAGCAAAACCAGAATTTACCACCTCAAGTTCAAAATGAAATAGATGCAGTTGACTTAGATTTTTTGATGGAAGACTTACCTAAGCTGTTGATTTCCATGCAAGTGGGAACCGATCGCATTCGTCAAATTGTATTATCTTTACGAAACTTTTCCCGCCTAGACGAAGCTGATGTTAAAGCCGTTAATATCCATGAGGGCATTGATAGTACTCTAATGATTTTGCAAAATCGGCTCAAACCCCAACCTGACTCTCCCGGAATTCAGGTAATACAGGAGTATGGCAACCTGCCACCTGTAGAGTGCTACCCTGGACAACTGAATCAGGTATTTATGAATCTGCTCGCAAATGCGATCGACTCTTTAGAGGAATTTAATGAACATCGGACTTATGCCGATATCGCACTTCAGCCAAGTATCATTACAATTCGTACTACTGTTGAAGGCGATTTAGCCGTCATTCGCATTGCTGACAACGGTTCTGGTATCAGTGAGAATGTGCGATCGCAACTCTTCACACCCTTTTTCACTACCAAAGCTGTTGGTAAAGGCACTGGTTTAGGGCTATCTATTAGTTACCAGATTGTGACTAAAAAGCATCGAGGACAGTTAGAATGTGTATCCGTTTTAGGACAAGGGGCTGAATTTATTGTTTCTATCCCCCTTAAGGCAAGGCTAGTACCCCAAGGCGGAATTAAAAATTAAAAATTAAAAATGAATACAGCGTAAGCATTTCATTGATTGAAAATAGGTGGTTTATT
This sequence comes from Nostoc sp. TCL240-02, assembly GCF_013343235.1. Lineage (GTDB taxonomy): Bacteria > Cyanobacteriota > Cyanobacteriia > Cyanobacteriales > Nostocaceae > Nostoc. The sequence goes on along the minus strand of NZ_CP040094.1, from coordinate 4,732,607 downwards.
TCCGCCGTGTTGTACTAGAAGCAAGAAGGCTTATTTAATCGTTCGATTGAACATCTATTCTAGTTTCAACTCCTACTGGCTCTATCAGGTTTTCTTCAGGTGTAAACTCATCAATAAGCGTAATTATGACTGCTGCCGCAGGCACTGCAAGCAGCACACCAATAAATCCAAATAGCTTACCCATTACCAAAAATGTCACAATCACCATTACTGGATGGATATTAACTTGCTGACCCATCACTAAAGGCTGAACAACATGGGCATCTATTTGATTCATTAAAAAGAAAAGTATCAACACAAATACTAGTTTTAGTGGTGAAATACTCAATGCTACTAATGCTGGTAAAAAAGCACCAATGATCGAACCAAAGTAAGGAATTATTTCAAATAATCCTGCAATAATACCAAATGGTAGAGCTGACGGAATCCCCAAAATAAAAAGTCCAAATGTTGCTCCAGCACCCAGAAATATCATCGCTATTCCTGTCCCAAAAATCCAGCCTCGCAATCTTGTCTCGCAAGCCTTAAGGATTCGTTTAAACCGTTGATGATGTCGCCTTGGTACTAATCTTAAAATCCCTTTCACTAAGGAATTAGGATCGTAAGCCATGTAAAGCGCTAAAATTAACGTCGCTACCAACTCAACGGTTAAATTTAAAGCTTCACCTAAGAAAACGGGTACTCCTCCTAGTAACTGGTTGGTTAAATTTCGTAATTGTATTAGTGCTTGGGAAATGTCAGGAATAAAAGTGAATTTCTGACGCAGTTGCTCAACATCTCCTGTCAATCTATTGAGATAAGTTGGTAATGTTTTGATTAATTTCTGAGATTCAAATGTCACACTAGGTAGAACTACAGTAGCTAATACCACAACAAATCCGATGATTAATCCAATTAGTAGCAAAACAGCAACATCCTGTGATTTGACTAACTTTTGCAAAAACCTTAATAGCGTTCTTAAAATTAAAGCAATCAATGCTGCAACAACTAAAAGTTCTAATACTGGTAAAAGTTGATATAAAATGTAGAGTGCTGCTGCTAACATCACTGCCAATGGCGCACCACGAGTTAACTGCGACCATCCATTCTCTGTATCTCTGAGATTTGTCATTACTATCACTTATTCTTCTGTTTTAATTTTCCAAATTAGTGCCTGGGATAGCACAGATTTTCTTTTTAAAGGTAGCTATAAGCCCGATCGCCACAAGTATAGTTTTTCTCTCCTGTTTGTGACCATATAGTCAAGTCAGTTTTAATTCGCTCAGATATTTTACTCCCTAGCTTTACTTTTATTCTATTTATCCTCAGAGAGGTCTAGACATTAAAGTCATCTTTCTTGAGAAGGAAGTTTAACTATTTTGTGCGTCTGTATGAAAAAGATGATTTCTCAATTTACCTAATAGTAGTTTTTTCCTTTGACGAATCCAACGGGCTGAATCTCAAAATTATCGCCTCTAGGAAAGGCGACTTTTTAACACAGCAAAATTCGGTGGCAGCTGCGATCGCTTTCATACAAATAGTTAATTGTCGCTTTGTACCTTTTGCAGCAAAGACTTCTATTGTCGAGGCAGTGCGATCGCTCTTTAGACAACCTGCTTGGTTATCAACCAAGGGTGTTGGATAAATGCAGGATGAATCAGTTACTTTTAATCTGCTATAGGACTAGTATTTGATTTGCGAAAAGATACGTAGGGGAGCCAGTCGCATGGGCGGGTTTCCCGACTTGAGGGTCACTGACGTTGTGTTAGCGATAGCGTAATGCACGATCATCTTGGGTTTGGTGCGTTACGAACTGCGTTCTAACACACCCTACAATACCTAATTTTGTTCAAAAATCAAATATGATTCCTATATATTCGGTTTCCTCAATTAAGGGCTACTGATAAAAATTTTGGGTTTTTGAGACGCGATAAATCGCCGTCTCTACAAGTGTTTTGGTCTTATCTGAACTGTATTGAGTTAAAATCGACTAAAATTGAATAGCTAAATAGCCGTTAATACTTTGTAATGAATCCCTACGCTATCCTTAATCAGACCAAACTTCAGTGTGTTAGTGATGGCATAACCCGACCTCTACTAGAAAATTGCGAAACTGCCTCACATATCCTTATTTTAGTCTGGCCACAACTTGGGGATTTTGATAGTCTTGAATATGCGTGGTGGTTACAGCGCGAAGCTAAAAAATTGTCTCCTGAAAAACTCGCTATTCGTGCAGTCGGAATTGGCGATCGCGCCTCTGGAACAAAATTCTGTGAATATACAGGATTTCCACCCGAAAATTTATTTGTTGAACCTAATGCAGAACTACATCACCAACTCAAACTTTATTCAGGTCTAAATCTCCCTGTCCCTGGAATTTCCCCTACTCAGAAAGCTTGGCTAAATCTACTGTTCATGTGTGCAGGGTTTGGAAGTCCTGGAACGCTAAAAGAAGTTTTTCGGGGATACAGAGGCGATCGTCAAGCCCCTCAACTCATTGAAGATGATGAAATTATTCAAGGTACTCCTCTACCTGCCTTTAAAGGCTCGTTTTTCCAATTAGCTGGTGGAATTGGGTTTCAACGTCCCTTTGAATTAGCTACTCTACGGCTACGCAATATGGTGGAAGTTCTGAGCAATTGGCATACTTATGTACCTAATTCTGCTTACTTAACTCAGCGTGGTGGAACTTTTCTGTTTGATACCCAAGGCCAGTTACTTTACGAACATCGAGATCCAGGAATTTTGGGCTTTGCAGCTAATATGAGTCAGCCCCTATCATTTTTATCCCTTATTGAAACAGATAGCTTTACCTAAATTCATAATTCATAATTCATAATTCATAATTGCTATTTCAATAATATCTAACATAACAAAGTTGTAAAATTGAAGGTTTTTGTGTCAATTTGCCTCATAACAGATGTACATCATCTGGTTGCCTGTTACAGTTAATTATCTTCATATTTAATACAAGTACTTTCATTACTTTTGCTCTCTTCAAGTTTGTGAATTATGAACTATATGGTTATTCAATTTAAGTATTAAATAAAATCATTACCAATAGTTTAGGAAAAGCAAAGACGTGAACCGGTTCAAAAAGCTATCCTCAATTGTGTTCTTGCTATTAGCCTTTATTTATCCACCTGGCTTGGCTGAAGCCAAGGATAATACTCTCAATAATGTTCTCAATGAACAGGCTCTTGACGGACAGACAAAATCAGTTGGAGAGCAAAGTGAAGAGCTTTTGTTAGCTCACCGACGGACTCGACGACGTTATCATAGACGGCAACGGACTGGAAAATATTATTATCAACGCCAGAGGAATCGACGACATTATTATAGACGGCGCTATCGCTCTGTAAATTATCACGGACAACCATATCGTCATGGAGAATGGGAACTTGTGCGCGATCGTCATGGACGATTAATATATGATTGGCAGCGTTAATAGTAAACTTTACAGCCAATCTTGCCAGAGAATCTTTATGTGTAAATCCTAACTTAGGCAGACTTGTTCGAGATCAAATAGTGGGTATTGCCCATGTATATTTTTAATCATTAATTGTTCCATCAGGCATAACTGCACCACGCAAGTTTGCACCCGTCAAGTTTGTACTACTCATTTCTGCTCTGATCAGATTTGCCTTACTTAAATTAGCACCAGTCAAGTCTGTTCTGGCAAGATAGGCATCAACCAAGTCTGTTTCTGTGAGGTTAGCATGACGCAGGTTCGCCCTACTTAAATCAACTCTATTTAGCCTTGCAAAACTCAGGTTTACTCCACTCATCTGACATCTAGTCAGTTTAGCATCTGCCATAATTGCACCATACAAATTAACACCTGTAAGTTCGGCATCAATGAGGTTTGAACGTTCTAATCTAGCGTTCATCAGGTTAGCACCTTTCAAATTAGCACCCCCGATGTTAGTATCTGCCAGAGATGTATTATGCAAAATCGCTTCACTCAAATTGGCATCACTCAAATCGGCATAACGTAGCGTTGCCTCACTCAAGTTAGCACCACTCAAATCAACTTTAGACAAGTCTACACCAGTTAAATCAGCACCCCGCAGATCAGCCTTATGAAGATTAGTACCCCGTAGACTAGCAGAGTACATTCTCTTTTCTTCTCGCAGGTTAGCCCCACGCAGACACGCTCCAGTTAAATTTGCACCACTCAAATCTGCACCACGTAAATCGGCATTCATCAAGTTAGTATCTAGCATATATGCCAAGGTTAAATTTGCATTACGCAAATCAGCACCCTGCAAAGTTGCACCATGTAAATTAGCATCATGCAAGTTGGCGCTGATTAAACTTGCCTGATTTAGGTTCGCACCACTTAGCTTTGTACAAACTAGATTTGCGTGATTCAGAATTCCCCGATTTAGATAGCTAAAAATTAGGATAGCATTACCCAAATCTGCTTTATTCAAAGCTATACCAATCAAGTCTGCACCAAATAAATTTATTCCATTTAAGTTGGCCTCAATAAATTTTGTTTCTCCATCCTCATAGCGCTTCAGGAGTTCATTGGCATCCATATTTTTTCCTATTAATTACCACAAATATTTAAGTTTTTCTCGGATTAACAATAATCAAAAGTTACCATTATTCTTTGGTAGGGGGTGCTATAAATTGACAGGTATTACCATCATCATTGAGTCCAGTTTTCTGATAAGGATTAACTGGTGTTTTTGTTTCTAGAGATAGATCATTATTAAACGGTTTATATCCATTGGCACTAGGTGATATATCGCCATATAAAGCTCGCATAGATTGTGTAATTGCACTAGCTGCTTGAATATTTTCATCCGGCTTCCCTAGAGATGTAACAGCACTATTTAATTTAGATTCAAGCTCTCTAATAGTTGGACAGGTATTAAATAATCTCAGCAATAAATCATCAAGTTTTTGAGTTTTCAGTTTCAACCAGTCTTCTTCAGTGAAAGTAAATTTTTTGTCAAGTGCAGAAAATAGAATTATTTTAGCCCTAAGTGGGTTAGTATACTTCATAATATTTTGCCGTAAATCAAACTGATTATATTGATATTTGATTTGACTGCTTGGAGATTTATCTATAGATTTTAATGATATTGGTTCAGAATTATAAAATGTTTGTTCCTCTTGGCGAGGTTGATTTAATAATATTCCTGTTGGTTCTTCAGGCGTTATATATAGCTTCTGCATGTAATGAAAAATAACATTAGCAATTATGGCGTATTCAGTTTGTTTGTTAAGAGTTTTGACAACTTCAGATAAACTATAATTTAAGTTGTTGGTAGTAGGATTCAATCTAAATAATTCTTGAATTAATTCTTGTAATTTAAACCTATCTAGCGTCTCTTCATCATTCTCCCAAATATTTTTACAAGCAGAGTATATTAATTTTTTAATCCGTTTGGAGTTTTCATGCTGTTCTAAATGTTTAGTTACTGCATCGAGACTAGATATAGTTTTCATCGGCAAATCTCCAGCACAAGTATTAAATAGGAACAAATGATCAAGCTAACCTTTTCAACATGACTCGCAAAATCTTTTTCTCGGAACATTGTGTGTGTCGAAAGTGGTTTATAAGTTATTTATTTAACCGCAGAGGCACAGCAGAAAGTCTGAGAGCAGGCATCAAATTTTCTAAAATAGAGAAAATATAGAAAAGAGGTTTAGAGAGGAATTCACTTCGATAATTTATACTCACTTTGAAAGGGCTGGTCTTATGTTATACCCTTTTTATCTACATGTCGAAGCACTTTGCCTACGGTTGGCACAAGGTAAGGATGCCTACAGTTTCAAGGTAATCCCAACTACTACCGCATCCATTGACAACATCCGCGATTGCCGAAAGCCTTGCTGATGTGGGCTATTGGAGTTATGAGTGGTGTGTTGGTGGTAAATCTGGCGCGAAGTCGCAAAAATTGCATTAAAAATGCGGATCATCTAGCTCAAACTCTAAATTAGCTGTTTTAGTAGGTAGCTGCTGATATTGTCGCTATTTTAACCACAAGCTGCCGTTGTATACATATTCTAATTATCTGAGCCAGGTTCCCATCGCTTACACTGAGTTTTTATATTACGGTTACGAGCTATGTATTACTTATATTAGTATTGGTTTACAAGTTGTTGGATATATTGCTTGGACGAGCCATAGCTGACGATCGCCACATCAAGATCAGCATACTTGTAAAGGTTCAAGGCACGTTGGATTCCTCCAATAATCCAATCGGTTTCGTTGCCGAATGCTCCACCACCGAGAAGCGTAAGAAACAATCTGTTGTTTCCATTTCTGATCGAATTCAAGATTGCAGTACAAATAGTTGCTTCATAGGATGCTTCTAAAACGAGGCGTGCAAATTCCGTCCAAAGATTTGAGGAATGACGTGAGTAGCTAACTGGCAAGGCAGAGCAATAGGCTTGTGAGACGGTATGCTTGCAATCATTGAGCGTTACTTGTGTACTCCATTGAATGCCGATTCGTAACAACTCTCGCAATCCATCAAGTTCACTCTCGCTTGCTGCTCGAAGTCGATTTGAAATCTCGACCAAACCGCTATGTGATGCCAAAGCATAGCCGTTTCTCATTTCCCAAAGACGGCTTTTGGAATTTCCCAATGCTACTCCCATATCTGCAAGACAATCGATTTGGTTTGTTGTTGATTGTCCGGTTTGCCCATTTACGGTTGCAAAGTAGTTTCGATAAATCGTTCCTGCACCAGCCGCGATCGCACAAGCTGGCCCCTGAGTAGGATCATTCTCATAAATCCCCACACCTCTCTCAGGCGTTACATTTGGAGATACCATTTCAAGCAGATTGAACTGGGAAGCTACTTGAAAAAGCGAATCAGCATTCGATTTATTTATGTGCAAATCCTGGACGTTGGCAACTATTTCACGTACCGATATTTTTCCAACCTCATATCCACTTGAATGGACACGTTCTCTGAGTTCGGCTAAAGACGGTGTTTCCAACTGACCGCAAACCATTACTTTCCCATTCACATGAGATTTCAATACCTTACCGTCAACAGTGATATTCTGCCAAACCTGTTGTGGGGACTCTTCAGGAAAACCGGTCAATGTTTCAAACCACGTCATTGGATAAAATCAAACCACAGACATAACTATTTATTGTACGGAAAGTTTTCGTATAATTTTTTTCTGTTTGAAGGATTTGCCCAGCGATCGCTCTTATGACTAATATCCACACAGAACTGCACCAAATAATGTACTAAATGCGACACGCCCTTTTATCAAAGAAGAAAGCTCTTGGTTAGGGGAATAACTGTTGAGTGTTGACTTTCGGGTAGCCATACTAGGCGTTTGAGGAACTGGCTTGATTGAGAAGGTCAATAGCATCTTGGTCGAGCTTTATATTGACAGCTTTGATGATATCGTTGAGTTGCTTAACCTTTGTTGCACTAACAATAGGAGCAGTAATGCTGGGATTGGCAATGAGCCACGCCAGAGAAACTTGGGTGGGAGTAGAATTATAAGTCGTTGCCACCCGATCAATTGCCTCTAGAATTCGCAAGCCACGAGGGTTTAAATATCTTTTTACAGAATTACCACGGAGACTAATAGATAAATCTTTTTCTGAGCGATATTTACCAGAGAGAAAACCACTGCACAGAGAGGAATAGTTAATTACGCCAATTTCCTGTTCTTGGCAAATTTGTTGTAAATCCTGTTCATAACCATCTCGGTCATACAAGTTATAACGGGGCTGAAGGCTTTCGTAGCGAGGATAGCCATGCTGACGGCTAATTTCTAATGCCTGCCCCAAACGCTCCGCACTATAGTTTGAAGCACCAATCACACGTACTTTTCCCTGACGAATCAATTCTGCGTAGGTTTCAAGAGTTTCTTCAAGTGGAGTGTTTTCATCGTCGATATGCGATTGATATAGATCGATATAATCGGTTTGTAACCTCTGCAACGAGTCTTCCACAGCTTGTTGAATGTGTTTACGAGAAAGCCCTTGGCCTCTAACACCCATATCGTTACCAACCTTAGTTGCAATCACCACTTGGTCACGATGACCGCGCTGCTTGAGCCATTTTCCTAAAATTGTCTCAGACTCTCCACCTTGATTTCCTGGAACCCACTTGGAATAGACATCAGCTGTGTCAATAAAATTACCTCCAGCCTCTATGAAACTATCTAAAATCTCAAATGAACTATTTTCATCAATAGTCCAGCCAAATACGTTACCACCAAAAGATATTGGTGATACTTCTAGTTCTGAACGTCCAAGTTTACGCCTTTGTGTAATGACCATGAGTTTTTCTTAAGACAGTTTTAGAATTACTTGTGCTAACTCAAATTAAAAATACAGTATGCTATTAAAACTACTATAAAACTATGGGTAAACCGTATTTTCAAGAGATGAACGTAGGTTATCACGGAAAATCATGTCAAATCAAGCCTTTTGATCGTTGAGCGTTCTTCAGCATACTTGTTCTGGATGTTACCACTTACTTGGTCTGCGTTAACAGTGTTGGCAATATAGCAATCCTACTCAATACTTGTCGGGTTTTGGGTTAAAGGGGAAAAACCTTATATCTCAAGTCTTCCACTCTTTTTCCCTTTAACCGAGCAGTATTGCAATCCTACTTATTAAACATCTAAGGAATGGGGATTCACTCGAACTCCAGACAGTAGCCCATCCTAGACATCGCTCAATAACGTTACAATAACTAATTGCTACTAATTAAACGGTAATTTACTTATGAGTCAACTTGAAAAGATTCAAGCTGAGTATGAAAAGTTTACTGAAGAATTTGAGAGTGTAATCATTAGCACCGTGAACGCCCAAGCAATACCAAATGCTAGTTATGCTCCTTTTGTAATGGATAATTCTAAAAACATCTACATTTATGTCAGTGGTCTTTCAACTCATACCAAAAATATCTATACTAATTCTCATGTAAGTGTCTTATTTATCGAGGATGAAGCCAAGAGTAATCTAATTTTTGCCCGTCGTCGTTTAAGTTTTGATTGTACGGCAACTTTGATAGAGCGTGAAACTGACAAGTGGAATCAAATTGTTGAGCAATTTCAAGGGCGATTTGGTGAAATTATCGAAGTTTTACGCGGCTTGTCTGACTTTCGGATTTTTCAGCTAATTCCTAGTGAAGGGCGTTTTGTAGTTGGTTTTGGGGCAGCTTATCATATTAGTGGCGATAACCTCCATCAACTTGTTCAGATCACAGGAGATAGTAATCAAAAGTAAAAAATGAATTATGAATTAGTTTGACTGTATACAAATTAAATATGAAATAGCTTAGGACAGAAAAATTTTACTTACTCTGATATTTATCGGTAAGTTTGAATTTATACCTCTTAATTTTGCCTTCGGGTAAAGTGCCATTAAACTATACTTTTTAATTTTATGCTTCAGTTTCAACCTCCTGGCTTTGGACATAAACTTATCCATACATCCTTGGGGGCAATGGTTTACTATACCCAAACTAATACACCTTGGGCGTTCGCTGATACTGAAAATTTACCTCCACTACTGTTTCTCCATAACTTTGGTGGTGGGGCATCTGCGTATGAATGGTCTAAAGTTTACCCGGCTTTTGCTTCTAATTACCACATTTTAGCTCCCGATCTAATCGGCTGGGGAGAATCGGCTCATCCAGTCCGGGATTATAAAATTAGGGATTATCTCAGCACGATCGCAGAGTTTATCATCGAAACTTGTCGCCAGCCTGTGACGGTGGTAGCCTCTTCTCTAACAGCCGCTTTTGCTATCCGCCTAGCTATTGTTCAACCCAATCTATTCAAAGCACTGTTTTTGGTTTCCCCATCTGGATTTGATGATTTTGGGCAGGGTGCTGGACGCAGACTTCCGCTTTCGGTAATCAATACGCCTCTGTTGGACAATTTTATTTATATGCTTGGTGCTGAAAATGAAATTGCAGTCCGAAATTTTTTACAAAGTTTTTTGTTTGCTAAGTCAGAACGAGTATCTCAAGAAATAGTGGATGCTTATTTAACCTCTGCACAACAACCTAATGCCAAATTTTCTGCTTTAGCATTTTTGCGGGGCGATCTTTACTTTGATCTGAGTTTATATATTCAGCAACTGACAATTCCCACTGTGATGTTTTGGGGAGAGAAGGCACAATTTACTAATATCAAACTAGGACAACGCTTGGCAAATTTAAATCCAAGGGCAATTCAAGATTTTTATGCGATCGCAGATGCAGGAATATTACCTCATTTAGAAATACCAGAAGTTGTCATTGGTCTATTGCAACGATATCTTCGGTAACTGGGGACTGGGGATTGGGGACTGGGGATTGGGACTGGGACTGGGGACTGGGGACTGGGGATTGGGGAAGATGAGGGGGATGAGGGGGATGAGGGAGACAAATGACAAATGACTACTTAGAGAGTAAATGTGCATTTAATGCTTTGGTGATGCGATCGCCAGAAGCTTCTAAATGGGCTAGGGTGTAAATATCAAGGCTTTCACTCTCCAGGTGATGCTGCTTCTCTTGCGGATACGCTAAGACGAATGTCGCTAACGCTGTGCTAACGCCAGTCGCTTCAAGGGAGGGAACCCCGCCAAAGCGTTGCTCGCTAAGTTGTTTGAGTCTGACATCAATAGCTTTTTGCAGTTGGCGCAATTCATACCAAGCCAATGTCCGGCCATCTTCAGGTGTATCGGTAGTACCCAACATCATTTCTAGCAAAATATTCAGATATTCCCGTTGCAATGAACGACGGATGCTAGAAATTGGCTTTGGTTCTCCTGGGGTTAAAACTTCTGCCCAGATACCTGTTTGCAGGGTATCGAACAGTTCCGGGATAGAAAGTGCTTCCCCAGGCAGAGTTTTTAATTCTATATCTTGTAAACGATTGAGGCGATCGCTGTCTAATAGCGATCGCAGCACCGCACTTTGAAACTTCAAAATATTTTCGTGAATTGGATAATCAAGGCGGTTGTTAGGTACAGAATTACCCCAATGTTCCCAGCGTGACGGTGCTAGTTTATTGAGCAATTCTGGTGAAAAACTGAAAGCATTCTCAGAAAAAACATATTCTTGCAATTTTGTCAATGCCTGGCGTTGTTTTAAAAGTGAAACAGGTACAAATGTCCAAGAAGCATTATCATTAGTATGGAGACGCAAAAACGATTGTCCGCCAATATATTTGGAAAGCAAGGTGGCGTTCCGAAAATAATATTTAAGCACTCTATTGAATGAGACGCGCAGGTTACTATAGCTTTCTCCTTTTGATAGATAACCCTTATCAAGGCGCTGCCACATAACACGGGCATTATCCATTTGCCACTGCGAATAAAGTAGTACATCACTACTCATATCCCAAACATTCGCCAAAGGATTAATGTCCCAGATATCCTCATCAGTTGCATAAGACAATTCTGGTTGAGGCGACGCTAGTGCAATCTGCTCTAAAAAACTTTTTTCTGATTCTGGAATTATCCCCTCAAGCGCTGCTGATGGGCTTGTTTTATAACCATACTCAATTGCCCATTCGTCATAAGGCCCAACAACTCCTGGAAAATAGTCACCTTGCTGTACTCCCTGCGGTGCTATATTCACCGGTAGATAGTCCATTACCGAACCCACTAAGCCTTTAGTGTGAGTGATTTCAGTATTATTTAATTCTTCAGGTGCTAACATTGTGCTGCCATGAAAGTTGTGGCGCAAACCGAGAGTATGCCCGACTTCGTGAGCAATGAGAGAACGCAAATATTGATGCACATACTTCTTCATCGTTTCACTACTGGCTGTAGTATTTGGCAAAATTGACAACGCCAGCGCTCCCATCGCAGCTTGATTTGAAGCCTCCATACCATAGCAGAACTCAGAGTCCGCTAGAAGAGAATTATTAACTCCTGGCTTTTGGCTTCCCCAAAGGGCAAGACATGGGTTTTTGCCCACTAAAGATGGATTTACTTCCATCAATGCGTGATATTCTTGCTGAATTGATAGCACCATATTGGCATCTACCATAATGTCTGCATCCAATATTTCCCCCGTGAATGGGTTGACGCGCATTGGGCCTTTAGCAAAACCTGCATCCAAAGAGTTGAACCAGCGAATAGTATTGTAATGTACATCTGCGGGTTGCCAATCAGCATCATCTGGCATTTGCTGTACTTCAATAGCATTTTGAAATCCAGCTTTTTCAAATGCTTTGTTCCACATCAAAACGCCTTCACGAATCGCATCGCGGTACTCTAGTGGCACAGCATTTTCAATCCAATACACAATTGGCTTTTTAGGTGGAGATAAGAGAGCATTCGGATCGGATCGCTCTAGATGCCAACGATTGATGTAACGTACAAATGATTCATGAGGATTCTTATTAGATAAATCTTGAAAAGCAGTAATAAAATATCCCACTCTATCATCAGCAAGTCTGGGAATATAATCATTGGTTTCTCTAAGTTGAGAAAAACTATAGTGTACCTTGAGAGTGAGCGCCCTACTATCAGGTACGGTAACTAAATTTGCTCCTTCTAATGATGAAAAACCGTAAATAGAATCAATCTCTATATTTTCTGAGAAGCTGTTAACATCACCAAAATATGACTTGTGTGCATCCAAGCGGTAATCAGCCTGCAAAGAGTATTTCAAAATGGTAGTTAATCCAGGTAAATCCTGCATTAGCAGTTCATTCAAGTTGATCAGAATATTTTCATTCTGTGGATCGATATTGGCTATTTCGAGTGAATAAAGAACAGAGTCGCTAAACGAACGAGCAAGCGATCGCTGTTCTGGACTACTTTCTGCACGAAATTTTATATTCCGCACCACAAAGTGCAATCTATTGTTTACTCGTTGGAAGCAAAAGATAAAATCAGAAAGAGGTAATCCACTATAAATTCCACTTTCCCCAACGCCCGATTCTAATGTCACTATAGCTAGGTAGTTTTTATTTAGCTGTTCTGGTTTAATTTCTAAGTAAATTTTTCCAGAATTATCAGTGCAATAAAGTGTGAAGAGTCCCTCTACTTTATTTATCCCTTTGACAACCTTATTAAATCGGCAAAAATTTCCCTTTCTACTCTTAGTAATATCGTTGTCAGTATTTGCTAAATTTTCAACTACTGGAAGTGCATTTACTTGCTGTACATCAATATTTGAAAGTTGATTTGCTCCTGCATAATCACTACAGATGAACAAGTTATACAGTAATACTATAAAGATTGCTAATTTCCTGATCCAGTATTTCATCCTTTGGCTTTCCAGCTAAAGCAGTTCTCGTATTGAGGAAAAAATGTGGATTAATTTGTCCTCTGCAAGCCCTTCAAATATCTAGGGATTACGGTATAAATCCACTCAATCAGACAAATAATATCTCTAGCCTAAAAGTTCTGTGACTATTGATTGTTCTGAGTAGCTATTTAGGAATTATCCATCTCTTTAGATAGATAATTTTTATAACTAAAGATATATGTTTTTTTAAACTCTATCTGTATTAAAAACCAAATGTAGCATTAAAAATGTATTTAGTGCTACATTTGCCAACCGAAGGAATCTTAAGCATGATTTATAAACAAAGATTAAGACTCCTAAAAAAGCTGTTATTGAGCATTTAAATACTTTTTTAGGATGAATTATGGAAATTTATGGTAATCCCAACTGTTTTATCACGCGATCAATTGTTTACAATGGTCTTCGAAGCGTGACTAAATATCCTAGAGCAAATAGATTAGTTTAGCAATTTCTTCTAGTTCAGGGCTGATATTTAAAGGTTTTCGTTGATTTTCACCAGATAATTGACATATATTATCCTCCAAAGTTTTGTAGGTTGGGTACAGCGATAGCATAACCCAACATAAATAAGGTGGTAATATTGGGTTGTGTTTCACTCCACCTAACCTACATAAATATATCTTTTAAAAAACTCTAGGTTTCAATATGATGAGGTTTAATTGACATATTATCCTCCAAAGTAGCCTTGAAAATATTGACTTAATTGGTTCAAATAATATCACACTAATACTTGTAATCTTGAGGCAATTTTTGATAAACTTAAATACCAAAATAATGAGATTTTTAGAATAGCAATATCAACCAAATCTACTGAGTTTTTATAAGCTATATTCACTTGGAATTGTGGGATTTTTTTAGCATCATAATTTTACTGATTAGATTGACAAGACTTGATAATAGTGAAGTGTAGCCCTTTATCATATTTCTCATAACAGTTTAATTTATTCAGCGATGGACTATCTAGGGAAAGGCAGTATTGCTCGTTGCTCTTGCACATAAATGAATGCAAATATCTATTTATCTCACAAACCACCTCCTCCCCAAGGTTTAAAAAGTATTTCTTTTTTATAACTGAGATATGCCTTTTGTTAGAAGGATAATTACCCTTTTATAGTTAATGTTTATTTGTACTCAAAAAACAAGCTAATTGGCATGATAAATTTGATTTCTAGAAAAATTGGTCACATCAGTTCTGTGCTTAAAGGACTTCAGGTAACACGTTTTTTGGCTGTTGTCCTAGTTGGTTTTTTAGTGCTGACGACGAATGTTACTTATGGGCAGAATGACAAAGCCTTAAAGGAGAGAGTTAGCGAACAGATACAGCAAGATGATTCTCAAAGACCGAAAACAGTAGGGGAGTGGTATAAAGACGCTCGTGAAACAGAAGGTTCTCCTGGTGAACGACTTCAAAAGATTGGAGAACAGTCAGCAGAAGCCTTTAAACAATTTGGTTCTGGGTATGTAGAGGGGGCTCAGGAAACTGCTAATGATGTAGGGAACAGTGCAGCACAGACAGGCAAAAATATCTCTAACCAAGTTCGACGCTAAGAGGTCGTTTGAAAAGTGTTTCACTGTAACTTTAGGCACTTTTAAATCCCCCTAATGCCCTTAAATAACGAATTCTAATACTTGGATAACGCCTTTACCCTTGCTTGTAAAAGATTGTAGCGTTTTTCAGGTGCATAAAATATAGGTCTTTAGTAGGGGCGTACAGCTAGCTGTACGCCCCTACTGCATGTTACATCTAAAAAAGAATTGCTAATGTTGAGAAGCGTAGGTGGCGTAGCCGATCGTAGATATCGCCAGCATATTACACTTTATTGGATGGATCTCACTCAATACTGCTTCGGTGGGGTAAAGCATTTTCAACTTGGAAGTGGGTTCGAGGAAAATGTTAAAGAGTAAAGGTTTTTTCTTTCCTCCTTTTCCCCAAAACCCGATAAGAATTGGGATGGATTTGCGCTCCAAAATCCATATCAATACTAAATAAGAAATAACTTTAAGTAATATCTAGGCAGTTTGCACAAATAAAGTGAACTATTAAGGCAAGTCATTTATTATTTGCAAGTAGTAAAAAACACTTGATGCACAAGCATCAGCAGCTTACCGTAGGGGAAAGAAAAAGTTATGTTTGTTTATACCCACCTATCTAACTTTCATAAGATAATCAAGTATATTTTTTTACTAACTATTGAGTAACTTAATAACAGTTAAGTAACTGTTGAATAACTGTTTTAAAACATGAAACAATGAGGAGAGAGCTAAGGCAGTAAAGAAAAAAACAGATAGATAATTAGCAATATGAAGCAATCTAAGAGTACGCGAAAGCGGGGAATTGTCCTAACGATCGCTGGATTGAAGCGTTTACAAGCGGCGATTCTGGCTATGGAAAAGGTTCAAAACAATGGCAATCACTTCACTCTAGAAGATTTAGGCGATCGCATGAATGTTTCAACCAAAACCCTGAACCGATTATGGTCGTTGAATACAGGCGTGGATCAAAAAACCTTAAAATTGTGCTTTACCGCCTTTAACCTAGAATTACACAGGGAAGACTACACAATTTTGAGTGAACCGAATACTACTGTAGTCTCTCCAACTCAATTGTCGAGTTTAGATACAGGAGAAAAGAAATTATCTCCGCCTTTATCCTTAGAATCATTTGTTACTCAGCACCATAATCAACTCGAAAATCTTTGGTCATACCCAGATGGCCCCGTAGCTCTAGATTCCCCCTTCTATGTCGAACGTCCTCCCATTGAAGAATTAGTTTATCGAGAAATAATTCAACCAGGCTGTGTGATCCGAATTCGAGCGCCAAGAGAGATGGGAAAAACTTCTCTTGTGTTGCGGTTATTGGCTTTTGCCCAGATGCAAGGTTATCGTGCTGTGAACCTGAATTGCAAGCAAATGGATGCAACCTGTCTGACAGACTTAAACAAGTTTTTGCGTTCTTTTTGCTGGCAAATTGCAACAGAATTAGGCATAGACCCTAAGCTAGATGAAAACTGGGATGAGGAAATAGGCTGTAAGTTAAGTTGCAGTTTATACTTACAATCATACTTGCTGAAGCAGAGTAAAAGTCCAGTGGTTTTAGTGTTAAATGAGGTTGACCACTTTTTTGAATATCCTCAAATTGCTCAGGAGTTCTTTGGTTTGTTACGCTCTTGGTATGAAGAAGCACGACAAGATGCTAACTTGCAGAAGCTTAGGCTACTGGTGGTTTATTCTACAGAAGTTTACGTCTCTCTAGATATCAACCGTTCCCCATTTAACATTGGACTACCGATCCGTCTGCCAGAATTTACTAAGTATCAAGTAGAGTATTTGGCCCAACGGCATGGGCTAGACTGGACTTCTCACAACGAGGTTACGCAACTGATGTCTCTGGTGGGGGGACATCCAGCGCTAATTCGGATTGCTCTGTATTATATATGCTGTCAAGGAATCACCTTAGAGGAAGTAATGTATGAGGCGATCGCTAACGGCGGTATCTACCGTTATCATTTATGGCGACACTGGGCAATTCTGCAAGAAAATTCTAGTTTGGTAAAAGCATATATTGAAGTTGTTAGCTCAAAGCAAAGCATTTCTTTGAATCCCATTGACGCTCATAAACTGGAAAGCTTGGGATTAATCACTTATGAAGGCGATCGCATCTTACCGCGTTGCCAACTCTACCGCGCTTACTTTAAAAAACAACTAGGTGTTGCTGAATTTGAATATAAATCATTGCAAAAACGTGCTTGAAAAAACTATCAGGTACATTTTTTCCCACACTTCTATGCCTACCGAAATTCTGGGCGGAGTTTTTATTTGCTCAGATTTATCTGGAGCGTGAGCTTTTTTATCTTGAATTAGCAACACCAAGAACTATCTACATTTTTAAATTATGGCGGCTGGAAAAGATTTTAAACTAATTAACTAGCTGACCAATAAAGTTGATAATCCTCGATAAAAAAAGAGCCATTATTGGAAGACATTTTGAAAAAGAAGTAATAATCTCCTGGCTCCCAAATACCAAATTCTTGTTCTTGTTCTTGAACAGTAGCTGTCGAGCCACCGTTGGGAATAGTCATGCTAGCAGTTTGTGTTCTGTTGTGTGCTTTGAGCAGAAAAACTTCCAGCAGGCAAAAACCCTGTAGTTCGGCAGAATAACGAATTTTGAAGCGGATTTTCCCTCCATCTCGTAGGGTATTTTGAATAAAAAATTTTTCAGTTTGAATGGGATTACCAGACAGTTTAATACCCTTATCTTGTGTTAATATATAGGTATGTTTTTGCTCTAACGAACTCACTAATTTTTCTCCCTAAAAAGAATCAAGTCTATTGAAATAATTGCATTTTTGACAAATAAATTTTACTGTCACGTTGTATTTTGCCGTCATCGCCAACAAAACGCAATGACAGATAAGACAGTTAAGAAAATAGTTAAAAAATTGATTGCAACAAAAATAATTTAACCTTACAGCCAATTTTAAACCCATAGACTACAGCTAGGGTAGGAAGCAAGATGTGGCGTAGTCTATGAATGTGGAAACTGTTGTAAATGTTAACTAGATAGTTGAGACACTAAACACATTGCAAAATTATATAGAGTAAAGAGCAAGGAGGAGAGGAAACTGCCTCCTACCTCCTCTAAGAAACTTTGATATCTTGCAGCTTTGCCACCATTTCTGCACGCGCCGAAACCTTCAACTTACGAAACATCCTCTTCAAAGCTTGTTTGACAGAATTTTGCGTAATCCAAAGTTTTTCCCCAATTTCTGCGTTTGTTAACCCCTGTGCCACTAACTCGGCAATTTCTAACTCACGCGCTGTTAGAGGATTTATTAAAAGGGAATTGGATATTTGTGGTTTTGTCGTCCGTAGAGTCGCCATTTTTGCTGATAAATGGATACATAATGCACTCAGATCGGCTAAATCGTTGCCATTAAAAGCAGGATTTCCCTTATCACGAGCCAAGTTAAGTGTTCCTACAAGACGGCCATCGCAAACAATTGGCCCAGTCATTACGTGTTCGTGATCAGAACGCGAGCAAAAATGCTTCCAGTCTCCTGGTGATAATAATAACTGCTCATGGGCGGGAGCGTGACGCTCAACCACGTAGCGCCCGACTGGATTGCTTTCTAAGCATACTGCCGGAATACCCTGAACATCGATTTGGGCCGTTGGCTGATCGTCTAGGAGATAAATACCCCAATTTTGCACACCAAAATGCTCACCAATTTTATCCGTGAGAGCTAGTCTTAATTCTTGCTCATTTCGGACATTAGCGATCGCATGAAATATGGCGTGGAGAGAATTAACCATAAGCATAAGTGTACCCAGTTGGGGACTATCCAAGCCTCAACAATTACTTCTATGCTAATACCAAGGAAACTAAAACGCTAATTTACAGTAGCGACTAGGAGAAGCACATGACAGTTACACAACTCTCTGCTCAGGAACTTTTCCGGGCTGCTTATGAGAACCGCTATACTTGGGACAAGAATTTCCCCGGTTATACCGCAAATATTACCTATAAGCAAGATGATAAAGTATTCACAGGTCAAGTTCGCATCAGCCCCAATCTCAAAGCCGAAGTTTTGGGTGTAGATGACGAGGCAGCCAAGCAAGCAATTCATGGGCAAGCATGGGAGATAGCAATTCACCGCGTCCGCCGCAGCTTTGAAGACACCCACAGCGCCAATACCTTTACCTATGGTAAAACTGATGAAACTGGTGCGATTGAGCTTTTAATGGGTGGTAAGGCTGAGGGTGATAAATACAAAGTCCGCAATAATGAAGTGTGTCATGTTCACCGTCTAATCCACGGTACTTTTGTGACAATTGACACCTTCAGCAGCCACGACACCGGAGAAGGCTACTTGTCTCACCGCTATGACTCTGTTTACCATGACCCCAAAACTGGGGAACAAAAGGGCGGCAGAAGCGAATTTGTCGATGAATATGAAAAAGTTGGTGATTATTTTATCCTAAATCGTCGGGAGATTCGTACCGAGACAGCAGGACAAATATCTATTCAGGAATTTATCTTCTCTGACATCAAATTGTTAGAACCTGTTGCTGCTTAATCTCTATTTGGTAGTTAAAAAATTAGCGATCGCTTCTTCTTAGTTTAAGGATACGATCGCTTTTTTTTATATTCTGATTGATGAATATGAGGTTTTAAAAAGAGAGCTTGATATGCAAGAATATCGATAGCTGAGTTGACATTGGGCTAAAGAGCGATCCGCTTTACTTATTAAACCTGTAGTATTTAGAGATATTTTTGGTAATATTCCTCTATCGTACCTACAGCTTTTAATAATGGCGAATCTAACGGCTCAATCCAATCAGCCACTTCACGAGCCAGCCCAAGGGTTGAGATTCCTCCTGATGCTTCCAGTTTACCAATCAGCGTCTTACTTTTAATAGATTCTAGGGCACCGATCAGATTATTTAAACGCTCTGAATGTTTAAATTCTGGTTGTTTCTCTCTACGAATCTGCTCGGCTATCTCAAGAGCATTATTGAGCAATTTGATAAATTCTTCTGTTTTTGTTTCCATGATTTTTACGGACAACTAAAATCTTTTTTGATGATATTTTCTCCCTCAGACCACTTAATATTTGGATCTCTTGTATCTTTAATAAAAGTCTGTTGACCACCGCCAGGATAGCATTGAGTGGGGGTTTGAGGGGCAACAATACCTTGATAAACTGTCGTTCCTGCCGGCAAAGTAACTGGTTGGATCATAGTGGCTTTATTGCCCCATGATTGATTGAGAGCTAAATTCCTAATTACTTCTACATTTGTTTCGTATTTATCAGTTGTTAAATACCTACCATATCTATTCTCACTGCTACTATAGTAACGATAAAAAGTCTTAGGCTCCTCTAGTTTGACTTCCTCACATTTAGAATTTAGGAAGGTAACGGCAATATCAGATTGTAAAGGACATGAAGAACTAACTTCTTGGGCAAGGACTCGTGGTGAATTGAATACAGTCCGTGGGAATGAACTAACTGAAAAACTAAGAATGCTTAAACCAATACCTATGGAAATAGACTTAAATTTCATACAAACTCTTCCTCCCAAGCTTTTATTGAAATATATAAATGGCAAATTAAGCTTCGTTTCAGTGTAGTGGGTTTGTTAGACCCCTGAAGATAACGATGCCTGCGGCAGTCTGCGCCAACGTTTTTGTGAGCAATGCAATGGTTTTAGATTCGGGTGTGGAATTGGAAAATGCCACGTCTTTTATATTCTCAGGCTAAAAGCAAGGATGCAAGGACAGTTAAGACAGTTAAGTAAACTGTTAAAAGAATTTTGCCTTCAAAAGTTGAGACATACCTATGGCAATTCCTTCAGGTGTACGCGCAGAATTCCTTGAATTACTTGTTGCACAGCTTCTTTACTCAAGCTGCCATCTACCCGCATAATTCTTGAAGGATAGGATGCTGCTAACTCTGCGTATCCTTGCTGAACGCGCCGATGAAAAGCGATAGTTTCTTGTTCAATGCGGTCTAATCCTATTCCATCTCCCCGTTTGCGGGCTAGTCCTACTTCAACATTGACATCTAGCCAAATAGTTAAGTCACTCTCTAAACCAGCAGTGGCAATATAGTTAAGCTGATTGATTAAACTCATATTCAAACCGCGACCATATCCTTGGTAGGCAATGGTAGAGTCAGTGTAGCGATCGCATAAAATATATTTCCCTGCTGCGAGATTTGGTTTAAGTTCTTGTTCCACGTGTTGCGATCGGTCAGCAGCATACAATAAAAGTTCTGTTACTTCTGCAACTGGTTTATCCTCTGCTTTCTCTAGTAGTAAGCGGCGAAGATGTAAGCCTAACTCTGTTCCGCCTGGTTCACGAGTTACCACCACAGAAACACCTAGA
The DNA here is from genome assembly GCF_013343235.1 of Nostoc sp. TCL240-02. Classification (GTDB taxonomy): domain Bacteria; phylum Cyanobacteriota; class Cyanobacteriia; order Cyanobacteriales; family Nostocaceae; genus Nostoc. The sequence continues at coordinate 4,711,484 of NZ_CP040094.1, read as the reverse complement.
TTTTCCAACCACTGAGAACAAAGCTGCATTTGGCTGGTTTTGCCGCAGCCTTCCACCCCTTCAAATACAATTAATTTGCCACCCATGCTTTTTAAAGTTCGCTGACGCTTGATTAAGAATAGCGTGAAGTGTTACAGGCAGGTGAAACAGCTACCCCGCAATCAGTAGTTGAATATTTGTTTATTTGGAAGTCTTTAAATACACAAAAACAAGTTTTTGGCAATTTGGCAGATCAACTATTTTTGATACTGATATTTTTGGGATTGTGCAACGAATGTAACAGAAGTTGCCATAACCAGGTGGTCGAGATTTTTAAGTTACTTCTGTAATTCCTTAAAGACATCAATTACAGCTAGTTATTTCAACTGGTATGTCAACGTGTCGGTGCATAATCAACTCGTACAGGAAATCAAGTATGTCAGGCGTAATTAAACGTCGTCAATTTATTCGGGCAACACTGGCAGCAACTGCAAGTATAGGCGTGTCTAAGATTGCTTCTGCAACTTATCGTGGTGAAGAATGTGTAGAAGCGCTGGTGATTGGTAGCGGTTTTGGTGGAGCAGTTGCAGCATTGCGCCTTGGTGAAGCTGGAATTAAAACCATAGTATTGGAACGGGGACGACGATGGCCAATAACCAATGCAGGTAATACTTTCTCCACATATCAAAACCCAGATGGTCGGTCTACTTGGTTAAGTCCGACTACAGTTATATTCAACCAAGTTCCAATTGATATTTATACTGGTGTCCTGGATGTTAAGGTAGGCGATGGGATTATTGCTTATCGTGGAGCAGGGGTGGGAGGGGGTTCGCTAGTTTACAATGCTGTCAGTTATCAGCCAACTAAAGAACTTTTTTATCAAGTCTTTCCACGCAGTATCAAATATGAGGAACTGGATAAAGTTTACTATCCAAGGGTGCGTTCCGTCCTCAAACCATCTCCCATACCGGATGATATTCTAAAAACTGACTACTATTTAGCCAGCCGTATTTTATTAGAGCAAGCAGCCAAAGCTGGTTTAAAAGGTCGCAAACTTGATGTCGCTGTTGATTGGGATATCGTTCGGCAAGAAATTGTGGGTAAGAAAGTTCCTTCGGCGATCGCAGGTCAAGTTTACTATGGTCTTAATAGTGGTGCGAAAAATAGCTTAGATCGAAATTATCTCAGCATGGCAGAAGCTACTAAAAAGGTAGAAATTCGACCCCTACACGTAGTCAACACGATCGAAGAATGCCATGCTGGGCGTTTCCGAGTTACCTGCAATCAAATCAATGAGCGGGGAGTTGTGCTGGCTAAAAAATCCTTTATCTGTCGTTATCTGTTTTTAGCAGCCGGTTCTATTGGCACTACTGAATTGCTTTTACGTGCCAAGCACAATGGGACATTGGGTCGCCTGAACAATCAAGTTGGAAAATTGTGGGGAACTAACGGTGATGCGGTGAGTGCGATCGTTACTTCTGGTCAAACTAATGCCACACTGGGCGGGCCAGCATCGGTAGTAATTGAAGACTTGGACAATCCCATCACGCCATTAGTCATTGAGCAGCTTCCTTTTCCCATAGTTCCCCAAGGTGTCTTAGCTCCTATTAGCCTAGCGATCGCCAAGCCAGAGGGCTATCTGACTTACAATACTTCTACGCAATCAGCTAATCTGTTCTGGCCGAAAGACTCAGCCAATAATCAGAAAATTACCCAGGCTAATCAGTATACTTACCAACGGCTAAATCAAGCTAATGGTACTACTTTTGGCGCACCACTTGACTTTAGTGCGACAGCGCATCCTCTTGGTGGTGCAACTATGGGTGCTGTATGCAACACTTATGGTAAAGTCCACGGTTATTCTAATTTGTTTGTTGTAGATGGTTCTCTGATTCCTGGTTCGACTGCCTGTACTAACCCATCGCTAACCATCGCGGCTTTAGCGGAGCGGTGCATGGATCGCTTTTTCAATAAGAAGCTTCCTGAAAGCATGGAGTGGGAATAAAGATAGGCTACTATCAGCTACACCTGGAAGACTAAATTATGGTGTAAAGAAATGCTGGTGTTGTGAATATGTTATGATTTCGAGCAAAAAGTCTCTGTTCAGAACATTTAGAAGATGGGAACTCTAGCTAATAAGTTTAATTACAGTATCCCACCCAACACAGCCAATGATGTCCCATCCTGCTCATCCCACTTTGGGCCAATCTTCTTACCCGCGCTTGACTAGAAGCTTAAGTGCTGTTGAAAGTTGGGGTTTCGGTTTAACGGCTCATATTTCCTGGACAGCATTGGTTCCAGCAATTCATGCTGCTCTCGGCCCCCAAGCTATTTTTGTCTGGATACCTGCGGTGATTTTCGGAATGCTGCTCAACTACCAGGTAAAACGCTTGGGTATGCATTTTATGAATGTGGCTGGAGGAACACCTAACTATGCTACTAAGTTGCTGCAAAACTATCCAGGAATAGCTTGCTATGCAGCAATTGGATACCTGCTCAACTGGGTTTCCTACCTGTCAGTTAATACCATCGTCCTCAAAGATTTAATTAAGGTGAATTTGGAGGCGCTGGGTATTGCCTGTCCAGAAATACTTCTAGATATTGGCTTTACACTGTTGCCGTTTATAGTCGCGTTTAGTGGGACTCGCGCCCTAAGTATTTTACATTTATTTTTTGTAATTCCCGCCTTTGGATTGCTAATTACCTTCTGTGTACAGGGTCTTGGCTGGTTAGCTTTCTCTGGTGATAGTCCTGGATTTTTTCCTAGCAATTGGTCATCTCTGGGTTTTGTCGATTGGGCAAAGTGGTTCTTTTTCGTCACTTATGCCACCTACAGTTGTGAAACGGCTTCTTCTTTTGTCGCCGATAGCCGCCAACCCACCCAGACGCTACGTTTTCTAGATGTTGCGGCTTGGATGATGCCACCGATCTTTTTGGGGGGATCTTGGGTAATGATGCGGTTAGCAACCGATCCAAGCCTCAAAGACAACGCTTTTATGAATCTTGTGGCAGCTTCCCAACCTTTCTGGGGAAAATCAGCAGCTATAAGTGTTTCCTTTTTGCTAGTAGCTGCTTGTCTTTTAGGTTCAGCAACGGTTGTTTCTAATTGCCCTCGGATTTTGTATCAGTTGGCTTTAGACAAACACATCTCACCTTTATTTTCTGTTGTATCACGTCGGGGTGTGTTTGTACCAGCGCTGACATTAACATTGGTGTTGTGCCTGATTTATTTGATTTGGGGAGATGTAGCGCGAATCGTAGCCGTTGGTAATGTTGGCTGGTTTGTCTCTTTTATGTTATTGCATTTGGGGCTTTGGTTGCGGCGCGATCGCTCGGAAGTTTTGTTCCCTCGCATATCTCTGGCTATTCTGCTGTTAGAAGTTGTAGTGCTAGTGGTGGGTGGACTTGCCTGGGGTTGGCTCAACTTGCTAATTGGGCTATTATTTCCCATTGGTGTTATAGGAATAGATGCAGTGATTCGCCGGGTGAAATTCCCTCCATTTCATCCCAGTTGGTGGATGCGGCGATATAAATCGCGCCCTGTGGTAATTATCAAAGACTCAGTAGTTCTTCAGGTAAGCATCCTGATTTTTTTACTATGCAGCGCAGTGGTAGTTGGCTGGTTGTTTGGTGACAAACTTAATAAAGCAGCAAGTGCGGGGGGTGAAAACCTATTTGTGGTGCTGCTAATGACAGTGGCATTTGTGGGAGTAGCGATCGCTTGTTGGACAAGTTTACCGCAAGTGGTTGCGATCGCAGAAGCCCGTGAAGCTGCCGAACACCTATTTACTGTTGCCCAAGATGGTATTTTAGTTGTGGACGATCGAGGCATTATCCAGCAGGCGAATCCAGCTACTGAATCTTTTTTTGGCGTTAACCCATCCGAGTTACGGGGAAATCACCTCAACAAATGGCTAACTGCATTAGTCTCATATCCAGACGAGTGGACAAAGCGCAGCGAACAAACCTTACTCCGCAATGGCAAAAACAAAATCCTAGAAGTTTCCATCTCAGACAGGCCGCATCAGGATTTTCAAGAGTATGTCGTCATTCTCCACGACATTACCCAGCGCAAACAAGCAGAGCAGATATTGCGATACTCAGAAGCACAATTGCGCCAAGAGGCAAAGCAGTTAGCATCTCAACTCATACATAGTGAAAAAATGTCCAGTTTGGGGCAATTGGTAGCAGGTGTAGCGCACGAAATCAACAACCCAGTCAACTTTATTTATGGCAATATCACCCATGCCAATCAATATATTGAAGATTTACTGAAGCTCCTGCAATTATATCAGCAAAACTATCCTAATCCAGTAACAGAAATTCAAAAAGAAACAGAAGCCATCGATCTAGATTTCGTAATAGCAGACTTGCCCAACTTGCTAACTTCTATGACTGTTGGTGCCGAAAGAATCACAGAAATTGTCCTATCTCTGCGAAACTTTTCTCGGTTAGATGAAACAGAGATGAAAGCTGTAAATATCCATGAGGGTATAGATAATACATTGCTCATTCTAGAACATCGACTCAAGGCTAAATCTAACTCTCTAACAATTGACATTATCAAAGAGTACGGCGATCTGCCATTAGTAGAATGTTATGCCGGACAACTGAATCAGGTATTTATGAATCTTCTAGCAAATGCGATCGATGCTTTAGAAGAAGCAGGGGAGAATAGTGAGTGGGAAGTTAAGAAAGCAGCACTATCTAATCCCAAAATTAAAATTCATACTCAGCTTAATAGTGAAAATCAGGTAGTTATTAGCATTGCAGATAATGGTATAGGTATTCCAGAAAACGTCCAAAAACACTTATTCGAACCATTCTTTACCACTAAACCAGTTGGCAAAGGCACAGGGTTAGGTTTATCTATCAGTTATCAGATTGTCACCCAAAAACATCTGGGACAATTAAGATGTATTTCTACTCAGGGACAAGGTACAGAATTTATAGTTGTAATTCCGCTAAACCAGGAAGCTATTTAATTGTCAACATCATTTCAAGTATTTAAATTTTTAACTCAAGTGAAATTTTTACCTTGGCGTTGCTTGCTATTTATTAGAGTGTTAGGCTGAGATTTTCTGGCTAAATCACCTGTATAGGCTGTTACCCAGAAAAAATCTGGCTATTACTCCAATTTTGGTAGTGAGAAAAAGGATTTGGTCATGGTAAGAGATAAGGCTTATCGGCAAGCAGAGCAGCGTATTAAAAAGGCACAGCAAGAGGAAGCAATAAAACTCGATCTCAGCAACATGAAACTCACTGAGATACCAGAGGCGATCGCATCCCTGACTGGGTTGCAAGAGCTTAACCTCTCCTACAACCAACTGACCCAACTGCCAGAAGCGATCGCATCCCTCACACAGTTGCAACAGCTTAATCTCTCTGACAATCAACTGACGACATTACCAGAGGTGATCGCATCCCTGAGTCAGTTACAACAGCTTTACCTCTCTGGCAATCAATTGGCTGAAGTGCTAGAGGTGATCGCATCTCTTACCCAGTTGCAACGGCTTCACCTTTCCCACAACCAACTGACCCAACTGCCAGAAGCGATCGCATCCCTGACTCAGTTGCAAGAACTTAACCTCTCATACAACCAATTGACTGAACTGTCAGAGGCGATCGCATTCCTAACTCAGTTACAAAATCTTGATCTCTCCAGAAACCAACTGACAGAACTCCCAGAGGCGATCGCATTCCTAACTCAGTTGCAGGAGCTTAACCTCTCCTACAACCAATTAACGGAAGTGCCGGAGGCGATCACATCCCTGACTCAGTTGCAAGAGCTTAACCTCTCCTATAACCAATTAACGGAAGTGCCGGAGACATTTACAAAGCTTACTCAGTTGCAAAAGCTTAACTTCCACAGCAACCAACTGAAAAAGTTACCAGAACAACTCGAAAGCCTTACTCAGTTACAAAATCTTTATTTAGGAAACAACCAATTCGCTGAATTTCCGTTGATAGTTAAAAAATTTACTAAATTGCAAGAACTTGCAATTTTCGGTAATAACTTAGTTATCATTCCTGAGTGGATAGGTGAACTGAAAGTTCTCAATTTATTGAGTTTAGGCAACAATAAATTCACTGATTTACCGAGTTCTCTTAGTGAACTACAGAATCTAAATGTCTTAATCCTAGACAATAGCCATATAGGCAAACTCCCTGCACCAATTAGGACACTGAAAAATCTTAAACAAATTCAGGTTAAAGAAAGTGATTTACAATCCTTGCCTGACTGGTTGATTGAACTTACACAACTAAGAAATTTATTCCTTGCTAAAAATTGCTTAACTGATTTACCGGCATCTTTAGGTCAACTCTCTCACCTGGAGACACTTATCCTTGATGATAATCCCCTTAATCCTGATCTCGCTGCTGCCTATGAACAAAGTACTCAAGCCGTCTTGCAGTACCTCCAGGCAAAGGCAGAAGACCAGGTGACGTTGTATGAAGCCAAGCTGATCCTGGTTGGTGAGGGTGAGGTGGGTAAGAGTTGTCTGTTGGGCGCGTTGCGGGAAGATGAATGGGTAGACGGCCGCCCTACAACTCACGGGATTGAGATTAAGCCTGTAGTCGTCACCGATCCCGGCAGTGTCGTAGAAATCACGTTGAATGGTTGGGATTTTGGCGGTCAACGAGTTTATAGACCAACGCACCAGTTGTTTTTCAGTGCCCCAGCCGTGTATCTGGTGATTTGGAAACCACGGGAAGGCCCCCAGCAGGGCTTTGTCAAAGAGTGGATTGCGCTGATCAAAAATCGAGAACCAGAGGCAAAGGTGCTGGTCGTCGCAACCCACGGTGGCCCCAGACAGCGACAACCGGATATTGACAGACAAGAAATTTTGGATCAATTCGGCAAAGATACGGTAATCGATTTCTTCCATATAGACAGCAAACCCAACCAAGATACGACACATTGCACTGGGCTTGCAGAATTAAAAGAAGCTATTGCTCGTGTCGCTGCATCTCTTCCCGAAATGGGGCGATCCGTTCCAGCAAAGTGGCAACGGGTGCGGGAAACCTTGCAGACAAGTGACAAAGCCTATCTCCCCTACAATGATGTCATTGCCATCTGCGCTAAAGAGGGAATCGATGAGGAGCAAGCAGAACTGTTTCTTCGCATCTCCCATATACTAGGGCATTTCATCCATTACCATTACGATCCAACACTACGCGATATCGTCATCCTCAAACCGGACTGGCTGGCAAAGGCGATCAGTTTCGTGCTAGATGATGAAACGACACGCAAACGCAATGGTTTAGTGGAATTTAAACATCTCAGCCAGTTGTGGAGCCATCCGCCATTTGAAGGCGAAGAAGGCTACCCCTCAAAATTGCATTCAATCTTTCTGCGGCTGATGGAACGCTTTGATCTATCCTACAAAGTGGTTTTCGATCCTTCAGAAACTAGCAATACCAGCCTGATTGCTCAACTTGTTCCAGACACACGCCCAGAGCCATTGTCCAATTGGAGAGAGCAACCGGAAGCTGGAGATAGACAACAGATACAAATTTGCCGCATTGTAGACAGTCGCGGACAGTTTGCAGTAGCAGAAGGATTATTTTACCAGTTGATTGTTCGGTTGCACAAATACTCACTGGGGCGGACTAATTACGAAAACAGCATTCACTGGCAACGGGGCTTAATGCTTGACAACGATTACAATGGTCGGGCATTGCTGGAATATGTTGGCACTGATGTAAAAATCACGGTGCGGGCAGCTTATCCAGAAAGGTTCCTGTCATATCTCACGGAAGAGATTAAATGGCTAGTCGAGAATTTCTGGGAAGGATTGCGTTGTAATGTGATGGTTCCCTGCATTGAAACTTGCGGTATGAATATGCCTGGAAACGGACTGTTTGAAGTACAAAAACTAATTGAAAGCAAAAAGAAAAATCGCCATGAGTTCCCGTGTCCCATTTCCGGGTGTGGCGAATGGCAAAACATAGACAAACTTCTAAATAACGCGCCGACTGCTCAACGCCCATCCCAAGAAATTGGCATTGAGCAGTTTCGAGACATTGTGAAAGACGAGTTAAACGTCATCCGCCAAGATTTGGTTATGTACGATCGCCTAGATCAAGCACGTTTTCAGGTATTATCTCAAGAGCAACGTACCATTTTAAGCCAGGTCGATCAGCAGTTTGCAGAACTAATGCAGATGCTCACCGATGAAGCAAAAGACGGCCCGCGCCTGTTTAGCTTTAAGCCTATCGATCCGAAATTTTTCGATCGCCCCAAATGGATTAGTGCCAAGTTTCAACTCACCCTCTGGTGCGAACACGCACGTCAACCACTTCCAGCCTTAAATCCCAATGATCAGAAAAAGGGAGTCTATGAATTAGACTTACCGCATAAGTGGTTCACCAAGGCAGTCCCCTATCTCAGAATTTTGACCGGAACCCTGAGCCTAGTCTTACCTGTAGCAGCTTCGACAACTAAATTTATCCTGGATGATACCACCTACAAATCCATTGAAGAACAACTCGATTTGGGACAGAAAAGTATCGAGTCTACTTTGAAGGGAAGTGATATGGCTTTGGCTGGGAAGTCCAAAAGCGATGCCTCTTTCTTGGAAGGCGATGCAATCCGCGCTCAAGGCTCGATTTTGCGAGAATTACACGCTCTTCTAAAAGAAAAAGATCCTAGTTTTGGTGGTCTAGTGCGGGTGCAAAACAAACGCCGTGAATTTCTCTGGGTTCATCCTCAATTTGTAGATGAATATTAATTGACAACGGATATTAGAGCTATTTCGTAATTTTTTATGATTATACAGGAAACAGAGTAATGTTGAAGGTTTTTGCCGATCGCGGTGGTACATTTACAGATATTGTTGCCGTTACTAATAATCATTCAATTATAGACAGATTGTCAAGGCATCCTGAACGTTTTTTAATTGTGACTCTGCCTAAAAAGCAATGGATTATAGTTTATAAACTTCTTTCAGAAAATCCCGAACAATATCAAGATGCAGCCATTCAAGGAATTCGGGATATTATGGGCATTTCTGGCAATCAACTCATTCCTACTGAAGCAATAGAAGTAGTAAAAATGGGGACAACAGTAGCAACAAATGCGTTGTTAGAACGGAAAGGAGACAGAGTTGTTCTTATCATTACCAAAGGGTTTAAAGATGCGCTGCGAATTGGCTACCAAAACCGTCCTAACATCTTTGCCCGTCATATCGTTTTACCAACCATGCTTTATGAGCAGGTGATTGAGATTGACGAACGTTATGATGCTCATGGAAATGAATTAATCTCTGTAGATATTCAACAAGTCAAAAATCACTTAAAAGTAGTTTACAACACAGGAATTCGGAGTTGTGCTATTGTTTTTATGCACAGCGATCGCTATCCTAATCACGAACAACAAATAGCCAAAATCGCGCAAGAAATTGGCTTTACACAAATATCTGTATCTCATCAAGTTAGTCCGTTAATGAAATTAGTCAGCCGAGGAGATACAACAGTAGTCGATGCTTATTTAACTCCTATTCTCCGTCGCTATGTCAACCAAATAGCGAGTCAGTTACCTGGAGTAAAATTAATGTTTATGAAATCTGACGGCGGTTTAGTTGCAGCCCAACAATTTCAAGGCAAAGATAGTATCTTGAGTGGCCCGGCTGGCGGTATTGTCGGCGCAATTCAAACTAGTAAAAGAGCAGGTTTTGACTCAGTTATCACTTTTGATATGGGAGGGACAAGTACAGATGTCGCCCACTTTAAAGGAGAGTATGAACGACAACTAGATTCAGAAATTGCTGGGGCGCGGATGCGAGTTCCCGTATTAGCAATTAATACCATTGCGGCTGGAGGCGGTTCCATCCTCTTTTTTGATGGTTCTAGTTATCGTATCGGCCCTCAATCTGCTGGCTCAAATCCTGGGCCTACTTGTTATCGACGTGGTGGGCCATTAGCGGTTACTGATGCCAATGTGATGTTAGGTAAAATTCACCCACAATATTTTCCATCGGTTTTTGGAATTGATGGCAATTTACCTTTAGATAAAGATACTGTCATTCAGCAATTTACCCAATTAGCCCAAGATATTCAAGCCGCGACATTCAATAATTGTACTCCCGAACAGGTAGCGGCTGGATTTATTGCGATCGCAGTAGAAAATATGGCGAACGCAATTAAAAAAATCAGTTTGCAACGGGGTTATGATGTCAGCCAATATGTGCTTTGTTGTTTTGGCGGCGCAGGCGGACAAGTTGCTTGTTTAATTGCCGATACCTTGGGAATGAAAAAAATATTTCTTCACCCTTATGCTGGTGTTCTCTCTGCTTATGGAATGGGATTAGCTGATGTTAGAGCCATTAGAGAAGGAGGAGTAGAACAGCCTTTAACCGAAGTATTAATCCCTAAGTTACAGCAGTTAATGGGATATTTAGAAACTCAAGCTAGAAATGAAATAGATGAATTACATAATGAAGTAAAAATAGTCAAAAAAGTTAAATTAAAATATGAAGGGACTAACTCTACATTGACCGTTAGCTTTGCCGATGATGTGATAGCTATGCGACAAGAATTTGAAAATGAACATAAATCCCGTTATGGTTTTATACAATTAGAAAAAACCTTAATTGTCGAATCAGTCTCAGTAGAAGCAATTCAGAAAATGGATACTCCTGAAGAACCCTTAATTATTCGGATTCGCCCTTTAGATGAAACTCCTACATCTGTTGAGATAGTGAGAATGTTTAGTAATGATAGATGGCATGAAACCCCTGTTTATCGACGGGAAGATTTACAACCAGAAGATAAGATTAATGGGCCTGCGATCGTTGTTGAAAAGATTAGCACAATTGTAGTTGAACCTAACTGGAATGCCAGATTAACTGAACGCAATCATCTAATTTTACAGAGCTTATCAACAGGCTACATATAAAATCTATCTAATATTTATCAAAGTTAAACAAATAATAAAAAATGTACACAACATCTCAATCCGATCCCGTCCGCTTGGAAATATTTAAAAATCTCTACCAATTTATCGCCGAACAAATGGGGATTGTTTTACAAAACACAGCAACATCTGTGAATATCAAAGAAAGGTTAGATTTTTCCTGTGCTATTTTTGACTCATCGGGATTATTAGTGGCAAATGCTCCCCATATTCCTGTACATTTAGGTTCTATGAGTGAAAGTGTTCGCAGTTTAATTAACGACAAAGGCGACACCCTAAAACCAGGAAATGTCTATCTCTCTAATAACCCCTATAACGGCGGAACGCACCTTCCTGATGTCACTGCAATTACTCCTATATTTTTGGAAATTGGGGAGAATAATCCATGTCCCATGCCCCTCTTTTTTGTTGCTTCTCGCGGACACCAAGCAGATATCGGTGGAATTACTCCCGGTTCAATGCCTCCCCACAGTACTACAGTAGAAGAAGAAGGAATTCTATTTGATAATTTTCTCTTAGTTGAAGAGGGAAATTTGTTAGAAACCTCAGTAAGACAGCACCTCTTAAATCATACTTATCCTGCCCGTAACTCTGACCAAAATATCGCTGATTTTAAAGCACAAATTGCCGCAAATAAACGGGGAGGACAAGAACTTTATAAAATGGTTTCACAATACGGAATTGAGACTGTTCAAGTTTACATGAAGTTTGTGCAAGCTAATGCCGAGGAGTCGGTGAGAAAGGCTATCAATCTTCTCAAAGATGGCTCGTTTGTTTATGAAATGGATAATGGAGCAACAATTAAAGTAAAAGTTACAATTCATCAAGAAAGCCGCAGTGCTACCATTGATTTTACTGGGACTTCTGAGCAACTAAATAGTAATTTTAATGCTCCCAAAGCTGTGACTCAAGCCGCAGTTTTATATGTCTTTCGGACTTTGGTTGATGATAATATTCCACTTAATGCCGGGTGTCTTAACCCTCTAGAAATTATCATACCAGTCGGCTGTATGCTGAATCCAACTTATCCAGCAGCAGTAGTGGCCGGTAATGTAGAAACTTCTCAAACCATCGTTGATGCTTTATATGGCGCTTTAGGTGTGATGGCCGCTTCTCAAGGAACGATGAATAATTTTACTTTTGGTAATGAGCAATATCAATATTATGAAACTATCTGCGGCGGCTCTGGAGCAGGAATTGATTTTGATGGAACTGATGGTGTTCATTCTCACATGACGAACTCCCGTTTGACCGATCCAGAAGTTTTAGAAACCCGTTATCCTGTACTTTTAGAAAGCTTTAGCCTTCGTCCTGATAGTGGTGGTAAAGGAAAATATTCTGGTGGTAATGGAGTTGTCCGTCGCATCCGTTTTTTAGAACCCATGACAGCTAATATTCTCTCTGGACATCGAGTTATTCCTCCCTTTGGATTAAATGGTGGAGAAACCGGAATTGTTGGACGCAACTGGATACAACGTCAGAATGGAATTGAAGAAAATTTAGACAGCACAGCAACAGTAGAAATGAAACCTGGGGATGTTTTTGTGATAGAAACTCCTGGAGGAGGAGGCTTTGGGTAATTCGTAATTATAGAGCTTAGGTAAAATATCTCTCAAACTCTCATTTCTCTGTGTCGCGCCAGTTGCTACAAGTCGGGGAACCGCAAGGGCGCACTGGCTCCTCTGCGGTTCGTTATTCTATATACTCGTGCGTAAACTGTTAAGTAGGGGTTTTAAACGTTTAAAACAGGTGGATTTTTATCTGTAATAACACTTGTCAATCCAAATTCGTATTTCTTCTTCAGAACCGAAACAGGCAGAGCGGCCTGTGATTGGATCGTAGGCGTGCCAAGCAGAAATGTTACCACGCCAGTCTGATTCGTGCCACACTTGAAGATCAGAACCACTTGCCATCCAAATGACAAAATGTTGCCAATATTTTCGTAAATTTAACAAAAAATTAAATTTATTCATAGTGAAAGCACCTGATAAATAATGGACTATTACTTTTACTGTCACGTAATAATTGGCGACTGAGAAGGTACAGTTTTAGCAGATTTGATCTAGTACAGTTAAGCCACATTTCAACTGGTATAGTCAAAAAACTCTCAACTGTACTAGGTAAAGTTGGTAGAAATAGTTTATATTGCCAGTATTGATGATTATTTAGTCATTGACGAGTGCGCCAAAATGAACATTTTATTAGAACGGCAGTCACCCAAACCGATTTATTTGCAGATCCGCGATCGCATCAGTCGTCTAATTAAATCTGGCGCACTCAAAAGTGGCGATCGCCTCCCTTCTATCCGCTCTCTGGCAGAGAATTTACAAGTTAACAAACTCACAGTTATTGAAGCATATAACGTTTTAGAAGCAGATGGGATTGTTTCTGCTCGTCAGGGTTCAGGATATTTTGTCAGCAGCATTTCTCTCAAGAGTGCCAACCTAGAATCTAAATTTGCTCCAGCCCAAAATGTCATAATTACCAAACCAGGAAAGTGTTCTTTTTATGATATGTACACTCCACTGGTGCAAGCACAAACACAGCCAGGAATAATTAATTTTGGCTACGGTTATCCTCGTCCACCAAAAGATATTAACCTCATTGCCAGACGAGCGTTAAGACAAGATGATACTGATATTTTCTTTCCTCATGAAATGCCTCAAGGACAACTAACTCTGTGTACACAAATTGCTCAGATGCTAGTACATCAAGGATTAGAGGTTTTTCCAGAAGATTTAATTATTACTAATGGCTCTCAGCAAGGGTTGTCATTAGCTATGAGTTATTATGTCCAACGTGGTGATTGGGTAATTGTGGAAGCTCCCACTTATTATGGTGCAATTTCTATCTTAGAAAACTTAGGAGCCAAGATTATTGGCATTCCCATGACTGCGGAGGGAATGAATTTAGATTTATTAGAGCAATATCTACATAGCCACCGTCCAAAATTAATTTATACGATTAGTACTTTTCACAATCCGACTGGATTGACGACAACACAAAATCATCGTCAACAGTTATTAGCATTAGCTGAAAAATATGAGTGCCCAATTTTGGAAGATAATGCTTATGAAGGAATAAATTTTGATGCAGTACCAGCACCAATTAAAGCTTTAGATAAAAATCATTTGGTAACTTATTTAAGCACATTTTCTAAAACTTTAATGCCTGGTTTACGAGTTGGCTATATGGTTGTTACAGGTAAGCATTATCAGGCAATTATTGAACGGAAGTTGCTTCATGACTTGCATACATCTAGTATTTCGCAAACAATAGTTAGCGAATATCTCGCTTCAGGACATTACCGCCGTCACCTCAGCCGACTCCGCACAGAGAATCTGCAGAGTCGTAATACTATGCTGCAAGCTTTAGAGCGTTATTTTCCTGAAGAAATCCGATGGACAGTTCCCACGGGTGGATTATTTCTCTGGGTACAGTTACCAGATAATTTTCCGATGGGGACAATTCGTAAGGAAGCTTTTGCACAAAATGTCTACCTGGCGTGTGGTTCGGCATTTTTCCCTGATAAGCAGGGTTATCCAGCGATGCGTTTAACTTTCTGTCTCTCGCCAGAGGAAATTGAGCAAGGTATTTCGATTGTGGGTAAGTTGCTGAAAAAGCATATTTCTAAAGGAAGCGTAGATACAGAGAAGCTTGTTGTTAAACAACCCATATCTAATTATCAACCTCTTGTTTACAGTTCATAGGTTACGCATGGATAATTCTTGTCTATTCTGGAGCAGCATCAATTAACTTCGGCAACAGATGAATAAATGCCTGAAGACGTACTTTCCGTAATTTAAGCGATCGCTATCAGCATAATTCCTTTCATCCCTTTGCCATTGAAGCCGGAAACGCTTATTTGCTAAGATTTCCAGTGCAACAACATTAAAACAGGGCAACTTCTCATCACTATGCCAACATCTACAATTGACGATAAAGACACAGCAGCAATCCAAGCTGCCAGAGTTGGGGTCGCAATATGCGATCGCACCGCTTGGGGACGCATCAAAGTCTCTGGTGACGATCGCCTGAATTTCTTACACAACCAAAGTACTAACAATTTTAAAATACTCAAGCCTGGACAAGGTTGTGATACGGTTTTCGTCACTTCCACAGCCAGAACAATAGATTTAGTCACCGCCTACGTTAGAGAAGATGCGGTAATTTTGCTGGTTTCACCCAACCGCCGCCAATATCTCATGGAATGGCTGGATAAATATATTTTCTTTGCCGATAAGGTGGAATTATCTGATATCACACAATATACCAACACCTTCAGCCTTATTGGCCCAGGAAGCGACGCTGTTTTAGAAAAGTTGGGTATTGGCGAACTCATCGGACAACCTTATGGAAGTCACAAAGTATACACTATTGCTCCCGCCGAGGGAGTGCGGATTGCTGTGGGTAGTGGGCTAGCTGCGCCTGGATACACCTTAACTTTCCCATATACTGACAAAGCGACAGTATGGAACAAATTGTTAGAAGTTGGGGCGGTAGAGATGAGCGATCGCGCCTGGGATGCTTTGCGAATCTTACAAGGTCGCCCTGCGCCCGATTCTGAACTCACAGATGATTACAATCCTCTGGAAGTTGGTTTATGGCAGACAATTTCTTTTACTAAAGGTTGCTATATTGGGCAAGAAACCATCGCTCGGTTAAATACATATAAAGGTGTAAAACAACACCTTTTGGGTATCCGTCTCAGTGCCCCTGCGTCAATTGGAAGTGCGATCGCAGTAGGAGACGAAAAGGTCGGCAAACTTACCAGTTACACAGAAACGGCTGATGGTTATTTTGGATTAGGTTACATTCGCACCAAAGCTGGTGGCGTAGGCTTAAAAGTCCAAGTGGGAGAAAGTGAGGGTGAAGTCATAGAAATCCCCTTTGTTTCTCACGAGTACCCATAAGTAATTCAAGTCAAAATATCTTCTTCTTTATTCCTAGTGCCGTAACAAAATTCATCTACCCAAGAAGCTAAACTGCGGGCATTAGTGGTTGGTAAATTCACTTTGCTCTTAATATCTTGCGGTTGAATATTCACTTGCTTGCCGTTACTTTTAACCTCAGTAGTAATTGCTAGCGATCGCACTGGTTTACCATTACTGTTAATCTCAGTAGTAATTGCCAGCAATGCGCCTACAGGGACTCGGACAGATGGCGGGTTGCTCTTAACCTCAGTAGCTAATGCCACAGATGGCATAGTTTTGGCTTTGCTGTTGATTTCACTAGTCATTGTCAGCGTCGAGTGCGATCGTATTGGTTGATATTCCTTTATAAAACCGGAGGCTGGCGTTTTTACAGGAGTATCTGGAGCAATTTTAGTAGCAAATGCAACTACCAACTCAGGTTTGTGTGTGCGAACTACCTCAGTTGTAGCTGTAAATGATGGCGCAACTCGATCGGCACGAGACAAGTTAGAGTCTAGAGTCTTGGCAAGAGAATGAAGCGCAATTTTGCTGGCAGTTACAGCCGATGACAGATGTTTATCCTCAAAATGCTTCTCATCTGGTGACTCGCTTTCAAGTTGGCTGATATCAATAGAATCCTCAGAATCCTCTGATTTTATTAAACGTAACTCTTCGTCAGGATTGAAGTTAAGACCTAAAGCAGAGACTATTTTATCTGGATCGTTATTCAGATCCAGCATAAAAGCAAGTATTTCATCAAACTGGGGTTCTAAAACAGACAGTGTTGCCAAAATAAAACCGGACAAAGGACGGCGCAGACCATCGTAAGTGGCCCATATTCGCATTTTGACCAGCCAGGCAATATTTTGCTTGTAGTAAATAAGCCACTTTTGTTTTAAGGATTGACGCAGCTGTTGGATATTCATTGGATGCCTCACTTCAGTCAACAAGATTACAGACCCTGATATTGTTAATTAGGGAACTCCAAGAAATAAATTATCCAATCTTGTGGGGCGGAAGATGTCCACCCCACAATAAATAATTGAATATTTTTTTATTTGTCAGTCCCTTAGCTTTATTGCTGGGGATGAAACCGATAATAGAGCATCTGTTCGACTCTTTCACCACCTAGCAAATGATTTTCTATCAGTAGAGATACTTCATCCGGTTGAACGCCGCTATACCAGACCATATCGGGTAACACTAGCACCATCGCCCCATTGCCACATTGTCCCAAACAGCTGCTAGCCGTTACTGTTACATCAGGGATTGGCAAAGCTGCAAAAGCTGCTAATACTTTGACTGCACCTTGCTTTTTGCAAGTGCGATTTTGACAAACCCGCACACATTTAGAAGAAAAGGGTTGGTCTATTGTCGGAAAGTTTGATGGTTGAGTTATGTTTGTCATTTGTCATTTGTCATTTGTCAAAGGCTAATACCCCATGCCCAATGCCCAATGCCCAATAACTAATCTATTGAAAGTCCTTTTGAGGCTAGCCATTCAGGGTTAAATATCCGTGACTGATAGCGGGAACCACTATCACACAAGATGGTGACAATGGTATGTCCTGGCCCTAACTGCTTTGCTAGGGCGACAGCAGCGCCAACATTAATACCCGTTGATCCGCCCATTAACAGCCCATCTTTCCTCAGTAGTTGGTAAACTACCCGTAAAGCTTCTTTGTCATCGATTTGAATGGCATCATCAGCAGGTGCGCCTTCCATATTGGCTGTGACACGACCATTTCCGATACCTTCGGTGATGGAATTTCCTTCTATATTGATTTCACCTGTTTTGACGTAGCTATAAAGTGCGCTACCCAGTGGATCGGCAACAACGCATTTAACTGCTGGATTTTGTTCTTTTAAGTACAACGCCACACCAGCATAAGTACCAGCAGTACCAGTTGCAGCTGTCCATGCATCTATTTTACCATCTGTCTGTTGCCAAATTTCCGGCCCTGTGGTTTCATAGTGGGCGTGGCGGTTGGCTAAGTTATCAAACTGATTTGCCCAAATTGCATTTTCTAACTCAGCTGCGACTCTGCCAGATAACTTGACGTAGTTATTTGGGTCTTTGTAGGGTACGGCAGGAACGCGACGGACTTCTGCGCCAAGTGCTATCAGTGCGTCTATTTTTTCTTGTGATTGAGTATCAGGAATAATAATTAGACATTTGTAGCCTTTGGCGTTGCAAATATGCGCCAGTCCAATGCCAGTATTACCAGCTGTTCCTTCTACAACAGTACCACCGGGTTTGAGTAAACCTTTTTTTTCTGCATCTTCGATAATGTAAAGTGCGGCACGGTCTTTGACGGAACCGCCAGGATTAAGAAATTCAGCTTTTGCGAGAATTTCACACCCTGTTTCTTCACTGAAGCTGTTTAAGCGAATCAGGGGTGTGTTGCCAACAGCGCCAACGAAGCCATTTTTAATATCCATTTTGACTATACCTGTGTGAGTATCTATAAAAATTTTGGCTTATAGCGATCGCATAATTTACAACTGATTTGCCTAAAATGCCATATCGCATTTCGTCTCTGAGCAATCCAACAATGATCATAGTTGCCTAAGCGATCGCATCTGGCAGTGTAATATTTACAGATTTCATAAGCTGATTATATTGTCGTCAATTAATTTAAGATTAGCGCGATCGCATTTCGTCTCTGAGCAATCCAACAATAATCATGACTGCAAAAACGTTTGTTCAGCTAGAATTTTATCGTGATTTACTGACGTATCTTTAAATCCGCTTCCCTTGGGTGCAGGAGTAAGGCGTAAACCTTGCTTTTGTGGAGGTAAATAACCACGTTGGCTGAGGAATTCTTCGAGGGCATTTTCTACAATAGCGTTAGCAGGTAAGGAAACTTCTTGATCGCCGATGTAAGCACTGAGAGCATTAGCGATCGCATCTGGCAGTGTGATATTTAGGGATTGCATAAGCTGCTTATATTGTCACCAATTAGTTTAAGAGTAGCGCGATTCCCCACTCAGCAATCCAGCAATAATCATACTGTGCAACAATAGCTTTAGCTTAGTCGGAGTATAAACTATGGACTGGAAACAGTACATTCATTCAGATCCTAAAATTCTGCTGGGTAAGCCGACTGTTAAAGAAACTCGTTTATCTGTAGAGTTCTTATTGGGTTTGTTTGCTGCGGGATGGACAAAACAACAAGTGCTAGAAAATTATCCTACTCTCACCTCAGAAGCATTAAGGGCGGTATTTGCTTTTACAGCAGAGTGATTCGAGAAACGCTGTTGCCTGTGCGCGGCTCACAGTGGGAAAATCTTCTAGAAAGTCATCAAGGCGATCGCCTGCTTCGAGATAATCAATCAATGTTTGTACTGGTACGCGAGTTCCATAGAAAACGGGTGTACCAGAAAGGATGTCGGGAGAACTCTGTATTAGTTGAGATTCCATATCGCATCTAGTAGAGGAAATTGAACGACTGCATAAGTTGGTTAGATTGTGAGCGATTAATTTAAGATTAACGCGATCGCATTTTCCTTATCTTCATCGCATCTCCTTTCTGAGCAAGCCAACAAAAATCATTAAGATTAACGCGATCGCATTTCCCCTTATTCACCCATTGAAACTTGACTGCGGTCAAACAACCACTCATCGCCAACTATCTCCTCTAAGCGTTGATTGAGTCGAGGGAGGAAATATTCATGATTATTGAGCCGTTGCTGGACATACCAAGCTTGAAAAGCTTCCGGCGTTTCAATTCCTTGGGCAACTGCCGCCCCTGATATAATGTTGACACTAAGTTCTTGGAGTTCCTCTAACTGGGGATGACCTTCACCTCGGTAGTTGCAAAAGAACATTGCCGTTGCTCCTAGCAAAGCTTCTAGTTCATCGCCTTGAGGCACTCTATTATATAAAGAATTAATCAACCGAATGGTTTGTGATAAAGGGGCTTGAATCCTCAGCGTTAGCCACATTGCTTGAGCTAGATAAACCAAACCGTTACTTTCATCCGTTAAGCCTAAATTACTCAGAACTGTTACCAAATCACTGTATGCACTTATTTGTGCAAGTGTGGAAACAACTTGTTCGTAGAGTGCGATCGCTTTTGGGATGTCCCCTTGGTCGGCGAATACCTGTGCCATGTTGTTGAGGGTAGCGGCTTTACCTTTGACATCGCCAATCTGCTCTTTTATTTCCAAGGATTGCTCCCAGAGTGCGATCGCTTTTGGGATGTCCCCTTGTTGGGCGATTACCAGTGCCATGTTGTTGAGGGTAGCGGCTTTACCTTTGACATCGCCAATCTGCTCTTTTATTTCCAAGGATTGCTCCCAGAGTGCGATCGCTTTTGGGATGTCCCCTTGTTGGGCGATTACCTGTGCCATGTTGTTGAGGGTAGCGGCTTTACCTTTGACATCGCCAATCTGCTCAGTTATTTCCAAGGATTGCTCCCAGAGTGCGATCGCTTTTGGGATGTCCCCTTGGTCGGCGATTACCTGTGCCATGTTGTTGAGGGTAGCGGCTTTACCTTTGACATCGCCAATCTGCTCAGATATTTCCAAGGATTGCTCCCAGAGTGCGATCGCTTTTGGGATGTCCCCTTGGTCGGCGATTACCTGTGCCATGTTGTTGAGGGTAGCGGCTTTACCTTTGACATCGCCAATCTGCTCTTTTATTTCCAAGGATTGCTCCCAGAGTGCGATCGCTTTTGGGATGTCCCCTTGGTCGGCGATTACCTGTGCCATGTTGTTGAGGGTAGCGGCTTTACCTTTGACATCGCCAATCTGCTCTTTTATTTCCAAGGATTGCTCCCAGAGTGCGATCGCTTTTGGGATGTCCCCTTGGTCGGCGATTACCTGTGCCATGTTGTTGAGGGTAGCGGCTTTACCTTTGACATCGCCAATCTGCTCAGATATTTCCAAGGATTGCTCCCAGAGTGCGATCGCTTTTGGGATGTCCCCTTGTTGGGCGATTACCAGTGCCATGTTGTTGAGGGTAGCGGCTTTACCTTTGACATCGCCAATCTGCTCTTTTATTTCCAAGGATTGCTCCCAGAGTGCGATCGCTTTTGGGATGTCCCCTTGTTGGGCGATTACCTGTGCCATGTTGTTGAGGGTAGCGGCTTTACCTTTGACATCGCCAATCTGCTCAGTTATTTCCAAGGATTGCTCCCAGAGTGCGATCGCTTTTGGGATGTCCCCTTGGTCGGCGAATACCTGTGCCATGTTGTTGAGGGTAGCGGCTTTACCTTTGACATCGCCAATCTGCTCAGATATTTCCAAGTCTTGCTCCCAGAGTGCGATCGCTTTTGGGATGTCCCCTTGGTCGGCGAATACCAGTGCCATGTTGTTGAGGGTAGTGGCTTTACCTTTGACATCGCCAATCTGCTCTTTTATTTCCAAGGATTGCTCCCAAAGTGCGATCGCTTTTGGGATGTCCCCTTGGTCGGCGAATACCAGTGCCATGTTGTTGAGGGTAGCGGCTTTACCTTTGACATCGCCAATCTGCTCTTTTATTTCCAAGGATTGCTCCCAGAGTGCGATCGCTTTTGGGATGTCCCCTTGTTGGGCGATTACCTGTGCCATATTGTTGAGGGTAGCGGCTTTTTCTTGCAATTCTTCTTCAGGGCAAAGGTCTAAAGCTTGCTGATAATGGGTAACAGCCTCTTGCACAAAACCCAAAACTTCTTCAGCAGGGGCAATGGTTCCCAAGATGCGGTAATCTTGAAAAACTGCCAGAACTTGCTTACATAACTCCAAAGCTTCCACAAAGCGGGAATCGTTCACCCAATTGCTGGCAATGCTATGTCCAACGCTGACAGCAATCTCCTGCTCTTTCGCCAGCAATCCCAAACGTACAATTTCCAGTGCTTCTGCTTCCGTGGGGTTGTCATTTTCCTCCCACCAAACTTGATGGATTTCCCTCACCGCTTGCTGTCGCGTTACTTGCCATTCTTCCTGAATCAACACTGTTTCTAGCAACGATTCTAAAATTGTCGTCACCCGATAATTAGCTGGCTGGGTGGGGTGAGTGGTGGCAGACTCAACTAAGCTGAGGCTGACAAGCTTTTGCAGAGAAGCAACAGAGGGGGAGATGGCGTTAATGATTTCAACAGTAACGGGCAAATTAAACACACTCAAGCGTGCGAGAAACTTTTGTTCTTCCGGTTCCAATGCATCCAGCAGAGTTTGTGCCAAGATATTTTCGCGGAATTTCTGCTCAGTCGCCTCCAGCCGATTCAATAATTCATCCGCCGCTATTCCTGGTTGCTGAATCACCTCTAACAACCACTTCAGCAACCGGGGATTACCATCAGCAATGTGGATAATCCTCTGAGTTTTTAACTGCTGCCTAACTTCTTTATCTAAAGGAAAGCAGATTTTATCAATATCACTGCTGCTCATCTCTGCCAAAGATTCCAAATGCAGACGATGAGGTGGCAAAGTGTCTTCTTTCAAATAACGACAGGTGACAATCAGGCGACTTTCTGCCCCGTTTTCTTCCAATGCCGCACAAATCGCCCCTAAAATATCGTAAGCTTCCGCCGTCATCCGCAGTGAGCCATCTTTAACGGGGATATTTTGCTCAAAGTCATCCAGCACCAACAGCAAGGGTTGGTTGTGTTCTTTTTCTATTGCTGCAAAAAAGTTTTGCAACCGTCCTTTCAGAGACACTTTTGGTTCATTCAAAAGTGCGGGCACATCTGCAAACCGCTCAAACTTATTAGAAAGCTTAGTCAGTAAACCTATCTCATCCAAAGGCCCAATTACCACGACTCGCGCAAAATTATCACGCTGCATCTCCACCCGCGTACATAACCGCGCCGCCAGGGTACTTTTCCCCAGTCCCCCCATCCCGGCAATAAACACCCCGATTTGATCGCTGGTTTCTTGCAAAGCCTTGAGACATCGTTGCAAAGGTCGTCTGCGTCCGACAAATTCAAACCGACTCGCAACTTTAACTTGATTATTCTCATCCAGAAATTCTTGCTCTGGCGCTGTAAACGTCAGCCTTTCACGATTTCTTGTTCTCAGAGGTGTCACCAGTTCGGCAATAGGGCGCGTATCCCGATACATCCGCAACAGATGCCAGTCGGTGCATTTTTGCTCAATCATTTCCTGCTGCGCCGCTTTGACCGCTTCTTCAACAGTTGCCCCCGTCGCCAAAGCTTGATATAGTGCCTGTGCCGCTACAATACCTGTGCGGTCATACACCGGACGCGCCCAACCTAAAACTATACCTGCCCCTGCTTTCACCAACGCTTGCGCCATCGATGGTACTGTCCCCTTATTAGCAACCTGTCCCGTATGACAACCAGAGAGAAAAGTTATACGCGGCCAGCGTCCGCGAAAGGCTTTAGCTAAATCATTGACGGTAGTAAGTTGCATATTCCCCACTTCATCCTCAGTGATAAAGCAAGGTGTATTATCTGGGAGTGTTGCACCTTTTGGCAGCAAAAAGCTGTAATTTTTGGTGTAAATTATCCCGTGTCCCGTGAGGTGAAAGACATCAAAATAGTCTTCTGGATAGGATTGCACCAAATTAGCCAACTCTGCAACCGAGCCGCTTTCCTCAACAATCAACGCCAAAGGTTGATCCTTAGTTGCTTGCAAAATATTTGCTTCTTCCTGCTCAAACCCTAGTAGCGCAACTCTGGGATCTTCCGGTGAAGTTGCCATAAACAGCAACCGCAATGGGCGATTTTGTACCCCAATCACTTGGGTTTGACGTTGCTGCACAAAACGCACTGGTAAGACGGAAAGATTCTGGCGTTCTATTAAAAACTCTGCACCATCATTTAGCAATTCCCAAGGCAAATGTGCCAAACCCAACGCCACCCGTTCTGTTTCTGGGTTCAACCCCTGCGCTTCGCTGGTTTTAATCAAATCTAGATTAATCGTTTGCTCATCCGCCTCATCCAGCGCCTTTCTCAACCATCCTTCTTTACCATCCAGCCATTGATAAAGTTGCCGTCCCAACTGGGTGAGATAGGGTAAATAATCTTGTTGTTGAGCATAATAATTTTGCTCACACGAATCAATTAGCGCTGCCAACTCCGTTTGATCCAGGCGACGTGAGCCATAATCACAGCGCAGTTCAAAAGTTTGCTGTTGACTGAGGGCGAAGGTAAAGTTTAGGGACATGGCTGACAGCAGGAGTTTCCATAGTAACCTTCACCGTATTATCACCTTTTTCCCGAAATTATCGCCGATAAGCTGCTACTAATCGCGTGACTGGCGAAGATACTGCATTGATGCGATCGCAGTTCAACTATAAAATCAGGACAGATGGGGCAAATCTTTGCTGTTGTTAGGGCTGTAGCTATATTGATTGTTATATTCGTTCAGAACACAAGTCCATTCTGTCAAAACGCAAGTCCATTCAGCCAGAACGCAAGTCCATTCAGCCAGAACACAAGTCCATTCTGTCAAAATACAAGTCCATTCTGTCAGAACACAAGTCCATTCTGTCAAAATACAAGTCCATTCTGTCAAAATACAAGTCCATTCTGTCAGAACACAAGCCCATTCTCAACAATTTCTTATCTAGCATCGTGCAATTACTGAGCTAGTAATCCAATCTTATTAAAAAAAACACCTTTTTTTGCAAGCTATACTGAACCGCTACATTGTCTCATTGAGACACTCTAGAAAGATAAGTTTAGTAAAAGGTGTGCATTGATGCCACGCAAAACAAGAAGCTCTTCCGTGCTAGAAAAAACCGAAAAGAGAGTAATCGGATTTAAATCGATTGATTCCAGCCTCGACTTTGGTGATTCTATCAGTTTAAACAATTTAATCCAGTTAACCGGCCAACTCCGCAACCAAATTGACCAGTATAATATGATGCTAACTACCCTTGACTCGGCAAAGGCAAAAATAGAAACCCTTGAAAAGAGCATTTGCGAAACCTCAGAACGCTTAGTTAGTGGTGTGGTGTTGAAGTATGGCAAAGATAGCCGGGAATACGAGATGACAGGCGGGGTACGCAAGAGCGATCGCATTCGTAAAGCCACCATCACCCGGTTAAAATCGACCGCAGACTTAAAAGCAACTTCTAAACAGACGGCGTAACCAACAAAAATTAGGCATCATTTACAGTGAATGATGCCCATTGCGTAAGCGTAGCCCGCCGCAGGCATCCCATGATCGCATTTGAATAGTAATTTTACTGGGGTTACTAAATATTTACGTAAGTTAGTATACAGCATGATTGATAAGTAAATGCTGACATCTTTTCATTGTCTTAGACGGGATGAACACTGATGACATCTGAAAGGGATCGCCAAAAAGAACTTCAACATCGAGAACGCACATTACGAGAACGAGAAGTTGAATTGCGACTTCGGGAAATGGAAACTGACATCCATACTACCGATGCGGCTTTTCATCAAACCGTGAAACATCAACCAGATCATAAATCTTGGATGAAAAAACTGATTCTGGGTGGAAAGCTGTTTGCTCTTGGTGTGGTAGCGCTAGTTGCAGTCAAAATAGCCTCAGTATTGGCTGGGTTTATTATTGTTGGTGCTATGGGGTGGGTGTCTTACAAACTATTTTTGGAATCTAAAAAAAACAATCTTTAATTAAGGTCTAAATTTTATGACAAATCAGGTAGCAACTGACAGATTTATCCAAGATTTAGAGCGGGTTGCTCAAGTGCGATCGGAGATGTCTGTATGTTTGAGTCAATTGGCTGAAACAATTAATAAAGCTGAATTGGCTGGGGATTATTCATCAGGAAAACTCAGCTTAGAGCGAGATATTGAAGATATTACAGTAGCTAGTAAAAACCTTCGCCAAGGTGTATTTCGGCTTTTAGTCTTGGGCGATATGAAACGCGGTAAAAGTACGTTTCTTAACGCCTTAATTGGTGAAAACTTATTACCGAGCGACGTTAACCCTTGTACCGCAGTTTTAACAGTTTTACGCTATGGCCCAGAAAAGAAAGTTACCATTCATTTTAATGATGGTAAAAGTCCGCAACAATTAGATTTCCAAAACTTTAAATATAAATATACCATCGATCCGGCTGAAGCTAAAAAACTAGAGCAGGAGAAAAAACAAGCCTTTCCTGATGTTGATTATGCAATAGTTGAGTATCCCTTAACGCTACTAGAAAAGGGAATTGAAATTGTCGATAGCCCAGGATTGAATGATACAGAAGCGCGAAACGAATTATCTTTGGGTTATGTAAATAACTGTCATGCAATTTTGTTTGTGATGAGAGCTTCTCAACCTTGTACCTTGGGTGAGCGTCGCTACCTAGAAAATTATATTAAAGGTCGAGGGTTGACGGTTTTCTTCTTAGTTAACGCTTGGGATCAGGTGCGAGAATCATTGATTGATCCTGATGATGTTGAAGAATTACAAGCATCTGAGAATAGATTACGGCAAGTATTTAACGCCAATTTAGCAGAATATTGCACTGTAGAAGGTCAGAATATTTATGACGAAAGAGTGTTTGAGCTTTCGTCAATTCAAGCACTCAGACGACGGTTGAAGAACTCGCAAGCTGATTTAGACGGGACTGGCTTTCCGAAGTTTATGGAAGCCCTTAATACTTTTCTTACCAGAGAACGTGCGATCGCAGAACTCCGTCAAGTCAGAACCTTAGCTAGACTTGCCTGCAATCATACCCGCGAAGCAGTTGCTAGACGAATACCATTACTTGACCAAGATGTAAATGAATTGAAAAAACGGATTGATTCAGTAGAACCTGAGTTTAATAAACTCACAGGTATTCGAGATGAATTCCAAAAAGAAATTATCAATACCAGAGACACTCAAGCAAGAACGATTTCTGAATCTTTCCGCAGTTACGTTTTAAACTTAGGTAATACCTTTGAAAACGACTTCTTACGCTATCAGCCAGAATTAAATTTATTTGATTTCCTCAGTAGTGGGAAACGAGAAGCATTTAACATCGCACTGCAAAAAGCCTTTGAGCAATATATCACTGACAAATCTGCTGCTTGGACATTGACTGCTGAAAAAGATATTAATACAGCTTTTAAAGAACTTTCTCGCAGTGCCGCACAATATGGCGCGTCTTACAATCAAATCACAGATCAAATTACAGAAAAGCTCACCGGACAAGACGTAAAGGTACATACCACTACTACTGCTGAAGAAGATAATTCTCCGGCCTGGGCAAAATGGGCAATGGGATTGTTATCCTTATCTAAAGGAAATTTGGCTGGTTTTGCACTAGCCGGAGCTGGATTTGATTGGAAAAATATCTTGTTAAACTACTTCACTGTAATTGGTATTGGCGGGATAATTACAGCAGTGACGGGTATTTTGCTTGGCCCAATCGGGTTTGCATTGCTAGGCTTAGGAGTAGGATTTTTGCAAGCAGATCAAGCGCGTAGGGAGTTAGTTAAAACAGCGAAAAAAGAGTTAGTAAAACATCTACCACAAGTCGCACATGAGCAATCTCAGGTTGTATACAGTGCTGTGAAAGAGTGTTTTGATTCTTACGAAAGAGAAGTGGGTAAGCGGATTAACGATGATATTGTATCTCGCAAATCTGAATTAGATAATTTAGTTAAGCAGAAACAAACTCGCGAAATCAATCGTGAGAGTGAGTTCAATCGTTTAAAAAGCTTACAAGAAGATGTAATAGCTCAATTGCAAAAAATAGAGGCGGCGTATAGTAACTTATTAGCTTACTATAGCTAACACATCTGTTCCCAGCTTTTAGCAGAGAATGGCTATTGGGAGGTTCTGCCTCCCATAAACATAAGGCAATACGTACATTTGAGGTAAGCCATAACTTTTTGTCAAAGTAAATTTTTTAACGAACCGCATAGACGCGGAGCGGCTTCGCGCAGGGTAGGACACAAAGAACACAAATTAATAAAATACAAAAAAGAGCAAATGTTTAATTTAACTGTATTTAAATATAAAAATTAAATATAAATAAATTAATTTTTTGGAAAGAATTTTAGTCATAGCAAAGTTTACTATGAGCAGTAAATCGCTCACTAATCCTATTTCTTTGCGCCCTTTGCGTCCTTTGCGGTTCGTTCCTCATATATCTCGGCACAACCTCATACATAATTAGTATAAAAATAGGATTTTATTGTATGTTTAATTATGCGTAGTATCAAACATAATAATGTGAGGCAGCAGCCCAAATAATCTGCATTACCAGGTTGAATCTAGGAACGAAGAATTATGCAACAACAGTATGAAGATTATAAGGATTTAGCAGATTCTCTGAAATCTGCATCTGCGTTACTAAATTTAGAACGCAAATCACAATTACATCAAGATATAATTACCATTTGCAATCATCTAGTTAATCCTAGTTTTCGCATTGCGGTATTTGGCCCTTTTAATCATGGCAAGTCTACCTTACTGAATGCCATGCTAGGAAATCGCACCTTACCAATTGATTTAATCCCTACCACTGGTGCATCAATTTCCGTCAAGTATGGATCTGATGTGCGAACTCGCATTATGTTGGTAGATAGTACAGAAATCTATCGCAGTGGCACAGAAATTCTACAACAATTTGCAATTCTTGATGGCAATAGACAGATGCGAAAAGATGTAGCATCTGTAGAAGTTTTTTGCCCGCATCCCTTCTTAGAAACTGGTGTAGAATTTCTCGATTTACCGGGAACAAATGATAGAGATGAACAAGATAATTTAGTCAGAGAACAGCTTTTGAGTGCAGATTTAGTTATCCAATTACTAGATGCACGGAAATTGATGACTTTAGGTGAACGGGAAAACTTACGAGATTGGTTATTAGATCGCGGTATTAAAACAGTTATATTTGTTGCCAATTTTCTTAACTTACTCGAACCCGACGAGCAAAAACAAGTCCAAAATCGCCTGCTGTTTGTTGCAGAGAGCTTTCGAGCCGAACTACCTCCAGGTTTTAGCAATTTATATCGTGTTGATGCTTTACCTGCCTTAAGAGCCAGATTAAAAGGCGATGTTGCTGCTGCAAATAGTAGCGGGTTAGCAGCTTTTGAAACAGCTTTGCAAAATATTGTGGGGATTTTGCAACCAAATCGTGGTAGTGTGCGTTTGCCAAGAGTGCAAGCGATCGCTTCTCAAATTCAACTCTCATTAAAAACTAAAATTGACCCACTTGCTCTTGAAATAAAATCTTTTAATGATAAACAAAATAGTAAAATTGAAATTAAACAAAAAGCAGCTAACTTAATTTATAAAGGCTTTGCTACCAGCATAGGAGAACTACGCGATTGGCTATCATTACCTAAGCTACTTACAAAATATCAAGCTGATGCGGCAGTTGCATTAGCAGAAAATAAATTTAAAGATTGGCAAACAAATATTTTTAAAAAAGACCTGAATCAATTACAATTAGCTGCGGTTAAATGGCTTTATCAAGCTTACGAGTTTTTCCAAGAAGAACGACCGCAAGATTTATTAATTCCCTTTCCTAGTGAACCAGAAGTAATATTACCCCCAAAGCCAAACAATAATGATGATTTGAGTGAACCTGGTTCCATTGCTGTTGGTGGTGGTATTGGTTGGTTATTAGGCGGCCCAGTTGGCGCTGCTGTCGTCGGAAGTATTTCTTATTTGTTAAACAAAAATATCCAAAAACAAGACGAACAATTAGCAAAGGAATCTTATCATCAAGAGGTTGCTAAACTTTGTATAACTGCCATTGAAGATTATTTATCTAGTTTTAGCAGTCAAGGTTTATCTATTTTGGCTGAATATGAACGCCAAGCTGAAAAAGTAATTTGCTTTGAATTCAGCCAAGAACCAGTAGAACTTACTAATAAGCGTGAAAGTTTGCAGCAGTTACAAAATGGTTTTAATGGGTTGCTACGAGAGTTAGAAAAAGTCAAAATACTCTCAAATCATCAATTTTATAAAGAAATACCAAAATACACGAATATTAATAGAAAATATTCACCACAGCCAGAGAGAGTTAAAATTTCCCTGGAAAAAGATCCTGCTGTTAAGCAACAGCAGGAAAAGACTGCTAAGAATACTCGGACAAGGGTAGAATCTGTTTCTCCACCGCCAAAAGCTTCTCCGTCCCCACGTCCAGAAGAGGTGGAGGCGAAATTTCGTGATTGGGAACTCAATGAGGAAATAGTGCGGATGAAAGCAGAGATGCGAACGCCTGGTTCCCAAACTAGCAAGCAGCAAAATACAACTCAAAGCAATAAAGCACCCAACCAACCAAAAACCCAAACGGAAAAAGATAAGATTACTCGCGCCTACGGTATTTTAGGATTAAAAGCTTATGCTTCTCAGGCTGAGGTAAAGCAGGCTTATCGAACTTTAGTTAAAAAATGGCATCCAGATTTGTTTGTAAATCAGCCGCAACTGCTCAAACAAGCACAAGAAAAAATGCACTTAGTTAATGATGCTTACACAATCTTGAGTGATAAATAAACAACAAGAGACTGGACTTATTTATAAGTTAGATTTCATCCTAATTTCATTTTTGGCTGCCAAGCTAATAAGTAAATATAGAATTAGGAAAGAAACTATGAGGTGAGATTTATGCAACTGCTATCTTTGAGAAATGGCTTTTTGGTGTTAACCTTTAGTGCGATCGCTTCAGCAGGTGGGTTAATGACAGGCTGTACTAGTATTGCTTCTCAGAACCAAAGCCAAGCACCAAAGGCAACCAGCACCAATACTAACGATAAGCAGATGATGAATCACGGTGGTGGCATGATGAATCACAGCATGGGAATGGATTTAGGTCCAGCCGATGCTAACCTTGATTTACGGTTTATCGACGCTATGATACCGCACCATCAAGGGGCTGTGGAAATGGCGAATGTTGCACAGGTGAAATCAAAACGTCCTGAAATCAAAAAATTAGCAGGCGATATCATCAAATCGCAAAACCAAGAAATCACTCAGATGAAGCAGTGGCGACAAGCTTGGTATCCCAAAGCGGGAGATAAACCAATGGCTTACAACAGTCAAATGGGCCATACGATGGAAATGTCATCTGACCAAATGAAAACTATGATGATGAGTCAAGATTTAGGTGCAGCTGATACTGAGTTTGATTTGCGCTTTATCAATGCGATGATTCCTCACCACGAAGGTGCTGTAAGAATGGCAAAAGATGCCTTAAGTAAGTCTCAGCGCCCTGAAATCAAAAAATTAGCTCAAGCAATTATCAAAGCACAAAATACAGAGATTAAGCAAATGCAGCAGTGGCGAAAAACTTGGTACAACAAGTAATTCGTAAAAGGAAGAGAAAAAAGAGAAATTGAAAAATTGATTCATCCCTCAAATTTTTATTGACAGACTACTGGTGTTTTTGGTGTGCGGATCAACAAATCAAGCCATCCGTTCAGTCCACTGGGGCGCATCTGTCATCAATTTAGCAAACAAGTCTGGGCTAGCATCCTCGAATTTCAGCATCACACCACAGCGCCGATCGCTCGTTAATGACTGAGTAATCTCTTCACTGCATGAATGCTGTACTCCATAATTTAATAATTCTTCGCGCGTCCAGTAATGCAAGAGGTTAAGGCTGAACTGAGCGCAGCCGACGCTCCAGAAAGCGGCGTTCACTGTCATTTGTTACCAGCACTAGTGCAAGCGTGTAGCTCTGTGCGGCTTTTTGGGAGGCTCCGATGCGGCGCAGTAGATCGGCACGGGTGGCGTGAAATAGTAGACGCGGAGCGGCTTGTCGTTAGACATCACTCAGTATTGAAGCAGAAGTCTGATATTTTACTAAAAATTACGAATTAAAAAGGGCTGGTGTAAAAGAGTCATCTGTGGCTTAATTTGTTTAGACACAAATTTAACTGCTACCAGGGTAATCACGATGACAAATAAACCTCCTTCCGAACCGGAGTCATCCCAAAGAACTGCCCTTGGCTTTGATGAATTTATAGCCATTCTGGTTGCCTTCACCACTATCGGAGCAATTCTTTTTTGGTCATTGTCCCGCAGGGATTCTAGCTGGAACTTCAACAGGCTGCTGTCGGCTTCTTCCACTCCCTCGCCTAGTGTTCAACCAAATCAAGTATTGCCTTCCCTTAATCCCAAAGTAGAACCAAATGTAGTCCCTAAAACAGTTTTGCCCTATTCTCTACCGGAGGCTGTTGTTGAACCCAAGACACCTTCATTGCCAACTAACAGCGCCACGCCTTCCCGTGCATTACCATCTGCTCAGGTAATTCCGACTCAACCCCCACAACCACAGACACCTGTACCCTCTTCAGCAGTACTTGAGTCATCAATTAAATCATCAGCGCTGCCTTTAGTAACTCCAGCAAAACAAAAATCTATTATTCCGCCACCAATTGCATTTAACGATGTGCCCACTAACTTTTGGGGTCGGCGTTTTATAGATGTTCTTTCTTCTCGTAGTATTCTCAAAGGGTTTCCTGATTATTCGTTTAGACCAAATCAGCCTGTAAACCGAGCCGAATTTGCTGCAATTGTGCAAAAAGCCTTTGACCAAGAACCGTCTAAGACTGCGATCGCATTTGAAGATGTACCAACAAAATTCTGGGCAACTCCAGCAATTGACCAAGCCATCAGTGCCGGATTTCTCAAAGGTTACCCGAAAAAAACCTTCAAGCCACAACAAAATATTTCACGAGTGCAAGTTTTGGTTGCCCTTGTTAGCGGGTTGAATTTGAAAGCGCCCACTTCGCCAAATCAGATTTTAAGTGTCTATAAAGATGCTAAAGATATTCCAGCTTATGCTATTGGCAAAATAGCTGCTGCTACAACCAATGGTCTGGTAGTTAACTATCCAAACCCACAAATTCTTGCTCCCAACAAAGTAGCTAGTCGGGCTGAAGTAGCGGCGATGATTCATCAAGCTTTAGTAAAACGGGGCAAGTTGGAGGCAATTTCATCTCCAAGTATAGTGCGATTGCCCAGTGCATCTCCAGAAACTTCGCGCACTCCCAAGGTTAAATTGTCGCCAGGAGGTTCGTCTCGGTGAGGTTGTGAGAGAAAGTGTTCAACAAAGAAGCAGAGGAAAAAGATTCTTAACGATCCTTTATTCCTCTGCTTCTTGGCCAACCCATTGCAGAAAATTCAAAATTCAAAATTAGAAATTCAAAAATTTTTGATTTTGAGAAAAGTCTGATCTAAGGCTTCCTTAGATCAGACTCAGAGGGTGATTTTGAATTAGATTATTTGCGTAGAGTCTTTGCAGGATAAGCGATATTTAGATATCAAGCTTCTGGAATTTTACCAACCACTTGTGATTTTAGAGTGGTGATTTCACTAGTTAACTCTTTCCTCGTTGAGGCTTTGAGTAAATAGCGGTAAACAAACCAAGCAGAGTAACCAATCCCTATCAACTCAAAAGTAGGCGCTACTAAAGGGATATCATTCAAAGCATCTAATATTGCCAAGAGTACTTTAACACCAACAATTGATCCTACAATTAAACCAACTGTTACCAGAGGTTGCTTATATTCATTAAAGAAGCCTCCCACATATTCTGGCAATGTTGCTAAAAATGTAGAAACTTGCTCCCCGTATTTTAGCCATTCATCTTGAGACTGTGCGGGAGGCTGGACTTTTGTGATGGTTCCCGTTTGGGTGTTGATCTCTGCCACTGTAGTCTCTTTGGATGCGGTTTCAGTAAAATCTTGTTCTGGCATTTTCACTCCCATTAATTTGACAGTTGAGTTTTTCTAATCTGGATAATTGCAACCAAAAGGCTGTTGGTTAGGTAATGCACAAGTGCATCAGTACAATTGATTAAAGGGCACAAAAGGGTTTTAGTGTCCTTTAACTATAATTGCCCCGTAATATCTACTGCATCAACTACAAGGTAGACAGTCAGTAGGAGGATAGAATTCAGAAGGGAGTAGGATGTATTATAATCGTCCTTCTGAGTTCTTTTCTAAGTCAACTGGAATCCTCTGGTTGTGATTATCTCATTCCGTGTCATTTGTTCATAATCGTACTAAATCTAAGTACAAATCAGGCAAAATCAGCCCACCTCTCATTTATATAAGCCTAAAAGCCGATTTTAGCCAATATTAAAGCTATCTTAAGCCGGGTTCGTCAATTAACGCATTCGTATTGATATTAATACGTAATAAAAGTTTTTGTGTATTCACATCGACTAGACTTTCAACCTATTTTATGATAGGCGTGCTGGTAATTGGGGATGAGGCAGAAATAACCTAATGCCCCATGCCCCATAATCAAACCTTTTGTTTTTTTCCTGATTGTATTAATTTTATAAGGAAGCAGTAAGGTAGACTAGTGGCTTACCTGATGTCAAGAACTAATTGCTATCAACTGTATATTGAGGAAAGTATTGTAGTAAGGAGAAGACGGTCTCAGACAGGTCTTTAGTTCGGGAAATTATTTGTTACTGTTGAAAAAAGTGAATTCGGTTCGCTATCAGTAAGTGTACTTAGCAGCATTGCTATCAAAATAACTCATAGTATATGAGGTTATGCGAATTATCTACTAAGCAATGATTTGCTGTTGCTATAAAAGAAGATAATGTAAATGTTAATAACCAATTAAACTGTTTGTACAAGCTAAACTGATTTGGTAATTTTTGCGGGAAGGCAAGGAGGTTTGAGAAATGCCAACTCAAAAGCCAACCCTTATCGATAGCAGTTCAGAAATCAAAAAAGTGTCAGCCGAAGAGCCATCGACAGACGAACTACCGACTATAGAATTTCCCTCACGAGGGAAACTCAAAGCCAGTTCTTGGCGCATCCATCAAAAAATTGGCTATGGGTACTTTGTAGCTATCGGAATTGGCTTTTTTGGAGCGCTAACTGGGTTAGTGATTGCCAACTACTATCGGGGTAGGGAAGTAAGGCAATTCAATCAAGCTTATGAACAAGGACAACTACTGAGTAATTATAGAGATGCAGTAGTAGGGGCGCAATTACATAGCTCTAATTTAGTTGCTGTATTAGAAAATTCACAGCAACTACAAACCAAAAAAGCTGATTTTTTGAAGAATGTTGAAAAAGCCCAGCAATTAGAGTCAAAAATTTCTGGATTTATTGACAGTAAACCTAAAAGACTAGCGGCAACAAGTTCGACTTTACAGACGCTATTGCTAGATTACAAGAATAATTTAAAAGCTTACGTTGACCAAATCGAGGCCGTCTTACAAAAAATTGACTCACAACCAGCGCAGCCTCAGCAAATTTCTGCTGCCCGATCGCAGTTATTGACAATTATGCGTGGTGAAACAGCCATGCGCCTAGATCAGCTTTCTGAAAGTTTGGCTAACATCCTGCAAACTGCTGAAGATCAAGAGCAAGAAAGGCAAAAAGCCGTTGAGCAGGCAAAAATAGTTGAGCGATTTATCGTAATTATCAGTATGCTCGTTTCGGTGGCGATCGCAGCCATTGTAGCTTGGCGTACCAGTCGAGCGATCGCTGAACCAGTTATCACCGTCACCCAAGTAGCTGAACAAGTGGCGCGGAAACATAATTTTGATTTGCGAGCGCCCGTCACCACTGAAGATGAAATTGGCCTACTCGCCAAATCTCTAAATCGTCTGATTGAGCGAGTATCTGAGCGAACCAAAGAGCTACAACAAGCTAAAGAATTAGCAGAAGCTGCTAGCAAGGCAAAAAGTGTATTTTTGGCCAATGTCAGCCACGAATTACGTACACCACTAAATGCTGTCATTGGCTTGAGCCAACTTTTAGAAGACGATGCCACCGATCTTGGTTTATCGGCAGACTTTATCACCGATTTAGAAACAATTAACTCTGCTGGTAAACATCTACTGCACTTGATTAACGAAATCCTCGACTTGTCAAAAATCGAAGCGGGGAAAATGACTCTCTATCCAGAGACATTTGAGATTGTAACGCTAATTAATAACGTCGTTCTCACAGTCAAACCAGCTATAGAAAAAAATGCCAATATTTTAGAAGTGCATTTTGATGAGCAACTTGGCACTATGTACGCCGATCAAACTAGGATGCGGCAGGTGTTGTTAAATTTACTAAGCAACGCCAGTAAGTTCACTACAAATGGCAAGGTGACGCTGACAGTCAATAGAGAAAAGGAGGAATTACGACTGGATGCTCCTTTAGGTATGATTACTTTTACCGTTACCGACACAGGTATAGGTATGTCTAACCGTCAACAGCAGCAGTTATTTCAACCTTTTACACAAGGAGATACTTCGACTACGAAAAAGTATGGAGGTACGGGACTGGGGTTAGCAATTAGTCGCCACTTTTGTCAGATGATGGGTGGTGAGATTATTGTTAAGAGTCAGCCTGGACTTGGTTCTACTTTTACTATTCGTCTGCCAATGACTGTACAGGATTGAAGGGATTGGGGATTGGGGATTGGAGATTAGGGATTAGGGATTGGGGATTGGGGATTAGGGATTGGGCATGAAGAAGAGACAAGGTAGA
This sequence comes from Nostoc sp. TCL240-02, assembly GCF_013343235.1. GTDB lineage: Bacteria > Cyanobacteriota > Cyanobacteriia > Cyanobacteriales > Nostocaceae > Nostoc. The sequence goes on along the minus strand of NZ_CP040094.1, from coordinate 4,675,341 downwards.
CAAGAAAGAGGGGGGAGACAAGGGAGAGGGGGGAGACCAGGGAGAGAGGGGAGACAAGGGAGAGACTTATTCAATAATTCCCCCTTGTCCCCCTTGCCCCCTTGCCCCCTCATCTGCCGAACTAAGTAAGAATAGTTACCCTCCCTGTATCCAAGTCGTAACGACCCCCGACAATTTTCAATTTGCCCGATCGCACCTGCTCACTTAAAAGCTTTGATTTCTGCAACCGTTCAATTTGATATTGCACATTTGCCACCACAGCATTGTCAACCGCGTCACCTGGCAGATCCTTGACCTTTTTCAGGGCTGGCTTAATTGCCTTGACAAAAGTACTAATATCACCAGGTAACGATTCCTTTTTTACAGCTGCGGTTACAGCGCCACAACGTTCATGTCCCATCACCATCAGCAGTGGAGAACCTAATAAGACAACGGCATATTCAATACTGCCGATCGCTTCATGTGTGGCAATATTTCCAGCAATCCGAACATCAAAGATGTCTCCAATGCCCTGATCGAAAACAATTTCTGCGGGTACTCGTGAATCAGCACAACTAAGAATAGTTGCAAATGGATGTTGAGCTTGGGCAACTTCCTGCAACCGCAGTGCTGATTGATCGGGGTATTGGGGTTGATGCTCAACAAATCGCTGATTTCCTTCCATCAGCTTTTGCAATGCGGCATCGGGGTTTAGAGATTCAGGGAGGTTTGGAGGCGTTTCGTCAGCTTTAGCCTGTTCCACCCGCCAGAGAAAATCACTGGCAGTTAATGCCATTCCAAATGCCCCTGTGATTCCCAACTTCAAAAAGTCACGACGTTCTATAAAATGCTTCATTGAATTTATAATTTTTTACATTGACGCAACACATCTGACAGAGCGAATTTCCATCACATCCGAAACGTAGCAAGTACCTCCGAATTTATTGAGAAGTGGTTTGAGATTTTCTACAACACGCTTGAGTTCTTCTGGCATACAAAACGCGAGGATGTAAACATTATCAAGCATGGTCATGTCTAAATCTTCTGTCGTTCCTCGTAATCCTTTGCCAGCAACATTTCGGATTACGGCATGGTTATGTACACCCGACTTGTCTAAATTATCTAAAATTTTGGCAAGTTCAAAGGAATTGGCAATAATTTCTATCTTTTTAACTACGTGCATATTATTATCTCCAAAATAGGTTAATTCCGTAGAGATATAACGGAATTCCCACAATAATATTGAACGGGAATGTCACTGCTATAGCGGTAGAAACATACAGGCTGGGATTTGCTTCAGGAACAGTCATCCGCATAGCCGCCGGGACAGCGATGTAAGAAGCACTGGCACACAATACAGCAAATAAAAGCGAATCTCCGCGAGGCATACCGATGAATTTGGCGATCGCTAACCCAATGCCTGCATTAAGTATTGGGATTAGTATGGCAAATAAAACTAAGAAAACTCCGGTTTTTTGCAAGTCTTTAATTCTTCTAGCAGCCACCAATCCCATGTCCAGTAAAAAGAAGGTGAGAACGCCATAAAATAACCCTTGAGTAAAGGGTTCTAATGCGTGCCAACCGCGTTCTCCTGTCAAGACACCTATTAATAGACTACCGACTAATAGAAATACCGAACTATTAAGAAATGCTTCTTGCAAAACTTCCGGCCACGAAAACTCTCGCTTTCCATCGGCGGTGAATATATTCACCAAAATTAAACCAACTATAATCGCTGGAGATTCCATCAAGGCAAGGGCTGCCACCATGTAACCATCAAAAGTAATGCCAAGCTCAGTTAAAAAAGCACTAGCTGTGATGAAGGTGACGGCACTGATAGAACCGTAGGTTGCTGCGATCGCAGCCGCATCGTAAGTATCCAATTTCCACTTCAGAATAAAAAAGGTGTAAATTGGAACAACACAAGCCATCATCATCGCTGCCGCCAGTGTTAGAATTACTTCCTGAGTTACACCGCTTTTGATTAGTTCTACTCCCCCTTTAAAACCAATCGCCATCAGCAGATACAACGAAAAGAGTTTGGGTACTGGTGCAGGAATTTCTAGATCGGACTTGACAAAAACAGCAGTCATGCCTAGAAAGAAAAATAGGATTGGCGGATTCAAAATGTTGGATACAATTAAGCTGAGATCCATATCCACCCCTCCTTGTATTGGTTAAACCTGAAATTAAAGAAATTTTTCATCTTTAAAAACTTAACGGTTGAATCGTGATGTATTGTGTATCGCTACCCCATGTCAATTGGGTACTCAAGGAGCGATCGTCCTTTTAGTAACAATACTTATTAGTTAGGTGTTAAACAGCGCTGAGAACAGAAAAAGTGAGAGTTTGCCCAACATTTGATGTTGGATTCCCCGTCGCTGATCTTACGACAGAAAGTGTAGGGAGAACTTGCAATCAACGTATTTAGCGTAGAAAAAATTAACGTATTGTAGGGGCAATTTATGAATTGCGCCTGCACAAACCTTGGTTAAATCCCAGTATTTTTTGATTTACAACAGTTTTGTAAATCCTGCTTGCTCAAAATGACAGTCAGATGTATGGGCTTGAGCAATCCCCCCAATAGGTTCGTTAGGATGAACTACACCGTTTTGGAATCTGCCTCTGACTGACAGCATAGCTTTTTCTTGCTTCTAATAAATCATGATAGAGTACCATTCTGGTTAAGAAGATTGCCACTCAATCTTTATTGACCAAGTTTCGTTAGGATATTGTAACCTGGGCAATAGCGACTCTCTATTGATGTGACACCAGGCGATCGCTTTTTCACATCCATGACAACAACCATCGACTTTCTCAGTCACCTTAACCCTAGTCAACGTCAAGCTGTCGAACACTACTGCGGCCCGTTGCTAGTTGTTGCTGGCGCAGGTTCCGGTAAAACACGAGCGCTGACTTATCGTATTGCGAATCTAATTCTGAAACACCGTGTTGATCCAGAAAATATCCTGGCGGTTACTTTTACTAACAAAGCCGCGCGGGAAATGAAAGAACGGATTCAACGGCTGTTTGCGGAACAACTGGCGATGAAACAACACGGACAGAGGTTGGATTTGTTGACAGAATATCAACAAACGCAATTGCGATCGCAAGTTTACAAAAATACGATCAAAGATTTGTGGTGTGGCACTTTCCATAGTCTCTTTTCTCGCATTCTCCGCTTTGATATTGAAAAATACGTAGACGAAAAAGGACGCAAGTGGAATCGCAATTTCTCTATCTTTGATGAATCAGATGTAATCAGTCTAATCAAAGAAATCGTTAATAAAGAGCTAAACTTAGACGATAAGAAGTTTGATGCCCGCTCAGTTCGCTACGCTATTAGTAACGCTAAAAACCAAGGTTTATCGCCCCAAGAATTTGAGCAAGACCAACCAAATTATCGCGGACGGGTAATCGCCCAAGTTTACAATTTCTATCAAGATAAGTTAGCACAAAATAACGCTCTCGACTTTGACGATCTTATTCTTGTACCTACTAGATTATTTCAACAAAACGAGCAGGTATTAGGTTATTGGCATCGCAAATTTCGTCATATTCTTGTAGATGAATATCAGGATACTAACCGCACTCAGTATCAACTGATTAATTTATTAGTTACTAATGGCGAAACGAAAAAGAGCGAATGGCAATGGGAAAATCGTTCAGTTTTTGTTGTCGGTGATGCAGACCAATCAATTTACAGCTTTCGGATGGCAGATTTCACCATCTTGCTAGGATTTCAGGAAGACTTTGGCGATGGTTTGGTAGATGATGACACCCGAACGATGGTTAAGCTAGAAGAAAACTATCGTTCTTGTGAAAACATTCTGCAAGCAGCTAATGAACTAATTGAAAATAACACCCAACGGATTGATAAAGTCCTAAAAGCGACGCGGGGGACGGGTGAGCAGATTACTTGTCACAAAGCCGATGAAGAACTTGCAGAAGCGGCATTTGTAATTAATCAAATTAGCACTTTAGAACAGCAAAACCCAGAGTTAAACTGGGGTAGTTTTGCTATACTTTATCGGACGAATGCTCAATCTCGTCCCTTTGAAGAATTGTTAGTTAAATATCAAATTCCTTACACAGTTGTGGGGGGAATGAGGTTTTACGATCGCAAAGAAATTAAAGATGTTGTTGCTTATTTAAGAGCGATAAATAATCCAGCTGATACAGTCAGTTTATTACGAGTTATTAATACTCCCCGGCGGGGGATTGGCAAAACCACTATTGATGCTTTGATGAACGCATCTCAGCAATTAGGGACGACTCTGTGGGAAATACTCAGCGATGAAACATCAGTTAACACATTAGCTGGACGGGCGACAAAAGCTGTAAATAACTTTGCCGCAATAATTAGCCGTTGGCAAGGACAAGTCGCCACGCTTCCGGTGACAGAGGTTTTACAAGGAATATTAGAAGATTCTGGTTACGTTCAAGATTTGATGAATCAAGGCACAGATGAAGCCACAGATCGGGTACAAAACGTTCAGGAACTTTATAACGCTGCACTGCAATTTCAAGAAGAGAACGAAGAAATTTCCCTGCGAGATTTTTTGAGTAGTGCTGCCCTCAGTTCCGATTTGGATAACTTAAAAGAAGGACAGACAGCCGTTTCTTTGATGACTTTGCACGCTTCCAAAGGTTTGGAATTTCCCGTAGTATTTTTAGTGGGATTAGAACAAGGGCTATTTCCCGGCTACCGATCACTAAGTGATCCCGCATCTTTGGAAGAAGAACGCCGCCTGTGTTATGTGGGGATTACTCGCGCTCAGGAAAGGTTATATTTATCACACGCGCGGGAACGCCGTTTGTATGGTTCACGAGAACCTGCGATGCGATCGCAATTTCTCGACGAATTACCAGAAGAATTGTTATCTACCAAACGCGCAAGTCGTCAAAGTTATACCAAAAGTGCCTCTGCTCCTAGTGAAAAACAAGATGCAACCCAGAATTGGCAAGTAGGCGATAGAGTATTACACAAAACCTTTGGGCTTGGTGAAATCACTCATGTCTTCGGAACAGGTAATAAAATGTCTGTAGCAATTAAATTTGCCAGCTTAGGACAAAAAATTGTTGACCCAAGAGTAGCACAGTTGCAAAAAATTTGAAAACGAAGCCACAGATCCCCAACTTTTCAAATAAATCGGGGATCTTGTTTTTCATATTTCAATTTCTTCAAAGTGTTCAACAGTGGGAAATGGTTCATAAAAATTATGCAGAAGTTTTTTCCATTCTTGATACTCAGTAGAACTTCTAAATCCTACAGTATGAGATTCTAAAGTTTCCCATCTGACAAGTAATAAGTATTTACCTTGAATCTCTATACATTTATGTAATTCATGAGATAAATATCCGTCCATTGAGGAAATAATTTTAGAAGCTTCTTTGAAAGTAGCTTCAAAATCGGATTTTAGACCAGGTTTAACAAGAAGCATAACTGCCTCAAGAATCATATAGTTTTACAGTGAGTATTAAGCTAATGTTATTTAGTATCATGTGATGTCTACAACGGGCTACGCCATTAAGACTAATTTTTTAGTAAATAGATAATCGCAGCGCAAAACTCTTCGTAATATCCTTTAGAATCAGTTTCACTGAAGCCTAGAATTAAGTCTTGCCTCTCTTCCTCTGTAATCGTATTAATAATTTCCAAGATTGGCTCAATAGATTTTGCACGTAAATTTTTCAGCTTGTCAATATTGAGTGCGAGTTTATCAATTGTTGTTTCAGCAGCTAATTGCTTTTTTGAATTATTTGTCGCCAAAATCTGACCGTCATCAGTGTACTTGAAAAACTCCTCACAATTTGTATTTATGGGTGAAACCATCAAATTCTCATCGTACCAATGATCTTTCTTGCTTCCACAGTGCAGAGGTTCTTTACGCTCTCTTTCTCTTTGACATGAAGCCAGCATATTTGTGTATTCTAACGCTAGTTCAGTATTAGGATATCTAGGTTTTAGATGTTCAATATGACTAATTTCTTTGGTAATACGTCTTCCACAATAGCAACAGATAAAACCTTGTTCTTGCAATAATGAATCATGTACATCGGTTTTTTGTGGTTTCCTGAAGTCGTCCCAACTCGGTTGCCAATCCTCATTTGCTAGATTTTTCCAAACGGTAAAACTTTCTGGTTCCTCACTTTTTTTGATATATTTCACCGCTTCAAAATCTCTTTGCGTCGAATAGATACACTTGCTTTTACTAATTCTGGTTCATCTTGTCCAATAATATCAGCAATTTCTTGAGATAATTGCCTAGCACCATCAAGATTACCTTCATCAATTAGTCTAAATAACTCATGTAAACGATCTTTAATTTCTTGTGGACGTGCCGGAACACCCATGAGGTCTTCTAAGATCCGATTACTATCTCTCCCAAAGGAACTTTCTGGTCTTTTAGCAACAACACCTTCGTCTGTTTTTTCTAGAATATAAATTCCTTCTGGCTTGACTTGGCTAATTACTTGAGGCGAATGTGTGGTGACGATAAATTGGCAATTAGGGAATGTTCTCGTCAACGCCGGAATAATTTCTCGTTGCCATTTAGGGTGTAGGTGGAGTTCAATTTCATCAATTAAAACAACACCCTCACCTTCGAGTGGTTCTGTTAAACCTGGGTTAGCGATCGCTAATCGTCTTGCTAAATCACCCACCATTGCCAACAAGCATTTCTCCCCATCAGATAGTTGATTGACTATAAGTTCCTCACCTTTTTTTCTGACAGTCATTCGTAGGGGTGAACGCTCAACTCGCAAGTTTAAGAATTCTGGTATCAATGAAGAGATAGCTTGTCTTACTGCTTCTAATTGTTTGTCTCTATAATCAGGGTTATCCCTTCGTCTTTCATTCTCTAAGTCTTCTCGATTTCTAAACCATTCAAAAAATGTTTTAAAGTCTATTCTTCCTCCTGTGAGTGCCTGCTCATAAGCATCTACTTGTTTAAAAGAAGATATCTCTGAAATTTCTAGAGGCATATCAATAACAGCACGATTAACGGGGTAATAAACTGCTAAAGGAACATTAGTATCAGCAATAGTTGCTAACTGATTGTTTAAGTTTTCAATAGCTATTTTTAAATCTTCTTTTAATCCGCTACGTATCGCATTTGCTATCTCTATATGCATATTTTCACTTTGCATCAGAATAGTGTCAACTTGAATACCTTTATAATTTTTTAGCTTCGTTTTTATTTCTTTTTTTAAATCGGAAATACTTTTAATATGAGCTTGTAAATCAATGTACTTACCATCATTATTTTTTGCACTTTTATATTCAGTCATTGACCAAGTTAATTCTTGTAATTCTATAAATACAGTAATTTCATTGTATGTTCTATCACGTCTGTTTGTAACATCTTGTGTAATAAAGAAACGTAAAGATTCGAGTGAGTCTTGAATCTGTCCAGTAAACTGTGTTAGAAGAATAGCAAGACAGTCAAGAATACTCGATTTTCCCACGCCATTAATACCAATAAGAACCGTTGGTTCCATTTGATCAAACTCTAGCGTCAAATCGCCGATTCCACGGAAGGATTGCATTGTCAAGCGCTTGACTTTCATAGTTTTAACAACGCTGAATGTAATTTACTACAGCTAATCAAAAGCAGACTTGATATAATCAACTGCAAAAGGTGTGATTTTCTCGACAAGATTATTAATCACTCCTCGTTCATATTCAGTTCAAATTCTGGGATGACCAAAAATGCAGGGTTGTAAAATTCCCCATAGTTGCCCATCCTGGCGGATATGAGCATGAATCAGGGCGCTATGTCCGAAATTTTTCTGTTCAAATTCCCGATTTAAGACTTGAGGGTCAGCAGTTTCTACATCTTCGACAAAGATTGAAGGTTCGGCACGTAACGCAGCCGCAAACATCGGATCTTCATCTGCTAAAGATGGGGGCAGCGCTGCCCAGTCTTCATTGTAGACGGTAGGTATATCTGGAGTGCGAATCCAACAAAAGGCAACTCTAATAAAGTTATTCTGTGGATTATGTAGGCATAGAAAACATCTATCAGATTGTAAAAAATTCCCTACTGCTGCCAACAGTTCAGAAAATAGAGTATCTGGTGCTTGATACGATTCTAAAATATTGTTGAGTGCATAAGGAAGTTCTTGCTGAGTCATATAACTAAGCTGATTTTAATTGAATAATCCCTTGATCAAAAACGCGATTATTAGTAGCGATCGCACTTATTTCTATTCTATCTTTATACACCTCATAAGAGGCAAAACTTAAGTCACTAGTAGAATACCCAGTCCACTCAGAACGCCCTACAGGACGGTTGCCAGCACCTGCACCACAAATTAAGTAAGTTGTCCCATCAATAGCACGAGTGCGTTCATAATTATGTTCGTGACCATTGATGTAAAGTTGAACGCCGTATTTTTTAAATAGGGGAGTGAAAGTTCTAATAAAATCTGGATTATTCCCATACTGACCCGATGAATAAATCGGATGATGACCAAATACCACTTTCCAAGGAGCATTACTAAGACTTAATTCTTTTTCTAACCAAGGTAGCTGGTTTTTCCAATCAGCATTACTATTAGTATCTAAAGCAAAAAATTGTACAGTTCCCCGGCGAAATGTATAGTAACGTCCCTTCATATTAAAGCCAGCATACTTGACTTGTCGATCGCCATTGGCGGTACGAATATCGTGATTACCTAAACAAGCCTGAAATTTCACACCTTGCTTCAGTAAAGGTTGATAAGGACGCTCAAAAACTTCGCCTATTTTCTCAATTTCGCCGTTATTGTAAATGTTGTCTCCAGCTAAAACGACTAAATCATAAGGATTTTGTTTGTGATAGGCATTCATTGCCCTAGCCACAGCATACTGTCCTCTAGCCCCAGTTCCTGTATCAGCCACAGACACAAAACGTAATAACAAGTCTTTTTTGACTGGGTTGGCGGCTATAGCTGTTGTTGAATCGGTAATATCAGCACTTTGATGATTTTGATTAGTTAACATCCAGGCTAAAAATCCTGTACCAATGGCACTGAAGCTACTTAAAAATAAAAATTGACGGCGTTTCAGGTTCATAATTCACCAAATTTAATAAATAGTCAGTTTAGCGGAAACAATGAGCAATGAAGTGATACATTAAGGCAAAAGAAGGCAGCACCAGTAATAATGTACGTTGTTTGTCTTTGATTCGCTGCTTTTGGTGAAAGTTCCATGTCACAAGACAATCAGTCAAAACCGACGGATGAGCAGGTAAATCAACCTCCCCAAAAACCTTACCAGAGAGTTCAGCCATTTTGGAAGGCTAAAATTATCCAACTTCTTCGAGGGACGATTGGGGTTTTAGAAACAACGGTGGACAAACTGGAGACAGCATCCCCACCAGGTACTGAGGAAACACCCGGCTTTTTACAACAGCTTCAGTTGCGATGGGGTGGACTGTTAAGGACAATCCGCTTGTTTTTGCCATCAAATTTATCAACAAAGTTATCAGATACAGCTTTGACGGGAATTGTGACTGGAATTGCTGTAATTCTCGTTTGGACAACTACAACTGTCTTTACTGGTAAACCTACTGAAATAGCAACAGTTCCTCCAGTTGAAGAGGTTCCTGCACCGACACCAACGATAACTACTCCACCGGAGTCAGTTGTACCAGAACCGCAGCCGCCACAGCCACCAGAGGAAATTACACCGCCAGAACCTGAACCTGAACCAATTCCCACCCCAACGCTAACGCCGACACCAGCTATAGAATTAACACCAGAACAAGCCTTGATTGCGGCTATTGAAAATCAGGTAGCCGAAATTAGCGATCGCATTGCCTCTGGTCTGATAAAGTCAATTCAAGCCAACTTCCGCACGAGTAACTTGATTGTCAAAATTAGTGACGATTGGTACACTCTCAAAGAATCTCAGCAGGACAAACTAGCTGCGGAGATATTACAACGTTCTCAAGAACTTGATTTTACCCATTTAGAAATTATCGACTCCCAAGATAAGCTGATAGCGCGTAACCCAGTTGTCGGTACTGAAATGGTAATTTTTAAACGGCAAACAACAAGCTAAAATAATTCGTAATTCGTAATTCGTAATTCGTAATTGGCTTCTTTGCGAGACGCTAAAAGCGAAACCCCGCTACGCTAACGTAATTCGTAATTTTGATGTTTAACTTCAAGTATTTATGTTAGATAACCTTTCGCTATTGCTCAAAGCTTGTGAAAATTTAAATATCGGCTATGAAATTATTCATCCGGCTGAAAACTTAGTAAAAGTAAAACTGAATAATAAACAACATTTTTTTTGTAATTATAGTACTCCAATAATAAATCAAGCCGTAGCCCAAATTATCAAAGATAAGGAATATACTTACCATATTTTAAAGAACAAAGTTAAACTCCCTCGGACAGTAGGTTTTCTTTCACCTTTTTGTGACCTCCAATATAAGATTTACTTAAAATTTCCAAGTTTTGAAGATATTATATTAGAAATAAAAAAAACCTTTGAAACACCTGTAATTGTTAAACGGAATTCTGGCTCAAGTGGACATAACGTTTTTTTATGTCGGAATACAGATGAAGTTGAAACTGCTTTAAAAGAGATTTTTAATATTAATAATAAAAAGTATGATTACGTTGCGATCGCTCAAGAGTTCATTGACATAAAATCTGAGTATAGAGCCGTTTTTCTAAATAAAGAGTTAGTTCTACTATATGAAAAAGATATAACTAATGCAAAATTTGTAGGCAACCTCAGCCCTCTTCACTGGGATGGTGCGAAAGCAAAGTATATCAATGACCCGCAAATTTTGTCAGAGATTGCTAATTTTGCTAAACCAATTTTTGAAGAATTAGACATTGATTATGGTGGTTTAGATATAGTCTTAGATCGAGATAACCAATATTGGTTAATTGAAATCAATTCTCATCCAAATTATACTATTTTCACTAGAGACAATGGAGAGGAGCCTGTATTGAGAATTTTTGAAAAAATGCTCCTTAGCCTAGGATCAAATTGAAGAAATAAATTATAAAAAAGACGCGATAAATCGCCGTCTCTACAAATACTGATTATTGTAAAGACGGCGATTTATCGCGTCTCTTGCTTAATTCCTAACTCAGCACTCTCATTGCCTGAGTTGGTATCCATACAGTAAAAATTGAGCCAATACTGATAGTTGATTCTACTTCAATTCGACCCCGATGGAGTTCTACAAGCTGTTTAGTTAAAGCTAATCCAAGTCCAGTGCCTTCGTAGCGGCGGCGATAGGGTGTATCGAGTTGCTGAAATTTTTCAAAGAGTAATGGTAACTGTTCTTCGCGTATCCCAATCCCGGTATCTTCCACTTGAAAAATAGCGGTATCATCCTCCACCCAAAGGCGCAAGGTAACGTTACCACTTTCAGGAGTGAATTTAATTGCATTAGTTAACAAATTCGAGAGAATTTGTGCTACTCGTTCGGCATCGGCGGTAAAGCGATCGCGCCTGGGATCGATTTGCAAATCAAGGTTGAGATTAATTTGTTCGCTTGTTGCTTTTTTTCGCAGTGACTCTAAAGCCTTTTCTGCAACATTCACTAAAGAAAATTCCGAAATATTTAAAGCTGTCTTACCAGCCTCGATTTGCGATAAATCGAGGATGTCATTAATCATTTCTAATAAATGTTCTCCACTATCGTGGATTGTTTGCAGATAATCCCGTTGTCGTTGACTCAATTCACCCAAAGGCCAACGTAACAACGTAGACGACATCCCAATCACATAAGTTAAAGGCGTGAGTAATTCATGACTGATAGTAGCGAGAAATTCACTTCTGAGGCGGTTAGCAGCTTCGGCGGCGAGGAGAGCATCACGTAGTCCGATTGTGCGTTCAATAACTCGTTGTTCGAGAGTTTGTTTTTCTTGGGTGAGGGTTTGCATTAACTCAGCTTGGTAAATGGCGATCGCTAATTGTTCAGCGATCGCAATCAGCAGGTTTTTTTCGCTATCAATCCACTGGCGTGGTTCATTGCACTGATGAGCAATCAGCAGCCCCCACAGCTTGTCCTCAAGTATAATCGGTGCTGCCAACTTAGCCCGCACTTGACTTTCCCTTAAAAAATTCAACAAACACTCTTCTAGAGCATAAGTTTTTTCGACATCATCCACAGCTAAAGTAAAACCTTGGCGATACTTCTCCCAACATTGAGAGGTTCGCATAAAGCAATTTCTTTCTGTGTAATTCAACACGCAGGTAATTGCATCTGTAGCACGGGCTTCATAGACAATGTAACCACCATAGTGTTGGGAGTCTTCTAGTAAGGATTGATTATTTACTGAGATAGAAGTTGAGCGTTTCCCGTTCTCCTCATCTGTAGAAGACTGGTATTCTTGAGTCTTGACTTTTGAACCTTCAAATTTATAGATTACTAATCGGTCTAATTCTAGAAACTCACGCACCTGTGTAATTGCCGTTGCCATAATGACAGGCAAATCCAAACTTTTGCGGATCTGCGTTGTTACCTGATTCAACAACCGTTCTTGGGAAATCTGTTTTTTTAAGGCATCTTCCACTGGCTGACAGATATAAACTGCCGGCGCAGTTGGGCTTGGAGGTGCTATTATTTCTTGGTTTGGCTGAGTTAAAAGATATTCTAATAGCAACAGCGAGAACTTACTCTGGAGGGTAGCATCATTGGGCCCAATAATTTGGCGATAGCGTTCGAGATTTTGGTGAGTATAGGAATCCCACTCAAACAAGTCTCTCAATTCGTGAAGAAAAGAAGCGATCGCCTCTAAATTAAATGTCAACCTAGCATTGAGTGCCGAATCAATTCCCTGCTCCTCTGCTCCCCTGCTTCCCCGGTTACTGAGCGTAGTCGAAGTATGCTCCCCTGCTCCCCGTTCACTGAGCGAAGCCGAAGTGCTGCTCCCCTGCTCCCCTTCCTCAAAATTTCCTAACAAAACCACACTAAACTGCTCAGAAACCACCAATGTAAACCTTCGCCTTTGCCACTCCACAGGTATGCAAATCCGCGCCAAAACAGCTTCTGTCAGTACCAGAGTGGCACTTTCCACTGTTTGAGCCATCTGCTCCAACAATTCCCCAAGCTGATTAAATACAACAATAGGCAAGGTTCGAGAAAAGCTCAAATCAGGAGAACTAAGCATTTTTAATCATTACTGGTAAGAGGGGACTAAATGCAGGGAAAAAGTTTGTTTTGATTGTGTAATAACCAATAGTTTAAGACGGTAATACAGCATTATGCATCGTATAAGTAGCACATCGGGTGGATGGAATCAGTCAGAGGGTTTAATTTTTCTAGAACAAACTCCAGCGCCTTTCGTGTTGATTACGGCTGCTGATACCGACATTCAAACTTTGGCAGTTGCGGTTACAAAATTACCTTCACAATTTCCTGCCTTAAGAGTTGCCAATCTATTGCAATTGCAGCAACAGTTAAGCATAGATACTTATGGAGAGCAAGTTTTGGAACTTGCCCAGGTAATTATTTTGCGCCTGTTAGGAGGACATTCTTACTGGAGTTACGGCTTAGAAGTAGTGCAAGAAATTGTGCAACGTAATGGTAGAACCCTCATTGTAATGCCAGGGGACGACGCTTTTGATCCCGACTTAATTTCTCAGTCTACCGTGCCTTTAAGTATTGCTAACCAGGTATGGCAGTATTTTAGTGAAGGCGGCGTAGAAAATTTTGTTAATGCTCTCCAATTTATTTCTGATACTTGCCTGTTTACTGCATATAATCCTCCGTCACCCCGGCCCATTCCGCGCGTGGGATTGTATGAATGGGCATTGGGCATGGGGCATGGGGGCAGGGGAGCAGCACTTCGGCTTCGCTCAGTGAACGGGGAGGTAGGGGAGGCAGGGGAGGCAGGGGAGCAGAGGAGCAGGGGAGAGTTAGAACTGGATGAATTTACCTCAGAACTCCGTTCATCCACCTTTGAACCGGATGAATCCACCTCAGAACTCCGTTCATCCACCTTTGAACTGGATGAATCCACCTCAGAACTCCGTTCATCCAACTTTGAACTGGATGAATCCACCTCAGAACTCCGTTCATCCACCTCTGAACTGGATGAATCCACCTCAAAACCTCAAGGCTTCCAATGCCCAATGCCCTATGCCCTATGCCCCATGCCCAAAATCGGCATCCTTTTCTACCGCGCTCATTATTTAGCGGGGAATACTAAAGTCATTGATGCTTTATGCGAAGCTTTGGTACAGAAAAATTTACAACCAGTGCCAGTGTTTGTTTCCTCATTGCGTGAACCCGATGTTCAAGTGGAGTTGAGTGAATTTTTCCAACCCAAAGAAGCCGAATCAATAGCTGTGCTACTGAATACCACCAGTTTTTCTCTAGCACGCTTGGAAAGCGAAACACCCCAAACTGAACTATGGGAAAAATTAGATGTACCTGTGTTGCAGGTTATCCTCAGTGGCGGATCAATTGAACAGTGGGAGTCACAGTTTCAAGGACTTTCTCCCCGCGATATTGGGATGAATGTGGCGCTACCAGAAGTAGATGGGCGAATTATTACTCGTGCTGTGTCTTTTAAAGCCGTACAAACTCGTAATCCCCATTTAGAGACAGATGTGGTAATTTACGAACCAGTCAGCGATCGCATCGAGTTCGTTGCTAAACTAGCAGCAAATTGGGCGCGTCTGCGTTCCAAACCACCCCAAGAGCGGCGAATTGCCCTAATTTTGGCAAACTACCCCAACCGCAATGGACGGCTTGCTAATGGTGTGGGACTCGATACCCCAGCTAGTTGTGTAGAAATCCTGCAAGCTTTACATCAGGCTGGGTATGAAGTAGAAAATCCACCTGCTCAAGGAGACGAGTTGATTCAACGGCTGACAGATGGCGTAACCAACGATGCGGAAGGTAGAGAATGGCTTCCGGTACACCAAAGTGTCTCTTGGGAAGAATATCAAGAATATTTCGCTTCATTACCGCCAGCAGTTCAGGAAGGTATTAGGGAACGGTGGGGAATGGGGCAAAGTGCCGGAGGCAAAAGTGAAAACTCTTCTCCCCTGCTCCCTGCTCCCTGCCCCCCTACCTCTATCCCCGTTCCCGGAATTCAACTCGGCAATATCTTCGTGGGAATTCAGCCAGCAAGAGGTTATGATAATGACCCCAGTTTGAATTATCATGCGCCGGATTTAGAACCAACCCATGATTATTTAGCTTTCTACTATTGGGTTAGAGAAACTTTTGGTGCTGATGCTGTAGTTCATGTAGGAAAACACGGAAATCTAGAATGGCTACCCGGTAAAAGCGTGGCTTTATCCAGTAATTGTTATCCAGAAGTGGCTTTTGGCGCACTTCCACACCTGTACCCGTTTATTGTCAATGATCCTGGTGAAGGTTCCCAAGCTAAACGTCGCGCTCAAGCGGTGATTATAGATCACTTAACGCCGCCGATGACTCGTGCGGAACTCTACGGTTCTTTGCAACAGTTAGAAAATTTAATTGATGAGTATTATGAAGCCGACAGTTTAGATCCTTCGCGTTTACCAGTAATTCGCGATCGCATCCACGAACTGGTGATCCAAGAAAATCTCCATCTAGATTTGGGAATCCAAAATGAAACAGAAATTTTTAAGTCTGAATCTCTAGTTTTGAATTCCATCGGTGGCTATCTGTGTGAATTGAAAGAAGCCCAAATCCGCGACGGGTTGCACATTTTTGGGCAATGTCCCCAAGGAAGGCAGCTGCGAGACTTAATAGTAGCGATCGCTCGCATACCCAATCGCCATTCTTCAGGTATTACCCGTGCGATCGCTCAAGATTGGGGACTAGACTTCGACCCCCTCACAGCTGATTTGTCAATGTCTAGTGGTGAATATTCAGTAGTCAATGGCACAGAATGCCGCACCATCGGCGATATAGTTGAAGTCCTAGAAGAACACGCCGCCCTTTTAGTAGAACAACTTATAAATCAGAATTCAGGATTCAGAATTCAGAATTCAGAATTTAGAATTCAGAATTCTTGTAGAGACGCGATTCATCGCGTCTCTACCTGGATACGCGATCGCCTGCTTCCAGCTTTACAAAAAACCGATCAAGAAATCACCCACTTATTACACGGACTTGATGGCGGATATGTCCCCAGCGCTCCATCTGGCGCACCCACACGCGGCCGCCCAGAAGTTCTACCAACAGGGAGAAACTTTTATTCTGTTGATATTCGCGCCATTCCCACAGAGACAGCTTGGGATATCGGTAGAAAAGCTGCTGAAACCCTTGTGGAATATTACACTCAAGAGCATGGCGAGTATCCCAAAACACTAGGTTTGTCATTGTGGGGAACAGCCACCATGAGAACAGGCGGTGATGATATTGCCGAAGCGTTAGCTTTACTGGGAGTCCAACCTGTATGGGATGGTGCAGCGCGGCGAGTAGTGGATTTTGAAATTTTGCCTCTAGCGATTTTGGGACGGCCCCGTGTAGATGTAACCTTGCGAATTTCAGGATTCTTCCGGGATGCTTTTCCCAACTTAATTGACTTATTCGATCAAGCGGTATCAGCAGTAGCAGACTTAGATGAACCGCTAGAACAAAATCCCCTAGCGGATGCAGTTCGCCAAGAGACTGAATTGTGGACAAGCCAAGGATTAACTTTAGCAGAAGCAGTGGTGCGATCGCGCTATCGCATCTTTGGTTCCCGCCCAGGTGCTTACGGTGCCGGACTCCAAGGTTTAATCGAATCGCAAAACTGGACAGACGATGAAGATTTAGCCCGCGCCTACATTAACTGGAGTTCTTACGCCTATTCTTCGGGAGATTTGGCAGGGGAGCAGGGGGTAAGGAGCGGGGAGCAGGGAGCAGCACTTCGGCTTCGCTCAGTGAATGGGGGGCAGGGGAGCAGGGGAGCAGAAGAAATTCTTCCTAATTCCCAATGCCCAATGCCCAATGCCCCATGCCCAATGCCCAATACCGAAGCCTTCAAGCAACGCTTATCCCAGATGCAAGTTGTCCTGCACAATCAAGATAACCGCGAACACGACCTACTCGATTCTGATGATTATTACCAATTTCAGGGTGGCTTAACCGCAGCCGTGCGTTCTCTACAGGGAAAAAACCCCCAAACATATTTTGGTGATAATTCCATACCCGCTCAACCACGAGTCCGCCAACTCAAAGAAGAAATTTCACGGGTGTATCGTTCTCGTGTAGTTAATCCTAAGTGGATTGCAGGAGTTATGCGCCACGGTTACAAAGGTGCTTTTGAAATGGCGGCGACAGTAGATTTTTTATTCGCCTACGACGCTACAGCTAAATGTGTAGAAGATTATATGTATCAAGGCATAGTAGAGGCTTACTTGCTCGATCCAGTTGTGTCAGAATTTATTCAGGAAAAGAACCCCTATGCTCTGCGTGATATTGCTGAAAAATTATTAGAAGCACACAAGCGCAATTTATGGGAGGATGTAAATATAGGAACATTAGAAGCTTTGAGGAACCTAGTACATCAAGCTGAAGCAGTTATCGAAGAAAAATCAATGGTGTAGGAAACAAATATGGAAAATCTTGCGTATTTGCACCTAGCTTTCGCCTACGAAGACAGCACACCCAGTGAATTGGTATCCCTCAGTTCTTTGTTTAACAAAGCAGCTGCACCAGACTGGAAACGGCTTTCTGGTAGGGCTTGGAAGTATATGTTGCCCCTTGCTCTGTCCTTATCTATTCTTGGCGCTGTCAGCAGCGTTATAGCACTGGAAAAAGGCGATCAAGGCCCCTCTGTTAGAAATCTCCAACAAAAGTTGAGAACAGCAGGTTTTTACCAAGCTTCTGTTACCCAAGTATATGACGCATCCACACAAGAGGCTGTGCGCCGCTTCCAAAAAGCCGCCGGTTTACCAGTAGACGGCATTGTTGGAGCAAGCACACTGCAAAAATTAGAAAACTGGCAAGCTAAAAAGCCCAGTACTACGACAACACAAGCAAAAAAAGCCACTGTTGTCAGTACACAAGCTAAAAAGCCCAGCACTTCTAGTTCGGTTCGTTCAGCCACCAACCAACGCCGTAATCCTAACTACCTTGCTAAGGGTGATGAAGGTGAAGATGTCAGAGCCTTGCAAGAACGCTTAAGAATCGCAGGCTTTTATTATGGGAACGCCACAGGAATATTTGGCCCAATTACCGAAGAATCTGTAAAGCGGTTCCAAGATTCTTACAAATTAAGCGTTGATGGAATTGCTGGCCCCGCAACATTGCGTAAATTGCCAGGAATTGGCATTGGCGATGGAGAAGAGGCTCCCAAAAAGGTAGTCAATCGAGATAAACTCCGTGTAGGCGATCGCGGTGAGTCAGTTAGAGTTATCCAAGAACAATTGATCCAGGCAGGATATTTAGAGGGAGAGCCAAATGGCTACTATGGCCCCTACACTGCCGATGCTGTACGAAGATTCCAGGCAGCTAACTTCTTGGCAGCAAGTGGCGTTGCTGGCCCAACTACGCGAGCTAAGTTATATAGCTCAGTTAATACTGCTAAAAAAAGCGAATTTAATACCCTGGAAATCCAAACGCGACTACGGGAGCGGGGTTTTTATAAAGGCAAGCTGAACGGTGTAATGGCAGATGACACCAAAAAAGCAATTAAACAAGCCCAAGAATTCTACGGCATCAGCCTCAAGGATCTTAAGAGCGGACGCTTTTAACATCCGCTTTGGTGTTGTTAGTATCAGTTCCCAACTCGTTGCTAGCCTCTAGTAACAGCAAATTACGAACTTCTCAAAATTCCACTTATTTAGTTAATTTGAGTAGTTTCGTCTGATTATTCACCCAAGTGCTAAAGCGGCATCAGCGCCCGTTGGCACTTGGGACACACAGCATGGATTGTCATTTGACAATCAAGCAGGTGGAAACCTTCTTTTTGAGCGGTTTTCGATCCAATTTTTAAAATTGAATCATTTTTAAACTCAATAGTTGAGTTGCATCTAACACAAATCAAGTGATGGTGATGATGAGGATAAGGCTGGTTGATCTCATAATGCTTATGTCCTTCACCCAGTTCTAATTCCCGTAAAATTCCCATCCTGGCCATCAACTTCAAAGTCCGATAAATAGTTGACAGACTGATCCCTTCACCATCAGTTTCTAACCGATGATAAAGATCCTCCGCACTTAGATGTTCACCTTGCGGAAGTTCTTGAAAAATGTGTAAAATTGTTTCGCGCTGGGGAGTTAATCGCCAGCCTCGCCCGTTCAGTTCTGCCTTGAGTGAAGTAGTTGTGTAGACAGTCATACTAATATTTCTCAACAAAGCTTGTTAGTTGAGAATATAACAAATCTTGGGAGCAATTTGCAACAATCATTGCCTATTGAGAATTTATGCTAAATATTTAAGAACAATTCATTAAATCTCAATCAAAATTCAAATAATAAGCTGTATTGCATTTAATTTGCATACAGTTAATAGTTAGGATACTTGTAACGATTGCATCCCTTGACTTTAAATTTTGTATGAGTGAATTTTGAATTGTTTAACCGATCCCCACCTTTAAGATATCTGAGCAAAGCTCTGTAGGAACTCTTATACAATTAAATGCAAATTACTTGCTATAAGCCTCTAAAAGGCTTTCAACCTGTGATCAAATCAGTCTTTTGTCCCTAGTCATTTGTCAAGTGTAGTTTTCTAATGACAAATGACTAATGACAAATGACTCTCGATCATTGACTAACTTAGAGATTCCAAATAATCGCGGATCAGGTTGCGACGCTTAGGTTGGCGTAGCTTTTGCAAAGCCTTTGATTCTATTTGTCGAACTCGTTCGCGCGATAAGTCGAGAGCGCGGCCAATTTCTGCTAAAGAATAAGGATGACCATCTGCCAAACCAAACCGCATCAAAATTACATCGCGTTCCCGACTAGTTAAATCTGACAGAAGATGATGCAAGTCTCTTTGTAAAGATTCTCGCATTAACATTTCTTCTGGGGTTACACAGTCAGTTTCTAGTAATTCGCCTAACTCAGTGTCTTTATCCTTGCCTACTTTGGTTTCCAAAGAAACAGAGCGAGGAACCCGTAACAAAACTTCTCGGACCTGGGTCGGTGTCATCTCTAACTCAGTTGCTAAATCTTCTAGAGTTGGGGTGCGACCTTTTTCTTGAGCAATTTTGCGTTGAGCCTTTTTGATTTTGTTTAACTTTTCGGTAATATGAACCGGTAGACGGATAGTGCGACTAGAAGTTGCGATCGCTCTTGTAATTCCCTGACGAATCCACCAGTAAGCATAAGTACTGAAGCGATAACCCTTAGTGGGGTCAAATTTTTCTACAGCCCGCTCCAAACCTAGTGTCCCTTCTTGGACTAAATCCAACAATTCCAAACCACGATTTTGATACTTCTTAGCAACAGACACAACTAGGCGAAGATTAGCCTTAATCATGTGTTCTTTTGCTTGCAATCCTTGGGACTGAACTTGCTCTAACTCTTCTACAGTCAACTTGGCAATTTCTGCCCAGCGACGTTTGCCTTCTGCCAAAGTCGGTCTGAGATCGGATAACATTATGTCAGCAGTAGCAGCCCACCTTTCTAAAGACGGGCGATGTCCTAGTTCTGAGGTCAAACGTTCCTGAACTTCAATTAACCTTAGATAGGGTGTAATCACTTCATCTCCAAGCTTTGCGGCGTTAGCAAGTACTATCCGCATCCGCAAGTAACGTTGGACTTTTTGAGCTTCTGAAACCTCTTCATCTCGCCCCAACAAGCGAACCCGACCAATTTCTTGGAGGTATAGGCGTACCAGGTCTGTACTCCGGCGGTTAGTGCTAGCAGCAAAGTTAGCATTGTCAGCAGAAGCCAGTTCTAGCTCCTGCAAATCATCTACCGATAACTCGCTTTCATCAACCGTGAGATCCGAGTCCAAAGCCTGGCGAGACTTTTTGGTGTTGTAGGGTGCGTCTGCATAAAAAGATGTTGCTGGCATAAGATCGTCTCAATGGCTCCAGGTAACAATAGATTACGGTCAGCTTAGATTACGGTCAGCTATTCAACTGTTGCTATTGTTCCCGCGATTAACGATGAACTAACATAGTTGAAGGTTCCATTACAATTTTTTTTAGAAATTAACTGTAATGGTTTTATTGGATACAGTATTACTGGACTTAATCGGCTGCTAAATTTTTGATTTAACCAATAGCTATTTAAATCGGCAGCTAGGCTTTCAATATTTCAACTACTTAGTTAACATTTCAACCTTAGTGGGTTGTGATAGTAACTTTTGTAACACAGTATAAACATCCTTCAGTGAATGTCATCTTTATAATTGGCATAGTCACATTTACATGGTTACAAAAGTAATATCCTGACGATTTAGCAATTTTTTCTCAGGATTATTTAGGTATAAGTAGAACTGATAGATATTGGGGAAGTGATTAGTATTAACGGCAAAAAATCTATCGATACGGAGATAGAAAATGCGGGGAAGTTATAAAATACTCTCTCCATGTCCTGCTAACACGTCAATTTCAATGTGGTCAGATCCCCGACTTCTTAAAAAAGCCGGGGATCTTGTAACCCAGCAAAGTTAACTTGACAGACTACTAATAGTTGTATTCTGGCTTAATATCTCGCAGCATCAGTTCATCAAGCGCTTGTCGGGGTGTGATTTCTCCCTGAAGTAACCGATAAACTTGCTCAGTAATTGGAACTGGAATGTTTTGTTGCTTGGCTCTTTGCATCAAAACTTGGCAAGTGTTCACTCCTTCGGCTGTTCCTTGTAAATTTGCAAGAGTTTCTTTAAGTGTCTTACCACCAGCTAGCTGGTAGCCGACTTGGTAATTGCGACTTAAGGGACTGTTGCACGTTGCTAACAAGTCTCCAAGACCCGATAAACCATAAAATGTTTCCGTCTTTGCACCCCAGTCGTTACCGATGCGAACCATTTCTGTAAGTCCACGGGTGACTAAAGCAGCTTTGGCATTGGTTCCTAGATGTAAACCATCGCACACACCAGCTGCGATCGCAATCACATTTTTTAGCGTTCCCCCCAGTTCCACTCCCAAGGGGTCAGGATTGGTATATACCCGGAAACGATGAGAAGAAAATACTAACTGCACTACTTCCGCAGCCCTGGGAATATTACTGGCTACCACAGTTGCAGCTGGTAACTCTAGTTGAATTTCTTTAGATAAATTAGGTCCAGACAAAACAACCACTGCATGGTTAGGGAATACTGTTTGCCAAATTTGCGACGGCGTGCAAGTGGTTTGGGGATCTAAGCCTTTGGTCGCCGTCACAAAAATCGTCTCTGGAGAAAGGAGGAAAGACTGCACTTGGGAAGCAACATCTCTCACACCAATCATTGAGATAGCGGATAGGATTATTTGGGCATCTTCTAACACTGTTTGGAGAGTTTGGGAACCTTGACGCGACCACACGCGCACCTGATGACCATTCGCTGCGGCGAGATTTGCCAGAGATGCACCCCAAGCACCCGCACCAAGAATTGCTACAGATTTTGAATTAGTCATTAATCACCATTCTCCCCATTACCCAATCACCCCATTCTCTTAGCAATCTAAAATCTAAAATTAGCTCCGAGGATAACGTTCCATTAATTCCCTTACTTGTTCTGCATGATATGAGCTTCTTGTCAACGGAGAAGAAACAATTTGTAAAAATCCAATTTCTTCGCCGAATGCCTTCCAAGCAGCGAATTGTTCTGGATTGATAAATTCATTTACTTGTAAATGTTTTTGACTAGGTTGGAGGTATTGCCCAATTGTCAAAATGTCGCAATCTACGGTTCGTAAGTCTTGCATGACTTGGCGAATTTCGGCATCAGTTTCACCGAGTCCAACCATGATCCCGGATTTTGTGTATGTGCTAGGAGAAAGTTGGCGAGTTCGCTGTAATAATTCTAATGTGCGATCGTAGTTTCCTTGGGGACGCACCCGGCGATACAGGCGTGGAACAGTTTCGGTATTGTGGTTTAATACCTCTGGCGCAGCTTGTAGAATCAACTCTAAAGCATTCCAATTACCGCACAAGTCAGGAATTAGCACCTCAATTGTGGTGTTAGGTGAAACAGAGTGAACCGCATCAATACACGCTACAAACTGAGATGCACCACCATCAAACAAGTCATCTCGATTTACAGAAGTGATTACTACATGATTAAGGTTCATGCGGCGAACAGCTTCCGCTAGTCGTGCAGGTTCCGTGGGATCTAGTGGTTTCGGTTTTTTCTCAAAATCAATATCGCAGTAGGGGCAAGCGCGTGTACAAGCCGGGCCCATAATTAAAAACGTAGCAGTCCCAGCATTGAAGCATTCACCAATATTCGGACAGGACGCTTCCTCACAAACTGTATTGAGAGATAAATCCCGTAAAATGTCTTTAACATTACCGATGCGCTCACGCCCAGGTGCTTTTACCCGCAACCAGTCTGGTTTTACAGTCACAATCCGCTTTTACCACTAGAGTTATACAAATTTAATCGTAGCAAGCAAAGCCTTGGGTGAAGCGATCGTATATATAGATGTAATTCTGTCATTTGGCACGGGTTATGATATTCTTAATTTACAATGCCATCTTTATGGCGGGATGTGGCGCAGCTTGGTAGCGCACTTCGTTCGGGACGAAGGGGCCGCTGGTTCGAATCCAGTCATCCCGATTTTGTTTTGTTGAGCTTCCTTGTAACCAGGACATTTCTTCTCTGCTCTGGATTAAATTTCACTACTGATTTGCTCACGCAGCTCGCGGCGTTCTGGGATAACTATGCTACCTGCTTGATAGTTTTTGGCGATCGCAATAATTTCATCAGCCAATAATCTATCCACATATTGCCTTAACTCTGACTCACCAAAGGAGTTTGGCACATTCTGTTTCTGAGCTACAGATTGAATTTGGGCAATTGCCTTTCACCCCAACGGGCAAAACCTTGTTAGTGGCAGTCAAGATGAGACAATTAAGCTGTGGGATGTCGAAACAGGTGAGTGTTTGCAAACTTTGCGATCGCCCCGCCCTTAAGAAGATATGAACATTGCAGGCATTACAGGGTTAACCGCAGTCCAAAAAGCGACTCTAAAAGCGCTGGGAGCAGGGGATTATCTGACTCTATTTGATAGCTAAGTAAAAAGTTATCTTTTTGGGTGCGACCTAAACTCTAAAATTGTCAAACAGCTAAACTCTCAGCCACTTCAACACAATTGGGTTCTTGTCATAGCGGTACGTCAAGCCGTCCTTAGTAGTAATAGAATCTCCTTTGCTTGCCTTACTTCTGATAGTGCTAATGGAATAATTAGTTAATTCACTTATTTCCTTATGAGAAAGCTTTTCACTTGTGATTGTTTTTGTTAATATTTGTGATTGATTTTGCGACTCATTATTAGGCGTGCTTTGAATATTTATTGTTTTTTGATTTCGATAATCCTGAACAGTCATAAGTTGCCAACTGGAATCTTGTGCAAGTTCTAAAACCCATTCATGATAATTAAAGAGACTCTCCCGATGTCCAACACTGATAAAAGTTGTTTTTGTTTCTTGTAATTGTTGATATAAATCACCTTCGTTTTTCAAATCCAAAGCACTCGTTGCTTCATCTAAGATAGTGAAGCTCGGATGAGTAACTAACAATCGTGCAAAAGCAAGGCGTTGTTGTTCTCCCAACGATAGGATATTCTCCCAAGGAACTTCTGCATCAAAGCCGCCAACTTTTTTCACCACGTTTTGGAGGTTAACTTGTTGCAAAACATCTTCGAGTTCTCGATCGCTCACTTGACGATTTGTCTGCGGATAGAGCAATTGTTCGCGTAAAGTTCCCAAAATGATATAAGGACGTTGGGGCAAAAACAATACTTCTTCTAGAGGAGGTCGCACCAGACGACCAGTTCCCGCATTCCACAAACCAGCGATCGCTCTCAACAGAGAACTTTTACCTCGACCACTCGGCCCAACAATCAATAAGCCTTCTCCTGGTTGAACAGAAAGTGACAAATCTTCAACGATCACCTGTTCATAGTTTGGCGTTTGTAAGGTGACATTCTCGAAAGCTAAACGGCTTTCTTCTATTGTTTTAATGGTACTGACATTATCTGATTGTTTGGTAACTGCTTCTAATGCATCTGAAAACTCAGATAAACGCTCAACATAACTGGAAAATCGTCCGGAATTCCCAAATTCTCTAATTAATGTTGCCATGGCCGAGGCAAACTGATTACAAGCTACACTGGCTTGGACAACTTCTCCGAAATCAGCTTGACCACTCATATATAAAGGTGCGAGTACCAGATATGGGAATATTTGGATAGCAGACTTATATGCTCCGTCAAAAAGTTCTTGATTGTTCTCCCAATTAATCTTGCGTTCGACATTTTTCAGGAGATTAATAAATCTTCGTTGAATTATATTAAATTCTTGGTTTTCGCCCTGAAAGAAAGCTATTGATTCAGCATGATTACGAACATGAGTCAGACAATAATTGTATTCTGCTTTCAGTTCTAGTTCTTCTTGATTAATTTTATTCAATTGTTGACCTAAGTAAATAGCAATCAAATTGCCTACGATCGTATAAACAACCAAAACAATTGCAATGAATTGGGAAATTGACCAAAGAATTACTAAAAAAGTCGTCATTTCCAGTACTTTTTCTAGGAAAGTAGCTGAAAAACTCAGAGCATTACTGGTAATGGGTTCGATTTCTTGGGATATTCGTTGATCTGGGTTATCAACATCGGATCTAAAGTTGATTTTATAATAAGCACGATTGCTCAAATATTTTGATAATGTGTGATTGTTTAACCATTTGTACCAATCAAGAGCGATTTTCTTTCTGACAAGTTTAGAAAATCCGTTTAAGAGTGTTATGCAGACAAGAGCAGCACCGAAAACTATTATCGTCTTAATAAAGTTAGGATAATCTTTCTCTTCAATGACATCGGTTATATAGCGAGTAACGAAGCTATTAAAAGCAGTTACGCCCACTAACGCGATTATTAATAAAACCAGGAGAATCAGCATCCCCCATACACGAATTACGTCTGAAAATGCTCTTTTACCGGACTCTGTTGGATACCAGTAAGGTTGAGCGATCGCTCTTATATCCTCCCAAAATTTATTCAAAGCCGGAAGAGAAGGATCGTTCTTTAATGATTGATCGCGAGAAACTTTGGTTGGCATATTTTAAAATAGACTGAATATCTTTTTTTGATTTAAATACAGAAAACTTTAACCGATTTAACAATACAGGATTTGATGTACATCATAAAATCTTGAATCTAAATACAAAATTTTTATGATTTATGAACTCAATTAGCAATTACCTATTTTAAAAAATAGAAAATTTCAAAAATAACATAATACTTGGAAAGTACTAGAGCTTTTAATCAATCACCACTATGCAACGCCAAATTTAGGATACCAAAGAAACTGCATCATTCTTGCTAGAAGGTGTATCAGCAGCGATTGCAACTGCATTACTAACATTAGGCAGTTCGTCTTCCACAAACCGTAGGCGAGGGTACAAGTAGGCAATACAGGTTTCTAAAATGGTGAAGACTCCCATAATCATCAGTAGAAGTCCCATCCCACGACCTGACCCAACACCGATGATTTGTCCGATGCTTCCTGCTAAAGAACCGTTAGTAGCCATTAATGGTTCAAAAACCTTCTCGGCTAAAGGCCCAATCGTGATGTAGCCTAAAGGAAAAGCGGCTGCTTCAATCGCTCCTTTGATCGCAAAAACTTTACCTTGTACACTAGGTTCTACTTTATTTTGCATAACAGCTTGTGTAGAACTGGAAACGACCGGTTGTGTTAGGAAAAATAAGAAGATACCAACAGTGAAAATGACAAGAGAGGGTTGCAAACCGGCGACGAGAATAAATACGCCACTCAAAAGCATACACCCGTATATGGCATATATATTGCGTTCTAGTCCTCCCCAGATGCTGACGAGCAAGCCACCTGCTACTATAGCAATGCCAAATAGCGAAAGAATAGTTCCCAAAAAGCTGACTGAAACGAAATTTAAGATTAGTGGGATAGTGATAACATTAATACCTCCCACAAGATAAAAACTCGAAGCTGAGAATAAGACTAGTCCCAATAGTCCTGGTCGAGTGGTCAAATATGTTAATCCGTAAGTTGCTTCACTCAGGAATGAACTTTTTGCAGTTGCAACAGCACTTGTGTTAACTTCCGGGAACCGAACCAGCATCAGGGAAACAAAAGCAATAAATACAGCCGTTACGTGAAACAAAATAATCCCTTGCAAATGGACAATGGTTAGTAAAACGCCTCCGATAGTTGGTGCAATGATTAGGGAAATACCAAACATCAGACTCATTAGTCCGTTGGCACGATTAAGGTGCTGTTTCGGCACTAGTAAGACTGTTGATGCTGTATAAGCAGGTGTGTGAAAAGCCATGAAAACAGCAGTGAAGGTATTGGCTAGGTAAATGTGCCAGACTTCTAACCGACCGATGACAAATAAAACGCCGATCGCAATTGTTCCCAAACACGCCAAGACATCAGCGATAATCATTGTCTTTCGGCGATCCCACTTATCTACCAGAGGCCCAGCGATTGGGGAAATTAAGATTAGCGGTAGAGTATTGAACAGAGAAACTAAAGCAAACTGGGTAACTGATCCGGTGCGATCGTAAACCCAGATATCTAAGGCAAAGGCAGTGGTACTCGAACCAATCAAGGCAATCAACTGTCCTACCCAAACAATGATAAATAGCCGCATTTCCCGTAAAGCAGTCAGTCTTGTTTTTTCCATAATCTGTACGTCGTATGATTACTTGTTATGTGTACCTAAATTGCACGGCATTGAGAATTATGCTGCTGAAATAGTAAGGAAAGGTCAGTCAGACGGCATTCGGGATTAGTAATTAGCAGCTCAAGCAACACTAGAAACTGAGTTACCGCACGGCTAATAGTAGAAGCATCAAATAAATCAATTTTGTAGCACCATTTCCCTTCAATGCTTCCTAATATTGTTTGTTGAAGATAAATATCCCAATCAAACTCTGCTGTATTAGTTTCAATTGACCAGGAACGAACAGTCAAATTTGTCAGTTTTAAATCTGATGGAGGCAAAAAGTTAAACATCACTTGATATAGCAAAGAGTGGCTTGGTTCTCGTTTTGGCTGTAGTGATTCTACTAATTTCACGAAAGGAATTTGTTGGCGATCGCAAGCTGCCAAAAAACATCCACGCACCTGATACAGCAACTCTCTCAGACTTGGATCGCCCCCGATATATGTACGTATTGGTAGTGTGTTAATGAAGCATCCAATAAGTCCCTTAGTTTCCACTTGCTGGCGATTAGCAAAAGGAGTGCCCACGATAATATCTGACTGTCCGGTGTAATAGAACAGCACTATTTTGAAAGCTGTTAGCAGAGTCACGAATAGAGTTACATTGTGCTGTTGGCTCAAATTTTTCAGAGCATTTGTTAGGCTCTTAGGGATGATGAAAGTTTGACTTGCACCTTGAAAAGTTCGTACTGATAAGCGCGGGCGATCCGTAGGTAACTGTAGTAAAAGTGTGCTATTACCTAGTTGCTGCTTCCAGTAGTTAAGGTTAGACACGAAAGCAGAACGAGCAACCCACTGCTGTTGCCAATCGGCAAAGTCACCATATTGAATGGGCAAATCGGGAAGTGGTGAGGGCTGACCGTGACAAAATGCTTCGTATAATTTTGTTAGCTCCTGTAAAAACACACTTACAGACCAACCATCAAAAACTAGATGATGGATAGTTACTATGAGTAAATGCTCGGCATCAGAGAGCCGCAGCAGCTTGATGCGTAACAACGGGCTTTGTTCTAGATCGAAAGGCTGGTTTTTTTCCTCATTCACAAATCTTTGAGCTAGAGCCTTTCGCTCAGTTTTAGATTCAGAAAGTTTTCGCAAATCTACCGCCGAAAATGGCAATATGGGCTGTTGAGCAATTTTCTGAACCACTTGCCGATCGCAAATCGCAAAAGTAGTTCGCAAAGCTTCGTGACGACGGACAATTTCCACGAGGCTTTGCACCAGGGCAGTTATGTTGAGTAAACCTGTCAAGCGATAAGCCAGGGGAATATTGTAGACGGGAATACCCGGATGCAATTGAGCTAATATCCAAAACTCAAGTTGAGTCAAAGAGATTGGCAACTCTTTTGTGTTTCGAGATACTGGTTTGAGAGATGGGGTCAAGTCATTTTTACAAGAGGGCACAGGGGCACAGGGGGATGAGAGATTATTTCTCCCCTGCTCCCCTGCTCCCTTGCTCCCCTGCTCCCCTGCCTCTTTTTGGCGATATTCTGAAATCTGTTGTTCTAGCTCGACTACTGTCGGGTAATCAAACAGACAGCTTATAGGTAAGTCCACTTTGAAGGTTTCTCGCAACCGAGCAATGACTTGCATTGCTGATAAAGAATGCCCTCCTAATACAAAAAAGTTGTCATGGATACCAACTTGTTCCAGCCCTAAAACATCGCTCCAGATTTCTGCTAGAACCTCTTCAGTAGCAGTACGGGGTGGTATTAAGTCTGTAGAGATGTTACGTGTTTCCCGACTCAAAGGTGCTGGTAAAGCACGGCGTTCTATTTTACCACTGGGTGTTAGAGGTAGAGTATCCAGCAACTTTACAAAAGCAGAAGGTAGCATATATTCGGGTAGCTTTTGCTTGAGGTAATAAAGCAGTTCACTGGTGTCTAGGTGTTGTTTGGGGACAATGTAAGCGACTAGGCGCTTGTTCCCTGGTTGGTCAACCCTTGCGATAACTACTGCTTCTTTTACCTGCGGGTGTGCGACGAGTACAGTTTCAATTTCTCCCAGTTCAATGCGAAAACCCCGCACCTTCACTTGATTGTCAATTCGACCGAGAAATTCGATATTGCCATCAGGTAAATATCGAGCGCGATCGCCTGTTTTATACAAACGATTCCCGTCTTTTGCAAACGGGTTAGGAATGAATTTCTCAGCAGTCAATTCTGGGGAATTAATATAACTTCTGGCGATCGCCACGCCGCCAATATACAGTTCTCCGGGAACGCCAATTGGTAATGGTTGCAGATGGTGGTCAAGGATGTAGATTTGCGTATTTGCGATCGCTCGACCAATAGGTGGAAGTGGCGACCAACTGCTGGCAGCATCTTTTAATGTAAAACTTGTTACTACATGGCTCTCCGTTGGGCCATACTGATTTTGCAGCGTACAACCAGGAAGCTCGCGAAAAAAGTTGACTAAATCAGGAGTAATATGCAGCTGTTCTCCTGCCGTCATAATCTGGCGCAAAGATGCAGGATAGGATTTAGAAATAGAGGCAGCATTGGCTAACTGCTGAAGGGCGACGAAGGGCAAAAACAGTCTTTCTACCTTTTCTTGGGCAATTAATTGTAATAATACAAATCCATCCTTCTGTACTTCTTCGGTGATTAAAACTAAGGTTCCGCCGCTACACCAGGTAGAGAAGATTTCTTGAAAAGAGACATCGAAACTGATAGAAGCAAATTGCAAAGTTTTGGCACAGCTTAAAGCACTTTCGTTGATTTGCCAATGTAAAAGGTTCGCTAGAGAACGGTGACTCATGGCTACACCTTTGGGTTTGCCGGTTGAGCCAGAAGTATACATGACATAAGCCAAGTTCTCTGGTATCACTCCACTAACAGGATTTTCCTGGCTGTTTTGGCAAAAAATCTCCGATGTATCTAAGCAAACTACTGTTAAAGAAGTCGGAAGTAGAGTTTTGTAACGGGGATTTAGCTCCATGTTCTGCTCTGCTCCACAGCAGGTCATTTCCCCCTGCTCTCTGCTCCCTTCCCCCTGCCTCTTAGTTGATGAATCTGTCAGCAATATCGAGGCTTGAGAATCACTCAAAATATAAGTCAAACGTTCTTGGGGCGATCGCGGATCTAAGGGTACGTAAGTACCACCAGCTTTGAGGATTGCCAAAAGTCCTACAACCATCGATAAAGAACGCTCAACGCAAATCCCTATACGCACTTCTGGTTTTACACCAATTTTTTGCAGATGGTGCGCTAATTGGTTAGCCTGACAATTTAACTGTTGGTAAGTCAGTTGTTGAGATTGGAACGAGACTGCTACTGCATTCGGTGTTCGTTCCACTTGTTCTTCAAACAACTGAGCGATACATTTATTGGGATAATCTGTTTGGGTATCATTCCATACTAAAAGTTGACGCTGTTCGGCAGCAGTTAGCATGGGTATCTCTCCTACTCTCTGCTCGATATTTGTAACCATACCCTCTAACAAAGTTACAAGATGCCCCATCATCCGGTTAATGGTTTCCCCATCAAAGCGGCTACCATCATAAAGAATGCGTAGAGATAATTCTTGTCCTGGTACAGCGATGACTGTGAGCGGATAATTTGTTTGTTCAATAACTTGCCGTTTAGTAATTTGGATACTGCTACCTAGATTTGATAAAGACGTATCTTGTGGGTAGTTCTCAAACACCACAATAGTTTCAAACAAAGGTAATTCTGGGGTAATTTCACTAATAGCCTGAATTTCTACTAATGGAAACCAAGAATACTGCGATCGCTCCACCTGTTGAGTCTGCAATTCCCTCAGCCATTGCCATAAAGGAGTTGCTGTTGGTACTTTCACCCGTACTGGTAGAGTATTAATGAATAGTCCCACCATCGATTCCACCCCCGATAAAGTGGGAGGACGACCAGACACAGTTGCTCCAAATACTAGCTCAGACTCATCGGTGTAGCGACTAAGTAAAATTGCCCAAGCTGCTTGGACGAAAGTTGAAAGTGTCAGATGATACTGCTGTGCCTGGGACTGTAAAGCAGCGGTTATCGTTGCCGACAAACAGTAGTGCTGCTCGTGGTAAGTTTTTGACTGGGGAGAATTTTGCACCTCACCCCGATTTAATAACAACCGAGTAGGACTAGTAAAGCCATGAAGTTGTTGTCGCCAAAAAGTCTCTGCTGCTTTTAAATCTTGTTGCTGTAACCAATTAATATAATCTCGGTAAGGACGGGGAGTATTTAAATATAAGTATTTACCTCTAAGTAAAGCATTGTAAAAAGCAAAGACTTCTTTGCAGAGAATTGGCCAACTCCAGCCATCAATTAGCAAGTGATGAAAGCTCCAGACAAATTCGTAAATATCATCAGCAATTTGAATTAAGCTAAATCGCATGAGTGGAGCTTTATCAAGGACGAAGCCTTGGACTCGATCTGCTTGTAAGAAAGCTTCTAAGCGCTCTTGTTGTTCTTTTGCAGATAAGGAATGCCAATCATAGTTCTGCCAAGACAACTCTACTTGCTTACATACTACCTGGAGAGGCTTTTCCTGCTTTTCCCAAACCACAAGGGTACGCAAAACTGGGTGACGCTTCATTACTCGCACACAGGCCTGCTGAAGCAGTGTAATATCTAAATTGCCAGAGAGCGTGATACAAAACTGCTCAAGATACACCCCTGATTCTGGCTCATATAGAGTATGAAAAAGCATACCCTGCTGCATAGGAGAAAGAGGGTAAATAGATTCAATATTTTTCTTTTTAATTATTTGCAGCTTGCTCATAATTCGTAATTTGTAACTAAGAAACTACCTATCTTCTCTCTTCCTCTGTGTTCTTTGCGCCTCTGCGGTTCGTTAAAAAATTAACTACTCTTTTAACAGTAAAAGAATAATCAAACACTAAAACTGAAAGTAAACAAAGGGCTGAGGATTGATTGCTGTCAGCCGAAATATTGCTGAAACTAACACCCCAAAGCAAACAGCAAAACTCCAACTAGGAATTTTACGCCACCAATCGGCAAACCAACCCTTATAAGCCGCCCAGTGGAGCATAATTAAAGGTGCAAAAGTCCATGCAACTTGGATATTTAAGTTTTCAGAGCCAAGAGAAGTCAAGAATAAAAATGATTTTTCTACTTGTATAGCGCTACTAAGATCGTTACTCCGAAAGAAGATGGCAGATGCACAAAACCAATACATTGTTAGGGGGATACCTAGCAGCTTTCTCAATGGTAGCAATCCTTTATAGGGAGCAATCCGAGATAACCATTGCTTGTGAACAATTAAAGCGATTCCATTTAATCCACCCCAAATTACAAAATGCCAAGCAGCTCCATGCCAGAGTCCTGATAGAAGCATTAAAATGAGAAGATTTTTATACCCAAACAGTTCTGTTCGTTCAGCTTTTGGCCGCTTTTTCATTAAAGGAAAATAGACATAATCTCGCAACCAACTGTAGAGGGTAATGTGCCAACGTTGCCATAACTCAGTGATATTACCGGAAAGGTAGGGGAAATTAAAGTTCAGAGGTAGTTTGTATCCAAGTAAACCGGCAGAAGCGATCGCCATATCTGAATAACCAGAAAAGTCGCAGTATATCTGGATGACGAAAGAAATAACAGCAATCCAACAACTCAAGAAAGTATAATTTTCTGGATTCGTGAAATACTGTTCTATTAAAGGAGAAAGATTATCCGAAATGCAGGCTTTCTTGAAATACCCTACGAAAAAAAGCATTAAACACCCCTGAAAATCAACCTCATTTAAGCTTTTTGGGGTTAGTAGTTGAGGCAAAAAAGTAGATGCACGGACGATAGGCCCTGCAACCAGTTGAGGGAAAAAAGTTACAAATAGAGAAAAATCCCAAAAATTTCTCACAGGTTTGAGTTTACCTAGATAGATATCAAGGGAATAACTCAGAGTTTGAAACGTGTAAAAGCTAATACCTGCTGGCAGAATAATGTTAAGGGTTGTCAGGCTTATAGGTAAACCCAAAAAACTTAATAAGTTGGCAGCAGACTCAGTGAAAAAGTTATAGTACTTAAAAAACCCTAATATTCCTAAATTTGCTACTAAACTAAGTATCAACCATGCTTGACGCTGCTGTTGATTCTGTGGCTTATTCAGCAAGGCATCCCAATTCCATAAATTTGGAGTTTTTGCTTTTTCTATTACCTCATTGCTGGGAATTTCCTGTTGTAGTAAATCACTAACCTGTGGTCTAGATAGCATTAAACCGACAAAGTAATCAATGACTGTCGATAACAAGAGCAAAAAAAGGAAGCGCCAATCCCAAGCACTATAAAAGATATAACTACAGATTAGCAACCACAACTTACGATGATTATGTTTCTGCAAAGCCCAATAGATGCAGAAAACAATCACGAAGAAAAATACAAATCGAAATTCTGTGAATACCATCTTTATTTACATTGAGCTAATGATTATGTGATAGAAACTGGCTATTCAAATTTTATCTATTTGCAACTTTTTGCCCTGAATTATTTAAATATTCATTAAACTTTGATGCCAGTGAAAGTGTGAATTCTTGAGCGCCTTGGTGATTGAGATGTGCGCTATCAATCCTACGATTTAATTCATATAAATTAGTAAAAACATTGACATTATTAAAAGCAAACAAAGTATCTATGTATCCTGAATCGTATGCTTTGTAAAGAGCAGAGTAGTTAGAATCAGCCTCTAGAAGTGGAGGAATAAAAAATATAGCTTCAAGTTTCTTGTTATTAATCTGCTGCTGTTTTTCAATTTGGGAAGAAATATTTTCCATCATTTTCACTCCATATATTGTAGATGTCTTCTTAAATGTATTTTCTAAATTTAAATTTGCTAATTTCGTTTGTTCATTTTTGAGATTTTTTAGATAAGTATCCAAACCATTTGTTCGGAATAGAGTCTGCCATTTTTCAGCTTTTTTTTGCCAATCTATTGCGTAGTATCCAGATTCTTGTAATAGTCTATCCTCGGATACTTTTGCTAATGGATCTGCATTTGATAAATCTAAATTTAATATTCTTTCCTGCCAGAAAGTAGAAAGCTGACCAAGACCTAGCCATCGATAGATAAAGCTTTGAAAGTTAGCGTATATATATGGAACTTTTACTTGCCAGTTATCGATTGATGATTCCCAAATTAATTGAAAATTTTCTATGGTTTTACGAGGAGTATGCCAGTATATCTCCTGAGCGGAAGTAGAACCAAAGTTGGTAAATAAGTCAACTGAACAGTCTAAAAATATCCACTTTAAGTTTGCTGGCTTTAAATCTAGAATTTTTTGTAAGTAAAAATCTAGTTCTGATACGTTTGCGCCTGCGATACCAAAGTTGAAAGATTTGACACTCTTACCCTCTTTTGTCATGTATTCATCAAATACTTTCGGGACTACGCCAAAGTAAGTAGTACTTGGCCCCAAAAAGATAGCGTTGTAATCATCTTTATGTTCAGTAAAATATTGCCATTTAACGCCAATTTCACCAAGATTTTGGATAGTCTTAGAATAAGGTAGAACTGTATTTAATAATCCAGAAGAAAAAAATATAGTAATTAGAAAAATTAAACTATACCCAAACATCACAAGTGGTCTTAACATAATTTTTTCTTAAATATCTACAAGTACATCTACTTTTACTTCTGTCTTTGTTAATTGCCAGTTCATCTTCAGGTTGAGCCAGAAATTCCAAAGTGTCACACAAGCGATCGCTACCAATTTAGCTATGTATTCATTCACTTGGAATTGATAAAATAGCCAATTCACAATTAGGCTATTGAAAATAAGCCCAACTAAACAAATGAGATTAAACTTGA
The DNA here is from genome assembly GCF_013343235.1 of Nostoc sp. TCL240-02. Classification (GTDB taxonomy): domain Bacteria; phylum Cyanobacteriota; class Cyanobacteriia; order Cyanobacteriales; family Nostocaceae; genus Nostoc. The sequence goes on along the minus strand of NZ_CP040094.1, from coordinate 4,639,831 downwards.
CAAACCGTTGTAACTTTTGACTGATTTTTTGTTGGAAAGACACATCACCAAATGTCCATAAATCATTCCATAGAAAATTATTAATAATTGCTATTTCTGTGGAAAGCATTGCACTCAAAGTTAACGCCAAATATAATGATCTATGTAAAAAATAGAATGATCCCAAGTCTACAAATACTCCACTCAAACCAACTACCGCAAAGCGAATAAACCGACTAAAAAGCGCTGAATGAAGGTAAAAGTAGACTTTATCTCTCAGTAAAATAATATTCAAATAGTCAAGATATTGCTTCATTCCGTTTCTACTCTCTTAATGTTTTTTATCGAGTTGCCAAAATCCTTCAAGTGGGTAGACTAATTTCAGTAAATTAGTCTTATCATTTTCAAGTTGATGAGCTAAACTATTTTCTAGATCGTCAACAAAAAAAATAGATTTATAATCTTTAGCTATTATTGGTAACTGGTCGTTTTGGATTGTAACTAACCCAATTTTTGGCTTTAAATTATGACTTAATGTGAGGATAACTCCCAAGTTATAATCATTTTTGTTATTTATTAATAAAATATTATTAGATTGATTAATACGTTGACTCATTGCTAGCAAATTCTTGCCGCCTATTTGTGGCCACCAAGTTTCAGACTGAAAAAATCTAACATCAGAAACTAGCCCAGAGATGAGTAACCCTACCACAATGACTTGCCAAAGGTTTTTCTGCCAGTTTTTCGCCAAGAAAAGATGGAAAGCTAAAATATACACTACAGCAATTTGGATGCTGAGGTATAACGGTAACTGATAGCGAAAATGAATAGAGCGAATTCCTCCAAAAGCTAGGTCGTAGAAAAGCAATGTTAACCCTGGAAATCCCCCTAATGAAGCAATAAATAAACTAGTATTAGTTGAGAGATAATTACTGAAGAAAATGATAATATAAATAATTAAAAATAAACTACATATTATCGTAGGAATACTATAAAATAAAGGGCTTTCCGCAGGTAAATTATTGACCCAAGCATCATCAGAAGCCAAATTAAAATCAAAAAATATTCTGCTAATCCGACTGAGCCAAATCCCAATTAGGTCGAAAGGACTATCTGTTTTAAATGCGATCCATGACAAGAGATTTGTTGCTGTATGAATCTGGGTAATGATTACCATTAGCCAGGGTAAAAACATCAAGCAAGCTGCTATGGAACTCAGTAAATAATTACGCAGGGTTTTGTTAAAGCGAAACTGTTGCCTAATAACCACATATATGCAATGAGCGATCGCAACCATTGCCGTTAATAGATGGGTGTAGAATCCCAAGGCTAAAGTGAGAGTATATACAGCCCAACTCAAGTAACTTTCTCGGCGAATGGCTCGCAATAAAGCAGCACTTGATACTAGAATCGTCACCATCCATAAACCGTATTCTCGTGCATCTTGGGCAAAGAAAATCTGCAACGGAGAAATCGCCATTACAGCCATTCCCACCCACCCAACTAGTGCTGATTCAAACAACTCTAAACACAGCCAATACACACTAGGAAACACCAACAGACTAATTACTGCTGATAAACTCCTAACTGCGGCAGGGAAATCTCCAAAGACTTGCGCCCATAATCTCACCATCACATAATACAAAGGTGGATGTTGTGGGTCTGAAGTTATTAAGTAGCGAACTGTATCAGCCACAGTTCGATCTGGGTTAATGTGTTGATATTTGTCTAAAGTGATAACAGGAATTAAGCCGTCATTATTGCTCCAATTGCTAAAAATCTCTTGTTTAACCTCGGCTAGCGTATGACCAGATATTGTCAGCGATGTCGCAAATTCGTCATACCAATACACTTTTTGTCCCAAATGGGTAAAGCGAAAGAAAATACCTAACCCAATCAGGCTAATTACCAAAATTTTTAACCAAGTTGGAGGTTTTGACTTTGCTAGCAATTGTAGTTTGTCCATTTATTGAATCTAAATTAGTAGCTATCCTTTTGGCTGCTTGAAATATTCTTGTGCAAGAATTGGTGGATACTTAGGCACTTCATCTATATCTAAGCAAGTCTTAATAGAGTTAATTTGAGCATCGTAATTAGGCCCTGTAAAAAAGGCGCACGAGTATCTTTGTTTAGCACTGTGAGATTGAGTTGGGACTATAACTCGATGTCGTGTAGCGCAAAATTTATCGTTTGTCCATCGCTGCATTAAATCTGCAACCAATATGATAATCGCGTCAGGAACGAAGGGCGCTACAACCCATTCTCCAGCATTTGTATATACTTCTAAACCTTCTGAATCTTGAAATAAAAATGTGAGAGTACCTATGTCTGTATGTTCTGCCAGATAAACTTTTCCTAGTTCTGGAGGCTGATATATAGATGGGTAGTGATGCAAAACTATGCCGTGATTTTGCTCTGAATATAAATTTGTAAAATAATCTTTTGGCAATCTCAGAGAAATAGCCAAAGCCTGGAATACTTTCAAGGCGCTTTCGTGACAACCAGCGAAAAATTCCATCATTACTTCATGAAACTGAGTAGGATTTTTAGGCCATTTATTTGGTTCAAAGAAAGGATCTTCAATCTCACCAACTTCGTCAAGAGTAATTTCTTTGCCAAAATGAAAGCCTTCAGTCATTAGTTCATTGGCGTTGTGTTTATCTTCACTTTTTTTAAAATTATGATATCCGCGAAGATTCCGATCTGGAAAGAAAGATACTTGTTCTTTTTCATGCTCCGGTAGTGCAAAAAAGGACTCGGTTTGTGAAAAGACTTGAGCGATTAGAGTCTGAGAAATACCATAATTTTTCAGGTAGAAACATCCGACCTCATGAATAGCAAGAGAAATTTGTGTAGCAACAGCTTCTTTTGCGGTTGAGTCACCTATAAGAAAAGGATTGAAATCAATGATAGGAATTTGCATACAAACGATATCCTCTTTAGTTAATCTCAGTCAGTTTCAAGTCGTAAGAGTTCCAAAATGTTCCTAGTAGGGGAGAGTGTTCAATACCTTGAATACGGTTTCGTACTGCCACCATTGAGAAAGGGTTAACTAGATAAATAAATGGCAGATACTCCTGAGTAATTTGTTGAGTTTCTACATACATAGCTTTACGCTTTGCTTCATCCACTTCAGAGGCTGCCTGAATGTATAAATTACCAATTTTTCGTTCCCAATCTGCAACCTGTCGCCCTATTATCGGCGTTTGTCCTACTTGGGATTCTTGATTAAAAAAGTGCCAACCAGCTTCAGTCAACCAAACATTAGCCCAATCATTTGGTTCTTGACCGACAGCAACCTCAAGTAATTGACACTCCCAATCGAAAGTTTGAGTCAATTTATTGATGAAAATGCTAGCAGCTACGGGATTAAAATCAACAGTTATGCCAAGGTTACTCAAGTTTTTTTTTATGTGTACTCCCATCGCCTGCAATGCATTATTGGTACTATTCGTCATTAGGCTAAAGCGGACAATATTGCCTTGCTCGTCTAATAGCTGACCTTGATTGTTGTATTTAAAGCCTGCTTTTAGAAGTAATTTTTTCGCTTTTTGAAGATTGTATTCATAAACAGTTTGGACAGGATAATAATACTTGCTCTGTACAGCAATGGGTGAATTTTGCAGTTTACCCAACCCCTTATAAATATTGTTGAGTATTTGTTGGCGATCAATTCCATAGGCAACTGCTTGTCTAAATTCCACTGTATTGAACCAACAAGATTTTATGGGATCGACCAGTGGTTGACCATTCCTACTGCCTTGATTGAGATTAAAAGTAATAGCAGTTGATCCAACAAAAAGACCGCCATTATAGATAGTAAACTTTCCTTTCTCTTCTTCATATTTTAATAACGAAAAATAATCAGTATTAACATTGATGTAATCCAACCCTCCAGAACGGAATTGAATTAAAGAAGTATCTTGACTAGGAATAATTTGCCCAATTACACGCTCGATATATGGTTGTGAATTGCCTTGAGTATCTTTGCGCCAGTAGTAAGGATTTTTGCGGAAAACTATTCGCTGGCTCGGAGTATAAGATTCTATTGTATAAGGCCCGTTAACAATAATATTTTCTGGGGGAGTATCAGTTCCCCAAGTAGACATAAATTTAGGGCTGCCTTCCTGGTCTTTTGTTTTGACACTTTCCCGAAAAATATGGGCTGGTAAAATTTCTAGTTTTGTAGCCCGAATAAATGGAGCAAATGGTTCAGGTAATGTAAATTCAACTCGCAAATTATCAAGCTTTCGCACAGTAGGGAAGGTACGATTTTTACCAATTATGAAGAAGTCTTTAGCGTAAGTAGGAATGTCTGGATTACGGTAAATTTCATTGTAGGTAAAAATGATATCTTCAGCCGTTAGTGGTTTCCCATCTGACCATTTTAGACCTTTTCTTAGGATATAAATTACTTGTTTATTATCTTTGGAAGTTTGCCACGATTTAGCTAGATTAGGTTCAATTTCTCCACGAGCATTTTCTTTAACTAGCCCTTCATAAGTATAGTTTAAAATATAAGCCGATTCTACGATTAAAGCTGGATTGAAAGTTGTGGGTTCAGTTGGGAAAGGGACAATAATTTCAGATGTTGGTGTAGCTTGGATTTTTAAGGTAATTTGATGATAGATAATTATGGCGATCGCAGTTACAAAAGCCAGCAAAATTACTAGCCAACGATGGCGAATTAAAGTATATTTTTTATTAATTTTTAATAACTTATAATTTAACATCGTGGAAACACTCCGCAATTTATTATTGACTAGGTTGAGATAGCAACCTATGAGCATCTTCTAATAAAGCTGGTATTTTGTCAGCATGGGGACTATGACGCAGACAATCACTTAGATCAAATTGTCTAACTCGTTCTGCTGTGAAACCAGGGAACCAAGGATCGGCAGTATTTAAGTGGTTGTAACGCCTTGTGGCATATTCAAACATATCAAAAGCGATCGCTAAATTTCGCAACCATAAAATAACTGGAATGTTAATCTCACCAGGAGTTTGGGGATATCTGGGTAAACCAGTGTGCCAAGTGCGATACCAGTCTTGTCCTAATGTGGCGATCGCTGCTTTCTCTAAACGGTTTAAAATTGGTGGTAGAATTTCATCCGCCCGATCTAAAAGTTCTATAACCTTCAAGTGTTCGTCAAAATCTGATGGTTTAGATGCGCCCAAACTGAGAGTATGTACTTGAGGATGACTCAAACAAAACAGATCGTTAAACACCATCGGGCTGAGAGGATGGCACAAATCTACTAACTTTTGTGGAGGCTTATAAAGCATACCGCCTTTATCTGATGGGCTAATGATAAATACACCCATGTCATGATGTTTGGCGGCTTCAATGGCGGGCCAATTGAATTGATTAATGTAGTACCAGTGGAGATTGACATAATCAAATTGATTGGTTTCAATGGTTTTGATAATTAAGTCCGTTGGAGCGTGGGTAGAAAAGCCAATAAACTTTACCTTACCCTGAGCTTGCAACTGTCGCGCTACATCAAGACAGCCATTGGGACGAATACTATCTTCCAGATGTTGGTAATTATTAATGCCATGCAGTGTTAATAAGTCAATGTAATCTAGCTTTAATAAAGCCAAAGATTTTTCACATAAATTGCGAAAGTCTTCAGAGTCCGATGTAGGAATAACCTTAGTCTGGACAAGAATTTTTTCTCTAGGCAACTTAGGTAAAATCGCTCCTAATTGCATCTCAGAAGTCCCATACATTCGGGCAGTTTCGATGTGATTGATGCCAACTTCTAAAGAACGGCGAATAGTGGCTTTTAGATTCCGTTGATTTTTATCGGGAATTTTATCTTGAGTAAGTTCTTCAGATTCAGTATAGATGTAGCGCATTCCGCCACAGGAAAAGACTGGCATTGGCAATTCTGTACGCCCGAATCTACGATATTGCATCATAAATGTATTTTGATTGGAGCGATTAATTAATGACTTTTTGCCGAAATCAAGCCCTGCATTACTTTAAGATGAAACATCAAGTATGATTTTTCAATATGCTGAAGGTGATGTTGAATTAACTCATGTATCTTGGAGTAGTTACACGGTGGCATACTTGGGTAGAGATGATGCTCTACATGGTAATTATTATTCCAGTAATAAAACCTAATTATCGGGTTAGAAATCATTGTTCGCGTATCATTCCATAGGTTGTGATTTAAGTCAGACTCACAGCCATAATGATCTGTAATACTGAAAATAAACCCGAATGGAGAAGCAAAAGTTGCTAATGGTATCCAGTAGCCAAAGAATAAAATCCCAGGAAAAATTATGGTTAATCCTACCATTAATACAAACCAACCCAATAGTAGCCAATTATTTTGTAAGACAAATTGGCGTTGTTCCAGTGTTTTAAAATAGCTCAAATAAAAGTTAGCTGGTAAGGCTGATTCCTCTTCGTTATGTGTTTTCAAAGAATCTAAATATAAATCTTTGGTTATTAACCACCAATTTTTCCATGCTGCGAGAGGATAAAAATATGTCAAGGCAAAGAGATAAGTATTAATATTAGGAAATGTTTGCCAAGCTGAGGTATCTCCTACGATTTTACCTTTGATTTTTGCTTCTCGATGATGTCCAATATGAATATATTTGTGAAAGGAAAAGTTCATCAATAATACTAATGATAAGAAAGTTCCCATGAATCGGTTAGTATTTTTTGACTTATACAAACTATAGTGAGAGCAATAATGTATTGCCGCAAAAAAACAGACAAACAAAAATCCTTGAACCAACCAGACTAATAACCACACTGCCCAGTTATTCAACCAGAAACCAATAGCTGAGAGGATGAAATATGTACTGATGACAACAAATGTTTGAACAATCGGTCTAAATGTAGGAATTTCATGCAATAGACGCAGTTCTTCGTTAGATATTTGAGTAACTTCTCTAATACTAGGTCTGGCATTATCAATTATTTCATTGTTCTTTGTAATTTCCATGTTGTTCACCTCTATGTTGACAATAACAATTGACAAACCAGATATCAACCTATTAATTGTTTAATTGGTCTTGGATGGCTGCTGCTAGCTGAAATACAGTAGGTTTTTCAAACAGGTAAATCAACGGCAGTTCGACTTGCAAAGCTGACTGTATTTTGCATATAACTTCAAGAGCTTGAGCAGAATGTCCTCCTAGTTCAAAAAAATTGTCTTGAGTGCTAATCCGATCTAGTCCTAAAATTTCTTTCCAAATAGCTAACACAACTTCTTCGATAGAATTTTGAAGTGTAACAAAATCCTCTGATATTGGAGAGACAACAGTTTGAGTGGGCAAACTTGGAGGTTCCGATATTAAGATAAGTTCAGCTAGACGCTGGTTATAATTGGTCGTTATTTTTTCCAGCAAGGTCTGAAAATTATCGACCATCTTGGTAATAGTTGCAGGTTCAAATAAATCGGTTCTGTAGACAAGCAAACCTTCAATACCTGTTGATGTTTCTTCGAGGGTTAACTCTAAATCAAACTCTGCGGTATCTTTTGTATCTCTGGCAATAAACTGCTCTTTCAAAGTGAGATTTGCAAATTGTAAATTATCCTCTGGAGTATTTTGAAAGACAAACATTACTTGATTTATTAATGTGTAACTAGGATCTCTGACTGGTTGGAGTTCTTCTATTAGCTTAATCAGGGGCATTTCTTGATGAGCGTAAACACCCAAGGCTATCTCGCGCACTCGGCTAAGTAGTTCTCGGAAACTGGGGTTTCCTCCTAAGTTGGTACAAAATGGCAATAAATTGACAAAGAAACCAATCAGTCCTTCAGTTTCTACTCTGGTGCGATTTGCCAGGGCGCTGCTGACAATGATATTTTCCTGTCTTGTATAAGAGAAGAGTAATGTCTGGAATGCTGCCAACAATGTCATAAACAGGGTTACGCCTTCCTGTTGACTCAGTACCTTCGACGCATCGGTTAATTTCTGGGAGAGAACTATTGGTTGACCTGCACTTTTAAAGGTTCGCGCTGGTGGACGGGGATGATCAGTTGGTAGCTTCAATATTGGGGGAGTAGTGCCTAAATGCTTTTGCCAAAACTGAAGCTGAGATTCTAAGACTTGCCCTTGTAACCACTGCCTCTGCCATTGAGCAAAGTCAGTATATTTGATCGCTAACTCAGTCAACGGCGACGGCTTACCCTCACAAAAGGCTTCGTAAACCTTTGCCAGTTCTTGGGTTAGGACACTAAAAGACCAACCATCAGCAACAATATGGTGGGTGACGGCAACGAATAGATACTCTTGTTCATCCAAACGCCAAAGCTTGCTGCGTAATAAAGGACCTCGTGCCAAATCGAAAGGATGCTTAATTTCTTTCTCAGCTAGTTGTGTAACTTGAGTTTCACGTTCAGTTACGGGAATGTGCCGCAAATCGATTACGGAAAAGTCAAAAACAGGCTCGTTAATAACAGCATAAACAACTTGGCCATTTTTAACCTGAAAAGTCGATCGCAATGTCTCATGTCGCAGGACAATTTCTCTTAAACTATCTGATAATGCTTTTTCGTTGAGCGCACCTGTGATGCGATAGACCAAAGGCAGATTATAGATGGAACTGTCTGGATAGAATTGGTCAAAAAACCACAACTCTAGCTGTGTTAAAGAAATTGGTATTGGCTCGTTTTGCGAGGGAAACCGTTTTAGAGATAATTCCTCATGGTCTGGTGCTTTAGCTGTGGCGATTTTTTGGGCTAAAGGTGCGATCGCAGGAGACTCAAACAAACTTAACAGTGGTAATTCTATCCCAAATGCTTTGCGCGTTAAAGCAATAACCTGAGTTGCTAGTAAAGAATGTCCCCCCAAATCAAAGAAGTTGTCATAAATACCAACTCGTTCTAACCCTAAAACATCTCTCCAAATCCCAGCCAAGATTTCTTCGGTGGGAGTACGCGGCTCAACAAAAGTTTGACTTAACTCCGGTCGGCTGGTTGTCGGTTCTGGTAAAGCGCGACGGTTTACCTTACCATTGGGTGTTAAGGGGAACGATTCCATTTCGACAAAAGCTGATGGAATCATATAATCTGGCAATTGCTCAGTCAAAAAAGTCCGCAGTTGTTCGACTGTTACTGTCTCTCCCGGAATTGGAACAAAGTAAGCAACTAAATATTTTTCCCTGGCACTTTCTCCATGCACTTTTGCGACTGCTTGGTTAATTTGAGGATGTTTGCTCAGAACGGCTTCAACTTCTCCAAGTTCAACGCGAAAGCCCCGGATTTTTACCAAATCATCTATCCGTCCCAAAAACTCGATATTGCCATCTGGTAAGTATCGAGCTAAGTCACCAGTTTTATAGAGGCGGGGATTGGGGATTGGGGACTGGGGACTGGGGACTGGGGACTGGGGATTAGGAAGAATTTCTGCTCCTCTACTCCTCTGCTCCTCTGCTCCCCTGCTCCCCTTCTCCTCTGCTCCCCTGCCTCTTCGGAACGGATTTGGGAGAAATTTTTGATTGGTCAAATCTGCACGGTTGAGGTAGCCACGAGCCAAACCATCACCACTCACGTAGAGTTCCCCAGGAACGCCAATCGGCACGGGTTGGAGATTGCCGTCTAACAGATAAACTTGCACGTTGACAGCAGCTTTACCAATGGGAGGATAAATCGGCCATTCATTTGGCTTTTGGCTAAAAGTATAAGCTGTAACTAAGTCTGCTTCCGTGGGGCCATAGAAATTGTAGAGTGTACAATTTTCTAGACGCTTAAACAGCTTAATCATCGGCTGAGTAATTTGGAGTTGTTCGCCACAAGCGATCGCTTCCTGAATATTGTTAAATAAATGTACTTGCTCTCCGTAGATTTCCGCTAATTGCTGCCACAGGCTAACTGGCAGAAAAACTTTGCCAACGGGATTGTTAGCAAGCAAGTGGATTAATTTATCTAAATCTTTGCGATCGCATTCAGAAATCATATACAGCGTCCCTCCCAAGCCCCACGCCACGGATATTTCGTGATAGCTGACATCAAAACTCAGGGAAGCAAACTGAAGCACACCAATACCTGTGACCATTTTTGCCTGATGGTGTTCTATTAAATTGGTGAGCGATCGCTGGGTAACAAGAGTGCCTTTGGGAGTGCCTGTAGAGCCAGAAGTATATATGATGTAGGCTAAATTATCAGCTGCTACTTCAACTTGCAAATTACTCTCAGATTCTTTGCTGATTTCGTCCCCATCTTCATCTAACACAATCAGATGATGAGCCAAGTTGCCCTCAAGCAATGACTTCCAACGTGTTTGAGTTAAGACGACTGATGCTTGAGAATCCTTGAGCATGAAAACTAAACGCTCTGATGGATAAGTAGGATCGAGGGGAACGCAAACTCCCCCAGCCTTGAGAGTTCCTAAGATAGCGATCGCAGCTGCTAGCGATCGCTCTACACAAATACCCACTGGGAAATCTGGCTTCACACCCAAGCGTTGCAAGTAGCGGGCGATTTTATTGGCTTGCTGGTTTAACTCTTCATAAGTCAATTGTTGGTTGTCATATACCACCGCCAAGGCTTGGGGTGTTTTTTTGACTTGCTCCTCAAATAACTGATGGATGCAACGATTGATGGGATGCGCTGCTGAGGTAGCATTCCATTGGACTAAAAGTAAATTTTGCTCTGCTGGAGTTAGTAGCGGTAACTCGCCTGGGGTACGATGAGGATTGACGGTAATTCCCTCCAACAGAGTGAGGAAATGACCAGCCATGCGATCGATAATCTCTGGATCAAAGCGATCGCGATCGTAGTAAATTTTTACAGTCATTTCCTCGCCAGGAATTGCCAGCAGTGTGAGAGGATAATTGGTTTGTCCCCTGTCTTGTAACTCCCCAATACTCAAGTTTCCAGGAAGTTGCTGCAACGTTACATTTACAGGATAGTTTTCAAATACAACGAGGCTTTCAAACAAAAGTTGAGTGCGAGGAACTTCACTTACGCCTTGAATATCTACGAGTGGGGTGTATGAATACTGCTCCCGTTCTATATATTCTTGTTGCAACAACCGCAACCAGGTTAACAAATCGGTTGTATCAGTGATTTTTACCCGTGCTGGTAGAGTATTAATGAACAACCCCACCATCAACTCCACACCAGATAAACTAGCAGGACGACCAGATACAGTAGTGCCAAAAACCACGTCAGACTCGCCACTGTAGCGACTTAGTAACAACCCCCAAGCAGCTTGTACTAAGGTCGCAAGTGTCAGATGATGTTGTTGGGCAAAAGATTTTAAGGTAGTTGTCGTCTCGGCTGATAGATGTTGCGATCGCACTTCAATATTTTGTTGTTGGTGAGAACTCTGCCCTAGCGATCGCTCAACTATCAAAGGCGTAGGTACAGTAAAACCCTCAAGATTTTTTTGCCAAAACGCCTTTGCACCAGTCAAATCTTGCTGCTGCAACCAGTTAATATAATCCCGGTAAGGGCGACTGGGGGCTATATATAACTGTTGACCATTTTGAATTGACTCATATAAAGCAAACAATTCTTTAACAAGAATCGGCCAACTCCAACCATCAACTAATAAATGATGAAAGCTCCAAACAAACTCATAAGTTTCATCAGCTACTTGAATTAAGGCAAAGCGCATTAATGGAGCTTTGTCAAGTTCAAAACCTTGTTTTCTATCTGAATCTAAGAAAGAATTGAGACGTATTTCTTGCTCCTGCTGAGGAAACATCCGCCAGTCTAAATTAGACCAAGGCAAATTGACTTCTTTACGTACCACCTGAACTGATTGTTTGCGATTCTTCCAAACAAAAAGAGTCCGCAAAGCTGAATGTCGCTCTACTAAAAGTTGCCAAGCCCGCTCAAATATACCTGCATCTAAATTGCCATGCAGAGTTAATTGAAACTGTTCAAAATATATTGTCGATTCCGGCTCATAGAGAGTATGAAATAGTATCCCCTGCTGCGTAGGCGAAAGGGGATAAATAGCTTCAATATCTTTACTATTACTTTGTTTTTGTGCAACTACCATTGTTTTTATAGATGATATTAATTATGTAATTTATCTCTCTTCTTCTCTTATCTCTGTGTTCTCTGCGCCTCTGCGCCTCTGCGGTACCCTGCGGGAAGCCACTTCGTGTCTACGTTTAAAAAAATAATTATTAAAAAGCAGAACTTGACAATCCGCCATCTACAGAAATAGTAACACCCGTAATATAACTAGCACATTCTGAAGCTAAAAAAGCAACCAAATTAGCAACCTCACTAGAAACACCGCGACGACCAAGAGGAATCATCTTATTCGTTCCTTCGATGATTGAATCAACCGTCCGGCCTTCCTCTTGAGCGAATACTTCTAAATATTCTCGATGCCTTGGAGTATCAATCAAACCAGGATTTACACAGGTAACTAAAACATTCCACTTAGCAACTTGCGTCGCAACAGTTTTAGTAAAGTTGATTAATGCAGCATTCGCCACACCCGATTTAACCAGACGACTAGAAGGTTCTTTTCCCGATGTCCCAACAATATTTATAACGCGCCCCCATTGCTGATTTTTCATCGTTGGTAGCACCAGATTAGTCATGCGGATATAACCCATTAACTTGCCTTCAAAGACAGTTGACCAATCTTCATCAGATAGATTTTCTACTGGTTCATTAGAAAATGTAGCTCCTTCGGAATTATTGACCAAGATATCAATTTTGCCAAATTGAGTGAGAGCTTCTTGAACTAATTTTTGAGAATCACTTGCATTTTGAACATCAGCACAAATAGGAATAACTTTTGCTTGGGAACCAACCAAACTTTGATAAGCTTGTTCTAATCGTTCGGAATTTCTTCCACAAATTATTAACTGACAACCTTCTGATACTAGCTTTTGGGCAACGCTATAACCTATACCAGCACTTGCTCCTGTCACTAAAGCTACTTTTTTCGTTAACCCTAAATCCATGATGAATATTCCTTTAGGAAGCAGTGAGTGCCGTATCATACAAACTATCTTTAGTAGATAAAACAGAGCTATTTTTAATCAAAATTTCAATCAAAGATACTGTCTCATTAGAAGAATTATATCCTCCATAAAGAACATCAGCAGGAGCATAATAAACACTACCAGATTCTAGCTGTTGCTGTTGCTCTGCTACTGCAATCGCCAATTGACCATTCAGGACTATTCCCATTGTTTCACTAGCAGATTGGCGAATTGGTATTATCCCTTTTGGAGGAATTTTGGTAATGAAAATATCAAACCATGAACCAACTACAGATTGACAATCGAAACCTGTAAATCCATATTGAGTGGGTGAGACTTTTAAAATGGCTTCCTCAGCTTCTTCAGAATTAGTGATGCGTTTTACATCAAATGCTAGTGCTGTTTCCTGAAAAGGGTTTATGGAACCATGAAGAACATTAGAACCAGCTACATAAACTTGTTCAAATGGCTTGAGAATTTCTTTAGTCCCGTTGAGGTTAAATTCCAAACGTCCCGCAATTTGCATTCCAATTTGACTTTCGGGATGGCGATGTAATTCAAAAGTAGCACCTGGTGGAATAGAAGCTAATTGAACAATTGTGTCTTGACATTGAAATGCGATTAATTCTACGTCAAAATTAATTTTGATGTTTTTTGGCTGGGGAAAATATTTAGACATGGTTCTCTACTTCTTTTTGTGAAAAATTGACCAACTCATCTCAATGTTTCCATAGATTGAAATAAATTCTAAATCGTAGGCTTTAACAGCATTCTCATTAGTAATAGCGAAGTCGGCTAAACCCTCCATTACCTGAATCGCTGAATCACTGGTAGAAGGAGACAAATCTACTTGTATTTGTGTTTGATCTTGATACTCTGGCAAGAGTTGTGTTAACAGAGGTAGAGGAGCAGGATGGGTAACAATTCTAGAACCGTTGAAAACTATCTCTGTATTTTTTTTCTTAGCCAATCCATAAACTGGAGTGGGATATATAAAAATAAAGCCTAGATCGATACTTGGCTCCATGTAAAACTCATTAATTCGGTCGTAAGCATGAGGAACTAAAGCCAGATTCACCTTATCTTCCAGCAAAGCTTCTTTAACATCTATAAAACTATCAAACAACTGAGTTGATACAGTAAATTCTTCTGAGAGCAGATGGTTGGTTATATGCTTGGCAGCGTAGTCACTACTAGTAGCAGTAGGGCCCAAAGTACCTATAACTAAATTTTTTGAAGGAGGGATACGGGGTTGAAATTCAATCTGAAATTCCAGCATAGTTTTTTCTAAGTAATCATCATGATATTTTTTCTGGCAAGTCCTTGATAGCTTGGTTATGGATAGCCTCCTAAAATTTAGTTTTTTTTGCAGAAAACTTTGTTAAAAGAGAAACTGTGTTTCTAGATGTGGACGACTTTATTTAATTAATTTCTGCTAGCAGTTCGTCCAAAGCTTCTTGGCTAAACTCAACTTCCGGGAAATCTGAAGGAGTATAGCCACCTGCCTCTGGGGATAAGCAGTGGGTAATAATAGTTTCTAAGGTTTCTATATATTCATTAGCCAGATTTTCTACAGTGGCCCAGCTATGGAAATGGTCGCTATATTGCCACTCTAATTTCAGCCTCCCTTCAACAACTAATCCATTGACAGTTAACAAATGGCGGCGCTGTCCTTTGGGACTGTGAATGGAACCGCTAGACTCTTGGGCATATTTCCATCCCAGGGTTGTTAATTGGGTTTGGTCGAATTGACCCAAGTAGTTAAAGCTCACCTCAGCTTTGGGGAGGGCTTCTAATTGATGGCGATCGCTCTCATCCGGGCTAAGATAGCGCCAGATGCCGTAATCAATACCCCGGTTGGGAATCCGGCGCAGTTGCTCTTTTACCGACTTGAGAACCTCTCCGGGATCGTTGCGATCCTCAAGTTTTAACAGAACGGGGAATATACTAGTAAACCAGCCTACCGTGCGGGACAAGTCCACATCCTCAAACAAGTCCTCTCGTCCGTGACCTTCTAAGTCAATCAGTAGGGAGTGAAAACCCGTCCAACGAGTGAAAGTCCGCACTAACGCTGTCAGCAGCACATCATTAATCTGGGTGTTGTAAGCTCCAGGGACATCCTGTAACAGGGCGCGAGTCTGTTCTACACTCAGGTATACAGATACAATCTGACTAGAAGCGACAGTGTTATCTTGGGCAACAGCAGCATAATCCAACGGTAAAGAGGCAATTGGGAACCGCATTGAGTCCAGCCAATAATTTAGCTGTGAATGCAGTTCTTGAGAGCGGGCATAATCCTGCAATCGAATTGCCCAATCTTTAAAGGAAGTTGTTTTTGCAGGTAGTTGGATACTTTTGCCAACTTCTAATTGTTTGTATGCCTCAGATAAGTCTTCTAGCAAAATCCGCCACGAGATGCCATCGACAGCCAAGTGATGGATGACGATGAGTAAACGTGCGGGGGAATTACCTAAGTTAAACAGAACGACCCGCATCAGCGGCCCATCTGCTAAGTTCAGCGTTCTTTGTGCTTCGTCTGCTCTGGCTGCGATCGCCTTTAACTGTTCTGCTGGGGGCAGATATGATAAATCTGCAATACCCAACAATACTTCATCGCTGGCATCACTGTTGTACTGCTGCCATTGCCCATCCTGCTGGACAAACCGCAGGCGTAAAGCATCGTGATGGTACAGTAACTTTTGCAGTGCCTGCTCTAATAATTCCGGTTGCAAATTTGCGGGAACTTCTAGCAGGAAGGATTGGTTAAAGTGATGGGTTTCCGGCAGATTTTGCTCAAAGAACCAGTGCGAAATCGGTGTTAGAGGGACAAGCCCTGTAACTAAACCTTGTTCTGATTTAACCGAATTAATTGTACCAGCAACAGTAGCTAATTCAGCAATTGTTTGGTGTTGAAATAATTGTTTGGGAGTAAGCTTTAGTCCAGATTGATTAGCTTTAGCGATAATTTGCATACTAATAATGGAATCTCCGCCCAATTCAAAGAAATTATCGTGGATACCGACTTTTTTTAGGACTAAAACATCCCGCCAAATCTTTGCCAAGACTTCTTGAGTGTGGGTGTGCGGGGAGACAAAGCCAGTAGATTCATCAAACTCGAACTCTGGTACTGGTAATGCCCGACGGTCTACCTTGCCGTTGGGGGTAATGGGTAGAATTTCCAGAAATGTGAAGGATGCAGGAACCATGTAACTGGGGAGCTTTGACTTGAGAAACTGGCGTAGCTCATTACTGGTAGGCTGTGTTGATTTTGGAATGATATATGCTGCCAAACTCTTCACACCAGGTATATCAACTCTTGCGATCGCCACAGCATCGCGTACCTGGGGGTGTTGAGTCAAAATAGCCTCAATTTCGGAAAGTTCAATGCGGAAGCCGCGAATCTTAACTTGGTTATCAATCCGACCCAAGAATTCTATATTGCCATCGGCTTGGTAGCGAACTAAATCGCCTGTCCGATAAAGTCGTCCTTCAGGTGCGAAAGGGTTACGAATGAAGCGTTCTGCTGTCAGGTCGGGACGATGGAGATAGCCCCGTGCCAAGCTTTCACCACTGATGTACAATTCTCCAGTTACACCGATGGGTACGGGTTGTAATCGGGAATCCAGTACATAAATTTGGGTATTTGCGATCGCCCGCCCGATCGCAGGTGATAAGGCTTGTTGTCTTTTCGGAACAGTCCCAGAGGTTGTAACTACAGTATTCTCTGTTGGCCCGTAATTATTCACCACCTGAAAGGGATGGGAAGTCGAAGGATACTGATGAAGTTGATCCCCACCTGTGAGCAAAGTTCGCAAAGCAGCATTCGGTGGCCAATTTAATGACAGAATTTTCTCGGCCATTGGCGTTGGTAAGAAGCTAATGGTGATTGCCTTTGATAACATCCAGTCTTGCAGTTGCTCAGGGTAAAGCCGGGTTTCATCATCGGGAAAGTGAATGCTAGCTCCCGCCGTCAGATAAGGCCAGATTTCCCAACCACAAGCGTCAAATGCTACTCCAGCAACTTGTGTTACTCGGTCAAGGGACGACACCGCAAAAGCTTGTTGATGCCAAAAGACGAGATTTAACAATCCTCGATGTTCAATTTGAACTCCTTTCGGTCTGCCGGTGGAGCCAGAGGTGTAAATCACATAAGCTAGATTGTCAGTTGTCGCTGTGTGAGGTAAATTCTCTTTGCTGGTGCTGAATGCCCTGTTGCTATCCAGACAAACCACCCGCGCTTTATGTGGCGGTAGCGTTGGAACCAAATTTTCCTGGGTCAACAGCACCGATACCTGAGCATCTTCTAGCATGAAGGCCAAACGCTCTTGGGGATATGCCGGATCAAGGGGTACATAAGCCCCACCAGCTTTGAGAATGCCCAGCAATCCTACTAGCATTAAAGGAGAACGCTCGACGCAAATTCCCACTAATACCTCTGCACCTACACCTAAAGTTTGCAGATAATGCGCCAACTGATTTGCGCGGAGGTTCAACTGTTGGTATGTAAGTGACTCATCCTCATAGACTACTGCGATCGCATAAGGTGTTTTTTCTACCTGCTCCTCAAACAACTCATGGATGCATTTGCTCTTAGGATAAGGCGTGTAAGTATCATTCCATTCCACTAGCAACTGATGCCGTTCTTGCTGACTCAGCAGTGGTAATTCACCAATGGGTTGATTCGGATTAACAATAATCGCTGTTAACAAAGTCTGGAAATGACTTGTCATCCTCGCAATAGTATCTGGCTCAAATAGGTCGCTGTTATATTCCCACGAACCTATCAGCCCCGCCTTCGTCTCCCAAACGGCCAAAGTCAAATCAAACTGAGATGTTCCACGTTCTACAAATTGAGGAGTCAGGGTAACATCAGGCAATTCTAATGTATCCAATAAGAAATTTTCTAAGACAAACACCACTTGGAATAGGGGATTGTAACTGAGAGAACGTTCTGGTTGCAATGCTTCTACCACTTGCTCAAAGGGGACATCTTGGTGAGTGTAAGCGGACGTTGCAACTTGTCGCACTTGAGAGAGAAACTCACTAAAACTCGGATTTCCCTCGATTTGGTGACGCAGTACCAATGTATTGACAAAAAAGCCAATCAATGGCTCTATCTCTCTGCGGTTGCGATTGGCAATGGGGCTACCAATGCAGATATCATCTTGACCACTGTAGCGAAACATTAAAACGACGAAAGCCGCCAGTAGGGTATGGAATAAGGTAGCTCCCGACTGTTGGCTGAAGATTTTGATTTGCTCGCTCAAATTCCGGTCAATTTGAAATTCCTGGGTAGCACCACAGAAAGTATGAACGGCGGGACGTGGTTTGTCTGTGGGTAGTTCTAATAAGGGTGGCGCATTGGCTAACTTTTGCTTCCAGTAATTTAGTTGCTGTTTTTGAATTTCCTCAGTCAACCACTGTCGCTGCCAAACTGCAAAATCAGCATACTGGATAGGCAACTCAGGGAGGAGCGAAGGGGAGTCAAGAGTAAAAGCTCGATAGAAGTTGGACAACTCTTGGATGAATATCCCCATTGACCAGCCATCTGTGATGATATGGTGCATGATCAACACCAGGACATGAGACTCTGGCCCTAGCCTTAGTAAAGTGACGCGCAATAAAGGGCCATTACTCAAATCAAAAGGTTGTCGAGCTTCTTTTGTGACAATCTGTTGTACTTCTGATTCTTCTAAACCTTGCAAGTCCAGCACTGGTATGTTGATTGTCAAGCTAGGAGAAATGATTTGCAAGGGTTTCCCGTCAATTGCGGGAAATGTTGTCCGCAAAATTTCGTGACGGCTGATGATTTCGTTGATACTCTGCTGTAGAGCTTCTATGTTGAGTACACCTGCAACGCGCAGTTGTAAACCCTCGTTATAAAATGGGCTTTGGCTCTCTAATTGATAGAGAAACCACATCCTCTGTTGGGCAAAGGATAAAGGCAACTCTCCAAAACGCTGTATAGATGGTATTGGCTCAAAGGATGAATCTGTTGCACTCTTAGCTTCTTCTAGAAAAGCCAGGATTTCTGATTTGCGCCCTAGTAGTTTGTTTTTGAGGTCTGGGTTCATCACTCCCTTGGGAGCGCGATAATTTAACTGGCCGCCTTCCAGCCAAATTTTTATACCTAAACTATTTAAATAAGATACAAATTCTATTATTGTCATTTATAATACCCCTCCCTCATATTCTTCTTCTGCATCATCAATAGCTACATTCCACTTGCTGACAACAGTTTGTAGCGCTTCAAGGCTTTCCCCCAAATCAGCTACGGTGGGGGATGCAAAAAAACGATTGGGCGACAATTCAACAGAAAAAGCCTCGCGCAACCGAGAAATGACTTGGAAGGCTAGCAAAGAATTTCCTCCTAGTTGAAAGAAGTTGTCGTGAATGCCGATTTGGGGTATTTTTAAAACTTCTTGCCAGCTTTGAGCAATTTGCCTTTCCATTTCGTTTCGGGGAGCGATCGCTCTTTGAGTCATCCCCCTAGCCAGTAAATCTCGATTGATTTCACCATTAGCGGTGAGGGGCATTTGTGATAGTTGCACGAGGTCACAGTTAACGGTTGTTGTGAAGCGATCGCACACTGTAAAATCTGATAACTCTGGTACGGCAGCACCGTTACTCGTAGTGAAATAGGCAGTTAATTTCTGTAACCCTGGAAACTCAGAGGTAAAACGCCGAATTTTGGGATTGCTGCCATCTAAACCGACCACAAGCTGTGCTTGGTCATGATATAAACCAGTCAATAAGGAATATAATCCTTGTTGAAGGCTCATCTCATAAAAGCCTTGAGCGTGGGTGATTTCTTGCCTCTGATAACCTTTGTTGATCCCTGTGTCACGCCAAATTGTCCAAGCAAAGCAATAGCTGTGTAACCCACCAACAGAACGTTGATATTGATTAAAGCTTTCCAAAAAATTGTTAGCAGCAGCATAAGCAGCAGTGGTGGCTCCACCAAAGAAACTCGCTAAAGACGAAAAGCTAATGAAAACCCCCTGCCCTTGCTTGTTCAACACCTGATGCAACACCCAAGCACCTAACACTTTAGGACGTAAGATTGCAGCTAAACTCTGTGGTGTTTCATCTACTAGCATTTTTTCGTGATAAGTTCCCGCCAGATGAATCACCCCAACTAACTGACTTCCCCAGTTAGATTTGACTTTTTCTACTACTTGCTGTGTGGCTTGCAAGTCGCAGATATCCACTGCCTCATAAACCACCGCTCCCAGCTGCTTTAATTCTTGATAAGCTTTAATCTTGTCTGACATTGTTGCAGAGTCATTGGATGCAACATCTGTGGTTGATAGAGAAGTGCGACCTACTAATAATAATTTGGCATTAAAAAACTTAATTAGATATTTAGCAATTTCAACTGCAACACCCCCAAGTCCACCACTTATCAGATACATTCCCCCTGATTTAAAGGGAAGTTCTTGCTTTGGTTTGTCTTGCAGATTAACTTTTTCCAAACCTGCAACAAAACGCTGTCCGTTGCGGTAAGCTACCTCTTGATCTTTTGATAAAACTTGGAGTTCTTGTAGAAGATAGTTTCCATCCACATGTATCGAATTTGGTGTCAAATCGATGTGACGACAATTTAACCAAGGTATTTCCTGGGGAATAGCTTTAATTACTCCCAAAACTGGAGATTTTTCATAAGCTATCTTGTCTATTTCTTCTGTAGACTGGGTGTAGCTAGAAACAAATAATAATTGGACTAAATCTTGGTAATTCTGAGTTTTTGCTAAGGCTTGAACAAGAAACAATAAACTATAAATTCCCTGTTCTTGGGCTTTTTCCAGAGCTTCTATGCTTTTGATTTGCCCGCTATACTCTTGATAATTCCACAAATGGAGAATCTGACCGATAGCCAGGTTATCTGCTTTTATAGCCTCAACCAATAGCTGATAATGGTCTGCGTTGCCAGGAGTTAAACAGAAATGATTGTGACTTTTTTTAGCAAAATCATAACCAGGTGAGACACACAGATATGACAGGTTTTGCTGTTCCAGTTGCTGACAAATAAATGTCCCCAATCCTAACTCGTCAAGGAATACTATAGTCAGATCACTTTGGGATAAAGTCTTCAAAACCTTGGCTTGCTTACGTCGCCAGACTTTTTGGTAGAACCAATCAGGAATAGTGTTGGTATTGCCTAGTAAGATGTCGAATTGCTTGAGAATTAAGTTAAACTCACCTGCATGGAAGCGATCGCGAAGTTGCGATCGCTGGATTTTACCAATCACGGTTTTGGGAATATCTTCTTTAGCTAATAAAACTAAATAATCAGGATTTAATCCGATTTTATTCACCACTGTCTGCCGAATTTTCTTCAGTAGCTCTAACAGTTTTGGTTCTTCTGTAATCGGCGAACTGAAGAAGATGGCTAGTTTCTCTGTTGCACCATCAGCATTACAGACTGCACAAGCGGCGGTGTAGGACACTTCAATTTCTGTAATTTCTTCAACTATTGCTTCAATTTCATGGCTGTAGTAGTTGGCTCCATTGATGATGATAGTTTCCTTGGCACGACCAGTAACCACCAATTGTCTGTTAGCAATGAATCCTAAATCTCCAGTATCAAACCAGCCATCTTTTAAAAAGGATTGACTGTTAGCATTGTGGTTATTGTAATATCCGGGAGAAACTACATCACCTTTAACTTGCAAACTACCTATAGTGTCTTCTCTTAATACAGAGTTTTGCTCGTCTACTATGCGAATGGTAATTCCTGGAATGACTGAGCCTAAATCGGTAAAAGTATTGTAATTTGGATGGTCTATGTCTACTCGTTGAATAGTACCTTGGAATATAGATTTTTCTACCCTATGGAATAACAAAGGTGCTTTTTTCATAGACTGATAATATGTAATTCCCGAACCCATCTCAGCCATGCCAAAAGCGGGACGAATTGCTGTTGCTTTGAGTCCATAGGCAACTAAGTTTTCTCGAAAATCCTCCACAGCTTTACTAGATACTGCTTCACCAGCCGTCAGTAAGAATTTCACGCACGATAAGTTCCAAGTCTGTTCTGGTTCTTGGTTGAGGGAGTCATTAACTATGGAGTATGCAAAGTTAGGTGCCCAGCTATGAGTAATGCGGTATTTATTAATCAAATCCAACCAGTTGAGGATGCGACCCAAAATATATTCTTTTTGGGCATAAACCAAGGTGCAACCCAATTCAACACCACGGATATGCCAGTCGGAAATGCTGCCAATGTGATCGAATGGCAGCCAATTTAAAATCACATCTTCTCGCTCATGCTGATTGAGTTGGTTAGCTCCTCTGGCGCGAGAAATGAGATTTTTATGAGTTAATTGAACGCATTTTGGTATTCCTGTACTGCCAGAAGTGAGGTTGAAAAGAGCTACCTCATCTGGTTGACTATGGTGATATTGTTTGCTGACAAGATTGCATTTTAATACTTCAATTGTGCCTATATTTAGGCGTTCTGTTGGTAGCCATTGCGATAGTAATTCTACTTCTTGTTTGAGAGTTTCCGTAGTTAAAATGACTGGACTATCTAAGAACTGCCAAATATGACAAAGCTTATCCACCACCTTGTTTGATTCTCTATAAGTCGGTGATACTTCCATAATAACGGGTACAAAGCCTCCCAATAGGCAGCCCCAAAAAGCTGGAATAATTTCACAGCTAAGTTCCATCTGCAATATGACTTTATTTTTTGGCTTGAGTCCCAACTTTCTCAAACCAGTAAGAATTCGCTCTGCAATTTCAAGTAACTCAGCATAAGATTGCCGTATTTCTGTGCCATCGGGTAACAGGTAAATAATTTCTCCACTTGCAACTTGTTGTGCGGCTTTTTGTAAAACTTCGGGCAAGGTAATAGGTGCATTGTGATCGCTACGGAGAATATCGCCGTGGCTGATGGCCAGTGGCTTCGATTCTGAGAAATGTTGTTGTGTATTTGATTGGGAGTCTTTGGGAAGTGGGGTAAGGTTAGCGATGGGCAAAGCCCCGCCTCCGGCGATCGCGTTCTTGTCTTGCCAATCTGGGATTAAATCTGATAAATGGAGTGAGGGGATATTCTTTCTAAATTCCTGCACCACTACCACTGCCTGTTCAATTTTGTGATGAGAGTTAAGTTGCTTTTCTACTTGCTCAATTAAACTTTCATCAATAATAGGAATGTTCATCATAGCCAATTCGTCTACCTCTCCTGTGGCAGTTAAAGGTATATTTGAGACTGGTACTATGGCTTTTGGTAATAATGCTTCCCCGGACACCTTTTGAAGATAAGAGCGAATTTGCTTTAGCGAGTTATTTGAATTTGAAACAATATATGGTATTACTTCCAGTGAATATGTTTTATTCACAATCACTGTGCATTCGTTTAATGGAGTTTTCTCCAATAAAACTAGTTCAAACTTAGTTTTAAGTTGCTGTATTTTGTTCAAAAATAAACTCTCTTTTTCTAAAAAATTCATTTTTTACACTCATTACCATAATTTAGATGTACTTAAAAACTGCAAGTCTATACTTAATAATTACTAATGTATAATCTAGGCAAACGGAAAAATATTGCAAATACTACTCTATTTCATATTGTAAAATATAAATTTTGCTTTCATTCCATATCAATTAATTCATAGCCAGCCTTTTTTTTGTTACATCAATTTACTATAAAAAATGTTTAGCAATTATTTTTTATTAAGGTGCAAATTTTATGAAATTAGTATGTTTAATCTAAATCTTCTAAATAATCTCAGTTTTGTCAATAAAATGCAATAGCAGTTAAGACAGTTAAAGTAAATAACAATATGGACAGTTAAGACAGTTAAGACAGTTAAGACAGTTAGTAGATAACAATATGGACAGTTAAGACAGTTAAGACAGTTAAGAATGATTAGATTCAAGCCAATCGCTACGGCTGAATTTATTAAAACCCCTGCGCCCCAGCCACCAGTTGGTGTAACTCCCACGCCTCAACCAACACCAGAATCTTTAGTCAGCGACTCGGAAGAGTTTACCATCACGGCTACTTAAAGATGTAACTATTTCCAAATTGGTTTATAAAGGTGTAGTCAAACGCACTCAAGCCGATGAATATTTAGAGATTATCAATTCTGGTAAAAGTCCAGCCAATATTTCCGGTTGGAAAGTTACTTGTGCTGGTAGCGTTAAGCAATTGTTCACCTTTCCAAAAGGAACTATATTAGAAGCTGGCAATAGTTTCCGTATTTATACCAACGAAGTACGTCCTGAAACTGGTGGTTTCTCTTTTGGGAGTAAATCTACGATTTGGAATGATGCAGGGGATGAAGCTAAACTTTTGATGCAGCAGGAAGTAATGTTTCCACTTTAGCTTATAAAAAAAATACCATTGGTGGCATCAAACAAGAATTTAAAGTTCCTCAATTAAAGTTTATTGCTAGTCATGCTGCAATTAACAAACAAATGGCTTTAGGAGGAAAAGTGACATTTACTGAGGCTTTATCTTTAGCAATTAAGAGTTTTCTTGAGGATAACAGTAATCCTAAAAGTCTTTTAGCATTAATTCTTAAAGATCCCACTGCTTTTGGTTTAGTAGCGCCAGCTGCTAAACCAATGGCTACTGAAAAATTAATTGCGTTCTTATGTGAATGAGGGCGGAACATTGAGTTTACTTCCTACTGCTAAATGTAACACTGGAGAAAACGGGAAAACAGTCGATAAAAATTGGATTTTTGAGCTATTACTAGCAGCAATTGGTGGGACAACATTCTGTGCCGTTGTTCTGCGTTAGGCTGTATCATGCCAGCGTAGGCGATCGCAGTAGGTTGGATAGAACACCATCAAACCCTATTGACTGCGATCGCTGAATGGTGCGGCGACGTTTAGCTTTGGTACTCTGACGTTCTTAGCACTCAACGACACTAGCGGCGGATTCTTGCAAAACAACAATGCGATATCGAAATCACCGGATTTACCGACAGTTCGAATAATCTAGCGATCGCATAATTGGGGAAAAATATTAGACATCTCCGAAAACTATCAAAGCCTCTTAGTAACTAGCTTACAAACTGCAAATGCAAGTATTGAGAAATAGCTGTTGTATACGATAAAATAGGCATTTGAGATATTTACTGATAACAACAAGGTCTTTAACTGCTTATTTCATTTTGTACCCTTCTCCTTGCAAAGAAGATACGCCAAGGGCAAAAGCAATAACATATCAAACGATAAATCTGATTGTTGTTTCAATACATGAGCCAATGCTTTTGTCAAGATTATTTTAGATGTGCTTAACCTACTTTATATTTGATTTATAAATATTCCATTATCTTAAAAGTTTTGAAAAGTAGATAGAGATTCTAAGTTTTTTAGGGAACTATTAGATACACGGAACAAATAATATATTCGTTTATGAACTTAAATTTACAGGCATCAAGCAAAACAGGTAAGTCAAACAATAACTGGCATGATTTTGATCATTCATCGATGAATTTCAGCTATCAATCCGCAGTGAATGCACTTGGACAAAAAGCCCTGTCAGGACTGGAATTATCATATTTGTTCCAAGATACAGTTAGTTTAATAGCTCAAATACTCAATGTTAAATACAGTAGAATCTGGCAAGTACTTTCAGATAGTAATGCTTTGCGTCAAGTAGCTAGCGTTGGGGAGAAACCTTTAGAAACAGACTCTGCTGATATTAATGTCACAACTAATCAGCAAGTACAAAAATTATTGGATAATACTCAGCTAATTGTTAATTGCAACACACCCAATTGTCAGATCGATGATTTAACTATTCCTTCTCCGCCAGATAGCGTTACTGGCTTGAGTGTCCTAATTCCAGGTGAGAGTAAGCCTTTAGGTTTGCTAGAAGTATATGCTACTGAGGCAAGAACTTTTTCTTCAGATGATGTTCATTTTTTACAATCTATAACCCATATTTTAGCAACAGCAATTGAACGCAAGCGTTCAGAAGCGTTAGTTTACACCCAAAGCCAAGTTTTAGAACAAGTTGCCTTTGGAGTCAACCTATATGAAATTTTTAACAACCTTTGTGTCTTGCTAGAGCAACAATTACCTGGGGCATATTGCTCCATTTTAGTTGTAGATGAAGAGAAGCGGCAGTTACGGGGAGGAGCAGCACCTACTCTCCCAGAAGAATTTGCTAAGGGTGTTGATGGTTTGATGATTGGTGAATGTTGTGGTTCTTGTGGTACTGCTGCTTATAGAGGAGATTCAGTATTTGTTACTGATATTGCTAATGACCCTTTATGGGCTGATTTCCGAGATTTCGCTTTGAGTTATAACATCAGAGCTTGTTGGTCATCACCTTTTACTTCGCAAACTGGTGAAGTTTTAGGGACATTTGCTATATCTCATAAATTTCCTTGTCATCCGACTCAGCATCATCTAGAAATTCTGAAAACTGCCACCCATATTGCTAGTATTGCTACAGAAACCTACAGAGCCGCAGCAGCTTTACAAAAAGCTAACAATGAATTAGAAAGAAAGGTTTTAGAACGAACATCGGAATTAAGAAAGGCTTTGCTGGACTTACAAAAAACACAAGCTCAACTGGTTCATAGTGAAAAAATGTCAAGTCTAGGACAAATGGTAGCAGGGATTGCCCATGAGATTAACAATCCAGTGAGTTTTATTGCTGGTAATCTCAGATATGCAAATCAGTATATCAATGATTTACTAAATTTAATTGCAGTTTTTCAAGAGCAGTATCCCCAAATAAATCCCACCATAGAAGCCAAAATAAAATCTATCGAACTAGAGTACTTGTGTGACGATTTACCTAAGTTAATGGCATCTATGAGTACAGGTAGTGAGCGAATTACAGATATTGTTCTGGGCTTACGCAACTTCTCACGACTAGATGAAGCAAAAATAAAATCTGTAGATATTCATGAAGGCATAGATAATACATTGATGATTCTAAATCATCAGTTGACGCTACCAAATAAATTACCTGATATTCAGGTAGTTAAAGATTATGGTCAGCTGCCTAAGATTAGTTGTTATGCCAACCAGTTGAATCAGGTTTTTATGAATATTATCAATAATGCAATTTACGCCTTAAAGGATAATATGCAATATTGGGAGTCTGCAAATAAGATACCAACTATTCAAATAAAAACTTTAGTTGTAGACAACGAGAGGCTTTTCATTAGTATCAAAGATAATGGATCTGGTATGAAATCAGAGATTCAGGAACAGATTTTTAATCCCTTTTTCACTACTAAACCTGTTGGTCAAGGAACTGGTTTAGGGTTATCAATCAGTCATCAGATTATTGTCGAAAAGCACCAGGGGAAACTAAATTGTATCTCTGCATTAGGTAAGGGAACTGAATTTCAAATTGAAATTCCTATTCAGAATTTTCAGCAGTCAGGAATAACATCAACTGACTCTTGGCCTTAAAGTTGGGCTGTATCTCTTGTATAACTACTGATGTTCTTTCGCTGTACTGGAGTTATTGCAGCGATGATTGGGCAAATGATGTTACGAGATGGACATCGCTCTAACAGAATTCCCCTGGTTAACACTGGGGAATTTAGTTTACGCCTATATATTTCGTGAGCAACTTCAACCCTAGAAGCAGCTTGCTGTGGGCTAATCCAGAGTACATAGAAAGCTTGGAGCCACTCAATCTTGCAAGATTATGATTAGAAACTGGTATAGTCTAAGCCTAATGTACATGATTCAAAAGTCTTACTATCATCACAGCTAACAAATAGCTAGTTGCTGTACAATTTATGTTGTGTTCTCTTTTAGACTCACTCATCGTTCACAATAATTGCGGTAATTTCTTCATTGAAGCAATCTTTGTTGTGATTATCGTTGCTAAAAGTCACTTATTGGGGGTGAAGTAATGGACGAGTCTAATATTAACGACAAAAACAAATTTCTTTACCTTCGTAGTAACTATTATGGTCAAGTTAAGCCAGAGAATTTAGTATTTAATGCTAACCTTCAAGAATTTGCTCAAAAAGTTAGCTATATTACCAGTCTAGAAACATCTGGAAAGCTTGAGCCAGAAGATGCTTACAAACAAATTAAAGCACTTTGGAAACAGTTGAAACACAGTAAAAAAGAATTGTTCATTGGTGAGGAACCACCAAATAAATCCTGAAATGACTCACAAAGGTAATACCAGATGCTGCTTGTTCTGTGGTGAACTTTTCATCTTTCCAACAGCGCAGCATCTGCTGTGTAACAGGTTGCTTATATACACCTGTTTCTAGGTAGTTGGTATAAGCGATATTCAAATTTTCATACTTCAATTACGATGCGATAACCAAAATCATTCATTACTTTCCATCCTCCAATATCAATGTAGACTCAGCAGTACGCCCAAATTCTTCTGGTGCATATTGCAGGTGAACTTCTGCACCAGGCCAGGAAAATGTACCAGGGGTGACAGAACGGACTAAGTAATGCAAGCTATAAACTCCTGGTTCCAGGTGGTCAGCGTAGGCGATAATGCGATCGCGGTAGATATTTCTAAAGCCAAGTTCCCAGTTATCGGCTTTTGCTTGTAATGCAGCCGTGGTAGTTTGAAAACTTGCATCCACTGCCTCAAAACCTGCTGGTAGAGGATCTTTAATTACTATATGATCCACACTGCGATCGGCGATGATTTCTAAACCAATATCAAACACCTGTCCAGAGGCTAAAGTCAAGGGTTTATCGAAAGCGTAAATCCCTATTTTTTGTAAAATTTTCTCTTCATTTACTTGACTAATTTCTCGTGTTATGCGTAACCCGTTAAATTTACCTGGTTGATTTCCTTGCAAGCGATAATTATAAGCAACCAGATAGTGCAAAGTGCCATTACCTGATTTTTGCAGTGTTAAATCATTACGACCACGAGGTAATTGATTCATTGGCACATTTAGCTTTAAGCTAGGGTTTTTGTAGCCATCAAAGCGATTTTCTCCCAACTTATTACTAGCTAATTGCACAGTGGCAATAAAGTTAGGTGGTGTGGGTTGCAGTTGACTATAATCGACCAAAGCTGTTAATGCTTGGGCATTATTATAGCTAGTTTGCCATGTACCATCCCGTCGCAGTGCCAGAAGACTTTGGAATAATTTATCTATAACTTCGGGTTTACTTTGCTTGGCAATAAATAAGCGTAAAGCTTGCGCTTGCGTCGTTGTAGATGAACTCATCCATCCCCAACTGCTGGGTAAACTTACAACTGCTGTACGTCCAGTTTCATAGATATTCTGTTGCAGTTTGTTCACTAATTGTTGAGATTCGTCTTGCCATTCTGGGAATTGAGATAAGTATAGTGCTAGTTTAATTTGAGTTACTAAATCAAAATTATTGCGCTGTTCATAAATATCTGCAAGGAAAGTATTGCGTTTGTCTCCTAAATCTGCTAAAGCGATTAAAGCATTAACTTGTAGTTGCCTTTTACAGAGTAGTTGTTTGCAAAAGTCATATTCTCCAGGATTCGCCAGAACTTTTTGTAAATAGGCTTTCAGGCGAGACAGCATTCCAGAATCAACTAAATTAGGGAACACCTGACTGGCTTTAGCCAAAGATTCACCCGCATAAGCAGAAACCCAAGGGTCGGATTTTTCTTGTCCGGGAAAAGCAGCAAAACCACCATCGGCTATTTGGAGTTTTTGTAATTGTTCAATTGCTAAATTTACTTGTTGGCTAGGATTAAATTCTGCAAATGTTTGACCATATTTTTGGGCGATAGTTTGCAAATTAGCGGCAATCATTAATTGACTCGCCGCCGGTTCTGTGAACGGCAAATCATTATCTTCTAAAACCTGCTTTGCTGGTGCTTTAATTTCCGGTATCAAAGTACTCGCCAACTGAATATCTAAACCTCCCGCATCAGGGAAGGTATTTTTATCAACATTCAGAGGAATTTTCACCTGTTTTTCAGTTATACCAGATTCAACGACTTGTTCTGTAATTTCAACTTGCTTAATTTCCAAAGGTACTTCAAAAGCATCTGCGGCTGTACCATTTAGCTGAGTCGTAAAGCGAACTTTCCCAGTTCCCACACTATCCGCCACCATTGGAAAGCGATAAGCGTGAGTTGCAGATTCGGCTTTGGTTTGCAAAGCAGTAGTTGTGGGGTTTTTCTCAGCAAACTTCACATTACCGCTAAGTTCGCCATTAATTGAGAGATTTCCTGGATTTCCGGTGTTGTTGGTGACAGATAAACCAGCGAGGATGCGATCGCCTGGACGGGCAAACTGTGGCAAGATGGCATTAGTTAGCAGTGGTTTTGTGGTGATAAACGTCGCGTCCCCATTCCCAAAACGCAGATTTCCATCGGTGGCCACAGCCATCACCCGCCATGTAGTTAAGTCATCCGGGAGTTTAAAAGTTATCTGTGCATTACCATTTGCATCGGTAAGGACAGAAGCGTTGTAGTAAGCTAAGGCTTTAAAATCGGTGCGAGTGCGAGTATTAGCTGCACCAGTTGAGAAACCACCACCATAACCCCAACCTTTCGGTTTAGCTACATCTTGCGGTTGTAATATAACATCCGCGCGATTATCGTTGAAGCGGGTAGATATTGTCTGTTCTGCATAAACTGTATCCACCAAATCTGGCGGACGATAACCAGAAAGTTGTAACACCGCTTCATTTACCACCATGACTGTAAACTGTCCTTTGGTGGGATTTCCTTGATTATCCTTCAGTTCCAGTTGTACTGTTTCTTCTGCACCAGGTTCTAATGATGCTTGCACTGGCTTAACTTGCAGTTTTAAATACTTATCTTCTAAGTTAACTTTAAAAGGTGTAAAACCAATCTTCACCAAGTTATCTAAAGTTCCTGCTTCCACTTGGTTGATGAGTTTACCTTGTCTTACTAATACAGCTTCAATGGCTGCATTGGGTAGCATTTCTGGCGTAACTTGAAATTGAATTTGTGGTGCGCTTCCCTGAACCTTGGTAATTTGCTGATAAAGGGGTTTTTCTTTAATCACTGCAAAGTACAATTCTGCATCTGGATAGGGAGATTGAATTAGTACAGTAGCAGTTTCACCAGGTTTAAACTCTTGTTTATCTAACTTAAGTTCTAAGACATCTTTTTCTTTCGAACCCCAAAATACTGGGTCTTGTCCAGTTGCCCAAATTTGTAAATCTGTCGCACTTAATTCCTTTTTTGCATCACTAAAATTCACTCTAATCCGGTATGAACCAGATTCCGGTGCTGTCAAACTTACCGATTGGGGATTGCTAGCAGATGTAATTTCTGCTTGTCCGACTGTTTTATATTCAACTTGATTTTTTGGCGTTCGGCTACCTTCAACTAATTGAGTAACGCTACTGTATTTAATCTCTTGTAATTCCAAGCGCACTCGTTGACCTGTTATCAGTTTTCCTGTAGGGTCAGTAACAATCACATCAACAGGAAAAGCCTTACCAGCATCAGTGATAAAATTACTTTTCAAACCGATAAGACGATTACTTGGTAAGGCTGTAAAAGTTTTGGAATCCGCGACAGATAGATTAGAAACATCTGCAACTTGTACATCTACTTGGTAAGTCATCGGATATGGTAAATCATTAGCCACACTCACAGTTTGACTACTTTTACCATTAGCATCTAGTTGGGTATTAGTTTGCAGCACATCACTAGATATAGTAGGAGTTTCCTCTGGCCATAACCACTGCCGACCAAAAGTAAATTCGGCCCAACCTTTGGGAATAAAATTAGCCTGTTGGCGAGTAATAAAGTATTTTGCTTCTCCACCTTCTACAGGCGCACCAAATAAATAATTACTGGTAGCATTAATATCAACTTTATCGTCAATATAAGCAAATTCTTTATCTAAGTTCAGTTCGACTTTAAAGTTCGGTGGCTTAAACTCAGCCACCCGAAATTCACCAGAAAGTTCTTGTCCATTTTTACCCTTAGCCTTGATTGTATGGTAGCCTAAGCGCTGAGTAGTCTTGATTGGCAATTCCAGAGAAAACGTACCAAATTCATTTGTAGTTTGTGTACCTAAGCTGGTCTTTTGTCCATCAGGATTTACCAAAGTTAATTGGTAAACGGCATTTTTATCTTGTTGGATTGTGCCATTTTGCAAGAAGCCAGCAAACCCAGTTAACCAAGCTTTTTCGCCTAGTTGATATAATTGCCTATCTGAAAAAATTACGCCGCGTGATTCTGGCTTACTATCTTGCCAACCTGCATCAATCCCGTAGCCATAAACGCCGCTATATTCTTCAGTTCTAGCGAATGCCCAATCTTGCTTTTCATGGGCAATTACTAATAATTGTGGTGATTTACTAGAACTTTCATTGCCAGAATAACATTGCTGTAATCCTTCACCAATAATTCTAAAAATTCCATTTTCATCAGTTTTACCAGTTGCACAAGGTACCGGTTCGGGGCGAGATTTTGCTTGTAATTTTGATTGATAAATTTCCACAGCCGCCGCTTGAACTGGCGAACCATCTGTCAGATGATTGACGCGAATTAAGCCTGACTCAGGAAACCACTGAGTAAATACGCCCAAATTCGTCAATTCAACCATTCCATAAGTAGTAGGTTCTCGCCACAGTTCCTTACCATTCTCCTGATATTTATTAGTGCGGGCTTGGACTCCATAAGCTAACATTCCTGTAGCTGCACTTATTTTTTCCCGCAGAGGAACAGCAATATCAACTGATTGATTTTTCTTACCCGATACCTTAAAGCTTTGCCAATCAGATGGTTGTGGTAATAAATCATTACTATTATTAAAATAAACTAAATCTGTCGGTTTAACTGCTCGATAAGCTGCTTTATATTTAGATTCTGGCAGATTTCCCGTAGTAATATTTAGCTGTAAATTTTTATCTGTGGGGAAAATATTTAAATCTGATGGTACCCAGATATCCCCGGCTAAATCTCCAGTATAATATTTAAGCGTTATAGGTTTACCCAAAGTTTGCCCAAACTTATCTTTGAGATTTTCGTCGATAGTAATTGTATAAGTTTGAGCCGGTTCTAGCGCATAAGGATTGATGCCAACAACTTTATCTTCATCATTTATTTGAATGATTCTAGAAATGTCTTTTGGTGCTGGATTAATAGTAATACTTTCTTTAGCTGAATCTGGCAGTAAAACGTTATTAAATTCTAGTTGAGGACTGCCTTTAATAAATCGTCCAAAAGTTCCACCTGAATCTGGCTGTCCGTAAAAGTCAATTTTTTGGAATGCTAAAGGTGAATAAGTTGCTAACTTACTGGCAAATTCTTTCTCTGTAGGGAGATTGCCATAAGCAGGACGTATTCCGGGAGAAAAGACTAGGCGATAAGAAGTTGCCTTTTCGAGATTTTGCTGTGGAATGAGATTATAAATCCAATTGCGGGCTGAAGGGTCAAATTTTTCTAAAGGATCTTCTTCATTTTTTACTGGTTTTTCTTCTTTATTTAATTCGACTTTGAAGCCTACACCCTTGCTTTGTCCTTCAGGAATTAACTGTAAATGTTCTTGTACAGAAGCTAAATTTAATTCTACGTTGGAAGTAAACTGTAGCTTTTGTTGTAAATCAATTGGTTCGATATCAGCCTTTTCGATGGGATTGACACCGGGTAAATTAGTTAGGCTGATAGATTCGGTATTGAAAGTCCAAGGTAAATCTTTATCTAGCCGATGATTTTTTAAATCGGCTAAACCTGTTTTGAGAGTGACTTGAAATCTTGTGGCTATTGGCAATGCTTTCTCAGCTTGAAACCCCACCATGCGCGGTGTCAAAAAGCGAAATTGACCGGGTAAAGGCGGCCAAAGGGCAAATTTCTCTAATATTTTCTGTTGTTCTGGATTGTCGAGACTTTCAACTGGAATTAAAGCTTCTTTAAAACGGATGCGGATTTGGCTGAGAGGTTTTGCATCGCCAATGGGACTTATTTGTTCAATCCAGTCTGGTAATTTTGGTGGTGTGAGGGGGGATACTGCTGGAAGTTGTTCTTTATTTGAGTTAATACCAAAAAAATTACATCCTGTCATCGCTAGCATGAATGTAAACAGAAGAAGAAATTGTATTTTTCTCTTTTGCCTTGAAGAATACTTAATTTTTTTTAACGTAGATGCTTCTCTACGAGACGCTACGCGAAGGGCTTGCCGCAGGCTACCGCGTTCGCGAAGCGTCCCGAAGGGAAGGACGCTAAGGAAGAGATAGAGAATTTTATGGTGGAAACTGAGTAAAAATTTGATAATCATATTTTTAGTAATTCAAAATAAAAAATTCACAAATTATAGCAAGCAAAAGTTTTCATTCCCTTATTGAGTTGCTATTGACAAGACTAATAAAGGATGCAAAACGACTATTTTTTACCCAAATTTTGAATCTAACTATGTTTATCTACATAGATAACCAATTCTGTATGATTGTTCCTAAAAATCACTACAATTCTTAACTATGAATAAGTATTTAAATTCTGCAAATTTTAATTTAAATCTGTTACGTGATTCCAAATAAATTATTAAGGATTTGACATATTTACTGATATAGATGTAATTGCTACGTCAAAATTAGAGTAGGTTTTCTTGGGCAGGGATTCCCTGATGAAACTAATTTTACGATCGCTACTCAAAATTAAGCACAGTAGCAAATTTATCCTAGCTGTGCTGGTAATCTGCCTGACTATACGCTTATTACCGTATTTTGCGCCCATTCGTGCCGCAGATATTGCCCAAAATCAGTTGGCAATGCAATTTAGCGATCGCAATGGTTTACCATTAGGAACATTGCTCACCCGTGACCAAGAACATACATCAGTCGTACCGCTAAATCAAGTTTCGCCCCAGTTTATCCATGCTATTTTAGCCGCCGAAGATGGCAGCTTTTACCATCACGGCGCGTTGGATATGAAAGCTGTTATCCGCGCTAGCAAAGAAGCCATCCACGCGAAACGAATTGTTTCCGGCGCTTCCACTATTACTATGCAGTTGTCGCGGATGTTAGATCCTGTCCCCCGCAGCTTCTCTGGTAAACTGAGTGAGATTTGGCTATCTTGGCGGTTAGCAGCAGGGATGAACAAAGATGAAATTCTCTCTGCATATATTAATCGGCTACCGATGGGCGGGAATATATATGGTGTGGAAGCAGCCGCGCAGACTTATTTTTCTATCCCAGCGAGTGAGTTAAATCTTGCCCAAGCCAGTTTGTTGGCCGCTATCCCCAATAATCCCACATACTTTAACCCTTATGAACATTGGGAACGGTTGAAGCAGCGACAAAAATACGTCCTTAATCGTATGGTAGAGGAAAAATATATTAGTGGTGCGACGGCAGCCCGAACATCTGCCGAAAAAGTTGTGTTTCAATCTCGCCCACGGGGAATTATCGCCGCACCACACTTTTTATTTTGGTTAGCCAATCAAATCCCCCCAAACCCCCTTGAAAAGCAGCCTTGGGGCGATAAATCCGTTATTCGCACGACTATAAATCGTCCTTTACAGCAGTTTGTCGAAGCACAGGTGCAACAGGTAATTTCCTCACTCGCCACTAACAATGTTCATGATGCAGCTGCGTTGGTAATTGACAACCACACTGGTGAAGTTTTGGCTTATGTCGGTTCACCTGATTACTTTAATGAAGCCAAACTAGGACGCAATGATGGAGTGCAAGCGCTACGTCAACCTGGTTCTACCCTCAAGCCTTTTGTCTATGAATTAGCTTTAGAAAAAGGTTTAATTCGCCCAAATACCATTTTGGCAGATGTCCCCGCCCGTTATGCAATTCCTGGTGCGAGACTTTATAGCCCAACCGATTATACCGAGAGATTTCTCGGCCCTGTGCGGGTGCGAATCGCTTTAGCAAATTCGTTGAATGTACCCGCAGTGAGGGTTTTAGAAAAAGTAGGTGTGGAAACTTTCTTAGAACGATTGCATCAACTTGGGTTTGAAAATCTCAATCAAACCCCAGAACATTACGGTTTAGGGTTAACTCTCGGTAGTGGCGAAGTCAGTTTATGGGAATTAGCTAGAGCTTACGTTACTATGGCACGACTTGGAGAGTCTATCCCAATAGTCAGCAAATTTTCCGATTCTCCAATCCAAAATCCAAGTTGCGCTGAAAGCGCACCAAATATGCGGTGTAACATCCAAAATTCAACGACGATATGGCAATTAATCACTAACATCCTCAGTGATAATCATGCTCGTGCCACAGCATTTGGTGTAAACTCTGTGTTAAATTTACCCTTTCCTGTTGCCGTTAAAACTGGCACTTCTTCCAATTTTCGTGATACTTGGACAGTTGGCTTCACTACCGATTACACCATCGCTACTTGGGTAGGCAATTTCAACGGGGAACCAATGCGTCAAGTTTCTGGTGTGACAGGCGCTGCACCCTTGTGGAATCGAATTATGCTACATCTGCACGAACATCAAGAACCAGCAGCTTTTCCACCTCCAGAAGGTTTAGTGCAATTACCTATTTGTGCAATTTCGGGATTACGACCAACACCAGATTGTACTTCAGTGGTGCAAGAATATTTCTATCCAGAAGATAAAACTGCCTACGAAGGTGACAACCAATTTAACTTACCACCAGAGTATAACGAGTGGTTGGCAAAACAACAGCAATCGAGTCTTGTTTCTACCAATTTGAGAATTTTATCCCCGCATCATGGCGATTTATTTTTAGTGTATCCAGGTGAAGAAACAAAGCAAAAACTCGAATTTAAGCTAGCGGGAAATAAATCTCTACCTGTGGAATGGTGGCTAAATGGAGAAAAATTAGATACAAACTCAGCTAATTCTTTATTTTGGAATTTGCGCCCTGGGAAGTGGAATTTGGAAGCGAGAAGCGGTGAAATGACTGATAAGGTAAG
Organism: Nostoc sp. TCL240-02; assembly: GCF_013343235.1. Taxonomy (GTDB): domain Bacteria; phylum Cyanobacteriota; class Cyanobacteriia; order Cyanobacteriales; family Nostocaceae; genus Nostoc. Next base: position 4,603,136 of record NZ_CP040094.1, on the reverse strand, counting down.
TTTTAAGGTGGAATTAGCTAATATTAAACCTACTCGTCGAGGATTTTCTATCAGTAATTATCAGGTAAAGGGAAATCGCCCATAATTATAATAGCAAGGGAATGCAGTACTAGAAGGCTATTGATTAAAAAAGGCAGGAATTACCTGCCTAGTTCCGTTAAACAGTTTAATGAGTGAATTATTGCAGAGCATATTGACAAAACCATTGCAAGATTATGTCAAAGATATGACTATAAATTAATACGCTTGAGTTAGCTCTAAAAATCTAGAAAATCTCAAATGAGTATATATATATTTACTTACTGCATCTGCTTGATGGGAATCTCAATTACAAATTCTGTACCCTTCCCAGGTGCAGAAATGCAATTGATTTTTCCCTTATGCTTCTCTACTATAATTTGGTAACTAATAGATAATCCTAAGCCAGTACCTTTACCTACAGGTTTAGTAGTAAAAAAAGGGTCAAACAATCTAGTCTTAACTTTCTCTGATATTCCTATCCCATTATCTTTAATACTAATAATTACAAAATCTTCATTTTTAACTTTAGTATGGATAATAATAGAATTCAGATGTTTTGCAATATCTTTTTTTAAATACTCCTCTTGCAGTTCATATAAAGCGTCAATAGCATTACTTATGATATTCATAAACACCTGATTTAATCCTCCTGCATAACATTCAACAAGAGGCAAATTACCATAATTTTTGATGATTGCAATTTCTTGCTGTTTATGATTTTCTTTAAGGCGATGCTCTAAAATTAATAGGGTGCTATTAATTCCTTCATGAATATCAACAGGTTTCATTTCTGCTTCATCAAGACGCGAGAAGTTCCGCAAAGTTAGCACAATCTCACAAATACGCTTAGTACCAACTTCCATTGAGGATAACATTTTTGGTAGATCATCAATAATAAACTCTAAATCTATCTTATGAATCAGACTAGTTATTTCTGGATTGTAATTACAATTTTCTTGCTGATATAGCTTAATTAAAGCTAGTAATTGCTGACTATATTTTCTAACATGAATTAGATTTCCATAAATGAAATTAACTGGATTATTGATTTCATGAGCAACACCAGCAACTAACTGACCTAATGAGGACATTTTTTCAGTTTGAACAAGTTGTACTTGAGTGTATTGTAATTCTTGTAATGTCTGTTCTAGTTGAAGGTTTTTGTGTTCTAATTTTGTCGTTCTCTCCGCCACTTGCATTTCCAATCTACAATTTGTTTCTTCTAAGGCGGCTTGAGCAATTTTTTTATCTTTTAAGTATTGCTGCAATAAATTCAATACCAAAAACCATGCTGGAATCAGTAGTGCTAAACTTATAACAGATTCGAAAACTGCCCAAAATATTCTTTTATAATATTCATCAACCTTCTGCTGTAACTGAAATAAGATATTACGATTTCTTTTGGCAACACCATCAGCATAAATGTGTTTCTGAGTTTCATATTCTCGGCTAGAAAGTAGTAGTTGTGCTATCTGTTTTTGATTTTTTTTAACTAACTCAAAAGATTTATATTCCATTGCGACCAAAAGCTGATTAGCAACATCAATTTTTTGGGCATCCTCATTTTGATATGCTTTAGGAGCCAGTTTGATAGGGAGCATCTCACTTTTTAAAGTGGCTCAAACTGACAATAATCCATTGAGGTAAGCACAGCGATGGGCTAGGACTTGAGGCACATTTTCTCGTTTCCATTGTGCCCCGGAAATTTTTGTTCGACGGTCAACCTGTTTAACGGCAGATTCAACTGAACCTGAACCAATTGAACAAATTTCTTCAGCTTGATAATATTCGTAGTTGATAATGCGATTGCGATGCTTATCAAGATAACGGCAAAAGTTTTGTACTTGTTTGCCTTTACAATCTGTAAATAAGGCAATAGTAGCCTCAACTTGGCCTTTCCATAGTAGATTTTGTGCTTGTTTCAAGCGTTTTTGTGAACCCCCAACTTTGTGGAGGTTTTCTATTAAATGGAACCAATCAAGTATTTCTCGACGTTGTGCATCAGGTGCTAATTGGTCAATTATATTCCAAATGCCGTCATGTCCATCACCAATACAAGTGAGTGGGCTAGCCAGTGGTTGGTCATTAACCCAATCAATCACAATCTGATTATTCTGAAATGAAGTTCCCAAGATTCCGAGATGATGTAAGCTAATTGCTTTATAGCCAAGCCATGCACATATTTGACCTTTAGGAGTTCGGACACGGATGTTTCCACCATCGACGCTTAATTCTTCAATTGTCTGTTCTGGTGTTGGCAACTCAAAATTCTGGCGATGCACTAATCTCTGTTGACTGCTGTGAGAAACCTCTATGCCCGTAAAATACTTGATGTCTGATGCCGCATCTTCATAGCTGACATTCGCACTTACCCTCAAACAACAAGTTTCTAGATATGGACTCAGTTGAGTACTTGGTGCGACTTCTAATTCAATGGCTTGTTTGCTCGTTATTGCTAACTCTCCAAGAATGCTTTTGAGCCGTCGTTGGTATCCTGCGGTTGTCCCTGTAATCGTTTCGATAAAAAAACCCCTACTTCTGGCATAACATGCTTCTGCATTTGACTCCGCACTGCTTCTTCAATTGCTGCAAGATTTGTGAGCTTTTCTTTTGACGTATCTTCATACAATATTTTAGCAATCGCCTGAATATGTTTTTGAAGAGCTTGCTTTTGTTCTGGGGTCATCGGTAAGTAAATACACTCGTCTTACCTATCCTGACTGATTTTCGTCTTCTTTGCAAAAAACTGGGATGCTCCCTTCGATACTTTTGGGATTATCATATATATTTTTAGCTGCTTTATAATATAGGTAAACTCTTTGCAAAAGAGCAGGTAAATTATTTATAAGTTCTTTTTGTAAAAATTCTTTAATAACACGATGTAACCCATAATAATGTTCACACTCTTGTTCATCGTAATAAGATTCAACTAAACAATTATCAACTAATCTTGTTATAATTAACTCTGTTTTATCAATCTCTACATCACTCGTCTTATATTTTTTTTCTAGTTCACAAGGCTTTATTAAGCAGTCCTCCTTAATCCAATCATCTGTATATAAGCGTAAAAATGTTAAACCTTTAATATTAATAGGTTCACGTAATATACATATACGTTGTAAAAGTTCCCTTGCCTCCTCACTTTGACGCTCAAATTGAACTTTCAAAAGTTTGGCAGCATTTTTTATTACTAATTCTGGATGTTTGCGGAGATATCCAGGTTTACCTTTAGCAATAGCAGCTAACTGAGTAAGTAAAAATACATGTCCATTCACACTTTGTGCTATCCATTCTAAATCTTCGTCGCTGTCTGTAAGGTGACGTTGCTGCAAAATTTTAATGCCTGATTCAATTGACACACCTCCCAAAGTTTCTAAATGCACTAACTCTGAATCTGGCTGGGAACCTTCATACCGCGAATCTGCCAAATTAGATGGTTTTTCTCTACAGGTTATAATAATTTGAGATTGGTGATTTTTATACGTTAAATCATTTAGCAAGACACCAAATTCTTCACAAGTAGCATATCCAGCTAAAGCATGGCTAGCTGGATGTAACATTATCTCTGGTTCATCAATCAAGATTAAAAACCGCTGCTCTAATAATTTTGCCAATATAATGTTAATTTTGTCTTGAGCATTATTAGCTAATTCTGCTGCTTCGATTTCTAAGGCGTTAAAGAAGAATTGAGCAATTTCATCAAATCTACTTCCTTCTTTTACTCGAAAGAAAATTACACCATCATAAGGACTTTCAGAAGCTAGAGAAGGTGGTTTAAATATCAAACCCACCGATTCTAAAAGTTTAACAGCTAAACTTGTTTTCCCTATTCCTCCTTGTCCCAACAATGCTATAACTTTAGGCAGAATATTTGTATAATTCGGCTGCTCTCCTGGTTGCAGCAATTTAGTTTTTAATTTATCTATTAACTGAGTTCGCCCTTGCCACACAGCTATTTCTGGGATTTCTTCTAACCCTACCACTCGTTTTTCAACGCATTTTTCTTGATTAAAGGTGCTTGTTGACTGAGAAAGCTTTTCAATAGCATTCTTGACAGTCTCATACAGTTCACTCAATTCACTATATTGCCTATCCCCTGGATGGTACTTATCTCCTAAAGTAGCTAACAAAATTGCTAAAACAGACTCACCTCTGTCTGTTAATTTTTCTATTAAATCTGCTATACAAAAGTTAACTAGTTGCTTTGGATTATTGGCCTTTCTGATTTCATATTTAAATGGAAGTAGTTCATCAGTTACGAAAACTGCAATCAGAGTCTCGTAATCCTTAAACTCATCGCATTGCAAGAGAACTTGGCGACATCTATTATTTAGCTCTCTTGGCAATCCTGCACTCATTTCTTTGCAAATAGATAATTCTTTTCAAGTACTGAAACTATTGAGACTAATGTAGCGTATCATTGTAAAGTTTTACCTTAACTGAAGTTCCCAAGCAACCTTTATATCCTTTGTAATCAACACTTTGCACTTTTGCAAAGTGTTGATGTAGCGCAGAATGTTGCAGCTAGATTCTCCATGTACAATTTTATATATTTATCAGGCATTTAAACGGAGATATGGTAGGTATCCCCTCACAACTGCTTAACCGATTACGTCAAACGCTTTTAGAATGCGAACAATTTGAGAGCGATCGCCAACTCCGGTCTGTTTTTAACAGCTACGAACCTCTCAGACCTTGGCGTTCGAGCGTACCCCAGGCAGATAGCCTTACTAGCAGAGTAGATAATGTAATTGGCTTTTTAGTTGACAAACGTCGCAGTAATACCCAAGAGAATGCCCTTGTCCTACTCTTGCGTTCGTTAAGCAGTTTAATAGATCAAGAAGATGAACGCCATCAACAACTGGCAGATTTAGCAGTCGAACTGGAAAATGCCCTTGGAAGTACATCAACTAGAAATGAACCTCAACCAATAAATCAACCAGGAATTAATCCAAGAGGTAATGCAGTACAAACAAATAACCAAGCACCAGAACTTCGCCCGATAAAAAATCGCTGGGCACTTTTGGTAGGTGTCAACAGCTATAACGACCCTAACTTTAGCCGCTTAAATTTCTGCGTAGATGATGTGCTGGCATTAGAAGAGAGACTCAAAGCACTCAACTACACAGTTGTTTGCTTAAACGACAAGCTTGGACACGGTAACTCCCGCTTCCCTACCCGCGACAATGTAGAAGCAGAGTTAATTCAACTTTGTCAAATGGTCGAACCAGATGATCTATTGTTAGTGCATTTTGCTTGTCACGGAAAGCTTTTCAATGGAATGCCTGTACTGATAGTAAATAATACTCGTTCACCAACATTGGAAAAAACTGGACTATCCCTAGAAGAAGTAAAGCGACATATGCGTTCCAGTAAAGCAAAGCGTTTGGTGCTGACGCTGGATGCTTGCCACATGGGAGTAGAAACGGGCAGGGACATTGACGACCCGCAGTTTATTCATAATGCTTATGAGTTAGCTGAGGGTTTTGCTTTAATTGCTGCCAGCACAGCCCAACAAAAAGCGCAAGAGTCACAAGATAAAAAGTTTGGGGTGTTTACTTACTATCTGCTAGAAGCACTCAACGGTAAAGCAGATAGGGGTAGCAAGCGTTTTGTGACTGTGGACGATATTAAGACTTATGTATTAGATAGTCTCAGGCGTTGGAGTGTGCAAAATGGTGGCATTATTCAAGAACCGACTGCTTACACTGAGGGGTTAGGGGACATTATATTAGCGGATTATCGCAATAATCCAGGTTAGGCACAGGTAGCATATAAAACTCTAAAAAATCATAATTTTCTCGAAAAAATACCAATTTGGCTATAATATTGTCCCAGCGACCAGGTATGTAAAAGCTAAATAATCAGGAGGGTTGGCATGAAGCGCAGTCAAAAAACCATGATAGGGTTATTCATGCTAACTCTGGGTTTAGTATTGGTAGTACCATCAGTCCAAGCTGAACCAAAAGTTACCCTGAACCCCTCCAGTTTGACGGTGGTGGGAACGCAATGTCCAGTTTTTTTTAAATGCCCACCTGTTAAACGCCATCTGCTGATTCAGACAAATGAGGCGATCGCTAATTTACAACTAATCACCCTTGATTTAAATCGTGCAGATTCATCTGCTGTTATCTCTGCTAGCACTATCCGTCTTACCTTACCTACCAAATCAGTAGAACCCAAGCAACCTCTAACTATCCCTGTAGAGTTTGACTTTAACAAAATTCGCAGTGGAGAGTATAGCGGTCAACTGCTTGTAGTTTATGACAATGGTGAGTTATCTGCTCCAGTTATAGTGCGACTGAAAGACCACTGGCTTTTTCCTTTACTTGTGCTTTTGCTGGGTGTTGGCCTGGGAATTGGAGTTTCAGCCTATCGCAATGATGCTATGCCTCGTGACGAAATCGTAGTACAAGTTGGTCGCATCCGCACGCAAATGCAAGCTGACTCGGAACTGGCACAAGCATTTCAAAGAAAAATCGCCGGACACTTAATAGAGGTAGAAACGACTTTAGCTGCCAAACGTTGGGATGATGCACGGCAAGCAGTAACCCAAGCACAAGCGGTTTGGGATAAATGGCGAAAAGAAAGAGAAGATTGGGTAGCGCTAGTAAACTATTTGTCTGAGTTATTTGATAGCCTTAAAGCTCTCAATAGTGATGCGTCTTACGTGCAAGCAGTGCATAGCCAGTTGGAAAATGCAAAACGACAAACAGCAGACAAAGAAACTACCCAAAAGTTCCGCGAAGATTTAGATTATTTAAGACAACAAATCACCTGGTACAAACAAGGTCAAGCTAAACTCGAACAGTTCAACATCCTAAGAAATGAATTGACTCAGTTAGTACCACACCAGGATGAGTCCCTCAGACGCAGATCGCAAGGCTTGCAAAACGACCTAGATGAACTTTCCCCAAGCGATAAAGAAGCTGTCAAGGGTTGGCAGCAAAAAGTTAACAATGCAATTGACGAATTAGACAAAGAAATTAAACAACAACCACCTACTGAAACTGGAAGTACTCAAATTACAGCTAGGGATGCCAACTACATTACACCACCTATGCTTCCCAACCCAGTTCCGGAAGTAATTTCTGCACAACCAAGCCCAAAACAAGCTGCACAGAATATATATTGGTTTAACTGGTTGAGTTATGCGATCGCTGTAGGACTTCTGGCAGGAGCTGGTTTTGGACAACTTTATGCTAGTCAACCGATGTTTGGTGCTAATGGCTGGAGTGATTATTTTACCTTGCTAGCTTGGGGCTTTGGAGCAGAGGCTACTCGCGATGCTATTACCAAGGTTGTGCGTGATTGGAAGTTACCGGGGCTTAAGTAAACAATTATCTCAGGAATTATCATCCATCGAATTGCCATGTTGATGTGGCGCAAAATATTGCAGCTAAGTTTTCCATATATAATTTAATGTATTTATCAGGCATTTAGACGGAGATATGGCAGGTATCCCCCCACAACTGCTCAACCGATTGCGTCAAGCACTTTTAGAATGCGAGCAATTTGAGAGCGATCGCGATCTCAGGGCAATTTTCACCTATGAGCCGCTCCGTCCTTGGCATTCTAGCTTACCCCAAGCCCAGAGCCGAACTAGCAGGGTAGATAATTTAATTGCCTTCCTGGTTAACAAGCATCGCAGCGATACCAAAGAAAATGCCCTTGTGCTGTTTGTAAGACTATTAAGCGAGCTCCTAGATGAGGTGGATGAACGTCATCAGCAGTTGGCAGATTTAGCTTTGGAGCTTGAAAGAGCCATTATCAGTAGCACTGCGACAAAAATAGCATCCCAAAATCCTCGTCAACCCCATCAAGAACCTACAATTTTAACCATGAATCTTCAACAAAAACAGCGGTTGGAGCAGAGACAAGAGTCACTTCAGGCTGAGTGGAATCTTAGAAGTGAGAAATTGCAGCAACTTCGACAAGCATTGGTGATTGAGTCAGGGACAGCTATCAAGTTTCAGTTGGAAAAACAGATTCAAGAAGAAGAGAAACAACTCAAGCAGTTGGAAGATGAGCTAAATTCTCTTGAGCAAGCCCTGCATCCCGTAAATGAATCCCTCCCAAAGACAGAGGATATCGACCCTCCTCCAGCAAATCGGCGGATTCAGTCAAATTCTCCCAACTTCTTCGCTTATGATGATGCTTGGGTTGGTCGTGATAGCCTGATTCGAGAATTGAGCGAGCGCATTCGTCGTCACTGCCGACTGCTAATTTTGGTTGGTATTACAGGAATTGGTAAAACGGCTCTCGGTGAACGACTGGCGGTAGAAGTTGCTGACTGGTTTGAAAATGACTGGTCACATTATCACCAAGAAAACTTTGATGACGAACAGCAAACTTCCGATTTTGCCAGTGTTGCTGCTCGTTGGCTGGAAAAATGGGGAGAATTGATTACCCCCGATGATCGCAAAGATCCACAACGGCTTCTGAATCGGCTCATTACATATCTGCGTGAGAATCGCTACCTCGTGCAAATGGACTCCCTAGAAAACATCTTACAGGGCAATGAAGATGAAGGATGGAGCAACTTTAAAGATGAATGGTGGCTGAAATTCTTTGATAGCTACCTGAAAGCAGAATCCTGTGAAAGCCGTTTTATCTTGACTTCTCAAGATTTACCTGGACAAATTGAAGAAGTGGGTACGCGATCACAAAATTTTTGGTACTGTCAAACCTTAAGTGGTCTGGAGAAATCTGAACAAATTGCTTTATTTGAAAAAACTGAGCTAGACGTAAGCCCTAACTCCACCAGTAGAACGTATTTGGAACGGGTTGGTAGTGCATACGAGGGACATCCTTTGGCACTAAAGGTCATAGCAGGAGAAATCAAAAACAAACCCTTTAATGGAAATGTGTCGGCGTACTGGAACAGATATGGCAATGAAGTGGAGGAGGTGGAGAAGGCGATCGCTGAAGCTCAAGCTGGACAGACACTAGGAATAAATGACCAATGGAAGTTAGACCGCTTTACTCGTACCCTAAAACGCAATGTCAGAAAGCGTTTGGAACAGACTTTTCAACGACTGAAGCGGGATGCTAAATATGCTTATGTTTTGCTGTGTGAGGCATCAGTTTATCGATGTGCCGTGCCAGAGGATTGGTGGCTGAGCCATCTCGATTATTGGGATCAGACCAAAGATAAGCAATTGGCTTCACTTGATACACTACGCGATCGTTTTTTAATTGAGGAAGTAGTTGATGATGCTCAATGTCTTGTCCGTCAACATAATCTCATTCGCAGTATTTCACTTGAACATTTGAAACTACTTGATAACGATGAGTAATCCCATTCCTCTATATGGGAGTAACCTTCAAAGCCTATTATGATCTCAAATTCAATTCTACCAGATAGTAAATTTATTCTCTCAGAGCTAGGAATAGAAGCATCAAGTGTTAGATTCATCAAACATTCACTAAAACGCACTCACTACCAAGCGGCAATTAACTGGCTCAGTCGGTACATACCTAAATCAACCGAGAATAAGCTGGAACAAATTCGTGGTTTTCTAGAAGCTTTCCATCATTTCTGCTCTGTAGATGCATTGCAGCCTGCTAGCAGAATTCTCACTATCCGGCTTAATACAGTAACTCATGATGAATTTGGTAACCAGCTCTATACTTGGGGGTATTGTCAGGAGCAAATTAAGCTCTACGAAGCATTACTAGGAAAACTCGATGCTACATGTGACTCAATCTTCCTCAATAACTTGGGGTTAGCCTATCGTTCTCTTGGAGATTACACCAAAGCGGCAAACTACTATTCTCAAAGTGTTACGATTGCAAAGGCTCTTCATGATTTAGAAGGAGAAGGCATAGCACTTTGTAACTTGGGTCATATTCATATTTTGCAAGGACAGTGTGAATTAGCAATCGCCTGTTTTCAGGATGCCCTGCAAATCGCCTATCAATCTAAAGATATCCCATTACTAGGAGATACCATTGGCAATTTAGGGTTGGTGTTCCAGACACTTGGAGAATATGCAAAAGCCATTGAGTGCCATCAGCAATATTTAGCAATTGCCCAGCGAATAGATGATCCAACGAGAGAACACAGGGCGCTCAACGGTTTGGGTATTGCCTATCAAAGATTGGAGAATTATACACAGGCAGTAGCAGCTTATCAGCAATCATTGGCGATTTCCCAAAAAATTGGCGATCGTTTCGACGAGGGTACTGTTCTCGGCAATTTAGGAGCTGCATTTTTGGAATTAGGAGACTACCAGGAGGCGATCAATTACTTCCAACAACATCAAGTGCTTGCAGAGGAAATTAGCGATCGTGCTGGTATAGCTCGTGCTGCCGGAAATCTATCAATTACATATGAAAGATTAGGAAACTACATTCAGGCAAGGGATTTTGCACAGAAGCATTGTCAGATTGCAACAGAGATAGGCGATCGCTCAGGAGAAGCAAAAGCACTTCATGAATTAGGACTTGCATTAATCAAACTGGAGCAGTTCACAGATGCTAAGGAGCAGTTACAAGGCGCTACATCACTATTGAGTTACATTGGCAATGCTGACGAACAAGCAGAAGTCCTTAAAGACTTGGCATATTTACATTATCAGCTTGGTGATTACGAGGCAGCACTAACTTGTTGCCAGAGAGCGCTAGCAATCTCAAAACAGTCGGGTGGAGAACTTTGGGATGCCTGCCATCAACTTATAGAGCAATTACAGTCAGAAAATGAGAACTCGATCGCATGAGAGAAATTTTGCCACTGGCACAAGAGATCCTGGCAGCGATTCAGATCGATCCCAAGTCTATTCGATCGATTAGCCCTCCTTCAAAGCGAAGTGCATATCAAGCTATCATCAATTGGCTCATCCGATATCATCCATCACTCGATAGCCCCAACCTGAAGAAAATTAATGGATTGCTAGAAGTCTTTCATCATCTTTGCGAGGTAGGAGCTTGGGATAAAGCTAGCCAGCTGCTTCGCATAAGGCTAAATACTCCAACTCAAGAGGAACTTGACAACCAACTACACACTTGGGGATACTACACCAAGCAAATTCAACTCTATCAAAAGCTTCTCGGTCAACTCAACAAAGAATGGGATGCGATTATTTTCAATGGATTAGGGATTGCATCCGATAGCCTTGGAAAACATCAGCAAGCCCTTGCTTATCACCAACAACAGTTAGAGATTGCCCTCCAGCTTGAGTCACAGGCAATTAAAGCCAGAGCACTTGGAGGTTTGGGTGTGACATATCACTGCCTTGGACAGTATCCAACGGCAATCAGTTTCTACACAGAGCAGCTTCATCTGGCACGATCTCTTGGTAATCTTGACATGCTGATAAATGCTGTTGGGGGATTGGGGCTGTGCCAATATCAACTTGGAGACTACACAGAAGCGCTGAACTACTTTCAGCTTCAGCGAGAACTAAATCAAGAACGAGGAGACCCTGTTTCAGAAGCAAGGTTGCAGAACAATCTAGGAAATATCTACTTAGCTCAAGGCAAGCTACATGAGGCACTTGAGGCATATCAAGTATGGCTAGAAACTGCTTGTAAGATTGGCGATCGTGCAGCCGAGGGTCGAGCTTGTGGAAATTTGGGTAATGTGTATCAAACTCAGGGCAATTTCTCTCAGGCAGTGGAATACTACTTAAAAGACCTCGCTATTGCTCGTGATATTGGCGACCGCAGAGGTGAAGCTCATGCTTTAGGGAATATCGCTACTGCTTATGCTTCACTCAAAAACTTTCCAAAAGCAACGGAATATGGGCAACAACATCTCAAGCTGACGCGAGAGCTAGGAGACCGAACTCACGAACAAAAAGCACTAACTCATCTGGGCAATATTCATGCACTCAGTAACATGTATCTGTTTGCAATCGAATGCTATCATGATGCCCTTACCATTGCGGATGAACAAGGGGATGACAAAACCAGGGCTGACCTTTACGATAAGTTGGGCTATCTTTACTTACAACAACGCCATGAGTTCAAAGCCATTGCCCACTACATGAAAGCTCTTGAGAGCGCAAAAGCTATTCAGGACTTGCCACTTCAGGGCAAGGCTTTGAATAATTTGGGAAGTATCTACCTCACTCTGGAACAACATTTGACCGCAATTGACTACTTCCGTCAAGCACTGAAAATTAGACAGCAAATTAATGATCAAGAGGGACAAACCAAACTTTTGTTTCTTCTTGGGAAAATATTTAAGGAACAAAACCAACTACAAGAGGCGATTACAGCCTTTCAATCGCTTATGCAGTTGTTTAAGGACATGGGGAAACATGACTTAGTTCAACAGTGCGATGCAGTCATTCACAATATTATTCAATAAAAGTGTTTTGTACTGACTTAAATCAGCCCAAACAAATATATGAGTGATTTTGCTGAAAATAATCAACAGATACCAAGAGATGATAGTCAAGAGATTGAGTCTCTACAACGTGATTTACCTCTGACAAAAGAAATACAAGACACCGAAAGAGAAATACGCAGAATAATAAAACTTGGCAGTAATTATTATTCTGCCAACAATTACGAGCAAGCATTGAAGTGCTACCAAGAGAGTTTCAGTAAAGCTAAGGAAATAGGAAACCGTCAGTTAGAAGCTTTAAGTCTACTCAGCCTTGGGTGGGTATATCAAAGACTAGAAACCGAAAGTGGCAAATTTGAGCAAATGCTGAAGTGTCACCATCAGTGTTTAGCTATTGCTGAAGAAATTTCAGACTCTTGGTTGCTTGCGTCGGTACAGGTTAGTTTAGGGCGGACTTACCATATTTTGGGAGACTACCAAAAAGCCATTTCTTACTCTCAACAGAGTTTAGCAATTTCGCAGCAACTTCATGCTCCTTCCTTGGAAGAAGGAGCCTGTGAAACTTTGAAAATGGCTGCTGAGGCTTTGGAAAAACAACAGCCAACGGTAGAATATCAAGATGTTATACCTTCTGGGGAGCTAGTTTTATCGCAAATAGGACTCGATGCAACTTCTCTGAAACTTCGCAAAATTTCGCCCCAGCTACGCGCACAATATCAAGCTGTTATCAACTGGCTAACAAAATACAAACCAGTTCAAGATGCTTCTAATCTAGAAAAAATACGAGGTTACCTGGAAGCTTGCTACCATCTTTTTCAACTGCAAGCTTGGGAAGATGCAATCGCAGTTTTTTCAACTCGTTTAAACCCAACAGTTAATCAAGAGTTACATGCTAAACTTGGCACTTGGGGTTATTACCGAGAGCAAATTGAACTTTATAGCCAACTTTTAGGTAAATTAGATCCAAGAATGGAAGCAATTACCCAGAATAATTTGGGTGGTGCCCATTTTTCTATAGGTCGTTATGACCTAGCAATTGAGTATCATCAAAAAAGTTTAGTTATTACGAGAGAATTGAGCAATCAAGCTCTTGAAGCAGATGCTTTAAGAGGTTTGGGCTTGGCTTATGGGGCAAAAGGGGACTTTGATACAGGAATTTCTTACCATAAACAACACCTAGCTATCATGGAAGAACTTGGCGAATGTGCAGGTATTGCATTGGCGCTAAGTAGTTTGGGGGATTGCTACAATTCTCAGGGACAGTATCAAAAAGCTATTGAATTCTGTTTACAAAGCGCCAAAATTGCGCGGGAAGTCGGTGAGCAAACTGTGGAAGGAGCAGCTTTAGGAAATTTGGGTAATGCTTACCTTTATTTAGGAGAATATCAAAAAGCTATTGAATACTATCAACAAGATTTAGATATTGCTAGAGAACTTGATAATCGTATTGCAGAAGCAACTACTTTAGGTAACTTGGGAAACGTTCACTTGTCTACAGGGGAGTATAATCAAGCTATTGATTTTTGCAATCAACACTTAAATATTGCGCGAGAAATTGGCGATCGCCAAGGGGAACTAATGGCTTTGGGAAACCTTGGCAATGCCTACAGTTTTCTTGCGGATTATCAGCAAGCAATTAAGTTTAGCCAACAAAGTTTGAGCATCGCAATGGAAATAGGCGATCGTACTAGAGTTGGGTGGACGCTTGCTCTTCTGTGCATGACTTATCTTGCCTTGCATGATTACAATCAAGCAATTGAGTTGTGCCAGCAAAGTTTAGCAGTTGCGAAAGAAATTGGCGACCGTTCTGGGGAGGGGACAGCGTTAATTTATCTCAGTATAGCTTATTACTCTTTAGGAGAGTACCAGGAAGCTATTAATTGTTCTCAACAAAGTTTGGTAATTGCTAAAGAAATAGGCAATCGCACTACGCAAGCAGCAGCACTAGGTAGTTTGGGTGTTAGTTACTATTTTTTAGGGGACTTTACACAGGCGATTGACTATCAAATGCAAAGCTTAGGCATCGCAAAGCAAATTGGAGAACGCGCTATTCAAGGTAAAGTCCTAGACAACATGGGCTTGGTTTACCATGCTCTGGCAGAATACGACAAAGCCATTGAGTGCTTTGGGCAAAGCTTAACCATTGCAAGAGTTATAGGCGATTGGGCAACAGAAGGGATAGTGTTAGGAAATTTGGGTAAAACTTACTATACTGTCAATGCATACTCGCAAGCAACAGAGTGCTATCAACAAAGCTTGATAGTTGCACAAAAACTAGGACATTTGCAAAAAGAAAGGGCTTTACTTGGAGGATTGGGTGCTGCATATGATTGTTTAGGAGACTATGACAATGCCATCAAGTTTTATCACCAAAGCTTAGTTGTTGCACAGAAAATTGGCGATTATCAAAAACAGGCAGTTACCCTCAGACTTTTGGGTCTTGTACATGATTCTATCGGTGAATACAGCCAAGCTATTAGCTTCTTCGAGCAGTGTTTGGCTATTGCACGGAAAATTAATGATTTCGAGGAAATGGGAAGAGCAACAGGTAATATCGGCTCAACTTACTATTCTTCAAAAGACTATCAAAAGGCTATCGAATATCACAAACAACATCTAAATATAGCACTAGAGACAGCCGATCGCGTAGCAGAAGCAGCCGCATTATCTAATTTAGCAAATTCTCTATCAGAGCTTGAACACTATCCAGAAGCTTTGGAAAATTTGCATATAGCCTTGGAGATTTCTAGAGAAATTGGTGAGCCTTACAATGAGGCTGTAATTCTTTATAACTTGGCGGAACTTTATTATGAAATGGAAAACTTGGATTTGGCACTAGAGAATTGCGAACAGGCATTTGTAATTGCAAATGCATTAGGTATTTCACTGCTTCAAGACTGCCAGGAATTGAAAGCTAAACTGAGAATATAGAAAAAGTAACAGCTGATTACCCCTCTTCTGTCACTTTCCGAGTATTCTAACCCTCTTCTGTCACTCTCCGGGAGGGCGATCGCTAGAAGCCTGATGAGGCAATCAATACAAGCTATACTATTAGAAAAAAATGGGTCTTGTATTTGTTATTAGAAAAGAATCGCGCGTAGGCGTAGCCCGTCGTAGACATCGCTTGCTATACAAAAGCTCTAGAATCCAGAAATGGCAAATCTTTTCGGAGAGTGACAGAAGAGGGGTAATTTAGAAAATAGCTTATAAGTAAGGATATCAAGCACAATCAATTTCAAAAACCCTCAGTATTTTCTGCTCCGACACCACCAAAGCCTTCTCCAAAAAACCAATCGCTGTCGCTCGCTGTTGGAATTACCTTCGTCTGGAGATTCAAAGAAGGTATCAGCTGTTCAATTTGGCTTTCAAGTCTAGAATTGCCAACGCCAAACAAGCAAGTTGCTAGTTGCTCCCTTGAGATACCCAAGAGCAAATGATTTAACCGCTCCTAAAGGGTATACACTAAACCACCCGCCCCTACTTCGTTATCGGGTGGCGACTGCCGCAAGTTGTTTAGACGTTGCCAGTCAACTGCAACAACTTTAGACATCAATTAAAAATATAATCTTTAAGCGCGAGCTTCTTCCCACCAGAAGAATAATTGAGAATGTATCGCTAAGATGCAGAAACCACCCATGCCGAAAAACTGGATTATTAAAGTAGACAACTATTTCCATGCAAACCCCAATTGCATCATCGCCACCGCCCATGTGGACGGCTTCCCGACAGACCTACCCCTAGAACCCAACATCCGAGAACCTAACCGCAAAAGTGCGACATACCGACAAATCTTTGACTCTGTGACGACTCAACCAGAAAAATTCTTCTCTCGTCACAGTGGAATCGTTCTGTCAGCCAATAAAGTTAAGCCCAGCAAAAACAAAACCGAACTGGAGCTAGAGTCTTAGAAGCTAGCGAGGGGGGTAGCGATGGCATTATCAACGGAGGTCACACAGTTTTAGCTTTTGAAAGTGCTAAAAATTACAAATATGACCTCAGCCTTGCCAGAGTCAAAGTTACCATCCACATTGGCCTCCAGGAAGAGGAGGCTAAAGATATAGCCCTCGCCTCAAATACCACATCGCCAGTAGATTCTCGCTCCAAAGTCAACGCCAGGGGAGATTACAAATTTATCAAGCAGTATTTAGCCCAGTTAGAAAGAGCAGAAGATAGAAAATTTAGAATAGCCTATTACCAAAACCAAAGCGGCGCTCCTAGAAATGCCCAGTGTAATGTTAACCACTTGTTCAAGCTGATCAACTGCCTCGACAGAAATAGATACAATCCCGACGGCAATAAACGAAGCAAGCACCCTACAGGTACGAACACCCCAAGCCAAATCACAGACACTGAGAGAGAAAGATTAACTCTTCTATTGCCTCTACTTCCCAAAGCTCTGTGGATAGAGCAAAGACTGTACGAAATCATCCAAGAACATATCAGCAACCCCAGAAGAAAGGGTGTCAACGATTTAGCATCAATTGATACACGCAAAACTACCCTTCTCCCCGACAGCAAGTACTCGTTTGGGTTTGGTGCGCCAACTGACCTGGCACTACCCATAATTGCATCCTATCGGGTATTCCTAGACCAAGACTATAACTGGATTATTCCTTTTGAGGAATTCGCCGAAAACTTTCTCCAACACCTGTGGGGTAACTATTACCGTAAATACTTGATATCGGAGAAAACAGCAGGAAATACAGTGGGGACTAAAATTTGTCGCAATCAAGAAATTTGGGAAAGTCTGTACATTTCGGCCCAAAGTTATTTAAACCAGCATTTGGTGAAAATTGTCAATTCCGCCAAGCGTGAAGAATTAACGCTCACACAAGGCTAAAATCTCCACTAAATAATTACAGCAAATTTCAAGTCAGGTGAACTACATGTCCTTTGAATCATAATATGAGAAAAATTTTGATCCATAAATTAGAAAAGAGTTAACAAAAATTCAGGCTTTCGCGCTAATCACAAATTAAAACTTTGAATCAAATAATGAGTGAGAGTTGAAATTCTGAATCATAACTAAAAAATGAGTTGAAAAAACACAATTGGAGAAAACTTGCACAAAAAATCCCTGACAAAATTGTTCTAACTTAAACTTTCAATTTAAAATATGCTTCAAATACCCACGTTATGGTTCAAAACTTGTGTTTTAGTAGATATCTGAGTAAAAATCAAATATTTTATTGTCCAAGCGATCGCCCAACAACAGAGCGATCGCCTACTCAAATCGTAGCTGAATAATAATGATAATCAAGCCGAAGGATTGATACAAACGTCCGTTTTATCAGTCTTTTTATCCTTTACACGATAATCATTATTAGTAAATAAACTCGAATATTAAAAGTGAACTATAAACTGGATACTCATTTCTGAAGCATATCATGAGTTAAAATCTCATTTTTTGTTTCAAATCACACTACACCAAGTGTTCTGCTGCGGGGACACCCGGTACTTGAAAGCATGGAAGAAAGGCGCAGGCGAATTTATTCTCTACGAGACGCTGCGCGTTAAGCGTAGCTATGCCGCAGGCTTTACGCCGTCCCCATTCTTCAATTCCCATGCTTAAGTTAACGGTAGTTCAGCACCGGAGTCTTCCCCAAAAAGCCAACCGCCATCACTGTTTGAATTTACCTCGCCATCCACTTGAAGATTTAAGGAAGGCACCAACTGTTCAATTTGGCTTTCAAGTCGGGAGAGCGCCAGCGCCAAAGAAGCAAGTTGTTCCCTATCCTTCTTAATTTCATTTGAAATTCCCACCCGCAATTGATTTACCCTTTCCTGGAGGGTATGCACTTCCGTTTTGGTCGCAGAGGGAATACTCACTTTCTCTGACAAGGCGGCGATTTGAGCTTTCAAAGCTTCAATTTCGGCAGCAGTTGCACTATCTGCATCATCCGGACTCTCTTCTACAAGTGCGTTTCTAATACAATCCAGCACAAACTCTTTAAAAGTTAAGCGCAAATCCTCAGCACGCTGCTTGGCCTGCTTCACCAACTCCCGGTCTTCTTCTGACAGAAGTTTTATATTTATCTGCGGATATTCCACCAGTCCCTCGCGCTTTTGTTGTGGAGAAGTGAGAAGAGTAGGGGAAGTGGGGGAAGTAGCGGGAGTAGGGGGAGTAGGGGGAGTAGGGGGAGTAGTGGAAGGAAATGCTCTTTTTCCCCCAGCTTCAAAAGCGATGGAATAGTTATTTACTTGCAAGTCTCTTAGTGCTTCATCAACCAAGATTCCGAATGATTAATCATATTGACTAATCCACTCAAAATCTGGTTATAGGTTCCGTAGAGTTCTCGACCAATCTCAACATCCAAGTAACCACATTTAACACTAAACTCTATCCAGGTTTGAGTTTCGGCTGCTTCTGCTTGTCTACGACACGCTCCGCGAACACAGTCATTCAATTTTGCGACGAAAGCTGCCTCATATCGACGCTTCCTCCATGCCTCAGCTAAATTCGCACACACAGAGCGAGATGAGCGACGAATTTGATCGGTAAGCGAATACCTTTCCTCCACAGGAAACTTTTTCGATAATTCAAAAATTTGCATCGCCATATCAAGTGCCATCTTATAAATTTCTAAATCTTGATGCTTTCTAACCAGTTCTTTAACCATTTGCCTTGAGTTGTAATATTTACTCACTCCCCCTACCTCCCCATCTCCCCCGACTTCCCCCACTCTTCTCACTACCATCATCGCATACGGGATATCCGCGTATATACGATATAGATGATTTTATATGGGCAATTGGATCGTGTCTGGGAAACAACTATCATAAAGATACCGGGAATTACAGTTCTCGGCATCATAATTATCAGTGGGGGTTGGGGATTTATCTTATGGAAAATTTACCTGTATTAAGCGTGGAATCACTTGCTGTCGAGGTGGTGACTCTGCCGCTTGATGAAGCCCGGGTTGCGCTTGTAGATTATTATTTTCCCAACCGCCAGAGAATTAATTCGACGGAGCAGCTAATTGAGCTATGGGTGCATTCTGTCACTATTAAAAGCGACCAAACGCGACGGGCATATCGGCAAATTGGTTATGAGCTTGCTGATTATATGCAGTCGCGGTTTGGGATATCTGATTTTAGGATGGTAACGTTATTCCATCTACACGCTTATCTTGCTTGGCTAAAGGATGAAAAGCCAGTACGGGGACAGAAAAATACTTATGGAATTAGTAAAAATACGGCAGCTAAATACACTGCGGCGATTAAAAGTTTGTGGGAGTGGGGTACTAGAGCTTCTATTGGTTATTTTGCTATCGACTTGGGCAAGGACTTAAGTATCCAATGGGACGATAAGCTCGCAGAGCGCATTCTGTCGGAACGCGAGATTGCTAAGTTGGAAAAAGCGGCGATTGAAGTAGATTTGCAACACAACACTAATAAGATGCATTGGCTGCTGTTGACTCTCGTCTTTTACAGTGGGGTGAGGGCGGGAGAAATTGCGCGGCAAACTTCTGATTATGGTAAGCGCATAGTTACACCGGGGTTATTTTGGCGGCAGTTTCGGGAGGATGGAGATTGTCTGTTATTAACTGTGACGGGGAAACGAAATAAAACCAGAACTATTAGTCTCGATCCGGAAACTAGTGCGGTGCTACTGGATTACCGTGGCGATGCCAGCAATGATCAGCCGGTGTTTCCTAGTCCCAGTCGTCGAGACAGAGGTAAACCTCTAAGCGATCGCGGATTGCGGTTGATGATGGCGGAAATTTCTGCTAGTGCAGGAATAAAGTTCAGCGCCCATTTTCTGCGCCATACTCATGCGACGCTGGCTAAGAAAAATGGAGCTTCTGATTTTGACTTGCAGGCAGATTTGGGCCATGCTTCTCCTGCGACAACTGCAAAGTACATTCATCATATCGGGCGTGTTGGAACTTCTCACGCACTGCGTAAGAAAAGCAAACATCGGTAAAAAAGCAATCGCCACCGGTTCATGGCGGGTACGCCATCGCGCTCATGCGCTCCAAAATGATAGTGTCAAGGTAGTTATCAAGATGGATGACGCGCTCACTCAGCCGCGTCCAGTCCCGGTTAACCTAGATAGTACCTAGACATGAGCCAAACAGGGAAAAACAAGAAACTGGCATCTTTTAACTGCGACCAAAAGATGTGGGAGCAGTTTATCGCCCGTTGTAAGTCGAAAGGGACGACGGCAACAGCCACGCTCACCCAATTTATCGAACTCTACCTAGATGATATAGATAACCTTGATGCAATTGGTGGCGATAATTTAGATAAACGCTTGGACTCTAAGATTAAGGCAAGTGTTGAGGAGTACTTAGTTACTAGTAACAATAGTAACGGCAGTCCTACGAATGAAACGATATTAGCTATTTGCTCACGACTTGATAAGCTGGAGTCACAGTTGTCAGGCGAATCTAATAGTAACGAAACCGAAGCAATCCATAATCTCGCCGATTTATCAGAAAAAATTGAGGGGATAACAGCCCGAATGACACAGTTTACCGAGGCGATTATTAAAATTCAAAATCATCTCAACAATCAACAAAAGCGGGGCAATAAATCGTACAACAACAATTCATCATTCAAAGTGCATACTCCCCGAATGCAACCATTAACCGAAGAAGGTTTAGCTTCAAGACTTGGTGTAAGTCAAGAAACTGTACGCGAACAGCGAATTAAGCTGCACCCACCGCTTTTTGTGGCATGGTGCAAGGGCAAGGATAAATCGGGTATGGGGTGGGAATTTAACGAAAATACGGGATTATATCATCCGGCAAGTTAGTATTTTTATTATTTTCAATAATTTCTGAATTTACACTGATTCGCTCGCCGAATAGAGCGATCGCAGATAAGAAAAGGAGCGCAATCATTATTTTGGCAGCAAGGTAAAATATATTGGAAACGCTCTTTTATCCGAAATGACGCCAACCATAAATAAATTTATGCGACTCCAATTCGTTCTATCAATTGCTACGTAAATTATTTTCTCATCCATAGTTAAAGTATTCTGATTATTCTGTAACTGAAAACTAAAATTTTAATCATGTAGGGTAGGAGTACATCTGACGAAGTAATGCAGGGAAATGACCGAACTATATAAGGCTGGAATCATTGAGGTAACAGAAGCAGAAGATGAAGATGAAGATGAAGATGAAGATGAAGATTTATTTGAAGTTGCGGTGCATTTTGACGGCGATATTTTTCTTCCCAACGTCGTTTTTGCAGGCAAAGACCACGCATTGCGGCAAGCTAAAAAGCTCTATGATTGGCTAGAAGCTAATCATAAAGAAATCAAGGGAGAGCAACTGCGTTGGCAATCATACACAGTTAATCGTGAATCTCTAAGAGAGTATCCAGCCTGCTATTTACCTTACTACTATTCAAGGTATGAACAAAGTTTAGAAGTTTTAATTTTTGAGCGAGACCAAGAAGCCATTGCTTATGGTTGGTTGAGCGCTGAACCTTTACCTTACTATATGGATAAAGAAGATGGTTTGGTAGTTCTTGGAGATATTTCAGATGATGCTGTGCTTGCTGGTTGGCATAAAGCTATTGATATACGCATTCATATTTACTCTTTTATCTACCAGTCAAATAGCAGTCACAAGCTTTAATAATCAGTTGACAATTAGGAGCTTTAGGTGCAGCGAAAAATCGAGTTAAAAAGAGGTGTTGATAATACATCTGTTGAAGCCTATTTGGTAGATTTAGTCCAAAGACATATTGATGATTATGTCAATTATTGGGTAGAAAGCTTAAGGTTATTTAGTCAAGAAGATAAATACTGGGATTGGATATTCAAATTAAGATACATTTCCAATCAAGAAAATCTTGAAGGTTACGCAATTGAGTGCGAAAACAAAACTCAAGGATTAATGATAATAGAAACACAAATGCACGGTTCTCGGTTAAATGTTGGTAAGAGGCTAGTTTATGTTGATGGTATTGCCACTGCCCCCACTAACCGAATGGAAATTCAGCGTCCGCCTCAATTCAAAGGTGTTGGTCAAGCACTATTAAATTTCGCAAGAATTAGAAGTGTTGAGTTAGGGTATGAAGGTAGAATTGGGTTGCATTCCTTACCAAGGTCTGAAGGATTTTACGAAAAACAAAACATGTTGAACTGCGGTTCGGAAGAAGAATATGATAATTTAGTCTACTTTGAGTATGGTGTATTGAGACGAAGATAAAGTCCGATCGGGTAAAATTTTATGAATCATCAACAGCAAAAGGATAATTCTGAGGCAAACGAGTCAATAACAACCCAAGAAGCTATAGATTTACTTTTTGGTGAAGGATGGCTCGAAGAGGCTGTTTGCATCGAAGATGAAGCAAATTGCACGATTGGCGCTGGTTTGGATTGGGGTAATGCATTACCACCTTTAATGCTCAATCTTCCTTTATTTGGTCGTCTATCAACGCTGCGTGTATCTCTCAACCGCGAAGTCAGGCTAATAATTGAAACATGGGATTTAGGTATAGGTACAACTTCTGCGACAGAGACTGCAAGGACACGCATTAAAGAGCGGTTGCTATCTCCTACGCCTGAGTTAATACCTCACTTGGAAGCTACTTTGTTGCAAGATGATTTATACGGTGAAGAGTTTATATCTAACCGCGAAGTCCTCAAATCGCTACTTGCAGTAGTTCTTACTGATTCTGATAGAGAAGAAATTGCAGAGAAGGCTGCTAATTCAATACGCACACAAGTTATGTCACAGGTGAATTTTTCCGGAAAACTTTCTGCGTAAATATAATCACAATAATATCGGGTCAAATTAAATCAAAATTAGTTTTCTGCAACCCAAAAGGAACTGATTGATGACTGGTAAAAACCGCAGTCGCTATTCTTCAAACTGGGATACTATCGCACTTGAAGTCAAATCAAAATCAGACTGGAAATGCACGCGCTGCGGTATGCAATGCTTACGTCCAACTGATAAAAGGGATGGGTTAAATCGTAGAGAACGCAGCATTAAAACATTAGTGGTTCACCACCGAAATTATACGCCCGAGGACAATCGAGCAGAAAATATCGCGGCTTTATGCAGCGGTTGTCATATGCTGTTTCATACGCGCAGACGGGGAAATGTATCGCCAGGACAACTATCTTTGTGGTAGAAAAACTAGTAGTTTAAGACAAATCAATAGTAGATAGTTATGATAATGGAAAAAGATAAATATTATCTTTATAATTCAAGATAACAACATTTGCTGACGCAACAACTTCGTTGAAGCAATTGAAGTTGTATAGACATGAAAACTACTACGAGTTCTAACCCAAAAACTAACCAAAAATTAGTAAAATCTGCACAGCAAATTCAAAAAAGAAGCACCTTCATAAGCGAAGCAGATTACTACGAGTACGAAGCAGAATTAGCACAAGAAAAATCAGACTACTATCACTTGCAGTACGGATACTAAATTCAATCTCCCTTCAAGCATCAACTCTTCTTAGTCAACAACTAGTAGCAGCTAACTGCTAGTTGTTTTTTATATCAAAAGTAAATTATGACTCAAGCAATTGAACGCGAAATCAACCAACTCACTCTCAAAGAATTAAGCCTAGATGCTGCTAAACTTTGGTCACAGATAGAAGAAGCAAGCGAGTTAGGCGAACAGGGTAATGTAGAACAACTCTTACAAGAAGTTATGGGTGTTCAAGATGGTATCGAAACCAAAATCGATGCGATCGCCTGGGTAGTTGACCAGTTAAATCTTGACCTTGAAACCTGGGAGGAAAGAAAAGCGCGAGTAGCCGAACTCCACGACCGGGTAATTTCACGTCGCAAAACTCAACTTGAACAAATCAAGCACACCCTTATCCACCTACACGAGATTGGATTAATTAGTGACAAAAACATCGGTAAAGAAAGGATAATTGAAATCAGGGATAACCCACCAAAGGTCGCTAAATTACTAGTAGAAGTAGATGATGAAGATTTTCCTGATGAATTTAGAGTTATTAAGTACCAAGCTAATAATAAGGCAATTCTTGAAGCTTATAAATCTGGTAAAGATATTAGCAATCTTGCCGAGGTAAGTATCGGGAAGGGGAGCATCTCACTTTTTAAAGTGGCTCAAACTGACAATAATCCATTGAGGTAAGCACAGCGATGGGCTAGGACTTGAGGCACATTTTCTCGTTTCCATTGTGCCCCGGAAATTTTTGTTCGACGGTCAACCTGTTTAACGGCAGATTCAACTGAACCTGAACCAATTGAACAAATTTCTTCAGCTTGATAATATTCGTAGTTGATAATGCGATTGCGATGCTTATCAAGATAACGGCAAAAGTTTTGTACTTGTTTGCCTTTACAATCTGTAAATAAGGCAATAGTAGCCTCAACTTGGCCTTTCCATAGTAGATTTTGTGCTTGTTTCAAGCGTTTTTGTGAACCCCCAACTTTGTGGAGGTTTTCTATTAAATGGAACCAATCAAGTATTTCTCGACGTTGTGCATCAGGTGCTAATTGGTCAATTATATTCCAAATGCCGTCATGTCCATCACCAATACAAGTGAGTGGGCTAGCCAGTGGTTGGTCATTAACCCAATCAATCACAATCTGATTATTCTGAAATGAAGTTCCCAAGATTCCGAGATGATGTAAGCTAATTGCTTTATAGCCAAGCCATGCACATATTTGACCTTTAGGAGTTCGGACACGGATGTTTCCACCATCGACGCTTAATTCTTCAATTGTCTGTTCTGGTGTTGGCAACTCAAAATTCTGGCGATGCACTAATCTCTGTTGACTGCTGTGAGAAACCTCTATGCCCGTAAAATACTTGATGTCTGATGCCGCATCTTCATAGCTGACATTCGCACTTACCCTCAAACAACAAGTTTCTAGATATGGACTCAGTTGAGTACTTGGTGCGACTTCTAATTCAATGGCTTGTTTGCTCGTTATTGCTAACTCTCCAAGAATGCTTTTGAGCCGTCGTTGGTATCCTGCGGTTGTCCCTGTAATCGTTTCGATAAAAAAACCCCTACTTCTGGCATAACATGCTTCTGCATTTGACTCCGCACTGCTTCTTCAATTGCTGCAAGATTTGTGAGCTTTTCTTTTGACGTATCTTCATACAATATTTTAGCAATCGCCTGAATATGTTTTTGAAGAGCTTGCTTTTGTTCTGGGGTCATCGGTAAGTAAATACACTCGTCTTACCTATCCTGACTGATTTTCGTCTTCTTTGCAAAAAACTGGGATGCTCCCTGAGAGGAGTGATAATTAACATCTCGTTTTCTATCCTGACATCAACCAGTTTCTTCTCTGCCATTAAAGAAGAAACAAGCGATAATTGTTCAGACAATTCGAGTGTTCGTTGTTCAATATAGGTAGTAAAATCCGTCGCTACTGCCACAGGTATCGTGTGAGAAGAACGCATTGACTGCCATGCGTTATCTGCTAACAGATAATCCTCAAAATCTTGGAACTGCTTCGAGCCTGCTACCCAAATATCCCCAGAACGCAAACCACTGCGTAACTCAGCTAAAGCACACATCTCATAGTAGTGACGGTCAATAGTATCGCCCTTAATTATGTGTTTTAACCAACGAGGTTTAACGAAACTAATATCCGCAGATTCCGGCACTTTTCGACCGCCTGATATATTTAATTCTTTAATAACTTCCAAAGCTTTTATCACTGGTAAACTGGCAGACGTAGCTTTAAATTCAAAAGCTTCTAACAACTTTGGTGTATAACGTCGCAACTGTGAATAACGGTTATCAAGCAATTCAAGATAATCAAAATCTGCGGGTCTGGCTAGTTTTTCAGCTTCAGCAACACTACTAACAAATTTTTCCCAATCTAATACAGATTCAATCGCTTGATAGGCATCATTGGACTCATCTCTAGCTGCAATTAATGCCTTGCCTACTTGAGCATACAATCGAACTTTCTCATTAATTGCTTTGCCATCACGTTGAAACTTATCGCCATGTTGATGCTCACTTTTATTAAATAACTTACCCATCATTTTATCGTGCATACCTATGGCATAATCGACCAATGACGCGCTCCATTCAATGAGAAAAGCAACTAAAATAGCATAGCGTCTCAATTCATCCAACCTAGATAGGTGAGCAGGCGTAGACTTCGCGCCAATTCTAGTAAATTGCAGCAGACGATTTTGGTGTACTCGTTTCAAACATTCTTCTTCGAGATGAAGATGGCGAATAAACTCTAGTCGTTCCACTAATTTTAAAAAGTTTCTCGGATTAGCTTGACCTGGTGGTTGACGCAGCCAAATTAAATCAGTTACCTTTTTATCAGGCTCGACAACTAATAACTTGTCTAGTGCTGTCTTTTGTAATGTTGTTAAACTTTTAGTTAACTCAAGACATACTAATTTTTGAGCGCGATTTCTGACTTCCCAGGCTAGACGTTCTACTGTAGAAATAGCTGGAATAATAATTTGACGCAAGCGCATCTCATCAATTAACGCTCCCACAAGTGCCATCCCTTTATCTGAGGATATGGCAAATGGTAATAACCATTTTGAGAGTTTTTTGTATATAGATGTATTAAAAGTATGAAATCCAAAATTATTTTGAATTTCTGTTAAATGTTCGCGTCGAGTTGTATCCCTTTGGGAATATTCTGTTATTATTGCTGGGTCAAGTTTTAATTGAGATGCAATATAAAATAGTACAGATTCCGGTACTATTTCTCCTAGATTCCAAACACGACCGGGAAAGCGTAGGTAACACAACTGTACGGCAAAACCCAGACGATTATGTGGTCTACGACGCTCTTTAATAATTTTGAGTTCGTCATTACTAAAAGTATAGTAGCGAGCTATATCTCTTGTGGTAATAGAATCGGGAATTTCAGTAAATTGTAGTCGCTGTGCTGGAGATAAAAGTTCGCGCGTTGCCAATTAAATACCTGTATATTTGATTTCAAGCAGTAGTTTGATTTTGTTTGTAATTCGCGCCGCAGTAAGGGCAAAATTTGAATTTCAGCGACATAATTGGTTCATTGCAACTAACACAGCGATTCCGTAAGGCTGTACCACAAGCAAAGCAATACTTTGACCGTAAGTCAGTCCACATGGGGTCAGGGGTAGTTCCTGGAGTCCAACATTTGGGGCAAAACTTGAGTGAAGTTATGGTTTCTGGAGAGACTTTCTTAGCTGCTGCATCCAAGTACTCTGGTGGTATCCCCAACGCCGAAGCCAGACCACCTTTAGCCTTTTGATTGAGCCTTGAAGTTTGTCCACCTTCAATTTTGCGGATGGTCTGGATATGTATCCCCGCTTTGAAACTCAACTCTTTTTGGGTTAAACAAAGATGACCTCGCAATCTCTGGACGTAATTAGCAAGCCCTTCTTCCCCCGTGGGAAGCGTCGAATGTTCTGTTATCACTATCAAAATATATCTAAAAGTATATTTATTAATAATAAATATATATCTACACTTTTATTCAAATAAATTGCCAAAAGCTCTCTAAAGTAATGATAACTTTAGCTGCTTTAACCACCAAGTTTTTAGAACGTCCAGGACTAGCCAAAGGTACTCTGCGTTCTTATGAGTCTACGATTCTCCCCTTACTCAAGGAATATGGGCGATGGTCAATAGAAATCATTGACAGACAAGTTTTGATGGAATATCTCAATCATTTAACCGATGTTTCCTATACTACACACCACCGTCATCAAGCTGTAATCACGGCTTTATTCAACTTCGCTGTTGATATGGGATATCTCAAATCCAATCCAGTTGCGGGACTTGCAAGACGCAAACCCATTCGAGAGCAAGGAGAACATGCTACGGATGAGGCTGTACGTTACCTTACTCAACACCAATTAAGTATCCTGTACCGTGTCATCAAAAAAGATGTTCGTTTGTCTGCATTGGTGCGTTTGTTGCATACTAGTGGCGCTAGGATTGCTGAGGTACTGGCTCTAAATTTCGATGACATAGACCTCAAAACCCGGAAATTTCAGGTTGTTGGGAAAGGCAACAAGCAACGGTGGTGTTTTTACAGTGAAGTAGCTTCTCAAAGTCTAAATCACTACATTAAATATTATAGACACCCCAACCATACAGCACTATTTACGGCTCAACAACCAAAAACTTTGGCTGTCTCCCGTCTGTCATACCGGATGGCGCATAAATCTTGGAAAAGCTTAATTGAGAACATTCCAGAACTCCAGGGGATTCGACTTCATGACCTTCGACATACTTTTGCTACAGAGCGAGTGGGATTAATGGGCATTGAAGAACTCAGGGCGCTCATGGGACATGAAAGCATTCAGACAACATTACGGTATCAGAAAGTCACGTCAGGGCGCGCCGAAGAAGTAGCACAATTAGCGTTTAAAAACTTACCAAATTTCTCAGAATAATTTTAGTATATAGCTTAATTATGTGGATATAAAAAACACTTTTTTTCCTAATTCCTACCAAGGTGCAGGGAATACATACTACTCTGCACCAACAAAATAAGGATAATCAACCACTTAGACAAAGTATCAGCCATCGCACTGAAAAACAATAAAACAAGATTATCCATCAAGTGACGATAAGGGAATTATGGAATATTACGTAGTTGAAACATATTGCCATCAATTGAGATGCTTTTTATACAAGATAAAAAGAAGTGTTACCAGTCATGACAGCGTTATTTTGATTTCAGATAGCTATGAGTGTTGCAAAGAGTTTGTTAAATCTCAAAACTAGCCAAGTTACGAAAAAGGAATTATGTATTTAAACGAGAAAACAGGTCAACCCTGCACAATAATTGAATACACCATAGCAAATGCACCTTCTTGCTTAGTTGAGTATGCCGACAGTGTGCTTAAAACGGAGCATTTC
Organism: Nostoc sp. TCL240-02; assembly: GCF_013343235.1. Lineage (GTDB taxonomy): Bacteria > Cyanobacteriota > Cyanobacteriia > Cyanobacteriales > Nostocaceae > Nostoc. The sequence continues at coordinate 4,574,013 of NZ_CP040094.1, read as the reverse complement.
GCGAATTTGAAGAGAATTAGGGAAGTTGTAAAATAGGAATTAATTATGGGCAATCTTGAAAACTATCCTGTTTTTGAAATTACCGTTACCGAAGAAGATGGAAGTTTTTATGAATCGTTTATTACGTATGTTGATGGAGATTTATTTCAATGCTTGAAAATTTTAGATTATCCTGAAGACTGGGAAATTGATACAGAAGAACTATCAAAAGATACGCCAGATGTGAAGTGGTATTTATGCGAATCTCAAATGATTGAACTTAATTGATAAATACTATCTCTCAAGAGAAAAATTATAAAGTCAGGAAAGTGGGTAAAAGAAAATTAAAACCCGGCGATCGCGTAACTTTTGAATCGCACGATGAACAATGCCAACCCTTTCAGCAGTCTGGCACTGTAAAGGAGTATGTTTATCCACATTTTCACCCAAATGGGTACATTGAGGTCGTGGATGAAGTCGGTGATACAATTCTTTACGGAAATGCAGATAAAGGGATTCAGAAGGCGAAATGACAAAATGGAGATTTTGAAATTTTGTACAATCATCTCATCAAAGCATGGATTTATACAATGAGAATTACTGAGATTTACGTGAGGAATAACTGTTTAGTATTTTGCACCGATGATGGATGTAAATCAATTTATCATTTATCAAATATTGTTGTAGACACAGGCTTATCAATAGATTCCCTCTCTGCCGAAAAACTATCAGAATCAAGAGTACAAGAAATTATTGAAGCTGAAGGCGAACAAATATCAATAATTGAAATTAAAGGCTTAATTGGTAGATTAGAAAATGCGGAAAGTTGCCTTGATGCTAATTATAATGAAGCTTCACACAGTTTTCGCAACGGGGACAAACAGCAGAGTCCCCTTGGCGACTAGCACTAATATGTGTAATGCAGTTTGTGGAAAATTTATCAGACCGACAAGCAGCAGACGCAGTGCGGGCGCGAATTGACTGGAAATATGCCTTAAGCTTACCGTTAACAGACAGTGGCTTTGATTTCTCCATTTTATCTGAGTTTCGGACTCGGTTGGTGAACTCTGGTATGGAGCAAAAGCTACTGGACATACTTTTGAGCCAGTTACAGTCAAAAGGACTATTAAAAACCCATCGACGACAGCGCACAGATTCGACTCATGTGCTGGCAGCAATTCGCTCCTTGAATCGACTAGAAACATTAGGAGAAGGAATGCGTTCTGCCCTCGATAGTTTAGCAGTAGCTGTGCCAGAGTGGTTAACTGCCCACATTCAACCAGATTGGTTTGACCGCTACGGTCGTCGTGTAGAAAACTATCGCTTACCTAAATTGGATTCAGAGCGAGAAGCTTTAGGCAGTATGATTGGCGCAGATGGATTAACTCTACTAGAAGCAATTTATACACCAACATCGCCAGATTGGTTACGCCAACTGCTTGCGGTGGAAACTCTTCGTCAAATCTGGGTACAGCAATTTTATGCCCCACAAGAAGATGGGTTGGTAAAATGGCGTAGCGTCAAAGATATGCCACCCTCAACATTGGCAATTCACTCTCCTCATGATGTCGAAGCGCATTATAGTTCCAAGCGCAGCGTCAATTGGGTTGGCTACAAAGTGCACATGACGGAGATTTGTGACGAAAATAGCCCTCGTTTCATTACAAATGTTCACACGACGCTATCTACTATTACTGATGAGCAGGCAGTCCCACCGATTCATGAAGCACTAGCTCTTAAAACATTGCTGCCAAAAGAACATTTAATGGATAGTGGGTATACTGCTGCTGAGTATTTGGTCAACAGCAAGACTGATTATGACGTAGAAATAATTGGGCCAGTGCGACCAGACCCCAGTTGGCAAGCGAAAGCAGGGCAGGGATTCGATACAACTAATTTTGTAGTGGATTGGGATAATAAAGTAGTTACTTGTCCACAAGGGCATAAAAGTACCAAATGGATACCAAGAAAAGATGTCAAAGGTCAAGCTATCATTGACATTCGATTTTTGGGTAGTACTTGCCGAGCCTGTCCAGTACGTTCACAGTGTACCCAATCAAAAACTCAACCACGGGAGTTAAGTCTTCAGTCTCAAGCACGTCAAATTGCGCTCCACTCACGGCGAAAACAACAGCAGACACCCGAATGGAAACAAACTTATAACCAACGTGCAGGCATAGAAGCAACACACTCACAAGGTATACGGCGTTCCGCACTACGTCGCTCTCGCTACATCGGATTGGTTAAAACTCATCTTCAGCATATTCTGATTGCTACAGCACTGAATTTAGTCAGGTTGGATGCTTGGTTTAGTGGGATACCCTTTGCCAAAACTCGATCGTCTCGCTTCAAACAGCTACAAAATATACCTTCTTAATTAAAAATCAAACTATATATCCCGTGTATTACATGGAAAAATCTTCACACACCTCGTCGGTGTAATACACGGTTGATTTGGGTGGTAAAAGTTTGTAGACTTTCCGTGTAATACATGGGTAAGTTTGATGAAAAAGGTCAAAAGGGATATTCAAGGTAAGTTTACACTCAAAAATGATGACTATCGTGAAGTACGTTCTTTGCGACTAACAGATGATACTTGGAAGAGGTTAGGTATTGTTTCTGAATGTTTGGGATTAACCAGAGCTGATTATTTGGAGGAAATAATTCAACAGGAGTCTTCTCCATGTAATACACGGCAAAAACAAGGGATTATTCAATTATTAACATCGACAGAATTGGAACCTCAACCAAGTATTACACGGAAAAACTCAGAAGTTTTCACTCCCATTCGACCAGAAAACGAACTTCAACCGCGTATTACACGGCAAAGCGAGTTTCATCAAACATCTGATACCGCGATCGCCTTTGGCACTGCGCGGAGCGCAATCGCAAAAAACGCTCCGCAGCCCATCACCAACCAGGAAACTGGATTGTCTGTTGCATCTTTAGAAATTTTACGTGACTGTATTTTGTCTGAACTGAAGTTGGGTAAGCAAGCACCTGGGTATAAAACTGCTCAGAAAGCTCTTAATCGGTTTATTTCTGAACTAATCGGTTCAGTTTAGCTGTTTGGGGAATTCGCCAACAGTGTCTTCGCTGTATTTACGCCAAGTTACACCTATAGGAAGCTCAATCTCACTTACGGGTGTTATTGAAAAATGGGTGGCTAAGATGCTTATGGAGGAAGGCTTTTAGCTTTAGCGTACAATTTTCCCGTTTTGGCACGGTGATGCCCATAACGCACATTTAACGGTAACGCTTGAATGTTACGGCATTCGAACACAAAGTCAAACCCAAGATGCCATTGTTGTGCCGGAACTGCGAACAAATCTGCAACTACGTAGTTGACAGTTGAATTGGGAAATCGCTCTTGACACCAAGCGATCGCTGTCGGTGAAATATCAAAGGCAGTTACCTCAAATCCTAGAGAAAGCTAAAGCTTCAGCATCATCTCCCAAACCACAACCAATAACTAGCGCCTTTTGCTGTGAAGCGAACGGTTGATGATTCGCCAGCCAATCTTGCAGATAAGGGTGAGGAGCTAACTTGGCCCAAGGAATTTTTGCTGTATCACCTTGAGCTTTGGCATACAAAACTTCAAACCACGCTGATGGCTCTGATTTTTGTTGTGCAACGCTTGCTAACTGCTTAACATGAAGCTGTAAATTTTCAGATTGTTGTTCAAACATAAAACTGACCTTTGACGAAAAATTGGCGCAAACGTTATGTGGCAATGCTATATTCGCTACGCCCCCCCGTTTATGACGAATTGCTGTTAGTAGCCCTGTATTTCTTAAAACAGCCCCCCATTTGCTAATAATAGCTAGTAATGCTAGATTTCGTTTATTTGCAATACTTCAGGGTAATTTATGAACAAGGGTGAATTAGTGGATGCTGTAGCAGCAAAGACCAACATCACAAAAAAGCAAGCTGATGAAGTCATTAGTGCTTTTTTGTCAGTAGTTATTGAAGCTGTAGCGAATGGAGAGAAGATAACGCTGGTAGGGTTTGGATCATTCGAGCGACGCGAACGCTCAGAACGTGAAGGGCGTAATCCCAAAACCAATGAGCCAATGACTATCCCAGCGACCAAAGTACCTGCATTTTCTGCTGGAAAGCAGTTTAAAGAAAAAGTAGCGCCATAGATGAATTGCTTTGCCACTAGCAATCCAATCACTGCAAAGTTTTAGCGTTCGTTGTTCTCAAGGCAGCGTGAGGCAACGTTAGAGGGAACGTGAGTGTTGAATTGCAGATGTAAAAAAAGCGCGGCGCGATCGCTGCATTTATTTTGGGCATTCTGAAAAGATAGCGTTTACTGAATATTGCCATGTTTAAAGGATTCGGTGGCCCAAAGAAAAAATCAGTACTTGAGGACAATGAACTGACCACAGGGATTGTTCAACATCCAGTTACGGGACTTTGGCAGACATGGATATCATTTACAGGTAATGATATTCAATGTATTACCGCCCATACCAATCGAGATGATGCTGACCGGGTAGCGAAACAAATTGCTGATGCTTGGAGTGAGGGGAAATACAAAACCCAGGAAGAGGTAACAGCTTTTATCCAATCACTGCCGACTGATGCTGTCATAGACCCATTACCCCAAAATATTGTGATGCTAATTAAGTCAGCAGGCATTAAGCGCAAGGAAGTAAGAAAGGGCGATGGCTTTACAGAGTACGTTCAATTGCTGCCAAATTGGGCATTTCAAGGAAGACCGTGGGTTTAGGAATCTGGATCGATGCAGGTGAGATGCTCACAGCCAAAAGCTTGAGTCATCATTGCAGCTAGCTGTTGAGAAACTTGTCCATCAAAATTGAGTTTGAGTATGATTTGGTCATAGGTTTGTCCCTGGGTTATCTGCTTTGCTATTTGCTCAAACTCTACCCAAATCAAATCACTCTCAACAAATGCTTTCGCAAGAGTAATTACCAGCTCCTCATAATCATTGTCTTCCAATTTTGTCATCATTCGGTGTTCAATGTGAAGCGAATCATCGAAACAGTAATACCAGGATTTCGGTTGCTGTTTAACCACCTTTCGGAAAAAATCTTGTTGTTTGGAAAGATTAACAGCGCGATCTGCTTCACTACAGACCATTAAAATAGGAGCGGAAACACAGCCTTGAGCCTTTTCTGAAACTTCCCCTGCCAACTGAAGAAATATCCGTAATGCCTTGAGACAAAAACCTTTATAACCAAAATTGCCAGATGCGTCTTTGTTAAACCATTCAAAGTAAATTGGTAGGATTTTGATAAGTTGATCTAATAGTGAGTAACGGCTAGCTAAATAAGGGGTGAATAATAACCCTCTTCTGTCACTTTCCGAGTATTCTGAATAAAAGGATTAAAAGAAAAAACTCTCTTCAGGTAAGCAGGGCAATGGATGTAGAATTACAAATCCTAAAACATTTGGCAAGAGATGCCCAGCCAACAGTTGCGATCATAGATGAATATTGTGCAGAGTATAAAGACCTGTTCAAAGAAGTAAGAAATTATGAATGCTTCAAATATTTACATTTAGGGATAATTGCACCAATAAAAAGAAAATCATTACCAGAAATAGCCAAAGTAGTAAGTATAAACTCGGCACAGTCATTACATCATTTCATAGCCTATTCAGATTGGTCAGCAAATAAATTAAAGAGCCGAAGATTAGATAAATTAAAGAAAGCATTAAATAGTCAGGCGATAACCGTAGTAATAGATGAAACTGGAGATAGGAAAAAAGGTAAAAAGACAGATTATGTTGCAAGACAATATCTAGGGAGTGTAGGAAAAATAGATAATGGAATAGTATCAGTCAATGCTTATGGAGTTTATGAAAATGTAACATTTCCATTAAGTTTCAAAGTATTTAAACCGAAAGGGACGCTCAAATCAGGAGATAAATATAAAACCAAAATAGAGTTAGCGTCAGAAATTATTACAGAATTAATAAATGAGGGGTTTAATATTGAATTAGTATTAGCCGATAGTTTATATGGTGAAAGTAGCAAATTCATCAAAAAGCTCAATGAATATGAATTAGCTTATGTTGTAGCAATTAGAAGTAATCACGGAGTCTGGCTACCAGCTAATCAGAGCGTTAGAGCTCAACAAGTGGTGCAAATTTGAGAGAACATTTAGTAATAAAAAATCCGAAATCAGATATATCCGAGAAATAATTTATGGTAAAAAAGAGCCATAACTTACTGGGAAATAACTACTGATCCAGAAACAATGCCGGATAATTCCACTTCATTTGTCATGACGAATCTTCAAGGAAATCTCAAAAAAACTTTAGGCGATTTATATGGATTAAGAACCTGGGTAGAATATGGGTTTCGACAATGTAAACAGGAACTCGGCTGGACAGATTATCGCTTGACAAATTTTCAACATATAGAGAGATGGTGGGAAATTATTTTTTGTGTTTACACAATGATTAGTCTAAATTCCCCAGCCTTTTTAGCCTTAAATCAATCTCTTCAAATTGAAACTGAGGTGATAGGTACTAGTTATGTTAATTGTGTAGATTTTTCTCATCATCAACAATGGAATCATAATTCTGGATGGAAGAATACTCTTAATAATCTTCGTTTAATTGTCCAACCTCTTTTACTATTTTGGCTGATTTATCCCTGGTTAGATATTTTTCCAAATTCTCATTTATTGCTAGGATTTAATCATTTAATTTGTGCCATGAACCAATTTAAACCCTTTTTTGCTTCTGGATGATTTCACTTATTTACTACTTGCTTATCTCGGAGAGTGACAGAAGAGGGATAAAGTGCTGTCAATCTCCTGGGGATGCTCTAAAGCTAACCAAGCAGCTAAAGTTCCACCTGTTGACAATCCACCAATTACAACTTGTTGACCTAGTGTTTTTGCAATCTGCAACCATTTGAGAAGAAATTGTTGATATATCTGAATATCTGTTGGGAGTGGTGGGGGATTTTTACGACTCCAGTTTCCTGAGCGTCCATGACCGGGCTGTAAAGGAATTAGAACGTTATGTCCCTTGTTAAAGAAGGCTTGACCAAGCGGCTCAAACTGGTAGGGTCCTGCTGTAAAACCATGCAAAAACAAAAAAACTTTTGACGTGAAGTAAGGATGAATTAAAAATTTGGAGCGACAGGCTTCATTTTTCAGACCTGGTGTGGACTCTAATTGGTGAACTTGCTCTAGAATTTCTACTGTATTTTGAATGCTAACTTTCATTTATGACTTATTTTGTTCACATATATAGTTCATTTTATTGATTAAGTAGTTACTTCAAATCTAGCAGAGGACATATTCTGCTTAGTTTGTCAGAAGTAAGAAACATTTTTTATTATTGGGTGGCTACCGGGATGCCTGCAAATTGGGACAGGTTGTAAATAAATATTGCAGAAAATGCCTTGTTTATTTACGCACTTTACCCAAAAATGATGTTGGAGTAATTAAAATCTTCTATACTAAAACCAAGATTTTACCCCTTTTCATCTCCTCACTTCCGCACTATTATCATTTCCAATAAGACTATTTTGAGTATTTTAACTGGTTGACAAAAGGGCAATTAAATTATGATATTTCTTGATTTAAACACATATTCTTAGTGCCATTAGCAATTTATCCTTGTTGTTGATTCAAGGCATTGGAGTGTACTTAACTTTATAGTTAACCTTTTAGCTGGGCTGGTCGCTTACACCTACCAAGAGAAGAAACCTTCTTTGGATATTAATCCTAAAGATTTGCCTGCTTTACCTGCGGTAGCTTTTTAGCTTCGTCGAAATCATGTAGAGATAGTATCGAGTCTTTCTAGAGAAGAGTCATGACGCACTATCAGAGCGAGAATTCCACCAACTAACAGTGCTGCCGCCATTAAAAGCAGCCCTCCGGTAAAACTATTAGTGGCATCTTTAATTAAGCCGATAACGTAGGGAGCAACAAATCCTCCTAAATTGCCTACAGAGTTAATTAATGCTAAGGAGCCAGCAGCAGCAGTACCACTTAAAAAAGCAGTGGGTAAAGCCCAAAATGGTCCTAAAGCTCCCCAAATTCCCAGTGCTGCCAACGAAAGGGACGCTAGCGCAGTCACAGGCTCATGAAAGTAAGCACTCAAAACTAGACCAAATGCGCCAATAAAAGCTGGGATAGCCACATGAGCGCGGCGTTCTCCAGTCTGGTCTGAGTGGCTACCAACAAAAACCATTCCAATCGCACCTACAAGATACGGAATAACTGAAAGAAATGCCACCCATAGGTCACTTAATCCAGAAAAACCTTTAATAATTTGTGGCAGCCAAAAACTAATACCATAAAGACCAATTACTAGTGTGAAATAAATCAGGCTCAGTAACCAAACTTTAGGATTGACAAGAGATTGGAGTAAAGTGTAACTCTTGTGCCAAGTTTTGTGTTCGTTTTCTAGCCGTAATCTCTCCTGGAGCCATAAACGCTCTTCTACTTCCAACCATTGAGCTTGCTCTGGACGTTCGCAGAGATAACTCAGCACCACAAAACCCATAAAGATGGCGGGTAAACCCTCTACTAAAAATAACCACTGCCAACCGGCTAATCCCATAAATCCATGTAGAGTCAGCAGCAGACCAGAAAGGGGCGCTCCCACAACCCCAGCGATGGCAGTTGCTGTCATAAATAACGCTACGGTTTTAGCGCGTTGAATTGTTGGGAACCAATAAGTGAGGTAAAGAATAATCCCAGGAAAAAAGCCAGCTTCGGCAATTCCTAATAAAAAACGTAATAAGTAAAAGCTCAAAGGGCTTTTAACAAACATCATACTTGCGGCAATTACGCCCCAAGTTATGACAATCCGGGCAATCCAAACCCTAGCACCAATTCTTTCTAGGATAAGGTTGCTAGGAATTTCAAACAAAAAGTAGCCCAGGAAGAAAATCCCTGAGCCGAAACCATAGATTGTGGAACTAAAGCCCAAATCGTGATTCATTTGCAAGGCGGCAAAACCGACATTAACCCGATCCAAATAAGCAATGATATAAAGCACAAATAACAAGGGAATCAGCCGCCGAGTTACCTTGTTTAATACCTTTCGCTTGAGCGTTTCATCTGGTGCCATCTCACTTGTCCAATTTTATTCCTTGCGGTTGCTGTTATTTCAAAGTCAAGCCATTCCTGCGGTGGGTTGCGCTTACGCCTTTAAGCAGGGTAAGGTTTCGTCTACATTGATTGCTCTACTTTTAAAGACAGACTACAGTATCAGATGCGGCTTTGTTACATGAATGAAAAAATATCCCAATCACAGCAAGTTTTTTTCCACTACTGCAATTACAAAATTAACACGTAGTGTAGTACTTTTGTTGAGTCAATGGTAAAGGCGTGGATTGCTTTAAGCAACGATTGTCACCCCTTGCATCGATGTACTTCAAACTCTGCACATACGCCCTGATTGCTTTACTGACTGCTATTCTCAGTGTAAATTTGGATTTACCCAGACTAAAGATGGGTGCAATACTTCTCGGGTTTTGGGGAAAAGGGAAAGAAAAAACCTTTAACCCAAACCCAGTAACCTTTACCCCAAAACCGATTCCGAGTTAAAAATGCACAAAACGAGAATTATTGAAGAGGGGTGTGGGAATCTAAAGAAAGTATTAAGAGAATACCCAGATAAAAACTTCTTTTGATAGTTACAAATCAAAATCAAGGCTGAATGTTTCACCATCAGAATCCTCTTCTTCTTCCTCTACAAATAGAGTTGAAGACCTTGAGGGTAGTTTGTTCAACTCAGTATTAATCGGTGGAGAAGCTAAAAGTTGTGCAGGTAATCCAGCCTTAATGAAAACAAAATAGCAATCAACTATAAAGTAAAGCGTGTCCAGATAACTTTTATCTAGTTTTTGTGATTCTGCAAATATGCGCTCTCGGTAATTATCTTTGAGGCGAACTTTTTCCGGTGCTAAGTCAAGTTTATCTGCCATTGTTATAACTTCACTTAAGAGATGTAGTAGTTGAATTCTTGCTACTGATGGTCTTTGCTATCTCTAAAAGCCCAAAGACATTGGCTTCTACTGGATTGTCCAGGATTTTAAACCCATTTTTCTCTAAAAGCTTCTTAAATCCTGGTAACAGGCAGCCTCCACCAATCGCCCAGATTTCATCCCCCTGGTGCTTGGCATCAAGCGTCAAATTCACCACTTTCTTCAAGTATTTTTCATACCAGTCTTTCAAACACGCACTGTATATGTCTTTGATATCGATGTCACGGCTGTATCGGGTATGCCCCATTTCCAGACAAAATCGAATCTTGGAAGCATCGCCAATTTTTCCGCCATTTAAATGTTTCATCTTCTGGGAAATATCATCGATGAGAACTTCTACACCTATGGGGTAGGCAGTATGAACTTCTCGTTGACCCCGGTTGTAACGAGAATATAGGGTTGTACCATTGCCAAAGTCTAAAATGGTTAGTTTTTTTGGTAGTTGATGCCCAAATAATGCACCCATACCCTCTAGTACCACTTTCAGCACTTCTACTTTTACTTCTGATTGCTTGCCAGCAAGTATTGGCTGATATTCTCCATTGAGTACTTTTTGCAATTCGTTAGCCAGACCGACATCATGTAAGCTGACGACCAATTTTAAATGCCAAGCCTTACGGTGTGGTAGATGTGCCAATGTACCCAATAAAGTCAACAACGCATTATTGACTTTATTTTCATTATTGTCTGTGTTGCGGTCAAAATAATTTCCTGTCCGGTAAGCTGATTCTCCGACTGTGTAAGCACTACCGTTAAAAACTACCCGTCCGGGCACATCTTCCATCTCGGCTGTTGAAATATAGCTCGGCACACGGATGACTTCAAACCCTTCGACTAAAAGTTTTAGGCTTCCGTAACCGTTATCGAAACCCGCCGGAAAAATTTTTTGCAAGGTGTGAATATTTGACATAGGCTCCAAGGTAATACGCTTTGATTTGTGAAAGTTATCTGTTCAAGTGATCTGCAAGAGTATGGGAGAAAGAGAGTAGGAGAGCAGGGGAGCGGAGGAGAGAATTAAAACAGTTCTTAGTGTTTACTATTTACTGTTCAAAATGGAGAACTCTGATCTTCAGCAGAATAATTAGTTTTTCTTACACCGATAACTAATAATTGTTAATGCAAAAATTTTCTCTTGCTCCCCTGCTCCCCTGCTCCTCTGCGTTTTTTCTCCAGACTCAAGAGTTTATCATAACCCCTTGGGGGCTAAGTGGGGTACAAAATGTCAGACAGCCAAATATACCCCACTTAGCACCTATATACACCCTATATAGGGGTCAAAATGTCTCCAAAGCCCTGAGATAATGTTGGGGTATATATAGCCCCCATATAGCCCCCAACAGGAATGTTTGAAATCTTTTTTATCAACGTAGCAGAAATTAAATTAGATCATTGTTGACTCTTTGATTTATACTTTACTGTTACTCTTTTGTTGAAAAGCAATTCAGTCTTGATCTCTAAGTTATTGCTGAATACGTAACTCAGGGTCAGTACTTGCTTAGAGGTTCAGCTTTCTCGACTGAATTATCATTCACGCCCAAAGTCAATTGCAAAGGAGTTCTTTGGGGGTAAGCTTTTACTACTTGCCGATAAACATCATAATTAGTAGGTAGTGTCTTTTGTAAATTACCCACTCCGTAGATCAGTTTGTACTGAACATCTTTCACCAATTCAGGTTTGCCTGCCTCTTCTTGAGGTCTTTTGCGTTGTTCAACTTCATCAACACTTGGTCGCGGTGGTAAAGTAGGCCACCATAACCCTCTGTCATCGGGGCCAATAACTGCTCCTGCCGGTTTCAATCCATTCCGATTCAACACTGAAGTATTCGCAAAGATTTCAATACGTGGCTGTGGTTGACTTGTTAGGTTATTCGCATACTTTACTTGCCAGGTGTAACTGTTGAGTGCTGTAGCTTCATACTGTTCAGCAGTAGTAGTACTGCAACTAGTTAATGTCAGTGCCGTTAGTGCAGTTATTATTGAGGGTAAAATTTTCAACTTTTGCATTATTAATCGTAAATATCTCTTACTAATCACTTTTGAAGAGGGAGTGTGCCATCATTGCTGCCAAGGTGAAGGAATCGCCGTAATAGAAAGTACTTCCCTTGCTTCCAGCCTAATCGCTGTTTGCTCACAGTTGGGGCATTTTACCTTTGTGAAAATCACTCTTTGGTCGTCCTTTGTACTCGCCCATTACGGGATCTCCAGTGTACTCGCTGATTATCCCTTGCTTGCAGTGGTAGCACTCGAATATCACACGCCCTACCTCTGAGTTGCAATCCAGGAATTGCATGTGCTGACAGGGCTCTGGCGGTAATTCTGGTTCTTCGGATCGGTCTTGGAAGGGTATATGAGGTTTGGTTGCTGGTGGTAAATCTATTTTTTTCTTGTTGCGCTTGCCAGTCATCTGCGGCTCAACTTTTGGCGGCTTCATGGGTTTTTCCTCGACAGGGGGATAGTCAGGCTGTTACTGAGTTTTTAGTTATTCATCAACTAAAGTCAAATCAGATTTAACAGATGAGGTAGTGGGTTTGGGCTGTTGCTGTTTTGATGGTTTAGATGGACGTTGGGTTGATTTCAATTTAATTTTGTTTATTTCTCAATCCTTAAAAAATGTGTCGTATTTTAAAATACTACAGAAATAGGTGACAAATACAAATGCATGATATACATTTTTCAAAAGCTTAATGTCGAATTTCAAAATCCGACAAAAAAACTGATATGAAGCAGATAGTTCTCTCACTGATAGCTAACGCAGGCGGTGTAGGTAAAACTACACTCAGTGTACATCTTGCATACGAGATAGTTCGGCGTGGCTTTTCCGTAGCAATACTTGACTTAGATCCACAACGCTCTTTAGATGTGTTTTGTGGGATACCACCTGCTGAAGTATCTAATACTTTAGTCAAAGCATTATCCAAAGATTTTAAGGGGGATTGGAAATTAATTTCGGTTTGGGAAGAATCAAAAATTCAAGTTTGCCAAGGACATCCATTAATGGCTGAAATGGCCAACGAATTAGTAATTAGGAAACGAGGAGAGTACACACTTAGCGATCGCTTAAAAAACTACCCATTACCTCATAACTTAGTAATCTTGGATTGTCCGGCCACATTGGGAATGCTGAATGTTAATGCTTTAGCCGCTTCAACTCACATATTAGTTCCAGTGCAATTAGAAATGAAAGCGATTTCTGGTTCAGCAGAATTGGTAGAATGGTGCATTTCAACCAGTGATGAGTTACAGTTATCACCTCGTCCACCAATTTTAGGGTTTGTGCCAAGTATGTATGATGATACCGTAGCGATGCACAGACAATATCTAGAGCAATTACCAGAAATCACTGAACATTTACAATTGAAACTTTACCCCAAAGTTCGTAGTTCCAATGAATTCAAAAATGCTAGCGCTCACGGGCTACCTTTACAAAAATACCGTCCCAAACATCCTGCTTGTAAAGATTTTAAGCAAATTACAGATGATTTAGTTGCTTTAATTAAGGAGAAAAAATAATCGTGGCTTTGCCTAAAATTGCTAGTAAATTTAGTAGTGCAGTTCAAAAAACTGAGCAAGAACAAAAAATTGCTGAACTTCAAATAGAAATAGAAAGACTCAGAACCGCACAATCTCCTGAATTAGAGAATGAACTGCAAAAACTCCGAGAACAACTTCAAAATCAATCAGGAGAAGTACAAGTTGATTTAAATCTCATTGACCCGAATCCTAATCAGCCTCGGCAGACAATTACACCAGAATTAATACAAGCAAAAGCACGATTACTCAAAAAACACGGGCAGATTTCAGCAGTCATCTTAGTCAGACAGAGTAATGGTCGTTACATACTGTTAGATGGGCAGCTACGTACTGAAGGAGCTAAATTACTAGGCTGGTCAACTATTCGTGCAGTAATAGTGGCAATGCCTAATGACTTAGATCAATCTGCATTATTAACTTTTCTTGGCTTTGAAGACTTGAATCCTTTAGATAAAGCAGAGGCAGTATTTAAAGAAGTAATGAAGTCCGCTAATTTGTCAATGGATGAAGTTTCCACAATGTTGGGAACGGTAATTAAAAGAATAGAGAGAAATGGAAATAGTAAAGAGCTAGCAAAATTGATGGCTGTTAGCGTTGATGAACAGCAACAGGGCTTAGAACTATTGGAAATTACAGGCAAAGAACAGAGTCTACTACTAGTGCTGCTAGAGTTAGGGTTAAATCCTAGTTCTGTGAAAGCTAATCTAATGCCGATGCTTTATCTGCCTGAAGATTTAAAACAGGTCATCAGGCAGCATGGACTCAAAGGCGCTCATGCTTTAGCATTGGCAACTCTATCTGCCAAGGCATTAGACATCTCCGAAAATCAAGCAGCATCAGAACGGATTGCAGCAACAGATGAAGTCTTGAAGAAAAATCTGACAGTAACAGAAACTCGTGAACTGGTTAGAAAAATTAAGATCAAGTATTTAAAGTCAAATGAACAAGAGTTAAAAGAGGTAAAAATAATATTTCAAAAAGTTAATGGAATTTCTGGAGATTTGCTTAAAAAAGCTAGTAGTAAACAACTTCACGAAATGCGCTCTCTTTTTCAGGAGAAATTACAAGAAATTGACAAAGTTATTGCTACAAGTAAATAAATTCAATATTCTTACTTTTACTTTTACAAATTGTTTCATAGAAGTAAGTTAATCGGAGAAATTAGGGTGAGTTTTCGATGACACTAATACTGGGTGTGTAGTTTAGTATTTATGTACTATATTTTGTTGAATTCCAGTATTATATACAATAATGTGCTGTGCGGCATCTGAATCATAAGCAATGTCCACTCCTCCTAATCTTTCCCCTCAACAAGTAAGCGCCTTTCCTCAACACGAAACAATCACCGGAGTCGTAGAACGCCTAACTTTTTACTCTGCTGAATCGGGTTACACTGTGGCAAGGCTGACCCGTCCCCGTAGCAACGAACTGACAACAATTGTTGGCAGCTTTGCTAATATCCAGCCAGGGCAGACCTTACAACTAACTGGTTTCTGGCATGACCATCCCCAATTTGGGCCACAGTTCCAAGTAGTCAACTACAAAGAAACCAAACCAGCCACTCTCACTGGGATTGAGAAATACCTTGGTAGTGGGCTGATTAAAGGTGTTGGGCCAGTCACAGCAAGACGGATTGTTGCCCACTTTGGGCTAGAAACCCTCGACATCATCGAAGACCAGATTGAACGACTGATTGAAGTCCAGGGTATTGCCAAAAAGCGGATCACTCTTATCAAAAACGCCTGGGAAACTCAGAAAGCTATCAAAGAAGTGATGGTGTTTCTCCAGGGGCATGGCGTTTCTACCACTTATGCTGTGAAGATTTACAAGCAATATAAGGATGAGGCGATCGCCACTGTTACCAAAAACCCCTACCAGCTAGCAGCCGATATCTATGGGATCGGTTTTCTGACTGCTGACAAGATTGCGAGAAATATAGGAATTGCACCGGACTCAGAATTTCGTTATCGTGCGGGGATTGTCCACTGTCTAAGTGTTGCCGCCGAAGATGGTCACTGTTACCTGCCACAAAGCGAACTGATTGAGTCGGTAATCAAACTGCTGACAACCGAATCTCATCAGCCCACAGAAGAAGCAATTGCACAAATCATCAAAGATATGGCTCTAACAGACGAGCTGATTAGAGAACGGGATGAAGAAAAAAGGCTACTTTGCTATAAGCCGACTTACTTTCATACGGAACAGAATTTAGCTCAACTGATACGCCAACGCTTGGAAAATTCTGTTGGTACTGACATTGAGCGTGTGCGTGATTGGATTGAGCGCTTTACTGCTAGCCGTAAAATTCAGCTTTCAGAACAGCAACGCCAAGCTGTAGAAACAGCAGCCTATTCCAAAATCATGATTTTGACTGGTGGCCCTGGCGTTGGAAAGACCTTCACAACTCACACCATTGTCAGCCTGTGGAAAGCAATGGGTAAATCTATTGCTCTAGCTGCACCCACTGGACGGGCTGCTCAACGCTTAGGTGAAATGACTGGGCTAGAAGCCAAAACCATACATCGCTTGTTAGAATTTGACCCCCGCTCAAGGGGTTTCAAGCGCGATAGCGAAGATCCTTTGCCACACACGGCAATTATCGCTGACGAAGCTTCGATGCTTGATTTGTTTCTGGCTTACTCCTTAGTTAAAGCAGTACTAGCTGGCGCTTTACTGTTGTTGGTGGGTGATATTGACCAGTTACCGTCTGTAGGGCCAGGTCAAATACTGGCTGACTTGATCAATTCTGGTCGTGTGCCCGTGGTGCGCTTGACCCAGGTATTCCGCCAAGCTCAAACAAGTGCCATTGTCACTGCTGCTCACCAAATTAATCGAGGAATTTATCCCACGATTGAACCGATTTCGGACAATCCTGTGTCTGACTGTATTTGGCACGGCGGCGGACATCAGCCCGAACATGGTGTACAGGCAATTTGCGAGTTGATTACCGATTTGATTCCACGCTTAGGTTTTAATCCTGCCACTGATGTCCAAGTGCTTTGCCCGATGACACGGGGAGTTGTGGGTACTCGCAATCTTAATACCGTGTTGCAGCAGTTGATTAATCCACCTGCCCCCGACAAGGTGGAGATTAACAGAGGTGGGAATTTGTTACGCGAGGGCGATCGCATTATCCAGTTGACTAACGACTACAACCGCGAAGTCTTCAACGGTGACTTGGGAATAATCCAAGCCATTGATACTGTCGAGCAGGAAGTTACAATACTGTATGGTGAGCGGACTGTGGTTTACGATTACGCTGACCTGAATGAAATTGCCCTTGCCTGGAGCATTTCGATTCATAAAAGCCAAGGCTCAGAATATCCGGTGATAGTTCTGCCAATCTATATGCAGCACTATATGATGTTGACCCGAAACCTGTTTTACACCGGGCTGACCCGTGCCAAGAAGTTAGCGATCATTGTTGGAGCGAAAAAAGCGATATCTCTGGCGGTGCGCTCTACTGAAGACCAACAGCGTTACACAAGGTTGAAGCAGAGGTTACTTCAGGCAGGACTGAATTGTTAAAAATAAAAAAGTTTATTGAATTATTTGATTTATACTTTTAAATCCCCTGGTAAAAAAAGCCGAAAAGTTTGTATGTCCAGCCTCAGTTCAGACATGGTTCGCATCTATTTGCAAGTCCCTTGGTCAGTATCCTTTATTGAAGCCAGAGGAAGAAATTGCTTATGGTAGACAGGTACAAGAAATGATTGCCATTGAGCAATTGAGCAATCTAAAATCGTAGCAGGGGGGGTGGGGTTAGCAAAGGGTAGCTCATTCAGCACTTGCAAGAACTTTAGCGATGAAGGCACTTGCCGTTCAAACCGCCACTTGTGGCGGCGCTCAACACAGCTTGACTAACATAAACTGTTAGAGAGAGAAGAAGGATTGAACTGAATGAATAATAGCTCCATGAACAACAACCCTGCCACCCCTGCTGCACAATGTCCCTTCCGGGGAACCCGCATTGGCGGCGCGCTCGGCTCCAAGCCGCAAGTCGATGATTGGTGGCCGAACCGACTTCAGGTCGAACTGCTTCACCAAAATTTGCCCCAAGCTAACCCACTGCGAGATTTCGATTACAAAGGAGCCTTCGCGAAAATTGACTTTGAACTGTTGAAGAGCGATATCAAAGCGCTGCTGACCGATTCAAAGGACTGGTGGCCCGCCGACTATGGGAATTATGGACCTCAGATGATTCGCATGGCGTGGCACTCAGCAGGCACCTACCGGATCGCAGACGGTCGAGGTGGAGCGAGTCAGGGTCTGCAACGCTTCGCACCTATCAATTCGTGGTGGGATAATGGAAACACAGATAAATCACGACGGCTGCTCTGGCCTATCAAGCAGAAATATGGTGCGGCACTAAGCTGGGCCGATCTGATGGTTCTGACGGGCAACTGCGCGCTCGAAATCATGGGGTTTAAGACCTTCGGTTTTGGTGGCGGTCGCATCGATGCCTGGGAGGCGGATCGCGCGACATACTGGGGACCCGAATTCTGGAACGGCGATCCAGTTGATGATGTTAAGGAACACCCTGGTCATCCTGACGAGATGGTCACTCGCACGATTCGGTGGGTTGGAAAACCGGACGAGCAATACTACGACCTCGAAAACCCACTAGCGGCTTCGCACCAAGCGCTAATTTACGTCAATCCAGAGGGTCCAAACGCTGAAGGCGACCCATCTGGCTCGGCGCGAGACATTCGCGAGACTTTTGCGCGGATGGGCATGAATGACGAAGAAACTGTCGCGCTGATTGCAGGCGGTCATGCCTTTGGCAAAAGTCACGGCATGGTCTCGCCGGACAAGATTGGTCCAGCACCGGAAGCTGCGCCGATTCAGGCGATGGGCTTAGGGTGGCAGAACCCTGAAGGCACTGGGTTTGCCGAATATACGATGACGAACGGGATTGAAGGATCGTGGACTCCAAACCCAACCCAGTGGGACAATAGTTACCTAACGAATCTTTTTAAGTACGAATGGGAACAAACAAAGAGTCCAGTAGGTGCGATTCAGTGGAAGCCGAGCAATCCTGATGCGCCGAAGACACCGGACGCTCATCTGCTGGGTATTGAGCACCCGTTAATGATGATGACTTCGGACATTGCGTTAAAGGTCGATCCGGCCTATCACGAGATTTGTCAGCGCTTCTTGGGTGATTTTGATTACTTCAGCGATGCGTTCGCACGCGCCTGGTATAAGCTGATCCATCGGGATATGGGTCCGAAAACGCGCTATCTTGGTCCGGAAGTCCCAGAGGAAGATTTGATCTGGCAAGATCCAATTCCGGCACTGGATCATGATGTCGTTGATGCTGCCGATATCAAGTCTCTCAAGGATCGGATTTTAGCGAGTGGACTCTCGGTTTCGGCGCTCGTGTCAGCCGCTTGGGCGGCGGCATCGAGTCACCGCCATTCCGACAAGCGCGGCGGCGCAAATGGGGCGCGCCTTCGCCTCAATCCTCAGAAGGACTGGGAAATGAATCGCCCGCAGGAACTCGGCGAGGTGCTATCGACCCTTGAGCAAATTCAGGCGGAGTTTAACGGCGCTCAGTCGGGCAACAAAAAAATCTCGATCGCAGACCTAATCGTCCTCGGTGGTTGTGCTGCGGTCGAGAAGGCTGCACAAGAGGCTGGACTTTCCGTTGCCGTCCCGTTTACTCCGGGGCGGATGGATACGACTCAGGAGCTGACAGATGTTGAAATGTTTAATTGGCTGAAGCCAGTTTCGGATGGTTTCAGAAATTATCACAATGAGGCGGTCGGCTATAAGGTGAAGCCAGAGCGTATCTTCCTGGATCGAGCGCAGCTCCTCACGCTGACCGCACCCGAATGGACGGTTCTAGTTGGCGGACTTCGGGCGCTCGATCAGAACTGGAACTATTCAAAGCACGGTAGCTTCACTGACCGACCGGGTGTCTTGACCAATGACTTTTTCCGTGTCCTGACCAGTATGGACTACGAGTGGAAGCCTGTTGACAATCGCGAGATGCTTTTTGACATCTGCGATCGCGAGACCGGTGCAGCGAAGTTCATCGCAACCCGCTGCGATCTCATCTTCGGCTCAAACGCCCAACTGCGTCAGATTGCTGAAGTCTATGGCGCTGATGATGGTCACGAGCGGATGGTCAAGGACTTCGTTGCAGCCTGGAACAAGGTAATGATGCTTGATCGCTTCGACGTTGACGCTGAACAGACCCGCTAAAGTCTTGAGCGCTCAACACGCCCGAACTCCACGGGTGTATCGCTGCGCTTTGAAGAACTCACCGTGGATAAGAACGCTCCTTATCCACGGGCAGCACAGATGTAGGGTGTTGATTTTGCTCGATAAACTCTCAACAAGTATTTTCATGCAGTTTCTTACCCTTTGCGATCGCATCTATAAGTTGCGGGGGAATAAGAAGTTGGAAGATGCCATACCCATCTGTTATTTTATGACCAGTTCATAAGCCATCCTCAGTTGGTAGCCAATTTTGTCATAGTTATGGATAAATCACGAATTAAGACCTGCGATGAATGTAGTAGCTTATATTACCAAGAAACCTCAAAGATGAGTTCCTTGTGTCCACAATGCTCTCATGTACTATATAGCTCACTGGCACGTTCTTCTGAAAGTGGAAATATCTCCTCCTCCGTCTTTAGATTACCTCGACAAATTGTCCGCTTACCTTCATTTCGGACAATAAAATCACACTCGTGTTTGAGCGAAAAATAAGCTGATGTATTTATTAGATACATCAGCTTTTGACTTATCCCAAGATTTCAATCACAGCCGCCAGAATAGCTGGGGCTTTGTCTGAAACCGGAATGAATACTCGTTTTTTCCAGTTGATGATCTCGGTGAAACATCCAACAGCTAAGAGCCGCTCTGCCACTGAGATAGCATTAACCAGTTCTATGCGAGCTTCATTAGCAATCAAAGAACGTCGCAAGGTTACGCCACCCGGCAACTGCTGTGTATATCTCTCGTTGAGTACCAGCTTCACAAGTTCTTCTGGAGAAAGCAGCTGGTTCCTGAGTCCAAGTTGTTCGCGCACAGTTTGGATGTCGGAAGCATTCACCACCCGACCGAGAATCTTTTGTCCATCGCTGGTTTGCAACCGGAAGACTCGACTATTTTGCTGTGGTAGGATTTTCCAGATGGGCAACAAAATACCAGTTACCAAATGCAGGTAATCGGTAGTGAACTTGGGTAATTCGTTTACTTCAGTAGACCAAGCAGTAGTAAACGCATCAATAGAAACTTGCCCCCATGTGGAAGATTCCAAGTCTTGGACTGGTACGCGAGTTTCTTTCTGTGGACGAATCAGCAAAACTCTTGGGACAACACCACCATCAGCATCGTAGATACTATGTGTCGGAATTGACACAGCAGCATGACCAGACTTGGTGTTAACCATCAATTTCCCCTGGTACATACTGGCAAACTCAAGCATTTCGTCAGCCGTTATGATGTTATTCTTCTGAGTGCGTTCTATCTTGAGATAGTTCGTTATGCTACCTGTGGCAGGGTGGGTGTACACAGCTTCCTGGCTCTCAACAGTAAACCGTTCAGCCCGTAAAGTCTCCACACCCATCTCATATACACCAGCCGCGATCGCTGCTTCAATCTGTTGACTTAGCAACAACTCAAAACGCTCGAAAATGATGTTTTGCATATCGATGCGTAAAGCCAGCAGCCGATTAAGGAATTGCCGCAATGGGGGCAAGTCGATTTTCATCCCGCCTTCATGAGAGGTTAAGCACAATCCAGTCATTTGCTCAAACTTTCCTAAAGGGACTTCATAAAATCGACCTTGGAATATCTGCTTGAACAGTTCATACAGTGCATATTCGGCGTAGTTTGACTCAAGGTTATCTTTGTTTGAAAATATTCCGTTACCTCCGGTTTGCCTTTGCCCCCTTGTGAGTGCGCCCAAGCTATCCAGCCTTCGAGCGATGGTTGAGATAAAGCGGCGTTCACCGATGACGTTAGTGGTAACAGGTCTGAACACGGGTGCTGATGCTTGGTTGGTGCGGTGCGAGCGCCCTAAACCTTGGATGGCATTGTCTGCTCTCCAGCCGGCTTCCAACAAATAATGCGATCGCCGCCGACGATTCACAGCATTTAGATCAGCATGATAACTTCTGCCTGTGCCACCAGCGTCACTGAAGATGAGGATTTGTTTGTCTCCTTGCATAAACGCAGCAGTCTCAGCAATATTCGCCCCACTACCCCGTGAATCAACGAACAAACGCCCTGAATCATCTTTCAAAACTCGCTTGCTACGACCCGTAACTTCAGCCACTTGCTTATTACCAAAATGCCACAGCAATTGTTCTAATGCGCCGGGAATGGGATCAAGACTTGCTAACTTATCGACTAAAGCATCTCTCAAAGCTACAGCTTCTTGGGAAATAACTGGAGAGCCATCAGCGTCAAAGACCGACTCGGATCTTTCTTCTCCATCAACGCCAGAATGAATGGAATGCAGATGAACAGGGAAAGCACTCATCAGGTAATCCATCACATATTCTCGTGGGGTCAAGTCAAGATTGAGATCCTTCCATTCGGAAGCCGTAACTTCATCAAGTCGTCGTTTCAAAAGCTCTTCATTAGTCGAAACTATTTGAATGACAATTGCAAGACCTTGGGCTAGATCCTGCTCAATCGCTTTGATCAGGGTGGGGCATTTCATCCCGGTCAGCAGATGATTGAAGAATCTCTGTTTATGGCTTTCAAACTGCGACTTAGCAGACATCTTAGCAGCACGATTGTACGTTTTTGCGCCAGTTATATTGCAAGCTTCTAACGCTTTGTGGAGGTTATTATGAATAATTTGAAAATATCGGAGTCTAAATGGATTGTAGGGTAAATTTTACAAGTATTTTTATTACGAATGCACACAGGGAGGAGATTCAGTTCAAAGTATAGAATCTTCTTTGGCTCCTACAGCTTTTAATGTAGCTCTCTGAATTTTTGTTAAGCCGATTACATTTGTAATGTTCATACCTTCATAAGGACGAGGGATTCTTAAAGTTTTATTTTCAATTACCTCTTTAGTTTCTACACTATGATAAATCTTGATAGTCTCGTCATCACTACCACTAACTAAAAATTTCCCATCTGGACTAAAAGCGATTGACCTTATACCTTTGGTGTGATTTGAAAAAACTTTTTCACATTTACGAGTTGAGGTATGCCACAATCTTAATGTTTGATCTTCACTACCACTAGCTAAAAATTTCCCATCTGGACTAAAAGCGATTGTTCGTACCCAACTAACATGCTCTCGTAAAATTTTAAGGCATCTTCCTGATTTGACATTCCATAATCGTAATGTCTTATCTTCACTACCGCTAGCAAGAATTTTACTATCTGGGCTGAAGGAGATTGATCTTACTGGACTAGTATGACCAGATAGAATTTTTTCACATTCTCCAGTCTTGACATTCCATAGTCGAATTGTGCGATCACCACTACCGCTAGCTAAAATCTTACCATCTGGACTAAAGGTGACAGACCACAACCATTTGTGATGACCTTTTAAACTATTCAAACGCTTAGGCTCATTCTTTAAATCAGTCCATAAGTGAAGAATATGATCTTCACCGCTAGCCAAAATCTTACCGTCAGGACTGAAAGCAATTGATCGCACTGGATTATTAAAGTTTAGAAAATGATGCAGAGCTTTACCCGTTGCAATATCCCACAGTATAATTTTGCAATCATTACCACCACTTGCTAGTATCTCAGCATCAGGGCTATAAGCAAGAGTTAGAACTCGGTCAGTATGACCTTGTAAAACACTTAGACATTCACCAGTGATAACATCCCATAATTGTAATGTTTGGTCTCTGCTAGCACTAGCTAGCACAGTATTTTTACAAAAAGCAATTGACTGAACCTGATTTACAGCTTCTTGCAAAATAGGATTTTGACCAATTAAAGTTTTACCATCAGGACTGAATAAAACTGATTTAACCCAAGCCCGATCAGCATTTTCTTCTAAAGATATGCTTTCACCAGTTTCAACATTCCATAACTTAATTTGTTGATCTTCGCTACCACAAGCCAGAGTTTTACCATCAGGACTGAAAGTTATTGACCTAACTGGACTCTTATTTAGTTGTAGAGTTTTACTACATTCTCCGGTATCAACATTCCATAACTTAACTGTACAATCAGTACTACCACTGGCTAAAATTTTATCACTTGGGCTAAAAGTAACATTTAATACCCAATCGTTATGCCCACTTAAATTACATAAGCATTTTTTCGTGTTTACATCCCATAATCGTATTTTTTGATCTTCACTAGCACTAGCAAGAACTTTAGAGTCACTACTAAACACAATTGATCTAACAGGGCCGAGGTGTCCTTTTAAAACTCCAATTTGTTTACTACTAAGGACATCCCACAATATAACTGTGCTATCACCACTACTACTAGCTAATGTTTTACCATCAGGACTAAAAATAACAGACCAGATCCAGCCTGTGTGTCCTGGAAGAGCGTAATGCAATTTGCCCGTAGCAGTTTCCCATAAATGTATTGTGTTATCCTC
The DNA here is from genome assembly GCF_013343235.1 of Nostoc sp. TCL240-02. Classification (GTDB taxonomy): domain Bacteria; phylum Cyanobacteriota; class Cyanobacteriia; order Cyanobacteriales; family Nostocaceae; genus Nostoc. Next base: position 4,549,967 of record NZ_CP040094.1, on the reverse strand, counting down.
ACTACCACTAGCTAATATATCTCCTTTAGGATTAAAGGTAACTGTGCGTACTGGAGCTTTATGACCTTTAAGAGTTGAAATATGATGGGGAGCATCTCACTTTTTAAAGTGGCTCAAACTGACAATAATCCATTGAGGTAAGCACAGCGATGGGCTAGGACTTGAGGCACATTTTCTGGGAGCATCCCAGTTTTTTGCAAAGAAGACGAAAATCAGTCAGGATAGGTAAGACGAGTGTATTTACTTACCGATGACCCCAGAACAAAAGCAAGCTCTTCAAAAACATATTCAGGCGATTGCTAAAATATTGTATGAAGATACGTCAAAAGAAAAGCTCACAAATCTTGCAGCAATTGAAGAAGCAGTGCGGAGTCAAATGCAGAAGCATGTTATGCCAGAAGTAGGGGTTTTTTTATCGAAACGATTACAGGGACAACCGCAGGATACCAACGACGGCTCAAAAGCATTCTTGGAGAGTTAGCAATAACGACAAAAAAAGCCATTGAATTAGAAGTCGCACCAAGTACTCAACTGAGTCCATATCTAGAAACTTGTTGTTTGAGGGTAAGTGCGAATGTCAGCTATGAAGATGCGGCATCAGACATCAAGTATTTTACGGGCATAGAGGTTTCTCACAGCAGTCAACAGAGATTAGTGCATCGCCAGAATTTTGAGTTGCCAACACCAGAACAGACAATTGAAGAATTAAGCGTCGATGGTGGAAACATCCGTGTCCGAACTCCTAAAGGTCAAATATGTGCATGGCTTGGCTATAAAGCAATTAGCTTACATCATCTCGGAATCTTGGGAACTTCATTTCAGAATAATCAGATTGTGATTGATTGGGTTAATGACCAACCACTGGCTAGCCCACTCACTTGTATTGGTGATGGACATGACGGCATTTGGAATATAATTGACCAATTAGCACCTGATGCACAACGTCGAGAAATACTTGATTGGTTCCATTTAATAGAAAACCTCCACAAAGTTGGGGGTTCACAAAAACGCTTGAAACAAGCACAAAATCTACTATGGAAAGGCCAAGTTGAGGCTACTATTGCCTTATTTACAGATTGTAAAGGCAAACAAGTACAAAACTTTTGCCGTTATCTTGATAAGCATCGCAATCGCATTATCAACTACGAATATTATCAAGCTGAAGAAATTTGTTCAATTGGTTCAGGTTCAGTTGAATCTGCCGTTAAACAGGTTGACCGTCGAACAAAAATTTCCGGGGCACAATGGAAACGAGAAAATGTGCCTCAAGTCCTAGCCCATCGCTGTGCTTACCTCAATGGATTATTGTCAGTTTGAGCCACTTTAAAAAGTGAGATGCTCCCCCCGTAAAAGAATGTTTGTAAAGTTATGAGAGTGGAAGAACCAATTGATTAACTAATATTTGATTTGCTCTATTTATAAGCGATTGCGCCCCATCAAATGGGAATCATGTTATGTAATTGCATTCCTGGGCACCATGAAATTATTGCATTTTCTCAAATCCAGACCAATCATTATAGTCTTAGCAATTGCAGTAAACATCACTGTCATTGATGTACATTCTTCTACTTCAAATTTTCCCATAAGGAAGAGTACAATTACTCAGTCCCAACCACAGATTCAACTTGTTCACACACTGACTGGGCATAAAAAAGTGACTTTTGGTGTTCGAGCCGTTGCGATTAGCTCAGATGGGGAAACCCTAATTACTGGAGGTAGAGATGATACAATTAAATTCTGGAATTTACGTACTGGGAAATTGCTGCATAGTTTAGACGCTCACTCAGATGGTATTACTTCAATAGCTATTAGTCCAGATGGCAAGCGAATTGTAACTGGTGGGATAAGCACCCCAACAATGAAGGTTTGGGATTTACGCACTTTCCTTATGCTTGACAGCGACAGTGGGCATACCCAACCAGTAGAAACCGTTGCGATTAGTTCAGATGGTAGATTGATTGCTAGTGGCAGTGACGATGGCACAATCAAGCTTTGGGATTTACACACGCTTAAGCTGCTTGATACCATGACTGCACACTCAGGATTTGTGAGTAAAGTTGCATTTAGCCCTGATATGCAAACCCTTGTGAGTAGTGGGGGTGGCGATGATAATACAATTAGGCTGATTGATTTACAAACAAAAAAAACACGCCATATTCTCAAAGGACACAAAACCGGAGTTGATGCTATTGCCATTACTCCAGATAGCAAAAAGCTTGTTACTGGTAGTTTTGGTCAGCTAGTTTCTCGAAATCGTGCAATTAGTACTCTGAAGTTATGGAATCTTCAAACTGGAAAACTGCTGCATGAGTTTGCTGATAATTTTAGTTCAGTTGAATCTCTTGTGATTAGCCCCGATGGAAAAATTCTAATCTGCGGCAATTATGATGGCACTATTAAACTGTGGAGCCTAGACACGCTCAAATTGCTGGGCACCTTTGAAGATGGTTCTAGTTCCGTTTTAAGGGTTGCTATTAGCCCAGATGGAAAGCTTCTTGCCAGTAGCAATGAGGACAGCATTATCCATATCTGGCAATTCAATTAAGGCAATGAGCATAAGGCAATGAGCAGACCTGCCAATGGTAACGGTAAATAACTCTCTTCATACAAGTCACAATACCAATTACTATTACTACAAGCAGTCCAAGAGCAACAAGAAAAATTTTTCTGACACTCATTAGTCTCACATTTGCTTATCAACAAGGTTCAGCATAAAAGCCAATATTTAAGAATTGGTAATGACTCAGGTTATTCGTGCGAATACAAAGTTAAAATTTGTGTTGATAGTCAATTATTAGCGAGATGAGCGTGAGTAAGAAACTTTCAATTAAAAGAATGTATTTTTTCACAAAAAACTCCATGCTGAAGTTACATTCTTTTGCTAAATTTTCTTTATTGGTAGCATTATCAACAAGCCTCATTTGGCAGTACCCAGCTTTTGCTTGGAATAAATCTGGTCACATGGTATCAGGAGCGATCGCCTACACTGAACTCAAGCAGAATCATCAACAAGTCATTGAGAAAATTGCCACAATTTTAAGAGAACACCCTGAATACTCTAAATTTGAGCAGCAGTGGAACTCTCTTAATCAGTCTAATGTTTCTCCTGAAAATAAAAACTTGTACTTGTTTATGTGGGCTGCAAAATGGCCAGATGAAGCTCGGAACAGCCAAGTATTTAATTACCCAACTTGGCATTACATAAATTTTCCTTATCAACCAGGTAATTCTTCAAACTCAATCCCTCGTGAAATACCAGGTGAAGAAAATATTCTCTATGCTTTTCAAAAAAATCTTGATATTGTTAAAAGTAATGCCAGTAACAGCGAAAAAGCAGTTGCAATATGCTGGTTATTCCATTTAGTAGGAGATGTGCATCAGCCATTGCATACTACCAAATTAATAACTAACCAGTATAAAGAACCAGAAGGTGATAGAGGTGGTACACGTTTTTATATTAGAGTTAAACCAAATAGTCAAACCATTAGTTTGCATAAATTCTGGGATGACCTGATTCTTGGAAGCGAAAACTTTCAAACAATTCGTAACACCGCAACCAGGATAAGAGCCTCCTATCAACGCAGTCAATTGCCGGAATTGAGAGAAACTCAATTTAATAATTGGGCGAAACTAGAGAGTTTTACAATAGCCAAACAAAAAGCATATTTGAATGGAAGACTTTCTGGCAGCACTGACAACAATGATGGAAAGCTATTACCACCAAATTATGCTGCTACTGCTAAACCAATTGCCGAACGTCGAATGAGTTTGGTAGGCTACCGTCTAGCTGATTTGTTTAATAAGCTGTTCGGAGAGCGATAAAAGATATACAATCTCTTTTGTTTTCCACCTACATGATGTGGCATGATGTGGGTGGTTTTTGATTTGACTGGAGCGATGCCTAACGGCGGGCTATGACGCTCCTGCGTCGCTCTAAGCGTTGGCGCAGCCTCTCGTAGAGAAGGCTTTACAAGGCTTTACGCTACGCTATCGGTGTTGCCCTTCTGAAAATCAAGCGAGGAAAAGTTGGGAAACTGCGATGCGATCGCTTCGCCCCAGTTCTCTTGAAATTTAACAAGCATAAATTACGTATGTGTGCCAACCTCTATAGCGATCGCTCCCCTACTTTCCTCTGTTCCTCACTAATAGCAAGTACTTCAGCTAAAGCATTCAAGCAAACGCGAGTAGCGTCTTATAGAGAGGAAAAGTTTAAGCTAACAGTTTGAAAATATGCCCTGACTTGGCGTTAGTAAATTATCTGGATCGTAACGTCGTTTTGCACTTACCAGATTTCCCCAAACCGGATGAAAATGCTGCTGCCAATCCTTTTTGGAGAAGGACAGGGCGTTTACAGGATATTGATAACCACCCAAATCACGATTTTGCTCAAAGAGTCTACGATTATCATTGAGCATTTTTGTAATTACAGAATCATCTGGTGGTACTGCTGTTCGCAATAGGGCAAACAAAAACACAACCGAACAGTTCGGAACCCGGAAATTGGGTAGCCCGAAACGTTTAGTTTTAACTGGATACAGCAGAATTGGGCCCTGGCCTGTGTCAGCTAGCGTTAAGTTGGCAGCGACTTCACCAACAAAACTGTTAACTGCACTACCTGGCACAAATAGGTTTAACCAAGGATGAGGGTAAGACCAAACACCAATAGATTTGAGAAAGGCAACTGTAGGAGCTAAACGGTTGAGGAAATCAAAATAAGTTTTATCTTCTATTTGTTGTGTACCGGGAGTATAGTTTAATTCCCGAAGCAATCGGTTATTATTAGGTATGCTTGGAGGACTGTAAAAGCTAGCCGCTTCTAGCAGATAACGCCATCCACCAGCATTATTAGAAACTAACTGACCTTCTACATAGTTAAAGCGCTCATCATTTATGATTTGGCGTTGGTCACGAGTAAAGGTAGCTAAATCGTCATAATACAACTGAAACACACGGGCATTGGTAGTGGCGGGAATTAGCTTAACAGTTGCCTGTACAATAATTCCACATTGACCTAGCCCTGCTAATACTGCAAACCATAAATTGCGATTGTACGACAGCGAACAAGTTTCGAGATGACCAATGCCAGTAACTACCTTGAGTTCTAAAACATTGTCAACTTGCACACCATAGCGATGAGTTGCACCGCCAATACCCCCTACTGACAAAGTACCGCCTACAGAAAGTTCGATGTAATCGGTAAGAACAGGCGGTGTTAATCCCATAGCAAGCGTTTGTTGCAATAACTGACTCCATACCACTCCAGCATCAACAATCGCTCGGTCTGTACCAATGAAATGAATCTTGTTGAGCGTACTTAAATCAATGACAATGCCTGCTTCTACTTGTGACTGACCGTAGACAGAGTGACCCTGACCGCGTGGGGCAACCTTGAGCTTGTGAGTGCGAGCGAATTGAATAACTTGAACAATATCTTCAATTGAGCCTGGTTTAAGTACTGCTATCGGTTGACGATGGACGATATTACCAAAGTCAATACTGGCATCAGCAAGTGTCGCATTATCAGTGTAAAGTACTCCATCTAAGGAAGGTAAACTTTCAAAAACAGATGTGGCACTGGCAGACGTTACCCAGGAACGAGTAGTTAAATCAAACCCGATAACAATTGCACTGGTAATCAAACCTTGTAAAACTGAGCGACGTGAAGTGTTTTGTCCCATAATTTTTACTTGGTAGTACGAATCGTTGCTTATCTTTTGTAAACACACTGAGAGTTTCTAGTGTTTACTTAACTAAACTTGAGTTTCTATTCAACGAAAGGTGTGATTTTATGGCACAGCCATAAATTAAAAAATATACAATCATTCCATCAAAAATACGGTTAAATACTGTTAAGGCTTAACTTGAGAAAAAATCGCCTTTAGAAAATATAAGCGTTCACGTAGTGTCCGCACCAGAGGAAAAGCTAAGAGGAGCGATGCCTACGGTGGCAAGCTACGCCCCTCTAGAATTCAAGCGTTCGCGTAGCGTCTCGAAGAGAGGAAAATTGGGAGTGCGATCGCACTTTAGTAGTTGCTTTGCGATCGCGTATCGCTTCGTAATCTAGCTTAAGTTCCTATACCTAATACCCAAAACAAACCACCAGATAGAGAAATAGTAGGAAAGCTGATGATAGCTTGAGATGATGGAATAAGACAACAACCAAGAGCGTGAATAAGTCAGTATTAATTGCCCTTACTCTCACCGCCTGTACAGCCGTGTCACCAGTCAGCATTGCTGGTACTGTCCCAAGTTTAACCCAAGCCATCAAAATGTCTTCATTTAACCTTAGTTCCCAAAAATGGCAAAACCGCCTGTTACTAGTGTTTGCACCGTCGGTTGATAACTATAGCTATCAGCAACAGATGCAGTTATTTAACCAGCACCAAAACGGTTTTACAGACCGGAATTTAGTTCTCGTTCAGGTTTTGGCAACAGATAAAAGCTATGCTAACGGACAGTTAATAGATGAATCTTCTGCTGCTAATTTGCGAAATCGCTTTGGGGTGGATAAAGAAAATTTTCGCGTCATTTTAGTAGGCAAAGATGGTGGTGTTAAGCGCCAAGACACCACACCAGTAAGGGCGACAGCAATTTTTGAGCAAATTGACGCTATGCCCATGCGCCAGCAAGAGATGCGCTCTTCAAGGTAGAAAGTAGCTATAAAATACAAGCGAGTCAAAATTGCACCAAACAGCGATCGCCTAATTCAGCCAAAATCCACCTATTTTTCCATCTTTGAGGCTAAGTCTAGCTAAGACATCATCACTGCCATCAAAAAATGTCAGTTTCCATAAATAAACTTGATACCCTTGCTGCTTCAGATTTGCCAAGAAAACTGCCGAATACCCTTTTTTGATGCGAGGAGCTAACTGTCCACTAACTTGTGTAAATGTTTGTTTTGTAATACCTTCTTTGAAAGCAGCATTTCCAAGAGAAATAAACTGAGTGTAGTTGTTTTGTTCAACAGCATTTATGAGGCTTGTAAAAGTTTTTTGCACAGACTGTTCTGGTTGATTACTTTTAGTTACTTTTACTTGCTTGTTCACAGCTTGCACATTGTTTACAGCTAAGGTCAAAGGTGACATGATAACAACTGCTGCAACTACCAATCCCATCTTATTCATTTATTTTGTTGACCTCCTTGAAGGTTTATTTAGTTAAATATATTCGTAAAGCAGGGTATTAAACTGGTATTATGCCAAAAATCCCCGACTGCGATCGCTGTCTCCTTTACGCCCACAATCCTCACCTCGTCTGTGCCGTACATCCAGCAGGGCCACAGGGGGATAGTTGTTTGGACTTTCGAGAAGACCCCAACGCCGAACCAGTAGAACTGTGGGAACCAGAAGGCGCAAGCTACTACAATGGCGAGTTGATTGTGCAGCCCCGCCAGAGATGGACACCAGAAGAACAATTAGAATTGATTGATTGGCATCCTATGTTTACTGGCAAATGCCCTGAGTGTGGCGCATCCTTTGACCGCGACTATACAGCACGGGTGCATTGGGATTGCGAGTGTGGGTGGATGGATGATACTGTGTAGAGCGATCGTCTACTCACTGCGTTTAATTAAGGGCGGATTCTACCAAAGAAGCATACTAGAGTTGGCTGGAGGCTGGAGGAAATTCAAAAATAATGGCTCTAGTATACAAAGTATAATCAAATACCTACTACCCCAATATTTTGCACAGTGTATGAGGCGATGCCTCCGGTGGTCACTGAAGCTCACTTGAAGTGCGGGCTGCGCCTACGCTTGTAAATCTGCCAAGCAGCGATGCCTGCGGCGGGCGGTTACGCCATCGCCTCGGTTAATAAATGCGGCTTACGGGTGTGGTGGATGCACGGCGAGATGGATACTATTTTATGTGTGATGCCTGCCCTGCGGTGGCAAACTACGCTCTATTAAGTGCTTATGACCAAAACTAATTCAGAAATTCTAGAACAGTTAAAACAAGCATCCGACGGCTTACTATTTACGAGTGAGTCTGATTACCCGTTTGAAGTTTTTTTGTGGTCAGGTATTGCAACCCCCACAACAACTCAAAAAGTTGTACAACAGACAGGTCATTCTCCAGATGCGTCTGTTGAAATTGTGCCAGTTGACGATTTTTTTAGCGTTGCGACTACTCCCCAAGATTGGCATGAGGATGAAGAAAAAGCTATAGTTACCAGATTTAAAAAACTACTAGAGATAATAAAATCGAGCTTAAAAACCCCGCAGGTGTATCGCTTAGGGGAAATTGAAATTGATGCTTACATCGTCGGCGAAACCCCAACAGGTGATTTAGCAGGGCTTTCTACTAAGGTTGTAGAAACGTGAAAACTTGATAACTGATTTAATTACTGAATATCTATCTTTTCTTCAATCTTGTCTTGAATGGCTGTAGGCACGTTGGATAGAAAATTATATCCTGTCAGTTCTTCTATTTCATCTACACTGACTCTGTATTTTCTCCAGTCTGGGTTTATTCCCTGCTGATTAGGAATATTCACAGCAATAGTGCGAGTGTTGGCAGTAATGCCGTTAATACCAGCACCAGGTTGATCCAAAACAACAACGACTTTCCAGGTTGACGCGGGAATTGTGACTTTGCCTTTGAGGGGTTGACCTTGGCTCCCTAATGGCCCAGCAATGATGTAAAGTTCTTTACCTTCTTTTGTGACAAGCTCTCTAGAGTATTGTTCTAAACCTTCCCAAGTGCGTCTGTTATTATCGGGAGTCTGGGGAACCATGTTAGTCATCAAAAATGTACTAGCATTATCCTCTACGCTCTTGGTGCGGTCTGCTGATGGAGTGATGTGACCTTTGTCATATCCTGAAGCAGCGTAAATAGTCGGTGTCACTCGCGCAAAATTTGTAGGTAAAGTGTCATCAGGGCGAAAGTTATTTTGACGGTCTGTAGTACCCAACCATGACTTGTTCAGTTGCCAACTCACCCAATTAGGCGTACCCTTGCTGTTGTTGTAAGAGACTACATATTGTGGTTTAACCAGCAGATAATTATCAGGAGTAGTAACACTTGCGATCGCATTGCTGGGATTTCCCAAAAGCAGGTTAGCGCTGCTTGAGGGTTTAGTAGGTACAATCAGCGTTGGCTGTAATGGTTTTTCTGTTGTCGGTGTTGGCGACTGAATTAGTGTTGGCGGCTTAGTCTGAGATGCCGTCGAACATCCCAGTAATGTAACCAAAGCAAGGGCAACAGCCATATTCCGAAAGCAACCGATTAAAGGCATAAATTTTAAGTATTTTTGTAACTTTTTTGAAGACTATATTCAGAGCAACTGCTTTGAAGTATGGGGTTTGCTCAAGAACTGCTCTAGAAAGCTGACCTCACTTGATCAGTATTTACTCTTTTCGTCCCAATGGCAACGGACTCACTCTTCTTGCTTGATGTGCCATAGCTATAATCGTCTAGCAATGGCGCGTAACTTCATACTTTAATGCGTTTGAGGCAAGCGATGCCTGCGGCGGGCTATTCGGCATCGCTCTATTGCTCAAATTTCCTCTAAGAAAATAGCGACGGCGAATAGCCCGTCGTAGACATCGCTTTGGTTCTACAATCAGTTCATTGCTATCAAAACTGATATCAAATGCCTGACCAAAAGTCCCCACCAAGCGAAATGATTCGCGTCCCTACTGCCCTAATTCCACTGGTGCGGCGATTATCCAAACTGCACAGAGAAGGGCATACAATTGCCTTGCTACAAGGCTTAGAGGAATTAATATCTCAGTTTGATAGCAACATTGATATCGATGTTGCCCCAAGCAGCAAATCGGTTTTGCAGCTAGAGGAGAAGCTAGAAACAAAACTAGAGGCTATCTCTGGGCAGTTGGAAAAATTGTCACGGGCGATATCTACGATAAGCTCCGCTAACGCGGATGGTAGATACAGCAACACCAGACCTCGAAGACAAGCGCACCCGTACCAACAGCCGCAAGTTGAACTGAAACCCAGGACAAATGAAAGTCTTGCTCCAAGACTCGGTGTTACTCCCCAAAGCCTCATCACTGAAAGAGAAAACAGGAGCGATAAAGAATTTATCAGTTGGTCGCGTCACCGTGACCCCATGAGTACGGGATGGGAATTTTCTCAAGAAGACGGTCTTTATCACCCAGTCAAATAAGTATCAATCGCTCTCACCTAATGATGAATCGAAAAAAGTTTATCTTCTCTCTACTCTTAGTTGCCATAATCGCGGCTCTGGTTACGCTCTATCCAAAACCGGGGATGTCTGAGTCCCCTTTGCTACTACATGAAGCAGAGCGTGAACTTTCTTTAATGAAAACTTCAGTCTATCAGCATCCTACCGATGTCGATGAAGTAGTCGGACGCTTCAACTATGATTGCTCAGGCTTTTTAGATTATGCCTTGCAGAAAATCTCCCAAGAAGCCTACGCTGAAGTACCCGTTTCTAAATCCAAGCGTCCACTCGCTCAAGATTTTTACACATTGTTCTCTCATCCAATCTCCAAATTGTCCCATTGGGTTCAAATTTATCGAGTCAGTCGCCTTCGTGCAGGAGATGTTGTGGTTTGGTTACGCCCCCCGGACAGTGACAGCCATAATACAGGGCATGTGATGGTAATCAGCGGTAAACCAACTGCCACGAGTCTTGCAAATGAAAGGCTCATTCCTGTGATCGATTCCACTTCATCTCCCCACGCTCAAGATAGTCGTCATCGCAAACAAACGGGGTTAGGCACAGGAGTAATCGGAGTGATTGTGGATAGTCAAGACAAGGCGATCGCATTTCGCTGGCGAGGCGGGGAATCTAAACAGGAAAAAGAAACTGCGATCGCATTTGGCAGGCTACGCTAATCATCAAATGGCTTGGTGTAGGCGTAGCCCGCCACAGGCATCGCATCTTCATAATACGCGCTTGCTTGGCGTGCGCATAGTGTAGGGTGTTATGTAAAGATGTATGACCCGCACAGGTGCGCCCTGGTCTAAATTACGGAATCGCACATCGGGCAAAAACTGCCCCCACTTTTGCGGTTTAATGAAAGAGCATTCAACATAAGAATAACCAATGTTGAATACTCCCACGCTCACTAATACCGAACTTATCGACCTCTGGCTGCATGGTAAAAGTAAGAACACCGTTGACGGCTACCGTCGCTATGCCGAGCGGTTTTTTTCTCATGTCAACAAGCCCGCTTCTGATTGCACCCTCATGGATATTCAACTGTGGGTGATGACACTAAGTAGTTCTGATAATTCCAAGCGGGTAGCAGTGGGAGCAATAAAGAGTCTATTTTCCTTTGCTAAACAGTTGGGGGTGATATCGGCGAACTTGGGTGTTTTAGTTAAGTCACCCAAGGCAAAGAACCGATTGGCAGAGCGAATTCTCACTCAAGAGGAAGTACGATTACTGATAAATTCCACGACAAATGGACGCGATCGCACTCTGGTTCGTTTACTTTATTTTGCGGGTTTACGGGTAAGTGAATTATGTAGCCTCAAGTGGCGTGACCTCAAAGCCCGTGGTGATGGTGGACAAATCACGGTATTCGGTAAGGGTGATAAAACGAGAACCGTGCTGGTGGGTGCTGGTATTTGGCGGGAGATTAACTCTTTAAAGGGTTACGCCAAACACGATGACCCAGTGTTTGTTTCCGCTAAGGGTGGTCATCTGTGTAGGTCAATGGTATTTCATATTGTGAAAAATGCTGCAAACCGCGCTCTTATTGAGGGGAATGTATCACCCCACTGGCTCAGACATAGCCACGCTAGTCACAGCTTAGACAGAGGAGCGCCGATACACTTGTTACAAAAAACATTGGGGCATAGTTCGGTAGCGATTACGGAAATGTATCTTCATGCCAGACCGACTGATAGTAGTAGGTTGTATTTGCCCGATGATGATGAGTGATGGGGTGATTAGTTCTGGAGGAAAATATGAAAGTTTCATTTGAAAAAACTTACCCAAATATTGCTCGTTGGGTAGATGAGCATGAAGGCTGGATTGAAATTGGTTATGACGTAGATAGTCCTCTCAATTCTTTTGTGCGCGCACTCGATTGTGGTGGAATGTTTTGGGAGGGAAAAGAAAGTTATGACAGTTTGGATGCAGCACTGCAAGATTTAAATGCGGGGCTAGAAGCTGTATTAAAAGATATTTATGGCTCGTAGCGATCGCCTATATGAATTTGGTTAAGCTTTCGTACTGCTATTGGCATTACAATTGGTCAAGCCTTAGTTGCATTACAAGCAATGACGTTCACCTATTCTCTATACCCAGATAATTGGTCAGAAATTGCCACTTCAGTTAAGCAACAAGCCCAGTGGCGTTGTCAAAAGTGCGGGTTACACTGCATACCCCCAAAAGAAGACACATCAAAGCTCACACGCTCAAAGCGCAGAGTGTACACGCTTCAAGTTCACCATTGGAACCGCGACCCATCTGATAACAGGAAAGAAAACTTAGTAGCTCTGTGTAGTGGTTTATGTAGAATCAACGTCCTAGAAACCTTGATATGACTGGCTTTTGTAAAATTATTCTACAACGTAACCCATGATAACTCTTTCTACAGTAGTTCAAAAGCTTCTGGATTGGCTCTATAGGTAGGGAGGTTTCAGGGTCGAAGACACAGCTAAATTGTTCCTTTGTGTGAGGGTATGTCGCCCATTCAACCTTGGTCATTTTCTACGTTGTGGAAATTAATTTGTTTCTACCCCAATGCAAGAATTAGGGCTGTTGTTGTTGTTTTTTCTACGTTGTAGAATAGATTTTTGTTGTCTATATAAAGTGCCTGTCACCTTTATTACCACCAAGGTAGTAAATCAAATGTTTCGCCAGGGCAGTTATCGTTGTGGTAAATAGTCAAAGCACAGAGTTACAGTATGGACGATACTCAACAACTAATCGCTATCCAACAAGAACTAAAGCAAATTGCTGATAAGTTAGGAAAGATTTTTCCGCACACGCATCCCCAATTTGACAGCGTGTTTGAAGACCTGGGCGCGGCTGTATATTATATGCGTGAGGCTAGTTATCGTCTGGAATCAGTTCTTCAAACCGTGCAAGGTAATGGAGAAACTGAAATTGAGTAAAGCTTCAAAAAACTGAAGTTGGCAAGCTGTTACAGAAAACCTAACCAGAAGCTTTTGCAGCTTCGGTAACACTCCTCTATTTGCAGTTAACCCCCGTTAAGAGAGGAAAAAACTCCTTTGCGGCACAAGACACTAACATCGGATCTTCAATAGAGGGATTCGTTTTTGCAACAATGTGAGCAGCAGTAACTTTTTTGAGAGTCCATTGAAAATCTTCTTTCTTATTATTAGCAATGTTTTTGACTTGAGTGTAGAAATATTCGCCACGAGTCAAACGATTAGAACCTTGTTGTACATCACACTTATAGGTATCATGCTCATCCGATAAAGGTTTGTTATCTTTTGTGCCTAAAATTATTGTCATTGGTGTGCTGAATGTGGGTTTCAAGTCCACAGATGGCAGTTGCTCTCCGGTTTGTTTATTGAAACCGCAGGGATAGTCCTTATGCTCATCGGGTATTGTGTACGACCCAGCTTCTGCGGCGATCGCCTTTTTAATATGTGCATGGGGCATAAAAATGACCATTCGATGTACGAACTGTGCGCCAGCAGAGTGACCATAGAGATAGTAATTGGTTGCGTTGACTTTGGTGCTTCTTTTCACGAAGTCAAAAATATTTTCAATTTGAGTAAACGCCCATTGGTTTCGAGGATTTAGAATCTTCAAATCTTCTGTAAACATATTGCCAAGGTTATACCCTGTAGCTAATGGATAGCGCTTTTGCTTAAACTGAGGAGCAAGCAGGATAAAATTTTGATTGTCGCTCCCCAAGCGATTGTAGATATTTCTCCAGTCATTTCTATAATCTTCAGCATTCCGTTTTTCACCATGCATGGCGAATACCACTTTAGTATTTGCCTGCAATTGATTAGGTAGGTAGTAGTAAACAGGGATAGAGAAATTGCCAGCTTCAACCTTGTAAAGGAAACAACCCTCTCCTTTTTTCAACACCCTTAAAGTACAAGTATTATTTGAATCTGTTGAGATTGACCCAGATGCGTTGACAAGATGAGCAAAATCAAAGCAGAGGAAAGCAATTGTAATAAAAGCAAACAACCGTTTCATGAACTAAAACATCGCATTTACTAAAGACACTCTACTATTTTCTTAGAGGAAAAGTGCGATCGCTCTTTGGGGGTGCAATCAGCTTCTTAGAGGAAAAGGTGATCAAGGGTGCGTAGTTTACCGCCGTAGGCATCGCCTTTGCTTTTGAGTGCAGAGAAAGCAAACGCTCCCAGAACAAATGCACTCTTATCCACAGGCTGGATCAGAGGGCAGTAGACAAACGCATACTACAACTGTATTATTGATATAAGTCTCAATTACAAATACTACAAGCCTTCAATGATCAGCAGATTCTCCTCAACCATTAATAGCGCGGTGCATTGCCGACCCAACAAGGGTTTAGGCAGAGTAATCGTGCTATTTGCGTTTGAGGAAATGTATTGTTTTGTCGGCAGTAAATTGCAGCGTGAAAGTATTTTTGAAGCGATTACCGGATGGCTGAATCTAGATCAACTTATCCAAAGCGGGAGGTGCAAATGTCTTACAGCACCGACATAGGGCAAAAAGTATCAACTACCTGACCCCCGCTCCTGATGACCAGAGGCGGGGGTTATTTTTTGAGGAGTGGATTTAACGTATGCAAGCTCAACCACACATATTACAAAATTCGGTGGTGGTCTTTTCTAAGAACTACCTACCACTGGCACGCATCAACATTAAACGAGCAATCGTGCTGTTAGTCACAGGTCAGGCAGAATCGTTGAATTTTGGCACTACAAAGCAGTGGGAAGTTCGTTCACCCAGCGTCGTACTACAAGTTCCCGAACATATTCGCTTGACCGTTGGTAATCCCGAACGGCATTGGAAAGTACCACCTGTAAATCGGCGTGAGGTACTCAAGCGAGACAATCACACCTGCCAATACTGCGGTAGCACCAAGCATCTGACCCTTGACCATGTAATCCCCCGCTCAAAAGGTGGGCAGCATACCTGGGACAACGTTGTAACTGCGTGTGAGAAGTGTAATTCAACCAAAGGCGATCGCCTACCTCATGAAGCTGGAATGGTACTCAAAAGCAAGCCTAAAGCCCCAATTCACCCAGCAGTTGCATTTGCCGAACAGTTTTGGAGCGCACAACGCCTGAGTGAATCTGAGTAATTTACTTCAAACTCAATCAGAGAGGGCAATACCGCGATTACATCACAATGTCCTCTCACTTCTTCTCAAAATTTTGTAGTATGCCCTTGACACCTTGTAATATATTATGTAGTATATATGTAGTGAAGCACTACAGCCTCTCAAAAAGGCATAGCGCAAACACTTCTGAACCATGAAAACTAAATAATTGCCATCCAACGTGGGGGTGTAGCTTAGTCCGGTTTAAAGCAGTCGCCTGTCGAGCGAAAGACCGTGGGTTCAAATCCCATCATCCCCGTGTAGCCTTGTGGACGAATAGATAAGTCGTTCTGATTCTCAGTCAGAGAGAAGTGGGTGCAACTCCCGTCAAGGCTTCCAAATGAGGATGTAGCTCAGTCGGAAAGAGCGCTTGTTTCCGAAGCAAGTGGTCACAGGTTCGATTCCTGTCGTCCTCGTAGTATGTCCAGGTCGCCTAACGGTAGGGTATTGGTCTGCAAAACCGACTGTGCGAGTTCAATTCTCGCCCTGGACTCCAAACGTTGCAGTGTAGCTTAACGGCAAAGCCCCAAGCTCATAACTTGGTATATGCGAGTTCGACTCTCGCCACTGCTACCAAATGCACAGATGGTGTAATGGCAACACCACAGTCTCCAAAACTGTTGTTCTGGGTTCAAGTCCTAGTCTGTGCGTTGCCGTGTCCTGACCGAAAAAGCTTACATACTCGCCTAATGGTAAGGCAACTGTCTCTAAAACAGTCTATGCAGGTTCAATTCCTGTGTGTGAATCAACAGCTTTTTCAACTTACATGGCATTACATGGTGCAGAAGCGAAGTGGCCGAGCGGCACGTCTTTCAAGCGTGTAATTAGCGGGTTCAAGTCCCGTCTGCACTACCAAATTCATGGGTCGGCTCGCCTACTGGTGTGGGCAACGGTCTGTAAAACCGCCGCGTTTGCGTTGCTGGTTCAATTCCAGCCCGTCCCATTCTGGAGAGATTGCTATCGGCAGGGCAAGCTGTTTGCTAAACAGTTGTGAGATTCATCATCTCACTGTGGGTTCAACTCCCTCTCTCTCCGCCTTATGAGAACGTGGTGTAACTGGATAACACATCAGTCTACGAAACTGAAAAGTGAAGGTTCAAGTCCTTCCGTTCTCGCCTTACCCCCTGGTAGCTCAGTTGGTAGTAGCGCCTGTCTGTTCGCGTAGCGTCTCCGATAGGAGAAGAACAGGAGGTCATCCGTTCAATCCGGATCTGGGGGACTGGCACATTGCCCCATAGCTCAATGGCAGAGCGACGCGCTGTTAACGCGGGGGTTGTAGGTTCAAATCCTACTGGGGCAGCCATTTATTGGGAAGTAGGCAAACAGGCAAAGCCGTCGCACTTTGAATGCGAAGTTTGAGGGTTCGATTCCTTCCTTCCCAGCTTATATATACTCCTGTAGCCCAATTGGAAGAGGTGGCTGTCTCAAAAACAGTCTATGTACGGGTTCAACTCCCGTCAGGAGTACCAACGGGATGTGGCGCAACTTGGTAGCGCGGCAGCTTTGGGAGCTGAAGGTTGTAGGTTCAAATCCTACCATCCCGACCATTTGCCCTTGTGACGAAACTGGCAAACGTGCTGGTCTTAGAAACCAGATTTTGTGGGTTCGACTCCCACCAAGGGTACTAAATTGGGTCGTTGGCAGAGCGGGTATGCAGCCGCCTTTTAAGCGGATTCATCCAGGTTCGACCCCTGGGCGACCCACCAACTCTTGGGCGTTTGGCAGAACGGTTATGCTCCTGACTCTTAATCAGGCTGACACAGGTTCGACCCCTGTAGCGCCCACTAAATTTTGCCCCTGTAACCCAAGTGGAAGAGGTGCCAAACTTAAAATTTGGAAGTTGCTGGTTCAAATCCAGTCAGGGGTATTGGTGAATATGCGGGGATGGAGCAACGGTGGCTCGTCAGGCTCATAACCTGAACATCGGCAGGTTCAACTCCTGCCCCCGTCACCAAATTAGTGCTGGTGTAGCTCAATTGGCAGAGCAACTGATTTGTAATCAGTAGGTTGCAGGTTCAACTCCTGTCACCAGCTTCAATGCGATTGTGGTGTAATGGCAGCATTTGAGTCTTCCAAACTCGCTTGTACGAGTTCAAATCTCGTCGATCGCTTTCTTAGCCCTGTAACTCAGTTGGGAGAGTGCCTCTCTTACAAAGAGGAAGTCGCGGGTTCAATCCCTGCCAAGGCTACCAATTTATGGGAGTGTCGCCTAATGGATAAGGCAACCGTCTTCTAAACGGTTTTATATAGGTTCAAATCCTGTCACTCCTGCCACATGGGGTCATAGCTCAATTGGCTAGAGCGCCTGCCTTGCAAGCAGGAGGTTATGGGTTCAAGTCCCATTGATTCCATTGATGGTGTCTGAAGCCAAAGTGGTCGCGGCGCTGGTTTGTGGAACCAGTCATAACGGGTTCAAGTCCCGCCAGACACCCCTTATATGGAAGATGCTGCTCAAGGGAGGGCAACTAGTCTTGAAAACTAGAGCAGGGTAACACCTGGGGGTTCAATTCCTCCATCTTCCGCTTTCCACCAGAAGCCGAAAAGTGAGGCGCTGTGCTGATAACACAGATATAGGAGGGGCAGTACCTCTCTGGTGGATTCCCTTTTCTATCGGCTCAATACCAACTAGGATTTTCCCTTATAACTACCCAATTCTATAGGTGTAGGAAGTTGGGGTTTGTGTTCTACTGGCATTCCACTCCAAGAGTATAATAACTGGTTAAAAAGGCTGAACACTTCCCACATAGTATGAGTATATCCTCTGCCACACAATGAATTGCGCTCACATTCTGGGATTAACTCAAGCCCTAAAGTTTGATGTTCCATATCTGATTCTTGATGAACCAACCAATAACCTTTAGGGGTCAATCCTACTTCGGCTAGTTTAGGGTTGACAATGGCATAGAAGTCGTAAGCAAGCCCCTCTGCCACCAAATTCAGAGTAATAATCTGATGTGCTATCGATTCACGCATCACAGAGCGGATAAAATAAGACCCTAACGCTAAAGTTTCAAATGTTGGTGGTATTGAAGTTAGTTGTTCATCAGGAGCTAGTAAGCCAGATTCACGCATCCAATCAGCTAGTTCTTCAGGGTGCGTCACTTCTTCAGCAGCGTGTTCGCCAAAAGCATCACGAAAACGTGCATCCTGGCAGCTACCATAACGTAACGCCACTGCTGCTGTAAAGTCGCAGGATAAATAATACAGTTGTCTGATCCATTGAAAGTCTGAAGGTGAAGAAGCCAAATTTACTGTTTTGTAAAACAGATTGCGTTTAGTAATGTTTCGATATTCTTGCACTAGCTCTATTAGCCATTGCATAGGTATCGTGTGAGTCAACATAGCAACTCCTTTTTCTCACCATTTAATTAAGTGAGAAATTATCTTATATTTCTATTAAAGCTATTATTTTAAATTTTAGTAGCCAATGTCTTTACAAAAAAATCATAATATGCATAAAGATGTAGTCCGATTGACAGCAGCAGATTGTATTTACCAGATGATAAGTAAGAGTGTGATGCTCCACAGGAAGCACTCTTGCGATCACTATTAATTAAATCATTGTTATGCATCGATTTTTAATATTTGGCAATTCTGGTTCTGGCAAAAGTACTCTTGCCAATAAACTTGGCAAAGACTTCGGCATTCCAGTTCTCGACCTCGATACTATTGCATGGGAAGCAAACCAAATTGCCATACGGCGTAATCACGAAGATTCAGTTAGGGATCTACGAGACTTCATAAAAAATAATACTGTTTGGGTAATTGAAGGTTGCTATACTACGCTACTCAAAATTGCTCTTGAATTCTCAACTGAAATTTATTTCCTCAATCCTGGCATTGATAAGTGTCTTGAAAATAACCGCAATCGCCCTTGGGAAGTGCATAAATTCCAATCGCCTGAAGAACAGGCACAAACTTTTGATTTTTTACAGAATTGGATTCAACAATATTATGAACGCAATGATGAATTCGGTTATTCATCCCATCGCTCAATATTTCATCAATTTAACGGCATAAAGCATGAAATTACCAGATGAGCCAATAATGCCATTGCATGAGAAGTTCGCACAATTAACTTCACTGATTTTCACAAAAGCATTTCCACCAATAACGTTATTGGCAAAGGGCCTATCTAATGGGATGCGATGCCTGCGGTGGGCGGAGCCATCGCAGTACTATCAAGTCATCTCATAAAAAAACTGATACTATTGCTGCTAAATAGTGAAAGTTAATCGTGATGTCAGCGCAGTAGTACATTTAGCAGGTATCGTCTAAAAATTATGATTATTGGGCTAACAAACCAGAAGGGGGGCGCTGGTAAAACCACTGTATCTGGTCATCTGGCGTATTGGTTAAGCCAACAAGGAACAGTGATAGTTGTAGATGCAGATGCACAGCAGAGTAGCACTAACTGGATGAAAGACCTGCAACTGCCGTGTAAAACAATGATAGACCCGGATGATTTATTTGATGAACTGCCGACTTTAGCAGAACAATATGATGCTGTAGTTGTAGACGGGCCAGGTAGCCTAAGTGAAACAACCAAGGCAATTTTATCTAGATGTGACCTAGCCCTAGTACCCTGTAAACCAGCAGGTCTAGATATGCACAGTACATCAAAAATGGTAAGAATTTTGCGGCAGGCAAGAGAACTGCGAGGTGGTATGCCCCATGTTGGTTTATTTTTAAATCACGCAAAAAAAGGAACTGTATTACTCAAAGATGCCCAAAGAGCATTATCAGAAAAAAACACAGGGTTTCCTTTACTAAAAACAATGGTGTATGACCTTCAAGTAATTGCTGATGCACCAGGACAAGGCACGACTGTTTGGGGACTACCAGGAGCAACAGCCAAACGCGCAGCTAAAGATTTTGAGGCACTGTTTACCGAAGCCTTGGGAGTAACCAATGGCAAGAGATAGACGCATGGTAGAAGAGTTTATCTTTAGGGATGATGCTAACCAGACTAAGGCTACTATGCCCCTCAGTTTGATTGTGCTGCCCACAGCAGAACTACGGTACTACATCGACCCAGAAGAGGTAGACAAAATTGTTGCTACTGCCAGAAAAAACGGCATTCTAGAACCACTTCTAGTCCGTCCTATCCCTGGCAGTGACAAACACGAAGTAGTAGCAGGGGCAAAGCGCTACAGAGCAGCACATATTCTGGAATTGGTAGAAGCCCCTGTAGTTATCCGTCAACTCAGTGATGAAGATGCTCTAGAAATTGCCCTGATTGAAAACTTCGCTCGTTCGGGACTCACTGACCTTGAAGAAACTGATGGGATTGTGCGACTTTTGGCTGTCAAATTAAAAATTTCACCCCAAGAAGTACCACCACTGCTACATCACATTCAAAACCAACAGCGTGGTAGAACTGCTGCCAATAACGTTATTGGCAATGATGTCATTAGTGTAGTGGAGGAGGTTTTGACCTCGCTCGGCAATATTAAACTAGACTCTTTTATCAGCAATCGTTTGCCATTGCTCAATTTGCCCACTGACATTTTAGAGGTATTACGTCAGGGGAAACTGGAGACAAGTAAAGCCAAAGCGATCGCACGAGTTGGTGATGAAAAAACAAGAAAACAATTCTTAGAAGATGCGATCGCTTACAATCTCTCACTGAGCGAAATCAAGCGTAAGATTCAAGAAATTGAGCAGCAGTCTAAATCAGAGTCATCAAAGCAAACAGAATCAGCATCCATAAAAGACCGCGTTGATGATACTTTTCAACGCTTCAAAAAAGCGAAAGTGTGGGATGATCCGAAGAAAAAATCCAAAGTAGAGAAGTTGTTAGCTCAGTTAGATGCACTGATGCAAGGCGACAACCCAAAGTAAACCAATGTGGTAATTCTCGAAACTATTCAATTTGCTCTCTTAAGGATGGCGACATAATCATTAGTCCTCGGACAACCTCTTCAGGTGTGGCTGTGCCATTGATTACCTTTGGTATAATCGCCATCACTTCTAAAGCTAAATTGGTGGGAATTCCCCTTGCTTCTAACCGCTTCAACTCTAAAATGTCAATCCCTGCTGCCAATCCCTCTAAATACTCTTCTACACTCACTCCCAAGTTTTCAATTTCCGACATGGGTATAATTGGTTTTTTGTTTGACTTCTATATTCAAGCATCTATTACATGGCTATCTTACAGATGGATCATGTCAAAGTGCGACGCTGCGAGGTATGCCTGAGCAACAGCTACTGAGCCAAATTTCCTCTAAGAAAAAGGTCTGCATCCCAGTCAAATCCCAATATGGTTTCGTGTTATGCGATCGCTCCCCTCAACCATTCCACCTCTCAAACCCATTGAGTATCAAATGCGTCTTGCCCATTACCATAAATCAAGTTCCCGTATGAGTGCCATTTAGCTACTTCTTCGGCTTCAATTTGGGGCGCTTGCAGAACAGCGAGATTTTCTTCTAATTGCTGCCTAGTTTTGGGGGCGGTGAGCGCCAGACGCACCCCTGGATGATTTAGTGTATAGCGATAACAGTCTGCTGCCGTAGGTAACTTTCCGTGCCAGTTGTGATGCCCTTTGAGTAACGTTCCCCAGCGCGTGCAAGTGAATGCCACCACGGGAATACTAGCTTTTTGAGCAGCAGGTAAAACGTTTTGTTCAGCCTGACGATGTGCCATATTGTAGCGGTGCATCAACACATCACACTGATGACGTTCTATCATTTCTAAAGCAATAGCTCGATTGTGTGTGGTAACTCCCACGTAGCGCACAAGTCCTTTATCTTTCCACGAATAAAGTTCATCAAGCAACGCCTGAACCTGAGCCATGTCGTCACCAGGGGAGACATATTCAATAAAAAATACATCCACCTGCTCGACATCTAGGCGATAGCGCACAGAGTCGAGGTAAAGGCGTAAAGATTGTATATCTCGGTTTTCACTCCCCGTTGCCACCAAGACCTGCTCACGGTTTGTTAGCAAGAGAGATTTTAAGCCACCCAAAAAGTTTTCAGATTCCAAATTGTAAAAGAAAAAGTAATTGATTCCAGCTCCAAATGCCAACAAAACAGTTGCAGCATCTATCGACTGTTGCCCTGCCAAACCGAGAATACTTGCTGGTTGTCCTTGTAGCGTTGATAATTCCACGGTCAACTACCCGACTTCTTACTTTGAGTGTATTACGCCAATAGGGTGCTAGTGAGGACATCATCAATGAATGTTAATTTTTGGGCGTAAGCCTACAGTGGGCGGGTACGCCATCGCACTTAAATATGTTCTTGTTGGGGGCGTAAGCTGTTAATCGTAGCGGTCAAAACTAGGACAATTGCCAAAACCAACGCAGCATTTCTGAGCATTGAGTTATCAAAGTGTTTGAGTGCGATCGCTACCAATGCCCAGAGTATTACTCCTGTATAAGCGATGTCTCGACGCTGGATGACAATAAATGCTGCAACTGCTGTTGCTATCAATAACATTATGAGAGTCCAGATTACAGCAGAAATCCCCCAACCATTCCACCCGTGAAAATACAAGGCACACGCTACGTTGACAATGGTTGCCACGCTAATCCAGCCTAGATAAATGCTAATCGGAAACTGAATACACCATTTCTTGAGCCGAGGTACACGCTTATTGCCAATTTCTAACTGCACATAGACAGCAATCAGGGGTAACAGAATCAAAAGCATTGCAATTACAGAAAGAGCAAACAGCCGAGACAAAAACAGATAAACCCAGATACTTTGAGCAACACAGGCAATCACCAACAGATAACCTGTCTTACGTAAATCAGGGTCATCTTGTTGGTCAGGTAGAGCTTGGTATACCCCAAAAGCAAACAACCCAAGGTAAATCAGCCCCCAAATAGCAAAGGCGTAATTAGCAGGGATAATCAGGACATTTTTAAACAAAGTATTGGAAATTTCCCCTATGCTGAGTCCATTGAGCGGAAAAATGTTCGATACTACGTTGATAACGAAAGCACCAAAGATTGCAGCCAAAGTAACAAGCTGCCGCCAAAGATCCCGGTAATTGCCTTTTGTGGACTGCTGCATAGGATGTTAACTCATATCTTTTATGCTTTTAGCTTACATCCCAAAAAGAGCGACGCATATAAACCACAGTCATATTGAGCAAGTCAATGAGGAAAAAGAGCGATCCCTGCATGACCAGACCGAAGTGGAATGTACAACGAAACTTCCAGATTCCCAAATTGGGAATCCCAGTAAGTTGCAAGTATGGTCTGATTCAATCATAATTGTCTACAATTATGACTTTGCAGAATTTGATCAAGTCTTTAGAGCGTGTTCATGATTCAATCCCAAAGTTAAGCGATGCCTTCTTGTCCTGCCTGTTGGGTGGTAAATTCTAAATTCGACTTTCCCGTTTCTTCCCTTCTCCCCCTAAAACCCAATTGGCAGAAATTTCGAGTTATTATTAATCACATCTTTACCAATTCTTGCTGCCACTCCTTCAGCAACGCCATTGATCAAAAAGCAAGATAACTGCAATCTATACTCTTCTCCTTCTACTTTGATAATTGGTAAATCAGCATATTTTTGGTAAACTTTAGCAAAATAAGCGTACTCAGGGTCTGGGTT
The DNA here is from genome assembly GCF_013343235.1 of Nostoc sp. TCL240-02. GTDB lineage: Bacteria > Cyanobacteriota > Cyanobacteriia > Cyanobacteriales > Nostocaceae > Nostoc. Next base: position 4,526,162 of record NZ_CP040094.1, on the reverse strand, counting down.
ACAAGCTATTTCTTGATTACTTTTAATAACTTTAACTTCTCTCCCTTCTCTCCCCCAGGTGGGTTTTGACACTAAGGGAGGATTGATTTTATCTTGTTCCATAAATGTAGGTAAAAAATGTTCAAATCCTGCCAAATTATTCTGACTAAAAAAATCAAATCCTAATTCTGTAATTAAAGCCATTAACGCTTTATTTTGCATTACAAAAGCACTGACAGGATTAATTAAAGCTAGCTTCCTTGAATAGACTAATGGTTCAAAATAATCCCAGAGACTTACTCCAAATTTGGGGTCTTTATCTTCTACCATCCATTCTGTTGGATATATGCGGTAGATTATATCGACTGCTTCACCTCTATGGTCGTAGCAGCCATCCTCATCCATTGCAATACTTTCGATTGGACAAAAAGCAGATTTATAATGGCACAAAGACATTAAATATTCAACAGTACCAATATCTTCGAGAGCTTCCGATAGGGCTGCAAAGATAATATTGCAGTCTTCAGGAGATTTATTGAGATATTTGGCAGATTCTTCAATATATTGATTAAGCCCTATTTGAAGAACGGCTTCAGCGTTAATATTCGGGTCTACTTTCCCAAAATGTTTAGCGACTATCCCATTTATTTTGAATGTTTCGACTATAAAAGTCGCCACTTCCGCATTACATTAAAGCAGGTAGATATTATCACCAACAACTGCAAAATCGCATCGGGCAATAAAAGGCACTTGCTTATTATTTTTGATTAATCGTAGGGTTGATTGAGGATAATCAAATTCAATTAGAGTCCGTTCATCAAACTGCTTCATAACCAGAGCCGCATGGTTTAAAACCTGCCAAACTCTTGTTGCTGCTTGCTTGATTTTTTCTATGGTTTCCGGTGCAACCATTAACACCTCATAGCAAGCATATTCATCGGCATCGTACCAGCTAAATATATCTTGATGCTGCTGGTAAAATTTATGCCTAACATCGTTCATGAACTCGCTCCTCCAGAACGAAAACTACCAAAACCACTTACACGAGAACCTGGAGCGCTGCGGGTGTGACTATTGACGTAAGTTCCATCTCTACGAGTGTATCCATTTACGGAAACTGAACCGGAATGGCTACGATAACCACTACTGTAACCACCACTATAGCCGCTATAGTTACTACTGCTAGATTCATCTGAAGTATCTGAGGAAGTACCAGATGTACTGTTAAATTCAGAAGAAGCAATTTGATTATTAGCATCTTCTTCTTTTTTGATATCTTCGAGCAATGCGGTTAGGGTTTCAGGAGGACTAATATATAATGAGACGCTTGCTGTACATTCACTCTCAAAACTAGTTTTTTGTGTTAGACATTTTTTAATTTCATCAATTGCATTACTAACTTGGCGATAATTATTGCGATAAATGCTAAGTTGGGATTGTGCTTTCAAAGATAGATTAGTTGCCGAAGAAACATTTACAAGTAAATTAATTGCCTGCTGCCATTGCAACTTTGCATTCAATAATTCAGGTAATGTGATTAATGTAGTATCTTTAGTAAGGCTAGTAGCTTTTTGAGCTAATTCAACTGCTGATGAAAAGTTTTGAAGTGATTTTTGTTCACTTGTAATCACCTTATCTACATCATTAAAGTTGCGTTTTACAGATGATATTCCAAGCTTTGCTGTATCGGAAACATATGTAGCTGTAGGAATTTTTTCTAAAATGCTAATTGCCTGCTGCCATTTACCTTTCGCTTCTTGCCAATTATTGGAGTAAGCTTTATCTTGGACTAGTATTGCTGCTTCCTCATCTAATTTCAGTGCAGCTTGTAAATTATTGAAAGCTGCTTCTTCAAACTGGATTTTTGAGTCAAGTTTAGCAAGTAATTGATTCAACTGTGATATTTGATTTTGGGCATTCTGATATGGATATCCTGGTAGATTTGGAACTAGTTTTAGCTTTTCAAGGGTTTGCTGTATCTTGGTTTGGTTTGCTTTTAAAGCATCCAAATTGGGAATACTATTAATATTACTATTTTCATTAACAATTGCCTGTACATCGGTAATTGCTTGTTGGTGTGCTGAATAATCTTTCGTAATTTGCAGGATTTTACTAACGCCAAACCAACTTAAAAGTGCTGCGATAACTATAGGCAGCCAGGGTTTCTTTTTTCCACTCATTGTTATTTTATATATTTATACATCTACATAATTATTGTTCCCGTTATTTATCAAGTTTGAACACGAAATTAGCGAGTGGTGGATTATTGAACAGGGAAACTGAAGCGATACTCATTCATAGAGAATGGTTGCCACCAGAAGTGTAAAAATTTAGAAGCAGAAGTTACTCTACCAGATCCGGGTAATCCTGCCCACACAACCACGCTTCAAATTTGAGAACCCTTTGCCCCATTTGTCATGCCCTTAGACTTGATCAAAAACACGAGGGGGTGAAAAGTAGGTTAGTCACCAAGGGCTTAATCCCAGTAAACTAGAAAAATTTTGTTCGGGATTAATTGCGTATGATTGAACACAGGTACAGTAAGTATCACAACTAGGCGTAGATATAGCGAAGCTGTCATCAGGGGCAAGATAGGCTGAAAGTATTGTGGAATGCGGGTTTGAGAAAAAAAGTTCATGATTTGGTATAAGCTGTTTTGACGGACGTTTTATAAGCACAGCCACAGATTGGACAAAATCTGTGTCTCAAAGACAACACCAATTCACCGCAATTCGCGCAGTTAGCTCGAATTGGTGTACCGCAGAGATAACAAAACTTGGCTTTGACATGACCCCACATAGGGTCAACCGCAGCGCCAGGATTCCAACATTGAGGACAAAACTTAACCCCTCTAACCTGAGAGACTTCCTCGCCCTTGATCACAGCATCCAAATATTCTTGAGGTACGCCAAGTGCTAGAGCTAAACCTTGAACTGTCTTACGATTAATTTTGGCTGTCAGCCCCCGCTCAATCTTCTCCACAGAGCGTCCGTGTATACCAGCAGCATCCGCCAACTCCAACTGAGTCAAATTGAGTTTCTTCCTGACCCGTGAAACGTAACTGGCAAGGGATTCAGATGGGTGAGGAGTTGTAAAAGTATCCATAAAAAGCTGTTAATTAACTACTCAAAAGATATATAATTTATTGATAAAAAACCTTGTCAAAAATACATAAACAACAGTGAAATTGGGTGTAACTTTAGCCACTGTCACGACCGAATTTTTAGAGCGTCCTGGTCTAGCACCCAGTACTAGAGAAACCTATGAACTTACCCTCGGACTGTTACTGCAAAAGTATGGAAGTTGGTCAATAGAAATTATCAGTAAGCAAACATTAGTTGAGTATCTAGATAATCTCAGTCATTTAAAATACACAACACACCACAAGCATCAAGCAATACTACAAAGTTTGCTGAACTTTGCAGTAGAGCAAGGGTATATAAAATCCAACCCCATCAGGGGACTAAAACAACGTCTACCTGAAAGAGAGAAAGGCGAACATAAAAGCGACGATACAATAAGATATCTAACACAATCACAACTAAATATACTATATGCTGCCGTAAAAGATGACTTACGTCTTAGTGCAATAGTTCATTTACTGCATCGCACAGGATGCAGAATAGGAGAGCTTTTAGCTCTAAATATAGATTCTGTAGATATTAATAATCAGAAATTTCAAGTATTGGGTAAAGGTAACAAACAACGTTGGTGCTATTACAGCGATGATGCAGCTTTAGCACTTGCTAAATACTTAAAATACTCACGGCATCAAAATACGAATGCTTTGTTGACAGCGCAACACCCAGTTACTCTAAAAGTAAGTAGAATCAGCTACCATACATTGCATGATTATTGGCAGGAGATAACTAACAAGTATCCGCAGCTTCAAGGCGTTCGCATTCGCGATTTACGACATACATTTGCTACAGAACGAGTGGGATTAATCAGTATTGAGGAATTATGCTCGTTAATGGGACATGAAAGCATTCAGACAACTTTACGTTACGCTAAAGTCACCTCACAGAAATCAGAATCAGCCGCACGTCATGCCTTGAATATACTGATTAATTCCGCTCCAGATGCTGACCTTTAAGGCAATTATATAGCATCACTCAGTTACACTATGTTCTTCACTAAAAAACAGCATTTTATCTAAGTTAAAGATTTTTACCCTAAAGAAGGTAGAATACTGTTTGCTTGAAGAGTGAGACTTAATGAAAAAAACCTGGCAGCCAGAAGAATTAGTAGAGTATTGGACGCTACTCCCAGAAGAATTAGCAATACTTAATCAGAAAAATGACGAGAATAGGTTAGGTTTTGCTATATTGCTGAAGTTTTTTGAGATTTATGCCAGGTTCCCTCTTAATAATCAAGAAATCTCCATAAGCGTTGTTAATTATGTTGCCAAACTGTTAGATATTCCCCCAGAGAAGTACTCTTACTACGATTGGCAAGGACGCTCCATAAAATATCATCGCGCTCAAATTAGAGAATTCTTTGGATTTCGAGAAACCAAAGTTAGTGATGCTAAAGAGTTAACTAATTGGTTAGCTGAACAAGCACTAATTTATGAGTTAAAATTTGAACAATTAAAACTTGCCGCCGTAGCGAGACTACGGAATTTAAAACTTGAACCCCCGACAGATTCTAGATTAGAACGTATCATTCGCTCTGCTATTAGAAATTTTGAATCTAAATTTTTTCGGGACATAACTTCGCAACTATCTCACCAATCTAAAAAGTGGATAGATAATTTTTTAAAAGAGAAAGCTTCAGCTCAGGAATTAGATGATACCACAGAAGTAAATCATGATAAACAACTGATTAATCTGGGAGATATCCAATTATCTCAACAGTTAGATAACATGAACGGCTCAGAAATCAACACTGATGTTTCCATATTAACATGGGCTGAATTAAAAACAGACCCAGGGAGAATTGGTGTAGAAAGTTTTCAAAAAGAAGTTGCTAAGTTAGAGATTTTTGAACAATTAGAATTACCAGCAGACTTATTTAAAAAAATCCCTACCAAAGTTCTCCAAGTCTATAAAAGTCGAGTAGTTGTTGAACATCCTCGTGACTTACGCCGTCACCCAGAACATATCCGCTACACACTATTTACAGCTTTTTGTTGGCTCAGAAGTCAAGAAGTTATAGATAATTTAGTAGAGTTACTCATCCAGATTGTGCATCGCATAGGAGCCAATGCAGAAAAACGTGTAGATAAAGAACTTATTCAGGATTTTAAACGGGTTCACGGGAAGAATAATCTCCTCTACCAAATGGCAGAAGCTTCCTTGAAAACACCTGATGGCACAATCAAAGATGTGATTTTTCCGGTGGTAAGTGAGGTAACTCTCAATAATTTAGTGAAAGAGTATAAATCGACAGGGAATGCTTACCGTGAGAAAGTTTATACGGTAATGCGTTCTTCTTATGGTGGATATTATCGCCGAATTTTACCATTAATTTTAAACAAGCTAGAATTCCGTTCAAATAATGAAGTTCATCGTCCAGTTATTCAAGCGATAGCTTTACTGAAAAAGTATGCTGATAGTAAACAACGTTATTATGATGCAGGAGAAGATATACCCATTGATGGGGTATTACGTAGTGGTTGGCAAGAAATTATATTAGAGACGGGAGCAGACGACGAAATCAAAGTTAATCGCATTAATTATGAGTTGAGCGTGCTGCAAGCATTGAGAGAAAAGCTTAGATGCAAGGAAATCTGGGTTGTAGGAGCTAATCGTTACAGAAACCCTGAAGAAGATTTACCTGCTGATTTTGAGGCGCAAAGATTAGAATATTTTCAAGCATTGAAACAACCATCAGATGTGGAAGTCTTTATTGCTAATTTACAAAAGCAGATGGATGAAGCATTAACTTTATTGTCTAAGGGAATACCTAAGAATAAATTAGTCACAATTAAAAATACAGGGAAAAGTCGAATTTGTGTTTCTCCTTTGAATCCTCAAAATTAACCTGCTAATTTGACTCGCTTAAAAAGTGAAATTACTCGACGTTGGCGGATGACTAGCCTCTTAGATATTCTCAAAGAAACTGATTTACGAGTAAATTTTAGCCAACACTTTCGGAGTGTATCAACACGAGAGGTTTTAGGCGACTATACTTTACAAAAACGCTTGTTACTTTGTTTATATGGTTTAGGAACGAATACTGGATTAAAGCGTTTAAGTGATGAGATTAAAGGCGATAATTATCAAGATTTACTCCATGTCAAGCGTCATTTTATTCAGAAAGAACAATTACGCAATGCTATTTCCTGTGTTGCAAATGCAATTTTTACTGCCAGAATTCCCACTATTTGGGGAGAGGGTACAACCGCCTGCGCTTCTGACTCGAAAAAGTTTGGTGCTTGGGATCAAAATTTAATGACTGAGTGGCACATCCGCTATGGTGGACGGGGTGTGATGATTTATTGGCACGTTGAGAAGAATTCTGTTTGTATTTACTCGCAGTTAAAAACTTGTTCTTCCTCTGAAGTTGCAGCCATGATTGAAGGATTATTACGCCACTGTACCCAGATGAAAGTGGAGACAAATTATGTAGATAGTCACGGTCAAAATGAAGTGGCTTTTGCTTTCTGTCATTTATTGGGTTTTCAGTTAATGCCGCGTCTTAAACGTATCAATGTTCAGAAATTATACCGTCCGTCAACTGGAAATAATGATGCTTATCCCAACTTGCAACCGATTTTAACTCGCGCTATTAATTGGGATTTAATTCGTCAACAATACGACCAAATGGTGAAGTATGCTACTGCTCTGCGTTTGGGTATGGCAGAAACTGAAGCCATCTTAAAGCGTTTTACTAGGGGTAATTTATTACACCCTACTTATCAAGCGCTATCCGAATTGGGCAAGGCTGTAAAAACTATATTTTTATGTAAATACCTGCATTCGGTTGAACTGCGACAAGAGATAAATGCTGGACTCAATGTGGTGAAGAACTGGAATAGTGCTAACAGTTTTATTTTTTATGGCAAGGGTGGAGAGATTGCTACTAATCGTTTGTCCGACCAAGAATTAGCTGTGTTATCTCTGCATTTACTCCAGATATCTTTGGTATATATAAATACCTTAATGATTCAGGAGGTTTTATCCCAACCACAATGGATGCGGTTGATGAAGTTGGAGGATTTGCGAGCGCTTTCGCCTTTAATTTGGGGTCACGTTAATCCCTATGGTATTTTTCGTTTGGATCTCAATGTCAGGTTGCCAATTGAGACGGGGTGAATGTGTCTAAAAATACGCTTTGTTAGTATATCCAAGAATCTTTACGCCTGTAAGTCATTCATAGCAATAGTTTCAGCCTATCTTGCCCCTAGTGACAGCTTCGCTATATCTACGCCTAACGACTGTTTGAAATAAAAATGTTAAAGTTGTGTCTCTAAGAGTTGGCACTTGTTCCGCCGCGTCACTTGCCCAAGTTGAAAAATCTTCAACTCCAGTGATCGCAGACCAGAAAATAAAACCGAGTCGCCCCTCTGCTGATTTGATGAGTGAAAATTCAGTTTCAGGTGTAGGATTCAAAGCAGTTGATGAAGGTGAAAGTTCCGCCGCGCCTGTCCCTAGCGCTGAAAAGTGGTCGCATGAGGCGATTGTTGCAAGGGCAAACCTGCGACCTGTAAGAAGGGAGAAACTGAATCGAGCGGCGAATTCGGGCGAGAATCCGGGTTTTGACTTTTTGCAGGAATGCTGGAATGATGATCCTGCTTTGCAGATTGTGATCAAGAAATTGCTGGTGAAGTTTCCGCAGTGGGGGATTGGGTGTGTGGATGGGGAGTTGATTGAGCGGGAAGAGTAGAGGGTGTTATGTCACTACAAGCTAGACAAGTCAATTCAGATGGGCGGACAGTTTAAGGCTAAAGTAAGCAGAGGATGAAAATTTAGCACTTTCAGCTTATTTGGCGATTTGTGATCCTAAATTGTTGCTATTTATGACATATAAGCAGGAAATTATCAATTTTTACAATGCCAGAACCAATTATGATAACGATGTCACCCTCAATCGTGCAATTGCACTTTTTGACTATGTAACTCCAAGCCCTGGGCAATCTGTCTTAGATGTAGCGACAGGAACAGGAAATATTGCAATCACATCTGCTCAAAAAGTAGGTCCAAGTGGTTATGTAATTGGAATTGATATCGCAACAGAACTACTCAAGATTGCTCAACAGAAAATTCAAGCCCAAAACTTATCTAATGTTGAGCTAATTGAAGTCGATGCCCAAGCATATCAGCCTGAGCCAGATAAGTTTGACGTGATCTATTGTTCTTACGCGATTGTGCTTTTCCCCAACATTCTTAAGATTCTCGAAAATTGGTATCGTTGTCTCAAGTTCGGCGGATTCATTGCATTCACCTGCTCGTCTGAAAATTCATATTTAGCATTATTGATTGTAGAAGCTTGTGCAAAAAATGGAATTGCACTTCCAAATCTGCATGAACCATTGGGAACACCAGAGCGAATTCAACACCTATTAACTCAAGCCAAGTTTGACCAAATTGAAATTCATCCTCGACAGATGGGGACTTACCTGAGCTTAGAAAAAGCACAAGGTAAATGGAATGGGCAATTCTGGCTACATATCGATAATCCGTTACGGGAATTAACACCCCCAAAAATTTGCCAGATCAAAGCCAGTTATGATGAAGAGATCGCTGCACTAGAAACTGAGCAAGGTGTATGGCATGAGGAGTTAATTTACTATGTTGTTGCTCGTAAAACATAGCAGTTTCAGCTCAATTGAGAGATTGGGCGTACACTCAAGCGATGTTGGGAGAATGTACCGGGTGCGTAGACGCATAGCAGCTTGTCGTAGACATCGCTTATTTGAAGGAGGGGAGAAAACCGGAGTCCACGCAGGTAAAATCTGCTGTAAAGGATTGGTTTGAGTGCGCGAGGCGGCAGAGGATTATAATTGCAATGTCAGGTAATGTAATATTTACGCCAGAAGGTGAGGCAGTGGAATTGCAAGAGATGATGCGACGGTATCTGATGTGCGCGAGACTCCACCTTTTTCAGCGATTACAAAGCATCCGTGCGATGTATGGATTCAATCAACTCCTCAACTTCTTCTTCGTCCAGACATTGTTTCACTTGGGTGCTGAACCACTCAAATTCTTCCGGTTCTGTGTCATTGACTCGGTAAACCAGTAATGTTCCGGCAACACGGGCAAGAGTAAGAGGTGATGGGGAAAGGTGGCTCAGTAGATCGCACGCATCCTGGTATATTTCTATGACTGATGATTCGGACAAAGGAGATCCCAACTGAGCAGAAAGCTGTTTTAGGTTTTCCTGAATAGATGAATGGAAGTCTGGATCTTTGGGATGGGAAAGAGGGTTACTCATAATTGTCGTTCAAATGCCATTGGATTGGGACTTAAAGCAATGGACGTGAAAACCCGGCAACGAGACGATTACGTACATCATACCCTCACTTGGAAGCTGCACCATTCCATTACCTTTGCTCCGGTGATTCTAACTCAGGGTAGTTAAATGTACTCATCACTCCATACTTTTGGCTTCCACTGTTGTTGTAATGCACTAATTAAAATTTTAATTCTTGATGGAAATACTCTATACTCCACAGTTTCGGCTCAATTCTAAAATGGGGTGTACAGTCGTCAAGCGTTGTTGGGAAAATGTACCTTGGGCGATAAGCTCTCGCTTAGTCCTTCTCCTTAAGAGCGGGACGCTGTGATAATGGAGATGAAGACAGTGAACGGCTATCGCCTTTGGTGTGACTAACATGAACAGAAAGTTAGTACAATTGAAATGGGACTGAAATTCTAACTACAGTTTCATGCGAATTAATCGTTTAACCTGTGAACCTTCAACCCGTATTGGTATAATTGGTGCTGGATGCGCTGGTTTAACGGCTGCCGAAGAATTACATGATCTTGGATACAAAAATATCACCATCATTGATGCCAAAAATCGTGTAGGTGGGAAAACATATTCAATTAGATACGCAGACCCAAGTCTTGAAGCCCGTGGTATTTACGAGGGTGGAACTGTTTGGATCTTACCTAGCCCCTTGTACAAAAAATATAGAAAAAGGTATGGGATTTCTCCATCGCTTCATGTGATGCCACGGGTGCAAATATTTGACTTAGCTACTGGCAAAGTTACTAGCCCATTTTTAGTGGAGTCAAAACATTCTTTATTCAGCCGGCTCTGGCAGTTGAGGAAATTTTTCCAAGAATTAGACAAGTATACTCGGTATTCAGATCCAGGCTATATCAATCCTGCTTACCGAGGTATGAATGAATCCTCACCTCAATAGTTTAACAAACAGGGTTTGGATTTTATTCGAGATGCTTTAATGCCGATTGCGAATGCGGGACAGTTTGGATATCTAGAACAAGAAGCTTCTACTGCTTATGTGATTAGGCTGTTAGCATTATGGAACCGTTGCAATTTCCTGAAAAAATTGGTTCTGAATATGCCTCAATTGCAAGAAGGGAATCAAGAATTATGGAATCGTTTAGCAGCAACCCATAACTTGTGTCTAGGACAAACTATTGAGCATGTTTCTCGCAATCAAACAATTCTGGTCAAAACTACTTCAAATCAATGGGAATTTGAGCGTTTAATTTGGACTGCTCCTGTAGATGACTTTCTCAGTGTAGCTGATGCTTGTACTGAAGAAGTAGAGATTTTTTCTAGGGTACGTACCATTAAAAGAGCAGTTATTACCTGTAAAGTAGAGGGCTTACCTGCAAACATTTTCTACGTAATCAGAAATACTTTAAATCAGCCTTTACCAACTAGTTATCCATTAGCTATCTACGAGGTTGATCCAGGCAGTAAAATCTACAATTTTTATCCATTCATGGATGAAACGACAACTGTTGAAGAGTTGGAAAGCAACGTAGCCGATTGCGTCAAAAAGCTCGGAGGTACTCAAGTGACACTTATGGGGCAACCCCTAATTTGGAAGTGGTTCTCTCATTTTTCAGCCGAAGACCTCAAGGATGGTATTTATCAACGATTAGAAATGTTGCAGGGTAATCAAAACACCTACTTTGCTAATGGAATGACTGCTGGGGTGAGTGTACCTTATGGTATGGAATATGCGGCTTATTTAGTGGAACGCTTCTTTTAGGAGTTGGCATATTCCCTGCAATTAAATTGAGGAAGTGTCGCAAAAGTTGCGGCGAATTCAGGGCAAAATACCGGGTCTGACTTCTTGTAGGAATGCTGGAATGATGATCCGGCACTTGTGATAATGATCGGGAAACTGCTAGCTAAATTTCCCCAGTGGAGAATTGTAATTGCAGACGGAATATTGGTTAATAAGAGTTATTGATAAAAGGCAATTGAACGTGGATTTATTGGTTCGAGAAGTTGAACTTAACGATGCTGAGGCTATTGTCAGCATAACCATCGAGTCAGGAAAGACGTGAAAATACTCAGCGACGTATTTGCACATTTTGCATAAATCTGAGCAGGAAAGATTAGAGTGAATTTTTACTAGTTTAAATAAGCTAGAGGCAGTTATTTAGTAGTACTTATTTACTGAGTTAAGTATCGTTATAAAGGCATTTTAAAAAACCACTCATACCCTGTTTTAAACTGAGGTTTACCATCTTGTTCAATTATGCTTCCATGCGCCATGATTACTCGTTCAAAATTCCAAGTAAGAAGCTGTTGAATTGACCGTTTGACTTTGACTTTGACTTTATCTAGAGTTGCAAATTTTTCTAATAACGATGGACGGAGTTGGTTGTAAGCACCTAAAAGTTTTGCCATTAACCTTATACTTGGTGAACATTGATCGTCAAAATGAAAAACTGTATCAGTTACAATCAAAGTTCGGCTTTTGACATGAAAAAAGACACATTCATTGAGTGGTGAGCATCCACTAGTACACAATGTGTTGAATGCTTGTACTAATAAATATTCAACTCCATCAATCGCGTGAATGCTGTGATTGCTAATAATCTGGTTGGTTTGCAAATCCGGTCGTTTGCGCTCTAGACCAGATACTGTCCATAGTTTGGCACGGGGGTAGCACAACTTGAAATTAGCAACAAATAGATGATGGTATAAGTTGGGGACGACAATGTAAGTTACTTCACCTAATTGATTTAGCTCATTGATAGTGGTTTCATCCATTTCAATAGGTGAAATCACCATTAATTTACCACTGGTCAGGCGAATCACGGTCATCCTCGTCCCTACTTCCAAGCCAAAATATTTTAGAGGCTGTTCAGCAACCCAAAGGTCGGTATCAATTGCTTTAAGCATTATAATTTTTGAGTTAGGGTCATCGCTGAACTATAAAAATTACTGCACGCTGTAGTAAAGACAAGCCAGACTACCGACGAGATAAACTAGCCAAGTTCCAAAAAAACCGATCGCCCTACCCGGTGATGGGCCATAGGTGTGTATTAACCCCCAGGCATGGCTAATCCGAGCTAGCATTAATAGAGTACCTAGCATCCACAACAGTCCGTTAAAAGCCTGCATCGACTCTAAGGCAATTAAGAATATGAGGCTTTGAGGTACGTATTCTGTAAAGTTACCATGCGCTCGGATAGTACGCTGCAATCCCCCATCGTCTATGTTTTTCGTTAAAATAAACTGTTGTGTTATTTTTTCTACAAACTCTGCCCAAGCATTCGGTGAAGCTAGGTAATTGGGCTGTGAGGCAACTTCAGATAGAGATGCACCATGCCAAATTCGAGTCCGGGTGCGTTCCATTGCCACTCGATAGGACAAACCTAGAGCAAGCAGCCCATGACAGCCGATAAAAAAGGTTGAAATCGGAATTAGAACAGGCATTGACAATTACTCAAATATAAAATCCTAACTTTGAAAATACTTGGCTGCAATCATTACTGTCTTTTCAATTCTTGCGGAATCTTGAAATTTGCTTTTTGAGATAATAGGGTATTGCATTGAAATTGCTGTTAACACTTGATTGGGCTGCCCATGAATCTGCTAAAAGAGTTTTTATTCAATCCCCCAGAATATATGATGCCCCTTGATCAGCCTCCACTAGAAACTTTACCCCAGTGGGGGCACTGGCTAGAAACACCAGAGTTAATGGTAGCAATCATTCCGCCAGGACACTTAGAAGCTAATATTCGCTCACCACTGAACCTTGTGGTAACAAGTTTTGGAGAAACTCGTGGGATTGCTGCCTTCAATGCTGATCGACTGCAACCTTACCAAGCACTACCAGGAGGTTTTGATATTGTGCCGCAAGGTAGTACTTATACTTCGGTGGAAGATGCTTCTTGTTTTGTAGTGTTTGGATATTCCCAATCTTTTTTACAGCGTGTAGTCCGAGTAGAAGCAGAGGGGCAAACGATTGAATTACAGCCAGGGCAAATTCCTAAGACTAGTTGGGGATTGAGTGCTGCGCTTGCTATGCAAGAGTTTTTTGATAATGGACAAATCGGTGGTGCATTTTACTTAGAATCAGTTGCAACGGCAGTGTTGGCACAAATAATTTACCGACGTTCAAGCCTATCTGGACGGCTCAAACGTCCACCAGAATTTTTAGACCCAAATTTGTTAAAGCAAGTCTTAGAATACATCAGAGCGAATCTATCTCAGGAACTTAACCTCAACCAGATTGCTGCCACAGTCGGATTCAGTCCCTAAGCTAATCGGTACTTAAGTTGCATAATAAGAAGATGAAGCCGTTTCAAAGCACCTATGCCGCCACCAGCCAAGAACTTTTTAACACAGGAGCAAGTCAGCAAGCTACAGGAAGCTCTAAAAGAGAGCAACCTACCGCATATTAGGGAAAGAATTCTAATTATTCTTCTGCAAAATGATGGGAAGCCACAACACGAAATTGCAAAATTTTTAGGCTGTTCGCATAGAACAGTGGCATATTGGTGTATGCATGGAGATCCAGATAATTTAGAAACCTTACATAATAAAAGAGAGTACGAACATTGGCGAAAAGCCACTCCTGAATATATTGAACTTTTATTAAAAACTGTTGCTCAAGAACCCTCATCATTAGGTTACGAATTTGGGAAATGGACAGCAGAAAGATTAGCTACTTATTTAACCGAGAAAACAGGTATTGATTTAAGTAGCTCTCAAGTGAGGAGGATATTAAAGCGAAAAAAGTATAGTTATATTTGGGCTAAATATGATCTAAAGGATAAACAAAATCCAGTAGATAGAGCAAAATTTAAAGAAAAACTTACCCAATATTTATTGATTGCACGAGAACAGCCAGAGCGTCTACAGGTATGGTTTTGGGACGAGAGCGGGTTTAGTTTACGTGTAATTCGACGCAAGAATTGGAGTAAAAAAGGAAAACGTAAAAATGTTCCAGGGCAACGGCGTTGTGGTCGGGTTAATGTGATGGGAGCAATCCGAGAATTAGACCGAAAGCGGGTATGCTTTTTCGTGAAAAAAGGTAATGCAGATATTTTTTACGAGCAATTACAACTATTATTTGAATTAATTAAACAGGAGTGGATAAGTAAAGGAAACCTTGGCGAAGATTTTGTAAAATCTGGGCCGAAGATTATTTTAGTTTTAGATAATGCTAGTTTTCATAAACGCAAAGACATTATAGCTAAAATATCTGAAGAGTTCCCAAATTTTGTTTTAGAGTTTTTACCCCCTTACAGCCCTGATTACAATATTATTGAGTTAGTCTGGCACTCATGTAAAGAATATATTGCTCATCGCTTATTTAAATCAGTAGATGAATTAAAATCACTGCTAGATAAGCTTTTGAATCAAGGCGAGTTAGTGATTAAGTGGCATCGCCAAATCAAAAACAAAGGCAATCTCAGCTATATTGCAGCTTGAATGCCGATTAGCTTATCATTTTGCACGAGCATTTAAAGTTACAACTGGACTATCACCTTATCAATACGTCCTGCGATGTCGCCTGGAACTTGCTCAAAAACTCTTACAAAACCAAAAGCGCGAACTAGCACAGGTAGCCGCAGAAGCGGGATTTGGCAACCAGAGTCACATGACTTCTGTCTTTCAACGAATGCTACACACAACTCCAAAGCGTTATCAGCAAAAAATGAGTAGTATTACGGCTAGTGGTCGGATAGAGAGGTCAACCATTTAGAAGTTGATGTTGAGTGAGAAATTCGCCAATAAAGAGTATTTTTTGAGATGATTAAGATTGGGAAAATTATTTAGCATTAAAAAAGAATGACTAATTTTTCCAAAAAGTCATAGATTGTTGCTGGCGCTTGAGCCGATAAATTCTTGCTGGATAATTATCATTACTCCATCCGGCTTCAATCTGTTGTGTGTCAATTAGATCCTGCAATCCCTTATCAAGGACGCTGTAACTACAATCAAATATGTCTTTTAATTCTCCAGCAGTCTTCTCGCCAGAACGCAGAGATTCTAAAATAGCCTGATTAATAGGATTCATAATTGCTACACTAAAATTTATTCAGACATTAACTATAATCATTCAGCGATTATGAATACATCTGTCTGAATAGCTAAAGATTCAACAGAAATTTCAATAAATTAATCTACTAAGTAGATTCCTTCTCAATTATGTAAAGATACTTGCATATATAGAAAATGCAAAATTGGCGGAATCAAGAGGTAAAAATTGCAAATATACTCCTAATTAGAGATTTATTTTAGTTAAAAATGTAACTAAAGAGGGTAGTTTGGTAAGGCAGTTAAAAAGTGCAAGAATGAATTTCATCCTTTGACTAAACCAATGGTGCAATGACAAAAGCACCTTAATTGAGTCAATCTGTTTATATATTGTTGAGTCACTCAGTCACGACAGATCAAATGAGCAATCTACAAAGTGATTTAAATTCGCTTCTGCATCTTGCTGGAATTAAGATTTTTTTGGTAGAGGATGAGCCTGATATTGCAGAATTGCTGCTCTTCATTCTGGAAAAAGAAGGTGCAGAAGTCATCACCTTTATGGACGCAGAAGAAGCCTTGTCCATGATCGAATTGTTCAATCCCGATATTCTATTATCGAATGTTTTGTTGCCTAATCATGATGGAAACTGGTTGATTGAGCAAGTTCGGATACATTCAAACTCATTAGTACGGCAGTTACCAGCAATCGCCATAACTTCTTATACACGGGAAGTCTCAAGTAGCAAGGCAATAGATGCTGGCTGGCTTTAATCGATTTCTAGACAAACTTGAGAGTACAGAGTCAATAGTGGATGAAGTTGTGCAGCTCCTTTCCAGTTCTTATTAAATTAGCTAAATTAGAGTTGAATCCTCGTGATTGTAGCTAGATTAAAAAAGCCCTTTCGCAGCAGGAACAAACAAAAAGAAACTCTTAACGGAAGAAAAAAGTAGCCCCGTTCGCGGTAGTATCTTGTAAAGAAGTAAGGTTTTAAACCTTGACCCTGGTGGGCGAAAAAATTCTTCCATTTGGGGAAGGTAAAACCCCGCCTCTTGTGGACAGCTTGGCTTTTCTGTTGCCTGTTAAGAGTTTCCTGTTCCCTTTTATTTCAGTAATTATATTGTGAACTTTCTTATAGATGTGTGGTTAAATTTACATAAAATTTCTCAATCCAATACTGATTGTGAAAGTTTTATCACTCGTAACTGTTGCTTATGATCGAGGCGACAAGTTTAAAAAATATCGCTCGATTGCTAGCTTTTGTGAATATCTGCTTGTGAGCCAAACTGAACCATACATTGAGCAGTATCACAACGCGGGATCGTAGCAGTAACGATCGCTGGCTATGGCAAGTTCACTCTCACCTTGAGCGGACGATTGTTCTGCACAGTTTAAATGTAGAAATTCCTCTGACTGAAATCTATCGTCGGATTAATTTTTAGTAATCGACCACGGGGCGATATTTAGACATCTAACTTTTGAATTTCAGAGCGTAAACTCATCACCAAAAGAAGCACTGCCAAGAAAGCTAGAAAAAGTAACCAGCATCCAACCCAAGCAAATATGTTTTTGGGTTTGCCAATCGTATCTGTCTTCTACCGTCGGGATTGTGTTAGCTTCAACAATTTCTAATCCCCAATAGCCTAATGCACTGATGCCAAACAACATAGCGCTGACGATGGACAATTTAGGGATGACTTTGAGAAGGTAATTGCTCAAAGTGGGTGCTGTCCGAAAGGATTGTCTGTGACGAGCATGGACGGTTAGTTCACTTGGAGCTACAACCTTTACACATCCTGGTTTTTGTTGGCTGAGTTGGGAGATAATTTGTTTGTTATCAGTCATGGGTCGAACCAAAGCCTGTTAGTTGTAACTAGATTAGTTTCAGTAATTATATTGTAAACTTTCGTCAGGTAAATGTGGTTAAATTTACTTAAAATTTCCATATTCAGAAAAAATACTCTAATGGTTAAGCGATGTCATACGAAACAACCAAAAGGACAAACAAGCGATTAAGCTGAAAGTCAGTTAAAAATATCCCCCAGCACATACTGCACTGGGGGATATATTTAATCAATCCGCATCGCTAAAGTAAATAGGATCTACATACTCCAATACGGATTCATCAGCGATAATCTGTGTTCGGGTGCTAAGTGATCCTACATGTATATCCAAGTCTGGGATATCAATTCCTAACTGGTCACATATTTCCCTTATTTTTCTTTCTTGAGAAGTTATCTCTTGTTGAGTATGAGTAAAATGTCCATACCCTTCTGATTCTCAAGAACTAACAATTATTTTCGCCATATTCACTGATTGTTTTAATTTTCAACGATAAAAAACTACCACAAAACTACTATTAAAGAAGCTTTGTGGTAATTCGTCTACAAATGCCGCCAGAAGTTCTTACTGATAGTTTTGAGACTGACTACCTTGGATTCTGCTGCTGCTTCAGGGACATGACCAACAGCCACCGCAGCAACAATTGGTGCAGGTGTCGCTAACAGAGAATTGAGTAATTCTTGCTGATAGTCAATATCTGCTATTGTGCGGTAAACTCTGTGAGGGTCAATTTGCATCCCCAAGGGCGTAGGGACAATTTTCAGATATTCATTAAGAGCAGATATGTAGTTATCACCAAAATTCCTGCTTGTAACAGCCGGACGTATAATATTCAGTAATTGTATCGCTCGTCTGATATCTGAAATACTGCGTTCGCCATCCATTTGTGGCTGACTTTCTCTGTAGCCCTTAGATTTTTTTCGGCTACCAGATTGTGAAATTTAAAGACAGCCTGTTGATGGCTTAAGAGAGAATGTACTTTCTTCTGGGAGTTGTAACCCACTCGTCCCCATTCAACAATTAAACTATTGTCTTCAACTTTTGCACTCCAGAATTTGTTACTGTTGTTAACAGCGTCAACAAAAACAAGATATGTTTCCATAGTTTTCATGCTGGAATTAGTGAACAGGTGAATATCTAATTTTTAGATATTCACCTGTAATTAGTTATTGAATCATCAATAATCGGGCATTGCCCCAACGCAATTGATGTTGTAAAGCTTCAAGTATCGTTTCTGCTTCGTCTGCTGTTAGTCCATTTAGCTCAGAACAAAGATTTATTAACACTTTTGGAATACCATCACACAGGAATCTCTCAAAATCTCCATCTTTCAAAGCTTCTGTTAAAGAATAATCTTCAGGAGTACATATTCGTTGCATAAAAACATATTGCGACAAAGTTGTACGTAGCATGAGTTTGGTTTTTCTGTCCAGTTGTTCTAAATATGCACCATGTTTTTCAACTAACTGGTCGATTTTTTCGGTTTGACCGTAATAAGTTACCAAGTCTGTATTTGCCATTTCTTTTCCTCGAAATTAGAAATATCATTGTCAATCCAAGCCAATTCACTCTCTTTTTGGCGTAGCAATTGTCTCTTTTAAGCAATGCGATTTCTCTTGAACACAACAGGAGAAATCGTGGACTTTATCAATTCATGTTGCGAAACTTGGCAGTTCTGAGAGACTGAGTTTTCGCCGCAACCACAGGACTACTAGCCCGTCGTGAGGTCGATGCCCACACCTGCATTCGATCAACTGCCGCCGCATCCTGAATGGCAAGCGGGGTAATGGTTTGACGACAGGTTTCCAGGTCAGCAAGCGTTACCTGCTGCAGTCTACCCTCATCGAATGCCAACAGTGCGGCTTCAGATGCGAGAGTTTCTAATTCAGCGCCGGAGAATTTCGCGGTGGAAGTTGCGATCGCTTCCAAATACTCGGATTCCAGGTGAATGCCAAAGCGTTGTAGATGAATCTGTAGGATTTGCACTCGTTCTGGCTCCGTGGGAAGATCAACAAAGAAATTTTCATCAAATCGGCCTTTCCTCTTTAGCTCAGACGGTAATGCTGAAGGATCATTGCAGGTAGCAACAACGAACACACCAGACTGAGATTCGGACATAAACGTGAGAATATTGCCCAAAATCCTCTGTGAAACTCCACTCGTGTCACCACTGCCAGAAAGGGCTTTTTCTATTTCGTCAATCCACAGGATGCAGGGTGCGATCGCCTCGGCAGTCTTCAAGGCACGACGCACATTGCCCTCAGACTCGCCTACCAGACTGCCCAAGAGGGACGCAATGTCGAGTTGCAGAAGTGGTAGATTGAGTATACTAGCGATGTTTTTGGCACAGTGAGATTTTCCTGTTCCGGGTGGCCCAGCCAGCAATACACCTTTGGGTTGGGGTAAACTTAAGCTTCGCGCCTCTTGCGTAAACAGACGGCGGCGACGATTCAACCACTCGCGTAGCAAATCCAAACCGCCAAAGGGAATGGTAGCTGGTTTCCCCAACTCAATACCCATTTGAGACAGTAGCCGAGTTTTGTACTCGACGGCTTTAGGGATGAAATTAGCATCAACGACGACACCATCATTAGTTAAGTTTTCTTTGACAGTTAACCGCAGAAAATCACTGATTTCTTCTAAAGTTAAGCCCAGTGCTGCACGAGAAAGAGTTTCTTTTTCAGCATTTTCTAGAGAAATAGTGAAAGTCAATTCCTGTTCAGTAGCAGACTGTTGTAAATCATGTAAATAAGAATTGATATGTTCAAGTATTTGCTCAACTCCCGGCAGAGGAATTTCGCAGTAAGGAATTAAGCGTATAAGTGACTCGTGTAATTGAATGTTTTGACCCAGCAGCACAATGCGTTTATCAGTCGGCTTGAGACGATGGTAGAGATTTTTAACCTTGCTAACAATCTCCCAAGAGAATGTTGGCGAATTTTTCCCAATGAACGAGTGAATGTCACCTAAGATGAAGACTCCATCACCACTAAAATTCGCAATGTAATCAAACACGTATAACAGAGGATCAGCCTGTGGAGGTCTTTTGTACTCTGGCACTGGCTTAAACACCAATCCCCCATCTGCTGCAATTAAACATTGCTCCAGGGTGGATACTCCCAGATTCCAGAAGAAGACAGGACTGTTTAGTTTGTTGTTTGCTTCTGTAGTCAGCCATTGTATGATGGTCGCTTCATCAGGAGACAGGACATCAACAGCAGCGATAGGGATTTGTGAATCGAGCGTGGAGAGCAGATTTGAGAGTTTCATTGTTTTTGATAAGGTAGTGGAGCTAGTTGTGAGTATTAACAAGTCTCACGATTACTTCATAAACTTCGGCATCGCCGTCAAAAACTTCTGCTGTACCGTTGTTCTCTTGGTAGGCAATCGCTGTTACTATTGAATTCAAAAGTACGCACAAACCCTCTGTACTAACTTTGATGATCACGGGTTGTCTTGGTTTTTGCTGGGCGTAAACGTGAACAAATGGGTATTCTTTAGCTAATTCGTTCATGATTGTTTTTGAGGGGGGGAACTTGTTGATTCCCCTGTATTGATTACTGACGTAAACGTGTTTGAGTGCTGTTTGTAGTCCGAAGTTGTGGTGCTGATTCTTCTTTGAAAATGTGATCGCCCTCCACAACCCCAAGTGCTTTCTCAAATGGTTGCGTAGCCGATAAACAACTCAGCCCCTCAAATCCCTCCGCTTCCACTCGAACTTCACCTGTAGCATTGTCGAAATGAATCAGTATTGAACGTTCCATATTTATCTCCGTGTATACTGTTTAACTTCTTGATGTCCAGCAAAAGTTAGCCTTAGAGTTTGCACGCTCCCGTTAGTTGATTCAGCGATCGCACATTCACCAAATTTTTCTTGTAACTCGGCAGCTTTGGCACGAACCATCCGTTGTCCATAAACCAGCATTAGTTTATTGCTGAAAAAGTCTTTGCCCAGCTTCGGAACTGTCTCGTAACTGTCATGTATTACGTCGTACACGCCGCTTGAATGATTCCATTTGAAACCGATGTCTGCACGGGCTTTTATGGTGCGACCAGATACGATGATTTCAGCGCTTTGTCCTTGAGAGCCACCGTAGTATCCTTTTAGTGATTGTGCTGTTTCATGTACTTGCGGTGATAGGTTTAGATCCGTGAGGGCTTGTACTAAACATTCGCGGTTAGTAAGTTTGGTTTTAACGGTTGAGAAGTGTGACATGAGAATTTTGCCTCTATAGTAGAAGTGCGGTATTCTTTTGAAACGTGTATATGGATTTTTCGTTTAAGGTACTTAGTCTTGGACGAATGCACCCTCGCCCAAGACTGTTTTTTTACCTGAACTTGAATGACATCACGGTAGCTTTCGACAAGCCCACATCAGAGCTTGCAAGCTGTTGCAGATTGCGCTGTTCATCTAATAGCTTGGTGCGAATCTCTTGCATCTTTTCCTGCAATTGAGTACGCCCCTCACTACCAAGATTCTTCGACTCAATCGCCGGATCATTAACAATCGAGTCAATGTGCGCCATCATCGCCTCTAAACTGCTGCCAGCCTCTGAGTCAGCATTCGCTAGTAGTACCTGAACCTTCATTAGATGGCGTTCCATCTTCTTTTTAAATTGGACTGGTTTGCGCCCTGGTTCCCAATCAGCCAACTCTTCAAGCAATTGGGTAGCGAGTTGTTCACCACCAGCGAGGGCTGATTCCCGTAGTCTTTGCTCTAAGTTAGAGTCATACTGTTGTATGAATCGCGTGATTTGCTCCAAGCATTCGGCTTGTTTATGGTCGAGTTGTTCAGAGAGGGCAGGGATAATCACCGGACGACCAATAACGACTTGTAAATAGTCTTCAAGGTCGGTCAG
The DNA here is from genome assembly GCF_013343235.1 of Nostoc sp. TCL240-02. Lineage (GTDB taxonomy): Bacteria > Cyanobacteriota > Cyanobacteriia > Cyanobacteriales > Nostocaceae > Nostoc. The sequence continues at coordinate 4,504,109 of NZ_CP040094.1, read as the reverse complement.
AGTCGGAAATGCTCTTAACAAATTGGCTTTGACATCTGCTTGCTTGTCGTGAGGTAATTCCCAAGTGTTAAGTGAGAGGAACTGGTCAATTCGCTCTTGATAATCTTCGAGTCCTGATTCATAATCAACTTTTAGCTGATTACGCAGTCCAGGGGCGATATTATCCCTAATATTGATTAACTGATTCCAAACAAGTGGAGCTAAATCAATCGGACAAACCCAATCACCAGTATCAGCAGACATCCACTCTTGAACTGAAGCAATCTCTTGCCTCAGTTGGGTAGCAGCTTCATCAAGCTTTTTGAATACCTCAATACCTCGTAGACCGACTTCAGAATTAGTAACTTTAACGAGGTCTGACTCAATTTCCGACACTTCAGCTTTTAGGACATCTGCCCATTTAGGAGCAGCCGATTTTGTACTTTTCTTTAACTGAATCCTAAACCTAATGCGGGTTTTATTGAGTTGGGAGAAGTTGTGACGCTCGACTAATGCATCAGTTAGGAAATTTGCAGCAATAGGGTTGTCGATTGCTTGTACCATTATTATTCACCTCGATCAATATTTTTCACTTTCAATTCAGCGAAGCTTTCTTTGTGACTATTTCTCAATTTGTAAATGCCTGTAGTAGCTCTATAGATTACTTTTGTAGAGCTTTCTTGTAGCCGAATATGCCTTTTAATGACTGGTGGTTTGTGTGTTGACATGGCTCAAAATAGTTGAAGTTGCTGTGAATTATCCTGTATCACAGGTTTTTGATAAACCATGCCTTCGACTTCGTAACAACGAGTCATGAGTTTGTTTCGATTTAGTGGAAAGCTGGCTTTTTTCCTTTGATTAGGTAGAGGTAAAAACAGATATTGTGGATGTTGTATACTACCTGCATCACCCAGATATCGACAAAGCGTACCGTTGATTTGGTAGACCTTTGATGAACTTAAGAGTGTCGCGTCATACACTTTAATCAAATTTGTTTCCATCTGATTAGCATTGAAGTAGAGTGTACGATAATCTTTTGTGGAATCGATTTTTCTCTACAGTCAGACTGATTGAATCTGACTGTAGAGTTTTTAATGTAGATAGACGACCCACTTCTTCTCAAGCAGCAACTTTTTCTTGTTTCGGTTTAGACAATCTAGAAGCGCTCCCAGAAGTACGTTTAGTTGTTGAAACCGGTGGGTTAACTTGACTGAATGGAGTCTGAATCTTTAGGTCAGCCTTTAGTTCGGATTGCAATAATACAAGTTGAGTCAGATAGTAATCAACTTCTTCTAGGATTTCAGCTTCTACTTCTGCCGGTGAGAGTGGTGTAATCTGATCTGATTCCAGATATTTAACTTCTTCGGTATAGCGAGAAGTCATGACAATATAGCGATAGCCATGACCGCAATTCTCCGCTAATACGCTATCGTGCGGTAATACTTCAATACCAATAATTTTGCCTTGTTGAGTACGTTGTCCAACATTAAACTTTGGAATTCCGTAGCCTCGTGGAAGTGTGATTGTTGGTTGCATTTTCTTCCCTTCACGTTAATTATTGATTGAGAGTGCCATTCGATTACAGATAGAAATGCTCAAAAATCTGATTGAGTTTTTCTTTTAATTCATCTGACAGAGCATTAAAATCAAACTCTTTAAAGTCCCAAACTTGATCCAAGCTTGTAGATTCATCAATAATGTTTGCAATCAAACAAGATTCATTGTCATAGTTCCAGCCATTTGCTAAAAGCCACGGCAGAATTCCCTTAGATTGCAATAATTTCTCAATGTCGAATGAGTCAGAAAACTGCTGTAAGTTTTCGATACTGGGGTGAACGATTGTTGTTGTCATTTCTTGTTATTGGCGGACTAGTAGACAGCATGTATTAGCTGTAGACAAAGCTTGAGCAACTTCTAATTACAGTTACCCAAACTCTGTTTACAACGAGTTAAAACGCTATCTCATTCGCAGCTTTTGTTACAGCCAAAGCCTGTTTACTGACCTCTCGCCACTCTGTTTGCTCGTTGTAGGATGCCATCACTAATTCCGACTCTACCCATACCCGACAGAACAACACATTTTCATCTGTCGTTCCCGCCTGTGGCTGTAGTGTGATGGGAGAATATAATTGTTCTGGGGTCAAAGTTGCGATCGCCGCAAGTATGCACTTTGAAAAATGGGTATCGTAGCCTGATTCTAAAATATACGTCCGGTCTGCTTGCATAGTTATTAGCAACTTGCAGGTTTCTTTTTTGCGGCGTTCTGTATTCTCAAACCGCAGTTCTTTAAGATATCCAGTTAAGGCAGTTTGAGGGACATCACTCGGTTCACCATTTAGTGTGTACCACAGTCCTCCGTGCTGACGATTGCAGTAGATTTTACAATTGCCAGCATCAGAGTGCAATCCAAGTTTCGGTTTATTAATTGCTGCGACTAACTGCTTGAGTAGTTCCTCTTGACGTATCAAGGCAGCAAGTAGTTCAGCATTTTCTTGAGAGTTCATTTGTTTGTACCAAAAGCATTTTCACTTTTGCATTGGCGCAGCCGTTTAACAAAGTTTGAGGGTTTAATTCCCCTGCCTCTATAGGCAGCACGTTTTGTGCTGGGGTTAAATCCCCGTTACAAAACATAATTGCGAATTGCGAATTGGTTTAATTGTGATATATGAAGCGTAGAGCCAATAAAACAGCGCTCTTGATTTCACAAAAGCGCTTTTTATTACTAATGATTTCTAGTTACGGATTACTAGTGTGAATTAAATCTTGCTAACAACTCTTCACGGGATAAACTAGACAATTCCAGTAAAAATCTTGCAAAGTCATCTGGTGCTAACTGCAACAAATTATCGACCACTCTCGCTAATTCTTCATCCACAGAACCAAACCGGAATCTTAACAAGTTTTCTACAACCTGACGGCGTTCTTGCTCTACTCCCTCTTGTACCGCTTGCGCTCTTGCTTCTTGGTAAGCTTCTGTTAAATTCATAATTAACTCCTGGTCATCTTCAGTTAAATCTGTTTGTGTCATTACACTGATACGCCATCTGTAAACCATTTCTAGAACATTACGACGGACAATATTCTCACTTGGAAGCGCAACCAGTTCACTTACTGCAAGCTGTTGCACTGTTCCCCGTCCCAAAAGCCTAAACCACAGCGTGTCTGGAGTTCGCGGTAGCTTGTTAATCGCTACTATTGCTGCTCTTACTCCTTCAGGCAGAAAGTACACCCCGCTCATCCAATTGTCTAAATCTAGTTTAGCTTCAAAAGCCTTGAGCAGAGCTTTGGAAGCACTTGGAGAAATAATCCACAGTTGTGCTAGCTCGTTCTCTGCTATTGTTGTGTCTTCCCTGTTGGCAAGACGTTGCGCGTCTGCAATCACAGTGAACAATTTTTGTAGACAACTACGTACTTCTGTTCTATTCGGTTGATTGCGAAACGGTTCTAGCAAAGTAGTATTTAATACCGCTATTCTACCCAATAATCCTAAAGTTTCTGCATCAACCGCAGATGTCGGTGTTGGTGAAAATAATACATCAACAAATCTTGTTTCATCAGTGACTTCCCTGTTAGTTTTTACTTCCCCAAAGGGAGAAAGTAACTCTTCTAAAAACTGCTTGGCAAATTTATCGTGAGGTTGTTGGGTCATTTTGTAAGGGCGAACTGTATTTTATTTTACAAAGATTGGTTATGGTTGCATGGTGGGTATTAAAACCCACCATTTCACTTACGCCGCTACCAACTCCCGACTCAAAAGAGGCACTTCAACCGGAGTCGTCACTCTAGACAGCGCCTCTACAGCCTCTTTTACACTCCAATACCGTACTCCATCCCCACACCGCCAATAGTAAGTCTTGGTGTCGTTTTCCCAGACTTCATCAGCGTTTCTGACCTTGAAAAGTATCCCCAAAAACTTACCATCCAGATATACATTGTGAGCCGTCTGAAGGTCAGTCTTGCCTACATAGGTCAGTCGGTAGCTGTTTACTGGCGTACACAAGTTTTCTGCACGAGTACCACGATACCCACAGTTACCGCAGCCGTGACCATCACAATCTGGGCAGATGGCAGCAGGCATATTCCATTTGAGTGGTGTGAAGTCCCATTCAGCAGGCGTGGAAAATAATCGAGGCTTTTGTGAGGTGTAGCAGCCGGCATAACCGATTACTTTGTAAGGATGGGTTTGGATACTTAACGATAACCAGTCACATTCACCCAACAAGCCAATTTTGTCAGCAGCTTGTTTTAATTCCTCATCTTCCTTTTGATTGCGCTCTATTGGAGCAGAAAGGCTTGTTTTAATCTCTGCAACAGCGCGTTTGAATGACTGTTTGTGATATCGAGCATAGCCGTGGATCATTTTTACCCAGACGATATCATCATTGTTGATCCAGATAGTTACTACATCTTTGGGCTGGCACTCTTTTGAATAGTCCGACTGATTAACGATGGTTGCAATGATTTGGCGATCGCGTGTGGTTAGCGGATCTTTTGTTGGCGTAGGGGCTGAAACTTGTGTAATCATTAGAAATACCTCTTATATGGGTAAAAAAGCGATCGCCGTACCTGCTAAGTCTGCGATCGCCTTTTGTTTTGCGTGAACAACGTTGTGGTTTAGCAACGCTCTCAAAAAGATTTGGCGTAGCCTCATATTTCTGAATTTCAGTTATTTTCTAGCAAGAATTCACGGCACAAGGCTCTAGAGAAGGTATTAAACTCAAGTCGCAAGTAAGTTTTGTAACGGGGATTTATACCTCGCCTAACATACTTGCGGCTTGATAGAAGCCAGGGACTTAAGCTGAACCGTTTGAGAGTTCTTCACTTGCAACTTGCGACTTTGTTAAGCGGTTGCCCTCTGTACAAGTATGAGTGGATTTATTGAGTGATCTTGAGTATCTCCCCCAGCCGACTTTACCTGGCGTACCTTGTGCTATGCGACGGGGGGTTCTTGTTTCTCAAATCTATGTTTTGTGTTGAGCAAATCTGGGTTTGGGGTTGAGCGCTTCTTTGTTTTTCAAAAGAGGCATCGCGCTCGTCTCCTCTCTTATGATTACTACATTACTACGCTCACCAGTGGTTGTCAAGTAGTTTCTACTGGTAGGCGTAGTAGATATTTCTCTTAACCGTTGTAATCTATGTTCCAAATAAGTGAAGTGATATCCCCATCTAAAGCAGCACAAAGTTTCTCTAGAATTTCTGTACTAACAGTCATCTGAGTTGGTTTTTTTGGTTTGTTAATAAAGACGTGAGGAGTCTCTAACTGCTGAATATAAGCCACAGAAACTCCCACAGCATCAGATAGCTTTTGTCTACTATATCCAGCTTTGTCTCTTAGCTCCCTGAGTTTTTGGGCATTTTCTTCATTCCACCTAAACGCAGCGATGGGTGTTACATCTACTGTAATATTCATTTTTACTTTAATTTTATTTTCACTGCGCTTGCCAGTTGACATGATAATATTATTAATATACTGGTGTCAACCATAAGGTTACACCAAGGAAAAGTTAAAGCGATCGCCCGCAGGGAAGCAATGCGATCGTTTAGCTCAATTCATTTATTCATAACAAAGTGAACTAATTACAATGCTGACACACTTTTGGTGTGATTCAGAAATTAATCAAATGTAAATTCAATATCAATGTAGTTCTTGCGATATCCTGTGGGAAAAATGCAAAAGGTGCAGATCACTGTATCGCATTCATTGCTATTTCATCAGTCACACGAAATCCAGAGGTTTGTACAATATTGAGATTGTTAACTTCACCTGAACGATTAATAGTGAAGTTAAGCACCGTTCGCCGATTAGACTGGCTCATTCCTGGTAGCCACTGCTGCTGAACGCAGTGTTTCCAAGATTACCGAAAGTCAAATCGAATTGACCATTCAATAGAAACCCAAGAGTGATAGAAGAGGGATAATGTCAGTTGAATTAACTGACTCACTGAAAAATCTGCTTGAAGAAATAGAATTTAAATAATTAATCTCCTCATATATAGTTAAGATAGTCTGTCTATTTACATGATTGAATATCTTATTTCCTCAGGATAATAATGGCTTTTAATCTAGACAAAGCTGTCTACCAATAACTATTTTTATGCTTGGTATTTCAATATTAATTCATACTATTGTTATCAATTTTACTATTATTAATTACAGTTCTTGTTAGACTTTTAAAGTCAAGGAACTCAAAGAATTTTTATTCTAAGAATACAAAGCCTTGAAGAATATTTCTTGATATCAGCTATTGGAACTCGAAGAATTAAATGGCCATTTGCCAAATTAGTGTAAATCTAGCTAGAGCCAGATAAAGATTTTCATTCATATTTGCGTTCATACTGTTAGTAGCAAATACCGTAATTCTGGAGATGCACGCTACTCGGATCAAAGATTTAGGTTGTTGCCGTCCTCCGATAAAGTTTACAGTTGAATGATTCCCGCTCAAATCGCTAATACTAGGAGAAATATAGCTATCAAGATCCGATAGATGCTTGATTTTACAGTTTTAGAATCAATCGGCGTTTGTAACGGAACAATATTCCTTCTGTCTCGAACTGTTGTAATGTACGTGTGACAGTAACTCTTGACATATTCAAAGTTTCAGCTATTTCCTGATGTGTGGTATAAAATTCAATAAGTTTTCCCTGTTCTACATCACGACCAAACTTTTTGCTTAACCATACTAAAAACTGCCATAATCGTAAGCTAATAGGTTTAGTATGAACAATGGTTAAAAGTTTTTCAACTTCCTGAATATGGGACACAAAAGCATCTATATCTTGATGCCAAAGCTGAGGCGGTAAGACACTTGTTTCTACATTTGTGAGACATTGAATTTGGTATGGGTTGACGCTCGACAAAGGATAACCAACTAAATCTCCAGAACTCCAATAACCCAAAGTAATTAGTGTTCCGTCTTCAGTAAAAGTCAGGTTCCGCACTATACCTTTTTCGATATGCCACAGGATATCATTGCGTGTGGGAATGATTTCATGACGCACAAATAGCCTGGTAGTTTTACTTGTTTCTAATGCTGATTGATAGACAGCATTTGGAGAATAAATCATGGGAGGCAATATTATAAAAATGAGTGAGAATATTAAATTCTTTGAGCCTCTTTTACTAAGTAGGTGAATAAATCATCAAGAACTCGATTGGCTGATAGATAGCTGCCAGCGAGCCAACAAAATTCATCCACTATATGAATTTTCCCGTGCCTAACAACATTCAGCTTTGACCACAAAGGTTCTGCCATTAGTTGACGGAGAGCTGTTTTAGACTCTGACGCATCTTTGAAGCCATAGCGCAAGAGAAATAGGACATCTCCATCTATCTGGCTGAGTACCTCTGGAAATACACTGTAGCCAACAGGACTACCCTCTTTCTTTTTAGTTCCTTTTGCATCCAGATTTTGGGAAGGAGGACGGATTAGACCAGCATCCTCTAAAATCACTCCAGAGAATGAACTCTTGGTTGTCGCGTGAATTAACTTTGGCGCGAGGCGCACAACGGAAACTTGAGTCTTTTTGAGTCGGGAACCCATTTTTTCTTTAAACTCGGCTATGCGTGCGTTGTATTTGTCGATGACACGTTTTGCTGCTTCAGTTTGACCCAGAGCGTTTGCTGTCGGCATAAACGACTCTTTCCAGTCGCCACTGTTTGGCATCTTAACCAAAACAGTGGGTGCAATATGGGACAATAAAGTGTAGTTATCCCGGTTTTCATCAACCGTGCCTAAGATTAAGTCTGGTTTAAGAGTCATAATCTTCTCTAGGTTCGTCGGCGCAAAAGCCGCGCCAATGTCTTCAATACCAAGCTGCTGATTATCTAACCCTAGCCCTTGGAGGGTTAGAGCCAAACCTGGAGCGCCCACCAGCTTGACCCCTAGAGCTATAGGTATTTGTACGAGCCATCGTTGGATGACGACGACTCGTTGAGGATACATGGGAACAAGGGTTTGACCCATTGCGTGTTGGACTAAATGGACTTCTACAGGTGATTTTTGTCTTGAGGAAACGAGGCTGATGTCGCGCTTTGGTAGTTGGGGATTCAAGAAGCTGCAAGCAGAAACTACCAGGAGTATGAGCAGCACAATCGAGTATAATTTAAGCTTAGGCATATTGACAAAGTGAACAAGATAGAGCTTGTAGTAGATTGATTGTGCATTAGCTTTGACGAAAGCGATCGCACTTATATCTGTACAGAAGAAAAAACTAAACTTAAAAATGTGTTTCTTTGAGTTCAACTTCCTTTGCCATAGAGCTTCTTTCCTCAAAACTTCCAACTCACCGTCCCCTGCACCGTAAATGGATCTTCAGGATAAACAAAGTTGATATCTCTAGGAGTGAAGTACTGAACATTGAACAGATTCTTGAAGTTGAGCGCGAGTCCAAGGTGGCCTTTCTGGTAGTACACAGCTGCATCAGTACGTACATAACTGGGTACACTAAATGCGTTGTTCAAATCTCCTTGCCGTTCGCCGACATAAAACAAACCCAAGCCAAACCCTAATCCTTGCAGGTTACTCTGGGAAAAAGTATAAGTAGTCCATAAACTCGCGCTATTGAAAGGGACATTCGGCAGTCGATTGCCAATAGCATATACATTGTCCTTTGTCACCTGGGCATCTGTGTAAGCATAGGAGGCAATCACATTCCAACCTGGCAATATCTCCCCCGTAACATTGAGTTCAATACCTCGGCTACGTTGCTCTCCCGTTTGGACATTAAATGTGAGATTATTCGGATCAGGGGTCAAAACATTGGATAAAGTCAGTTGATACAAAGCAAGGGTTGAAGATAGCCTACCACTGAGGAAATCACCCTTAACTCCCACTTCATATTGAGTGCCAGTACTGGGTTTAAATAAACTACCCCCAAAAGTAGCTCCAAGATTTTGAGAGAAGGATTGACTGTAGCTGGCATAGAGTGAGATGGGTTGGATTGGCTGATAGACAAGACCTACACGAGGACTAAATGCCTGATCGGGTTGACTATTATTGAGACTTGAATTTAAAAAGTTAGTAACTTTATTCTCGACAAAATCTGCTCGTCCACCGAAGACCAACTTCAAGTTAGGAGCAAGGGTTACTAAATCTTGAATGTAAAGACCGATCTGATCGTTTGTAGTTTTTCGATTAAGTCTAGAAGTAACAGCACCAATGGGCTGACCATAGACGGGGTTAAATAGGTCAATAGAACCAATAGCACTCATAGTCCGATTGAAGATATTGAGTTCTCTGTACAAATCAAAGCCTGCGACTAATTCATGCTGAAGACTGCCAGTTTTAAATTTACCTATAAAATGGGTGTCTACAGCATACTCATTATCTACACCTGGTCCTAGATCGGTTTGCCTTGAGCGTCTCAGAGTCCGACCATCGGGTTGTAGAGCGACAGAATTGGCACTATTTGTGATAAAGCCGACAAACCTAACCTTAAAAGCATTCACCAATGACCAATTATCATTAAAGCGATGTTCAAAGTTATAGCCCAACAGAACAGAGCTGCGATCGTTTTTGGCACCTACATCCAATGTGTTCCGATTAAGCGGAATTTTTCCATTTGGGTTAGGCAAAACAGTTCCTAAAGCAGGTAGCCCAGTTCTGTGGTATCCCTGATCCTGGTATCGTACCTCTGCTTCAAAAGTCACTTTTGTCTTGGGATCTATTTGCCAACTAATAACGGGCGCAAGTAGATAACGCTTTGAGTTAAAAAAGTCAACAAAGCTATCTGAATTGAAGTAAGAAAGATTTAAACGATAAAGGAGCGTTTTGTCAGAATTAATCGGCCCAGAAATATCTACGGTCGGTTGATACAAATTATAACTACCGAAAGTCATACTGGCAGCAAAGTAAGGGTCACTCAGAGGCTGCTTAGTAACATAGTTAATCGTGCCACCTGGATTACCTTGACCATAAAGGACAGAGGCAGGCCCCCTCAAAACCTCTATCTTTTCAATATTGGCGAGTTGAGTTTGACCTGATGTAGCTCCTGCTGTATAGTCTTTAAGACCGTTGTGAAGAATATTGGTCGTTTGAAAACCCCTAATTGTAAAAACATCACCATTACTCGGTGAATTGAAAGCCTGGATAACACCGACGCTTCTTAAAGCATCAATAGCGTTAGCGGCTCCTTGAGCTTCCCAACTCTGTCGGGGAACTACTTGAATTGATTGAGGAATATCACGCACTGGCGTTGGTATTTTTGTGGCTGTACTCGCATCAGGAACGTTATAACTTCCTTCAGCCTCCCCAATCACATTTAACTCAATGGGTGGTTGCTTCTCTGGTGCCGGTGTTGGCTGCTGTGCCGTGGATGCAGCACTTGTCACCCCAAACACTAAACCTTCACTCTGACTATCAAATAAATCCACTACAGGCGCACCCGTTTCCCCAACTACTGTCACTAGTACGGTGTTAGCGTCTGCATTGGCTACTGTAATTAGTGCAATTCCGGCTACTGGCTTTGATAGTTGAAAACTCTTTCCACTTGCTAATTGCAACTGAGCATTGGGTATACTCACTATGTAGGAATTACCTTCAGTTTTCGGTGAAACTGATAACTGCTCAGAATTGGATGTAACTAAAATTAACTCTATGCCTTTATCAGTGGTGTTTAGCTTCACATCTGTAACTGACACGACATTGGTTGTTGCTTGACTTATTTGAGAAATAGAGTTCTGATTCTTGGGTGTCCTTAATAAATATACGGCACTGCTTTTACCAAATTGCAACTCGTTGAGGCTAGGAATCTCTGTCGTTGGTTGTATTGCTGTAGTTAAAGTTTTTTGCGATGATAATTTATGATCACTAGCGTTATTAGTATTTGGAAGCTGTTGACCTAAAACTGGTATAGTAATTGCTAAACAAAAACTAGACAGCACAAAACTGTGCCAAAAAAAGCTAAATTGTTTTTGTAAATACACTCCTCAAACCCTCACACTCAATTGAATTACGCAAGCGATAGCAAACTGCTTGAACACAAGTATTTCCGCTTTTTAAGCGTGCCATTGATGAATGACTTTAAATATTTGCTACGACTTCCCCAATTTTGCTGATGTCATAGCCACCGAGAACCTCTAATTGCGATCGCACTAGCCGATGTCCCAAGGTATTGAGAAACTGTTGTACTGGTGATTGTTCCAAGTATTCTTTGAGAATCACTAAGTCGTATCGCGCTTGATGTAGGGGGATAAATCCCAACCCAAAGGCAGCAGCTATAGATGCCGTACTGATACCTGCATCAGCGATTCCTGACGTTACAGATAAGGCAACATCCTGATGGTTGTAGGCGATATGGTCAAATCCTTTCACAGTCTCGAATGGCACTCGTTCTTCCTGAAGTTTCCGTTCTAAAAGCATCCGACCACCAGAACCCACTTGCTGGGTAACAATAGTTGCTCCAAATTCTACTAAGTCGGAAACTGTTTTAACTCCCATTGGGTTTCCTGGTGGGACTAACAAGCCTTCTTCCCAAACTCCAAGGGTAATCAAAACGAAATTCTTACCTGTTGAAGCTTCCCGCACAAAGGGAATGTTATGTTCCCCAGTTTTGGGATCGTATAAGTGCATCCCTGCAATGTGAACTTCACCTCGGCACAGACTACGTAATGCCGCCTTGCTGTGGGCGAAACGATAATGAATTCGCAGTTTTGGATGCCAGCATTCAGTTGCTTTTGCTAAAAGGGAAAGCACAGGTGTACAACCAGCAATCACAACTGTATTTTGTAGTTTGTCGATATCATCCAGTAGCCTAACCAGGACTTTATTTGTACCGTTCTGGCTCTTTGCTTCACCCTTTAAGTGATGCTCTTTTCTCTCTACAAGATGCTGCGCTAACGCTGGGCGATCGCTGACGCTAATAACCGTTTGCTGATTCACTGCAACCATCTCACCATCAGATGGAATCATTTCGATGCGAAAAGCATCATTCCCAACCAGGGGATAAGCTATCCATTGATCCCCAACCCGCGCCAGACTAACTCGCGATCGCTCTTGGTTAAGGGCTGATTCGGCAACAATTGCCTCAATTTCAGGTAAATCCTCCTCTAGCCAGAATAACTCTTCAACTGTGCAGCCAAGTACTTTAGCTAAACGCAGGGAAACGGTAACTGAAGGAGCATATTGTCCCGATTCCAGACCACCAATAGTCTGACGGGTGACACCAGCTATATTAGCCAATTCTTGCTGGCTCATGCCCAAGCGAGTTCTAATTGACTTCAGGTTGTTGCAAAGATTCACGTCCAGTTTCATGAGGTTGTATGTATCTCTCCATTAAAAAAAGCCGCAGATGACAAACTTAACTTGCCAGGGCAATAGCAAGGTATTTAGTGTCTGCCATTTTTGTTGTCAGACATGTTGGTGTTTTGAAAATTTCGCTGATTTTTCGCAAGTATACCATACACTATGCCAATATATTTAACATTGATGGATATTATTTAGCGTCAGCATCACCTTTTCATCATCTGTTCACTCAGTCATTACCAAGAGAAAATACTCAAATCCGAATGGCACGCTTGTAAGGCGTAAACCCTTAATATAAATTGCTTTTGGGTGTATGTCTTGCATGGTCAACAATTGAGAATTCAATAATAATACTGATGTGACTAGATGATTGAGATCATCAGGTTCTCATGACAAATGAGTGGCTTAGGAACGAGTCACACATGAGTTTGCTCTGGGTGCCTAAAATACCGATTCACTATTCTGAATTATGACGAGAAAACTAGGTTTCGTTGGGTTGCAACAAGGAATGTTTGATTATAAAAGACGTTAAAACAGGGTTTATCAGTCTTGTGTTTGATTAATCAATCGGTGTTCTAACGGGCAATGTATCAAAAAAAATTTCACTTATGCAAAGAAATTTGCCATAGGTATGATATTCTTGCTATGTGCTGAGTGCCTTGCCGTAGCAGCTTTTTATCTTTTTTCAGTCTTTTAATATTGCAGAAAAACTGGAAAAGTCGGACTCCGCCAATTCCTTATTACTCATGAACGCAACCAGTGCCAATCCACAAAGATACTATACTCGTATCCTCAGCCTAGCTATAGCAGTTTTATTACTGTTACTGGGCATATTTGCCAGCATTACTTACGGTACTGCTGACATTTCCATCTCCCAAATACTTACCGCCTTTACTAACTTTGATGACTCCACCGAACACATAATTATCCGCTCAATGCGTCTACCACGTGCACTGATTGCAAGTATGGTCGGTGCTAGTTTGGCTATAGCCGGGGCGTTAATGCAAGGATTGACTCAAAATCCCTTAGCTGCGCCTGGGATTTTGGGGATCAATGCAGGTGCAGCCTTAGCGGTGGTAGTAATGGTCTTTGGCTTGGGTATATCAACACCCGCCCTGATTACCCTTGTAGCATTCTTGGGAGCATTGTTAGCAGCGATCGCAGTTTATTCCCTCGGTTCCCTGGGACAAGGGGGTACAACACCATTGAAGTTGACTATTGCTGGTGCAGCCCTCACCGCCTTACTATCTTCAATTACCACAGGTGTACTGATTTTGAGCGATCGCACTCTGGAAGAAGTTCGCTTCTGGCTAGCAGGTTCTCTAGCAGGACTAGACTTCAATCTATTTCTGACTGTGTTGCCTTGGATGATAGTGGGGCTATTAACAGCTTTTGCCTTAAGTAGACAGATCAATGTTCTCAGTTTAGGAGAATCGGTAGCTACAGGCTTAGGTCAGCAAACAGGTTGGATCAAGTTGGCAACAGCATCGAGCGTTGTCATTTTAGCGGGAAGTGCTGTAGCATTAGCGGGGCCTGTCGGCTTTGTAGGTCTGGTAGTTCCTCATCTGGCGCGGGGAGCGATGGGTATTGATCATCGTTGGGTATTGCCTTGTGCAGCTGTGTTTGGTGCAGATTTACTAGTATGGGCAGATTTAGCAGCCCGTTGGTTAATTAGACCCCAAGAATTACCTGTTGGCGTGATGACAGCAATGTTAGGAGCGCCCTTTTTGTTGTATCTAGTGCGTTGGCGGGTGAAAAGATGACAACAATTCAAAGTACCAAATTCCAAATTCCAAATTTCATCCTCAGCAACCAGCCTGTAACTAAAGTCTTGTTGGTAATGCTATTAATCACCCTCGCTGTCTTGGGAATGAGCCTCAGTTTGGGAGATTACCCTGTCCCGCCAGCAGATATAGTGAAAGCTGTTCTTGGTTTACCAACTCAAGATCCTGAATCTCCCTTTGTTGTTGTTACCTTGCGTTTACCTAGAGTGTTAATCTCTTGGTTGATAGGAGTAGGCTTGGCCGTTGCTGGTGCAATTTTACAAGGATTGACACGTAATCCTTTAGCTGATCCTGGTATCGTTGGGGTAAATGCAGGTGCAGCCTTAGCAGCAGTGAGTTTGATTGTATTATTCCCGACTGTACCCACTATGTATTTACCCCTAGCGGCCTTTAGTGGTGCTTTTGTTGTGGCCTGTCTTATCTGTTTGCTAGCTGGTACGGGGGAAAAATCACCTCTACGTTTAGTGTTGGTGGGAGTATCACTCGCGGCAATTATGGGAGCTTTCACGACTTTAATGTTGACTTTCGGTCAAATCAGCAACGTCAGTAGAGCGCTGGTATGGTTGGCGGGTAGTGTTGCTGGTAAAAGTTGGGAGCAACTTTGGCAACTGCTACCTTGGCTAGTCGTCTTCCTTCCCTTAGCTTTACTGCTGGCGCGGGAACTTGATACTCTGCAACTGGGTGACTTGGTAGCTAAAGGACTCGGTAGCCGAGTTACATGGCAAAGGAGCAAATTATTGTTAGTGAGTGTGGCACTGGCTGGAGCAAGTGTGGCGATCGCCGGTACAATTGGCTTTGTTGGATTAATGGCTCCTCATTTAGCACGCAGACTTGTTGGAGCAATACATCAAAATTTATTACCAGTTGCCGCCTTAATCGGGGGATTATTGGTAGCATCAGCAGATTTTTTGGGTCGGACAATGTTTACTCCGACAGAATTACCCTGTGGTTTGCTCACTGCTGCCTTGGGAGCGCCTTATTTTATCTATTTACTATACCAAAAGCGGCAACGATGAGTATTAGCTGCTTTGATATACTACACAAATAGTAGGAATCAAATAAGTCGTGTTAGTTTTATGAGGCAGTTATGACAACTTCAAATAGTGAGTTTGAAATCACCAAAACTGAAGAAGAGTGGCGTGCAATTTTAACGCCAGAACAGTATGAAGTAATGCGTCAACATGGAACTGAACGCGCTTGTACTAGCCCACTTGATCAGCAAGATACCGAGGGTACTTATATATGTGCAGCTTGTAGTTCACCACTTTTTACATCTAATACTAAATTCAGCAGTGGTACAGGCTGGCCTAGTTTTTTCGCTCCCATAGAAGGGGCAATTGGTACATCTATAGACAAATCATATAATATGACCAGAACTGAAGTGCATTGTCGTCGCTGCGGTAGTCATCTAGGTCATGTATTTGGCGACGGCCCTGCCCCTACTGGTCAACGCTACTGCATGAATGGGATTGCTCTCAAGTTTATTCCTGAGCCAGACTGACTATGGAGTTTTTGGGCATGGGGCATGGGGAAGAAGTTGATTGTTTAAGCCATTTTGTCATCAAGATTCTTATCCAGTAAAGGTTTGGTGAAATTACGTGCGTTTACCCTGCTTAAGACTCTGGCAGCCAAAAGGTAGTCGCTAGATGCAAACGGTGTTGAGTTGCATTCAAAGAAATAGGAGATACCATGTGCCAAGAGCGATCGCAACGTACAATAGCAACTGAATATTGCGGCAAGGGTGGAACTTCTTTAACTACAGATGTAGTCTGATTATCTTTAAGAATTCGGAAATGCCCTCCCCATTCAGGGTTCCATCCCTCATTGAAATAGAAAAGTTGAGTTACATGTTTACGCGGGATATCTGTATGAGGACGGTTCCAGAATCCTAAATCATGTCGTGTTAAATAAATTGTTAGTGAATGGTTTTTAAAATCCAAATTAGTAAGATGCTCCATTGCCTCTCGATAATCAGGAGTGAGAAGTTGTTCAATCAATTTTTGCCAACTAAGACTCAGATCCTTGATATCTTGTAGACCTTTGTATTTACTTTCATCCAGAATGCAGCGTGCAAAAAACCTGTAGTCATTATATGTATATTCTGGGTATCCATCTGGCTCAAAGTCTCTAGCATGATATTCTTTATAGTTTGTAGTAGCAAAACTGTTTGCTAGTTCAGATTGTACTGAAGTGTCAAGCAAGTTTTCAAATATAATCCATTTATAAGGAATTTCTTGCATAGTTGCATTACTAATTGCATTCAAGTTCAACATAATCCCTCTTAAAAAACTTTCAAATAGTTTATTGCTGTTTAACTAAATATCGCTCCAAATCGTCTATCATCCGATTGGCTGCAAGGGGGCCAAACTGAACCCAGTAAAACCCCACCTCATGAACTTTTTCCTGTTGGACAACTTTCAACTTTGACCACAACGGTTTTGCTTTGAGTTCCTCAAGTATTGGGTGTAAATCCCTTGTGCCCAGTGCGTCTTCTGATACTAGAAATAAAATATCCCCATCTAACTTACTCAAAAGTTCCTCTGATAAAGCATAGGCAGCAGGGCCACCCCCTAGACTCAGGGTTGCTTGACTATCTAAAGTTTGAGAGAAAGGACGTGCAACACCCGCATCTTTAAGAATAACTCCTGAAAAACTTGCCTTCGCCCACAGCCAAAGTGCATCAGTACGCAATTCGGCAACCGATACTAAAGTTGTGTTCAGGCGATCGCCCATTTTTGCTTTAAACTGTTTTAAACGTGCATAATAATTATCCATTACCTGCTGGGCTGTTTTAGTTTTACCCAGAACACGGGCTGTGAAAGCAAAAGATTCTTTCCAAGCTCCACTGGCTCCAGGAGGAGCCAAAACGGTGGGTGCAATGTGTGATAAAAGTGGATAAATATCTTGATGAAAATGCATACCAAGAATTAGGTCCGGTTTGAGAAACAAGACTTTTTCGATACTAGGAGAGAGCCAATCTACATCTTCAATACCTGATAGCGGGCCTACTAATCGCTGCAATTGTGAGACAAATGACTTTGAGGCAGCTATAGGTTTGATCCCCAACGCCAAAGCATTTTCTAAACAACGACCACTAAGCACAACAACTCGTTGAGGATGAGCAGGAACTATTGTCTTACCCATGAAGTGCTGAACTACTCGAACCTGACTTAAAGAAGAAACACTCTTAGAATGGCTAACTTTTGGGTAATTAAAAAAGAAACAACCGTTTAGCCACACTACCACAGCAAGCAACCCTAAAAGGGGCAGGCATAGGACAAAACACTTGGCTAACCAATGAGTTGTTCTCATTAAAATTCCCACTTCACTGTCAACTGTGCTGTATACGGACGACCAGGAATAATTCTTTGGAGATTGTCAAAGCTTGCTTCATAATATCGAACATTAAATATGTTATTCAAGTTGAGTCCAACGCTAAAGTTATTATTCCGATAGTACAGAGCTGCATCGGTGAGAAAGTAACTTGGGATTGTAAATGTATTCAAACTATCTGGCTTATTATCTCCAACGTAGTTAAAGCCAATTCCACCTCCAAAACCTTTCAGAGAGCCAGTACCAAAGGTGTAAGTTGTCCACAAACTAGCGACATGCTCTGGTACTCCGGATACTCGATTCCCGACTGGAATATCATTGTCTTTCGTAATGCGTGCGTCTGTATAACCGTAGAAGCCAATCACATTCCAACCAGGAAGAATTTCTCCTGTAACACTCAGTTCTACTCCCCGACTTCTTTGTTCTCCTGTTTGCACACTATAATCGGAATCGGTAGGATCGGTAGTCAAAATGTTAGTTAGTGTCAGATCATATAAAGCAAGTGTTGCTGAGAGTTTGTTATCGAATAAATCAGTCTTAACGCCCACTTCATACTGAGTACCCCGCTGTGGTTTAAAAAGGCTGTCATTTTTATCTGCACCCGTTACTTGTTCAAAAGAGCGGCTATAGCTGGCGTAGAGTGAGACAGGCGCTATGGGTTGATAAACTATACCTACCCTTGGACTAAAGGCAGAATCAGACTGGACACTCGCCGTTGATGCAATCCGATTAGCAAACTCATTCTCCACAAAATCATAACGTCCACCCACAAGTAGTTTGAGGTTATTGGCAAGTGTCACTTGGTCTTGAAGATAAAAGCCTAAAGCATCGTCTCTAAAGAAGATATCAATTCTTCCAAGAGTGGCACCTAAAGGTTGACCATACACTGGGTTAAAGACATCAAGAGGGGCCGCAGCTGTTCTAATTATACCAGTGCTTCGGGTTTGTCTAAATAAGTCAAACCCCGCCAAAAGTTTATGTTTTATACTACCAATGTTAAAATCACCAATAACATGAGTATCTATTGTATAAGCTTCATACTCTGTTGGCTTTGAATAAGTAACCTGTGTTCTTCCGACAGTGCGGTTGTCTGCTTGCAGTGGACTAGTAACAAATGTATTACGTAAATCAAGGGTTAAAAATGCAGCTTGAAATGAATTACTAATAGACCAGTTATCGTTAAAGCGATGTTCTAGATTGTAATTATATCTATTAAGCTGGCGGTTAAAGAAATCAGTCGGTTCCCCTAAATAACGGTTAATAGGGATTTTTCCATTTGGATTAGGAAGTATAGTTCCACTAGCAATCTGCTCATTAGTAGAACCTAGCGACTGTTGTATGTCTTCATATTTTAAATCAAAAGTTAGATTTGTATTTTTCCCTATACGCCAATTAACAACAGGCGAAACGAAAAAACGCTTTTCATTGGAAAAATCAGTAAAGTCTTCTGCGGTTCTGTAAGAAGTATTTAAGCGATACGACAGACTGCCATCTTTTGTCAGAGGGCTAGAAAAGTCAAGTGAGGGTTGAAAAAGTTCATAACCACCACGCCTTACTTCAAAGGCATAGTAAGGTTGACTCAAAGGCTTTTTGGTGACTATATTAATGATTCCACCTGGATTAACTTGACCATAAATTACAGAGTTTGGCCCTCTAACAACTTCCACTCTATCTATGTTTGTCAGCGAACTTGAAAAAGCAGCAACATCTGCAAAGCGGTCTTTGATGCCATTCCTATAAACGTTTCTGGCTCTAAAACCTCGAATCGAAAAAGTGTCTACAAATCCGGATGAAAAATTATTTTGGACAACGCCAGCATTTCTGAGTATCCCAATTAAGTTACGCGGTTGTTGGTCTTCGATAACCTGCTGAGGAATCACCTGAATCGAAGCGGGAATATCACGCAATGGTGTATCTGTTTTCGTTGCAGTAGTCGCATCTGGAACGCGATAGTTTGTATCTGGTGGAGCAGTCACATTTAACTCAATAGGCTTTTCTGGCTCTGTTGTAGATGGTTTTTGTTCTGGCGTTGTTGTTGGCTGTTGAGCAGTAGAAGTACTAGGGGTCACTCCAAAAACTAAACCTTCTTTTGTACTATCAAACAACTCCACCGCAGGCGCACTCATTTCCCCAGTCACCGTTACTCGCAATGTGTTCGCATCTAAATTTGCAACTGTTACTTCTGCAATTCCGGCTACTGGCTTTTCTTGTCTAAAATCCCCACTTCTTAGTTGCAACTTGGCGTTAGGGATATCTGCAATATAGGAATTACCCTCAGTTTTCGGTGAAATTTGTAATTTGAGAGAATTAGCTGTGACTAAAATTAACTCTATTCCTTTATCAGTAGAATTAACCTTCACATCTGTAACCAATACCACATCTGTAGTTACTTGACTAAGTTCAAGAAACTTGTTCTGCTCTCTAGGTACTCTCCATAAATATAAAGCATTAGTTTTAGGAAGCTGTAGTTGATTCAATGACTGAATTTCACTCTTGACTTCACCTGAACTTGCGTTAGATTTTTCAGATAATAGTTGTTCAGCATTAGCCGAATTATTTACAGTCAGGCAAAGAACTGGTATTGACCAGCCAATAACAGCATAAAGTAGTTTTACACGCATTTTATACATACAGACCAGCACACTACACTACACTAGAATCGCTTCAATCAGAACTGGGTATTGGGTTTTGGTAAATTCTTTGAAATTTGGCAAGAATTCAATCACTTCCTACATTTTCCTGACTTGATTACCTAATCCCCAATAATCTTAAATAACCAAGTTGGTAAAAAAAGCTGTTTATACCAACCTGATGATTTCAAAACAATACAATACTCAGAGTGTTAGTGTCTTATTCAAGCCGGACTTTTTTTATTCAAAACGGACTTTTATCTACGACAAGACTTAGGACTGATCCCAAACTTCTTACGAAAAGCATTGCTAAATGAGGGTAAACTAACATAGCCTACTTTCAGAGCTACTTCTGTAATATTCATGTTTCCTTGGATTAGCAGTTTATGAGCTAGCTCCATCCTATAATGATGTAAATAGCCGAATACTGTAGTCCCAAAGACCTGTCGAAAACCTTGTTTAAGTTTGCGATCGTTTAATCCTACTTGCCGTGCTAGTTGTATAAGAGAGGGTGGGTTATCGTGATGCTTTAATAAAATTTCCTTAGCATGATAAACGCGGTCAACCTCTGACGCTCTAAGTGCATAAATTTCTAGTGAACCTTGGTGAATTTGTATTTCTTGTTCTATGATTAATGCTACCAATTCCCAAACTTTGCTTTCAAGATACATTCGCTTAGTCACACCTTGGTAGGGACATTGAAGAATTTGTTGTACAGCTACCTGCATAACTGGAGTTTGGGTTCCATAGCGCTCATATGTTAATAGATCCCAGCGTCTGATTAGATGTTGTAATTCTGGAGTAAGTTCGCCAGATAGATTTCCTGCAAAGTTGCGAAACGCATCTGGATGTACATGAACAGCTACTTCTACTATCCGCGCTGATGGCTCGAATATAGCGCACTCAGATGCCATACCACTACCACTCAAAAAGTATTCTCCAGTCTTAAACTCAAGATTTTTAGATTGGCTATCTATTAAAATAAAGAATCGGAATTCTAATGGATGCTTGCGGTCAGGAACTTTTAAAACTATTGATTTGTCTTGCTGATACTTGTCGATGTCTATAGATATGCTATCTCGTAGCTGAATATGTCGCCAATACCCTTTACCAACACCAAATTGATATTTTCTGATAATATCAAACTCATCGCTACTGCTGCCATTATCATAAATTATTTCTGCTTCGTATAAGATTTTTAAGTAATCGGCTTGCGAGAGTATTAGTGTCATCGTAATAGTAACTTACTAGAAAATTCTGAAATGAAGAAATAGGAAATATGTGATTATTTCAAGTAAAAAATATGTAGAATGAAGTATAATTAACTGTATGTTTAAATTATAAAAATCGCTTAAGTAGACGCTGACAAGGAATGATTTGAATTGATTAGGAAATATCTTGCAACGGTGTATCTCTCTTTATTACCGTATTTATATTCGATACTCGATAGGTATCTACCAAAGCTCTCACCTCTAATTCAATTGCTCACTACACGCTCAATTAAGCTATGAAGGGTAAGTGGAAGACCTATTACCCTTTATCCAAAATCCTATGACAGTCTCACCCCAAGATTCGTGTTCCTTGAATTGGGGGTGTTGCATCAAGTACATCAGTTAACCTAGTTGAAATACTACCAACTTTGTGAGTAAAATATCAAATATCTTGCTGATACAAATCTTAAAAACAGTATTCTAAATCTTGCTGCTCTGACGGGAGCAACTTATTATTGGACTGCTGAAATTGACTATTGAAGCTGTTTTTAATTAAAATCATCTGGGAAAGTACTGTTAAGTTGACCCAAATCTTTTGTCAGAGTATCTTTACCAAATGCAGTATTAAGTAGCCAAGATTATTGGTAATTTCATAATAATACAATCTAAATATCTATCAAGCAGGACGATCGCTTACCCTCATACTGCCAATACTCATTTGTCATGAAAACCTGATGATCTCAATCATCTAGCCGCATCAATATTCTGATTAAGTTTTTAATTCTTGACTGTGCAACCACTAGACCTTCTCATCCTTCTGTATTAGGGGTTTGCACCTTACAAGCGTGCCATTCGGATTTGAGCATTTTCTCTTGGTGATGACCAACTGGGTTAGCAAATGATGAAAAGGCGATGTCTAAATTGGCTGCCCTTATGCTAAATCGCATTCCTAAATGTTAAATATCTTGGCTATATGTATGATATACTTGCTAAAAATCAGTGGAATTGTCAAAAAATTAATATACCTGACAAAAAAAACGGCAAACACTAGAAAACTTTGCTATTACGCTGGCTAGTTCAGTTTGTCCATTGCAGCTTTTTCTAACGGAGAGATACATACAACCTCATGAAACTGGACGTGAATCTTTACAACAACCTGAAGTTAATTAGAACTCGCTTAGGTATGAGCCAGCAAGAATTAGCTAATGTAGTTCAGCGAGTTGCAATTTGCCAAGAGCAGTGCCGTATATTTATTGAGGATGAGGACATCCAGGAATCATAACTCTGTCCCCAAAATCAGCCAAGCAACAATTCCTGTCGTGTCAGTCACAGATATGAAGGTGAACACTACGAAGCTTCCTAAAGTCGCGATCGCATTATGGTGAACCATTAACGCTACAAGGCATAATTTCGTGGGAGTTTTGACAGCGCAAGAGTGGAATGACACCCTTGAAAAATTGATTATTCCCAAATTTTGAGGTTTGAGAGTATTTATGTCAGATGATATCGATGTTCTTTGGATCAGTTCTAGTCATGTATTGCAGCGTTTTGATCGACCATTACTAAGATACATATCGCAGTACGTGAATGTGGCTCAATGGGAATATTGCCACTACAAAGATGAAGGTAGTTCTATAGATGAAGCTGTAGATTTGGTGGATGAATTTTTAGGACAGTATTCTCATCCTATACATTTAGCAGGTCATGGTGCTGGTGGTGCCATCGCCTTAAGCGTTGCTCGTCGCTATCCCCAAAAAGTGCAATCCCTAGTCTTATTGGCTGTAGCTTCTCAACCTGCTAATACTTGGCATGTCAACTATTATCTACAAAGACAAGTATTTACTATGAGTCGTGAGCAAGTTTTAGCAAGCAGTGTTCGTCATCTCTTTGGCGAGCAACCCCATAATACTACTAAAAAGTTAATGGCTGTGTTATGTAGAGATTTAGAACAATCCCCTCTTTCGCACTCTCTTTTCAAGTTAATGGAGTTACCTAAAGGCGGAGTTTCTATGCCCATGATGATATGTGGTAGCAAGAATGATCCCATTGTTAATTCACCTGCATTAACAGGCTGGTTAAAAGGGTTTAAACCTGAAGATCATCTCTGGCAATGTCCTCAAGGCTATCATTTTTTTCACTACTTTTATCCTCAAAAAGTCTGCGAACAAATGTTGAATTTTTGGCAGCGATATTACCTAAGACCAATTCTGACATCTCCATTAGTTTCCCGAAATCTGGCAAATTAACAAGTATTATTTTGAGGTGTATATATACACTGATAAATTTTTGATGTAATTATTTGGAATATTTCATTAGTTTCATTCAGCATATTAGTGTAAAATATTTTGCTTACTAAGGCGAATTTTAAACATAGAATTTTTCCGCTACATTTAAACCTCATGTGTACCATATTCCTATGAATAAAAACTCAGATTTTCTTTCGGAAATATGTGATTTTCTTTATCCACGTAGTCCATATTATGGACAATTCAAGCCAGAGTATTTGGCATTTAATGCACATCTGCAAGAGTTTTCACAACGGGTAAACTACATATCTAGTCTGCAAACTGCTGGGAAAATTTCTCCAGAAGAAGCTTATAAACAAATTCACCACCTTTGGAAGCAGTTAAAATCTGCTAAAAAAGCACTAGTAAATAGCTAGTGTGGGGAGAGCATACACTACCCCGCCCTACGATCGCGATCCTCTGGGAAAGTACTAATGTATGTTTACCCAAGTCTTTTGTTAGAGTTTCTTTACTAAGTGCAGGACTAAGTACCCAATATTCTTGGTAATATATCATCGCAATATGATTTACATATTTATCCTAAAGGGCGATCGCTAACTTGAAAGAAACTCTTGGTATGTGATGACTCCACAGTTAAAAAAGAAAGCCATCCGCCAGCAGAAGCCACAAAGCCTCCACACACGCCATTACACACTTTCAGACCAATTATCCTTGCAATCAGCCCTATGGAGAACACAGTCCTTGAAACCCAACATCTGAGCCTCGCTTACGACGGCAAACCCGTCATATTCGGTCTTAACCTGTTGATTCCCACAGGACAAATTACTGCTCTAGTCGGCCCTAATGGCTGTGGTAAATCTACTCTCCTGCGGGGTTTGGCTAGATTACTCAAACCCCATATTGGTACTGTATATCTCAATGGTGCTGATATCTTTCGACAGTCAACAACCAAAGTTGCACAGCAACTTGGTATTCTTCCTCAAGGGCCATCTGCACCAGAAGGATTGACTGTGCGAGATTTGGTAGCCCAAGGTCGTTATCCATATCAACATAATTGGTTTCAATCTTGGACTGCTGAAGATGAGCTTCAAGTCCGCAAAGCATTAACAACTACAGACCTTAACGAATTAGCTAATAGAGCCGTAGATACCCTCTCTGGTGGACAGAGGCAACGTGCTTGGATAGCTATGACTTTAGCACAAGATACAAAAATTTTATTATTGGATGAGCCGACTACTTTCTTAGATTTAGCGCATCAAGTGGAGGTGCTGGAATTACTGTGGGATTTGAATCAACTTGAGGGGCGGACAATTGTCATGGTGTTGCATGACCTGAATCAGGCGTGTCGTTATGCTCATCACTTAGTAGCTTTACGCGATGGCGCTGTTATGGGTTATGGAAATCCAGCAGATGTAATGACAGAAGAAATGGTGCAGGACGTGTTTGGATTAGCTTGTCGAATTGTACCAGATCCAGTAACGGGTAAACCTTGGTGTGTTCCTTTGGGTCGGGATCGCTATCGTCTAACGCAAGATCCATAAACCCCTGTGCCTAGTTTAAAGACTTTTTCTGACATCGAACTCAAGTGATTATGAGCGAGTTTTCTATTCAAATTGATATGAAAAAGCTGATTTTAGTTGATGCTCAAGCGGACTCTTCATTTTCAAGTAGTACCCAGTTGCCCGATGTACACAGTCTACGTGCCGGCTTTCTTCATCATGCTGATCGCCTCCCGCACCATGCGGCCTTGTCCCTCGGAAAACGTATCTATACTTATGCTGAGGTCGCTGACACGGCTCGTCGCTGGGCTGCGTGCCTTGTCGCCGCCGCCGAGGGTCGCCCTTACCGCATCGGTATCTTTGCCTACCGCAGTGAAACCTCATATCTGGGAGTTCTAGCCAGTCTCTTTGCAGGTGCGGCGTTTGTCCCATTGAACCCCAAGTTTCCTCTGGAGCGCACACGCGCTATGATCGAGCAGGCTGACCTGGATGCTCTGCTTGTTGACAACGAGTCCTTGCCGCAGCTGCCTGGGTTGCTGCGGGGATTGCCCCACCAGCCAGCGATCCTGCTGCCAGCTACAAATAGACAGGAAGTGCAAAGTACCCTGTCTGGACTGGTGTTTGATCGCCAGGATCTCGCAAAAACTTCGCCTTTATCGACCCTGCCAGCGATCGCACCCGATGATCTAGCATACCTTCTCTTTACTTCAGGCAGCAGTGGAATTCCGAAGGGAGTACCCATCACCCATGCCAATGTTCGTGCCTTCTTAAATGTGAACCTGGCGCGTTACGGGCTGACACCTGCCGATCGACTCACTCAGACCTTCGACCAAACCTTTGACCTATCGGTGTTCGATCTGTTTATGGCGTGGGAGAGTGGTGCTTGCGTATGTTCGATGCAACCGATCGAACTTCTTGCACCCTTCCGCTTCCTTGAAGAACATCAGATCACGGTGTACTTCTCGGTTCCCTCGGTTGCAGCACTACTAATTAAACGTGGCGCACTGACTCCCGGCATTATGCCGAGCTTGCGTTGGAGCCTCTTCTGTGGCGAAGGACTACCCCGCGCGATCGCAGAGGCGTGGCAGGCGGCCGCTCCGCAATCAATCATTGAGAATCTCTATGGGCCTACAGAACTCACCATTGCCTGTGCAGCTTATAGGTGGAATTCCGTAACTTCGCCTGCGGAATGCGTACACGATCTAGTTCCCATTGGTGAGGTATACCCCGGTTTGTCGCCCCTGGTGGTTGATGCCTCACTCCGTGAGGTTGCACCAGGCGAAGTTGGCGAACTCTGTGTATCAGGACCGCAGACCTCGCCTGAGTACTGGCGCGATCCGGAATTGACAGCTACGCGCTTCTTTGAAAAACAAACATCGGAGGTAACGACCCGCAGGTACTATCGGACAGGAGATCTCGTCATCCGTCGAGGAGATCATTATGTTTACCTCGGTCGCAGCGATCAGCAGGTAAAGGTCAGTGGGTATCGGATTGAGCTTGGCGAAATCGAGGCAGTTCTCCGTCGTGTAGGCTGCATCGAGGCAGTTGCGCTGCCGTGGCCCGACGAACACCAGCCTGACTTCATTGTTGCCGTCGTTTCTGGTGTTGCTGATTCGTCAAAACTGAGTGCTATTGCAGCACAGTATTTGCCGAACTATATCATGCCACGCTCAATTTTCATCCTTGACGATATGCCGCTTAATGGCAACGGCAAGGTTGACCGCAAAGCTTTGCGACAATGGCTCAAAGAATACTTAACTCATGAACCTAATCGTCAAGGATAAATACTGATGAATGAATTAGATTTACACCTCCGCCATGATCTTATCTCATCGAAAGATCAGATGGCGATCGCACCAGAAGGAGTAGAAATCATCACCACCGTAGACTCGCTGATCGCCCGCGTACTTGGGATTAATATTGAACGCATCAACAACGACTTAATGTATCAATCAATCCGGGAATGGGACTCACTGAGCCATGTGACGCTGATGATTGCCCTGGAAACCGAGCTGGGGACGAAAATTACTGACCAGATTATGTTACAGCTCCATTCAGTTAGCGCGATTCGAGAGTTCGCCCAGACGCACACGACTCACACTGATGAGGGTGCAAAGTCAGCACCTACCGTCACCCCTGGGATTAAGCCAACGACCGTCACAGTGCATCGCGGGTTAGAAGGTGTCTACATTGAGCGCAGCACAATTACAAACATCGATGGCGAAAGAGGCGTGCTTGAACATCGCGGCTACAATATTCACGATTTAGTGGAACAGTCTTCGTTCGAGGAGACAGCATGGCTGTTACTCAATGGGCAACTGCCTGATGCCCCCACCCTCGCAGCCTTTCAAGAGGAGCTTCGATTACACCGTGAGCTACCTGCGGCGATCGTTGATCTTGTGCGGATGCTTGCTCACACCCATCCGATGGAAGTCTTGCGAACCGGCATCTCTGCCTTAGGTGCGCTGGCGTGCAATGGTCAAGACGAGTCGCAAGAAGCAGCCATGCGCTCTGGGCTTCGTCTGATCGCACAAATCCCAACACTGGTTGCCACTCATCATGCAATCCGCAGTGGACGGGAACCTATAGCGCCCCATTTAACCTTTTCACACGCTAAAAACTTTCTCTATATGCTGTTTGGAGAAGAGCCGTCACCCAGTGCAGTCCGCTTCGTGGACAAGGATCTTATTGCACACGCGGAGCATGGCTTAAATGCTTCAGCGTTTGCGGCTCGTGTTGCGATCGGATGCAAGGCAAACCTTTATGCAGCAATCACCGCCGCCATTGCAGCCTTCTCAGGATCTTTGCATGGTGGTGCAACCGAGCGAGCTCTTGAACTGATTGATGCAGTCGGCACACCAGAAAACGCCGAAGCCTATGTGCGTAACTGCCTGGAAAGAAATCAGCCTGTGATGGGCTTTGGGCATCGGGTATATCGAACCGAAGATCCCCGCGTCCGTCACTTTCGTGAAGCTGCCCGCAGTCTCAGTTGGGAGCGCAGAGACACCCACGGACTCGCTATCATTGAAGCTATTGTTAAGGCGATGGAGCCTTACTCACTGCATGGGGTTGAACCAAATGCAGACCTCTATGCCGGACTTACCTACCGCCTGCTTGGATTGCCTAATGACTTGGCTGTACCGATGTACGTCGCCGGACGGATTGCAGGATGGATCGCCCAGTCCTTAGAGCAGAAAAGCAACAATGTTCTGATTCGTCCTCGACTGCAATACGTCGGCGCAACGAGCCGCAAGTACCGTCTCTTAAACTCACTTGCCGAACCGCAAACTTACTAGCAGGAAGTGCAAAACTACGAATTACGAATTTTGAATAGGAAAGTTTGTCTCGACTAATCCTCAACTTGGCATTTCTGTTCAATGAAACTCAAAAGCTCTTCTTCAAACTGGTTCAAATAGGAGCGCTTCAACTCTCCCAAACATTTCAAAACTGCCTCTGCTGGTGCTTCTAGCTTGCCACTGTCCCGTAACCTACTGATGCGATCGCAAATTACCTGCATCTGCTGACATTCCGATTCCAGGTAGTTCAGTGGCTTTAGGTGGTCGATTCTGACGGTGTACTGTCCATCCCACATTGTGACTGTACAACTGAACTCACCAACATGGTTGACTATACCCCAGCATCCACCTTTACCTCTGAGTTCTGGGTTGTCCTTTGCAAGAATTTGACAGACTTCGCCTAGCTGGTAGGTGTTGGGTACTTTGGTTCGCTCAATAATGCGCTGCACCACATTCTTCACAATCCTACCACTTGGAACTTTACCACCCGCTTCCTCCACTGCCTTCTGCCAAGCTTCTCTTTGCACTTCTGGCTCTAAAGAAACCAAAGGGCGTACTTGACGTTCATTATTTGGCAGAATTTGTAAACCATTGGTTAACATTTTTGGAGTCTGTAATTCATCCGTAGCTATTTCCTCTTTTTGTAAACTATTGGTTAACAAATTGTCCATGACTGTCGCTGCGGCAATCTTGTAGCTGGCTGCTATCCGTGTGTAACCAAACCTTTGCTTGCAATATTCTTCAAACGTTTTGTGAGTGGAGCGATATAATCTGCGATCGCGTAACTCCGTAAGCGCCTTACCTACTTCAAAAAACGCTCTTTCGACTTTTCGCTCCAAATACAGGCGATGGCTTTGTTCTTCTTGCGTCAACTCCTCCACTTGAGCAGCAGTAACCGTAATCGTTGCTGTAGCAGGATTTTCTGGATCAAAGGTATCCTCAGCAGAACTAGCGGATGGCTTTGAGTCGTTGGATGTAACAGAGGTGGCTTTTTTGCGCTTAAGTGGTAGTTTATTCACTAGTCCACCTTTGCCTGAACAGTAGTTGAACGAATATCAAGCTGTGCCATGATAAGGATGTAATCGTACTAAAGTTTATTCCCCAAACCTTTTGCTGAGGTTGGGGTTTTTCGTTGGCTGGTTTACATATTTCATATTGGCATCTGCGGTCATCACCCTTTTTGCTTTATCAATTTTGGTGTTTAGTCCGCGTTCCCACAAACAGAATAGCTAGGACAAAGAAAGCAGCAAGTAAATTTATACCCCTCGAAACCCCTTGCTGAAGCTGTGGGACTATAGAGGCATCAGCACGATATCTCAACTCGTTTTTATATTTGAAACACCATCACATTTATAGTTTCTTCAAATTTCAACGCAGTAAAATATCGGGGCATCATAACCATGCCTTCATGAAAGTTCTTAGGTTTAAAAACTGAAGACCGATAAATTAGTAATAAAGTTAGTTCACCTACCATATTTGAGGGATCGCACAATTTCACATTGGGCGGTTGCTTTTAGTTTTGAGGTGATTGCCATAAAAGTTTAGCTTTACCAAATATTTGGAAAGCTTTTGCTGTGAGTGATTTACTCTTTACTAGCATCACTTTATCAACTATATTATGAATGCGTCAAGTGACACTAGTAAAGAATATATTATGTTGGAACTAGATTTAATTACGACTGTCGCGTGGAAACCAGCCTTTGGAGAAAAGTTGAAGCAAATGCGTGGAAAGCTCTCTAGGCGTTCACTTGCCGAAGAAATTCAAGGGCGGTTTGATTATAAAGTTTCTCAGCAATATATTCAGCTTTTAGAGAATCCTAATATGCCAAAAGCTCCACAAAACGTTTCTTTTCAATTGCTTAGGTATATTTGTCAGGTACTTGAACATGATGTGCAAGAAATTTTTGGCTCACCCAAAATTATATCTCCTAATTAGTACTTGATTTTTATAAGTGGTACTAGTAAGCTGATAAGTATGAGTTTCAGCTTCGCTGAACTGAAATGAGATTCAAACTCAAAGCAAAAGAGCGTCGTGCTACTAACACAACGCCCTTTTGTTCATCCAAACTCAAGGCGACCGCCACGGTCTGGACAACTATTGCGATCGCCTTTTTTGTATTACGGAGATTTCAATTATGACCCATTCAACCTACACACAGCAAGCCCTTTCGCATTACACCCTCCCCCGCCTCAAAAGAATCGCTGCCGAACGTGGCGTAACACCCACTGAGGACAAAAGAGCGACTGACACCTGGGTAAACGCAATCATCACCCACCAATCAACCCAGCTTCAGAAAGTTGACAACCAAGCCCTCGCCCACTTCATCGCTGACCAAGCCCAAGCGATCGCTCCTAAACCCCTCAGAATAGTCGAAATCTCGTTTTCTGATTACGAATATTACGCTGGTAATCAACTGATAGCCAGCATCAGCCATGACGATAACCACTTAACGCAACGCTGGGTAGTTATGGTCAACGATAAAGAAGTATTTCGTGCCAACACTCTAATGCGTTGCGATGGCTTCATCTGCACTCACTACAAAGATGGCACACTGCCAGTCCAAGAAGCAGAGGTGCAAGGGAGCAGGGGTGCAGAGGGGAAAAATCTACAACAGCTTTCTCCTCTGCCCCTCCGCTCCTCTGCGCCCATGCTTTCCTCTTCTACTGAAAACCAAATCATGGCGCATATCTTCAACGAGTGCCAGAATTACGGGTTTGAAATTCTCGATGATGGCATTTACAACAACAACGGCGTGAAACTGGGGCAAGTCGGATGCACTGACGGCAACTGGTGGGTGAAGAGGCGTTATTCAGTCCAGCAGCAGTATTCTAACTCGGTGTTTGATGCTGTGCGTTCATTGTCGATGATGGACGTGTCTACTGATGGTAAATCCATTTTTGAGGAATATTTTTTAGATCAGCCGTTAGAACAGCTAACTGGCGATAAATTGCAACGGCTGCTGGAGAGAACGGAGTTAGTCACAGCGTAAGTCTTGGGCTTCGCCTGGGAAAAGGTTTTTGGGATTGGGGAAAAGGTAAATTTCTTCATTCCCTTCCCCCTTACCCCTTTCCCTTTTCCCTAAAACACATTCCCTTCATTCACCTATTCATCTATGCAACCCACAATCTCGATCCCTCAACACTGGCCCTACCCTCGCTTTAACTTAGAACAGCATACACAACAGGGCATCATCTTGGGACTTTATTACTATCCCTCTGGTACAGAGTTGGCTAAACAATTTAATGATGGTTGGCGCTATGTACTGATGCCTAATAAAAACTCTGATGAAATATCTTACTTGCAAGAGAATCAAATCCAACCGCTTACACCAGAAGAATTATTCTCAGAAATTACCGCAGAGATTGAGTTTTATCAACAGCAAATCTCTATTCTGCAACAACAGTTAGCTGTAGTCACCGGAGGTTTCACAAATGCCTAAGACGGTTGACCCCAGTTTTGATCGCAGAGCAAATTATTTGCTGCGTTCAATTCAGCTTTGTGGTGGTTGTGTTCCTCTACATCGCTTGCAATTCCAATTCTCCGATTCAGTTATTCAAACTCTGCTGGATAAAGAACTGGTGCAAATACAGAATACCGGATGCGGCTTTTTGTTGGAGATTGCCGAAGATTCTTAGGTTATTAATCCCAGAGGAAAAACATGATTAACTACATTAACGCTCTCAAAACCAGTTGGTATATCTCCCCACCTTGGGGTCAAATAATTCCACCTATTGAGGTGAATTTACTGGAGAGAGTTTACCTGAAAACTACGAGAACATTTGGTTATTGCTCTGGTGTGCAATGGAAATATGAATGTTGGCTTTATACAGTCATCTGTGGTGATGAAATTGTTCACGCTACAGAACATCAAATCATTGGGACTGGTCAATTAGAACCTCTCACGGTGCAAAAACCTGCTTTCGCTTTAGGACAGAAAGTAATCCTATGTTCTTATGGTGATGACACAAAGCAACGGCTGATTTTAGGAGTTGTACTTGTGGATAAGTTTTGGTTTTACCTTGTCGAATTGATATCGCCAACATTGGCTGAAACACCGACCATACTTAATCGCTTCTCGCTGCTTGGTGAAAAAAGTTTGGTGCGCGTGAATGTCTAATTCTCTCTAATCAACAACGAAAAATTATCAGCCAACTAAAGTTATGTCACAAATCGAAGTCGCTCAAATCATCGACCAGATAAGGCAAGAAATCACTGTTGACTCTAATAGTATAAATAAAATCAGTATTAGGGCAGTAGAAAGAATAGCTGGAGTAAGTAACGGAACAATTTATAAAACTTTAAATACATTTAATTCAGAACCTTCAAAACTGGCACAAAAAATCCAATTGCAAGGCATAAGTATTGATTCTTGGCGCATTAACGGGATATCTGATGATGTCATTTATTTAATACTTGAATATTATGCCTTTGAAGCTGGTAAACGCTGTACTAAAAGGGCAAGGCAAGCTATTAAGCATTTTAGTAAATACAAAAATTTTGATGGTTTGGTTGATTCGGAATTTACCGCAGGACAGTATTCTCCAGAAAACCAAGTAAAACTTTCTCTTATCGAAAAGGTTGAAAAAATGTCTCATCCCGTAGTTGAAGTCAATACTCTAGTTGGAAAAATAGACATTTTGACTGAACGCGAAATCATAGAAGTTAAAAAAGCGTCTGCATGGAAAAGTGCTGTAGGACAAATATTAGTCTATGGGCATTACTATCCTAATCACCAAAAAAGGATTCATTTATTTGGAAAGTGTTCTGTAAGTACTAAACAAATCATTCAGACTCATTGTGACCAATTTAATATTCAGCTTACTTGGCAATAGCTCAACTTTATAAGCCTACTAACTTTCATTATGGCTTCGATTATTACTACAACTATTCACTTTTGAAAAAACCAGAGCAACGATTATGTCACAAATCGAAATCATTCAAATCATTGAACAGATAAAGCAAGAAATCACTATTGACTCTAACGGTTATGGTAAAGCCAGTATTCGGGCAACTGCAAGGCTGGCAGATGTACAAGATTCTTCGCTTCGTCGTGCGTTACTAAGTGCGGCACTGCAACCCTCTGCATTAGCCCAAAGCCTTATACAACAAGGATTTAGCCCTGCGGCACTGGAAACCTGGAATGAAGGAATACCTGATATGGGTGTTGCTGCCGTTATTGAATATTACGCTTTTGATGCTGGGCGGTACTGCAAACAGCAAGCCAGACTTGTATGCAAAGCTTTTAACCGGATCGGTGTTCGTGCCTGGATGCAAGACATTATGGGCTGGACAAAACCTGCTACTCAAACACAAGAACAACCCTCCACACCAGCCCTCCCCCCAGTTGAACAGCGATTGCATACTCTTGTCCTGGCAATGAAGACTTTCAGTAGACCGAAAAGTTCTGCGATCGCTCTATGATGGATACCCAGATCCCTAATTGTTGTCTAAAAACTGTACTTTTCGATACGGTTTTGCAAAAATTTGTTGAGCAGTATTACATAAATAAAACTAATGTTTTGTCAGTAAAGGTAAGGATAGCTTTTGCACCAGAACAATGTCCTGGTACTGTATTATGGAATTTTGTAAAGTATTGAAGTGAAGAAGCAAAAATTTTGATTTAGAGGGTTAATTAGCTTGGCTATGACTGTAACGGAGCCAGTTCTAACTGATAGTAAAACCTTGAACGAAGTAGTTAACTGTTTAACCGAAAATATTCCAATAAAGTCTCAAGGTAAGTGTGAACAACAGAATATTTTTGAAACTTTAATTCGGGCAGCCACCCAAAGAGATAGCATTGAAAACACTACTAAAGTCCTAAAAAATGTTCCGACAAGCAACGATGTTCGTTACCATTTAGAGAAGTATACTGACATAAATTCTCTAGAATCAGACTTCAATGCTGCACTTCAAAGCCGCTTACCAGACAGAATTCGACAAGGTAAACAAAAAATTGCTATCGATTTTAACTTAATTCCTTATTATGGGGAGCCATCGCCATTAGAAGCACCTTTCATTTATAGAAGTCAAGCTAAAAGTGGTACTTGTTCTTTTTATGCTTACGCGACTATCTATGTAATTAAGAAAAATAAACGAGTCACTTTAGCTATCAAAGCTGTTCAACAACAAAATACTTTAGTTGCAATTATTACTTATCTTTTAGCACTAATTGAGCCTTTGAATCTGAAAATTGAGCGATTGTATTTAGACCGAGAATTCTTTTGTGTGCCAGTAATCAGATGGTTGCAATCTCTCGATATTCCCTTTGAAATGCCAGCTATTATTCGAGGTAAGTCGGGAGGGACTAAACAATTAATTAGAGGTAGACGTAGCTACAAAACTAGTTACACTTTAAACAGCGATAAATATGGTTCAGTAACTTTTAGTGTGTGGATAGTTTGCACATATAAAAATGGTAAAAGACGAGAGCATGGACGGGAATTTTTTGTTTACGCTGTTTATAAAGTTAAGTTAACTTTGCAGCTTATACATGATGACTATCGTCTGCGTTTTGGGATTGAGAGTAGTTATCGTATGAAAAACCAGTGTCGCATCAAAACTACTATTAAAAATCCCACAATTCGGCTTTTATTTGTAGCTTTAGCATTCTTAATTATTAATGTTTGGATTTATCTAGTATGGCATTATATTAGCAGTTTAAAAAGAAGTAATAGACAAGTTTTTTCTCATCTATTTACTCTCAAACAGATGCTTGAATTTTTACGCCAAGTAATAGACCGTAACTATGGAGTAGCCTGCGAAATTTATTTACCGTCCGGCTAATTTTGGTCGTTTTGCCACTATTTCTATAAGTTCAAGTTATAGTTGTTCTATCGAAATCGGCTGTTGTACATTCCTGAATAAACGGTATCACAGGCTACTATTTTTTAGCGATCGCAAAACTTTTCGGTCTACTGAATGTCCAGCAAAACTATTGATGTCCGAGAGTACACCGTCAGAGCGCACAAGCGGGAAATTCACACCCGCGTTTTCAACTTCGTATGTAAGCAGTGTGAGCAACCGACCCAAAGAGAAACCTTTGGTGTGCGACCGCTCTACTGTGAGAAATGCCGTCCGCCACAAGCACCCAAGAAATCAGTAGTCCCTATAGGCAAGAGGAAACCCAGAGCTATGACTTACAAGAGTGGTAAAGACATAGCCGGATGATTTGTTGTCTCAGGGTTTTGAGCAATCGCCTTTTGGCTATGCATTACTAAAAAGAGTAAGAGGGAATGGCACGCTTGTTAATCGCAAAGCCCTGATATAACAAGATTTTGAGTGTGGGGAGTGTGGGAAGTGTGGGGAGAAAGAGGAGAAATTGAATAACTGCATATCAACAAATGCTGCATTGCCTCCCCATCCTCCCACACCCTGCCAGCAAGGAGGTTTCAGCTTTTCAAGCGTGCCATTCGAGTAAGAGGCTAGAAAGTAGATATAGTTATACCATTTCACAAAAAATCTGATACAGATGTAAACCTTGAAAACATTACTGTATCTAAGTTTTTTAATTGCGAATTGCGAATTGCAAATTGCGAATTGGTATTACATCTGTGACAGGTTAAGATAAAATTATCAATCAGTTAAAATACTCAAAATCCCCTTGATAAGAATGATAATCGTGTATGGGTAGAGGGGGAGGAGCAATGCACCTTCTCCCGCTATATAGCAGTTGAAAATCTAGTCTAAACCCCAGTGGAGACAGGCTGTTAGTTCGGTATCGCTAACTTAAAAATTTTGTTGACGAACCCAATATTCTAGATAATATCAATCAATTACTATTACTTATTGACAAAAGCTAAATAGCTTTAACCTCTCACTGATGGGTCAACCCTAAATGCAAAATCAGAACTTATCTTCACAGTGGCTCTCTCGTGCTGAAGGTAGCGCGATGGGAAAAGCCCTACGGGATCGAGTGCCGCGATCTAGCCATGAAGAGTGGAAACCTGCTCCTAATCGTCCTGACTCAATTGTGCTGCTAGAGGAATCGAACCAAGGAAGATTGCTGGAATTAGTGCCAATTCGCTACGGACGAATGCTGAAATCTCCTTTTGCATTTCTGAGGGGGGCAGCGAATATCATGGCAGCCGATCTGAGCGAAACTCCCAAGACTGGAATCAAAGTACAGACTTGTGGAGACAGCCATTTGTCCAACTTTGGTGGATACGGTACACCAGAGAGAAATCTCGTCTTTGATGTCAATGACTTCGACGAAACCCTTTGGGCCCCTTGGGAATGGGATGTTAAGCGTTTAGCTGCAAGCATTGTGGTGGCAGGTAGATACCTCAAACTAAGAGACAAAATCAGTCGGGTAGCAGCGATGGCATCTGTGCAGTCCTACCGAGAACATATAAATGAGTACGCCCAAATGACTGCTCTGGAGGTATGGTATGCCCATATTGGGGTGGAATCGCTACTCACCTTTACTACTCACACTAAAGAACTAAATATTGTCAAAAGTGGAGTGAAAAAAGCAAGGGCGTTCAAGCCTGTCTTGGATCTGCACAAATTAACTGAAACGGTGAAAGGACAGCGCCGTTTTATTGACAATCCTCCCAAATTATTCCATCCGTCACCTGGAGATCGCCTTGCATCAGAGATGTTATCCGTTTTTCAGAAATATCGGAAAACCCTACGTGAGGATTCCCGTATTTTACTAGACCAATATCAGATTGTTGATGTAGCAATGAAGGTGGTAGGGGTTGGTAGTATCGGCACCCGTTGTGGTGTTGCGCTTTTGGTGACAGGAGATAACGATCCTTTATTCCTACAAATTAAGGAAGCTCGTGCTTCAGTTCTAGAACCCTATGCTGGGAAAAGCACTTACGAGAACCACGCCCAAAGGATTGTAGCGGGGCAGCATTTGATGCAAGAAGCCAGCGATATCTTCCTGGGCTGGACAAAAGGCGATAGTGGTCATGACTTCTACCTGCGGCAACTCAGAGATATGAAAACTTCCGTCGAGATTGAAGGAATGTCACAGACGGATTTGAAGGGCTACTCTCATTTATGTGGTTGGGCGCTGGCGCACAGTCATGCTCGTTCGGGGAATCGATTTGCTATTAGTGGTTATCTCGGTCAAAGTGACACCTTTGATCGGGCGATCGCTAATTTTGCAGTAGCTTACGCCGATCAGACCGAGGCGGATTACAAAGCACTAGCTGATGCAGTTGCGGCAGGGCAAATCAAGGCAATCGAGGAATAATTTTGGACAAGGATTTCAATCCGAAATAATGAAGAAATTGAACGCAAATACAGCCAAGCACCCAACTAAAAAGCGATTTCGCCTGTTTCAGGGAATTTTACCAATGACCGGAGCCACCATTGGGAATGATATCGTTGCGGGTATTGTGCTAGCAGCACTGGGCATTCCTGAAGTTATGGGATACACAAAGATTGCCGGAACGCCCATTGCCACAGGTCTTTATACACTTATTCTTCCAGCCTTGGCGTTTGCGCTCTTTGGATCTTCTCGCCATTTAGTGGTCGCAGCCGACTCTGCAACAGCTGCAATCCTGGCGGCTGGGCTATCAGGCTTGGCAGCATTGGGGAGTTCCCAATATTTAGCGTATTCAGAATTAGTCGCCATTTTAGTAGCTGGACTTTTACTGTTAGCACGCCTGTTTAGACTGGGTTTCTTAGCGGATTTTCTGTCGCGTACCGTGTTGGTAGGTTTCTTGACTGGGGTAGGAATTCAAGTAGCGATCAGTCAATTAGGTGGATTGTTAGATCTTAAGGTTGGGGGGAATAATCCAATCCAGCAAATCATTAATACCTTTGAAGGTCTGCCCCATGCTAACCCGTTAGCGATCGCGATCTCTCTAGCAGTCTTGATTACGATTAAATTATGCGACAGATTGCTTCCAAAATTTCCGGGTGCGTTGCTGGCTGTAATAGTAGCAATTATTGTCAGTTGGCTGTTTAACTTTGCCAGTCATGGTGTTATGGTAGTTGGATCTATACCTAGCGGACTGCCATCATGCGGGTTGCCCACTGTTGCTCTGAGTGAAATTCCGCAATTATTTGGCATTGCCCTATCGTGCTGTATCGTCATTATTGCCCAAAGTGCAGCAACCTCACGCGCTTACGCCTTCCGATACAACGAGGATTTTAAAGAAAATATTGACCTTGAGGGTCTAGCTCTGGCTAATCTGGCGGCGGGGTTGAGTGGAACCTTTGTGGTCAATGGTAGCCCGACCAAAACTGAAATTGTTGACACAGCAGGAGGACAAAGCCAAGTAGCTCAACTGACTACAGTAGCAGTGGTGTTAGTAGTCATCCTCTTCTTCACTCAACCAATTAGCTATTTGCCGAATGCGGTTTTAGCAGCAATTGTATTTTTGATTGGACTAAAATTGATTGACATTCAGGGGATGCAGGCAATATTTTCGACCCATCGTGAGGAGTTTTATCTTGCGCTCTTTACTACTGCTACAGTTGTTTTTATCGGTGTTAAAGAGGGTATTGTTTTAGCAATTATTTTGTCGCTGATCTTGCACGTGCGTCATAGTTACCGACCGCATTCAGCCATAATTATTCCCGATGCTCAGAGATTATGGCAGGCAATTCCTGTACGTATCGGCAGTGTATCAGCCTCTGGTCTGATCGTTTATCGATTTAGTAGAGACTTGTTTTATGCTAACGCCAGCTTCTTTTCAGAGGAGGTGCAAAATCTCGTGAAAAATGCGGAATCACCCGTGCAGTGGTTTATTCTGGAGTCCAGAGCAATTACTGAAATCGACTACTCTGCATCGCAAACGATTCGGGATGTCGTCAAGGAATTATCCCTTCAGAATGTAACTTTTGTCGTGTCTGGTCTGTCGCCGGAGGTAAAAATCCAGTTCGAGCGGGACGGGTTGACAGATTTAATCGGAGCTAATCGGTTTTTTAATCACTTAGAAGAGGCGTTGGCGGCTTTCCACCAAGTTGGCAACGAACAATCAACTTAAAGGAATTACAAGTTACTGTGCGGTCGCTTATGAGCGACTAATGGCCAGACTACTAGGTAAAATTAAGCTAATAGTTGGTAATCAAGATAAAAAAACATCAAAAATGCTTGAGAAAGAGCTTAATTTTTGAAGTCGTATGGATAGAACTAAGCAAGCTCCAAAGGCAGTTTTGTGATGGATGAACTGTACCTCCATGAAACCAACCTGAGAAATACTAACTAGGGCGGCTCGGCTATACAATAACTTGATTAAAGCTCTAATTTTGCTTTAATTACTACCAAGATAAAAAGTAATTATACAATTTGAATAAAAAAGCAGGGTTACTTTATTTTTTATTTACGATGAATTTTTGGTTTTTATGTTGAATTTGTAAGAGTTCAGGGATGGTGACAAAGCGATAGCCCTGATTGCGAAAATTGGCAATAATTTCTGGTAAAGCCTGTACAGTCCTAGAACGATTACCACCACCATCATGCATTAAGACAATTCCACCAGGTTTTGCTTCTCTGAATACATTACCGATTAATTTGGGAACAGGAGGACGGGAATAGTCTACAGAGTCAGATGACCACAAAATAATAGCGTATTTACTATTTCTAGCGTAGTCAACTACCCCATTATGCATAACTCCTCCAGGCGGTCGAAACAAATTGGTTTTTAAGCCTGTAGTTTTAAAAATAATATCTTCGGTGTGGTCAATTTCATAAGCGGCGGCTTGTGGATTCAAGAATTGATACCAATGATGCCAAGTGTGGTTGCCAATGACATGACCTTCAGCAATCTCCTGCTTGAGTAAGTTGGGAAAATTTTTGACATTCTCTCCAACCACAAAAAATGTCCCTTTGATCTGATTTTTTTTCAGGATATCTAATACTTGTGCTGTACTTTCAGGCCAAGGTCCATCATCAAAGGTGAGAGCAATGACTTTCTGTTCGGGAGAGAGTTTTGCCGATTCAATTATCGCACCTTGAAAACTTGATGGAATAGAGTCAGAAAAACCCTTTACTTGTGCTTCGCCCTGCCAAGTTTTAAGCATCGCTGTCTTGAATTCCTCAACTCGCTGTTGAGTTCCGATATTTGCTGCTACATTATTTACATTTAGAGTCTGTTTTAATTCCAACTGAAAAAGATTTATTTTGCTGAAGATGATTAAACTCAGACTAAAACCACCACATAAGATAAGCAGCCCAACTAATTTCCTTGGAGTCCAAAGACTCTGCTTATTATTGATCACGTAAAAATACCTTGAATAGTCAAATAATCAGTCATCGTGCCGATCGGAAGTTAGAATTTTTATCTGCTTGTCTTCAGAGAAAGTATAGCTATCTATTTATCTATTGCCAAGAGTGCGATTGCTTATTGTCCAATTTATTAGGTTAAGATTTATTCTACTGAAGACCCTAATAAACACTTTGTCTTAGTCAATCCCCTATTCGTGTTAAATTATCTTGTTCATATTCAGAAAACCTGTACTTTATAGAAAGGATTTGCTTGGGTTTCAATGCAATTATCTAAATAAACACACTTTCGTCATCACCTTGTAATATTTCTATCAATTAAGTATGTAATAATCTTTGAATCATCAATTCAGATTAGCTGTCAATTAGTAATCTAGCAAATCCAGAACATAGTAATTCTATTTGACTACGAGTAGAGTCTTTATTAAGACTGATATTGTAAACTAATCTTGCTATGTTTTTAGCAAGTAGGTTATGGATGTTCTGCATCAATCCAAAAAACCGTCGAATAAATAAGTTTATCCTGAAAATAACTCTATGAGATTACGCAGTTTTCTCCTAACGATTATGAGTACTGTATTAATAACATCACCCAGTTTAGCGGCTGGCATCAAATCTCAAATATTTGATGATAATAGGAGTCATTTAGAGTCAGCAAGGGATTGGGATTATTTATTGGCTAACTATCCAAGCAGAGTCACTATACAGAGAAATTTGATTCCTCAACTCAAACAACCAGAGATTTTCACGAACATAAACGATCCTTCTTTATTTGGTGGAATCATCCCATTAGGCAAAGAGATACCAGAGTTAAAGTCTCAAGTTAGAGCATTAATGGCTCATTACAGTTTTCTTAAACCGGGAATGTTTTTCTTAGATATAGAAACAGGAAATTATTTGAATATTGATGGCGAAAAAGTATTTCCGGCAGCTAGCACTATTAAATATCCAATTTTAATTGCTTTATTTGAACAAGTAGATGCGGGTAAAATCAAACTTGATGAAAAGCTAGTGATGCGACGTGACTTAGTAGCGAGTGGTTCCGGTGACTTACAGTATAAACGAGCAGGAATCAAACTGAGTGTATTGGAAACTGTTAACAAAATGATTACGATCAGTGATAATACTGCTAGCAACATGATTATCGACCGTCTAGGCGGAAAAGCAAAACTCAATCAGCGTTTCCACACTTGGGGACTAAAAAACACAGTAATTCGCAATATGTTAGGAGACTTTAAAGGTACTAACACCACTAGTCCAGCAGATTTAGTCAGGGGAGCATCTCACTTTTTAAAGTGGCTCAAACTGACAATAATCCATTGAGGTAAGCACAGCGATGGGCTAGGACTTGAGGCACATTTTCTCGTTTCCATTGTGCCCCGGAAATTTTTGTTCGACGGTCAACCTGTTTAACGGCAGATTCAACTGAACCTGAACCAATTGAACAAATTTCTTCAGCTTGATAATATTCGTAGTTGATAATGCGATTGCGATGCTTATCAAGATAACGGCAAAAGTTTTGTACTTGTTTGCCTTTACAATCTGTAAATAAGGCAATAGTAGCCTCAACTTGGCCTTTCCATAGTAGATTTTGTGCTTGTTTCAAGCGTTTTTGTGAACCCCCAACTTTGTGGAGGTTTTCTATTAAATGGAACCAATCAAGTATTTCTCGACGTTGTGCATCAGGTGCTAATTGGTCAATTATATTCCAAATGCCGTCATGTCCATCACCAATACAAGTGAGTGGGCTAGCCAGTGGTTGGTCATTAACCCAATCAATCACAATCTGATTATTCTGAAATGAAGTTCCCAAGATTCCGAGATGATGTAAGCTAATTGCTTTATAGCCAAGCCATGCACATATTTGACCTTTAGGAGTTCGGACACGGATGTTTCCACCATCGACGCTTAATTCTTCAATTGTCTGTTCTGGTGTTGGCAACTCAAAATTCTGGCGATGCACTAATCTCTGTTGACTGCTGTGAGAAACCTCTATGCCCGTAAAATACTTGATGTCTGATGCCGCATCTTCATAGCTGACATTCGCACTTACCCTCAAACAACAAGTTTCTAGATATGGACTCAGTTGAGTACTTGGTGCGACTTCTAATTCAATGGCTTGTTTGCTCGTTATTGCTAACTCTCCAAGAATGCTTTTGAGCCGTCGTTGGTATCCTGCGGTTGTCCCTGTAATCGTTTCGATAAAAAAACCCCTACTTCTGGCATAACATGCTTCTGCATTTGACTCCGCACTGCTTCTTCAATTGCTGCAAGATTTGTGAGCTTTTCTTTTGACGTATCTTCATACAATATTTTAGCAATCGCCTGAATATGTTTTTGAAGAGCTTGCTTTTGTTCTGGGGTCATCGGTAAGTAAATACACTCGTCTTACCTATCCTGACTGATTTTCGTCTTCTTTGCAAAAAACTGGGATGCTCCCAGAAAATGTGCCTCAAGTCCTAGCCCATCGCTGTGCTTACCTCAATGGATTATTGTCAGTTTGAGCCACTTTAAAAAGTGAGATGCTCCCCTCTGAATGTCTACACTCATTAGCAGAAATATATTTTGATTTTGGTAATTGGGAGTTAGCAGAAACATGCTTCAATATGGCTTTGTCTATAGCTAAAGAGCAGGGTTATGAGAATCTGGAAGAAATGTCTACTCTTTCATTAAAATTAATTGATAATGAACGTCAAAGTTGGGACTTAGAAGAACAAAGTTATCAGTTAAGGATGCAATCACAGCATGAGAATTATGACCAGGGGAGAAGGCAAGATTTTTACCAATTTTTGGATGAGTACAATCGGCAGGTTTGGAGTGGAAAAGCAGAAAGCTATAAAAAGCAATTACAATTGTACGCAGGATTTCCTAGTTTCCCTGACATTGAAGTTAATATTACTGAGAGTACAGGGAATTTAGGGGAAGCTGAATTTTATATGGGGAATTTTGAATCAGCAGAAAAAATTCTAGAAGAAGCTTTAGCTAAGATGCAGGAACTATGTATGGTTAAACATATTGCATTGACTAACTATCGATTAGCGAAGCTAAAACATCGATGTGGCAATATAAAAATGGCAGAAGCTCATTATAATATAGCTTGCCAAATATATCTAAATTTAGGGGCAATAAAAGAGTTAGAAAAAATTGAGCGAGAATGGAGACGAATGTAGTAATTGTAATTGTGCATTTTTCACAAATATCAAGTACAATAGTATTTTCAAAATTACTTTTATTTGGTGGTTATAATCCAAATACAAACAGATGAACTCGCATTAAGTGGCTAACATTTCATTCTTTCTTCGTTGAAGACGATGAGGAATCTGACTTTTTCGAGTCTCTACTTTGAGTTACCGAGTTTTCAATCATTTCCTTACTTTCTGCACCAGTGATGGGTGTACTACGACCGCCCGCAGCTCGTAAACTGTCTAAATCCTCAATGGGCATATTGAGGATAGCATCTAAAATTTGCGGACGGGTTTCGTACCAGAGAGCGATCGCATTGGAAATTTCTTCAACATCATCTGGGAGGGTTGCAAGCAATTCTAGTACATCGGTACGGTCTTGTGCCGTTAATAGCTCAGGTTGTGTTTGTAATATGTATACAAAAGTTAAAATATTTTCTTCGTAAGGTGACATTTTTGACTCCTAAACACCGATCGCACAAAACGCCGCCCAATAATAAGGTGATTTGAAAGGTTTAGCATCATCTGCCAATTTGTAAAAGAGACGACGCAGATTCATCCTAATCGTTGGATTCAGCACTAACTCATATTCTGCTCTCCATCGTTCTAGTTTTATTTTTGTGAGATCTCGAAGCCATATTTGGGCTTGATTGAGGGCAACTGCTATTGTAGTTCTCATTTGTAAATTTTGGTAAAATCTTATCATCAATAAAGCCGTAGATAAGTCGCTTATATCCCAAAGACTACTCACTACGCTAGTGCTACCTGCAAATAAAAAGGCACTAGGAAAGCTGATATACTCATCACTAACACTTGTAAAGTCTGTTAAGGCTGTTTCAGAAGCTGAGAGAGTAACTAAGCGACATTCACTTAAGTTGAGATTAAAAATTTCTTCTAAAGTAAGGCATTTGTTTAGGTCAATAGTTTCAGAAATGTTGGCATCTGCTAAGATTAAAGGTGACTCTAGAGGAGAGTTCAAATTA
Source organism: Nostoc sp. TCL240-02 (assembly GCF_013343235.1). Classification (GTDB taxonomy): domain Bacteria; phylum Cyanobacteriota; class Cyanobacteriia; order Cyanobacteriales; family Nostocaceae; genus Nostoc. Next base: position 4,459,540 of record NZ_CP040094.1, on the reverse strand, counting down.
AAATAACTGTTACCAGCAAAATGTATACAGTGGGTAGACTGGAGCAGGTTTAGTTGGTTCGTGATAGCTTGTTTTGTTGCAGCATTTCCCTTTAACACATAGATATTGGAGAAACATTGCTGAATACTTTCTACCTCAATATCAGTCCAAGCCAAGTTTTGGTTAGGGTCTTGGATAGCAAAAAAATTACTGAATTCAAGACGTTGCCTAGTTTGAACTAATTGTAATAATTGACAACTGGGTGCATAGCTTACACCGTTGGGGAACAAATCAATTAAATATGATTCCCCTATAGGTAAAGCATTGAATGGAAGTAGGTGCAAGAAGCGATGGAGAATGAGGATTAATCGATTACAATCTTTGGGTATTTGGGCTAATATTTCCTCAATGTAGAGGATTTCTGCTAACTCTTGCAAGCGTTCTTTTAGTTGATTTCGCCATTGGTCTTTTTGATTGTGGTAATCAGCCAAATATTTCTCTTTCCAATCAATAAGGGCTTCCAAGTCTTCTAATTGGGATTGCCAAACAGTAATCTCTTCTGTGGATTTAATAATAAAAGCCAAAATGCTATCGTCGAGAATATACCATTCAATAATGGCTGTACGTTTATCTAAAGTAGCCTGGAAGGACTCAAATTTGAAACCAGAACCAACGGGTAAATAGTGGTCTTGCAATTCATTTCGCTGCTGTCGCAATTCTTGCAGATGTTGTACTATACTTTGTAAATTTTCAGCTTTACCATTTTGGATTTGATATTGTCCCTTGGCTATTTCATTTCTGTATGTTTCTAATTGAGTGACTACTTCTGGAGGAAAAATGGTTTTAGAGTCACGTTCGAGGAAAAGTTCAACTAAATTACGGTTTTTGCTATGTTCAATATATTCTATTGCTTGGGCGTCTTCTTTTAATTCCAAACAAACTTTTACCATGCAAGAATAAAGTTTATTCCATTCTTCTGCTTGCTTGCGTTTGGTTTCATCGCCAGAAACGATTTCACTACGCAGATATTCTACAGTTTCAATGGTTTGTTTAAAGGTAGTGTAAGCTTCGTTGAAACGTTTTGCATTCTGGTAAGCTAACCCTAGGTTAAATAAAGTTTCTGCCCAATCATAGGGTAAAGTCTCGCGGGTTCTAACAGTTAAAGCAGCTTGATAAGAAGCGATCGCCCTTTCCAGATTTTCAGATCTGTCTCCTTTAATTCTATTGCTGTAGGCAATTGCAAGATTATTTTGTGTCTCCGCCCAATCATAGGGCAAAGCTTCGAGGGTTCTTACTTGCAACGCGAGCATAAAAGACGCGATCGCCCTTTCCAGATTTTCTGCCCTCTCTCCCAAGATTCTTTCACGGTAAGCGGTTCCCAAATTATTTTGTGTCATTGCCCAGTGATACGGGAACAATTCACGAGTATATACTTGTAAGGCAGCAGAATAAGTAGCGATCGCCCTTTCCAGATTTTCTGCCCTGTCTCCTGTGATTCTGTCACGGTAGGCAGTTCCCAGATTATTTTGCATCTGTGCCCAGTTTTGAGGAAAGGCACTGCTCGTGTACACTTGTAAGGCATCAGAACAAGCAGCAATGGCATTTTCGATGTTATCAGCCCTGTCTCCTTTAATTCTCTCCCTGTAGGCAGTTGCGAGATTATTTTGTGTTGCTGCCCAATCAATAGGGAAAGCTTCTCTGGTGTAGACAGTTAAAGCAGCATGAGAAGCAGCGATCGCCATTTCCAAATTGTCAGATCTATCTCCCTTAATCCTGCTAATGTAAGCAGTTCCCAAAGCATTTTGTGTAGCAGCCCATTCATAGGGGAAGGCACTGCGGGTTCTCACTTCTAAAGCCGCAGCAAACGCAGCGATCGCATTTTCTAGATTTTCAGCTTTCTCTCCCCAAATTCTGTTAATATAAGCAACTCCTAGATTAATTTGTGCACCTGCCCAATCTTGGGGAAAATCATCGTGGGTAAGGATTTGGAGTGCAGCCAAGAAATAGGTAAGTGCCTGTTCTAAATTCTCCGCTTTATTTCCCATAATTCTGTTAATGTAAGCTTCCCCCAAACTAATTTGCGTCAAAGCCCAATCTTGGGGAAAATCATCGCGGGTGAAGATTTGGAGTGCAGCCAAGAAATAGGTAAGTGCCTGTTCTAAATTCTCTGCTTTATTTCCCGAAATTCTATCTCTATAAGCATTACCTAAGAGTGCCTGTGTGCCTGCCCAATTTTTAGGAAACACCTCACGGGTAAAGACAGTCAACACTATTTCATAACCAGTAATAGCAATCTCTATATTCCTGGCTCTAGAACCCAAAGGAAACTGAGTCAGCAATATACTAAAATTGCTGATATATGTAGCTATTAATTGCGCTTCATCTGGTTGCAATTTTTTCAAAATATTTGTTGCCCAAAGCCGTAATACTTCTGCTAAATGTTCATTCAGTTTTTCTAAATTCTTTGCTAGGAATGGATAAACTACTTGTGTATCACTATTACTTTCTGAAATAATTTGCAACAATCTTTGCAAGAAAGCTAATTCTACTTCAAATAGAGGAACTTCATCAGGAATTGATAAATTTACTCCAACAATCTCAACTTGACGTTCCCGCCTTTGCAGTTTGCTAAATTCTTCTGCTGCACCCTCTAAATCGCCAGTAGTGTAATTCAACATTCCACGAGCATAAGTAATCAGTGGCGCTTCAAATTCCACCAATGCTTCTGGAACAGCTTCTATAAATGACGCTAAACGAAACAGTTCTTTCCAATTTTTTTGTTTCAACCTCGACTCAATAGCTTCTGCTAATTTACGACTCCGCTGATTAGGCTTAGTAGAAGCAAGTGCTATCCAATATTGAGGCTGGGTTAAATCTTCTTCCTGTCCTTCTTCTTTTCCAAACTTTCGTTCTAAATACTGGGTATAAAAATCTTCTAATTTATCTAATTGCTGTTTGCCAAAACGCTCATCTTCTTTAAGTTCTGTTAGTAACAAATTTCGCACAGCCACATCCATCTCGTAAAGCTCATAACCCACCTCACGACACAAACGAGACAGAAGTATGCGAGCAACTGCTGTCCAGGGCGCTTGCGGTACAAAGCGCAGCCAAATTTGGTAAAGTAAATCAGGTGTTAGTGTCTGTGGAAATGCAGCATGACAAGCTAAGTCTAGATGTGCCCGATCAAATTTTTGGGCAAATCCTACGACTCGCTCAACAGCAATATCTAAATTTGTTGCACTTGTTTCACTCATAAACAACTATGACAACATCCACTGGTAAGGATGCTCCCAGTAAACATAGCGACCGCGTAAAGTGTTAATAGCTGCACTAAGTCCCTCACGGCTCATTTCAAACATTGGCACAAAACGAGCAATTTCCCCAGCTGTGGTAAACTGCCAGCTATCATTGGGCATGGGATTCAACCAAGCATAATAATTTACTGATTGCTGAAGCTGTTCAATGAACTTTCGGGTATACTCTACTCTTTCTGGATTATAGTTACCTCGTGCAGCACCAGCATCGCTAACAATTAGTACGGATGTTTTTTTATCAATAAATTCTAGAAAGTTCGTAATTAGTTGAGCTTTCAGCCGAGTTGGGTCATTATAAAGATATTTTTCAGGATAGTTCTGGAAGTAGTAAACACTGGTTTGCTTAATGTTTCCACCCCGTTCAGCTTTGTCTATCAATTGACGGGAAAGATGATGAAAAGGCACCATTGAGCCGCCTTGGTCAACCAGTAATACCAGTTTAACTTGGTTGGTATAACGTGACATCATCACTGGTTCAGGTAAAATACCGTAGCGACAATTTTTTTCTACCGTACCTGCTACATTTAATTCCTCCAATGTACCTTCGCGCACGCGACGACGTAGAAAACGCCAACCCTGCTTCATCTCTCTGCTGGTTACTGGTAGATATTCAGCTGATAAATCTGTGGGGTAGTAGCTTATTTCAAAGCTACTAGATTGATTGCTGCGAACTGCTTGAATTACCTGTTCCGGTTCCATTTCTTGCACTATATCAATAGGTGGACTTGGTTCAGTAACTGGTTTTTGAGGCTGAGTTGGTTGATTTTCAAGTGGTGGCTGATTAGGTTTTTCGGAAATAGGTATTGATGTACAAGAACTAACAGTTTCTTGTAGCTTTGTGGATGAATTTACAAGTTGAGGCGTTTCGGTTTTTTTGGCTGTCTCGACCGCAGGTTTTACTAGTTCAGTAGTGTAAAGTTGATTGATATGAGTTTGGGGTTGAGCTAGCACTTCATCAAAAAGCCGATTGAGTAAACGGGCTTCTTGCTCAGATTTTGTCCATAGTGTACAGCAAAGACGCTCTAAAGTTTGGCGATCGCCCATACCAAATCCAGCTTGCAACGCCCGCAGTGCCAACATATAATCTTCAACACTCAAGGGAAGACCATATGACCGCAATTTATTAAATAAAATTAACAAAACATTGAGTAAAGGAATTTCAACGGGATTCATTTTTCACCTCCCTTGGCGGGCTTAAATAATCCCGATAATCCTTCCAATACTTTAGTAGGATTCCAGCAAATGGCAGTTCCCCTTCAAGTTTTCTAATAGCCTCGTCTTCAGGATAGCGTCGCAAGATTGTAAACCAGTCGATTAACTCACTGGTACTCACTTTTTTACCAGTTTTACCAATATCTTTTTCCATCTGTTTTCGCAGTAGTTGAAAGCGTCTAACTGCTGCTCCTATAACTGCTGGTTGTGAGTCTGGAAAGTGAGCGTTAATAATTTTGACTAATTCAGATTCTTCAGGAAATTTAATATAGTGGAATAAGCAGCGACGTAGGAAAGCATCAGGTAAATCTTTCTCATCATTGCTAGTAATAAATATAATTGGAGGTTTCTTTGGGTTTGCTTTGATTTCTTCTCCCGTTTCTTGAATGGGAAAACGCCCCTCATCTAGTGCTTGAAGTAAATCGTTAGGGAAGTCAATATCGGCTTTGTCAATTTCATCTATAAGAACTACAGTACGTTCTGATTTTAAGAGCGAATTCTCAAATTTAGGTTGCGATTTTTCCAGGGAGTTTTCAAACGCACGACCCAATGGCCCAAGCTTGATATAATTTCTAGGGTCATCCACTTTTGAGCGTTTCTGCTTATCAAGTTGTGCTAGTTGGGCATCCTGGAGACGAGCGATCGCATCGTAAGTGTAAAAACCATCTTTTGCCCTAGTTGTAGATTGGACATACCAAGACTCATAAGGTAAACCTAGCTCATTAGCCACAGCACGAGCCAAGCGAGTTTTACCACAACCCGGTTCTCCCTTGAGCAACAAAGGTCGTTTTTGTAAAAAAATTGTCAGATTTACAGCTTCGACTAACTCTGGCGAAGGTATATAAGGTTCGTGTCCATCAATTTCCCATTCTTGAGAGAATGATTGCTTGTTGCCTGTGTAGATGCGAGGTATTACTGAATCAACCATTGTGCTAATTTTCCTTCCCAACTAGAACCGCAGTAGTGACAAATTCTTTGATAAACAAGCTCAGGAACACCCCCTTGAGACTCTACTAACAATGTTTCCGCACATAGACTTTCAGGTACTACCTCTGCGGCTTGTGCCATCCCTAACCATTCTTGCAGTTTTCTTTGTGGAAATCGACTCACTGGGGGTAAATATAAGGGAATTTGAGGATATTCAGGCTGATTAAGTTGCCAAGCTAAAGAAACCCCCGATTTACATACGTAACCTTTATTATCAACTAGGAACATTACCAAGTATGTTTCTTTATTATTTTTTTGATATATTTTATCTATAATTAATTGCCAAAACTCTTGAAGTAACTCAGGCAAAAATCCAAGATATGTACGGTTAACTTCATAAATAATAAAAATCAAATTTTGTGTTTGTAAAATTTGGCAGATTGCATCTATAATTTGTTCCGCTGAAAGTGCAGCAGACTGATTAGCAATACCAAGGTACTTAGCAACTTCATCCCATAGATTAGAAATGTCGTTCATGCCGCAAGCTTTAATTTTAACTTGCCGCCCATTTCGCAGTTGAGGTAACTGAGAAAGTCGCGTTACTAAAGTTTCTTGACCAAACTTTTCCTCTCCATGAACCAGGAAAGCTGCTGTTTTTTTGTAGGGGGTTTGGGAATCTAAGGCTTGTTTGACTAAATCTTCTTGTTCTTCAAAGTCAATGCGTAGAAGTGATTTAAAAAGTCGCTGTTCTGAATTAGGCTTTTGGGGTAAGCAAACTTGAGCTTGATTTCTCAATTCTTTCACTTTTACTGAGAGAAAATCTAGTTTTCCTCGACGGGCATCTCCTTCCGGACAAGCCTGTTTCAATGCTTCCAAAAAAGTAGGAAATATCCATCCATATTGTTCATGTTCGCTCTCAACTAAAATCGGTAGATTCAATTCATATAATTCCTGTAAATCAGAAGCTCTTTTTAGTTTCAGTTTCAAAAAATACAGCTTTTGATGTCCTCTACAAAAAGAGCAAAGTCTCTCATAACTACCAAACTGATCGCATTCTAAAAAAATATCATTACACAATTTATACAGTTCATCTGGTAGCCCTTTCACAGTCAAGACAATCTCCTTAAAAAAATTGCACTGTTCTAGCGAATCGCTGAGATATCTTCAATGCCTCCTGTTCGCTTTTTCCTAAAATCTGGAATTTTGCCTCCATCTTTAATAAACTAGCTTTTGATCAAAAAATCTGATTATTCATACATACTAAAAATTCTGTATACATTTCAAGACTATTAGTGACCCGTTTTTAGTCAAGTTAACTGTTTACATATCCCTACAGAAATAGGGTTGCAGCAGTTCAAACTCTTTCGGTTCAGTGTGCTGGTTATCAGTCAACACTAGAGAATAATCTGGCACAATACTTCTCTGTCCGCCTTGTAGACGTGCCTCACGAGGCCAAAATATCAAATTACCTTTATTCTCGCTGAGTTCTATTTTGCCAGCAGTGTAACCATGTAGACGTTGAACTTCTGTATTTTCTCTGGAATAGTATTCTAAACCAAAAAGCGATCGACCCTGCCAAATCCGTCGAGCATCAGCTCCACCTTCTACAATTTCTCCAGAAAATGCTTCGTGTAAATGACCGCACAGGTGAACGGCAAAGCGTCCATGAGAAGTTATTTCTGCTTTTAAATCTCGTTGTGAATTTGGATTTAACCATCCTGGTGGGTGATGTGTCAGCAACAGACAGGCGTTGTGTTGTTTTGTCCAAGCCGAACCATCACCGTTGCAGGCTTGATGAAATTGGCGGGGATGAAGTGCCAGCTTACCTTCATAGTTATCACCAGTTAATTGGAGAAAGCTTGTATTCAAACCTACAATTCCCAGCTTTGCACCTTCCTTTTCAATGGTGGCTGAAAAATCCCCTGGTAAAGTTCCTAGTTTTAGGTCTTTGGGCTTGAAGGTTTGATTTTCCCACCATATCATGTAGTTTTCAAATGCTTTTGTAACCACTTGACGATATGGTGACTCCGCATCCTCCCAAAACTCTTCCTGTATGTCCGGTAGGTTTAGCCACTGCTGCAAAAGTCGTACCGCAGGTTCTTTTTTATTGGGTCTAACTAAATCGTGATTGCCTGGTACTGCTAGTAACTTGGGGGATGAACCCAGTTTATCGAAAAAATCCCATAGTTCTTTCATGAGTTGATCGAGTTTCTCGAATTCTTGGGCACTTCCTAGCTGAGTTAAGTCTCCAGTAAATAAAACTAAGTCCCACGGCCCGCACTTATCATGAAGGCGTTTCAAATCTGCAAAGAAGATTTCTCTAACACCAGGCCAAAGCCAATGCTGTTCCCTCATACCTTGATGAAGGTCTGTGAGGTGCAACCAACTGAAACTGCATTTCAGGTTTTGTTTTATTTGATTTCCTAGAGAATTTTGACCACCAGTGTTGATTTCAGGGGGAATATTGACTGGTTTAAAAGCTTGATTAGATATATGGCGGGAAAGTACAACATTAAGTTCCTCTGCCAGTTCTGCTAAAATTTGATGGCGATCGTCAGCTGGGTCTATTGAGTTTGCGAGTAGACGCAGCAGCATAACTAAGGCATTTTCCTTTGTGTCGTCACGAAATTTATCATTTAAGTAACCAATCGCATCCTCCACCAGTTCAGACGGGCTACCAGTTTGCCAATGAGATTGCCAAGGTGTAAGGGGAGCATTTGCTTTAAAGAAATTTCGTAAGCGTTGAGCGGTGTCAAATTGGTCACAATTCAACAAAGCATTACGTAATCTACTATAGATTTCAGGAGGAATCCCAGGCATATCGTCGTTTACTGGTTCAGTAGGGATGGTTTCCTGAAGTATAACTTTTAGATGTTGCAGGCGATCTCGTCCCCGTTCTAAGAAGCGCAAATCTGTTTGAATTTGTTTTTGTAATTTCTTTTCAGTATATTGCAAAAAATTCTGCCATAAATCCAAGTCTGTTTCTGGCAATGCTTGTAGCTTTTCTAAGTTAGTCCTATAATTTTGTTCGTTAATAGCAATAGTATTTTCATGGTCTTTTATATCTTCGAGGTAGCGAGTATACTCCAAACTTACTTGTCGTAACTCTGCTTGTAACGGTCTAAGTTGCCATTGTCTATTTGTTGCTTGAGAAATTTTACTAAAACGTCGCCTGTACTCTTCTAATTTGCTATAAAGTTGTTTTGCTCTTTCATTGCACCATCGCGATTCATAATAAACATACTTAATTTTATGGCGACACCACAGCAGATATAGTAGAATTTTAGCTACTTTATCCATGTGGTCTGGATTCATATCTTGGCATTTAAACCAAACTAAAATATGCAGTTTTTGAGTAGGGTCTGTGTGGGCGCTTTCATATTCAAAAATAGGATTGCCTAAGAGATAACCTGTACCAACTAACTCAGTTGAATTTCTTTGGAGAAGTATTTGGTTAACACAAGCATCAGCCAAAGCTTGATAATTTGCTTGCAGTTCTGTTGGTTGACCAAAAAGCAATAGTGTTTGTCCCAGACAAGCTTGTATTTGTGGAGGTAGTAGCAGATTTTGGGGGTTGAGATACCTTAATTCTTGCAGACTCAATTTATCTTTAGAAAATAAGGTTAAATCGATTGCATAAGTATCATGTAATCGAAAAGGACAAAGTAAACCCTGAAGTTCTAAACCGCCAGTTTGAGAAATTAACTGAAAGTTTAAACTTTCTTCTTGATTACGCAATACAGTGCTATATTCAACTCCAAGGCTATCTTCTGCTTGTGGAAAATATTTATTGTGTTGGTAACAAATAAGTTGTTGTTGTAGAGTTTGTAATTCTACAATCTGGAGTTTGTTGCCCAAATCAACTAACTGTTCCCACAACTGTGGCGCTTCTGCTATCGGCTCTAGTCCTTGGTTGATGCTGTTTCGCAGATGGAAAGCATAAAGAGTAATACTAGGACTACGCAGTCCCAAATTCTGGCTGATTTCGTTCATAATTTGGGCAGATTCTACCGATAATCTTAGCTGTATATTATCGATATTTCGTCATGACTGACCGATCGCACAGAAAGCTGCCCAACAAAAAGGTGATTTAAAGGGTTTAGCATCATCTTCTGATTTATAAAAACGACGACGCAGACTTATCCTCACTACTAATGGTAACTGCGTTTCTTCAATCCAAGTTTCCAAATCTCCCTTGGTCAAATCTTTTAACCAGAGTTGAGCTTGATTGAGTGCCAAAGCAACAGTAAAACCTTTTTGGAGGTTTTGATAAAATCGAATCATCAAAAATGCTGTGGATAAGTCATCGACTGTCCAAAGAGAACTGACGACACTGGAAGCACCTGCATAAAGAAAACCACTAGGTAAACCAATATATTCATCGCTGATATTGCGAGAATCAATCAATCCGGTTTCACAAGCAGATAGAGTGACGAGGCGACATTGTTTTAGATTTAAAGTAAAAATGCTATCTAAAGTCAGACACTTATTGAGGTCAAGTACGCCACCATTTTGCAAACTGAGGTAATTTTCTGCATCAAGTTGTGTGGGTGCAGAATCTAGCTGTGCATTAGCTAAAATCAGGGCAGATTTGCGAGGTTGGGTGGCGTTAAAGTAGCCGTGACAACTAAAGTGAGCGCAATGGAAGATACTCAGAGAAATATCATCAATAGCTTGTTTAGTGGCTATTTTCTGCTTAAGAAGATTACTTTTACTGAAATAGCTTTGGATAGTTTCTACTTCAATATCAGTATAAGAAAGGTCGTCTGTAGGGTTTTGGACTGCAAATAGGTGAGTAAATTCGGGGCGTTTTCGAGTTTGGGCGAGTTGTAATAGTTGACAACTAGGGGCATAGCTGACTCCTCCAGGAAATCTGTCAAAAAGATTGGAGTCTTCCGCCAGTGGCAAAGCATGAAGTGGCAGTAAATGCAAGTAACGATGGGGAATGAGAATTAACTGTTTGCATTCTGTAGGAATTTGTCTAATAACTTCATCAATGTGCAGAATTTTTGCCAACAGATTTAGGCGTGTAGTTAGGCGGCGCTGCCAGTGAGATTTTTTACTACTATAAGCTGTGAGATAGCTGTTTACCCAATTTGCTAATTTGTTTTGGTCTATCAAATCGGATGATAAAACGATGGGTTGTTGGGTTTGCTTGGTAATAATAAAGACTAGTAGCTTATCGATTGTAATGTAAAACTCAACAATTGCAGTGTGATGTGAGAGAGTTAAGTAAAATGGCTCAAACTGAAAACCAGAACCGATAGGCAGATACCGATCTTGTAATTCGTTACGCTCTTGTCGAAGTTGTTGAAGGTGTTGGGCTAATGCAGTTGGATCATCTGCTGTAGCATTTTGGATTTGATATTGTCCTTTAGCTATTTTATCTCTGTATGTTTCTAATTGAGTGACTACTTCCAGAGGAAAGATAGTTTTAGAATCACGTTCTAGGATTTGTTCGACTAAATGTCTAGTTTTGCTACGTTCAATATATTCAACCGCTTTTGTTGTATTACCTAATTTCAGGCAAGCTTCTACCATACTGCTGTAAAGCTTGTTCCATTCTTCTGCTTGTTTGCGCTTAGTTTCTTCACCAGATAATATTTCATCTCGCAAAGATTCTACCGTTCTAATTGCAGATTCAAAAGCTGTGTAAGCTGATTGAAACTGGTTTACTTCTTTATAAACGTAACCTAAATAAAATAATGTTTCTGCATATTTTAGAGGCCAAGCGTCCCTTTTGTAGACAGTCAATACCTCAGAGAAAGCAGCGATAGCATTTTCGAGATTTTCTGCCCTATCTCCTCGGATTCGGTCAATATAGCTAGCTCCGAGATTTTTTTGTGTCATTGCCCAATCTTGAGGAAAAACTTCTCTTTTGTAGATAGTCAATGCATTAGTCAAAGCAGCGATCGCATTTTCGAGATTCTCTGCCTTATCTCCTCGGATTCTCTGACCGTAGGCAGTTCCCAGATTATTTTGCATTCTAGCCCAATCTTGGGGTAAATCTTCCCTTGTTCTGATAGTCAAAGCCTTCTCATACGCATCAATGGCATTTTCAAGATTCTCTAACTTATTTCCTCGAATTCTATCAATGTAGGCAGTTCCGAGGTTATTTTGCGTTCCAGCCCAATCTTGAGGTAAATCTTCCCTTGTTCTGATAGTCAAAGCTTTCTTATAAGCATCAATGGCATTTTCAAGATTCTCTGCCTTATCTCCCAAAATTCTATTACGATAGGCAAGCCCAAGATTATTTTGCGTTCCAGCCCAATCTTGAGGCAAAGCTTCCCTTGTTCTGACAGTTAATGCATTAGTGAAAGCGGTGATGGCATTTTCGAGATTCTCTGCCCTATCTCCCAAAATTCTGTTACCGTAGGCAAGCCCAAGATTATTTTGTGTCATTGCCCAATCTTGAGGCAAAGCTTCCTTTGACATGACGGTCAATGCCGCAGTGAAAGCGGTGATAGCATTTTCGAGATTCTCTGCCCTATCTCCCAAAGTTCTGTATAAGTAGGCAATTCCGAGAACATTTTGCATTATTGCCCAATCTTGAGGCAAAGTTTCCCTTGTTATGACAGTTAATGCATTAGTCAAAGCGGTGATAGCATTTTCAAGATTCTCTGCCTTATTTCCTTGAATTCTGTTACAGTAGGCGATTCCAAGGCTATTTTGCATCATTGCCCAATCTTGGGGCGATGACTCCCTTGTTACGACAGTCAAAGCGTCAGTCAGAGCAACAATGGCATTTTCGATATTGTCTGCCCTATCTCCTTGGATTCTATTAACATAAGCGGCTGCAAGACTATTTTGTGTCATCGCCCAATCTTGAGGCTGAGTTTCTCTTCTTATGACAGTCAATGCCGCAGTAAAAGCAGCGATCGCATTTTCGATATTGTCTGCCCTATCTCCTCGAATTCTATCAATGTAGGCATTTCCAAGATTATTTTGTATTTCAGCCCAAGATTGCGGTAAAGATTGTTGAGAGCAGATTGTTAGTGCCAATTCATAGCCAGTAATAGTAGTTTCCATATTATTGGCTTTGCTACCCAAGGGAAATTCTGCTATTAGATTGCTAAATTTAAAAATAACTGCGGCTAGATACTTCGCCTCATCTGGTTGAACGTCTCTAAGTTTATTTATCCCCCACTGGCGTAATATTTCTCTTAACAACCCGTCTAGTTTATCTAAATTCTTTGCTAACAGAGGGTAAACTAACTGTGCATTACCATTACTTTTTTCAGTGGTTTCTAGTAGCTGCATTAAGAATTGAAAATATAACTCTATCTCCTCTCCATTAATATCTCGTAAATCGACTTTAGTATTTCGATTCAGTGCATCCCTTAGTTGTCCCAAATTACTTTGAATCTCTGCCCAATTAGTGGGAAACGCTTCGCGGGTGAAAACTAATAAAGCCTGCTGGTAAGCCTGAATCGCTAGTTCGGTATTCTCGGCTTTCTCTCCCTTGATTCTACTGCTGTAAGCACTTCCCAAATTCATTTGAGTCTCTGCCCAATTAGTGGGAAACGCTTCGCGGGTGAAAACCAATAAAGCCTGCTGGCAAGCCTGAATTGCCCGTTCAATATTCTCAGCTTTCTCTCCCCTGATTCTATTGCAGTAAGCACCTACCAAATTCATTTGAACCCCTGCCCAATCCATAGGGAACGCTTCGCGGGTGAAAACCAATAAAGCCTGCTGGCAAGCCTGAATTGCCCGTTCAATATTCTCAGCTTTCTCTCCCCTGATTCTATTGCAGTAAGCACCTACCAAATTCATTTGAACCCCTGCCCAATCCATAGGGAACGCTTCGCGGGTAAGAACTAATAAAACCTGTTGGTAAGCGTGAATTGACCGTTCGAGATTCTCAGCTTTCTCTCCCTTTATTCTTTCGCGATAGGCACTTGCCAAATTCATTTGAATCCCTGCCCAATCTGCGGGAAACGCTTCACGGGTAAGAACTGATAAAGCCTGCTGATGGCTGTTAATTGCCTGTTCGAGATTTTCAGCTTTATCTCCCTTTATTCTTTCGCGGTAAGCAAGTCCCAAATTATTTTGAGTCCTTGCCCAACCGATGGGGAATGCTTCGCGGGTGAGAACTGATAAAGCTTGCTGATGGCAGCGAATTGCTTGTTCAAAATTGTCAGCTTTCTTTCCTACGATCCTGTTGCTATATGCACTTCCCAAATTCATTTGAGTCTCTGCCCAATTAGTGGGAAACGCTTCGCGGGTGAAAACCGATAAAGCCTGTTGGTAAGCTTGAATTGCCAGTTCGAGATTCTCGGCTTTCTCTCCCCTAATTCTACCAATATAAACATTTCCCAAATTCATTTGAGTTAATGCCCATTCAAAAGGAAAAGCCCCATTGGTAAAAAATAGGGTAATTGCCTCATAACCAGCGATCGCAATCTCCAAATTTATCGCCCGTTTCCCTAGTGGAAACTGTCCAATCATGTTACTGAAACTCAAAATAGCTACTGCGGTAGCATGTGCTGTATCTAACTTTATTGTTGAAAAAGTAGCAGTTGCGTAGTTTGTCAGGGCTTGAGCAAAGTTATCATCAAGTAGGTTTAGATTCCCTTGCAGCAATGGGTACACGACTTGGGGATTGCCTTTGCTTTCGTCAGTTGCCTGCAATACCCGCAAGATAAAACGATGTTGGGACTCAGACCGTGGAACTGATGAAGAAGTCATAATCGATGGTGTTGGTAAAGACGTATTACCATCTATTTTTAAAGGTAATTTACTGGACTCAATTTCGGCAATCCTTAACTCGTCCTTTTCTATACCTAAAAACTCAGCCAACTGTCTAACTATATCTTTTAGTAAATTTACCTTATCATTATTATCTTCCTGCTGCAATCTTACTTCTTCTTGTTGTAACATCCTTAAAAAATTAATATCAATGTCATCAAAATTATTTCGTATAATTTCATTTATTTCTCTTTTGTTGGCACAATTAATTAACTGTTCTATTAAATTTCGATGATTTTTATTGTTTTGCTTATTCATATATTTAGCTGATATTTAATAATCCTTAATTCAAAATTGTAAAAATAATTAATTACCATAGCCAATTATTCAATCAATATTAGATATTGGAATTTCCAATATTCCTTTATCACTGACCGATCGCACAAAAAGCTGGGCATTAGCTACAATGAGGGCAGATTTGCGAGGTTGGGTGGCGTTAAAGTAGCCGTGACAGCTAAAGTGGGCGAGTGGACAGCAGTAAGGGCAGTATCATCAAGGCTTCTTTAGTGGCTATTTCTTGTTTGAGGAGATTACTGGTAGCGCGAATATTTATATCTATTTGATGAGAACCTTAACTATTCAAAAAGTCATCTCTAAGTTTATCCACATCTTTCTTCTCTCTAATTCGTATACTCTTATACTTATCGAAGTTCTTTTTGAAGATCACTTGTAGCAAATTCTCAATCTCTTCCATACTCACTCCATCCAACTCTTTCATCGCAAGTTCCTCAAAAGTTTTAGTTAATGCGAAACCAACAATGACGACAAATGTTGCTGCTGTACCTCCCGCAAGAAGAGAAGTAATCGGAACAAAAAAGAAGAAATCAGCAATTGTAGTCGCCGCTAGAGTGACTAAAGCCTCTTTTGATGTAGTGATTTTTGTCCAGAGACTTGCCATGCCTTTAATCTTATCAAATCGGTACAAGGCAGCTATCTGGTTCCACAGAACTGTTTGAGCAATTAAAGCAGCAGCAGGAGTCGTAAACGGAATCGGGACAAAACCCGTACCAAAACATGCAATTGCAGATGTAGCAACATATCCCAGAGCCACAAAGCGTTTAGCCTTCACATCAACAACCTGCCTAGCAATAAAGGCATCACCTAACACTTTGGGTAATAATTCAGTAGTTCTCTTTACTAGTTCATTCAGCCCAAAAGGTTCTATTTTCAGTTGCTCTAAAGGTGAAGCTGAAACTTCAATTATGTTATAAACTTTCTTGAAATCAAGGCTATCAATTGCTCCTATTATGCCATCTATTTCCTTTCTTGCAGCACGATCGCACTGCGACAGAACAATTATTACAGGAATACGCTGCTCATATAACTTATTAATTATTACTGCTTCAAAAGCCTCAAATCTAGCAGACGGGGCACTTACCAAATACCAAGCTACGTGTATTTGTTCCTCAACCCCTTTTCCTAGTTGACCATCTAAGAACTTGCGAGTGTCATCTACAAAACTATCCTCCCTACCTAATTCGCAACCAGCAGAGTCATACAGAACAATGGGGATAGATCCTTCTTCTTCAATTAAATACTTTTCAAAATATTGTGTAACTGGAAATCCGGCTCCTGTTTTTGCTGTTTCTTCTCCGAAAATAGCGTTTATGAGAGTACTTTTCCCCACGCCTGTCTTACCAACCACTAAAATGTTGAGACTTTTTATATCTTTTGCAAAATCGTCAACATTCTCTCTCAAATTTGTCATAATGGTCACCACAGTTAATTGACAGCAAGTTAGTTCACTACTTCCTAGATAAGACTCAATTCCAACGCTAAAGCCAGTATTAGATAATTAAATCAGCTAATTACTGGGTGTTGATTTTATCACATATTCATGAATAATCCTCGAATTAATTTCCTATTGCACAAAATGCTGCCCAATAAAAAGGCGATTGAAATGGTTGAAAATCATCAGGCTTTTGATAAAACAAACGGCGTAGCTGCATCCTGAGTGTAAAATCTAACCTTAACTGATGCTCTGCAATCCACTCCTCTAGCTGTATTTTAGTCGCATCCCGCAGCCATTGCTGGGATTGATTTAAGCCAACTGCTACTGAAAAATATTTACGTAAATTTTGATAAAACTTAATCATTAATAAAGCTGTTGATAAGTCATTTACTGTCCAAAGACTACTTACTACACTCGGACTTCCTGCATAAAGGAAACCACTGGGTAAACTAATATATTCATCACTGATATTGGTGGGATCTGCGATGCCAGTTTCACAGGCAGATAGGGTAATTAAACGGCATTGATTTAAATTTAATGCAAAAATTTCTGCTAAAGTAAGTCGTTCATTATCTGCTAATATTAATGCTGATTCTAAAGGGGATGCCAAGTTAAAATCACCATGACAACAAAAGTGGCAACAGTGGGCTAATTTTAAATTATTATTGTCATTTAAAGCTACTTTAGTCGCTTCTTGTTTAACTAAAACTTGAGTTTCAGCAAAGAATGAGCCAATAATTTCAACTTCTAAATTAGTGTAGCTTAAATCACCTGTCGGGTTTTGGATAGCAAAGAATTTACTAAAATTAGGACGTTGTTGATTTTGGCTGAGTTGCAGTAATTGGCAGCTAGGGGCATATCCCACACCTCTAGGAAATTTATCCAACAGACAATTTTGTTTTTTCTGTCCATTCGCTAGTTGCTTGTTCCCCAATGGTAAAGCGTGAAGTGGTAATAAATGCAAGAAGCGATGAGGGATGAGAATTAGGCGATCGCACTCTGCTGGTATGTGTGAGATTATTTCATCTATATGCAAAATTCCGGCAAGATTTTGCAGGCGAGATTCTAACTGATTGCGCCACCATTTTTTGTTATCATTGCGATAATAAAGACGCAGATATGCACTGACACGTTTTAATAACGCATTTAAATCTTCAGCAGAGGATTGGATAACTTTAGGCTGGGGACTGTGGCGAGTGATAATAAAAGTAAGAATCTTGTCGTCGGTGATATACCACTCAATGATAGCGGTACGGTCGTCAATCAAAGATTGAACATCGCTAAAGGCGATGGTTTCAACTTGTTGAGTGAATTTGAAACTGGGGTCTACTTTGTTGATGTCTGCAAGGATGTTATCTCGCTGTTTTTGCAACCGATTTAACTCATTTTGCAATTGCTGGTAAGCTATATTTCTTGCTTCTGACTCCCGACTTCCGAGAATTATTTCTAATTGCCTTTGTTTTGCAGGTATTCCCTGCCTAAATTGGTCAATTTGGTTACATATTTTCTGATAATCTTCTGACCTTGGATATAAATCGCTTTTTGGGTAAAGGTTTTTGTTAGCCAGTAGTTCGACAAGATTGCGGGTTTTACTACGCTCGACGTATTCTAAAGCACGGTTGTGTTGAGCAGTATTGATATGAACTTGCACTATCTTGGCGTAAACATCAATTGCTGCTCCCAAAACTTCCTGTCGGCGTTTGTCGGTGTTCACCCAGCTGCGACTTTGTTCTACAGCTTTGATCGCCACACTGTAGCCTTCAATTGCCTTATCCCAGTCTTGAATTGTATAAGCTATATTGCCAAGGTTGCGACCACAAACAAGACATTCAACCGGAAAGGTAGTGGGGGTGTAGACTTCCAAAGCTGACTGCAAACATGTAATTGCCTCAAAACTCTGTCCGTGATCGCGGTAAACTAGGGCTAAATTATTGTGAGTTTTTGCCCATTCCTGAGAGAAAGCTTCGCGGGTGTGGACTTGCAATGCTGCTTGATAGGCGCTGATTGCTAAGTCCAGGTTTTCTTCTCGACTACCAGATATTCTTTCGCTGTAAGCATTACCGAGATTATTTTGGGTTTCAGCCCAATTTTCAGGAAAATCAGTTTGAGTGCGAACTTGTAAGGCGTTATGATAGCAAGAAATTGCCTGTTCTAAGTTAATAGCGCGTAGGCGCAGCCCGCCGCAGGCATCGCCATCTTGAAGGCTGTAGTAAGCAATCCCTTGATTGTTCTGCACAATAGCCCACTGCTGGGGAAAGTTAGAGCGAGTGTAAACTTGTAATGCTGCTTCATAGGCAGAGATTGCTGTTAACAAATTTTCTGTAGGGTTGCCATTAATTCGGTCACGATAAGCTTCTCCCAGGTTGTTTTGGATCATCGCCCAATCCTGGGGATAGCTAGAGCGAGTGTAGATTTGTAACGCTGCTTGAAAGGCGGTAATTGCAGCTTCAATATTTTCTGCCCTGTCGCCCTTTATCCGTTCACCGTAAGCGTTGGCAAGGTTATTTTGGGTTTCTGCCCACTTTTCGGAAAAATCTGTCTGAGTACGAATTTGTAAGGCGTTCTGATAATAAACAATTGCTTGCTCTAGATTTTGGGCGCGATCGCCATTGAGTCGATTGTAGTAGCCAATACCCAGATTATTCTGGGTTGTTGCCCATTCCACTGGAAATGCAGTGCGGGTACGAACTTTTAACGCTGCTTGGAAGCAGATAATGGCTATTTCTACATTCTCCGCTCGCTCGCCAAGTATTCGTTCATTGTACGCATTACCGAGATTATTTTGGGTTTCTGCCCACAATTCGGGGAAAGCTGTCTGGGTACGGACTTGTAAAGCATGTTGATAGCAAGCGATCGCCTGTTCTATGTTTTGGGCGCGATCGCCTGCGATCCGAATGCGGTAAACTGCACCCAGCATATTTTGAGTTGTTGCCCAAAACTCTGGAAATGCCTCACAAGTTAAAATTGGGGCGACAACCTCGCAGCCTGCGATTGCTATCTCCAAATTGATAGCGATGTTCCCGTAGGGAAAACTCCGAATTAGATTACTAAAATTAACAATCGCTGCTGCAATTATTAATGCTTCTTCTGGCTGCACCTCAGACCAAGTGGTTGTTGTCCAATAACGCAATATCTTGATGAAAGTGCCATCCAATTTGGTCAAATTTTCTTGCAGCAGCGAGTAAACCCTTGCCAAATCGGAGTTTTCATCCAAAATCAGTAATACCGACACTAGGAATTCAAGATAGTCTTGGGGGTTAGGAGATACAGAAGTTTTGTTACTTCCATCCTCTGCCGAATTTAGCTCACTCATCACTAACCAATTGCACAAAATGCCGCCCAATAAAAAGGTGAATGAAACGGTTGCTCGTCATCTGGCATATTATGAAACCGACGGCGTAGCTGATTCCTAAGTGTCGGATTTGAATTTAACTGATGTTCTGTAATCCACTCCTCTAACTGTATTTTCGTTACATCCCGCAGCCACAGTTGGGCTTGGTTAATGGCGATCGCTACTGTCTCATGTAAAAACAAGTTTTGGTAGAACTTAATCATTAGAAAAGCTGTTGAGATATCTTGAATCTTCCATAAACTACTGACAACATTGGGACTTCCTGCATAGAGAAAACCACTAGGTAAACCAATGTATTCATCGCTGTCATTTTTGTAATCAATTAAGCCTGTTTCGCAAGCGGAAAGGACAACGAGTTGGCATTGATTAAGGTTATATTTTTGCTCGAATAAATTGCCCAATGTCAGAGATTCATCTCCAGCTAATGCTAAATTTGATTCTAGAGGATTTCCAAGATTAAAGCCTCCGTGACAAGCGAAGTGAAGATAGTGAGGAGTTTGTTGGTCTTTACTATTAGTCATAGCAAGCTTCGCATTATCTTTAGTTGCTTTTTCTCCTGTCAAGACTATAGCAGAAGAAAATAACGTTTTGATGACTTCAACTTCTAGATTAGCGTATGGTAGTGATTGCAAATCGTTTTTAGGATTATGAATAGCAAACAGAGCTTGGAAACCAGAGAACTCGCGTTGTTGTATCTGCTGTAGTATTTGGCAACTAGGAGCGTAACTAATACCATCTATAAATTTTTCAAACAGTAGCTCATTATTACCTGCGGGGAGTACATGAAGTGGCAACAAGTGTAAATAGCGATATGGAATAAGAATGAGTTTAGTACAGCTTTTGGGTATGAGTTTAACGATTTCCTTGATCTGTAGAATCTCTGAAAGCTCCAGAAGATAAGAAGAAAGTTCATTTTTCCACTTTTGTTGATTGTCTCGATACAACTTTTGATAATCGTTGTACCAGTCAATGAAAACATCTTTATCATACTTTTCGTGAGACGTACAAAGTCGCTCAATACTATTAGCTGTTATAAGGAAAATCTCTATATTATTTATAGTTAGATACCATTCTACAATAGCAGTCTTATTGTCTAAAGTAGATTGGAATTTATCAAAATTAAAACTAGTACCAATAGGTAGATATTCGTTCTGTAATTCGTTACGCTGCTGTCTTAGTTTTTGTAATCGTAAGGAAAGAGTCTTGATATCTTTAGCTTCACCACTTTGAATTTTGTATTGCCCCTTCTTTATTTCGTCTCTATAGATTTCTAATTGGGAAAATACTTCTGATGGGAAAAAATTACTTGAGTCACGTTCAAGAAGAAGTTCGACTAAGTTGCGCGTTTTACTACGTTCGATGTACTCAATTGCTGTTTTTATCCTATTCAGTTTTAGACAGACTTCTACTATACCTAAATAGTTACGATTGAATAGCTCTGCTTGTTTTTGTTTTACATCAACCCCAGATATTATTTCTTCACGAAGGTACTCAATGGTATCAATAGCTTCTTTGTATGTAGCAAAAGCTTTATTAAATTCTTCTGCTTTTTGATAAACGAAACCAAGATTAAATAAAGCTTTCACACGTTCAGAAGGGAATGTATCATGAGTATAAATAGTTAAAGCAGCTTGGTAAGCAGCAATTGCTAGTTTCAGGTCATTAGAATTAAGATATGCAGTTCCTAGACTATTTTGCGTCATTGCCCAGTAATAAGGTGCTTTATCTTGACTTCTTTCAAGTAGAGCAGCTTCAAAGGCATTTATTGCTTTTTCTAAATTATTTTCTCCTTCTTTGTCAACTTTTTTAATATAGGCATTACCGAGATTATGTTGCGTCATCGCCCATTGGAAGGGTATACTTTCTTGAGTATAGACATCCAAAGAATCTTTCAAGGCAGCGATTGCGTTCTCTATACTCTCTGTCTTATCCTCAATATTTTCACAGACAAAATATTTATCAAGATATAGAACTCCCAGATTATTCTTCGTCATTGCCCAGTAATAAGGATAATTTTCCTGGGTTCTAAATATCAGAGCATTTTCGCAAAACGTAATTGCTTTTTCTAAATTTTCTAGCTTATCTCCGATAATTCTTTCGCCATAAGCCTTTCCCAAATTATGTTGTATTTGCGCCCATTCAAATGGATAAGTCTGTCGTCTTCTTATGTCTAAAGCATCTTTTAAAATATTAATTGCATCTTCTATATTTTTTGATTTATCTCCAAGTATTCTATCCGTGTAGACACCCCCTAAATTGTTTTGTGTCATCGCCCATTTTATAGGTAATTTTTCTTTGGTTCTGGCTAATAGAGCGTCTTTATAAGCGATAATAGATTTTTCTAGATTATCTACTCTATCTTCTTCTATTTGACTGTAGGCATTGCCAAGATTGTGTTGAACAACTGCCCATTCTTGAGGTGAAGCATGATAAGTGAAAACCTTTAAAGCAGATTTGAAAGCTTTAATCGCGTTTTTTAGGTTTTTCTGTTTATTTCCTTTTTTTCTCTCCACATAAGCAGACCCTAGAATGTTTTGCATGGTAGCCCATAGTATAGGCATATTACTTGAAGAATAATAAGTCAACGTGGCTTCACAAGCAGCGATAGCGACTTCTTTGTTACAGGATTCGTCGCCCATGCGAAATCCTAGTAAAAGACTACCAAACTCTCCAATAGCAACAGCCATGTATGCTGCTTGCTCTTCATGAGCCTCCTTTAGTTTGCATGTTCCCCAGCGGTATAGTATATCAGCCAGAGTATCATCAATGTATTCTATATTTTCTCGAAGCAGTGGGTAAATAGCTTGAGTATTACTCGTGTTTTTTAATACACTTTTAAGTATTTTTTCTATAAACAGTATGTATTTCCAGTTCTTTTCGTCACGATATATCTCAAAAAGTTGAGATCTGGTAATTAATGTTTCAGAGAAAGAATTTATCCATTCTCCCAGCCAGCTTTCTATATACCACATTGCTAAAACTCTCTGCGCCTATATTATCTTTTCATAGTAGCCTGTCGTCAATTACAAACAGAGGTGGTGGCTTGTTCTGCCATCACTAACTAATTGCACAAAACGCTGCCCAGTAGAAAGGCGATTTAAAAGGTTTAGCATCATCCTCTAATTTATAAAGACGACGACGCAGATTCATCCTCATCGTCGGGTCTAATAGTAACTGTTTTTCTTCAATCCATTTTTCCAAATCCCTCTTAGTCAAATTCTTTAACCAGAGTTGAGCTTGATTAAGCGCGATCGCAACTGAGCCGGCTTCTAGATTTGGATAAGAATGCTGGTGGCTCAGACGATCGTAGAAATTGATTATTAAAAAAGTTGTGGGCAAGTCATCCACATTCCACAGGCTCACCATTTGGCTTTGGGCCCCAGCAATGACGAAGGCTCGACGCAATCCGTACACTCCCTCGCCGTCCAAAACACCCCCTAGCCCTGTTTCACAGGCAGAGAGTACTACCAAACGAGTGCCGCGCAAATTTAGTCCTGTCACTTCCAGAGCTGTTAACACAACCTTTTCATTGTCTTTGCGATCGGTGTTGTCTCCTGTCAGTACTAGACCACAACGTAAAAGTGGATTCTCGTTGAGAACTGGGTCGTCTGTAGACCGACTAAAAAAGCCGTGGGCTGCAATGTGGAGAATGGTGGGAGAATACTGCTTCAACGTTTCTTTAATTGCTTGGCTGTCTTTTAGCAGTAGTGCATTTTGGAGAAAAGAAGCGATCGCTTTTGTTTCAATGTGCATTCCATGAAGGTCTGAATTAGCAATTATCACAGCATCTTGTTGAATTGGGCGATCGCTCCCTTCAACTTGCAATCGCAATAAGTCACGCCCAGAGGTCAGATAGCTAATAGTGTAGATATCGCCTAAACACTGATTTTGTGAATCGACTAAAGCAGCAAAAGGAATGAGATTAAGCTGGCTATCTGGAGCAATAAGCAAATGGCGAATGTCGCCCAATTCTGTCTGAATCCTGGGTATGAGCAAATTGTGGAGTGCTTGAACGCTTTCTTGTAAGTCAGACAACTGGTTTTGCCGATTCCGTAGTTTATCTCTAAACTCTTTGACAGCCCGATCGATTGGTGTTGTTTCGCCAAGGTCAATCCATTTGGGGTTTCCCTGGCAGGTCAGAATTGCTACTGCGTAGCGAGGAGAACCCCATGCTTCGGAGATAGAACTGGTTTTGGGATTAAAAGGAAAGTATCGCACAAATTCCACTAACGCAGCATCTACCGGAATCAACGCTTGGACTGCTTCGACCATTACAGGTTGGACAAGAGTGCGAAACTCGATACTGCGTTGCGCCAATGTATCTTCTAATTCTTCAATTTTCGCTTTTAAAATTGCTACCTGGGTTTTAAATTCTTCTGCCGAAAGAGTATTTTGTTTGTGATAAAAAAGATCCGCTAAACTGTTGCGGAATAAACTCAATTCGTCAAATAACGTTTGATCTTCAGCTTGAAGATTTTGGCGTAACCGTTGTATGTTGTCTGAAACTGCATCCAAGATGCGTCCTTTACGTTGCAGAACAGTGGCGAACGCCAGTCTAGAAGCTTCCGGATTTTGTGGAACAGCTTGCAGATGGAAAGTGACAATTGTATCAATAGAGCGATCTTGCCCTGCAATGTATGCCCGTTTACGCTCTTCCGATCCAATGGCGAGATTAAGCGCAAAGGTTTCGTTTTCCACTTCGGCTTTTTGACTTAAAGTATCCAAAGCTAGTGAAATGTCTCCCTTTGCCCAGTAAACTATTGCCAAAGAGTTGAGAGCGTCTTTCTCATTAATGCGATTGTTAAATGCTCGGCTAATCTCTAATCCACGTCGAGAGCATTCTAACGCTTGCTCGTATTGTCCTTGAAGCTTATAAATAATCGCAAGATCGCCGAGAGTTGCACCTTCCATCACAGCTTCAGCTTCATGAAGGATTGGGAGCGCCTGTTGATAATATGTAAAAGCTTGGCTGTAGTTTTCTTGATTAAGATAAAGTTGCCCCATTGCATGAAAAATTGCCCCTTTCAAAGTTAGGAAAGTTTGATTGGCTTTTTTTGCTAAAAAATTGATGTTATCGAGGGCGAATTTTTGTTTAAGTCCGTCTGAACCATAATAAGCCAGTGAATCAGTGCAACTGTCTACCAACGGACTAATTCCTATATTTGAACTATATTGCTGTGCAATTAAGTAAAACTCTTCTATATTATCTGCATTGATATTATTCACAAACGGAGCAAGTGGATTATTTTGCGTAGCTTCCTGAGCTTGCAGGTAAGCATTCAATGCCTGTTCATATTGTTTTTGGATAGCATAGATGGTACCAATACCAAAAAGCAGACTGGCAGCCAATCCCCGATCGCTCTCTTCTTGTGCTAGGGTATATGCCTGTTGATAGACATTTAATGCCTCTTCGTAACGTGACAATTTTTTGTAAACAACTCCCAGTTCTAAAAACGACTGAATTTGTCTAGAATTATCGTTACTCTCTTTGGCGATCGCTAGTGCTTGCTCCTGGTAACTCAATGCCTGACCAAAATCCTGCCTGGAAGTGAAGATTTGTCCGACATAAAGAAGCATATGCATTTCCCAGGATTGCAAACCATTCTCTTTAGCAATTTTCCGAGCTTGCTGATAACTTTTTAACGCGCCCTCATAGTTTCGTTGCACTTCACAAGCCTTACCATGATACCAATAGTTAACCACAAGTTGCCCTATCAATCCTTTCTCTTGCTCTTTGTTCTTAAGTTGTCTGGCTAAGTCTAACGCCTTTTGAAAATCATCTCTAGCTTGCTTATATTGCTGTTGAGATGAACAGTTCAGTCCAGAAGCAATATACGCAGCCAAAAGATTATTAAGAATTAAACTCTCTGTCTCATGATTGCTGTTTTCTCTCACTTGCACTAACAAGTCTTGCCAAAGTGTTCGACTTTGAGCGAAACATTCCTGCGCTTCAGAATAAGGTCCAGAGATGCTATAAATCTGTCCGAGTAACGTATAAAGCCCTGCAAGAGCCATATCGCCTTCTATACCCAAAAGATTTTTAATCTCTGTAAAAATTGCTAAAGCTTCTTGATAAGCTTCGATTGCTTGAGGGTATTGCTTTAGCGAACTTCTGATAATACCAATTGCATACAAACATTTAGCTTCTATCGGGCGATTATTAATGTCTCTAGCTATTGCTAAAGCCTGCTCATAATGTTTTAATGATAGTCGTTGAGATTGTTCTTGTTTTGCATAAATATCTGCGATCGCCACAATTATTTCGGCTTCTTTTTGGCGATCGCCAATCTCTTTAAAAACTTCTAAGGCTTGTTGATAGTTAGCTAATGCTTGATTGTCATGCATTTGTGCCTGATATACTCCTCCAATAGAAATCAACGCAATACCTTCATACAAACGATAACCAATCTCTCTGCTGAGACTCAGTAATTGCTGATAGCTTTCTAATGTTTTATCCAACTCTCCTTGACTACTGTGAAGCGCAGCAATAGAACACAAAGTATTCAATTCACCATAGGAGCGATTACCCGTCTCTCGATTCACTGCTAAAGCTTGCTCTAGCGTCCTTGCTGCCTGTTCAAGATTTCCTGAGATCATCTCAATATTTCCCATCCAAGCTAAAGCTTCACCCTCGTAAAACCGCCGCCACTTTAGTTCATCGAGTGAAGAACTTGGTTCTCTTAAGGCTTTAAGCGATTCTTCTAACGCCTCCTTAGCCTCAGAGTGTTGCCCCAGATGAATCAAAGCTGCACTCACAACAATCAATGTTGCTCCCTCCCCTATGCGATCGCCTAACTGTTTGTGCATTGCTAAGGCTGTTTGTGCAGTCTCTTGTGCTTTGGTAAAATTCCCTTGCCCAAAATAAACTATTCCCAGCAGTTTGAGGGCTTCTGCTTCAATCGATTGGAGACGCTGCTGTTGCTGGAGACTAGCCTGTTGGACAATTGCTAAGGTTTGCTCAATCAATTCCTGCGCTTGAGTGTATTTACCCAAGCGATTGTAGGAGTCAGCCATGCTGATCAGTGCTTCTGTCTCACTTGGGCGATCGCCTTGCTGCCGCATCTCTAAAACCTGCTGGAAAATCTGCAATTGTCCTTTCTGAAATTCCCAATTGCTGAGAGAATTCAGGATTCCCCGAATCATAATTATAAGCATTTTGGCATTGCTCATTCGTCATGACTTTTCTCTCCATTACTGACCTATGGCACAGAAAGCTGCCCAGTGGAAAGGGTGTTGAAATGGCTTGCTATTAGTTGGGATTCTTCTAAAGTGTAACTTTTGAGTTGGGTCTAAAGGTAGCTGTTTTTCTTGAATCCATTGCCACAATTTAGCTCCAGTGATATCCCTCAGCCAAAGTTGGGCTTGGTTAAGGGCGATCGCCACTGAAGTCTGATTTTGTAAATTTTCGTAAAACTTCGCCATTAAAAAGGCAGTTGATGAGTCACTTACTACCCATAGAGAATTGACGACAACAGAAGCACCCGCAATGAGAAAACCACTAGGTAAACCGATATACTCGTCGCTGAGGGATCTGAAGTCGGTTAACCCAGTTTCACAAGCAGATAGGGTAACAAGGCGACATTTGTTAAGGTTAAGGGTAAATAAATCTGCCAAGGTAAGGCATTTTTGTAAATCGATAACCTGATTGTCTTGGAGTTTCAGGTGAATGTAGTAGTTGGAATTGGGTTTGCATTCTTCAGGGACGTAGCAATCTGCTAATAGGAGGGCAGAGAGCAGAGGATTTACGATATTGAAGTAACCGTGGCAGGAAAAATGAATGCAGTTGGCAGTATGAAGAGATTTTCGCGATCGCTCATTCAACTCAAGATTAGCTTTCTTAGCATCGCTTTTAATCAGGATATGACGAGATTGAAAATATTTTTGGATAGCTTGCACTTCTAGGTTGGTATAACTGAGGTCTTCTGCGGGATTTTGGAGGGCAAAGAAGCGATTAAACTCAGAGCGAAGCCTTGCTTGTGCTTGTTGCAGTAATTGGGAGCATCTCACTTTTTAAAGTGGCTCAAACTGACAATAATCCATTGAGGTAAGCACAGCGATGGGCTAGGACTTGAGGCACATTTTCTCGTTTCCATTGTGCCCCGGAAATTTTTGTTCGACGGTCAACCTGTTTAACGGCAGATTCAACTGAACCTGAACCAATTGAACAAATTTCTTCAGCTTGATAATATTCGTAGTTGATAATGCGATTGCGATGCTTATCAAGATAACGGCAAAAGTTTTGTACTTGTTTGCCTTTACAATCTGTAAATAAGGCAATAGTAGCCTCAACTTGGCCTTTCCATAGTAGATTTTGTGCTTGTTTCAAGCGTTTTTGTGAACCCCCAACTTTGTGGAGGTTTTCTATTAAATGGAACCAATCAAGTATTTCTCGACGTTGTGCATCAGGTGCTAATTGGTCAATTATATTCCAAATGCCGTCATGTCCATCACCAATACAAGTGAGTGGGCTAGCCAGTGGTTGGTCATTAACCCAATCAATCACAATCTGATTATTCTGAAATGAAGTTCCCAAGATTCCGAGATGATGTAAGCTAATTGCTTTATAGCCAAGCCATGCACATATTTGACCTTTAGGAGTTCGGACACGGATGTTTCCACCATCGACGCTTAATTCTTCAATTGTCTGTTCTGGTGTTGGCAACTCAAAATTCTGGCGATGCACTAATCTCTGTTGACTGCTGTGAGAAACCTCTATGCCCGTAAAATACTTGATGTCTGATGCCGCATCTTCATAGCTGACATTCGCACTTACCCTCAAACAACAAGTTTCTAGATATGGACTCAGTTGAGTACTTGGTGCGACTTCTAATTCAATGGCTTGTTTGCTCGTTATTGCTAACTCTCCAAGAATGCTTTTGAGCCGTCGTTGGTATCCTGCGGTTGTCCCTGTAATCGTTTCGATAAAAAAACCCCTACTTCTGGCATAACATGCTTCTGCATTTGACTCCGCACTGCTTCTTCAATTGCTGCAAGATTTGTGAGCTTTTCTTTTGACGTATCTTCATACAATATTTTAGCAATCGCCTGAATATGTTTTTGAAGAGCTTGCTTTTGTTCTGGGGTCATCGGTAAGTAAATACACTCGTCTTACCTATCCTGACTGATTTTCGTCTTCTTTGCAAAAAACTGGGATGCTCCCCCCATAATTCTCTATGAGAAACTGTTTGCCCTTTTCCTCTCCCCAACCCAAAGCTTCAATCAATCGTTGTGACTCCATCATCAATTGATTGCGATCCAGTGCATGAGATGTATGCTTTGGTAAGTTATTGTTAGGCAATCCCTTTTTCCACCAATCGCTGATGGAATTATGCACAAGGGCAATTTCTTGAGCTATTGGTTTCTTGCCAATACAATAATCCTCCCAGTTGGGTGCGGTTGGCTTTTCGTATCCGCTACATACACAAGCATTGGAAGTTTGTCCCCCTTTCTCACGTTTCTCTGTTTTCAATGTGGGACAAAATACCCACATTGAATGCCAAAGTAAATTCTTTGGTTGGTGATGTTTGCCTTGGAAACTTGCGTAAGCTTGTTCGCAGGTTTCACGAAATGCCATTAATTGCTGATCGAACGAAACTTGAAACACTCCCCAAGCAGTTATTTGTACTAGTGCGATATGAAGAGGTTGATTTTGGGCATCGACGAAAATCACCATGTGCCGTTTAGCGAATTTGTAGGCGTTCTTGTCCAAACCATCACTTTTTCGCCAAACTCCAATCACCTTTCTATCGCTTCCGTATAGCAAAGGCGATCGCCCAATCACAAGTATTCGTGGTTGTCTATAGAGAGCGCCAGGAATGCCTATCTTTTCATCATTTTCGTCCAACTTGTTAGTGAGAACTTTATACTCTTTACCACCAACTAGTTCTTTATTTTCGTACCACCCTGCTAACTGTTGGTTTTCGTGAGCAATCCAAATGCCTGCGGGTGAAGGAATGCTTTTGGCTGCTGGGGTTTTTTCGTATGCTTTATGTACCGTAGAATCAAAGTCAAAAGCTGTCATAGTAGCTGCTGCCTTTCTTTAATGTTAGTTTTCACAAAAACTAAGCGAAGCTCTAATTCTGGGTGGCGCTGATTTTAAAACAGTGAGGGAAGAGAATTTTCTGACACCATTCTATTTACTACCAATACATTTCACTTTTGTCTTGGCGAAGCCGTTGACTACAGATATATGAAGTGCAGAGCCAATAAAACAGCGCTCTTGTTACTACAAAAGCGCTTTATAAAACAGTTATTGGATTAAGATTATCCTTGTGAATTAAACCTGACCAACAACTCTTCACGGGATAATTGAAGACATAGCGGAGTAAATTCTTGTGGCGTTAACTGCAACAAACTATCAACGACTCTCAACAGTTCTTCATCAACAGAACCAAACCGGAATCTCAACAAGTTTTCTACAACTTGACGGCGTTCAAGTTGTACTCCCTCTTGTACTCCTTGTTGCTTAGTGGTTTCTTCCCACTGCTGGTAAGCTTGCGACAAATTCATAATTAATTCCTGCTCATCTTCTGTTAAAGTTTCTTGCTGTTGAACTATAATGACCCGCAAATTAGTAATCAGTTTGAGAGTGTTTTGTCTTAATTGGTTGCTTTCGGGTAATGCCAGCAATTCATCAATGGCAGTACGTTGCGTTTCGCCTCTACCCAAAATCCTCAGCCATAATGTTTCCTCTTTTACTGGTAGCTTGTTAACCGCTACTATTGCTGCTCGAAAACATTTTTGGAAAAAGTAAACTCCAGTCGTCCAGTTTTCTAAGTCTAGTTTAACTTCTAAATCCTCCAACAGAGAGGCGGAAGCGCTAGGCGATATAATCCACAAACGAGCTAAACTATCTTCTGGTAAGCTGGTTTTCTCTCGCTTGGCTTTGCGTTGTGAGTCTGCAATCACGGTGAACAGTTTCAGGAAACAGTTGCGTACCTCTGACCTAGTTGGTTGATTGCGGAATGGTTCTAAGAGTGCCGTATTTAGTACAGCGATTCTACCCAATAATCCAAGATTTTGAGCTTGGGCAGTTGGTGTGCTTGTAAACAAAACGTCAACAAATCTGGCTTCATCAGTGACTTGTTTGTTAACTTCTACTCTACCTAAAGGAGACAACAACTCCTCTAATAATTCCTTAGAAAACTGATCGTAAGGCTTGCTACTCATGTTTTAAAGGCGAACTGTGTTTTATTTTACAAGGATTGAGAAAAGCTTGTGTGGTGGGTATGAGAACCCACCATTTCACTTACACTGCTATCAACTCCCGACTCAAAAGAGGCAGTTCAACCGGAGCCGTCACTCTAGATAGCGCCTCTACAGCCTCTTTGACGCTCCAATACTTCACGCCATTGCTACGCTGCCAATAGTATGTCTTGGTGTCATTTTCCCAGACTTCATCAGCGTTTCTAACCTTGAAGAGTATCCCCAAAAACTCACCATCTAGATAGACGTTGTGAGCCGTCTGGGTGTCAGTGCGTCCTACATAGGTCAATCGGTAGCCGTCCACTGGCGTACACAAGTCTTCTGCACGAGTACCACGATAAGAGCAGTTGCCGCAGCCGTGACCACCACAGTCTGGATAGATGGCAGCAGGCATATTCCATTTGAGTGGTGTAAAGTCCCATTGAGCCAGTGAGGTTAATATCCGAGGCTTTTGTGAGGTGTAGCAGCCAGCATAACCGATTACCTTGTCAGGATAGGGTTGGATACTTAACGATAACCAGTCACATTCACCCAACAAACCAATTTTGTCAGCAGCTTGTTTTAATTCCTCATCTAGTTGCTGATTGCGCTCTACTGAAGCAGAAAGACTCGCTTTAACTTCTGCAACAGCGCGTTTGAAAGATTGTTTGTGGTATCGAGCATAGCCGTGAGTCATTTTCACCCACACGATATCATCGCTGTTGATCCAGATAGTCACTACATCTTCGGGCTGGCACTCTTTTGAGTAGTCCGACTGATTCACGATGGTTGCAATGATTTGGCGATCCTGTGTGGTTAACGGATCTTTTGTTAGCGTAGGGGCTGAAAGTTGTGTCATCATTAGAAATACCTCTTAAATGGGTAAAAAGGCGATCGCCGTACCTGCTAAGTCTGCGATCGCCTTTTGTTTTGCGTGAACAACGTTGTGGTTTACCGCAACGCTCTCAAAAAGATTTGGCGTAGCCTCATATTTCTGAATTTCAGTTATTGTCTAGCAAGAATTCACAGCACAAGGCTCTAAAGAACCTATTGAGCGGCTGCCCTGATTGCAGTATGAGTGGATTTCTTGAGTGATCTTGAGTATCTCCCCCAGCCGACTTTACCTGGCGTACCTTGTGCTATGCGACGGGGGGTTCTTGTTTCTCAAATCTATGTTTTGTGTTAATCAAATTTGGGGTTGAGCGCTTCTTTGTTTTTCAAAAGAGGCATCGCGCTCGTCTCTTCTCTTATGATTACAATATTACTACGCTCACCAGTAGCTGTCAAGTATATTTTACTGGTGGGCGTAGTGGATATTTCTCTTAGCTGTTGTAATCTATGTTCCAAATAAGTGAAGTGATGTCCCCATCTAAAGCAGCACAGAGTTTCTCTAGAATTTCTGTACTAACAGTCATCTGAGTTGGTTTTTTTGGTTTGTTAATAAAGACGTGAGGAGTCTCTAGCTGCTGAATATAAGCCACAGAAACTCCCACAGCATCAGATAGCTTTTGTCTACTATATCCAGCTTTGTCTCTTAGCTCCCTGAGTTTTTGGGCATTTTCTTCATTCCACCTAAACGCAGCGATGGGTGTTACATCTACTGTGATATTCATTTTTACTTTAATTTTATTTTCACTGCGCTCGCCAGTTGACATGATAATATTATTAATATACTGGTGTCAACCATAAGGCTACACCAAGCAAGGGTGAAAGCGATCGCCCGCCGGGAAGCAATGCGATCACTTAGCTCAATTGATTTATTCACAACAAAGTGAACTAATTACAATGCTGACACACTTTTGACGTGATTCAGAAATTAACCAAATGCCCCAGTCTGGGCAGATAGGCAAATATGCGATACCCAAGGGCTATGTTAATGCTACCCAGATGCCTAAAGCTAACCCTAAACTTTTGTCAGACAAAATAATAAGTATTAAAAATGACTCTAATTTTATGGTTCCCAGCTAGAAGTCAGCGATCGCTACCTACATTGATATCCTTGCCCCTAATCAAACTCAAGCGAAAAAATTACCCGCCTGGAACCATCGTTTGGATCAGGCAGTAAACTTTTTGAGAATACTCACAATTCCGTGTAATACATGGATATTCCTGATTCATTCGATGTATTACCTGGTATATTCTTGTCCCTAATAATCTGTTTTACATAGCCAGACATACTTCGATTTCACATTCAAGCAGCATTCTCAACAGCTTTCAGGTAACATCAGTTAGTTTTACTCTTCAAGTAATGATAACAATTCTCATAATGAGAATTGCTGTGTTGCCTTTGATTGCTGTTGCGCGAATCCAAAATCAGTGATCCATAAAAATGTCAATTTGTCAAATTTGAATTTGATATTGCAGCAATTCCAAATTCAAATTTTGACAACGGGTACAGTTTACATTGAGGATAAAAGAGTATCTCTTCAAGGGCATCAAGATGGAGCCGATGACACTGAGTTTTGGGGTAATGTTAGGATTTTTTCAAAGAGCGATACCTACGGCGAGCTTCGCTAACGCTGAAATTAAAGACCCAAGGCTTGCTAGTAATGCGACACGCTACAGCATCAAAGATACTGTGCTGGGTGCTTTTTCAGTATTTTTCATGCAGTATGAGTCGTTTTTGGAACATCAGCGTCAAATGCACAGCCGTCATGGGCAAGATAATGCCCAAAACTTGTTTGGCTTGACACAAATTCCGACCACACCTCAAATTCGGAATATTCTGGACGAAGTTACAGCCAAGGGATTATTTCGGGTGTTCATCTGGATTTACCAGTCATTGCACAGGGATGGGTACTTAAAGCCCTATCACTGTCTGGGTGGACATCTGTTGGTGACGTTAGACGGCACTCAGTATTTTAGTTCTCAGACTATTCACTGTGAGTGTTGTTCGAGTCGCACTCATAAAAACGGTAGTATTACTTACTTTCATAGCGCAATTCTGCCTGTAATTGTAGCACCAGGTCAGCCCCAGGTGATTTCCTTAGCCCCTGAGTTCATCACCCCTCAAGATGGGTCTGGAAAACAAGATTCGGAAGTGGCAGCGGCCAAACGATGGATAAATAACTATGCCTCAGAATTCAAAAATCAACCCATCACGCTTTTAGGGGATGACCTCTATAGTCGTCAACCAATGGTTGAACATTGCTTGGATTCTGGGATGAATTTCATCTTCACTTGCCTGCCCGAATCTCATACTGCCCTTTATGATTGGTTAAACTATCTGGAGAACATTGGAGAGGTCAAGACCTTAGAAACATTCCAATGGCACAAACGCTCGAAAGAAATTTACCGCTATCGCTACGTCAATCACCTTCCCTTGAGAGATACCCAACCCGCCTTGGGAGTCAATTGGTGCGAACTCACGCTCACTCGTCAGTCCGATGGCAAAGTTCTTTACCAAAATGCCTTCGTCACTTGCCATGAGCTGACAGATAAGACTGTTCAGTCGGTGGTTAGCGCGGGTAGAAGTCGCTGGAAGACCGAAAATGAAAACCACAATGTTCTCAAAACCAAGGGCTATCATCTAGAACACAATTTTGGACACGGGCAACACCATTTGGCCTGCTTCCTGCTCACCCTCAATCTCTTGTCCTTTCTCTTCCACACCGTTTTGCACTTGGTTGACAAACCCGTGCCTTCAAATCCGCTTGCAGCGCGGCACTCGTCAAGGATTATTTCAAGATATCCTCAGCCTCACCAAGTATTTCCTGTTTGACAGCTGGCAGAATTTAATTGACTTCATGCTCAACGACTCACCACTCTCTCCGGCGACTAATTCCTCTTAAATTTTTGAATTTGGAATTGCTGTTGATATTGTGTGAATATGTGGTTTTGTGCGCTGACGATACCGCCACATCACAAACCCAGTGATGAATAGAATTAACGGTGCAAGCCCTACGAACACGTAGAGAATGCGCGTAGGTAAGCCACCAAAAGTACCATAGTGGAGTGGGTCAAAAGAGTTGAGGATGCGATCACCTAACGATGGCTTCAATGCATTGTCTAATCGCAATACCTTACCGCTATACTGGTCGAGGTAGACATAGCTGCTGCCACCGTCTTCTATTTCTTGCGGAAACTTGTAGCGAATCATCAAAGCGCTATCTGGTTTTTGAGCAAAATAAACGCTTCTGAGTTCTGCACTGGGTAATTGAGCTTGAGCAGTTTTCAATTGCTCGGTAAGCTTCAAAGAAGACTGACCGGGGATAAGTTGAGAAACAGCTTCCTGCTTGAAACTAAAGGTGATTGTCCGAATCACAGGCTCACTAAACTCACTAAAATTCCAGCAAAAACCTGTGAAAAATGTGAAAAGAAGAAACACACCTGCAATTACACCAGCAACTTTGTGAATATCAAAGTTCACTCGCTTAGGATGAGCATCAAGCTTGATTTTAAAGCCTGCTAGTAACTTCCTCCAACCAGGCCAGAGAAATATTCCTGTAATCGTTAAAATGCACACCAGTAAACCAACGGTGCCAACAATTTTGTATCCAATGTCGCCTGCTAGCAGACTGTAGTGGAGTGCATAAATAACCTTGTAAAAGCGGTCTATAGAGTTGGAATTGAGACTATTACCGAGAACTGCTCCTGTATAAGGATCAACGTAATTTTCAATCCAATCATTTTCCTTGGTTGCATAGATGACATTGAATGGTGCATCTGGTTTTGTTGGCACATAAATTCGGTTGAGCTTGGCATCGGGTTGGTTGGTATAGCTCTTTTTGACTGTATTCAGAACGACCTGAATCGGCAACATTTCCCCTTGAGGCGTAATCGTTCCGATCTGGTTATGCCGTTGAAAATCACTAATTTCGGATTGGAAGACCAGCAAGCTACCAGTTAAACCAATAATAATCGCAATCAGTCCCACAGCTAACCCGATGTAGCGATGTAAACCAAAGATAACTTTATATACCGTTTTAGATGTCATAGTGGATACTCCTACCGTACCAATTAAAACGAATATGAAATCGTACCTTGTACAATAAAGGGTGCGCCTGGAATAACCTGAGTTCGACCTTGTGACCCCTCAAAATACCTAATGTCAGAGAGGTTCTTGAAATTGAGTCCAATTCGGAAATTATCTTTTTGGTAGTACAGTGCTGCATCCAGGCGAGTATAACCAGGAACCACAAAGGAATTAGCTAAATCTCCCGCCCTCTCACCGACAAAAAATGCTCCAAACCCAACCCCTAACCCTTTCAAACTACCTGTTTGCAGAGTGTAGGTTGTCCATAAACTGCCACTATTGCGCGGCACATTATTGAGCTGATTGCCGATCGCGAATGTGTTGTCTTTGGTAATTTCTGCATTGGTGTTAGCATAGGATGCGATCAGCTTCCAACCAGGAAGAATTTCACCTGCGACATCAAACTCAACACCTCGACTACGCTGTTCACCGACTTAAATCGAATAGCCAGGATTATCTAAATCGTCGGTGAGGATATTTTTCAGCCTTGTATCATAGTAAGCCAGCGTTGAAGATAACCGACTATTAAGCAAGTCTGTTTTGACTCCAACTTCATAGCCTGTACCACGTTGGGGATCAAAGGGTTGATTACTGATACTTC
The DNA here is from genome assembly GCF_013343235.1 of Nostoc sp. TCL240-02. Lineage (GTDB taxonomy): Bacteria > Cyanobacteriota > Cyanobacteriia > Cyanobacteriales > Nostocaceae > Nostoc. The sequence goes on along the minus strand of NZ_CP040094.1, from coordinate 4,423,516 downwards.
TACCGCTGTTAGGGGTAAAAGACTGACTGTAGCTGCTGTAGAGTGAGACTTCTTTAATCGGTTGATATACAATACCTATACGTGGGGTAAATGCATCTGCGTTGTCGGGCGTATTTGCAACATCATTGGAAGTGGATTCATAGTGATAGGTATCAAATCTTCCACCTAGTAGCAGTTTGAGGTTATTCAGCAAGGTAATTTGATCTTGCAGGTAAATATCAAAAGTCTCAGTGATATCATTACCAGTTCTCAAGGGATCAAACTCACCAAAAGTAAAGTTGTAGCTGGGGTTAAAAACATCAATGAATCCTGCCGAACGACTTGTCCCAGAAAAGAAACTCTTCTCTCGCGTGAGTTCTAAACCCAGCAATACCGTATGTTGAATTGCTCCAGTTTTGATTTTGGCAGTCAGGTCATTTTGCCAGGAGTAGGTTTCATAGTATTGATTGCCAATAGAATCGCCCAAGCCAAAGGTGCGATCGTCTTTTGTATCATCAAAGATTTGTAGAGTGGCACCGGGACCGCTCTCAGTACTTGCCGTATAGCGAAACACAGACTTGAGCGAGAGATTGGAATTAAAGCGATGATCGAGGTAAAGGGCTACCAGGGTTTGGGTAAATTGTTCCTGCTTGGTCGGGTCGCCTAGATAGCGACCCAGGGGAATATTAGGAACTTTATTGTCACTCAGTACCACCAGTCCCCGATCAATTGGTCGTGCATCTCGCAGATACGATACATCTAGGTTTAATGACGTATTTTCACTTAGCTTATAGGTAAAAGATGGTGCAAAGAAGAATCGCTCAGTCTGTACGCGATCGCGAAAACTCCCTGCATCTTCGTAGGCAATGTTCAAACGATACGCTAATGTTTTCTCGTCGTTGAGTGGACCTGTAAAGTCTAAGGTTGGACGGTAGAAACTATAGCTTCCGGCTGTAAAATTCAATTCGTAGAAAGGATTAAACAGTGGTTTTTTGGTGACTAGATTGATAATTCCTGATGGGTCTACCCGTCCATACAGAATGGATGCAGGTCCCTTCAAGATTTCGATGCGATCAATGTTTGCACTCTCCTCTTGGGTTCGCGTGAAATCTTCACCGCGAAACCCATTCAGGAAGGTCTCAGTACCAAAGCCCCGAACGGTAAAACTCTCTCGACGGCTGCCAAATGAACTGGCATAAGTGACACCACTGACATTACGCACTACATCTCTGACGCTGATTGCACCCTGATCGCGGATCACCTGTTGAGGAATCACCTGAATTGAAGCGGGAATGTCCCGGAGGGGTGTATCTGTTTTGGTAGCAGTTGCCGCGTCTGGCGCATTATATCCTGTGTCCTGATCACCTGTGACTACCAACTCAATTGGCTCATCAGTAGAAGCTGAGGGTTTTTCCGGCTGATTTTCTGGTGTCGGCTTGTCTTGTGTTGGTGGTTGTGACGTTGGTGGTTGCTGTGCAGTAGATGCAGATGGTGTTAAACCAAAAATCAATCCCTGATCGGAGTCAAATAATTCTGCTTGCGGTACACCTGCACTTCCCGTCACCGTCACGCGGCTAATATTCCCATCAAGCTGAGTTACTGTTACTGATGTAATTCCGCTGATCGGGTTATCGTTGCGATACTCTTTTTGGTCATTAGGTAAAATTAGCTTGCTATTAGGAATCTCTATAATTAAGTTATTTGCCTCTGTACGGCTAGTTGGTTGTAACCGATCGCCCTGTTTGGTTTCTAGAATCACTTCTATTCCCAAGTCAGTTTTACTCAACCGGATACCTGTCACTTGGATGGGGGATGTTGTTTGCGGTGGAGACTGCGATAATAGTTGACTTGCATGAGTTATTGGCCATTTTATCTGACGTAAGCTACGAATTTCTCGGTTTTTTGTCAGATTCTCGCTTTGACTCATCTCCTGTGCCAATACAGTCTGTACAAAAAACACCGACACCAAAGTAGCCACCAACAACGGCAGTTGCAAATTCCACATATTTTCCTCACACCAAGATAATTGAGTTAGTTAGGAACAGGGCAAATATTTTTGCCTATTAATTGAGAAAATTTTTTAATAGCTATTGAGAGTATAATACAGGAATTAGGTGATAACATTGCATTTGAAATCAAACGTTTTTTGGGGAACAGAACGCTCAAAAGCAATTACAGCAAAGCTAATGGCAATCCGGTACTCTAAAATTCTATTGAAATCGTGCCTAACACAGTCAACGGTGCTTGAGGAACGAGGTAGTACCCCTGAGTGTCGTAATATTTGAGATCAAAGATATTCTTAAAATTGAGCGCAGCCCGCCAATTATCATGTTTGTAGGAAATGGCAGCATCAGTTCTCAGAGAAGAAGGAACAGTAAATGGATCGCTCTGGTTGGCAATGCGATCGCCGACAAAAAAGATGCCTCCTCCAAACTGTAACCCTTTCAAACTACCCTTTTGAATCTCATAGGTTGTCCATAAAGAAGCACCGTGGTAGGCAGTATTTTCCAGTCTGCGTCCTACTGGAATGGTGTTATCCTTGCTCACAAATGCATCATTCAAATACCCAGAAGCGATAATCTTCCAACCGGGTAAAATTTCCCCTGCCACATCCAGTTCAATTCCTCGACTTTTGACTTCTCCCACCGCGATGGAGAAGTCGGTATTGTTGGGATCTGTGGTGGGTATGTTTGTTTTAGTGATGTTGTATGATGCTAGCGTTGCAGAAAGCCGTCGATCAAAAAACTCAGATTTTATACCAACTTCGTACTGTGTACCGCGAGAAGGTTCCAGTGATATCCCATTGGCGGTTCTAGAATTGTTGGGAACAAAAGAACTGCTGTAACTGGCATAAAGCGAAATCGGTTCAATGGGTTGATAGACTAATCCCACACGGGGCGAAAAAGCACTGTCGTAAAAATTAGAGTTAGTGGTGTCTGCATCTCCGATTTTTGCACTATTATCGCTAAAAACAAAATCGTATCTGCCACCGACCAATAACTTCAGATTAGATAGTAGAGTTACCTGGTCTTGCAAATAAACACCAGTTGTGGAGATCCTCGTACCGAATACACGTAGCACCACTGGCCCTGTCGGACGGGCACCATAGACGGGATTGAAAATATCGATTGGCGCGATATCACCACCAAAGAAGTTAGGATTAATGTCTGTATTGCGACGCAACTCGAAACCCAATAGGAGTTGATGGGCAATTGAACCTGTGTTGAACTTACCAATTAAATCAGTTTGCCAGGAGTAGTCTTCATTTCTGCGATTGCGATTTACGATGTTGCTACGCGGTGCAGTACGACCATCTGCCTCAAGATCGCCATCGGCTTGAGTATAAACATTGTTGTCAAACGACGATTGCACAGATAAAGAACTTCGCAATTGTAAATTCTCACTGAAGCGATGATCTACTGTTGCGGTTCCCTGTTGGTAATCTATACTTAAAAAACTGTCAGGCTCTCCTAAGAAACGACTGATAGGAAGAGTCAGGAACACAGGACCCGGCGGCAAACCACGATCAAATGTTCCACGTCGTCTGCCATATTCGTATTCAAAATTCAGGGTTGTGTTTTCGCTGGGCTTATAAGTGATCACAGGTGACACAGAGAAAATCTCCTGATGATAGAAATCTCGGAAACTGCCAGAATTTTCGTAGGCAACATTTAAGCGATAGAGTAATTTTTTGTCGTCAGTGAGTGGACCGGAAAGGTCTATAGCACCACGATAAAAACTGAAGCTGCCTACGGTCAAATCTGCTGCGTAGTAGGGACTACCCAAGGGCTGCTTGGTGACAAAATTGATGACACCACCAGGCTCAACCTGTCCGTATAGTACAGAGGAAGGACCTTTGAGAACTTCAACTCTTTCTACGTTGGCACCATAGGTGAAAAAGTTGCTGGTTGTGAAGCCATTTCTCAGAAGGTTGGAGTTGGTGAATCCTCGAATTGTGTAGTCATCAGAAAAACCACCGTAGCCTGATAAGGGTGATACTCCAGACACATTGCGGGTAGCATCGGAAATCCGCGTGATTTGCTGATCTTTAATCACCTGTTGCGGAATCACTTGAATTGACTGAGGAATGTCACGCAGGGGCGTGTCGGTTCGGGTGGCAGTTGATGAATCGGGTACATTGTATCCATCTTGCTCACCCGTCACCACCAACTCAATTGGTTCATCACCAGAAGCTGATGGTTGAGTTGGCTGTGTTTGAGTTGGCGGTTGACTAGCTTGGGGCTGTTGTGTTTGCGGTAGTTGCTGTGATGGCGTGGCAGATAAGGCACTAGCAACAGAGAAAATTATCCCCTCATCCGGACTATCAAACAACTCCACAACTGGCTGATTCACTTCACCTGTGACTCTCACCCTGATAGTATTGGCATCAAAGTTAGTCACCGTGATTTCACTAACACCTGCTATCGGTTTATCTGAGCGAAAAGTAAAGGCATCGCCCGACGGTAGGCGCAGTTGGGCATTCGGAATATCACTGATAAAATTATTGCCACTAGAGCGATTTACTAGCTGCAACTGTTGCCCCTTAGAAGTCTGTAAAATTACCTCCACACCTTTATCGGTGGGGTTTGCTTTGACTGCTGTAACTTGGACAACTTCTGATGGGGGTGTTGGCGACTGCACTAATAACATTCGAGCGCTAGTAAAAACGGGTTCTAGCTCACTTAATTGCGTAATTTTCCTATTTGCATGAGTTGCTGTCAAATTTATCTGGTGTAAGCTCGGGTTTTCTTGGTTGTCTGTCAAATTCTGGCTACGACTAATTTCCTCTGCCAATACAGTCTGTGCAAAAAACACCGACACCAAAGTAGCCGCCAACAATGGCAGTTGCAAATTCCACATATTTCTTCACACCAAAATAAATTGAGCTAATTAGCAATAGAGCAAATATTTTTGCTCATTAGTCGAGAAGATTTCTCAACTTGCTATTGCTAGTACAATACAGGTTTTATGTGAAAAAAATGACCCGAAAACGGAATTTTTTTGCACGATAATCGGAGTTTTTGAGTAGATCGATCTAGTAATAGTGTCTAAATATTTTTTTGTATTTGATACGCTTTGGGATTTATACCGTATTTTTTTTTAAATGCAGTAGCAAAATGACTGCGGTTTGCATAACCAACAATTTGAGCAATTTGTTCAATTTTCATTTGCCCTGACAGCAGTAATTGCCTGGCTTGTTCCATGCGATAGTCGTGTAAGTAACCAAACACTGTAGTCCCAAAAATTTGACGGAACCCGCGTTTGAGAGTGTATTCGTTGATACCCACTTGTCGAGCTAGATCGATTAATGAAGGTGGATTACCGATATTTCTTAGTAAAATGTCTCTAGCGTGATGGATGCGATCAATTTCTTGAAGTCGTAACAGTTTTTCTGTTGGCGCTGCTACTTGATCTGCTAGCTTGAGGGAAACCAATTCTAGCACTTTGCTTTCTAAATACATTTTGCGCGTTAGTCCCTGATAAGGACAATGAAGAATTTGCTGGAGCGCGATTTGTTTGGCTGGGGTAATCAGGCTAGGACGTAGATTAAAATAATCTGGTACACCTGCGATCGCTTTTTCCAAATCTTGCGGTAGTGGTTCCCCATAACTTTCTACCAATGTCAAGAGCGTTTCTGGCTGAATGCACAAACTCACCCACCTGAGATTACCTGCTCCATTAACGCTCTTATTCGACTGTGGATAGACACCGCCAAAAATATAGTCTTCTCCTGACTTTAGTGGTTGTCCATCAAAATTTTGTCCATCCCCAGCTAAAATAAATCCAAATTCTAAACTGTTTTGGTGATAAGCATGAGTGATCCACTTGATTGACTGCGGCAAATGGGTTTCAAGAATTTCGATGATCATGCCTTCACGAAGACAAATCCAGCGATAATAGCCTTTGCCCATTTCTTTAGGATATCTATTAAGATAATCTTCTGGATGGGTTGGATCGACTAAAAGTTGTTGATTTGCTGCTTTTCTTAAATCCCAAAAATCATAAAACGTGAAATTAATTGTCATAGTGTCTTATACCATGCAATGGTGTACTTGCTTGCCGTAAGCGATCGCTGTTGATTTAGATATATTACATCTGTGCGATGGCTCCGTCCGCCGCAGGCATCGCACAGCAAACTGGAGTATTAGTAGCATCGGAACAGAAAACCGGGTTGGGGTACAGCCGGGATACGCCGTATCCCGGCTGTACCCCACTTTGAACAACTGGAGGTAACTATCAAGATATTGGCATGGATTATTATGAGCAACGTTACCAAGAACGAGTTATCAATAACCTCCAAAAAAAGGCTCTAGCTTTAGGTTTTGAGCTTGTTCCTCAGCCCGAAGCAAATACGGTTTCTTAGGAGAGGGATACAGTACTTCCTGCGGCTATGAGGTACATCCTCAAAGCTGAAAGCTATGATAGGAGAGGGGCAAGAGGAAAATCGTATTTCATAATAGCCGGAAGCGCTCTATTTATCAAATTACAGGTCAACAATGAAACTACCGGGAGCAATGCGATTTTGTGAGGTACAAAAAATAGGTAATATAAATTACCCAAATTCTTAGTGATCGCTACTTAGAAAAGGCAAAAACAGGGAACTTCGACCTCGGTTTATTGGGAATAAGCCCTGGTAATTGAGAGATAAAATCCGATCTCACAAAATCGCATTGCTCCCGAAACTACCAGGCAGTTATAAAATTGTGAATGGTGAAAGAGTTAGTGTAGTAGATTATACTTTGATTATTTTTTCACAAATAGATTGGTCATCGGTTTAACTCCTTTAGTCGTGTCATTAGCAGAGTTTAAGTATTCATAGATGCCAAAAGCATCTTCAGTAGTTCGGAGCAATGAGTAGTGATTATAAGGTGTGTGATCTACAATGCCCCGTGAGGCGTGATTATTAATCACAATCGTCGCAATGTGACCGCCGCCAAAGTTAGCGCTGCTATCAGGGTCGAAACCACAGCAACCTTGAATTAGAGCTTTGTCATGAGGATTACTATCTTCATCCCAAGTAATAATAATTGCATTATTGCCAGACTCAGCCCACAACTTAGAAGTGGTGATTTGATTCACAACTTTTCCAATCATCGTGTCGCCGGTTTGAATCAGTTTTTGCAATTGGGGACACTCTGCTAAACCGTGCATTTCATGACATTGGTTGAAGATGATGTGGCTGTAGTTGGGAACTTTATTACTTTTCAGGTCGGTAGTAAGTTGGTCAATCCCGACTATTTTACTGGGTAAGTTCGGGTCATCTTGCACGTTTTTGAAGTTCATAAAACCATTATGTTTAACCGCATATAATGCACGATTGAGACTGGGAGCGACAACGGACTTAGAGCCTGGAGAAGGAATATCTTCAAAATACCCTTTCCAAGTCAGCCCCTTTTGTGACAATTGGTCGATTAAACTAAAAGAGGTAATGGTATGGTTGGCATAGTCAACTTGACGAGAGTTGTGGCAAAATTGCTGATTACTATTAGCAAAGCAATAGAAAGCATCATCATCATGAATACCAAAAGTACTACCGCTTAAAATGGCAACATAGTTAGCTTCGCTGGGATGTACTTCGCCATAGAAGTTACTAGCCAAACCATAGGTTTTTGCCAGTTGATTGATGATGGGTGCATTGAGATTGCCAATAATTTGGTCGTAGGATTTATTTTCTTCAACAATCACAAAGATATGGTCATATTTAGGGATGGCTTTGTCGTCTGGTGTCGGAGTTGAAACTACTGCTGGTGTATTTTCAACTACTTGCGGTGGGTTAGTAACTGATTGACTAGATTTTTGTGAGTTGGATAAGCAACTATTGAGTGTGAAGCTCAAGCTCAATAAGCAAATATGATGAAGAGTTGTTTGAAATCTAGGGTGTAATAACATAGATACTGAGTATAAATGTTAAGTATATGTCGAATGATTTGTCGGATCAATAGAAAAAGAATGGCCAACTACCGAAATACCGATTCGCTCTAAGCACAGGAATTACTAGAAATTGATGTGGTATTTAACACATCAATTTCTTCATTTGTTTTTTTATTCCTCGTACTCCCTGCGCTCTTTATCTATTCGGTATTTTTCTATTTGCAAGTCCCTACAGTTAAATGGTAATGTCTGAGTTCTATCAATCTGAACACCTTGCAGTCGTTCAGGATTTAAACCTAGAACCTGTAATGTAGTTGGTGCAATTTGTGTGGTAGAAACGGTTTGACTGATAGTTTTACCTTGGAGATTGTGGAAAAATCCAGTGCTACCAACAATTAGGGCTACGTGGGTGTCAGCATCAGTAAATCCACCATGCTCTGCACGCTTTTTGGTAGCTTTACCAAAGAAATAGCCAGTTTTGAGTGGAACAATAATGTCAGGGGTGCGTTCGTTTGTCCTTGGATCTCCCAATCCGGCATTGATGATGCTCTGACCATACAATACCTTTCCCTGAGCCGCAGCATCCTCAGTTGAAAACGCCACCCCAGTATTTGGATCAATCGTATTATCAAATGAGTAATTTTTGGATTTCAGCAGGGCTACTGCTTTTCGGACATCAGATGGATTTTTCAAGAAGATCAGCGATGAAGTATCCTGACCTCGCTCAGAAGCAATTTGGATGCCGTTTCTTACTAACAGAGCAGCAACAGCAGTCAGGTTTCCATCGCCACCAGCAGCACCAGTAACACTATCAAATGTACTGCTCAAACCAACAGTTGGATCTTTGACGGGATTTTGCCCGTGCTTGGCAGTCAAAATCACCAAAGTTGAACTGTCTAATCCTTTCTTTTTCAGTTCATCCAGAATCAGACCGATGCTGGCATCAGTGTGAACTACTGCACTTACCAGGTCAGGACGGGCATTTCCATTAGAGTCAATTCCGCCACCATTAAATTGAGAGGCTGTCTCTTTCTCGCCGACGCTCACAGCTTGGAAATTCAAGCCAAAAATTGCCGGAGTGCCTACTTTTATCGTACCAGAATCGTTCAATCCATCAATCTCGTTTAATATCTGCTTAACCTTGAGATCGTCGTAGGCTGAGGTTGTTGCTACACTTGTGAACTGGTTGGGACTAAAACCAGCAGGTGGAGCCTTAAACAGAGCCGGATTACCTTTTGTCCCGTCGTTAAAGAAAGTGGACGTGATTTGAGAGTTGGTGTTGGAGTAAGGAGTACCTGTTGATTGATCGACTAAAGCTCCAAGGGTGCTTGGGAGAAGTCCTGGCTTCGTTGGATCAATTGCCACTGCCGCGTTAATTTCTAGTGAAGAGTAATCGCTAATGCTGCCAACCTGACCCGTTGCCAAATTAAACTTCGTTGGGTCTTGTGTATTTCCAGCGAGGATGGTGTAAGCTGCGGGATGTTTGTCAGACCAAGCAGTACGTAGTCCCGCCGCACTAGCTATGTCAAAAATGGTATTTACTTTCAGGTACTGGTTGGGGTAAACAGGGTTGCCATTGCGATTGACTGGCAATTGGGTTTTATCAAATCCCTGACCGCCATCCAAGGTGCCACCTTTACCATTATTCCAAGATGCATCACTAGTTTCATCAAATTCTACTACTGTTCCTGGTTTGGCGGTTCCTGCGCCGATTTGAGCAGGAGTGGTACCTGGGGCATACAAAGCGCGACTGTAGGAAAGATCATAAAATACACCAGTCGTGCCGGGGTTAGCACCAGTAATATAGTTTAGCTCCCCAGGAAAGGAATCTGATGGTGCAGAAGTGAAAGCATTGGTATATGTCACACCTTCTCTCTGCAACCGCTTGATATTTTTCAAAGAAGATTGCAGATTAGCAACTGATAGATCGGAGTTGTGCAATCCATCAATCGAAATAATCAGAACATGACTAAAGCGGGCAGTTGTATTTCCGAGACTGATTGCTTGGACACCAGGAATCAGGGTGTTGCTAACAATCGCCGTCGTTAACACCCCAAAAAGCGTTTTCTTCATTGTGTGTAACTAAATTGGAAAAATGGCTTGTAATTTCAAAAATCTGCAAAAATTCTGAATTCAAGGGTTACTTCTTTTGGCAATGGCTCTCGCCTAGCATTTATCAAAGACTCCAAGAATCAACCCATTGAGAGCATTGAAGAGACAGAGCGAAATATATTCACAGATATTGATTACAAATATGCGCGGGTATTAAATGCTTGCAGTGGGTTTTACGTGATTTTGCTGATTATTGGTCAGCACAAATTTGATTAAATCAATAACAACGTAAGCAATGCAAGTAGACTGAATCTTGCTTTACCAAGTCTTTATAATTACTTCAGATGTAGCAAAAATAAATTCAGGACTATTTTACCCCGTTTTAGCAATCATCCAGATGAACAATAATTGTTAATCCCGCTTTTTATAAGGCTTTCAGAGTTATAGAATTTCAAATTTCGGTAATAGTTTTCTACCTGAGTTTTTAAATTTTCAGTAAAGTTAAGGTTTTGTTAATGTTTAAGTAATGTGATAATGCAGACACCAATGGCATTGTTGCACGAATCGGAAAGTGAAAAATTTTGGGGGAAATGGCCAATACTTTTCGGATAAACCCAATAATCTCTCTTTTGGTCTGGAGAAAGTTTACTGGGTTTTGGGGAAAGGGAAATTCAAACCCTTTCACCAAAAATCTGAAAAGTATTGGAATCACTCGCTTCTCTGCGGTAGGGAATATTAGGGCAATTCAAGTCTCCCGAATTGGGTGGAATGTAAATATCCGGTAAGACGGATCGCACTGTTGCACTTGCGGCGATCGCTTCGTTGTAGGCTAGTATTTTTCTTACCCCGCCGAAAATACCAAGGCATCACGGGCTGTGATTGATTCCAAAAGCCCAGTTTCTTACTTTTTTGTAGGGTGACAAATTAAATGGCATTGAGACAAATTCCTGTCATCAAGCTAACGCTTACCTGCTTTATCCACCAACATATCTTTGCTGATGCTCATAGACGTTTAAAAATGCTCCCTAATACTGCTTAATTGAAATAAAATTGCCTTTTACGTATTTCTAATTAATGATATTTTAGGCTTGATTTGATTCAAGTCAGGTTTTGGAATGCGAGCATTTTATAAACAGAGCATTTTGATTTTAGTACCAATAAAAAGATAGTAACTATTTTAACTTATAACTGCGGCTTTATACTTAATTCCTCTCCGCACCTAAATTTTGATTGATGATGGTAAGGATTCAGGTCTAAATCTGAGCAATTAAAGAAGGAGTCTGCATAGCAGGGCTAATAGCAGGGTTAACCATCGCTTTGATAGCTTGAGCAAAAAACTCAGTCACAGAACGTCCTTGACGACGACAAGTTTGAATAAGCGTCAATAAATTGGCAGTATCTTGAAACCGCTCCATAGAACGGGAACCGCCACTAACTTTTCTTTTTGTGACCGCTAAACGTAACGTTCGTTCGGCTAAATCATTATCAGAGGGTATCTCCGGGTGGTCTAAAAAATACCACCATTGATGAGCTTTATTCCGCAAGGAGCGTAGCAGTTTACCAGCTTCACCTCCAGCTTTATCAATCCAGGAATGAATTGAAGATTCAACTTTGGTTTTAAATTCGGATGCCCAAATCAAGAATTCATCAAGGTTGTGAGTTTGTTGGAAGAGAGCGTAGTTTTTAAAACCCTCATCTATCAGGTTGACAAATATTGTCCCAATTTCTTGGTTATTTAAGCCGGGAAGTTGAATCAGTTTTTTGAAGTGACGGCGTAAATGTGCCTGACATTTCTGTTGAGCTTTGACTGGATAACCGTTATAGGCACTAAAGTCATCGGAACTGAGTACACCCTCATAGCTCCAACCCAAGATAGATTCTAATTCGGCACGAGAACGAGTATCAGCCGCATGAAATAAAGCGAAATCTATATTTGCAAAAATCCACAACCATTCCTTTACACCTTTGACTACCCAAGGTGTTTCATCTGCATGGATATTTGGTTGGGTTTGTTTTATCCACTCTTTAAGATTGTCAATACTTTCAGCCACTGCACTATTTATTCGTTCAGTTGTGGCTACTAAAGTTCCGACTCCAATTTGTATTTCACCTAGTTCCCACAACAATTCTTGTTGTTTTTCATAGGGTAAATGCCCGTAATTATTTATCCATCCCAAAAAAGCTTGCAGTCTAATTCCTATATAGAACCCATTTGACATCTAAGAAGAGGCTGCAAGCCTCTGAAGCATTAGCCGAATGAAACAAAGATTAACCTTGGCAGTTGCATTATCTAGAGTTCTCTCAAAGTTCTTAACGAGAATTTTGCATCTCTCAATCCAAGCATTTGACCGTTCAATTACCCACCTCGCGGCAACCGGAACAAACCCAGATTTCCCTAATTCTTTGTTTTGTTGTTTTGATGGTTTTGCCGAAAGTTCAAACCTGATTTTCGTCATCATTTGGGGATAAACTTTTTCTAGCTCCTCCCTCAAATACTCAGGGTGATAACCGTGGTCTAGCAGAATGGTGATTTTGGGAATATTGACGGGTTTTGACTGGAAATAATCAATGTTTTTAGTCAACATCTCAATCAAACCCCTATCATCAGATACATTTGCTTTAGTGCAATGAGTAAAGAAGGGAAACCCCAGGGTATCAACGGCTAGATGTCTTTTAATGCCATTTGTCGAGAAAGTAGAAACAATACCCTTTCGATGTAATACTCGCATTACAGGTGTTTTTCACCGCTTGAGAGTCGATAATTATCAGCGTCGTCCACTTAGCTTTTTTTTTACCTGTTCACGCACTCGTCCATGTAAAACTCTCATCAATTCTTCTATCACTCCTTTGGCCCGCCACTGCTTGTAATGCCAATATACAGTCGAGTAGGGGGGCAAGTCCTTGGGTAAGTCTTCCCAATTGCAGCCATTCTTTAGTTGATAGAAGATGCCATCTAAGAGTTCTCTTTTTGTCCAGTTGGCGGGTCTAGTCTGTTTCTTAGCAGGCAATATAGTCGGCAGTAGGGGTTCGAGAATTTCCCATTCTTCGTCTGTTAGGCTGCTAGAGTACGGCATGGCTGCTGGATATGGCTTTTGCCGTCACTCTACTTCAATACAGTAAAAGATGTCAAATGGGTTCTATATTGTCCCGGTACCATCTCTAAAGACCATTGTGCTGCTTGTGTTTCGCCACACTCGTTGCAAATACAGGTATATCTTTGGTATTCTACTATCTCGATTGGCCTGTTCACCAACTGTGCTACCTGTTGTGTTTCGATTTTAATTGGTTCTGTACAGAATTCCTTGTGACCACAACAGCTACACACTTGCGGTCTTAATATCTCAAATCTATCTACTCGACCAAACCCAATTCTGGTTTTTCCGGGATGCCCTGATTGTCCTCCTGGTTTCCGTTTTGGTGTCTCGCTTTCAACTGATTGATCTTGTTGTTTGTTCTCGGTTTTTTGAGGATGTCTCCCGATGGTGGTTTTGATGATGTTGTGCTGTCTAAATCTCTGCTGATTTTAAGTTTCTCTATTACAGATTCTAATTCTATTACTTTGCACTTCAACTGCTCTATAGCGATCGCCAGCGAAGATGATAATCTCTACCAGCTGCTCTGTCGCCAACTGTTTTAAGGTTTCACTGTCTAGTTTTGGTGGCAGGTCTTTTTCCATAATTGCTATATTCTGCTTCCAGTATCACACTTGTCAATACCCCGCCACCTGAATCCTTACCTTCCCTGGGACATATTCATACCGTTTCCACAGGTATTGAACCCTCGTAAATTGGCTAAGGTATTGTCAAAATATATTCCTTTTACAATTATTTTTCGGATATTACCAAACTTCGATTGTATTGGGAGCAGTGCCTCAAAGTCAGCTGCTAACAATTAGGTGGATAAATGAATGGCACGCTTGTTTTCACCAAATTCATAAGGTATGAGGATCTCTAGGATGTGAGGGGGTAGGGGATATTGGTCAAAAAATAATAACTAAATACGAAGTTGTTGAATCATCTCTTTTCAAAAACCTCCTTTGTTTTTACTAGATCGTCAACGGCGTGGCTTCTCTCAAGCAATACAACACTACCTTGATGCTGAATTTTTTCCCAATATTCATTAGAAATCCATTTCATAATTATTTCTAGTAACCAGGTAAATTTTATCCCTCGGTTTAGTCGGTGTAACTCTTTCCATGCAGATACAGATTTTGCAACTTTCCAATTATAGTGTTGAAAAAATTCTGCCCCTTGCTGAGGAGCAAATAACAAAGTTTTATTTCCATTCGCAAAATATTGGTCGAAAATTTTTCGAGCGTAAACTTGATCGTAGTGCTTCAACGCTAACGATGATTCCAATTCAAATAGCCACCAATTCAGATGAGATTGCTCATAAATATCGGTTGCAAGTAATGCTACTTGGGTTTCGTGTAGATATGATAGCAAACCTTCTGTGATCACTAGAGCTTGTCTTGCTACAAGATTAATCTCTGAGAAAAAAGTCTTTCTCAATGCCAGGTTGGTAATATCGAGTTTGACACGCTCAAGCCAACACAAAGGTTGCTGGTTTTTAAGTAATTGTTCTTTGTAAGCAATGATTTCCGGCAAGTCAACTTCAATCCAACGAAGCGATGCACAAAGAGGTAATCGATAGGGTCGAGTATCTAACCCCGCAGCCAGATTGATTACAGTGTCAATCTTTTTTGACTTAACTAACTGTAAAATAAAGTTATCAATAACATAGGTGCGGATGGCGATCGCATTTGTAATTTTGTCTTTCTCCCCTATAACTTCAACAAACATTTCACCTTTTCCACCAGCTAACACACGCGCTAATGGGTCTTTAAATAGTGCATCTGCGCGTTCGCTTTCCAATGCGCGATACATTGCCACTAGATACGCAGTTTCCGCAAGATTTATCATCGAATAAAGTATTATTTTTAATTCTGGCTACACTATACAAAGATTGCAAATGTCAAACCCTAAAATTTTAGGTAATATTATAAACTGCACTTTAATATAAAACTATAGTAACAGCACCTAGTATCATTTTTGTAGAATTTTTCATTATATTCACTCCTCTAATTAGAGTTAAACAACCTTTATGAGCAAGGTTGTCAAATTGAATTATGGAGAATAAAAGTCAAGAAATCGGAAAGATTTGCTTCATTTAAAAAAAAATTGCCGCGTTCGCCTCAGTAACTAACAAGGTCATGAAAATATCAAGTTATTAAGATGAATCTTTCCGAGTTCTTGACCTTTGCTGCTTATAATCAAAAACCGATATTTCAGATAAATTTACACATGAATCTTTCAACTAATCCGGCTATAGCTATAGTTTTCATCAGTATTTTTGGCTTTGATGTCAGTTGCTTTGCATAAGAGCATGATTGCCTTGCGATGGGCTGCGTCCCGCCAGAGGCGATCGCTAAGTAACTCCTGTGGAGTACCGCGTGTGGTAACTATGAGGAATGTAAATAAAATGCGTTTATCCCCGGTATTGGTGGCAGTGCTGGCAATTGCAGCTCCTTTGGGCAGCTGCGAGAGTGTAAATGCACAAACCGCTAATAGTCTGAAACAGACAACAAAGATTTTTACACTAGGAACAAATCAGCAGGCAGAAAAAGGCATTGCTCAAAGTCACTTCAGTCAAAGTCTAGAATTTCACCCTAATACAATAGGTATTCCAAATTCGGAGTATCTTAAGTCTCAATCAGTCAAAGCCTTAACAGTCAATTCAGCATCATTGGCTTTACAAGAGGTAGTAGTGCCAACCTCCACAACGTCAAGAATGGCACAAACCCTTCAAAAAAACCTAAATCTCACTCAACAAAAAATACCTTCCCCATCTCCTAGCACTACTCCTGGTGGAGAAAATGTCAAGCTACCTGCGGCGACACCTGTATCTCCCACAACTCCAGGAAATATTCAACCCAACACAGCTCCAGAAGCCAATGATCCCCGCGTACTGGTGTCGGAAGTAGTAGTTAAATCTCAGACAGGGCAAATCTCACCAGAACTGGAAGAACAAGTTTACAAAGTAATCCGTACCCAACCAGGACGAACAACAACACGCAGCCAACTGCAAGAAGATATTAACGCCATCTTTGGTACTGGCTTTTTCTCCAATGTCCAAGCATCGCCAGAAGATACTCCCTTGGGAGTGCGGGTGAGCTTTGTTGTGCAGCCTAACCCCGTCCTGAGTAAAGTAGAAGTGCAAGCCAATCCTGGCACTGGTGTCGCCTCCGTCCTCCCAGCTAATACTGTAGATGAAGTATTTAAGGAGCAGTATGGTAAAATCCTCAACTTGCGTGACTTGCAAGAAGGCATCAAACAGTTAAATAAGCGGTATCAAGACCAAGGTTACGTTTTAGCCAACGTAATTGGAGCGCCCCAAGTCTCTGAAAACGGAGTTGTTACCTTACAAGTAGCAGAAGGTGTAGTAGAAAACATTAGAGTTCGGTTCCGTAATAAAGATGGTCAAGAGACAGACGAAAAGGGACAACCAATTCGCAGACGAACACAAGATTACATCATTACCAGAGAATTGGAATTAAAGCCAGGACAAGTATTCAATCGCAACACCGTGCAAAAAGACCTACAGCGCGTGTATGGGATAGGGCTATTTGAAGATGTGAATGTCTCCCTTGACCCTGGTACTGACCCCAGCAAGGTTGATGTAGTCGTGAATGTAGCTGAACGCAGCAGTGGTTCTATTGCAGCTGGGGCAGGGATTAGTTCTGCTAGCGGACTTTTTGGAACAGTAAGCTATCAACAGCAAAACCTGAACGGCAGGAACCAAAAACTGGGCGCAGAAGTACAGGTGGGAGAACGAGAACTGCTGTTTGACCTGCGGTATACCGACCCCTGGATCGCAGGAGATCCTTACCGGACTTCCTATACAGCCAATATTTTCCGCCGTAGTTCCATTTCGTTGATTTTTGACGGCAAAAATAACAATATCAAAACCTTTCAACAGGGGAAGACGGATGGCGATCGCCCCCGTGTCCTCCGTCTAGGTGGCGGTGTCACCTTTACTCGTCCCCTGAGCAATAATCCCTACAAAAATTCTGAATGGACGGCTTCAGCAGGTTTGCAGTATCAACGAGTTTCCACCCGTGATGCCAATGGCAACATCAGAAAAGAAGGAACGGTGTTCAAGAATGGAGTACCTACAGAACGAGTTCCACTTAGTGCATCTGGACAAGGTGAAGACGATTTGCTGTTGTTGCAACTTGGGGTACAACGCGATCTCCGTAATAACCCTTTACAACCCACTAGCGGTTCTTATCTCCGCTTCGGAGTCGATCAGTCAGTACCAGTGGGACTAGGCAATATTTTTCTCACCAGGTTGCGAGGTAACTATAGCCAATATTTCCCTGTCAACTTTATTAGTCTTACCAAAGGGCCACAAACTTTAGCATTTAACTTGCAGGGTGGAACTATCCTTGGTGACTTGCCTCCTTACGAAGCCTTCACCCTTGGTGGTAGCAACTCTGTCCGAGGTTATCAAGAAGGAGGATTAGGTAGTGGACGTAGTTATATACAAGCATCTGCTGAGTATCGCTTCCCGGTTTTTTCAGTCGTCAGTGGCGCACTATTTTTTGATATCGGCAGCGATCTGGGAAGTAATACCAGGTCAGCTGATGTGCTGAACAAAAATGGTACTGGCTACGGTTATGGTCTTGGTGTGCGCGTACAATCGCCACTAGGGCCAATTCGCATTGACTACGGCATCAATGGCGACGGTGACAACCGCATCAATTTTGGTATTGGCGAAAGGTTTTAAGTTATTAGCAGTCAACGTTGAAGAAGGCAGGAGGCATCTATGCAGAGGGCAGAAGGAACTTTTTCGTTGGGTATAAAACCCCACCCAATTGTAAGCGCCGTGTGGACTGCGGGGTTTTATACCCAAGTTCCCTTTGGTCACAGGCAGAGGTCAGAGTCAGCATTCCCTTCTGCCTTCAGCAAGAACTGCCCTCTGCCTTTTTTGATAAATAGCAAATAATCGCTGACTGTCCTGGTTTCTAATTGTGATTTTGAAAGTTTCTGGAATAATCCCAAAATAATGTCATTCCTTCTCAAAAAGTCAATTCTTTCCAAGTTCTTGACTTTTTATCTTTAAATTGAGAGCGCGAACCCCGAAATACATTATATCTACAGACGTTCAACTTGCTTTAGTGAAAGTAGATCGTGATGGTCTGTAATCAATATGTATCAACTAAATCGAGAGATTAATGCTTTAAGTCAATGGAAATTTCTGTATCTGCTTTTTTTACAAATATCAACCTAACAGTTATCGACGTTTTAATATTAATTCTTTGCTTGTCAGCTACCCTATTTTATTGTTACTCAATCTATTCAGCAGTTGTCACCTTCGGAGAATCCCATATATATGCTCCCAATTTTTATCCACCCATTACTATCCTGAAGCCAATTTGCGGACTGGACAGAGATATCTACGAAAATTTGGCAACATTTTGCCGACAGGAGTATTCAACTTACCAGATTATCTTCAGCGTCCGCAGCCCGCAAGACCCTGGAATAGATGTGGTCAAACAAATTATCCGAGACTTCCCGATACTGAATATTCAGTTGATAGTCTGCGATCGCATTATTGGGGCAAACTTAAAAGTGAGTAATCTCGCAAATGCTTTATCTTTCGCCAAATACGAAATCCTAGTTATTGCTGATAGCGACATCCGAGTTGGAGAAGACTACTTACAGCGAGTTGTACAACCACTACATAACAACAAGGTTGGTGTTGTCACCTGTTTATTTCGTTCGGTGGGGCAAGGATGGGTAGAAATTTTAAAAGCCATTGGAACTGCTTGTTATATTCATGCTACTTCTTTAGCTGGTAAACAATTAAAGGGGATAAAATGTGCTTTTGGTTCAACCATTGTAATTCGTAAAGAAGTACTCAAGGCAATAGGAGGGTTTGAAGCGATCGCTGATGATCTTGCGGATGATTTTCAACTCGGTTATCTACCAGCACGAGCGGGTTACAAAGTTGTACTTTCTGATTACATAGTTGAACACGTACTATCCACAAAAACTGTTGTCGATTCAATTAATCGTCAGATCCGCTGGTCACAGTGTATAAGAGTTACTGGTTTTTGGAGTTATTTAGGGCTGGTTTTTACCTACGGAAACGTCATTAGTCTAATTCTGTCATTTGTTACACAAGGATCATTATTCATTTACTTTGCGTTAGTTGTTACTTGGGTAATAAGATTGATTATGGGGTGGTTTATTGGTGTTAAGTTTCTTCAAGATTCCACTGCAAGAAAATATCTATGGCTTGTACCTTTATGGGATTTTCTCAGCTTGATAATCTGGGGTTGTGGTCTATTCTCTAATACTATTGAATGGGAGCATCTCACTTTTTAAAGTGGCTCAAACTGACAATAATCCATTGAGGTAAGCACAGCGATGGGCTAGGACTTGAGGCACATTTTCTCGTTTCCATTGTGCCC
Organism: Nostoc sp. TCL240-02; assembly: GCF_013343235.1. Lineage (GTDB taxonomy): Bacteria > Cyanobacteriota > Cyanobacteriia > Cyanobacteriales > Nostocaceae > Nostoc. The sequence goes on along the minus strand of NZ_CP040094.1, from coordinate 4,404,135 downwards.
CGGAAATTTTTGTTCGACGGTCAACCTGTTTAACGGCAGATTCAACTGAACCTGAACCAATTGAACAAATTTCTTCAGCTTGATAATATTCGTAGTTGATAATGCGATTGCGATGCTTATCAAGATAACGGCAAAAGTTTTGTACTTGTTTGCCTTTACAATCTGTAAATAAGGCAATAGTAGCCTCAACTTGGCCTTTCCATAGTAGATTTTGTGCTTGTTTCAAGCGTTTTTGTGAACCCCCAACTTTGTGGAGGTTTTCTATTAAATGGAACCAATCAAGTATTTCTCGACGGGAGCATCCCAGTTTTTTGCAAAGAAGACGAAAATCAGTCAGGATAGGTAAGACGAGTGTATTTACTTACCGATGACCCCAGAACAAAAGCAAGCTCTTCAAAAACATATTCAGGCGATTGCTAAAATATTGTATGAAGATACGTCAAAAGAAAAGCTCACAAATCTTGCAGCAATTGAAGAAGCAGTGCGGAGTCAAATGCAGAAGCATGTTATGCCAGAAGTAGGGGTTTTTTTATCGAAACGATTACAGGGACAACCGCAGGATACCAACGACGGCTCAAAAGCATTCTTGGAGAGTTAGCAATAACGAGCAAACAAGCCATTGAATTAGAAGTCGCACCAAGTACTCAACTGAGTCCATATCTAGAAACTTGTTGTTTGAGGGTAAGTGCGAATGTCAGCTATGAAGATGCGGCATCAGACATCAAGTATTTTACGGGCATAGAGGTTTCTCACAGCAGTCAACAGAGATTAGTGCATCGCCAGAATTTTGAGTTGCCAACACCAGAACAGACAATTGAAGAATTAAGCGTCGATGGTGGAAACATCCGTGTCCGAACTCCTAAAGGTCAAATATGTGCATGGCTTGGCTATAAAGCAATTAGCTTACATCATCTCGGAATCTTGGGAACTTCATTTCAGAATAATCAGATTGTGATTGATTGGGTTAATGACCAACCACTGGCTAGCCCACTCACTTGTATTGGTGATGGACATGACGGCATTTGGAATATAATTGACCAATTAGCACCTGATGCACAACGTCGAGAAATACTTGATTGGTTCCATTTAATAGAAAACCTCCACAAAGTTGGGGGTTCACAAAAACGCTTGAAACAAGCACAAAATCTACTATGGAAAGGCCAAGTTGAGGCTACTATTGCCTTATTTACAGATTGTAAAGGCAAACAAGTACAAAACTTTTGCCGTTATCTTGATAAGCATCGCAATCGCATTATCAACTACGAATATTATCAAGCTGAAGAAATTTGTTCAATTGGTTCAGGTTCAGTTGAATCTGCCGTTAAACAGGTTGACCGTCGAACAAAAATTTCCGGGGCACAATGGAAACGAGAAAATGTGCCTCAAGTCCTAGCCCATCGCTGTGCTTACCTCAATGGATTATTGTCAGTTTGAGCCACTTTAAAAAGTGAGATGCTCCCCATTAATAGACTATTAAAATGATGTATTAACCAGATTTCAAAATCATTTTCTGGCTAATTATGTAAACTAAATCCTAATAAGTTTGCCTTTAAAAAATATTTGATCATTAGAATTACTATTTGATTTTTGAACAGAATTAGGTATTGTGGAGTGTGCTTAAACGGAGTTTGTAACGCATCATTATCGAGGCTTAGGTGTGCTATGCTATCGTTAATATACCCTACGTATATTTTCAGAAGTCGAACCGAATTCCTATATATCTATTTGAAAATATTCATCTAAATTAAGAGCCAAATAAAGAATTATCGAATGATACAGATTGCTACAATAGCTTTATCATACTTTAGTTTATAGGCTTTTTATAACAGTCCTGAATTCGATGAATATGTTACTTGGTATGGGCAACTAGCTAGATACCAAAAAGTGTCAAACTAAATATAAAGTTTATAGAAAAACCGCAAACTCAAACTATGAATCAGCAACCAAGCGATCTAGCAAACTTTTGCCACAGTGTACTAATGCGATCGCAGACTCTCATAGGTGAGTTCCGCATTTGTCCAGTGGGTTTCTGCTAAAAATTCACTAAATGTGGTCAGAAGTCCAGGAAACTCTTCTTCTCGTAAACGCTGGACATCGGCTTGATAACCTTTTTTGCGATACCACTGAATCAAATCGAACAGTTCTTTTTGCAGCAAGAGTAAGAAAATCCAAGCAGGTGTCTCTTTATGGACAACTTTTATCCCCTGCGCTTGGGAGAATGCCTCTGCCATTTGCTTTGGAGTCAGTACATCGCCAGCTAGCTCAATTTCTTGACCAATATACTTGGTGGGATGTTTAATTACGTAAGCAGCAACGCGGCCCATGTCCTTTGTTGTAATTAGATGAAGCGGCTTGTCTGGCTGAATTGAAAACGGAAAACTACCTTTGAGAATAGAAGGTCGCGTGTACTTCTTCCAAAACTCCTCCATAAACAAGCAAGCTCGCAACATAGTAGTCGGTAAGCCAGCTTCTTTGAGAATTTTCTCTACTTGATACTTTTGCTCAATGCGAGGGATTCCTGAATTCCTATCTGCTCCACCTGCGGAATTGTAGACAAAGTGCTTAATTTCAGCTTGTTTGGCAGCTTGTGCAACTCGCTTGGCTCTCTCCACCTCTAGCGGGTCAATTTTAGTAGAGTCCGCAGAAGTGGCGTGGCAGTAAACAGCCGAAATTCCTGCAAAGGCTGCTATGAGAGAAGTTTCATCGTCGAGGTTGGCTTTTACCAGTTCAACTCCGGCATCATTGAGCTTTGCAAGAGTTGGACGATTAAGATCAATTTCTCTAGTGATGACTCGCAGGTTGCTAACTCCCTGTTCGAGAAATCCCTTAACGACATTTCCACCTGTGCCGCCAGTAACTCCGATGAGTAAAACTTTATCGGTGTTTGATTCTGTGCGATCGCGGAGATTTGACATTCTCTCTTCTACCCGAAGTTCTTGATTTAAATTAAGTTTATCCAAAGACAGGAGAAGCAAACAATAATTCCACGCCATTTACAGTTGTTCTGGCTCAGTGGAACAATTCTCGCAGAAGCTAGATGCTGGTTTTTTGCTTTTATATTATGTTTGTTTGCATTCTGATCTAAAAGGGTACAAACAGTGATTGAGCAGCAAATTAATGTAGACAATATAGCCTTATTTGAGCAGTTGTGGGGTTGGACAAATGAACTCTGTGAGAAAATAGACGCTCGTTTTGAATTACATTCAGATCCGTCTACCGAGAACTTTCAAAAGTATTCTGCTTTGATTGGAGAAGCGCACGGCTCAGTCAATACCTTCTCTGGCCCAGAAATTTATTGGCTGGTGCATTCATGGTTGCGCGAACCTAAATCTGGCTTTTGCAATATGCACCTAACTGTTTGGCTCAAGTCGCAGATTCGTGTTCCTCATTTGGCTATTGTCTTTGCCACGGTTCCAGAATTATTCTTTTTTATAGATTACGTCCCTCGCACCGATCTATTCACTGACCTCGACTATTTGGATCGTTACTACGAACCTGTGAACCAGACATATTTGGCGTTCCTGAAAGATTCACGTTTTCAGCAGTATATTAGCAAAACGCTGTATATCCGTCAGGTACAATCTCATACTAGTCTGTGTTATACCAGTCCAGTTACAGAAGAGACACTTGATCGTGTCCACACGGTAGCGCATGAGATGATAGATCGTTGGCTAGGTTGGGTAGATGAAGCTGAACCAGTAGCGGAATCAGAACGGAGTGCTTTATCTGAGCGTGACTTATTTGTGCGCCGTACTGTTGCAGAACGCGACCCAGACAACCAAATTGCTGTGCGGCTATTTGGGGCAGAAATGACGGATAAATTAGTGCGATCACTCTGGGGTGGCGAGCGTATTCTATAAGGTAGTAAAAAAATTTGGATACAGCATGGCAGATAATACTGATAATCTCAACTCATTCCGGGCCTTGGCACTCCAAGTTACCTGTCATGCAGTCAACCAAGCAACTGATCGCCTCCAAGCGCGATCGCTCATGCTAAACTCCATCAATCACCTAGCTCAACAAATTGCTGCCAGTATCGCTTTTATTGGCTTTGATTGTCGTTTAATTGTACTGCCAGAATATTTCCTCACGGGTTTTCCAATGGGCGATAGTCTTGCAGGATGGGCAGAAAAAGCCTGTATAGAAATGGCTGGTGCTGAGTATGAGGCGCTGGGTAAAATTGCCCAAAAGCATAAAATATTTTTAGCTGGTAATGCCTACGAAGTTGATCCAAACTTTCCCGGATTGTACTTCCAAACCTGTTTTATTCTTGATCCCTCCGGCTCAATCGTCTTGCGGTATCGGCGGCTAAATTCCTTATTTGCTCCCACTCCCCATGATGTTTGGGATAAATATCTTGACTGTTATGGTTTAGAGGGAGTTTTCCCCGTAGCCAAAACTGCGATCGGTAATTTAGCAGCTTTAGCATCAGAAGAAATTTTATATCCCGAAGTAGCGCGGTGTCTGGCGATGCGAGGAGCAGAGATTTTTGTCCATTCCACTTCGGAAGTATACAACAAAAACCTCACTCCCAAAGACGCGGCAAAAATCACTCGCGCCGTCGAAAACATGGCTTATGTAGTTTCAGCTAATACCGCAGGCATCGCTAATATTGCCATCCCCATAGCTTCGGCTGATGGTGGCTCTAAAATCATCGACCATCGCGGAATCGTTTTAGCCGAAACAGGTGCAGGCGAGAGCATGGCAGCGTTTGCCGAGATTGATTTAGGAGCGTTACGCCGCGATCGCCGCCGACCGGGGTTACATAATTTACTTGCTCGTCAACGCTTTGAACTATACGCCGAAAGTTATCATCAATCACACTTTTACCCAGCTAATACTATGCTGGAGGGAGAAATAGACCGCAAACACTTTTTGCAAACCCAGCAAGCCACAATTGATCGGTTAGCCCAACTGGAAATAATTTGAATTGGGGAATGGGAAAGAGGCAGAGGGGCGGCGGGCAGGGGGAGCAGGGGAAAAATAACTATTAATTATTGACCAATGACAAAACCAATAGAAGTCCGCAATCCCCGAACTGGCAAATTTGACTACGTAATTATCCCGCCACCCCCAAGGTTGCTAGCACAGCAATGCAAGCGATCGCGCCGGGCACAAGTTAGCTGGCAAAAGCTGGGTTTAGAGGGGAGAATTGAAGCTTTACAGCAGTGGAAGGCAGCGATAGTATCAGAGCGCGATCGCTTAACGGAAGCTTTGGTAAATGATACGGGAAGATTATCAACCTCAGTATTAGAAATAGACTCTTTCCTCTCTAGCATCGATCGGTGGTGTAGATTAGCACCAGAATTGCTGCAAGACTCTGCAAAAAACACAGCAATTCCATTTATCGCCTTGCAACAAACATCTGTTCCTTACCCCCTAATTGGGATCATTAGCCCGTGGAATTTTCCACTGTTGCTGTCAACTATTGATACCATTCCGGCATTGTTGGCGGGTTGTGCCGTCATTGTCAAACCCAGTGAAATCGCTCCCCGCTTCGTTGCACCACTGACAACAGCACTCAACGCCGTTCCTAAATTGCGCGATGTCTTAACTTTTATTGAAGGAGCAGGCGCAACCGGATCTATTTTGATTGACAATGTAGACTTAGTGTGCTTTACAGGCAGTGTTGCAACAGGGCGAAAAGTGGCAGAAGCGGCTGCTAAACGGTTTATTCCGGCTTTTTTGGAATTAGGGGGAAAAGATCCTGCGATCGTTTTAGAATCAGCCAATTTAGAATTAGCAACCTCAGCAATCTTGTGGGGTTCCGTCGTCAACACTGGACAGTCGTGCTTATCAATTGAGCGGATTTATGTTGCTGAATCCATATTTGAAAAGTTTTACCATCAATTAGTAGCCAAAGCACACCGCCTTGGACTAGCCTACCCCACTGTTGAAAGTGGAGAAATCGGCCCAATCATCGCTGAAAGACAAGCAGCCATTATTAGCGATCATCTCCTAGATGCAGTAGAAAAGGGAGCAGTCATTCACTGCGGCGGCGTAATTGAAGACTTGGGTGGGGGTTGGTGGTGTCGTCCAACAGTGCTTACCCAAGTTAATCATTCCATGAAAGTGATGACCGAAGAGACTTTTGGCCCCATTATGCCAATAATGCCTTTTTCCACAGTCGAGGAAGCAGTGTCTTTAGCAAACGACTCAATTTATGGATTAAGTGCTGCTGTTTTTGCCTCAGAAGCTGAAGCTTTAGAAATTGCCCAGCAGATAGATGCAGGTGCTATTAGTATCAACGATGCTGGACTCACTGCCATCATGCACGAGGGAGAGAAAAACGCCTTTAAATTCTCTGGGATGGGAGGATCGCGCATGGGTGCAGCAGCGCTGAAACGGTTCATGCGAAAAAAAGCTATTTTAATTAAAACTAATGCGACTAATGACCCTTGGTGGTTTGATAATGAATCATAAATACTATCAACAACCAGGGGTTAATGCACGCTACGAAAACTTATAGACCAATACGGTTCATTTAAGGGCTACTGGCAAAAATTTTGGGGTTTTGAGTTTTGAGACGCGATAAATCGCCGTCTCTACAAGTATCTTGCTCTTATCTGAACTATATTGATTTATAGACCACTACAGTTCAGTTAAGCAATTTTTTCCTTCTCTTTCTTTTCTCTATGCCCTCTGTGTCTCTGTGGTAGCCTGCGGCAAGCCGCTCCGCGTCTACGTTAAAAAATGACTTTGACGAAGACTGCTAGCCTTAACTGAACCATATTGACTTATAGACACTTAGCGGCTACTTTACGAGTTCTCCAACGGGTTATCCGCAAAGTACGAAAACCGCTTGTATTTCATGTAACGCCTAGTATACTTTTTGACGAAGATGCTGCCAGAGCGATCGCTAATGGTAAAATTCGATGTTCTTGAATTTGAATCCTGGCGTGGAGTGTTTCTGCTGTATCATCGGGCAAAACTGGTACTGCGGCTTGCATCAAGATTGGGCCACTGTCCATTTCTAAACAAGCGATATGCGCCGTACAACCAGTGATTTTTACCCCTGATTCTAAGGCTTGTTCTACAGCATGGATTCCCTTAAAACTAGGTAACAAACTAGGATGGATATTAATAATTCTCTCAGGAAAGGCATCCATGAAAACTAATGTTAACAATCGCATCCAACCCGCCAAAATCACCCATTCCACATCGTAGTGCTGCAATGTCTGCACAATCTTCTCATCAAACTCTTCTCGGCTTTGATAGTTGCGGTGATTTAATAAAACAGCTTCTACACCTCTATTGGCTGCTCTGACGGCTGCTTTGGCCGAGGGGTTATTGTAAATTAAAACTTGAATTTGAGCATTTAGCTGTCCATCTTGGATAGCTTGGGCAACTACATCAAAATTGCTGCCATTCCCAGAAGCCATAATTCCTAGTTTTAAAGGGGCGACTTGTTGGTGAACATCGCTAATACTGGGAGAAACCAAGCTCAGGGTAGAATCAGGGCGGAGGGTCATAAACAGCTAAAAGGGAAAATTATAGATGCCAAAAATATATAATACGTACAATTTTGTGTAAAAGCGTAGCTTGTTTAATGCAAAGGGACGCATTAATAGTGTTACTCGATGCATTGGCATTGTTACCCGATGCATTGGCATTGTCAACCAATGTATTAGCATTGTTACCCAATGCATTGGTATTGTTACCCGATGTATTGGCATTGTCAGCCGATGCATTAACATTGCAGGGTATTGCCAAATTTAATTTGCTATGAATTAATAAAATGCTCTACTAAGTCGTGGTTGGATACTGATACAGTAGCTGCCTAGATTTTTCTTACATAAATAGGTAAGATTTATACTTTAATTTAGCAGTGTCTCTTTCCATGTTGCGATGTCTACGACGGACTACGCTTAGGCTTGATTAAATTTTGCTCTAAAAATTTAGCTTATAATCTAGTCCGGTTGATAGAGATAATATTCTAAAACTTGGTATAAAGGAAACAATACAGAGATTAAAGCCGCATAGGATTTGATCGCAGCATAGGTAGATTAAATGGCGAAGGTAGCGTTACTGATTGGGGTCAGTGAGTATGAGCCAGGGCTGAACCCTTTGCCCAGTGCAGTTAAAGATGTGGAAGCAGTTTGTGAGGTACTGCTGCATCCAGAGATGGGTGGATTTGCTGCGTCAGATATTACCCTGCTAAAAAATCCTGAACGACAAGTTGTAGAAATTACGATCGAAACGCTATTCTCTGGACGGCACAAAGATGATTTGCTGTTGCTGTATTTTTCAGGACACGGCATCAAAGACGATCGCGGTAGGCTGTATCTGGCAACTCGCAACACCAGTAAAACACAGCAGGGCGAATTGATTCGCTCAACGTCGGTGTCTGCCACTTTCATTCACGATCGCATGAGCGAAAGCCGTTCCCGTCGGCAGGTGGTTATCCTAGATAGCTGCTTTAGTGGCGCGTTTGCTGAGGGAATGTCTGCCAAAGATGACGGCATGATTGACATCCGGGAGCAGTTGGGAGGTGAAGGAAGAGCCGTATTGACTTCTTCTACTTCAACGCAATATTCCTTTGAGGAGGAAGGGCAAGATTTATCGATTTACACTCGTTTTTTGGTTGAAGGTATCAAGTCGGGAGAAGCCGATCGCGATCGCGATGAGTTTATCTCCATCGATGAACTCCATGAGTACGCCAGTCAGAAGGTGCGAGAACTTCAACCTGCAATGAAGCCGGAAATCTATGCAATTAGAGAAGGCTTTAAAATTCGACTGACAAAGGTAGCTCCCGGCGATCCTAGACAGCGATACCGTAAAGAGGTAGCGCGATTTATTCATCGAGGCGAAATTTCCTTTGTTGGTCGTCGTACATTGGATGTATTGAGAACTCGCTTGGGATTGGAGACAACTGAAGCAAAGGCGATCGAAGATGAGGTGTTGGAACCGTACCGCAATGAGTTCCGCGACAAACTCCAGCAGTATCAGCAGGTGTTTACTGAACTACTGGAGCGAGATGAGACAATTACCGATAGCGATCGCCTCGATCTGCAAAATCTCCAGCAAATTTTGGGGCTGCGGAATGAGGACACGATGCCGATTGAAGCACAGGTGACTGCAAGTTTTAAGACGTATCAGCAAAACCTGCAAACATATCAGCAGGCGTTTACAACGGCACTGCGACAGGAGTTTCCCCTAAGTGCAGCAAGCCGCGATCGCTTACGGCAAACCCAGCAGCAATTAGAGCTTGCAGACAGAGATATTGCCGCGATAGAATCTCAGACTACGGCTGAGATAGAAGCATATCACCAGAAACTCCAGGACTACCAACGGCTGTTTTTGACTGCCACGCAGCAGGAATATCCTCTTAGTGAAGCAACCCGCAATGATTTACGTCAACAGCAGCAGCGCTTGGGACTGACGGATGTAGATGTTGCCCCAATTGAAGCGCAAATCACAACGCAGATTGAAAGCTATCATCAAAAACTCCAGCAGTACGAGCAAGCGTTTGTGAAGGCGACGCAGCGCCAGCATTATCCAGATGAGGTGACGCGGAAGCAGTTGCAGCAAACCTGGCAGACGTTGGGGTTGAGTGATGGAGATGTGGGAGCGATCGAGAGGCGGATTAATGCTGAGATTGAAACGCATCAAGCAAACTTGCGGCAATATGAGCAGGAATTTACAGAAGCTGTTCAGCAAGAATATCCGCTCAGTGCTTTCAAACGCTCTCAACTAACCCAACGTCACCAAGCGTTGAATCTGACTGCTGAAGATGTGACTGCAATTGAAAATCGAATTGTTGCTGCGATCGAGGAACGTCGGCAAAAGCTGCAACAGTATGAACAGGTGTTTAGAGAATCGATGCAGTTTGAATATCCTCTCAGTGATGCTACTTGTGAAGAGTTGCGACGATTTCAACAAGTTTTAGAACTAAATGATGTGGAAACATCGGCACTGGAAGCAATTATTATTCAATCATACTCAGAAGCAGAATACCGGAAAGAGCAAGAGACAATCAGGCAGCAACAAGAAGAAACAGTACGACTGAAGCAGCAGGAAGAAGTAGAATATCATCAAAAATTACAGCAGTATGAGCAGGAATTAATTAAAACAATTAAAGCAGGAAATTCCCTTTATAGTGATGATGTTCGGCAGAGTTTAAGGCAACTTCTTCAGCAACTTCTTGAACTAAATGATGTGGAAACATCTGCATTAGAAGCAATTATTATTCAACCATTTTTAGAAGCAGAATACCGGAAACAGCAAGAGGAAATCAGACAGCAGGAGGCAGAAAAACAACGACAACAAGAACTTGTACGACTAAAACAGCAGGAAGCAGAGAAACAACGACAACAAGAACTTGTACGACTAAAACAGCAAAAGGCAGAGAAACAACGGCAGCAAGAGAAAGCAGAATATCGCCAAAAATTACAGCTAACCCGACAAAAGTTTTTGAAGTGGGCTGGCTTGGGAGGTTTAGGTTTGGTAACAGCAGTAGCAGGTCATGAAATTTTTAAGGGTCAATTATCAACTACTTCTGTGACAAAACCTAAAGATATACAAACCAATAGCAGCAAGCAAAAACCAGAGGAAAAACCTTCAGAAGTGGTTGAAGAAAAACCCCTGCCAGGTTTTCCTGTTACTGCCCAAAGTGAGGGTGTAACTATGTCTGTGCAATCTGCCCGCTACTCTGGTGGTGATTTGGTACTGAAAGTGAAAATGCAGAACAAAGGTAAGGATTCTGTGCGCTTCCTGTATAGTTTTTTAGATGTTACCGATGATAAAGGACGAGCCCTGAGCGCTAGTACAGAGGGTTTACCAACAGAATTGCCTGTAAATGGGCCAGCATTTTCAGGTACAGTGAGTATTCCCACAGCTTTACTTAGTGGTGTCAAGAAAATATCACTTTCTCTCACTGATTATCCGGCTCAAGAATTGAAGCTAAAGGCATTGGATATTCCTATAGAAAGGTAAATAGGGCATTGGGCATAAAAATACTCTAACCAGCCGAAGACCGATCTAACTTCAAGGGAAACAAATTACCAGATGAATTGGAATTTTCTGAGTAAGAGCTATCACACAAACCAGGAAAATAGACGCTTAATTGAGTACGCATAAAACTTAGTTTAACTAAAGACTCTAACTAAAGATGATTATGAACAAAGAGCTTACCCAAGCGATGTCTCAAAATAGATTCGTTGCTCATATTTGGTTGCCTTTCTTGTAGAAATCATCCGCGTTAAATCATCACGATCTGTATGCCTTTTAGGTTAAAAATTATTCACAAATTACAGTCGTGCAAGCAATTGAATGGCTTTCTGGTTTAGGCTTAATTGTAATTTCTACATCATTACCTAAAATGTTTATAAATCTGATCAATCTATCTATTGAAAAATCTTTTAGTTTCCCTCTAGTTAAAGCAGATATTTTTGGTTGATCTATTCCAAGAACCTCGGCTGCTTGGACTTGATTTAATTGGCGATTAACAATAATTTCACTAATTTTGCGTGCAAGTTCTGCTTTAATTAAGCGCTCTTCAGGATTAGACAATCCTAGATCAGCAAAGATATTTCCGTTACTAATATAAACATCATTTTCGTTGCTCATTTTTTACTCGACTGTTTTTGCTATTTCTTGTAAATAATCTTCCTGAGCAACCTGGAGTCTCTTTTTAACTAAATGTATATCTTGTTTTGGTGTAGCAATACCGTGTTTTGATTTCTTTTGAAATGAATGTAATAGGTAAACAAATCCTGCAAATTTAACAGTATAAATTGCCCTGTATATATCTCCTTCAAAATCATCTACAATTTCTAAAACCCCAGTGCCTGTAAATCCATACAAAGGTTTTGCGTCAGGATGCTTTTCACCATGTTGTGCTAAATCCAGAGCATAACCCATTACATCTTGTACATCTTCAGGGAAATCTTTTAAATCATCAAGAGCGCTTGCAATCCATTTGAGGGGTTTTTCTTATTTTTTACTCATGTAATGCTAATTATGCCAATAATAGCATATTAAAGTATAAGCGATGCCTACGGCTGTAAACTACACACCTACTGGGCTTTGATGCAAAAATTAGTTTAAAGACTCCAACTAGAGATAATTATGAACCAAGAGTTTACCCAAGCGATCGCTATAAAGGAACGACTTGTTGGCAAATATCGCTAATGCTGGGAGAAACCAAGCTAAGGGTAGAATCAGGGCGGAGGGTCATAAACAGCTAAGAGGAAAAATTATAGATGCAAAAAAAAATATATACTAAGTCTTGGTTGGATACTGATACAGTAGCCGCCTGGACTTTTCTCACACCAGCACTAACTTTACTGGGTGTTTTTATCATTTGGCCGATCGCTTATTTGTTCTACCTCAGCTTTACTGCTGGTAGTTTCACCTTAAAAGGTACTTATTGGATAGGCTTAAAAAACTATTGGCGCTTGCTACTTAACCCCGACTTCTGGCAAGTTTTGGGTAACACCTTTTATTTTACTGTTGCCACCATCATTCCCAGTTTAGTTATCTCCTTGGGATTGGCTGTGCTATTAAACCGCTCTATTCCCTTGCGGGGCATCATGCGGAGTGCATACTTTCTACCTTCGATTATTTCACTTGTGGCAGCCGGCTTGGGATTTCGCTGGCTGTTTCAAACATCAGGCCCAGTTAACGGACTTTTAGATTTTTTTGGTATTGCAGCTATACCCTGGCTAGGAGACACATTTTGGGCAATGCCAGTAATTATTTTAATGAGTATTTGGAAACAACTGGGTTTCAATATGGTAGTTTTTTTAGCAGGCTTGCAAGCAATTCCTCCCAGTCGTTATGAAGCAGCAGATTTGGATGGAGCAAATGCTTGGCAACAATTTTGGTATATTACTCTGCCCGGATTGCGCCCTACTGTGATATTTGCAATCATCACTACTGCAATTTTTACATTGCGGAGTTTTGAGCAAGTTTTTGTCATGACTGGCGGTGGCCCATTGAATTCTACTAATTTGCTGGTTTACTACATTTATCAAGAGGCTTTTGCTCAGTTTGATTTTGGTTATGCAGCAGCAGCAGCGACAATATTACTAGCAGTGACGCTGGTACTAGTTTATTTTCAACTGCAAACTTGGAAAGAGGAGTAGGGGAGGCAGGGGGCAGGGGGAATGTGGGAGTTGCTAAATGATGTGGTAAATATGCAATGCCAAACGATGTAGTGTATTCAATTAGAAACAGCTAGAGTTTTTATTTTTTTGATAGGGTGCGATATTCCCAAGGATTAACGAATTTAGCGTCACTCCAAATACCAAGGCGTTGTTCCTTGGCTTCAGCTTCAGCTTGTTGAATTAAGTCTTTGCTAGGACACTTGTTTAAATAAGGACGATACACTTTTGCCAATCCTTCTTTTAACAATATCTGCTGCACAAAAGTGCCATTTTGTAAACGGACTTCGGCAATTTTGCGTCCATAGCGATCGCTATCGGTGATATTCAAAGTTACGCGATCGCCTCCTTGTTGCACCAGTTGTTGTACCCGTTCTTGGGCTTTCACACCCCAAGTAAATTGATTGCGATCGCTAGTGCGTTTACTCTGCTTTTCTTTATTAGAGTGGGCTATTTCTGGGGCATCTACACAAGCAAAGCGCACAGTAAAATTTTTCCCACTGCTATCTTTAACTACTATAGTGTCGCCATCACTGACACGCTCAACTGGTTCTCCAGAAGTATTGACAAAGCGATCACAGCCTATCAAACCCAAAATCATGATAGTTGCACAAAGCCAAAATCGTACTGGTTTAGTTAATTTCTCCATCCCAACTCACCTGCATTACCTCTGTGGGATGATATTAGCAAAATGACCAGATATATTTGTTAACCTTTGACATACTGCCACAATTCAAAATTCCAATCGGTAAAACCCTCTGGCGACAACGAATATAAAATGCACATTAGTATAAGAATTGTAACCTTCTAATTACCAGTGGCAATTTCTGATGAACTTCTTAACTCACATTCTGCATTTAGCTGGTTCAGGTGCTTTTGCCTATTACTCTGCTGCTCAAATCCGTGATTTAAAAACCCGTCCCAACATCCTTGCGGGGTTTTATTTTGCTGAATCTGGTTCTGTGCCGTTTTTATCTACACTTAGCGATCGCGCCGCAGCCGAAGGCGATACATGGCTAGCCGAAAAATTAGCAAAACATGCATCAGATGAGACTAGGCATGGTAAAGTTTTTGCCCACGCCTTACAACAGATGAATAAACAAGTTATGGATTTTAAGCGTCAACCCCAAACTACAACCACAAATAAATCACAACAGCAACGTAGCCCATTTTTTGCAGCATTCTTTGAAGGCTACACGCAAGAACAGCTAAAACCTGCTGTCATTGACTGGGATGTATTTATGGCTAGCACATACATTCTTGAGTTAGATGCTAGTAAAGACTTTGCGCGAATGGCGAAAGTATTACCTGATAACGAGCCAACCGATCGTAACTTGAAGTTAGGAATGCTAAGTATTGCTCAAGATGAAACTGGACATGCTGCTTATCTCTATGAAGCGATGATGCGACGGATGTCTGCTGCCAAAGTGGAAAAACTTGTAGATATGTGGCGAACCCGCAAGGTAAACGCCTTGTTAGCAATGGTTGGCGGTATCCTCCAGCGTAATGGCGAAACGCGATCGCTAGTCCAAGATAGTGCGCCGTCGGAAATCGATTCTGAGTTGATAGCTACGTAATTATAGTTATCATTGAGTATCTAATATTAAAAAAATTTAGTCTATCAAAGAAAGCAGTTAAATTTTGTGGAGTGTTGTAGATGTACCCATACTTTTAACTAGCGGTACTACCAGCAAACCTAAGTAAGGTACTTCTTAAAAACTGACTATGAAAGCTGAAGCAGAAAACAATCTCAGGCTGACTTGTGAAGTAGAAACTACCCTAAAGGTAATTGGTGGACGCTGGAAAGTTTTGATTATTAGAGAATTAATGACTGGCGTAAAACGGTTTGGTGAGTTACAACGAGCTTTACCCGGAGTTACGCAAAAGATGTTGACTCAGCAACTTAGAGAAATGGAGCAAGACGGCATTATCAATCGAGAAATTTATCCTCAAATTCCACCAAAGGTAGAATATTCGCTAACGCATTTAGGAGAAACTTTGCAACCAATTCTCTATGCTATGCATGAATGGGCTGTTCAACACTCAAATCGAACAAATCACCATCAATATTGAGCATGGATAATAAATAATAATTGCTCATTTTAAATTTGATCGGACTTACGCAAAACTACACACCGTAGGGGCAATACCCTGCGGTAAGCCGCTCCGCGTCTACATGAATTGCCCCTAACTGGAAATTAGGGTTTGGGGTATTTTTTGCGTAAGTCCTGTTTGAGATAAAAGATTATTTTTGAATCTTGAATTGTTTATTTAGATATGTCTAGAAATTAATAGAGACGCAATATTTTACGTCTCTACATTTTTTTTGAAGACGTTTATTCATTGCTTCTCAAATATTCAACCGCTGCCTCTAATTTTGAGGTGTAACTTTCAGCGAACCTTTCAAACCAAAGTCCTTCCGACGAGAGTGGATCTACTTTGGCTAACCATTCTTTTGCCTGTATTTTCAAAGCCTCTAATTGTTTGGCTTTGAGTTGTTCTTGGCGAATTCGTTCCTGTTCTAGTTCTTGTTGTTTTTTTAACTCAATAGCAGCATCCTCTTCTGCAAAACTAGCCTTAACCTCTGCCAAAATGTTATCCATAAAAGATGCCGACTTTGGCAATGATGGAATAAAGGATTTAGCTGTGGCTGATTTTGACTGTTGCTGTTGTGATTGTACTTCTTTATATTCAGTTTTGAGTTCGGCTAACAGCTTATCAATGGAATCCATTTTTGCAATTCCTATAAATGGTATAGCTAATCATTAATGGCATTGAGCAGAACTTCTGATAGACTCATATCTTCCATATCTTCCATAGTAATGGTGTCACAGATATCAAACTTAGCACCAGCACTTTGAAGTTCATCATCTAAGACTTTCAGAAAGCGAGTAGCTTGTACATCTGTGCCGACTTGAATGAAGGAAATGGCTAATTCTTCATCTCGATCGATGCGGCGAGAAGCTTCAATAATTACCTTCATAACTGCTTTGCGATCGTCTGGTTCACCATCAGTAACCACTAAAATTGTTTCACCATTTGGCTTTGTTTGACCGGCTGCTTTGCGTTGTAAGTAATCGTCAGTTGCGTGTTTCAATACACCTGCCAAGTCAGTTGTACCAGAGGGATCATTTTCTCGGAAAATTTGCCCTACTAGACTAGATGTAACGTTTTCGTATCGCTTGAATTTACCAGAAAATAAATAAATCGTGATACCATCTGGGTCAAACTGCTCACACTTGCTAGCTAAAGCTAAAGTAGATTCCTGTGCTGCAAACCATCTACTTCTGCCACCCTTTTGATCTTGGGTTGCCATGCTGCCGCTTTTGTCAATAATTAAGGTGTAATCACGATTTTCTAGCATTTATAATTTTCCCAATTATTTAATAAAAAACTTTAAACTAATCAGTCAGTTATTGCGTTAGTCAATACATCTACAAGACTCATTTCTTCTAAGTCGTCTAAAGTAACCGTGTCGCAAATATCAAATTTAGCGCCAACGCTTTGCAACTGGTCATCCAAAGCTTTGAGGAACTTAGTCGCTTGGGCATCTGAACCTACTTGAATGATCGAAATTCCTAATTCTTCATCACGCTCCATCTGGCGAGTAGCATGAATGATAACTTCAAATACAGCTTTGCGATCGTCTGGTTCCCCATCGGTGATGACTAAAATTGTCTCTCCGTTTGGCTTGCTTTTACCGGCTGCTTTACGTTGAAAGTAATTATTGAGTGCGTCTTGAAGCACACCAGCTAAGTTTGTCGTCCCAGCAGGGTCATTTTCGAGAAATATCTGTGCGACTTTGGCTGAGGTGACATCATCGTAGCGTTTAAATCTACCGGAAAACAAGTAAACCGTGATGCCATCGGGGTCAAACTGTTCAGCCTTTCTTGCCAAAGCGAGTGTAGACTCTTGGGCAATCTCCCATCTACTTCTACCGCCCACTTGGTCGGGTGTAGACATGCTACCGCTTTTATCAATAATTAATGTATAGTCGCGATCGCTCATCATAATTTTCCTCTGATTGTTACCCTGCAATTCTAGTCTAACTCCGTTTTTTTACCAGTAAGCAAAGCCTTTAAGCTTTTGTATCAATTTCTACGTGAACTAGCCGCACTGACTTGGATTACAAAGTACAGTGTAGCCTCCTAACTTCACTGAGCAATGTCGTATCTCTTATCAGATATAGATGCGCCATGAACACTTCGTTTGCAATAACAACTAATTAGCCAGACATGATGATATTACTTAATCCAACAAATATCGCCCGTTTTATATCCTGTCACTAATTCTGAGTGCAAATTTCAGTGGGAGATCAGGGCGCGAATAATTAAAAAGACTACACCACAGATGATAAGTGCGATCGCCTAGCGTCTTTATTTCCATAGAGAAGAAAATCTTCCTAGTCCCAATTTTTCTGGAAAGACTAAAAGTTAAAGATGAGTTTGCTTGTTGCATTCATACTTAGTCTGGGAATAATAAATAATACTCATGCTGAGATACATGGAGCTAAATAAACGTGAGTTCCACAAATTTCGCCTTGCCTTGAAATTTCATTCAAGTGTATCCTTCTCCGAATCTGAGAAGGGCAGTTTTATGTAGTGCAACCAGATAGAGGCTTATTGCCAAATTTTAGAGATAAATTCCGGTATGAACCATCCTAGATTCTTAGATAACCTCGCGCAAAAACACAACACGCAGCAGCAAAACTTTTCCTCAGCATTTCTGCATCAGATGGTCAATAGCATATCTGACCCAATTTTTGTAAAAGACCGTCAACATCGCTGGGTATTACTTAACGATAACTACTGTGATTTCATAGGTCATAGCCGAGAAGAATTAATTGGTAAATCAGACTATGATTTTTTTCCTCAAGCAGAAGCTGATGTGTTCCGGCAAAAAGATGAACTGGTTTTCACCACAAATATTACTAATGAGAATCAGGATCTTTTTACTGATGCTCAGGGTATAACCCATCTTATCTCTACCAAAAAGTCTTGCTTTGAAGATGAGACTGGTAATAAATTTCTAATGGGTAGCATTCGAGACATCATTTTATCGAATGAAGCTGATAAAGTTCTGGGTGTGACTGACAGAGTTACCGATATTACTGATCTTATGCAAACTTGTGAAGCACTTCGGGAAGCTCTAGAAGAACTGCGTCAACAAAACGAAGAATTAGCGATCGCTTGTGAAACGGCAGAATTAGAGCGTCGGCGTTACCAGGATTTGTTTGATCTTGCTCCAAATGCTTACTTAGTAACTGATGTCGCCGGCATCATCAAAGAGGTTAACTATGTAACAGCAGCCTTACTATCTGTGAGACAAAACTATCTAATAGGTAAACCATTCATTCTATTTATCGCCGAACCAGACCGCAAAACCTTCATGAATAAACTGACAAATTTGCAGCAGGTGCAGGATTGGGAAGTCGAACTACAGTCACTAGGAGGTACAGCCTTTCCTGCTAGTACCAAGATGGTTGCCATGTATAATTCACAAGGTCAGCAGATCGGCTGGCGTTGGTTACTTTGCAACATTAGCGAACAGCAAGCCATACTGCGCGATCGTCAGCAAGCAGAAAAAGACCTACACCGCATTAATGCTGTACTGCAAGCTCAACAAGAAGCTTCCATCGACGGAATTCTGATTATTGATGAAAATCGTAAAGTGACATCATACAATCAGAAATTCTCCCAGCTATGGCAAATACCTGCGGTAATGCTCCAAACACGCGACGATCGCCAACTCCTGGAATGGGTACTAGACAAACTAGTAAATCCAGACGAATTTTTAGCGAAGGTGGAGTATCTTTACCAGCATCCAGAAAAAAGCAGCCGTGATGAAATTTTCCTGAAGTCTGGAAGAATTTTTGAGCGCTATTCTGCACCTGTGCGTAAACAGCAAGGAGCTTATGGTGAGGCATCTCCATTAGGAGATGATTATGGTAGGATTTGGTATTTTCGGGACATTACTGAATACAAGCAAGCAGATGCAGAACTTAGGGCTTCACAGCAAAGACTGGCATTGCTGATTGAACAAACACCTTTAGCCATTATTGAATGGAATACTAACCTTAAGATTCAGACATGGAATCGGGCAGCAGAAAGAATCTTTGGATACACCACTGAGGAAATGGTGGGGAATCGTTTTGAGAGCATAATACCTGAAAACGCCAGAAAGCATGTAAATGAGATTATCACCGCTCTATCAACACAATGTGGAGGGAGTTTTAGCGTCAACGATAACATCAGTAGAGATGGCAGGATGATGGTCTGCGAGTGGTATAACAACCCGTTAATTGCTCCTGATGGCCAGGTGATTGGCGTTGCGTCAATGGTTTTAGACATTACTGAACGAAAACAAGCTAAGGAAGCCTTGCTAAAGTCGGAAGCCCAACTACGACAACAAGCCGAAGAACTTAAAATTGCACTCCGTGAAGTTCAACAGACCCAGACTCAGTTAATTCAAGGTGAAAAGATGTCCAGTTTGGGTCAACTAGTCGCAGGAGTAGCGCATGAAATCAACAATCCGGTCAATTTTATCTATGGCAACCTTAGCCCTGCCAAGGAATATATTCAAGATTTACTTTCACTTTTGCAACTCTACCAAAATCATTATCCTGAACCAATATCAGAAATTCAGGATTTTGCAGAACAAATCGAACTAGACTTTTTGAAGTCAGATTTGCCACAAATACTAAACTCAATGAATGTTGGGGCAGACCGCATTCGAGAGATTGTACTTTCTTTGCGAACTTTTTCGCGCTTGGATGAAGCCGAGATGAAAGCTGTTGATATCCATGAGGGAATTGATAGTACTTTGATGATTTTGCAAAGCCGCTTCAAGGGTAATGACCAACACCCAAAAATTCAAATAATTAAAGAATATGGCAAACTCCCCTTGGTTGAATGTTACGCTGGGCAGCTAAACCAAGTATTCATGAATATTTTGTCAAATGCGATCGATGCTTTAGAAGAGAGAGTGGAGAGTTGCGGTAAAGCAGATAAGGAGAATAACCAATGCCCAATTCCGATAATTGGCATTTGTACTCAACTACAGGAGCCAAATCAGGTAATAATTAGGATTGGCGATAATGGATTGGGAATACCAGAAAATGTGAAAAAACAATTATTTGATCCCTTTTTTACCACCAAGCCCATCGGCAAAGGTACAGGAATGGGACTTGCCATTAGCTACCAGATCATTACAGAAAGACATGGCGGTTCCGTAGAATGTATTTCGCAGCCAGGAAAAGGCACTGAGTTTGTGATTAAAATTCCCCTGATTCAAGATAGTCAATATAATTCGTAATTTTAAGAGCTTTTATTACAATTAGATTTACAAAGATTGCAAAACAATTATGTTGTGTATCAACGTCAATACGTCGTTTTAGGTTTTTATTAATCATTCTTTGATGAGAATAGAGCCTCGCTGTAGGGGCAATTCATGAATTGCCCCTACGACAGATGTGGTTTTTCCAATCATCTATATTTGCTCTTTCCTGCCAATGAAGTAGTAATTACGTTAGCGTAGCGGGGCGTAGCCCATTACGAATTATCTCAATGCCTCCACTTCTTCAGGAACCTTCATTTGGTCGAGAATTCCCCAGATTTCTTGTAACATCGGCTCTAAGCCGATGCGAGTAACTGCTGAAATTATAAAAACCGGGGCGTAGGAGAGATGATTAAGTTGGGTAGCTAAAGCCTCCAAATCGACAGTTTCCCGATCTACGGCATCAATTTTATTCAGCGCCAAAATTTGTGGACGTTCTGCTAAACCCTGTCCATAAGCTTTTAATTCTTCTTTAATTGTGTTGTAATCCCTAATGACATCATCACTAGTGGCATCAATCAAGTGAAGTAGCACTCGCGTGCGCTCAATATGACGCAAGAAATCATGCCCCAACCCAGCCCCGTGAGATGCTCCCGCAATTAGTCCAGGAATATCGGCGAAAACAGTACCATCGCCAGTCGGTTTTCGCACTACACCCAAATTTGGGATCAAGGTAGTAAAGGGATAGTCGGCAATTTTTGGACGTGCTGCTGATAAAGATGAAATTAGAGTGGATTTTCCTGCATTTGGTAAGCCAATAATCCCCACTTCTGCCAAAAGTTTCAACTCCAGACGCAGCTGCTTTATTTCCCCCGGTAATCCTGGGAGGGCATATTCTGGGGCGCGGTTACGGTTACTCAAGAAATGCTGATTTCCTAGTCCACCTTTACCACCTTGAGCAATTCGCAAAGTCTGCTGAGGCTCAGTTAAATCTCCCAGCAGTTCGCCAGTTTCAGCATCATAAATGGTTGTACCACAAGGAACTTCGATGATTAAATCCTTCCCTGCTGCGCCAGTGCAGTTATTTGGGCCACCACGAGTCCCTTTTTCTGCCTGAAAACGATGATTATATCTGAAGTCCAGCAAGGTTTGTAGGTTTTCGTCGGCCACGAAAAATACCGAACCGCCTCGTCCTCCATTACCACCAGAGGGGCCACCAGTCGGCACGTATTTCTCTCGCCGGAAGGCGACAATACCATCGCCGCCCTTACCAGCTTCAACTTCAATTTTTGCTTGGTCGATAAATTGCATACTTAAATAATAATGAGAAGTGAAGAGTGAGGAGTTACAAATTATAACTCCTTACTCCTCACTCCTAACTTTAACTAAATATATGGTGAAACATCTTCACCGCATTTATCAGCTAGATAAGAGAGGGCGCGGAAACGTAAGCCCACCAGTTGCTCATACAAGGGGTTAATTTTACACATCGGGGGGATGTGAACAATCTTGCGTCCAAATAAGGTGACATCCCGCTCAAAGGGACACTGGGAGGGAATCATTTTACACAAAAAGCGGGCTACTCTTGGGTCTTGAATATCTAGCCCATCCAGCCAGTCACGCAGAGGGTGTAGTGCATCAATTTGACGCTTTGTAAGTCCAGGGCTGGCGATCGCAGGGGTAAGTTGCTGTGGGTGTTCTAGGGTATGGCGAAGGGCTTCTAGTAACTCTTCTGGCTGTTCTAAGGCTTGGCAGAACTGATGCAGAACCTCATCTTCACTGGGAGAATAAGTACCATCTGCGATCGCTACCATAATCGCTGTCCTTAAAAAATTTTCCGCGGCTGGTGTACCTTTACCCAACACTGCGGCTAATTCTTCTGGCTTAATTACCTCTAATGAGTCCCATTTAATTTTAGGAGCTAATTCATCTTTGGTGATATTGGCTATTAATTCCTGTTCTTGGGCATCAAAATTCCCATCTGCCCAAGCAATGGTGAGCAGCCCACGCAACCAAGCGGCAATCTGTTCGCTGCTGTAGGGGGATTGAACGGTACTTATCATAAACTCACGTCTGGTAGCTTTCCTCAGTCACTACTAAGCTACCCTAACCGGCGACTAGGAAGATAGTCAGGGCAGCACAGAAAAATAAATCAGAGAGGTTTTCAAATCGCAAAAGCCGATCTTGGGGTAAAATTCATTTATCCTATTATTGAGAATTTTTATAGTTAAAGTAAATTTGATTGGAGTATCTTAAATATTCGTGCTACATCTCTACAAGGGTTCTGGATAAAGCATATTTAATTTTTGGAAATATCTATTAGTTAGATTAGGTTAACTCTAAGCAATAAAGGTATAAATAATGTTTTTCTTTGGCATTGAGCATGAAGTCGCTTTCCTAAACAAAGAAGGAAAATTTGCTGATTTTTCTCACACAAAATTTGCTGATTTTAATCAAATTATTGAAAAGTTACCCACATATCCCAGCGATTATCCTCAACTGCGCGTAGGTGATGCAGGTATTAAGATGAAGAGATGGTATATTGAAGGATTCGAAAGATTTGCAGATTCCGATGAAGTGATAGACTGTCATGTTAAAGGTATTGAAATTAGAACAACTATACATTCTGATATTCAAGGCGCTATTACGGAATTATCAGCAAGTTTTCACTTACTACGTGAAGTTGCTGCTAACTTTGATTTATCACCAGTTTTGGTCAGTTTTAATCCCTACAATCCGACTTTTGAACCTCAACCTCCATTAAATGATTATGAAATCAAACAGCTACAGGCTTATCCTGACGAACAAACTGCTAATATTCACATGGTGTCTTATGGGCCAGATTTAAATATTTCAGTGGCAGATTTGTCTACTGAAAGTGTAATTGATATTGGCAAAAAGTTAACTTATTACAGTCCCTATATAGTTCCTTTTAGTTATAGTTCTCCTTTTTATAACGGAGGTTTATGGGATGGGTTATCGGTACGAACATTTATCAGAACTGGAAAAAGACCAGCAACCTTAGTTTTTGTTCAGAAAGAAGAACAGTTAATTAATAGTATACCTTCACTAACAAAAATCGCCCGCATCCCGGCTGAAGTAGGACGTATTGAATTTAAAGCTTGTGATAGTTGTGATGATTTTTTAATCTACGCATCTTTGCTAGCTTTATTGAAAGGTTTGGTGTTAGATAACACATTACTAGGTAGAGAAACTGTACCCGATGCAGCATTACATCAAATTTCAGCAAAAGAAGGTTTTGACAACGAGGATATTTTTGAGAATGCGACAAAAGTCTTGCAAGCAGCCGAAGTTGCCTTGGAAAATGACCCAGATATTCATTATTTAATGCCCTTAAAAGTACTACTGGCGAAGCGAAAAACGAGATCCCATGAATTAATAGAAATGTTTAATCGAGTAAGTTCAATAGAAGAAGTAATAAGGCAGACTTATCAAGTTTAAATAAAAGATTTATTTTTCCCCTTAAAAAAGGAGATATTTATATAATTTTATCCTTTACAAATATCCTATAAAGTGCATATTTGTGAAATTGCATTGATTCGATAAAGTTGGACTCACTGAAGACAAATCCCAGAGTCATTAATCTGCGACAACTATATTAAGTCGATATATCTAGAGACTGATTTTTATTGCAACCACAGATATAGAAAAGTTCATTCTAGAGATTGATGCAGGCTTTAGCATTTTCAAAGTACAAGTAGAAACAAGGAACCTTGAGAAAAGAATGTCAATATCAAATGTAAAATTTTTGCTACAGAATTAAGGTGGTATTTGCTTATTATCCCTTACTTATTTCGATGCAGAAATACAAAGATAATTTCTTCATCTCTTTATCAGGTTCCTTTTACAAGGATTTTCAGATTAAAGTGTAGTTTGCTATTTTTATTATTGCTCAATTTGCCAAATAAAAATATAAGCTCTGCTTTATCCGTGAAAGTTCTGCGTTGTTAAAGCTGTTATCGAGGATTTCAAATGAAGACTATTGCTTCTGTTTTATCTATCTTAAGTCCAGTACGTTTTCTAATTGTAGGCTTTACTTGCGCCTTACTACTGTTATCTAGTGCTTTTCCTGCTTTTGCAATCGATAGCTATCAAAGTAATCCTACCGAAGGCACTACACAACTACTTGACATTCAGCGCAAAACTGATGAAGCTGCTAAAGAACCACCAGCAGGATTGAAAAAGGTTCAAAAGGAGTCCAACAAAGGACTCAACGAGGTTCAGGGAGATGCTGATATTGACAAGCAGAAGCGTCCTGAAAATTCACAGGGTGCAACCTCTGTGGAAGAAAATATTAAGAATGTGTTAGAGAAAGTTACAGGTAAGTAACTAAATTAATAGTTCTGGTAATTTTTGGGTAGTAATGGGTCATTGTGTAAAAGCAATGACCCATTACTACATTTTTAATGTTAAGCAGGCTGGTTAATTAAATTAATTAAGTATAAAGCTATCTTCACCTGAGTATTGTTGGAAAACTGAGTTTAGATGGTATGAATTAACTATTATATTTAATATTCTTATACTTGGAGTTGAAAATGGATAATTACTAGACTATTGGCTGAATAATACCTATTAAGACATAGGTACAATTATGAATTGAGTAACTAATCTAAGCTCATAATGTTTCCTTTGGTTGATGTGGAATGTATCTGAAATTTGAGAAGTTAGTAAATAAGTTTGCTTAGGGATGGAAAAACAATGCGTGCGATAAACATTGGGTTGACAGAAGAACAGCGTCAAGGTGTAATTAATCTGTTAAATAAAGATTTGGCAGATGCCTATCTACTGTTGGTGAAAACCAAAAAGTATCACTGGGATGTCGTTGGCCCTCAGTTCCGTTCTTTGCACCAGCTTTGGGAAGAACACTACGAAAAGCTGACTCTAAATATTGATGCCTTGGCAGAGCGGATTCGTGCTTTGGGCGGTTATCCAGTTGGCACAATGGAAGGATTTCTTAAGATTGCTACCCTGAAGGAACATGCTGGTAATGTTCCCACAGCAACGAAGATGGTAGCTAATTTAGTGCATGATCACGAGCAGGTTATTCGTAACTTAAGAGACCATGTAGATCAGTCTGGTGATGATTTCCACGATCAAGGAACTGCTGACTTTTTAACTGGACTGTTGGAACAGCATGAGGAGATAGCTTGGATGCTGCGTTCATTTATTGAAGGAGAGGCATTAGATCCAGATGGTAGACAGCCAGCATCTGGGGCTAAGACTCCTGTAGGTGTGTAGTTTATAACGTCTGAGTTGAGATGGCTGTCTGTAAAACCAGTTAGAAGCAGGAATCAATCCTGCTTCTAACTCAATACGGTTCAGTTAAGGCTAAAACTCTTTGTTAAAGTCAATTTTTTTACGTAGACACGGAGCGGCTTGCCGCAGGCTACCACAGAGATGCAGAGAAGCCAGTGCGTTGGGCGGGTTCCCCGACTTGAAGCAACTGGCGCGGCACTGAGAGAATAAAGAAATGCTTAACTGAACTGTATTGGCTTCTAACTGGTGTAAAAGAATTAATCTGCCTGCATCTACCTCTTCACCATATCCATTGCACAAACAAAATAATACAGGGAGAGTACTTAAGTGACAGAAGTATACAAAGCAGAACGTACTATATCTGCTGTATTCAAAGAACAGAAGCAAATTGATGATGTAATTCGACGTTTACTAGACAGGGGTGTACCTAGAGATCATATTTCGGTCATGGGTAGAAACTTTCAGTCAGAAACTAGAATTGCAGGCTTTATTAGTAAAAAGGATGTGATTCTGGGAGGTTTGAGAACGGGGGCAGTTTTTGGTTCCTTGTTTGGTTCCTTTCTCAGCTTGCTCACTGGTGTAGGCGTACTGTTTATTCCCTTTGTCGGCCCAATCGTAGCAGCAGGGCCTATTGGTGCAGTGTTGTTGGGTGCTGCTAGTGGAGCGATCGCAGGTAGTGCAGGTGCCGGTCTGGTATCAGTTCTAACTACTTTGGGGATGCCAGAAGATAAGGCGGCTATCTACCAAACCCGCTTACAAGCAGGCGAATTCTTACTGATGGCAGAAGTTCCGAGCGATCGCACTGGCGAATTTCAATTGCTACTCGAAAGTGCTGGTGGCGAAGAAATTAACACGATCGAAAAAACCTTTGCTCGCCCTTGTCCTGGACAGTGCAACAGTCCAGATGACTTGTCTCCTGAAGTTCGCACTCATCTTTCTGATGAAGCTCAACGCACATTCATTGAGCGCTATAATACTGTCTTCAATGAAAAAAATGACGAGTTCACAGCCGAACAAGCTGCTTGGGAGTCTGTTCATCAGCAATATGATGAAGATCAAAACGGCGTTTGGTCAAAAGCTAAAGTTAAAGCTTAAACTACTGCGCGTTAATAATTATATGAATCCGCTTTGATTTTTGTTCGTGTAGGGTGGGCATGGTAAGAGGCAATGTGATGAGCTAAGTGCAACGCAAGCGCAATAGGCAACTCGAAAGAAAGCTATTTGAGTTGTACTAAGTTTTTCAAAAATCAAATATTGAGTCATATAGCAATTTTATTTGATTTGTAAGAATTGCAAGCCGTATATCCCCTACTTATTTGAGAAGTCGGGGATATTATCTTCTCTATGGCAATTTATAACTACCAACACGCAAATTTAACTGACCTTGACGCGGGTTTTGGGTGAATATAAATGCGCCTTCTTCACTTTCCCCACTAGATAAAAAGTCAATCTGTTGCTCTCCTGTTTCTGTAACTTTGCCGTCAATCATTAACTCAGCCATAATCTGAACTGACTCAGCTGTATCTCCTCCACTATTCACCACTTCAAAGGGAACATAAAATTGGCCATCAATTTCCCGAATTGTTTCTTTTTTGGTAACAGAAAGAATGGGAGGTTGATTCTTTTCGTTCAGCCAAGTG
This sequence comes from Nostoc sp. TCL240-02, assembly GCF_013343235.1. Taxonomy (GTDB): domain Bacteria; phylum Cyanobacteriota; class Cyanobacteriia; order Cyanobacteriales; family Nostocaceae; genus Nostoc. The sequence continues at coordinate 4,376,837 of NZ_CP040094.1, read as the reverse complement.
TAACCTACTAAACTCACAATGATTGCTAGGATAAGTGAGGCGACGCTGAATGTTATCCACTCAGCTATTGAGCGCTTTGGTGGTTGTTCTGTTTGAGTCATATTGCTAACCTGCCGGCTGCACCGCCAATAGTTGCAGGTAAGCCCAGCATTAAGGTGTGATCTAACCACATTGTCCAAGGATCGCTAAAAGTTAACTTTTGAAAGAACCACAGCATAAAAGCGCTTGCTAGGAGTGACACTAAGTAAGACATAATAGTTTCGCTTGATGGTCGTTGGAAAATTCCCTTTTGCTCTCTTCGCTTTTGCTGGTCAGAAAAGCCTGCTTGAAATACAATGCCATAAGAAATTAGTAAAGATGTGGCGATCATTGCTAACTCCCAAGGTGGTGAGGCTGCGGCTGCAAGCATAGTAATTTCATCTGTTGGAGCGATGTTAAATGCAATTATGGTTGCACCAATTAGGGTTCCACCCACATCGGCAAAGGTGGCGTTTAACTCATCTTTTGTGTTGCTGGTTGTGCTATCGGCTTTTTGTGCTTCTCCATTGCTGTTTCTACTATCTCCCAACAACTGGTTGGCTAATGCTACACCAAGAGCAAATGGTACACTTTCAAAGATGATTTTACCTAAAGATTCTTTTAGAGAAGTTTCTAGTGTCAATTCTCGCAATAGTAGCAGCACAAAGGCAGAGCAAGCTAGTCCGATCGCGATCGCTTCTACGGTATCCATTGCGGCTTGAGGAGCTAGCCAGCTATATCTGCGTTTCCGAAAGCCTTCTGTTTGATTGAGCAAGTACACCACGATAAACATAAATGCGATCGCCATCATCATCAGTTGTGATTTTGCCAGCGATCCAATCCACCAAACCTCCATTGTATACAGTAAAGGGATGCCAAATAAAAAACCTCCGCAAGCACCCCGAATAATGTCATTAATCTCACTCCTCCATACATCTTTTTGACGTTTTGTTGCCACTCCTTTTCTGCCCTTTTATTGAAAATTTACTTTGACTTCTCTAATTTTCTATGAAGATGTATATAGCAGTCCTAAATAGTTTGTGAAAAGTTAAATCCCCGACTTCTCAAAAAAGCCGGGGATGTGAACAGTGCAAATTTATATGAATTCGGATTTCTTTACTTGCTTACTCTGTAGCTCACCGTATCTATCTTAAGATACATAATCGACCGAATTCTTCTATCGGTTGATGGAAGTTGAAAAGAATATATTACTGTTAGTTTATGTAATAGCTGAATTAACTACAAGCTAGACATAAAAACCATGAGTACCGAAAAAAGAGTAGAAGCTACTGTAAAAAATATTGAAGGAAAAATCCAAGAGGTTGTGGGTGAAATAACTGGAAATCCACAAGATAAAGCTGAAGGGCAAGCAAAGCAAGCTGAAGCCCAAGTTGGTCACACTGTAGAAAACATTAAAGATGAACTTAAGAAAGCTTTAGAATAATTTAGTTTTTGCAGTGCAGCAACACTAACCATGATTCATTACCGATACTTTAACATTAATTACTCCACTAACCTTGAGGAAGTGGAGTTTTTGTATCTGCATAAAATCTGAAAGGGTGAATTCCGAAGAAATTGCTTTTAAAAACGATTTTTATAGAGATTTAATTCAACTAATAACTGGCGCGATTAGCTAATAGGTTCCAGAGAAAAATGGCAATTATTGCGCCAATTATAGCAACAATTACACCTGGTATACTAAGGGTTGCAGCAGTTAATTGAAATTTTCCTGTCTCTAAAAGAGTAATTAAAATTCCCCCGATTACAGCACCTATGATACCTAAAACCATAGTTGAAACAATTCCACCACCTTGACGACCAGGATAAATAGCTTTTGCTATAGCTCCAGCAATTAAACCCAGAATAATCCAAGCAATAATGTTCAGCATAATTTAATCCATCAAAAAACTTAATCACTAGCTTAGAAATTACAATAGTATTTTCCTTCTACCCGAAGGTATAAGTATTAATGTACATTAACTAATTCGGTATCTGATCAGTGATTGCAGTGGGTAAAGGATGGGAGGATATGGAAACTTATGGGTTTAGCAAGTCTAATTGGTTAGAGCAGTTTTTAACTTTACCGAATGGCATTCCTTGTCCAGATACCTTTCGGCGAGTGTTTGAACTTATGAACCCAAAAGTATTTGAGCGTTGTTTTCACAGATGAGTACAGTCGATAGTTAAAACATTTGGGGCACAAGTAATTTCCATTGATGGTAAGACCCTTAAAAGCTATTACAACAGAGAATAAGGGAGATCGGCTTTGCATTTAATTAGCGGATGAGCAAGTGAACATTGCCTTGTTTTGGGACAAGTCAAAGTATCTGAAAAACCGAATAAAATTACTGCAATTCCTGCCTGATTAGAGCTACTTGACTTATATTACGTTTGAGGACTAAAGTCCTGACTACAAACGTATTTATCACTCATAACTAATGCGATAGACCAGTAGTAGTATTGTCAATTTAATTGGCTGCAGGTTTGGCAGTATTTTGAAGATAGCGGGAAAAGTTCACTGAACTTTTCCCGCTTCAGTTTAGCTAAAGACTTTTTTTGTCACATTAACTCGAGCGGTAAATCAAAACAAGCATTGCCCGATTTAGGCATTGCAGGCAGCGATTTGTGCGTAATAAAGCTTGTACAATTATCAAGGCGGTTTTTACTGCCAGAATACTTCTCAGGTGTAAAATTTATCGACAGCAAAATTTTTATACTTTGTATTTTTCCATGCTTCACTTGTGGCAAAAATTACCCAAGTTAGGCACTCATATCTTGCAATAGATAACTTTTACCCTTATGACTGGAGAGCAAAATCTTGGGAATAGAACTACGCAGTTTCGTATTTCTCGACAGCCTGCAACCTCAACATGCAGCATATATGGGAACAGTAGCCCAAGGCTTCTTACCATTACCAGGGGATACATCACTGTGGATTGAAATTTCTCCTGGTATCGAAATTAATAAAATTACGGATGTAGCTCTAAAAGCTGCCTCTGTCCGTCCGGGAGTACAGGTAGTTGAACGGCTGTACGGATTATTAGAAGTTCATTCTAGCTCCCAAGGGGAAACGCGAGCTGCTGGTCAAGCCATTTTAGCGGCATTGGGAGTTCGAAAAGAGGAATGTCTGAAACCGCGTGTTGTTTCTAGCCAGATTATCCGCAACATCGATGCTTACCAAACACAACTTATTAATCGCACGCGACGGGGACAGCTACTACTAGCAGGTCAAACGCTGTATGTATTAGAAGTGGAGCCTGCTGCTTACGCTGCACTCGCTGCGAATGAAGCTGAAAAAGCGGCATCGATTAACATCCTTGAGGTTCAAGCTGTAGGAAGTTTTGGACGACTTTACTTAGGTGGACATGAGCGAGATATTTTAGCAGGTGCGGCGGGAGCTTTAACGGCCATTGAAAGTGTGGCTGGCCGAGCAAATCCTCTAGGTGGTCGTCAGGAGTAAAGGAGAGAAAATGGCAAATCGAGAGCATCTAACTTTACTCAAAGCAGGTGCAGTTACATGGATTGAGTGGAGAAAGAAAAATCCTCAGATTGAACCAGACCTAAGCGCCGCAAATCTGCAAGGGAATAACCTCAGAGGCGCAAACCTCCAGGGGGTAAATTTGAGAAAGGTAGATTTGAGTAATGCTTTACTGGTGCGAGCAAACCTCAGTGGTGCTGATCTCAGTAGTGCCAACCTCAGCAAAGCCTTGCTTGTTGAAGCTAACTTGAGTGATGCTAACTTCAGTGTTGCTAACTTCAGTGGTGCTATACTTACGCAAGCAGATTTGAGTCATGCTAATTTGATTGGAGCCGACTTGAGTGAGGCAAATCTGAGAGGCGCTGCGATCGCTCATGCTAATCTAATTGGAACTGACCTAAGAGACGCTAACTTGAGAGATGCCGATTTAGGTGCAGCGAAGCTGATACGGGCAAATCTATCTTTTGCCAACCTCATTGAAGCTAACTTGATTGAGGCTGACCTTAGCGAAGCAAGTTTGTATGAAGCGGAAGCATCGGGGGCTTATCTTTATAAAACTGACCTTTACAAAGCTAATTTGAATAAGGCTCGCTTCAGTGGTGCTTACCTGTTGCGGGCTAACTTAAGTGAGGCTGACTTGAGTGAAGCTGACTTGAGTTGGACTAACCTGAGAGGCGCGAATTTGGTAGGGGCAAATCTCAGAGGAGCCAACCTGAGAGGAGCCGACATGAGGGGAGCTAACCTTAGTGGGGTAAATCTTCAGGAGGCAATTATGCCTGACGCTTCCAAGCACGATTAGTTAGCAACAAAAGGTATTTATGTTGATTGTTACAAGGTTTGCGGTAAGTGTAAAGCTCAGTCACCTTAGTACTGAGATATCAGCGACATGAGCAGTAATAAAGGCAAATGAAAAATCAGGTTCCTTCCCCTTTACAAAACGTTTAGGACTCTATTGGGCGTAATTCCTACTTTTGGAAGAAATCGCCGCTGTGAAAAGTCTCTTACCAGGAAATTTGCGATCGCTCTTGCACAACTCGCTGATATACTTCTTGAGTTTGCCTAGCTAATTTCGGCCAGCTAAAGCGCCGCTCTAAATCCTCATAAGCGTTATCCACTAGCCATTGTCGATAACTTGGATTTTTCAACACTTCTAAAATTCCCCAAGCTAAAGAGTCGGAATTGTTCACCCAAGTAACAATGCCTGTTTTGGTATGTTGCACCACTTCAGGAAAACCACCTGTATCGGAAACCACTACAGGCACGCGAGAAGCAAAGCTTTCTAAAGCTACAATTCCAAAGGGTTCGTAAAGACTAGGAAAAACGGCACAGTCAGCAACAGTTTGGAATTTATCTAAGTAATCATCAGAGAGAAAACCTGTAAAATAGCAATGATGCCAAATTCCTAAATCCCAGGCTTGGCGTTTGAGATGGTCAGTATTTCCACCACCAACAATGACAAATTTAACGTTACCTCCCATTTGGGAAAGGATTTTGGGTGCAGCATTAAGTAATATCGGTACACCCTTTTCGTAGGTCATACGACCGAGGTAGTAAACAATTTTCTCATTGTCTGTGGCAAATTGGCGACGAAAATCTAACGCATGAAAATCTACGTGATGCTGTTTCTTTTCGGCTCTGATACCGTTATAGATAACATCGATTTTGTCCCAAGGACTGTATAATGCTCGTTCTACCTCTTGGCGCATATAGTCGCTACAAACAATAATTCGCCAAGCATTATAAGCCAGCAAGGTTTCTTTGCCATTTATATAGCCTTGGATCTCTGTATGAATACCGTTATAGCGTCCGTATTCTGTAGCATGAATTGTGGCAATTAGTGGTATTTTAAAATTATGCTTGAGAGCGATCGCAGCATCTCCAACTAACCAATCGTGGGCATGAATTAAATCAAAGGGCCCTTCCTCCAAGATCAACTTACCACCTTGATCTCCCATACTTAAATTTAGATTGACTACCCAGTGGAAAAAGTCGTTACTATGTGCCACTGGCACCCGATGTACCTTTACTCCTTCAACCACCTCATACAGCGATGCCTGACCAAACTCCGGCGTAATCAGGTGGACTTCATGTCCTAGCTTTACCAGTTCCGGGTACAATTCCGCTACATGTCGCGCAATTCCCCCAACAATCCTTGGCGGAAACTCCCAACTTAATACCAATATCTTCATCTGTTAGACTCCCCGACACTTTACAAATATCTAAACAACTACATTTACCTAAAAATACAAGTCTGGCGAATGCAGTGAGTACTTTTACTAAATTTTTAGATTTTTTAACAGTTATTTTGTTAAAGCTTATCAAAGGTTATCAACTGTATGCTAGCGATAGGAAGCAATGTATAATACTAATTCGTAATTTAAAACACTTGAGTGCCCGTTTTGTAACTCAGGCTTTAAGAAGGGGTAACGACGCAAACAGTATGAACTCGATCGCGCCCTTGCTGTTTAGCTATATATAGTGATCTGTCCGCAGCATTAATCAAGTCTTGTGGCGAAGTTTCGGAATTTGGCACAATGCTGCCAACACCTAGACTGACAGTAACGTGATCGCACACACTAGATTGAGCATGGGGAATAGTCAAGTCAGAGACTGCTTGTCGAATAGTTTGAGCTACAGAGATTGCTCCTTCAATCTCTGTATTAGGCAGAATCACAGCAAATTCTTCGCCGCCGTAACGGGCTACTAAATCGGCTGGACGCTTAATAATACTTTTAAGCGCACTCCCCAATTGCCGCAAACAATCATCTCCTGCTAAATGCCCGTAAGTATCGTTGTAGCGTTTAAAAAAATCGACATCGAACAAGATTAAAGACAACGGCATTTGCTCGCGTTTGAGTCGATGCCACTCATTCTCAAGATACTGATCGAATCGGCGACGATTGGCTATTTGAGTCAAGCCATCTAAAGTGGCCAATCTTTGCAGTTCTTCATTGGCAGCTTGTAATTGCTGGTAGAGTACTGATTGATGAATAGCGATCGCTACCTGACTGGCTAACTGCTGCAACAAATTAACTTCAAATGCTTGCCAGTAACGAGGTGCGCTACACTGATGAGCAATGAGTAAACCCCACAGATTATCCCCATTCAAAATCGGTACTACCATTGCAGCCTTGATTTTATAGAGTTGTAATAACTCAAAAACATCGGCTGAAAGATCAGACTCCTGAATATTATGCAGGACTGTAGGTAATCCCTGGTAATAGTAGCTAAAATCTCGTGTTCTCGAAAATGGGTGCAGTGTCTGCTCTAATCTCTGCGGGTAGTCATCACTCAGCGATTCTGCCGCAAAATAGCCACTTCCGTCAGATTCCAACTGGTAGATAGCAACGGAATCTGAACCCAAACACTCTCGAATACTGTTGACTGTTGTATTTAGAACCTCCTCCAAATTCAGTGATTGCCGAATCTGTTGAGTTACTTCAGTAATTAGTCGTTCCCCCTCTGCCTGTTGTCGCAGCAATCCTTCAGCTTGTTTACGAGTGCTAATGTCTTCTACCGAGCCAAGAATCTGCGTTGGAGTGCCGCTAGCATCTCTGGCAAATACGACTTCTCGTGTATTCAGCCAAAGCCACTCCCCATTTTTATGCCGGAATCGGTATTCGGTGGAAAGAACTTCATTGTCGCTAAGGTTGATGAAGCGACTTGGTATGTCATAGCAGAGGTGTTGGTCGTCTGGATGAAAGCAATTCAGCAACCACTGTGGATCTGCGTTACAAAATTCCTCTGGAGAGTAGCCTAAAATACTAAGACTTTTTTGGTTAAGATAAATGCTTGTTCCTTTTAAGAGGTCAAATAAATACAAAATATGCGGTACGGTATTAGCAACCTTTTGGAGAAAGTCTTGACTTGAACGCAATGCGTCTTCAGCTTTTTGGCGTTCGCGCAGCGCGGCTTGATATTCACTAATATCTCGTCCCTCGGAAATAAGTAATTTTACACACCCTGTTTCATTGAGTATGGGACGTAGTGAAAAATCAATTGCGATCGCTCTATTGTCTCGATTCAAAACCTCAACTTCATAGCGAATAGATTCACCATTAGCAGCAGCTGCGATCGCAGTTTTTAATTGTGCTTGTGTCTCTGAAGAAATTGTCCACCATTTTGCCTCCCAAAATGGCTTACCAACTACTTCTTCTCGAGTAATTCCAGCAAAGTCCAGTGCTGTTTTGTTAGCCTCTAATACAATTCCATTGGGCTGAAGCAATCCGATAAACTGATTGGTTTGATTGAAAATCGCCCGGAATTTTGGCTCATTTTCACTTAATGCGGCTTCTGCCCGTTTGCGTTCGCTAATATCGAACACTAAACCCTGAAATACCTGAGTTTGTCCATCCGCACAGAGAACAAGATTAGCTTGATCCCGCACCCAAATTGTTCTACCATCGCGCCTCAGCATTCGATACTCGACCCTCAAAGTCTCTCCGGTGGTGATTGTCGTGTTTACAGCTTGCCAATAGCGATCGCGATCGTCTGGATGAGTGTAATTTAACCAACTATTAAAAAAACCGTGATACCAATCTTCGGGAGCAATGCCTAACAATTGTTGCAGTTGCGGACTAATATAAGCTTCTTGAGCAGTGTTATTAATCGGTAAAATATAAACAACGCCCGGAATTTGTTCTACCAGAGTGCGGTATTTTTGCTCTGCCTCAGAGAGTTCTTCTTGGGCCTGCTTGCGACTCATGATGTTTTGAATTTCTACAATAAATATATATTTTGCTGTTAGAAATCCTGCATTCGAGGCACGCTCAAGGATGTTTGAGCCAATGGTGAGTTAGTCTCTGGCTTTCTGAAAGCTAAACCTACCACCGACAGGCTGAAACTCTTACGCTTGAGGCTGCTGTTGACAGCCTTTGTAATTAAAATTAACAGATATTGAAAAAGAATTCAGAATTCAGAACCAGAAAATTTTGGTGGGGAACTAAAAGAGCAAATTCAGACGTTTGCAGACTCGCTATCCGCCACTTGGAATTTAATTCGTTCTGTAGCTTGCTTCCCTAAAAGGGTATTCTGACTCTTTACTCCTGAATTCTTTTTTCTATTAGCTTTGATCCAAGCGCAGTACTGCCATAAAAGCTTCCTGGGGTACATCTACAGTACCTACAGATTTCATCCGCTTTTTACCTTTTGCTTGCTTCTGTAAGAGTTTCTTCTTCCGGCTAATGTCACCACCGTAGCATTTGGCTAGCACATCTTTCCGCAAGGCGGGGATATGTTCGCTGGCAATAACTTTACTGCCAATAGATGCCTGAATCGGGACTTTAAATTGATGGCGGGGAATTAATTCTTTGAGTTTTTCTGCCATTGCCCGCCCAACGTTGTAAGCTTTGTCTCGATGCACAATCATTGCCAAGGAATCCACAGGATCGCCGTTAATCATGATATCCAGCTTCACCAGAGGGTTCTCACGGTAGCCTATGAGGTGATATTCCATACTAGCATAACCGCGCGATCGCGACTTCATCTGATCGAAAAAGTCAGTCACTACTTCCGCTAAGGGGAGTTCGTAAGTCAGGGTGGTTCGTCCTTGGGCGAGATATTTCATATCTTTAAAGATGCCCCGGCGATTTTGTGACAACTCCATCAAGCTGCCGACATAAGTTTCCGGCGTAATCATCTCTACTTGGACGTATGGTTCTTCAATTCTTTGGCGATCGTTGGGAGAAGGTAAACGGCTAGGATTATCGATGTACAGTTCCTCTCCTTTGAGAGTAATCACCTTATAAACCACCGAGGGGGCTGTAATGATTAAATCGAGATTATACTCCCGTTCTAGGCGTTCCTGGACGATTTCCATGTGCAGCAAACCCAAAAACCCGCAACGGAAGCCAAACCCCATGGCGCTCGAAGTTTCTGGTTCGTAATGTAGGGCTGCGTCGTTGAGTTCCAACTTTTCTAATGCTTCCCGTAAGTCTTCAAATTGGTCAGCATCAATGGGGAACATCCCACAATAAACCATTGGGTTCGCTTCTGCGTAACCTGGTAAGGGTGACTCAGCTTTTGCCTTACTAAGGGTAATTGTGTCACCCACCCGTGCATCAGCTACTGCTCTAATTGCCGCTCCCAAATAGCCTACTTCGCCAGCGTGGAGTTCTTCGACTTGCTTTTGAGTGGGAGAAAGCACACCTAACTCATCAATTTCAAATTCTTTACCGGATGCCATTAGATGAATGCGATCGCCTTTTCTGACAGTGCCATCCATCACCCGGAAATACACAATTACTCCTCGGTAACTGTCGTAATAGCTATCAAATATTAGGGCTCGTAACCGTTCATTTATGGTATTGGGCGGTGGCGGTATCCGCTCGACAACTGCTTCTAAAATCTCATCAATACCAAGTCCTTCTTTAGCAGAAGCCAGAATCGCACCACTGCAATCTAGACCGATAATTTCTTCAATTTCACCAATTACCCGTTCTGGTTCTGCCCCAGGTAAATCAATTTTATTCAAAACCGGAATAATTTCCAGGTTATTCTCTAAGGCTAAATAGACATTTGCCAAAGTTTGCGCCTCCACACCTTGGGAAGCATCTACTACCAATAACGCTCCTTCACAAGCAACAAGAGAGCGGGAGACTTCATAAGAGAAATCCACGTGTCCAGGAGTATCAATCAAGTTCAGCACATACTGCTGACCATTTTTGGCTCTGTAATTCATTCGGGCAGCTTGCAGCTTAATCGTAATGCCGCGCTCCCGTTCCAGATCCATGTTGTCGAGAAACTGTTCCTTCATCTTTCGGTCTTCAACAGTGCCAGTCGCTTGTAGCAAGCGATCGGCGAGGGTTGATTTCCCGTGGTCGATGTGAGCAATAATACAAAAATTGCGAATGCGAACTGCGGGAACGTCAGTCATATACTATCTTTGCCTTAGCAGCAACCAAAGTTAAAAGAGCAATTTACTTAATGTATTTTAATGCTTTCTTAGCCAAGACGCTCCGTTTTTAGTGCTGAGTTGGTCATTAGTCATTGGTCATTGGTCATTTGTCATTAGTTATTCTTTCTTCCCCTGCTCTCCCTGCTCCCTGGCCCCCTGCCTCCTCTGCCCCTCTTCACCCCATCTTTAACTTTCGATCTAAATAGGTGGACTTTTAAGAATATTATGAAAGTCTATTTGTCGCTGCTAGTATTCAACAGCTAGGAGCGTACAATAAATGTAAATAAGTACATGTAGGGATCATGTAGTGATCTTGGGCAATTACAACCCGTAATTACTCATAATCACTGATTTATCGGCAAAACTTCTAGAGCTATTGTCTAGTCAGTTATATGAAAAATGCGATTTAAAACTTAAAGCTGTTACTTTGGTGCTATTTCGGGGAACTATGTAAATGTCCCATTGAAGATTTTTCAGTGAATTAGCCCAAATGATGAATATAACTACTTTACAAAGCTTTAGACAAAACCAATTCAGAGTATATCAAACCTATGAATATGCAAGAGAAAACTACCGAAGCGGAAAACACACGAGCCGATAAGGTAGAAATTGCCGTCCGCCTGGACTCCGAGTTACTAGAGCAAATTCAGCATCTCACCAATGACCCAAGTAAAGTGATTGAGGTAGCAATTCGCCAGTGGTTGCGTGGTGAAATCCTCAGAGATGACGAACTGACACGTACCCCTGTGCGTACCCCCGTTCCTCCTCGCGGTGAATGGAACGATTAATGCCATCAGTCATCTGTTAATGCAAGTTAAAAAAGGTGAAGTTTATCAAGCTGGATTTCAGAACACCAAGAAATACCCAATAAAAGCAAAAAAGCTGTAAAAATTTATATACAAATTTTAGCAGCTTTAGTAAAATTACGGTCGGATATCCTTTGTCTATCCAACTCAATTAATGACTATTACTGCCAATTCCCAATTGCCGAATGTATTTTCCCAAAATCTGGAATCTATTACCAGTAAAACTGATGGCTTATTACCAACTCTAGGAGCTGAGTTGGTGTATACGCAAGATGGGGCAGGGCGCTATCTGACCTTTCATTGGCAGCATAGCGAACTCCTGGGGTTAAATACCGAAAAAATAGTTGACGAGCTGAACCAGAGGCAAACCTTTGCCCCAGTGGATAAGGTTAATTATGTGGAACGATTGCACCGAATTTTGACAAGTTTGGTGCCAGAAAGGTTTCAGTGTTGGTTTAGCTACCACCAGGAATTATTTGAGTTGGACTTAGTGATTAGTCCGATTATGCCGAGTTTGGGAACAACTGCCACTACAGTTTTAGTTATGGGACGCTTAGTGCAAGCGACACTCAACAAAAAACAAGCGCGTGTGGCATCCAAAACCCCCACACAAATAGAGTTGGCTTTACGATCACAGCAACATCAAAAACTGGTAAATCGGATTACCAGAAATATTCGCCGGACATTGGATTTAGATATTATTTGGCAGCAAACAGTTGACAGTTTGGGAAAAGCACTGCGGCTAGAGCGCTGTATTATTTGTCCTTATCAGCCCTCTAGCTCAAAAGTAAAAGTGAAAGCTGAGTATCGCCAGCCAGAACTCAGATCAATGCTAGGCTTAGAAATAGATGTAGCTTCTGAGCCTGCTTTTGCTCAGGCTTTGACAACCTTAGAACCAGTTGTGATGGAAGTACCTGGATGCACAGAGTCTGGGCGGCAGAAAACTTTAGTGGTTGCGACTTGCTATCAAGACCAAGCCAATGGATTGGTTGCCTTGAATTGGCAAGATGAATGTTATACATTAACAGAATCGGAATTAGAGCTAGCAAAAGAAGCAGCAGATCAATTGGGAACTGCGATCGCACATGCTACTTTATACGAAGAATTAGAAGTAGCGCGTCAAAAAGCCGAAGAAGCTTCCCGGCTCAAAAGCGAGTTTCTGGCTAATGTCTCCCATGAAATTCGTACCCCTCTCAATGGCATGATTGGCTTTTTGAAGCTGATTTTGGAAGGGATGGCAGATGACCCAGAAGAACAAAACCAATTTTTGGCAGAAGCTCACCACTTATCGATACATCTACTAAATATCATCAACGACATTTTGGACATTGCCAAAATCGAAGCTGGTAAAATGGAGCTAACTTACGCTCCAGTCAAGCTAAACGAGCTATTTAGTGATGTAGAAAATTTCATGCGTCCCCAAGCAGAAATGAGAAACCTCAGCTTTCGGATGCAAATGCCTGCTACCTCCGATGAAATCATTGTCCAAAGCAATTACCAACGCTTGCTCCAAGTGATGCTCAATTTGCTAGGTAATGCCATCAAATTTACTCATGAAGGTGGTGTCACCGTCAGCGCCGATTTAGTACTCAAAAAATCGAAGCTTCAAGACCAGCAATTTCCTGGCATGGTAAGAGTCCGTGTGGCAGACACAGGCATCGGTGTTTCCCTAGACAAACAAGATAAACTGTTTCAATTATTCTCTCAGGTGGATGGCTCACGCACTCGCCAGTATGGTGGCACAGGTTTAGGACTGGCAATATCTCAGAAGCTAGTGGAAGCAATGGGCGGCGAGGTACATTTTTATAGTCTGGGTGAAGGACTTGGTTCAACAGTGACATTTACAGTACCACTATATCAACAGCCAGTCATGGTTTCGTCTAGTGATAGCGACTCAACAGACAGTGCTGTTAGCGATAGCGGAGCATTTAGCCCGTTATGAGTTAGTCATTGGTCATCTGGAACATTAGCAATACTGGGTTTAAAGTTTTAAAATTTAAAGTTTCTTAGTAATTATTATTCAATAAATAACAAAATTGGGCATGGGAGATTGGAGAGAATTCCGTCCCTAGACCACAAAATTGTATAATTATGGGCTGGGTTGAAGAAGAAAACACAACAAACGCCTAAATTTGGCTTTTGCTCCACTTTACTCAAAATTTACAAAATAATAGATTTTTGACTCCTTTTTACGGTGACGTGTACTTAGGAGCGTTAAATCCTGTCTTCCGTCAAATTACAAACCAGAACCTAAAAGCTAAAGTAAAGTAGGAGGCTCACACGAAAACTCTGTTTAGACAACATAGAAAATAGAATTTTGGATAATGGCTAACGAGTAACAGCGCAGATGGCACAAGAATCATTCCCCATTCTCAATGCCCCATGCCCCATTCCCAATGCCCCATGTCCCATTCCCAATGCCCACCATTAACTTAGCAGGTCTAAAACTATGGAACTCACAATTGACAACGTTGAAACAGTCTTAGATGAAATGCGCCCTTATCTCATGTCTGATGGCGGCAATGTGGAACTCGTAGAACTCGATGGGCCTGTTGTAAAGCTTCGCCTGCAAGGTGCTTGTGGTTCTTGTCCCAGTTCTGCAATGACCCTGAGAATGGGTATTGAGCGCCGCCTAAAAGAAATGATTCCTGAAATTGCGGAAATTGAACAAGTAGTCTAGGGACTGGGGATTGGGGACTGAGGACTGGGGAAGAATGGATTTTTTCATTCATAATTTATCATTAATACCTAATCCCTAATTTGTAATCCCCAATCCCTAACTCCTAATTACTCGCTATGCCCCATCCTCTCTACATCGCTTTTATCTGGCATCAACATCAGCCTCTGTACAAATCTCCTGGTAGTGCCCTATCTCCCAGTCAGCAGTACCGCCTACCTTGGGTACGTTTACATGGGACTAAAGATTATTTGGATTTAGTATTGCTCTTAGAGCGGTATCCTAAGTTACACCAAACGGTGAATTTAGTTCCATCGCTGATATTACAACTTGAAGATTATATTGCTGGGACTGCTTTTGACCCTTACCTCACAGCCTGTTTGACACCGAATGAACAACTCAGCCAGGAACAGAGGGAATTTATTATCCAACACTTTTTTGATGCCAATCACCATACGTTGATTGACCCACATCCCCGCTATAGCGAGTTGTATCAGCAAAGGCAGAATAAGGGGCAAGCTTGGTGTTTAGCAAATTGGGAGTTGCCAGATTATGGTGATTTGCTAGCTTGGCACAATTTGGCTTGGATCGATCCTCTGTTTTGGGATGACCCAGAAATTGCGACTTGGTTAAAACAGGGTCGAAATTTTACTTTAAGCGATCGCCAGCGCATTTATTCCAAACAACGAGAAATTCTCAGTCGCATTATCCCGCAACATCGCAAAATGCAGGAGGCGGGGCAACTAGAAGTTACCACTACGCCCTACACCCACCCGATTTTGCCCTTACTCGCTGATACTAACTCCGGTCGGGTAGCTGTGCCGAATATGACACTACCTAAGCAGCGATTTCAGTGGGAAGAAGATATTCCCCGTCACTTACGGAAAGCTTGGAACTTTTATAAAGACCGCTTTGGACAAATACCTCGTGGTTTGTGGCCTTCGGAACAGTCAGTCAGTCCGGCGATACTTCCACACATTATTAACCAAGGATTTAAGTGGATATGCTCAGATGAAGCCGTCTTAGGGTGGACGCTGAAACACTTTTTTCATCGGGATGGGGCGGGGAATGTGCAGCAACCAGAACTGTTGTATCGACCCTATCGGCTGCAAACCGCCGAGGGTGATTTGTCAATTGTGTTTCGCGACCACAGATTATCAGATTTGATTGGCTTTACCTACGGTGCGATGCCAGCAAAAAAGGCAGCAGCCGACTTAGTGGGACATTTGCAAGCGATCGCTAAAATGCAAAGAGATAGTCAAAGTGAGCAACCTTGGCTAGTTACCATTGCCTTAGATGGGGAGAATTGCTGGGAATTTTATCCCGAAGATGGCAAACCCTTCTTAGAAGCTTTGTATCAAAGTTTGAGCGATGAACCCCACCTCAAACTCGTCACCGTCTCCGAATTCCTGGAAGAATTCCCCGCCACAGCTACCATTCCCGGAGGGCAACTACACAGTGGTTCTTGGGTAGATGGCAGCTTCACCACCTGGATCGGCGATCGCGCCAAAAATCGAGCTTGGGATTACTTGACAGAAGCTAGAGACATGCTCGCAAGTCATCCCGAAGCAACGGAAGAAAACAACCCAGAAGCATGGGAAGCATTATATGCCGCAGAGGGTTCAGACTGGTTTTGGTGGTTTGGTGCAGGACACTCATCAAATCAAGATGCCATTTTTGACCAGTTATTTCGAGAACACCTGTTTGGGATTTACAAGGCATTAAATGAACCTATACCGCCCTATCTCAAGCAACCAGTGGAAATCCACGAAGCGCAGGGAAGTCATACCCCACAAGGATTTATCCATCCTGTTATCGATGGTAAGGGTGATGAGCAAGACTGGGACAAAGCTGGACGTATAGAAATCGGCGGGGCGCGGGGAACGATGCACAATAGCAGCGTCATTCAGCGACTTTGGTATGGGGTGGATCACCTCAATTTTTATTTGCGGCTGGACTTTAAAGGTGGTGTTGCACCAGGGGAGGATTTTCCCAAAGAGTTGAATTTGCTGTGGTTTTATCCAGACAAAACAATGGTTAATAGCCCAGTTCCCTTGGCAGATATACCAGATTCAGCCCCACTTAATTATCTGTTTCACCATCTTCTAGAAGTTAACTTGCTGACGCAATCGATTCAGTTTCGAGAAGCTGGAGACAATTATCAATGGAAGCCACGTTTCAGTCGTGCTCAAGTAGCTTTAAATAGTTGTTTTGAGTTGGCTGTACCGTGGGCAGATTTGCAAGTCCCGCCAGATTACCCCCTGCGTCTGATTTTGGTGCTTGCAGATGAAGGGCGTTTTTGTAACTACTTGCCAGAAAATGCTTTGATTCCCATTGAAGTGCCTTAAAACTCAATACCCTTGGGTTTTATAGCCATTCTCATTTGAATGAATATTGGCGTACATCTGTACGCCACTACGAGGATATATTTTTCATCTATGGTTAATTATTTTTTATGTCCCTATAGGAGTACCGCAGATACTGTGTGTACTTTTGCGTAAGTCCTAAGAAGAATAATGATGATTTAGCAAAGTTCCAGTAATATTACTGTTATTAAGGAATATTTGTCGTAGGATTAGAGACATTTCAGAGCAGATATTCTATACTAATGAATCGCTTTTCTCAGAAAATAACGAATTCTCAAGAGAGCATTTCACAGCAAACTCAACTTGGTCAGATGTGTGCTTCCAAGAAGCTATTCCGCGATCGCTATGAAATATTGCAAGTTCTAGGTAAAGGTGGTTTTGGCATCACGTTTTTAGCCAGAAATGCCGTATTACCTGGGCATCCTCTGTGCGTCATTAAACAGCTTTGCCCGAAAGTAACTAGTCCCCAAAGTTGGCAAAAGGCATGTGCGCGTTTTGAAAAAGAAGCAAGAACTTTAGGTCAACTCGGTAGTCATTCGCAAATTCCCATGCTGCTAGACTACTTTCAGGCGAATGAGGAGTTTTTTTTAATTCAAGAATACATACCGGGTTTGACTTTAGCCCAAGAAGTGCGGCGAGGTGGGCTCAAAAGTGAAGCCTCGGTGAAACAGTTTTTACAGGAATTATTACCAGTATTACAGTATCTTCATAAACATCATGTGATTCATCGGGATATTAAGCCCCAAAATTTATTGCGGTGTGAGTATGACAAACGGGTAGTGCTGATTGATTTTGGTGCAGTAAAAGAGCAATTAGTTGATGCTTGTGAAAACTCTACCAATCAAGTTATAAATACCAACTTTATTGGAACTAGGGGATTTGCGCCACCAGAACAGTATTCTCTTCGCCCAGTTTATGCCAGTGATATTTATGCACTGGGTGTAACTTGTATTTATATGTTGACTGGTAAAAGTCCTTTAGAATTTGATTACCACCCAAATACTGGTGAGATATGCTGGCAAAAAGAAGTAAATATTACCGATAGTTTCGCCAAAACTTTAGGGAAAATGGTAAAGATTACATTAGACGATCGGTTTAAGACTGTCGATGAAGTAATAAAAGCTTTAAGTTATGACAGCTATTTGCCTACTTTAGCTAACTGTCTAACTACCCAAAAATTAAATAATAAAAGTATTACACAATACGAAAACTTTAACGAAACTCCAGATGTGTACATACCACCAGTTACCAGAACTGCTAATGCTATTCGGAAATGGAGAGCGAGGCTTAAGTAAACAAGGTAGCAAAATTAAGTTAGAAGATATTTTAAAAGTTATTTGTGATGTATCCAATAGTTGCAGATCTTCCTAAATCTCCATTAAAAAGGGTGATTTAGGGGATCGAAAAGTGTCTAAAATCACAGCAAAATACTTTTCGAACAACCTTTTATTGCCTAAAGTATCAAATTAGCAATTATCATGAGCAATTGAAAATATCAAAAACAAATCTAGTAAATATTGCAACTACATTACATCGTCAGTGATGGTTAATTAATCAGGATTTTACTTAATACTTAGTCAATTTATGCTTATCAATATACAAGCAAAATTACTAGGGGTAGCAGTTCAGAGAAATATTTCTATTCAGATTATTATATAATCGGAAGAATAATTAATTTTATGGCTCTCGTAGTTTTCCACAAATGAGGAAGACTGACTACTATTTACAAACGCTAACTATATTAAGTAATTCCCCAATCCCTAGAACAGGGTTTTCTACCACAAGTAAGCGAGAGTCGATTTTCTTAAGGGAAAGTTAGGGGCAAACTTAGCCTAAGTTGTCATGCAGTCGCGCCTGTCAGATCATGATCTGCTGCTTAAATCCCGATTGCCTAAATCCCCTGAATCCCAATGGAAAGAAGTTTTGCCAAAGTTGTAGCACCCCGTTGGTGTCACTTTTAAGAAATCGCTTCCGTGTCATCCGAGTCCTTTCAGATGAGGGGGGATTTGGCAGAACCTATCTATCAGAAGATGTCGATAAACTCAATGAACGCTGTGTTATCAAGCAATTAGCTCCAAAGTTCCAAGGAACTTGGTCGCAAAAAAAGGCGATGGAGTTGTTTGCCGAAGAAGCGCAGCGACTACAAGACCTTGGGGAACATCCCCAAATTCCAACTTTAATAGCTTACTTTGAGCAAGACGGCTGCCTATATTTAGTGCAGCAGTTTATCAATGGCGATAATTTATTAAAGGAGTTGCAACAGCGCAAGGGTTATAACGCTAAGGATATTCAATATATTTTGCTAGATTTATTGCCCATCCTGAGATTTATCCACGATCGCAAAGTCATTCATCGGGATATCAAGCCAGAAAATATTATCCGTCATAAAAGTGATGGGCGATTAAGTCTGATTGATTTCGGTTCTTCAAAGCAATTCACCGCCAAAGTTCAGCACAAGTCTGGTACATCCATTGGTTCACATGGTTATTCTCCCTTAGAACAAATTAGAGATGGTAAAGCTTTTCCTGCCAGTGACTTGTTTGGTTTAGGCGCTACCTGCTTTCATTTGCTAACGGGAACTTCCCCCTTTCAGTTGTGGATGGAATCGGGGTATGCGTGGGTGAGTAATTGGCGGGAATATTTGCGGAGTCCATTAAATACCGAGTTGGATTTTGTCATCGACAAACTTTTAAAAAAAGATATCCATGAACGTTACCAGTCAGCTGATGAAGTTCTCAAAGACTTAACTCCAAAACAACTCCTCGCCCTACCACCAGCCGGTAAGTCATCTGGAAAAATTCCCGCAACTCAAGCCCCATCTTTACCAAAAAGTTATCCCTTACTGAGAACTTTAATTTTGGTAAGTGCTTTTATTCTGTTGTTCGGATTCCAAGAATCTTGGTATAAACATTTTCGCCGGATTCAAACCAGTTTAGTTTCTAGGCTGAGTCAGCATAATAATTCTGGCAAAGATGACGTGCTTTTAGGTCAACCACCAAAGATTACTTTGGGTAGGGTTTCCTTAGCTAACACCATCCAAGGAGATGAAAACTCGGTTTTATCTGTTGCCATCAGCCCTGATGGTAAAACCATTGCCAGCAGTGGAGGCGATGGCACAATCAAACTTTGGAATCTCGCCACCGGGAAAGAAATATCTTCACTCAACGCCTATTCTCAGCAGGTGAATACGTTAGTAATTAGCCCAGATGGGAAAACTTTGGTAAGTGCTAGTGATGACAGCACCATCAAAATTTGGAATTTAGCAACAGGAAAACAAATTCGCACTCTTACAGGGCATTCTGACTCAGTTCGTGCCCTAGCGATCAGCGCTGATAGCGAGACTCTGGTGAGTGGTAGTGATGACAACACCATCAAAATTTGGGATTTAGCAACAGGAGAGCAAATTCGGACATTGGTAGGGCATACATTCTGGGTGCGATCGCTAGCCATCAGTCCTGATAGTGTGATTCTTGCTAGTGGCAGTTTTGACAAGACGATCAAAATCTGGAATCTCACAAAAGGGTACTCAATCCGCACACTAGAGGGAAATTATCAAACAGTAACAGCTGTAGCTATTAGCCCAGATGGGAAAATTTTAGCCAGTGCTAGCCGCGATCGCACCATTAAACTTTGGAATCTACTGACGGGAAAAGAAATTCGCACACTGGCGGGACACGCCAATACAGTCACAACCGTAGCCTTTAGTGCCGATGGTAAAATTATTGCCAGTGGTAGCCGCGATCGCGCTATCAAACTCTGGAATTCGGCCACAGGAGAAGAAATTCTCACATTAACAGGGCATACCAACACTGTGACATCCGTAGCCTTCAGTCCTGATAGCAAGACCCTTGTCAGTGGTAGTGAAGACAACACCATTAAGATTTGGCGGTTGTCTCAGTAAAAATTTCTCCCTTACTAGAATGTCCCTCTCCGGCTCGGAAAGGGAGAGATTTTGCGTAGTAAAACCAGGGAGAGGTTTTTATCCAACCTAAACTATCAGAAGAGAGTCAATCTATATTTACCGCGTTCCTGTGGATTTTTGGAACTGACAACTATATAGTAAGTGTCATCTTCAGGCAACCTAGCTCGGTCAATTAAAGCGCTGTAGGTGCCGGCTTTATCTTTGTCTCTATCTATAGCGATCGTCTGTCCTTTTGAATTTAGCAAAGCTACATAAGGAGAAAATTCTTCATCAACACTATCTACACGAATGCTTACAAGCTGATTTTTTCTTCCTTGGAAATTAGAAACATTGTAAGCGCCTCCATTTTGTTTCAAGGTTGAGCTATTGGCGCTTAGTTGGCCTGCTTCATCTAAGGTATAGCTAGCTCTGTCATTCCTCAGAGCCAAACTATAGCGACCGATCTCACCGGTATCTCGGCTAGTAACTGCAATTTTGTAAATGCCATTCTTAGGCAACCGCGCAAAAATGAAGGCATCATCACCATCACTGCTTTTTTCCAAAGTGCCTTTTTTGACGATGACATTATCATCAGGATCGTGCAGAAATAACAAAGGATTTAAACTCAAGTTATTTGATCTACGTGTATCTTTACTACCAACAAGCCTAATTTGAACTAGTTGATTTTCTCTACCTTCAAACTCATAGAAATGAAAATATCTACCTTGAGATTGAAAGTCACTTTTACTCAGAATACCCAATGCGACATCTACAAAGTTAATCTCTTTATAAGTAGGTGTCGCAGGTGCATAAACTGCCGGACGCTCGATATTTTGGTTGCCACTTCTAGCTACATTAGAACTTGGCTTGCTAACTCTCCCAGAGCCAGCATTAGAACGATTGGTATTTGAATTAGAAGCCCTGACTCCAGACGATCTAGATGCACTACTATTGGAACGATTAGAATTTGAGTTAGAAGTCCTACGTCTAGGTGATCTAGAAGTAGAGTCATCATTTGAAGCATTCGAGGTTGGCTGGGAAGTTTCTGTATTAGAAGATATAGGACGAGTCTGTATTGGCGACTCAATAGATGTCTTCTTTCTTGGAGATATTGATGCTTGAGAAGCAGGAAGTTGCTCAATTCCTTTTTCTACTGCTTCTGGTTGTCTCTCATCTGGTGATTTGGCAATTATGAAACCTTGAGAATGTTGAGGTTTTCCCAAAGCATTTATAGGTAGCACATTGCTCGCGATCAACAAACTACTGCCCAAGGAACAAATTAAAATGCGGCTTAATTTGTGGCAATAGTTTTTGGTTTCTAGTAGCATAATTACGCTCCTAATTTTGCGGATGATTTCGTATTTAACAGATAGACAAATTTGAAGTCAAAAAAATTATATTCCTATTGAGACTCATAATACACTGTGGTGGAACTTTGCCTACCATATCAAACAAGAGGATTTTGCTCTAAGTCTTGTTTGATATGGTAGCAGCTGTACTAAGTGAATATTAATTTTGTAAGTATATACTGAGCTACAAGCTGAAATTGCTGCTTTTCGGATTTTTGCCGAGATATATTTTGTCAAACTGAGCCAGATGTTACTAAGTAAGTGGGCGTAAATAATTATCGGCGGGATAAGGCAATAGGTAATAGGCAATAAGGGTTTTAGCCTAGTTTTATTTTATTTAGGACTTAGGCAAAACTACACGTGGTAGGCGCAATTCATGAATTGCCTCTACGTGGAAATTAAGGTTTGGGCTATTTTTTGCGTAAGTCCTGTTATTGTGCCAACTTAGTTAGACTACTGAATCGAGAAGGCATATTTGTGTCAATATTGCTCGTTTAAGATGAGAGTAAAAGGAGTCTAAGGGTTGATATATAAGGTTTTTCCCCTTTAACCTTTTCTCTTTCCCCCAAAACCCGACAAGTATTGATATTTGTGCCCCTTGAGAAAAATCGCACATCGCGCTAGTCTTCATTGACGTAACTGCACGCTATAACATTAGGCGATGACAAATCAACTCTCTGTGAAAATTCCCTCTTGTACTTGGAGCCGTCCCATCGGTTTAGGCTGGGACAAACCTTATACCGTCCGCTACGCAAGTAATATCGATGATGGCCCTTGGCATGGTATGCCTTTAGGTGGCTTTGGTGCAGGTTGTATCGGTCGTTCTTCACGGGGAGATTTTAACCTGTGGCACATCGACGGCGGTGAGCATACCTTCAAAAACGTCCCCGCTTGTCAATTCAGTGTATTTGAATCCAATGGCACATCTACCCAAGCCTACGCTTTATCTACCCAAGGGCCCGATGATAATACTCTCAAAGCTTGGCAGTGGTATCCAACGCTTGCCAGTACAGAGGGGACTGGTAATTATCACGCGCTATACCCACGTAGCTGGTTTGTGTACGAAAATGTATTTCAAGCACAGTTGACTTGTGAACAATTTTCCCCAATTTGGGCAGGTAATTATCAAGAAACTAGCTACCCTGTGGCAACATTCCTCTGGAATGCCCATAACCCTACAGATGCACCAATTACCCTCAGCATCATGCTCACTTGGCAAAATATGGTGGGCTGGTTTACTAATGCCCTCAAATCTCCCCAAGTGCAAGTGCGTGATGATGGTAGTCCGGTTTATGAATACCAACCACATTGGGGCGAAAGTCAAGGAAACTATAACCAAATAGTTGAAAATCCACAACACTTTGGCTGTCTTTTAAGGCGGGTTGGTAGTGATGCTTTGCAAGAAGGAGATGGAACTTGGTGTATTGCGACACTGAAACATCCCCAAGTAGAACTATTTCACCACACTCGCTGGAATCCTGATGGAACTGGTGATGAGGTGTGGGAAAGTTTTGCCAAAGATGGTTCTTTGTCCAATTATATAGATGCTAATCCAGTCGCAGAAGGTGAACAGTTAGGGGCTGCGATCGCACTTCGTTTCACTCTCCAACCAGGCGAAACTCTCGAAATCCCCTTTGTCCTCGCTTGGGATTTACCCATTACAGAATTTGCCGCCGGAGTCAACTATTATCGCAGATATACAGACTTCTTTGATAAAAGTGGAAATAATGCTTGGGCGATCGCATCTACTGCCCTCCAAGAATATCAAACCTGGCGATCGCAAATTCAAACTTGGCAACAACCCATTCTTGACCGGGAAGATTTACCCAATTGGTTTAAAATGGCTCTATTTAACGAGCTTTACGATCTCACTAGCGGCGGTACTCTCTGGAGTGCAGCATCAGAACTTGACCCCATCGGTCAGTTTGCGGTGCTGGAGTGTCTAGATTATCGGTGGTATGAAAGCCTAGATGTGCGCCTGTATGGTTCTTTTGCCCTGCTGATGCTGTTTCCAGAATTAGAAAAATCGGTGATTCGGGCGTTTGCACGGGCGATTCCTCAAGGTGATGATACACCCCGAATAATTGGCTATTACATGACAATTAAGGCAGAAAGCCCGATCGCGGTTCGCAAAGTTGCAGGTGCAACACCCCACGATTTAGGGGCACCAAATGAACACGTTTGGCAGAAAACCAACTACACCAGCTATCAAGACTGCAATTTGTGGAAAGATTTGGGTAGTGATTTTGTCTTGCAAGTATACCGTGATTTTCTGCTCACGGGTGCTGACGATGTAGAATTTCTAGCAGATTGCTGGCCTGCCATCGTTCAAACCCTGGACTACCTGAAAACCTTTGACCTTGATGGCGATGGGATTCCCGAAAATTCTGGTGCGCCTGACCAAACCTTTGATGATTGGCGGTTACAGGGTGTCAGCGCCTATTGTGGTGGGTTATGGTTAGCGGCGCTAGAGGCTGCGATCGCAATTAGCGATATTTTATTAACTTACCAGACAGGTAACACAGCAGAGTTGGCGGCGCAAAAGTCTACTTATGAAGCTTGGTTGGCACAATCTCTTCCTATTTATCAAGAAAAACTTTGGAATGGGCAATATTACCAACTTGATAGTCAAAGTGGTTCTGATGTGGTAATGGCGGATCAATTATGCGGACAATTCTACGCCCGACTATTGGACTTACCAGATATTGTACCGAGCGATCGCGCCCTTTCTGCCCTAAAAACTGTTTATGATGCTTGCTTTTTGAAATTCTGCAATGGAGAGTTTGGTGCTGCGAATGGTGTTCGTCCTGATGGTTCACCAGAAAACCCTAAAGCTACTCATCCTTTAGAAGTTTGGACTGGGATAAACTTTGGGCTAGCGGCTTTTCTTGTGCAAATGGGAATGAAAGATGAAGCGTTGAGGTTAACACAGGCTGTAGTCAAGCAAATTTATGAAAATGGGCTGCAATTTCGCACCCCTGAAGCTATCACCGCAGCTGGTACTTTCCGCGCTAGCACCTACTTACGGGCAATGGCAATCTGGGGAATTTACTTAGTTATTAATTGATTAGCTATCAAAACGGTTCTCATACCCTGCGGGTTCACTGAAAGCGTTCTCGTAAGAGTAGGCGCTACGCGTCTATGGATGCAATACACTTTGACCTTTCTCCAAACCTCTTTCTTAAAAGGAGAGAGGCTTTGAATCTTACTCCCCTTCCCTTCAAGGAGAAGGGACTGGGGCTTAGGTCTGTATTCGATGCAATTGAGAACCGCTATAGTATATGCGTTGCCAGGATTAGCCTGTCTTTATCTGAGAAAGCAGAGTTTAAATTTCTGATTTTATTTTCCGAGTATTTCCGGAAGCAAAGGAAAATTTCAGTAATGGTAAGAGTTGAAGTAGTGAGAACTCTAGACTACTCTATGCCGACTATATCTTTGTTCTAGACCGAGGTATTATTGTTGAGCAAAGCACTCATCACAAACTCATGCAAATTGATGGTTTCTACTAGTATTTAGCCCGAGTGTCACAGCATCCGTCGTCTCTACTTGAGAAATTTTTTAAAGATTAAAGACATAGATAAGTTACTGTTGAATAAAATTGATAATATTATAATTTATAATATTTTAGAGATTTCACCTAATACATATTTTTATTCAAAGCATCTTACTACAGATATTTTACATTCTTCAATTGATAATAATTAAAACTGTAGCAATCCGCTTTGATTTTTTTCGCACAGCGTGGCGTAGTCATATTTACTTGCATAGTTAGGCAAGAAGTAATAGTAAAGAGTTTTTCAAAAATAAAATATAAGTGCGTGCTATAAGCTAGCTATTATTAATAGCTGATAATCATGAAATATTCACGATTGGTTTACAGCGATTTCATTTATATACATTGAATCTGTAGTTCTTGTAAATCAAGAACCATCAGCATAATAAATATCATTATCTAATTTAACTTATTAAGAAAATAGGCTCAAGGCTATGGCTGCGAATGTTTTTTATTCTTTAGCAGTTACTATTTTTAGAAGTTGTTTTACATCATACTTAATGGTAGTATTTTCTAGAGACTCGACAATAATAAAGGGTTTAAATTGAGATTGTGTGAGGGGTCAGACCCCTCATAAATTAGTAAAGGAGGACAAAATTAAAAGTTGCACAATAGGCAAGTACGTATCGAAATACATTCAGTAAATTTAACTTAAAAATCTGCTAACTTAGTAGATGACATTAACGACAAAAAATAGTATACATACGAATGACGTTGTTAAAGCTCAAAGATAAATAAATTTTTTCCACTACTCGAAAAAATATGAAAACTTGCCGGAAATTGCTTAATTAACCAGTAGTAAGAAATACAGGCGTTTTAACAGAGAAAATTGATTGAATTAGGAGTCGATAAAGTTTCAGAGGATAAAACTGCATCTACCAAGAGCTACACCTAGACTTTTGTCCTACCAGTTAAATGAAAAGACAAAAGATAAATTTTTACCTTTCAGTTACTAACAAGTAAAAGCTACAGTTTCCTCAATTCATCAGAGGGAATCTGGATAATTAGGAATGAGCAGCCAACAAACTTGGTTAAAAACTTGATTGTTTTTAATCAAAGGTTAGTTCATGAAAATAATCATCAGGTCAAATGCAGTCGAAACCTCAAGCCAAGGGGACAGTTCAGCAATGAATCTATATAATTTGTATCCCTACTACAAGCTAGCTCTTGCCCAAACTAGTTTACTAGGGGAGTTATCAGCCAAAATCATTAAAACTCTGCTTAATAGCGCCAAGGTAAAGCTCAAACAGCAGAGAAGTTTCAGTCTGTATCTTTACTGCTCAAAGCTGCGGGAGCTAATTAGAGCTTGGGAAAGTTATGTACGCATCTGTTGATAGACGGATTTTTAGCCCTCGTCAACATCCAACACTGCCAAATTGCTGATAATTTCCCGAAAGCGATTTAACATCTGCAAAAAAGTTAGTGCAGTTTGTAAACCTCAATTGAAACGCTAACAATCGCAGAAACTGAACTAGTTTACTTCATCCAAAATAATTAAACACTATGATGAATCAAGACATTGCTGGTATTAGTAGTAACTTAGATACAACAGTAAAGGCTCAACAATTTGATAAAGTAGTTGAAGCAATTATTGCTGGAAAGTACTCCTGGGCATGTGTTTTAATGCTACGTTTTGCTGGTTATAATCCTCTCCATTATATTCCGTACCGTACCTACAACCGATTGCTGAAAGAAAACTCTCAAACTAACAGAACAAAACAACAGCAAAGTGAAAATCTAAAAATGCTGAAACATGCGAATGATTCAAGACCGGCTTATCTTGAAGTAGTTGGAAAGCAAAAAACAGAAATCCGTGGCGTTAGTTTAGACCAGAAATTGGGATAGACAATTAACAAACATTAATCAAGGAAATCGCCATTAACTCAAGATATATCCTTGAAAGGCTGTGGAGCCAATTAAAAAATAATTTGGAATCAAAAAATTCTGCCCTAGAATTGATTGAGTATCTGAAAGCCTGCCATGCTAATTTAAAGTTGATCGCATGGTAGGTTTTCTATCGCAGTCATTAATTTGATATTTTTTTGTAAAAATCTGCCAAAATGGCAAATATATACTGACGACATTGGTAAACTAATAACAACGGCAATTTCAACCACAATAGAGGTGATTGGCAGCAAACAATTTAATTTAAAAACATAAAATCAATGATTAGTTCTGACTATGAAATAAATCAAACTGATTACAAAAGTAGTCAGCATTTCATGGAGTAAATAACTCCTTATCCCAAGGCTAATGATGCAACCATTGCTAATGGTGGTTCTTTTTCTGAGGAAGTCTGAGCAAAAATAATTTGGGGAGGTGGATTCCCCCAATCCAAATTTTACACAGCTTTCATTGACTGCAGACGATGTGAGTAATGCTTAGAAAACTTTCTATCTTGTGATTGGTGTTGCTTTATTAAATAAAGCAAACGCTTAACACCAATAACAGGGACGGAAACAGGAAAGTTATGGTGAAATCGTTGTCTTGGCTGGTGGAACTAGTAGGTCATACGCTTCTCTTTCAACTATTGTAATCCTAGTCCTCCCAACCTGGATTATCTCTGCTTTCTAAATTTTCAATTTATATAGTAAATACTGGAAGTTCAAAACTTGAAGAGCTTTCAGTATTTTTATGTGTAAATAAAAATAGAGTGAGCAATTTGCCCACCCTATTTTTTGTAGAGAATTGTTAATCCAACAATGAATTAAACCTTGGCTAATTCTGGGGTAGGACGCTTGCTGTTGCGAATTGATGTAATGGCCTCAGCATAATCTTTAGCATTAAATACAGCTGAACCGGCGACAACTGCATTAGCTCCTGCTTCTAAAACTTGCCAAGTGTTATTTGCCTTCAGCCCTCCATCCACTTCAATCCAAGGGTCAAGACCGCGTTCATCACACATTTGACGCAGCTTGCGGATTTTGGGTAATACACCAGGGATAAAGCTTTGACCACCAAAACCAGGGTTGACGCTCATAATCAGTACTAAATCGCACAAATCTAGAACATATTCAATTAGCTCTAGAGGACTACCAGGATTAAGTACAACTCCAGCTTTCTTACCAAGCTCTTTAATTTGCCCCAAGGTACGGTGTAGGTGTGGAGAAGCATTATGTTCGCAGTGTACAGAGATAATATCAGCACCTGCCTTAGCAAATCCTTCTACATACTTTTCTGGCTCCACAATCATCAAGTGGACATCCAATGGCTTGGTTGTAACCGGACGAATCGCCTCCACAATCAGAGGGCCTATCGTAATATTAGGTACAAAACGACCGTCCATTACATCAACATGAATCCAATCTGCTCCGGCTGCGTCTACGGCGCGAATTTCGTCACCCAGACGGCTAAAATCGGCTGATAGGATAGATGGAGAAATTACAATGGGCTTTTGAGATAGGTTTTGGGTCATGGCTAGTGGGTTTTTAAGCGTCCTCGTCTGTAAGCATTGTAACAAAGCATTGAGCAAGACTCATAACTTTGATCCCGGCCTTTTTTGGAAGATAGGGAATAGGGTACAGGTTACAGGGTACAGATTCCCTATCACTTGCTACCTGTAACCTCTCCCCTCATTTCATCACCAATGACAAATGACAAATAACAAATGACTAAAAAACTAACCTGGATAATTTGGGGATTAAGTGCTTCTTGTCTGAGTGCGCCGGTAATTGCTTCGGCTTTAGAATCTGCTTTGGGAACTAACGGTATTGATGCTTTGAAGCTACACCAAGCTCCTTATAATTTAATCGGTCGTAAGATTGCTATTGGTCAAGTGGAAATTGGTCGGCCGGGAATGTTTGGGTGGGATAAGGCGGTGTCTAAAAATCGCGCTATATCTTTAGCGGGAGTATTCTTACGTAATGGGCCAGCTAAGTCTAATAGCGGTGTTGACCCTCACGCCTACAATGTTGCTGGTGTAATGGTAAGTCAAAACAAAGCTTTGCCGGGAATTGCTCCAGGAGCGAGATTGTATTCGTCTGCGGTGGGTTCCACTAAAAGCATGGGTCAGCCAGAAGAATGTTTATCGGCCCAGCACATAGCGCTACAAAATGGTGGCGATGTTCGTGCCATTAATTTTAGCTTTGGTGAACCTCTCAGCCGCGATCCTAGACCAGAGGCTATTTTAGACGGCAATGCTTTACTAACTTTATGTGTTGACTGGTCTAGCCGCGTTCATGATGTTTTGTATGCGATCGCAGGCAATCAAGGTAAAGGTGGTATTCCTATTCCTACAGATAATTTTAACGGAGTTAACGTGGCTTTTTCATCCCGCCGTGGAGGAGTTTTTAACAAAGTAGACGTGGCTAATCTGGCGGGTGCTAACCAAGGAGTGAGTGGAAGGCTAGCCGGAAGGGAATTTGATATTGGTGGCCGTCGCGCTATCAGTTTAGTTGCTCCTGGGAATAATATTCCCTTACTCAATCCAGATGGCAAATTGAACAAGGTTACAGGTACTAGTTTTGCAGCGCCTCAAGTTACGGCTACCGTTGCTCTCTTACAAGAATTTGCTGACCGACAAATACGCACAAAACAACCCCACTGGAGCATTGATGCTCGGCATCATCAAGTAATGAAAGCTGTATTGCTGAATTCAGCAGACAAAATCCAAGATAGTGGTGATGGCTTACGGTTGGGAATGAGCCGGACGCTAATTGATAAACAAAATCAAAACTGGCTAGATTCTGATGCTTATAAAGATCCAAAGATTCCCTTGGATGCTCAAATGGGAGCAGGTCACTTAAATACATTTCGCGCTTATCAGCAATTGAGTGCTGGCCAATGGCAGCCATCAGCTGCGGTGCCAGCTATTGGTTGGGATTATCGCAAAGTTGATGTTGGAGCATCTGTTGACTATGTATTAGCAAAACCATTAAAGCAGGGAAGTTTTGTTGCTGTCACCCTAAGTTGGGATCGATTGGTAGAACTCAATGATAAAAATACAAACCAACAATATGATGTGGGCGAAAATTTTCGCGATCGCGGCTTAAATAATCTCGACCTATACTTAGTAAAAGCTGATGCTCAAAATTCAGATGCTGGTGCTGTTTGCTCTTCAATCAGCCAAATCGATAGTGTAGAACATATTTTCTGCCCCATTCCTACTACTGGCAATTACAAAATCCGCGTCCAGTTTCGTCAAAAGCTCAATGAAGCGACTCAACCTTATAGTTTAGCTTGGTGGAGTGTACCTATCAATTAAAATAGGTCAGCACGATTTTTATCTGTGTCAATTTACAGCATTTTCATCTATTTGAACAACATCCTATCGGGGCGCATAGGCGTGCGTCCCTATGAACGTTCTGTATTTCATGCAACTAAAAATGTTATTCTATATCAGGACTAGCAAAACAATAGCCGAAAAAAATTTTCTGTTAGGGATATTTGATGAATTACCCCTAAAGCCTGTAGTTTGGCATAAATCCTATATTTATAAAAACCCAATAGAAGTGGTTATTTTATGTTAGGTAGTCTACAATACTGTTATTGATAAATAGAAAAGTTCCTCAAAATTGAGATTTTTCATAATTCGTCTGCATAGCCGCCTCAAGTAAGAATTAGCAGCTTTAAGGAGTTGTGTTTAATTCCTCTGAGTTATTAATTTGCTGTTACAAAAACTGTAACAGTCTCATTTTCTATTGGATCAAATGCAATAGTAAATCATTGACACAGTGTCTGCGTCAACCATCAGCACAGATCGGGAATCTTTGGCAAGTGAGGTAGCAGAATGAATCGGCAAAAGTTTAGTGATGCAAAAGAAAATTTTCTGCAAAGACGTTATGGTGTGAGTCTGGGCAGACGTTATGCTTTGGCAGCTGCAAGTGTTGTTCTATTCAGTGTATTAGGTTGTTCTCAAGTCGAGAGTAACAAAAGTGCGCTCGCCCAATCTAGTTTACCTCAGCCAGAAACTCCATTGCAAAAAAAAACAGTCAACACTGATATAAGAATAGTTGAGTCTAGCAATAAGTTTGGCTTCAAACTATTTTCAGAAGTTCTGAAAGAGGATCGAGGTGAGAATAATATTTTTATATCACCTTCGAGTGTCGGCATCGCTCTAGCCATGACCTACAACGGCGCTAGTGGCTCAACTCAACAAGCAATGGCAAAAACCCTAGAATTACAGGGAATGAATCTACCAGAAATTAACTCTGCTTACGCGGCGGCATTAAAGCAGCTTTTAGAAAATCAGGATGCAAAAGTACAACTGAGTATTGCTAACTCGCTTTGGGCAAATCAAGATGTTAGCTTTGCACCAGATTTCCTCAAGAGAACCCAGGATTTCTATCAAGCTAAGGTCAGCAATTTAAACTTTAAAGATGCCGCCGCATCAAGTATTATCAATAACTGGGTAACAGAAAATACTAAAGGTAAAATTAATAAAATAGTTGAAACAATTGAACCCAATCAAGTGTTGTTTCTGATTAATGCCATATATTTTAAAGGGAATTGGAGTAACGAATTTGACAAAAATAAAACTGCTGAATACCCTTTTTACATTACATCTAGTAGACGAAAGCAACACCCAATGATGTCACAAGAAGGTGACTATAGATATTATGAAAACGAACAATTTCAGGCAGTTAGTTTACCTTACGGTAAAGATGGAAAAACCAGTTTTTATATATTCCTTCCCAAACAAAACTCTAACCTGAAAACCTTATATCAAAACCTGAGTTTTGAAAACTGGGAAAAATGGATGACTCAGTTCAACAAACAAAAAGGGTTTATTAGGCTACCCCGCTTCAAAACAAATTACGAAGTTACACTCAATGATGCCTTGAAAAATTTAGGTATGGAAGAGGCTTTCAACAGTAAAGCCAATTTTTCTGGCATGGGTAAAAATTTTGCCATTAGCCAAGTTAAGCATAAAACTTTTGTCGAAGTGAACGAAGAAGGTACTGAAGCGGCTGCGGCTACTTCAGTGGGAATAGTCGCAACATCTTTGAGAGAAGAACCAGAACCATTCCGAATGATTGTTGACCGTCCCTTCTTCTGCGCCATTAGGGATAATCAGACGGGAAATGTTTTGTTTATGGGTTCCATCATTGAGCCACAATGAGGAGGTAGGAAACCTCCTGCCTCCTTAAGGTAATGTCGCTTCAGAAATACTCAAAGTGTTGTTAGCGTTTGCTTTCGAGGACTCGTTTGCTGCAACGGGTGCAGTTATCTCCCCCGTGCCGCTATCGTTTGCCTCGCCACCAAGACGCAAGGCACTTAAAGCAGTTTTAATGACAACAGCGGTGGGTACTGCCACAATTACACCCAACAGTCCGCCAATTCTTGCCCCTGTTAAAACTGAAATTAAAATCCAAACTGGATTTAAACCCGTAAAACTGCCTAAAATTCGGGGGGCAATTAAGTTTTCGAGAATTTGCTGTACGATTACTGCTGCTATCAAAACTCTCACACCCATTGAGAAATCTTGCAGTGCTACCAATAGTGTAGTCAGAGCAATGCCCACAGAACCACCAAAGGGGACAAGAGCCATTAGACCAATAGTTAGCCCAAATAGCAGTCCAAATGGCACTTTCAGCCACAAAAAGGTAGGAATGAGAGCTGAGGCCATACAGGTAGATAAAATCAACTGGGTGATGAAGAAATTTTGAAAACTTAGGCGGACTGTTTGGGAGAAAGGAGCGCGAAATTTAGAGGGTAGCCATTCCACTAAGCTTTCCCAGAGTTCGCTCCCATGCTGTAAAAGGTAGAAAGTCAAAACCATCGTCAACAGGATATCTAGGAGACTTGTGACTGTAACTACCGCCAAATTTAAAACTTGTCCAGCGATCGCTTGCAGTTGTCCCTTGACGCGATCGTTGATTTGTACTACCAAAGCATCGAGGTTAATTGGTAAGCCAAAAGTCTCCGCTTTTTCGTTTAATATCATTAGCTGAGAGCGTCCAGAGTCGATCAACTCTGGCAACCGAGCCACCAGTTGTTGAGCTTGGGTAAGGGCTAACGGAACAAGCGTCACACCCAACGCCAATAAAATCGATAAAGCCAAGAGAAATACTAGGATAGCAACTTGCTCCCGTTTAGCACCTTGGTGTTCCATCCAACTCACAGGGTAGTTGAGCAGAAATGCTAAAACTGAGGCTCCGACTAAAATGACTATGAGAGAATGGAAATAATTGAAAAATACCGAAAGTGCCCAACCATTTAGAACTAGCAGTGGAACGAATAACGCGATCGCCCCGATTCGCGCTATTGGTGTGAATGTTTGCCACCAGTCGAGTAGCTTGCGTGTCTGCATTTTGAGCTAATTGCGGGATAGAACTAAGTTAAATCTTTCTTTACAGCTTATTATCTCTAACTATATGAGTCTTATTCATCCTTCTAGTTTAGGAGTTATACTAACCCCAATGAATAATTTTGAACCAAAGGCGACTGGGGACTGGGGACTGGGGACTGGAAATCAGGGACAAGGGGGACAAGGAAGAATGATTGAAGAAGTCTCTCCTTTATCTCCTCTCAATACCCAGTACCCAATCCCCAATCCCCAATCTCCAATTTCCAAAACCCAGTTGCTTTTATATTTGATACCGATTATCGGCTTTTTTCCATCTTTGTGGACTCTCTATCGGGGACAAGGCAGTCGGGAACAACTTGCTGTTAGCCGTCTGTCTATCACTTTGGCACTTACTTGGCTGTTGGGATATTTATTATTAAGTACCGGAGCCACAACTTCAGATTTTTTTTCGCTACGTCTATTTATTCTGAATAGTTTTCTCACGTCGGGTTATTTTATAGTGAGTGTCTGGTTGATTTTGCGCTTAATGCAGGGCAAATCTGGACGTTTACCAGGCTTTAGTACTTTAGCAGAACGAGTGTTTAGTAAGTACTTATCTTAATTTTTTAGGATGAGAATTCTTCAGTAGTTTTACTTATTTCCTAAAAAATTATGGTTGATTTCTCTATATATCTAGTCAAATCCAGTTTATTATTGCCATACTTCAGTAAAACATCTCTAAGTTGGCCCAAAACCAGGAAAAATGCTGCTATAAGTGTTGTGGTTGACACTACATTAAAAAAGTTAGCACTGATAATTAAGAGTTAGTTATTATGGGTTGATTTGTTTGGATATTTTTAGTCTGCAAATTTACCAAATTTGATTATTGAGTAAGTGTGAGGAAGTCTGTGACCATTCAAAGAAGTTCGGCGGAAGAAAACCAGTCGGGAAAAGCCTCAAAGTCCAATAAAAAAATTTCTCAGAACTCGAAATCTGGACGTTGGCTGTGGTTTTGGGTAGGGATGAGTGGGATTGCAATGGTGTCAGCAACAGCAGGGGCACTTTTGGCGGTGTCTTTAACCAGTACACCTTTGCAGCAAGCCCAGCTAAGTCCACAGGAGGAGGCTGCCTTTGATGGCGATCGCATTTCTGGAGGTGTGATGCGATTTTCACAATTAACTCGCCCAGTGAATCTTTTAGTTATGGGGATGAGCGTACTTCCCCCGGATATCCAAAACCCCCCTGAAGACACTAAAAACCTCAAATACCTGCCGCAGGTAAACTCCTTTGATGGTCTTTCCGATGTCATGCTCTTGCTCAAATTCGATCCAGAGACGAAAAAAATAATTATGCTCTCCATTCCCAGAGATACCCGCACGGAAATAGAGGGGTATGGAGTGAAAAAAATTAATGCTGCTAATGTTGATGGTGGGCCAGCTTTGACTGCCAGAACTGTCAGTAATCTCTTGGGTGGGGCGGGAATTGATCGCTATATCCGAATTAACGTTTTGGGAGTTGCCAAGCTAATCGATGCTTTAGGAGGCGTAACAGTCTACGTCCCCAAAAATATGAAGTATCAAGATGATTCTCAGCATTTGTACATCAATTTGAAGGCGGGTAAGCAGCATCTCGGTGGTGAACAGGCACTGCAATTGTTGCGGTTTCGCCATGACGAACTCGGAGATATTGGTCGGATTCAGAGGCAGCAAATGGTCATTCGTGCGTTGATGGATCAAACACTCAACCCAGCTACTGTTGCTCAATTACCTAAAGTTCTGGATGTTGTTAAAGACCACATCGATACCAATTTGACGGTTGAAGAGTTGGTAGCACTAATGGGTTTTGGGGTGCGGACAAATCGCTCTAATATGCAAATGTTAATGCTGCCAGGTCGCTTTAGTGAGAAAGGCGAGTTTGATGCTAGCTATTGGTTGCCCAACAAAAATGGCATTGCTAAACTGATGGCGCAACACTTTGGTTTGGAGTCAGAACAAGAACAGCAGGCGACCGCGACTGACCCAGGCTCTTTGCGTGTAGCAATTCAAGATAGTACGGGTGGCGATCGCTCTAATCTCCAACCATTAATTAGAGCTTTAGAAAAATCTGGATATCGCAACATTTATATAGCTAAGGCATGGGGTGAACCTCTAGAGGTAACTCACATCGTCGCCCAGCAAGGAGATGGTAACAGTGCCGAATCGATTCGTGACACTTTGGGATTTGGCGAAGTGCGTGTGGAAAGTACTGGCAACCTTGGTTCAGATGTCAGTATTCAAGTAGGTCAGGATTGGTTGCAACAAAAGTCTATTTTGGAGAAGTCACTGAGTAAATAATTCGTAATTTGTAATTAATTACACTGGTATAAATGCTGCTGAGAGGGAATTTACTGACTGGCTGAGTTCTTGGAGTTTAGCTGCTACTGCACCATTGCTTAATAATTCTTCTGCTTTAGCTAAACCCTCTGACATATCTGAACAAATACCACTCCGCCATAGATAAAATCCACCATTCCACAAGGCTGTTTGCATTAGTTCGCTTGCTTTACCTGCCAAAACCTCCTGCATATCCGCCACCAATTCTTCAGTAGTTCCAAGGGGTACGTTCTTGGTAGTAAAACCGTAATCACGCGGTACGAGGTGCAATCGTTCTACCTCTTGGGATGCTACGGATGAAGATAAGCTGATAATTGCAGTGCGATCGCGCGGTAAGTCGCAACTACCTTCCAATCCTTTCACTAATGTAAATTTTGTTACACCCCGCAGCCCCAGAGCTATCTTAAACATTCCTTCTGTCGGCGGATGCACAAATCCAGCAATTACGTGTGCATCCCCAGCATAAGGACACCAAATTAGCTCCATTGTCGCCAAGGGTGGACGTTTGCCAAGTTGGTCGCGGTACTCCCAAATACTGTTATTTAAAGGAAAATGCTGAGGTAGATAAATCAAACCGATTCCCGTTTGCTCAAAAACTTGCTGGGTTTTTGCTAGTGGTAGGTTAGTCCAATCGACTCCTAAACCTTGCCAAATATCGATCAGGGGTAAGCCGTACTTTGTTGGAAGGTGATCGCCTCCGTGCATTATCACTGGTTGTCCAACTGCGGCGAGTAGTAAAGCTGTTACCGGGCTAATTGGTGCTGTGCGGGTTCTGCCATCATAAGGGATGCCAAGAGCGATCGCTGTTCGGCCAGAGTCGAATGGTTGTAGCTTTGGCCCCAGTTCATCATAAGCATCCAACATTCCCGCTAACTCTTCCCCCGTAGGACGTTTGATTCGATGAGCAATCAAAAACGCTCCAATTTGGGCTGGTGTCGCTTCACCCAGCAGCATCATTTTAGTAGCGCTGGCTGCTTCGGCACGAGTTAAATTTTCGCCTGTGTGGTTTCCGCTACCTACTTTTTTCAGTAATTCCCTAAATACATTGCTCATTTGTGCTTTGTGCTTTGTCATTTGTCCTTTATGAATAACCGAAAATGCCCAATGACCAATGCCCAATGCCATTTAAGAAGCCGATCGCTGCTGGTCAATTTGTAATGGAATATTTTCGCACACGAGTTGCCAAAAGTGCTTGATGGGGGGAATTTGTAATCGGTCTTGAGTTGTTACCATAACTACCCGCCGAGTCAAACTTGAACCATCTGTTAAACCACTAATATTATTGTTCTCTAAGGAACGAACCGCTAAAGTAGGGTCAAGACGTGCTTCCAGTAATGCTGATTGAGGTAGCAAAGCGATTAATTCTCCTTGGCGCACCACTCCCCGAAAGGCATCTAGGGTATTTACCTCTAAAGCCGCCTGGAGTGTAGCTTCCATTCGCTCAAATCTATCTTGTATTAAGCGCTGCATCCCATAACCATCTTTAAAAACCACTTGGGGATAACGAATTAGCTCCGACCAAGGGACGTATTCATATTGTGCCAGGGGATGATTGACTGCGGTTAAAATTTCTATTGATTCATCATAAAGTACTTGTACAACCATTTCTCTACCAGTGGTTAAAAAGCGATTATTCATCACAATTGCTAAATCCACCAATCCATCTTTAAGGACTTTCAAGGCGCGATCGCTTCCCAATGAAGTCACCCGCAATTGCACATTTGGATAAGCATGACAAAATTTTTGCAACACTGGGGGTAAGTAAGATCCACATAAGGAGTGAATCACCGCAATGCAAAGTTCTGGTTGCTTTCCGGCGATTAAATCAGCTAATTCTTGTGTAGCTGTCTCCCATTCTTGGCAAATTTTGCGGACACGGGGTAATAAACATTCACCTCCCAGTGTCAATTTTGCATGAGTTGTTCTGTGAAATAGTTCTACACCTAAATCTGCTTCTAATGCCTGGATTTGGCGACTAATCGTCGATTGGGTAACACCAGATGTTC
Organism: Nostoc sp. TCL240-02; assembly: GCF_013343235.1. Lineage (GTDB taxonomy): Bacteria > Cyanobacteriota > Cyanobacteriia > Cyanobacteriales > Nostocaceae > Nostoc. Next base: position 4,339,189 of record NZ_CP040094.1, on the reverse strand, counting down.
GCGCTGCTTGTTGAAAGCTGCCGGTTTGTGCGATCGCTAGAAAGGCTTGCAACTGCTCTAGGCGCATTTTTATGTAGCCTGAATTACATTTATCGGTTTTATTTAAGTTAACGGTTTTTTATCCGTTGTTTAGTATAGTTTGTTACAGTAATTTTTAGATGATTTACATTTGTCTAAATAACATTTGACTACCTTAATCGTCAATTATCCGCTTTGCACGGATTTTTTCGGAAAATATCGCCAAAAAAAATTGACTATTTTCTGCTGAAATATCTGAATTTTTAGATAAGACTTTTAAAATATGCGGCGGATTATGAGGTTTGAGTCGCACAAGTTTCTGTACAACCTCAAGCAGATAGCCGTGCAACTTGCATTAACTAATTACGAATTATCATGACTCCGAACCGTTGCGAACCCGTTCAATAAATTCAGGATAATTTTCCAAATCCTCTGTAGATTCTAAGGCTGGCATTTCAACCCAGTTAGCCTCTACGTGTAGCTTATCAAGATATGCATAAAATGCTTCTCGATCATCTCTATGGGCTAAAACATAGGCTTGCAATTCTTTCTGACTCATAGCCTGAAAGTTAGGTTTGCTCATTGCACGTACCTCCATCTGCCATTGGGATATATCTCAATAATATTCTCATCGCCTGCCAAGAAAAACACATTGCCTGTTCGTTCTTCTACACGAACCACATTTATGGGCAAGTAAAACTTAGTAAACAAGCAGCACAATATAAAGCACTGCGTCTTTTGTTGTGGTGTAGGAATAATTCTCGCTCCTTATCACCTCTGATCGCGCAGAGTATATCATTTTCTGGAGGCTACTTTTTTAAATCTGGGTTTGACATAATTTTCTATACAAATGACTCTTGTAACCTCCCCATCATTTCTAAAAGAATTTACCACTCAGCCAAAGCGATCGCTATTCCTTGTTGCAAATCTGGTGTGAGTGCAGCATTATTTGCTAACTGCTGCAATTTTTGATATGCGGCTTCCCCATCCAAATTTTTTAGTGCAGCGATCGCGTGCAGTCTCACCGATACATTAGAATCGGCTAACAGTGAAATCAATGGTTCAATAGCTTGCATTTCGCATAACTGTCCTAAAGATAGAGCGATCGCATTTTTTATACTAACAATTTCTGTGGCTGGATGCTGCGTTAGCGAAGCTCGCCGAAGGCATCGCAATATTTGCAATAATATTTCTGCGGCTTGTGTAGTTTGGGGCTTTTGTACTCGCCCTAAAACTGTGACAATTTCTTGCCAAAGTGTCCCTGAAGTGATTTGATCAAATGCTGTTTGCAAATATTCCAAACTAGATGGTGTACCCACCCAACTTAAAGCGCGGATGGTTTCTAATTGCAACTTTGTTGGTGTCTGAAGTGAAATTAGCACATCAAATAAATATTTTGCAGCGTCATCACTACCCATCCGAGAAAGGGAAACTGCGGCTGCACAACAAACATCAAGATTAAAGTCGTAAAGCTTGGGTTGCAATCTTGTCACCAAATCCAAGGTTTCGCGTAAGTCGGGGCGAAAACCTAAACCAAGCACTGCTGCACGCCTAACTGTAGCGGCGATATCATCCAAAGCGTTTAACAATATTGGTGGTACACGTTCGTCATGAAAGCTGCTGAGGGCTTCAATTGCAGCAGTGCGGATTGTTGCTTGTGGATCTTGCACTACACTCAACAGTGGTGTGATGGTTTCTGTTTGAGGGATGCAGGAAAGCGATCGCACTGCTAAAAGTCGTGTATCTTCATTTAATAAAAGTTCAGAGAGGGCAGCGATCGCAACAGTACCCATTTGTCCTAGTGCTGTGGCTGCGATCGCTCTAAGTTCTTCATCCTCATCAGTTTTCAACAATTCAACCAAAGGTGCGATCGCCTCTGGCTGCTGAAATTCGCCCAAAGTTCGCGCTGCATACCAGCGTAATTCTTCTTCTGCATCTTCGTCTTCTAAGATGTCAATGAGTGGTGGGATGGCAATATTTCCCAAGTGAGTCAACACCTTGGTGATTTCCCAGCGTTGCTGAAAATCTCCCACCTCTAAAATTGAAAGTGCTAATCTCAGCAGATATTCTCGATTTTTAACTATCTCTGGATGTTTCGAGTCTGCCCCTAAAATTAATTGTTGTAAATATTGGATCAATGATGACCAATCAGCTGCATTGTATGCTGTCTGGGCTTGCACCAAAAGCTGGTTGATATTACTCACGATACCCTGAATTATATTGTTTAAGTTGGCTTGACTTGAACTGAATTACTCTCAATTTTGGCGGCGTAAGTTTTAAGCGCTTCTGTCGCTGGGCCTTTTAGCACCTTACCATCAACCCCATATTCTGAACCATGACAGGGACAAGCAAATTTTTTTGCCTCGGCTTTCCATGCTACGGTGCAACCTGCGTGAGTACAGGTAGGGTTAACAGCTGTCAGACTTGCGCTTTTAGATGTGCCGACTACCAACACAGGCCCAGCAGGTGAGTTTTTAGCCAGCAATTGACCAGTTTTATCTAAATCTGCCGAAGTACCTACTGTTTGCCAATCGCCAGTAGCGGAAGTTGTTTGAGAAGAACAAGCTGCGATCGCTACAGGTAGAGAACTCGCTATCAAACCCAAACCTACCCAATTAATAAAATCACGACGTTTCATAAGTGCCACTCAATTTTGGATTTTAGATTTTGGATTTTGGATTAATCTATGGCAATCCAAAACCGCTTGGATCGTTTTAAACACTCTTCATCAAGTGCTTTAAGTAGCTCATTAGCCAACCTTGATGCAAAAAATGCATATTATGCATCCATGTTCAGCAATTTTACCAAAAAATCGTAACAATTTATACGATTTTAACAGAAATCTCGTCTTAAGTTATGAGTATCGAAATTGTTACATGAACATTATTTAAACCTGCTTGACAGATTTCCAAGATGTATATGGCTACAAGTTTCCCTTAATTAACCGAGGGTTTGAAGTTTCATGTTGAAATGCTTTTGAGTAACAATAATCAGCCGTAATCGAATATTAAGTTTTTATTCCCGAAACCTCGTAGATACAGTATCTGATGGAACTACGGGTTGATTGATATTGGGCAATTAGCAGCAAAAATTCTCACGAGAGTCAGCCTCATGACAGACACAACAACTAAGACTACCAGCCTCAATAAATTCGAGAAATTCAAGGCGCAAAAAGATGGACTCGCCATCAGGGATGAGATAGAGAAACTTGCCGCCTTGGGCTGGGAAGCAATGGACGAAACAGATCGCGATCATCGGCTCAAGTGGGTAGGCGTGTTTTTTCGCCCAGTTACCCCAGGCAAGTTTATGATGCGGTTACGGATGCCTAACGGTATTCTTACCAGCAGTCAGATGAGTGTTTTAGCCCAAGTGGTGCAGCGTTACGGAGATGATGGGTGCGCCGATATTACTACGAGACAGAATATCCAATTACGGGGAATCAGAATTGAAGATTTACCAGATATCTTTAATAGATTTCACGCAGTTGGTTTAACCAGTGTCCAGTCAGGGATGGATAACGTCCGCAATATCACAGGCGATCCGGTGGCGGGGTTGGATGCAGATGAGTTGTACGACACACGAGAATTGGTACAGCAAATTCAAGATATGCTGACCAACAAAGGGCAAGGAAACCCAGAGTTTAGCAACTTACCACGGAAATTTAATATTGCGATCGCAGGTGGAAGAGACAATTCAGTTCACGCTGAAATTAACGATTTAGCTTTTGTTCCAGCATTTAAGGAGGGGACAGGGGACTGGGGACTAGGGACTGGGGAAAAATCTTCCCAATCCCCATCGCCCCTAATCCCTAGAGGGGGCCCCGAGTTCCTCAATCCCCAGTCCCCAATATTTGGTTTTAACATCCTCGTCGGTGGCTTTTTCTCTGCTAAACGCTGTGAAGCGGCGATTCCTCTAAATGCTTGGGTGGCTCCAGAAGATGTGGTAACTGTATGTAGAGCGGTTTTGGAAATATTTCGTGACCACGGCCCGCGTGCTAATCGGCAAAAATCCCGCTTGATGTGGCTAATTGATGAATGGGGTTTAGAAAAGTTTCGAGCAGAAGTAGAAAGCCGTTTGGGTAAATCATTATTACCCGCAGCCGCAAAAGATGAGATCGACTGGGAAAAACGCGACCATATCGGAGTATATAAACAAAAGCAAGCGGGATTAAATTACGTAGGTTTAAATATTCCCGTCGGGCGCTTGTATGCCGGAGATATGTTTGAAATTGCCCGTTTAGCAGAAGTTTTTGGTAGTGGTGAAATCCGCTTTACCGTTGAGCAAAACATAGTTATCCCCAACATATCTGATTCGCGTTTAGCAACATTTTTAACAGAACCGTTGCTAGAAAGATTTTCGGTTAATCCAGGTTTACTGGCGCGGTCGCTAGTATCTTGCACAGGCGCACAATTTTGCAACTTCGCCCTCATCGAAACTAAAAACCGCGCCCTGGCAATGATTAAAGCCCTAGAAGAAGACTTAATCTTCATCAATCCAGTCCGAATTCACTGGACAGGTTGCCCCAACTCTTGCGGCCAGCCCCAAGTTGCAGACATCGGCTTGATGGGAACCAAAACTCGCAAAAATGGCAAAACCCTAGAAGGCGTTGATATTTATATGGGCGGTAAAGTCGGCAAAGACGCTCATTTAGGAACTTGCGTTATCAAAGGCATACCCTGCGAAGACTTGCAGCCATTTTTACAAGACTTATTAATCAAAAACTTCGGGGCAAAACTCAAGCAAGAAGCCCTATTAGTTAGTAACTGCTAGTACTTATTGGGGATTGGGGATTGGGGAACTCGGGGCCCCCTCTGGGGATTAGGGGCGATGGGGATTGGGAATTGGGCAAAATTCATACTTCAACCTTAAAGGCTCAATGTTCAGGCTCAAATGTGCAACTTCCGAGCTCAAAGGTGCAACCTCCGAGTAAAAAGGTACAACTTCCGAGTAAAAAGGTACAACCTCCGAGTTCAAAGGCTCAACCTTCAAGTAAAAAGGTACAACCTCCAAGTTCAAAGGCTCAACCTCCGAGTAAAAAGGTACAACCTCCGAGTTCAAAGGCTCAACCTTCGAGTAAAAAGGTGCAACTTCCAAGTTCAAAGGCTTAACTGCCATTGTCTCTTCTCTGTGTTTTATTCAATTACAAAGATTAGAATGCTTAAAAAATTATTTTCGTTCAGCGATCGCTACCGGATTTTACATCAAACTTGGTTTGCTTTCTTTCTCACCTTTGTCTGTTGGTTTAACTTTGCTCCCTTCGCTACAACCATTGGCAGAGAGCTACATTTAGCCCCTGAACAAATCAAAACTTTGGGCATCTGTAACCTTGCCCTGACAATTCCCGCCCGATTAATCATTGGGATGCTTCTGGATCGTTTTGGCCCCAGAATCACCTACTCAATCTTGCTGATGTTTGCAGTAGTTCCTTGTTTAGCAACAGCCCTAGCGCAAGATTTTAATCAATTAGTCATCAGTCGTTTGCTGATGGGAATTGTCGGATCTGGGTTTGTTGTGGGTATCCGCATGGTGGCAGAATGGTTCCAGCCGAAGGAGATGGGAATTGCCCAAGGCATTTATGGCGGTTGGGGCAACTTTGGGGCTTTTGGTGCAGAATTTGCCTTACCACTACTTGCAGTTTCTACAAGCTTTTTCGCTGGTGGCGCTTCTAACTGGCGATTTGCGATCGCACTTACAGGGATAATAACTGCTATTTACGGCGTAATTTATTACAACACCGTCCAAGATACACCCACAGGCAAAGTCTACAAGAAACCTAAGAAAAATGGTTCCCTAGAAGTGACTAGCATCAAAAGCTTCTGGGCGATGATTATCTCGAATTTCGGTTTGATTTTCGCCTTGGGTTTATTAGCTTGGCGCTTGGAACAAAAGAACATTCACTTCCTAACTTTGAGTCAAATGTATTTGACTTGGTTGCTATTAGCAGGATTATTTGCTTACCAAAGTTATAGAGCTTGGGAAGTAAACCGAGAACTTCTCATTGGCAAGAAAACTTACCCTGCATCTGAACGCTTTCAATTTGGTCAAGTAGCTTTACTCGAATTCACTTACATAACGAGCTTTGGTAGCGAACTGGCAGCCGTTTCTATGCTCCCGGCATTTTTTGAAAAAACCTTTGGTTTAGAGCATGTTATTGCTGGGATGATTGCCGCCACCTATCCCTTCTTAAATTTGGTTTCTCGTCCCAGTGGTGGCTTAATTTCTGATAAATTTGGTTCCCGTAAGTGGACAATGACAATTATCAGCGTTGGTATCGGTGTTAGTTATTTGATGGCACATTTTATTAATGGTAACTGGCCGATTCCGGTAGCGATCGCAGTTACAATGTTTGCCGCCTACTTTGCCCAAGCTGGCTGCGGTGCAACCTACAGCATTGTACCCATGATTAAGAAAGAAGCCACTGGACAGATTGCCGGCAATGTGGGAGCTTACGGTAATTTTGGCGGCGTAGTTTACCTAACAATTTTTAGCTTAACCGATGCTCCTACACTGTTTAGCACAATGGGTATAGCTGCACTAATCTGTGCTTTTATGTGTGCCTTCTTCCTCAAAGAACCAAAAGGTTCCTTTGCCGCAGCTTATGAAGGTGAATTGCCAGAAAGCGCAACTCAAAACCCTATCTTCTTAACTGAAGAATAATCAGATGAAGGATGAAGTAGTAAAATTAACTATTAAATCTGAATTATGTAAATTTACACTTCATTCTTCTCTAGCAATCTTAATTCATAAAAATCCCTCTTTATTCTCTCTATCTATATTGATGTAAAAACCCTTTGTAACTCTCTTAACTTTGCGCTCTTTGCGTTCTTTGCGGTTCGTTTACTCATTCTCTTCTTCTTATCTTCAAGCAGAATAATAGTAAATTACAAAATTGGGAATGCTCTATCTGCGATTCGTAAAAAAATAATTTCCATGAAAATTTATGAAAAAACGAACCGCAAAGAGCGCAAAGGACGCAAAGAAATAAGATTTTCAAAGAGTTTTTGCGTAACACACAAATTTCTCAACCTGTCGCTACATCTGAGGTTGCACAATCAAAATACCAAAATGGTACAACAGCCATGAGTGAATTTACCAAAACCCTCTGCCCTTACTGTGGTGTTGGTTGTGGACTAGAAGTTTCACCCCCAGCCCAACTAGGCAAAGCAACTAACCGAGATAGTCAAGGAAATCCGAATTGGCGGGTGCGGGGCGATAAAGCCCATCCGTCTAGTCAAGGAATGGTTTGTGTCAAAGGTGCAACGATCGCAGAATCTTTAGATAAAAATAGATTACATTACCCAATGGTGCGAGACTCTTTAGATCGAGAGTTTCGGCGTGTTAGTTGGGATGAAGCTTTTAATCTCATTACGCAACGCATTCAAACAGTCCGCTTTACCCAAGGGCCAGAAGCCTTATGTATGTATGGTTCCGGTCAGTTTCAAACTGAGGATTATTACATAGCCCAGAAGCTCATGAAAGGCTGTCTGCGTACTAATAATTTTGATGCCAACTCGCGTTTATGTATGTCTAGTGCTGTAGCTGGCTACATTCAAAGCTTCGGCGCAGATGGCCCGCCCTGTTGTTACGAAGACCTAGAGTTAACTGACTGTGCATTTTTAATTGGCACTAATACAGCCGAATGTCATCCCATCGTTTTTAACAGACTAGAAAAATACCACAAAAAGAACCGCAAAGTCAAAATGATTGTGGTAGACCCCCGTACCACGCCAACCGCAGAAGCCGCCGACTTGCATTTAGCAATTCGTCCCGGTACAGATATCGATTTGTTGAACGGCATCGCCCACTTGTTGATGCGCTGGAACTACATCGATACCATGTTCATGGACGACTGCACCAGCAACTTTCCGGCTTATGCTGAAGTGATTCGTCACTACCCCCCGGAAGTGGTAGCTCGTCAATGTGGAATCAGCATTGAAGATTTAGAAACAGCAGCCCGTTATTGGGGTGAATCACAGCGGGTACTGTCTTTGTGGTCGATGGGTGTGAATCAATCGTCAGAAGGGACAGCCAAGGTAAGAACTATCATCAACCTGCACCTGATGACTGGACAGATTGGTAAACCTGGAGCAGGCCCTTTTTCTCTTACTGGTCAGCCGAACGCAATGGGGGGAAGGGAAGCCGGAGGTTTGGCGCATTTATTACCTGGTTATCGAGTAGTGAAAAATCCCCAGCACCGTGCAGAAGTTGAGGAGTTTTGGGGACTCAAGCCAGGACAAATTTCACCCAATCCCGGCTTGACTACTTGGGACATGATTACTGGCTTGGAAAATGATGCTGTCGGATTATTGTGGATTGCAGCTACTAATCCAGCTGTAAGTATGCCAGATTTGGAGCGGACAAAAAAGGCATTGTTGCGATCGCCTTTCACTATTTACCAAGACGCATATTATCCCACAGAAACCTCTGCTTACGCTCATGTTCTGTTACCAGCAGCCCAGTGGGGTGAAAAAACTGGTGTGATGACAAACTCAGAACGGGTGGTAACTTTGTGTCAAGCATTTCGCCAACCGCCAAGAGAAGCTAAAGCTGATTGGGAAATTTTCGCCGAAGTTGGACGGAGATTAGGTTTTGAGAAAGAATTTGCTTTTGCTAACTCTGCTGAAGTTTATGCTGAATTCGTCCAATTAACTCAAAATCGCCCCTGCGATATGACGGGTATCAGTCACACGCAATTACAGACACAAGGCCCGACTCAATGGCCGCATTCCCAAAAGAGCAGGGAAGCAGGGGAAGCAGGGGGAGAAATCTCTCGAAAGCGACTATATACAGATTTACGCTTCCACACCCCTGATGGACGCGCTCGATTTGGGGCATATTACTCAAAGGGATTGGCAGAACCACCAGACCCAGATTATCCGTTTGTGCTAACTAATGGGCGACTTTACGGACATTGGCACACCCAGACACGCACCGGTCGCATTGAAAAAATTTGCAAAATGCACCCAGAACCGTTTATCGAAATTCATCCCCGTGATGCTGCTAAGTTAGGGATTGTAGATAACCAGAAAGTGGAAGTGCGATCGCGTCGTGGTAAAGCTCATTTTCCTGCTAAAGTGACAAAAGCGATCGCACCTGGTACAGTTTTTGTCCCTATGCACTGGGGTTCATTGTGGGCAGATAATGCCGAAGCTAACGCCCTTACCCATCCAGAATCTTGCCCCGATTCTTTGCAACCAGAATTAAAAGCCTGTGCAGTACAGTTGATCCCAATTTCTATAGAAGTTACAGCCAAAGATTATCAACTCCAGTCCTCACAATCGTAAGCCGCAAATTGTACCTCTAAACAGGTAATTAATAATCACTAATAGGTAATTTAGTCAATAATCAATAGTCAATAGTTATTATCATTTTTTATGACGTTCTAATTTTGACTGTTACCAATTATCATATTAAAAGATTCAATATATCTATTAACAATAGATTTTACTAGCCTTGGTTTTATCTATGGATAAAAAATAAAAAACAGCTAGATAAGTTACCAAGGATCGACAAGTCATGGTTTTTAACAAATCTGGGTTTTTCAGCAAATCAACTCTCTTAATCGGTAAGTTTTTTGTCAGGCTTAGGAGTTACAAAACTCAATTACGTTAGCGTAGCGGTAGCGAGTTCACGTTCGCTTTTAGCGTCTCGTAGAGAGCATCATTAAAAATTACCTTAATCCTTTAGATTTATCTATAGGATTTTATTTTATTTAGAAATTGGGTGCAGCAAATGAAAAAGTTAATGAGGCAAATTATAGGAGCTACAAAAGATGAGAACTTCATGCACATCATTGAAAACGTAGAGGTGCTAGTTTCTAAAGTTCTATCTATTTTTATGGTAATTGTAATTTTGGTTGGGATCGGGGACTTAGCAGCTTTTATTTTTAAAGAGTTGCTTACAGCCCCTTACGCTAAGTTTAACACAACCTTGTATAAGATTTTTGGCTTATTTTTAAATATTTTAATCGCTTTAGAAATTTTAGAAAATATCACAGCTTATTTGCGGAAGCACGTTTTTCAGGTTGAATTAGTTATTGTCACTTCTTTAATTGCTGTCGCCAGAAAAATTATTATTCTTGACTTAGAAAAAGTCTCAGGTATTGATATAATTGGTTTAGGAATTGCTATTCTCGCCCTCTCAATAAGTTACTTAATAATTCGTCTCAGTAATGACAGAAAATGATATAAATAATCGTTAATAGAGCTTGATTCAGATGTTTTGCTGTATAATGCTTAGGAATATATAGTTTTAGTCTGAATCTACCGATTAGTAATAGAGTATACTTGATAATTAAGAACAGCCAAAACTGCATTTTGGACAAATTATTAATATGCGATCGCTAATTAACTCTTGTTTTTAATTAAAAATATTTGTGACTTAAATATAAAAAATATCGAATTATTTGTGACTTAAATATAAAAATATCGACTTTTAAATACTTTACTATGACAGATTTTTTTCAATTTGAAGCAGACTTTGTTGATTCCCTGCGTTGTATCCCCATGCAGGTGCGCTGCAATTTAGATACTTGTGGCATTAAGCTAAAATTGTCTGATTGGAATCAAATGACTATAGCCGAGCGTCAAGCTTTAGTCGATTTACCTTGCACAACAGAAACGGAAATTCAGTCTTACCGCGAACATATCCAACAATTAATCTTACAACGCACGGGTATACCAGCTACAAAATTACCCATCGAGCTACATCCTGCATGGCTAGATAGCACTGTACCACCTAGCCTCCAGGAAAAAGCTCAAGAAATAGGTGTAAAACTGACACAGCAACATTGGGCAGCTTTAACGCCCCTACAGCGTTTTGCCTTAATTAAACTCAGCCGCCCAGGGCATGAAAGCAAAAACTTTAACAGAGCGATCGCAGAATTTAATCTGCTTTAATTACAGAAATAAAAGTGCTCAGTGCATTACACTTTGTTAACTTGTGATCGTAAAATGATACATTATCGCAGAGTTAGTGCTGTATGCACCGATACCCTACTTGTAGTCCAGATGTTAAGAGTGTTGGAGGGATTTATGTTGATATCCTTGTTGATGAGGCAATAGTTGATGGTAATTTGGTAACAGCACCAGCTTGGCCTGCTCACCCCCGTTGGCTGGCAGAATTCCTGATAGTACTTGGAACTAAGATTGAACACCCAGAACTGGCTACAGTTATTTGAGCCAATACACCGAAAATCTTTTGGAATGATATTCAGGGCAGTTTCTTTACCTACTCCCTGCTTCAAATAGACTGTGGCAAAAACAGCTGACCTTTAAGGCGGCACTTCTACGGACGTTCGATTACTCATGGGGAAACTCCCTTCTTTACAAGACACTTTGTGTTCGCGGAGCGTTTCGTAAAGCCTGCGGCATAGCTCTGCTTAGGGCGCAGCCTCTACTTAGAGAAGGAAAAGCGTTAGCCCTCTCCCTCTGGAAGAAGACCATACTAGGTCGCAACAGACCACCAGAAATTATATATTTTCTAAATGAAACTAAATGCAGTAAAAACTACTGTTTTTTGATAAATTGCTTTGGATGAAATTTACCGCTAGGATGTCAAAAGCAGACAAATCATGTAGTCTGATTCATCCGCATGACAAGCCTATTTAGGACAAACTCTCAGTACATGGAATACTTATTAACATTAGGTGAAACAATTTGAAATTTCCCATCTAGAATTTTAAATTTCTTAGCAGTAAGTGAAGCTATAGTGGATTTAGCAATGCTGCTGTTAATGTGGCTAAGGTTAGTCCTGCTGCCAAATTATATGAAGAAGAATTAGTTTAGAAACGCACACTAACTCGATGACAGGCAAAAACGCAAGACATAATGCATTTCTGCGGCTAGTGTCTGGTAATGGGGCAGCTTCTGGATCAGAATCTCGCTACTCGCTGCCCCCCAGCAAAGAGATGGTAATTGGACGCGACCCTAGCTGCCAAGTTGTCTTGGATGCCATGATGTACCGAATGGTATCTCGTCGTCATGCGGTGGTTCGTCCCCTCTCTTTATCGCCAGATAGTAAATTCAGCTGGGTGCTTTGTGATTTAAATAGTGCTAATGGCACTTTTTTGAATGGACAACGCTTGTATGAATGTCAGGAATTGCACCCAGGCGATCGCATTTCTCTAGGTGCTGATGGCCCGCAATACGTTTTTGAGTACGAATTTACTTACCAAGCTCCGGCTACAACAGTTAACCAAGTTACACCATTACCTTCGGCAACAAATTACCACGGCCACACACAATTAAAGCAGCCAGATTCTGTTAGCTTCACTCAGCTTTTCCCCATTATTTCTACTGGTAAAGATTTAACTCGGAAAGCTTACCTCGTACCGGGAATACTGACCGTAATCTTTGTAGTGTTAATGTTTGCTACAGTCGGTCAGCCCCAAGCTAATCAAATTATCGTTGCAACTTATATCGCCTTCGCTGCCTACTATTTTGTTTACCAACTTTGCGGTAAACAAAAGCCTTGGTGGGTGCTAATGGCTGCGGCATTGAGTACAACGTTGATTTTACTCAGTCCACTGTTGGATCTATTTATTTTCGTGTTTCGCGGTATTCTTCCTGGAAACTTGCCCTCACCCCAAGAATCTACCACCTTTACAGAGTTACTGGTACGGATGTTTTTTGGTGCTGGGTTGATGGAGGAATTACTCAAGGCATTACCTGTGTTAGGGGCGTTTGCCATCGGTAGAATGTTATCTTCACCCTGGCGGGAAAAGATCGGCGTTTGGGAACCCCTAGATGGCATTCTCCTGGGAACAGCTTCTGCTGTGGGCTTCACTCTGTTGGAAACTCTTGGACAATATGTGCCCGATATTGCACAACAGGTAGGCATAGGTGCTGCTGGTCAACTAGCGGGTTTACAACTGCTAATTCCGAGAATTTTAGGCTCTGTAGCGGGACACATGGCTTATAGTGGCTACCTGGGCTATTTTATCGGGTTGGCTGTTCTCAAGCCCAGTAGAAGTTGGCAAATTCTTTCTATTGGTTATCTTAGTGCTGCTGCGCTCCATGCTCTGTGGAATGCTACAGGATCTATCAATGCCTTACTGTTGGTAGTTGTTGGGGTGTTATCTTACGCCTTTTTGATGGCGGCAATTCTCAAGGCACGGGCACTATCACCGACGCGATCGCAAAATTTCGCTACCCGATTTCTAGGCCCAAAATAAAAGATGAAAAAGCTGGAATCAGGGAGCAGAGGAGCAAGGGAATAATTTGAATATTTATATCTTTGGATAGATGGCCTAGTCAGAAAATAAGCGTACCGTAAATTTATTCTGGGGTGATTATGCCTAAAAAATAGAAATCATTTAACTTCTTGCAAAAGTCTTGATTTTCGACTCTTTTTTTGCGCCTCTGCGGAATGCAAATCAACATCTTTGCAAGAGATGACTCTAAACGTATAGCGATTACAAAGCGTGGGCTATGCGAACACAGCGCATGATGAAAATTTTAGCTTTCTCTACTTTTTCTATTGCCCGTCACCCACCAGTTGTCACCTGTTCTCTATTTTATAGTTCAGGCTGAGACTGGTTGAGTTGAGTAAAAGCATAAGAAGCGATCGCTAAAGTGACCTTTGCTTTCTCTACTTCTGATAAAGCTGTCCACTCGCTATTGTTAAGATTACTTATGGCAGATGCCGCGTTTTTCGATTCGCTACTTCGCATAGCGTAAGCAAAAGGACGAGCTAAAACTAAAAGATCCTCAGTTCCCCAAGTTGGTAATACTGTCTGAACGCACTCAACTAGTTGTTCACCTATTGATTGCTGGGCAGCAAAAATCTCAGCAGCTTTCTGGGCGATGGTATTGAGCAATGTTTGGGGGACACAGGCGGCAAAAGTTCTACGTAGTGTTTCTTGAAGATTTACCACCAGTGCCTGTTGGGGATCGTCATTATAGCTTGACGTAAGGGAGATATTAGACCAAAGTGTATCCAGATTACTATAAAAATCTTGCGATCGCGTCGTCAGTTCTTCCTCAACTAAATCTTGCATTTCGAACTGTTGTTCTAATTCCTGAAAATAAGCTTCTGATTCTTCATCAGCTGGATTCCAGGGATAGGTAGCATCGTCTGGTTCTAGTAGTGCTTCTAATAAATCTAAATCTACTTGAGATGGCAAAGAAGAGAAGGTGTCTGAGCCGTTAATTTGTTTAGCCATTTTTTATTTTCTCCCGGTTATTTGGTGGTATTGACAACTACAATTCCTTACAATAGATTTCCGCAAAAACAGTTAATTTTTTCTCTGGAAAAAATAGATTTTAAAAGCTGATGTTAAACATGAAAATCTATTTCTACAATAGCTATACTAGGAGTCTTCAATAATAAACTCCCAAGTTTCGCCTCTAGCACTTCCAAACTTTAACTGCATTCCCGATTTCAGGGGTACTTCCTCTCGGAGGATTTGTTGCCATCCATTAGGGCCTAAAAACCAGGTTGTACCGTATGTGGAAAAATCTTGCAAATAATAAGTTCGCACCAATGTAGCGTCAGTAAGAGTATTACGGCAGAAGATTTCGGCGTGGCGCTTGGATACAGATGGTTCGGCGATGACAATATCATTATCTTTCGTGCGACCAATGCGGGTGACTCCATAACGCAACAACCAGGTTTTACCTTTGGGAGTGAGCGATCGCAACGAAGCAGTCGGAAGCGGTGAACCGATATCAGGAATGGCTGTGTCTGGCAGTTCGGTAATCCCTTCATCTAGATTTTTAATGAGTTCGCCATTAAAATCTGGATGCAGGTAGAGAACAGGCAAAGTCCAAGCTGGTTGATTAAATTTATACAGTGTTAATAACTCTTGTCTAGCCAGTGATACGGCTTCATCTATGGGTTTGTGCGATCGCAAAGCTTCGGTAAACGCTTGAATAAAACTGTGGCTTTCGTGATCGGCGATTTCATCGCGCATCCCCAAAACGGCAGGCACACCATGACGAATCAGTACTTCGGCTAAACTACTGGCAGGTATAGCTTGATGATTAATAGCAGCTGGTTGTGCGCCCCAACAGGCGTTGAAAAGTGCTAGTTTCACACCTGTACGGGTCAATACTTGCGCCAATTCGATCCCATTCAGGGGCATATCTGGTCGCAAAAACAGTAATCCTCCATCTGCTCCTGGCAAACCATGTCCAGCGTAAAAGAAAACGTTGTATGCTTTGGTTTCTAATTCTTGAATCAACTCTTGTGGAGTTGGTTGTATAAGTTGATTCACTATACAAGGTGCATATCTTTGAGAATTACCATCCACAGGTGTATCTACAAGACTTTGCTGTAAAATAGCTGCTTCTTGTTCTAGTTGCAGCTTTTCATCATGACCTAAAACCAGCAAAATACTTAAAGCCTGGTCAGTTCGCAAATAAGGTAATGGGTCAACTTCACTGCTGGTACGACTAAATAGCAAATCTTGGGAGAGAGACATTGCCGATTGACCAGGCTCACGCTGCATAATTTCCCAAGGGAGAGCGATGAGATCCGGGTCACGAATTTCTAGCCGAAAGCGCAAACGTGTATGCTGACCCATAGCAATCCCGCGACTGCGTTCTAGACTACCGAGAATTTGCCCGTCAAATACCCAGCGCCATAAATTCATTCCCAAGTATTGCATCAGACGACTGCTGTAAGGCCCAGTGGTTTGACCAGAAGGGGGTGAAATCAAATCGATGGAGAATTGGTTTGACTTTTGAAATGTTGAGTTTGGGGAAATATCTAGCCGACTATGGCCAGCAAACATCTGCTGCCATTCTTGCCAAACTTGATTGAGTTCAACAGGCCATACACAGTCACGTAAAACGTAGCCACTGGGATAGGGAGCCTTGACCACCCAAATGGCGAAGTTGTCAGTGCCAGTGTTTAAGAGACGGGCGATCGCCAAATTCAGGGATGGCATGGATTCATAAAACTAAAAGCTAAAAACAATGGAAGGAGGCAGGAGGTAGGATAGCGCCGGCGGCAAGCGAGTCCACGAACTTCAGGTAGTTTTTCTCCAGGAATAACTGCCCTCTGCGGCTCGACTGAGCGATCGCCGAACGTCCTCCTGCCTTTCTTGATAATTTAAAATAACAATTCTTCAAGGTGAAAATTTTCTATTTTTTGACCTTGTAAGTTTTTTACTTTGATTGTTACTTGTTATTATTCCAGGTTTTTACCAGTTTATCGAGTATTTAATTAAGTTGGACTGGTGCCAGATGATGGAGTAGCTGACGGTTGCGTAATGGTTGGACATGGATTTGGTACATCTGATTGTAAAACAGATACACCAAAGCTTTTTAGTTGGGATAAGTCCAGCAATACTAGTTCCGGTAAAGGTTTCAAATTGGGTGGAACTGAGGAAGTTACTGCTGGTTTATTAGTATTAGCTGGAGTTTGCGTGTTTGTGCTTGGACAGACTCGCATAGAAACCGAAAGATTTCCAGAAGCAGATTTGGGATTTGGATTTGTGTTGATAACTTGTAAAAATGCTCCAGGGGGAAGCGATGGTTTATTTCTCAAGGGGATTTCCTTGTTGGTTTGAATTACCCAGCCAGGAGAAAGGTTATCAAGCGATCGCGCTGTGGGTGTTGCTTGGGTGGTAGGCTTTTGAGTTGGTGTGGGATTGGGAAGAAATGGAAATAAGCCTGATGGCGATCGCAATTCCTTCACGAACAGTCCTAAAGAGCCTGCTATCACCACAAATATTAAAGGAACAATCCACTGTAGCGGTAATTGGCGATTTTTAGCAGGCTCAGTGTCGGGAATCACCTGAGTTTTGTGGTTTAGGCTACCTAAAAGAGTTGCATCTGTTGCCCTGGATGCAAAATCAACAGTTTTGGCAGAATAATTCTCTGGAATGAAGGCTTTGATGGTAATTTCTGGTTCCCAGTATTGGACTTGATAATGGACTAAAGCGATGGTGACATTATCGTGTCCGTTTTTAGTATTAGCGATTTCGATTAATCTATCGGCAACATTGGCGATGTTTGCTTCCCCAACTAGAATCGGCAAAATTTCTGTTTCCCAGTATTCCTCCACCCGATCAAAATCACTCAAACCATCGGATGTGAGCAGAAAAATCGCATCTTCGTCGAGCATAAACCGTGCCGAGGTGGGATGCAATGAAGTGCTAGGCCCCATACCCAAAGCCTGGACGAGAGAGCCTGCCGAACTTTGTTGTACAGCATCGCGGTAAATGGCATAGCCTAGCCGCACTTCACGGGAAGCGACATCATCATCAAGGGTAACTTGATAACAGCCTTGGCGGGTAATCCAGTAAGCACGACTATCACCCACATGGGTAATATACATTTCGTGTGCAACAGGCAACGCCATGACTAAAGTTGTGCCCATGCGTTGCCGCCCTTGGCGGTTTTCACTGTCATTGCGCTGACTAATTTTGTCATTGGCAATTGCCACTGCTTTTTCTAGGTCATTCAGCAAAAGTGAGGGGTCTATGTGGTCGTAGGGAACTTTTGTTAATTGCTGTACCTGCTGCTGGATCGTTTCAATGGCTAAATTTGAGGCAACATTGCCACCTTCGTGGCCACCGATGCCATCACAGACGATTGCTAAAGCTGTTGGCTGGGGTGGTTTGCTTACTAGGGTTCCACTGGGAGGGCTACAGGCATCTTCGTTGCGTTGGCGACTTGGCCCGGTATCGGTTTTGGTGATAATTTTGATCGTGGGCGTTTGCGATCGCCCTAATTGTGCGAGTCCCTGATCTAAAACTGTAATCAATTGGTCAGTTGAGTTAATCTCTCCCTGAATTAAAGAAAGACTAACCTGCTCAACAAATTCAGTTATGGCTGGTTTGGTATCATTAACCAACTGCTGCCAAAATTCACCTAACTGCGGCAATTCTGGTGATATTTCGCTGTCGAAACGCAAATCCAACAACCGGACTAACGATCCTTCTACCCGTAATACAGATGAGTCAAGCAAGCTAGAAGCGACACCTTCACTTGCTAGAGGTTGCCACAGATGAGCTATTTGCCATAACCAATTGAGTTGGCGCATCGATGTTGCATCACGCCAAGCGGTGGTTAACTCGCTGCCCAAATATACTTGTTGGATTGTGTCATCTACTAATAGTGGCGGTTTTAATAGTGGCGGTTTTTCTAAGAGTAATATTTCTCTCTCATGGGAAGATCCGTCAGCTATAAAAATCACTCCATATACCTGTGGTACATGTAAGCGGTAGGGAATGAGTCTCAGGTAAGCTCTTAGAGGCTGTAAATTCTCTAATTCAGGCGTTAGCGCTAATAAACCAGGTTTCGTGTCTAAAAGAACAAATTTATCAACGACTAAATAGCGATCGGCTAATATTTCTCCAGGGCTACCCACACCTTGGCCATCTACCACAGCCCAGAGATAATTTTTGGGTAAGGGCGTGGAACATCGCTGGCAAAACTTGTGAGTCAGGGGGTTGGCAGCCTGACAATTTTCATTTGGACAGTAGAGCGTTGCCGCGTCATTTTCCATAGTTTCCGCACCGATCAGCGATTGGCAATTTCTTTAACAGCATTAGTAGGGACAATCTAGACCGCTCATCTTTCTTAAAATTGACATACCCAGACTTTAGATGATGATTTTAGCTGGCGGATATCAGCAGGTGCTAATACTTAACTTATCTAAAAAACACGCTCCTAAGTCAACCTTCCAGCCTCATCATAGCTTCTATTGCTCTGTGACTCTCAATCGCCAAAGCAACTAGCTCCAACCCTGTTAACAAAGCATAACCCAAGCATAACTGTGCCCCAAGCTTTTGCTGAATTATCGCATCATCAAGAGGCAGAGAATGTTGGCATTTATTTAGTTTATAAGTAGGATAGCAACAATTAACTTTAATTAAGAATTAAGAATAGCAAATATAATTTTGGCAAAAGTACCGGATGAATTCCCCCTCCCTACGTCGGGAAGGGGGTTAGATTTTTCGTGGGCTTTTGCAGATGAGTTGCCTGAATTGTCAGAAGGGTTCAGGCAGACTCCTAGCAACTCTTTAGCTTACTTGTTTGTCGTCAATTGCAACTTGGGGGACTCCCATACTGTAGTTGGTAACGCGCGCAGACAGATTGTAGCTGATTTCGCCGAGTTGCAAGAGCGATCGCAGATAATGCTCTAAGTCTGACCCCACACGGCGCAAATTATAGTCCGTGAGGTCTGCACCACTTGATTCTTCTACTAGTTCATCAAATTTTCGATAAACTTTTTGCAGCGTGTCTTCATTCCAGTTAAATTCGTTATCTGGGTCAATATCTAACGTTAAGACCTGTTGACTTGGAACTAGGTCGCCATCCCGATCAATTTCGCCTGCAAAAATGCGGACATGACGGGTTGTGGACTTGAGCAGCATCGGGTTATCCATAAAAG
This sequence comes from Nostoc sp. TCL240-02, assembly GCF_013343235.1. Classification (GTDB taxonomy): domain Bacteria; phylum Cyanobacteriota; class Cyanobacteriia; order Cyanobacteriales; family Nostocaceae; genus Nostoc. Next base: position 4,319,824 of record NZ_CP040094.1, on the reverse strand, counting down.
GGTGTAAGATTTTGGTGGATTACACTGAAATTATTGTAAACGCTATATTCAAGCTTGAATGCTCTCAATTTACAAGCTTTGAACGCAGTTTCAAAAGGGTATATTGAATAGGCATAAGTAAAAATATCACCTGTACTGATTAACTTACTACTTCTGTTATGAGTTCAAGACACATTTAGCAGCGAGTACTGACAGTAGTTCAATTCTTTTTCTGTAAAAATTACTTTTTCATTTAGGGTATACAAACAAATCAAAGTGGTGTGTGAATCTTAACTGCTGCTAGTATTTTCTCACTTATCAAGCCTAAAAACCAGTAAGATGAAGCACTCACTAGGAATAATTTGATCTGTGTACATTTTTTTATGCAGAACAAAAGTTTTTACCTTAATAATTCTGCTCACGAATTTCTTCGGAATTTTCTATTGCAAAAAACGTACATCAAGTAATTTTACTGAATAGTGCTACATCGACCTCTGGCTGTAATAATTTCAAAAAAATTAAGCGATTTTACTTACGTATAAACACCAAAATTAAAGTAACAAGTCCAACTGTTATTGACGTTCACATAAAGTTGATGTAAAAAGCTTTAAAAAGGTTTAACAACTTCTTACAGAAACTTTATTGTGTAGAATCTTAAAAACTGAATAATAGTTATGGCTTACCATAAGCTACATCTAGCACAGGAACATCAAAATCTAAACAGTGAAAATTTAGCTTGTAAATAAAACACAGGAGAGTGAAATGGATTACAAAAGTGATTGATGAAGAAAAATTCTTAATTCAAGCACTTTGGATTCAAAAGAGATATAAAGAATTTTTGCTGGACATCTACCTCCTTACCCTCATGACAACCAAGTAAAGGAATCTCAATAGTTATGAACTCCAAAGCATTACCACGCCAGATAAATAATCTCGAAGTAGGTGTTTATGAGTGCGAAATCCATCTCAAATTCCGGTTGATTGAGGAAAAGAGTCTGTTGAGCGATCGCGAGCAACTCTTACAAGTGCTACTTGATGCTTTGACCGAAGGCTCTGATGACTTTCTAGAGACGCTACAAGCGTCCGTTAAAGCGCAGGAAGTGTCTGAGTTTAAAGCTTCACCTCAAATGCGACGTCAGCTTATGCGCTTGCGTAATGCTGCTGAAAATCCACAAACTTAAAGGTGTAATTTAAGTAGTGAGAAGCATGAATTGGGCATCAAATCAAATGTTGATCCCATGAGCCCCGTTGCAATAAAAACTAAGCAGCAAGTAGAATTCATCAAAATATTATGATTTCTACTTTGTGAAAGTCTTATTTAGCAGCACAAAGTCCCAGGAACAGTTTCCTCTATTAAAAAACTTTGTAGCAAAGGGTACTGGTAGAATCTGAGAGAAAACTCAACCGGGTGCATTTTACCGAGTTTTTATCAAAAAATTGCAGGAAGAAAAAACCTGTGTCTTTACAGATGGGGAATTGGACAACAGGCGCAAATCCAATGAAAACCTAAAAGACCAAACTAAACATAAATAACCTTTCTTTTAGCTTTTTACTTTAGCTAAGTGCCTGATTTGCTGAAATACTTATGTTTTATCTATTACCAGTATTAGGTTATGGTTTGGCAGCCAGTTACCTATTACCAATTACCCACAGGCAGGGAGCAGGGGAGCAGAGGGGAATGAGGGGGATGGAGAAAACAATAATAATCAATGCCCAATGCCCAATGCCCACCTGCCCTGAGCGGAGCCGAAGGGATGCCCCATGCCCTATGCCTATTTAGCCAGACCGTGTTCTAGAGCAAAACGAACTAACTCTGTACGGCTATTAGTGCCAGTTTTACTAAACAAACGGCTGACGTACTTTTCTACATTGCGGACGCTGGTTTCCAAACGACGGGCGATTTCTTTATTCATCAACCCTTCAGCGACCAAGTTTAAAACACTTTGTTCTCTGGGAGTCAAATCAATTTTAAAAGGGGCTGGCGATTGGGAAATGGCATTTCTTTGGGTTAATAATGCTTTAATTTGGGCAATTTGATTAGCTAGTTCAGCAAGATCGGGTGTTTCAGCGTCATCTCCTGTAGTTGTAGCCTTAGCAGCGCGGCGGGCTAGCAAATTTTCGACTATAGCCACTAACTCATCAGGATCGAAGGGTTTGGGTAAATAGGCATCAACACCAGCATGATAGCCTTGGATGCGATCGCCAGTCATACCCTTAGCAGTTAAAAATACTACTGGCAGTGCTTGAAAGCGGGGGTCTTCTCGCAGTTGCTTGAGGAACTGATAGCCATCCACCTGGGGCATCATGACATCGGATATCACTAAGTCAGGTGTATTCATTTGCATCCATTCCCAACCTTCAAGGGCGTTACTGGCGACTTGAACGCTGAAACCGCTCTCTTGCAAATAGTCTTTCACGGCTTCCCGTATCCCTGGTTCATCATCCACCAGTAACAATTGTGCTGACATTTAAGATTTCCTTGAGTTTTCCTTTTTCCAATTTAGCGAAAGTTGACAGCCATTGAACATTCTGAATTTATCTCTACAGCCCCTAAAACTTCTAAAGTTGACATCTTGACCTCGTTCAACCCTTTAACTATCGCTACTATTGCTAATCATTTAGCTACCATCGGCGGTGAAGAGAATACAGACAATAGTTTTCGTCGTCGAGAATCTGTGGTGTGAAAAAAGTATTTGCCAAAAAGCCAGGGTTTTTGCCGGATAAAGAAAACCAAGTTCTTAATTTTGGATAAAGTCGAGTGAAGAAAGCAGGAACGACTGCGTGGAATGCGCCTGTGCGTGAGAGATATTCAGGACTTACGCAAAGAATAGCCCAACCCCTAATTTCCAGGTAGGGGTAATTCATGTAGATGCTTCTTCGGCTTCCCGCAGGGTATTGCCCCTACCGCGTGTAGTTTTGCGTAAATCCTAATATTTATATTTTTGACGGGCAACATTACAAAATCCTATATACAGTTTTCTGCAAAATAGCAGGTACTATTATGCGATCGCACCATACAAATTAGGCATGTATATGTGCATAAATGGTGAATGCATTACCTAGTCCTTTACCTTAATCTGAGTATTAAAGAAACGGTTCATAAATCGAAAAAGACAAAAATCATTAATTTATCAACCGTTGCTGATGAAATTTTTTGTAACTTTTACTAATTCAGATTGAGAGGTGTATTATGTTTTCTAAACTAGTTCGCAATACAGTTTTGGTAACAACTTTAGCGTTTCCAATAGTACCGTTAACAAGTCAAAATGCTCTGGCAAATGACATCTGTGATTTTTTAGTTTACAACAACAATGAGTTAGAAGTTACTCAACTATATGTATCCTCAGCAAAATCTAGATATTGGGGTAATAATATTCTCAATTCAGATATTATTAACGGTTCATTTGACATGATTACATTTGGCAATAGCAGCAATCAATGTACCTATGATGTTAAAGCCGTTTATAGCGATGGCACTTATGATCTCATGCGTCAAGCTAATCTTTGCAGCACCTATGGAATAACTTTTTACGGTCATGGAGGCGACTATCAAGAATATTAGGAATTTCCCAATGGGATTTATTGATGATTGCACTTTTATGCAATCATCAATAAATCTATTATGGTATTTTAATTAAATAATAATATTCTTTTCCACGCTGAGGTCTGGGAACACAATTACAGAGGCTCTACTAGTATCATGTCTGCTTGATTACTTATTAAATAGAAGTCGGATATAGCACTCTGATTTGATTCCTAAATCATTTGTAGAGAAAGAAAACACAAAACAGAGAATAAGTAATAAAGATGTACTGAGTTTTATTCAAAAATAAAATAGAGTCGGCTATCTGGATATTTTATCCTCTTAGGTAAATAAGTTTGCACAATAAAATCAAACTATGTAAAGAACAACGAACTAGGCTAAAATCCTTATACCTATTGCCTTATTCCAATGACAATTATCTACTGCCCACTTACTTAGGTATCTGATAGCAATTTGCAAAAATTTAGACACTATCTTTTAGACATTATATAAACAATGGGTTCCTACCTTCGATTTCAAAAGCTTTTTTTCATATTATTTTCCTGCATAAACATCACTCCAATCGCAGTATTTGCCCAATCGACACCCCCTTCTGGAATAACAATTCCCCCTGATATTCCACAGAAAGTGGAAGAAATCATTCCTCAACCATCACCAAGTATTGCTCCCCCTCCACCTGCACCAACTGTTCCTATACTCCCATCACCGCAACAGGAAAATCAACCTAATACCACTTTTCCTAGCGGCGAAAGTTTCTTTGTCAAAGAAATCCAAGTCACAGGCTATTCTGTTTTAAAAGATGAAATCATTAAGTTAAAACAACCCTTAGAAAATACAAACATCACATTTGAGCAATTATTGCAACTGCGATCGCAAATCACCAAACTCTATGTTGATAATGGCTATATCAGCAGTGGTGCATTTATTCCCAACAATCAAGATATCGCTAGCGGTGTTGTGCAAATCCAAGTTGTGGAAGGCGAACTTGAAGGAATTTCTATTTTAGGGTTAGAAAGATTGCAAACTGTATACGTGCGTTCCCGGATTGCACGGCTGACGGGTAAGCCTTTAAACCAAAAACGCATTGAAGAAGCGCTGCAATTATTACAACTTGACCCCGTAATTGAACGAGTCAATGCCGAGTTAACCGCAGGTAGCACCCCAGGTGGCAATATTTTACAGGTGACAATTACCGAATCGCCACCATTCCATGCTGGGGTGAACTTTGCAAATAATCAATCACCTAGCGTTGGTTCAGAACAAGGGAGTGTTTTTATTGCTCACGATAATTTATTAGGGTTTGGAGATAAATTCAGTGCTGAATATGCTGGTAGTGAAGGGTTAGATATTTACAATATCAATTATTCTATTCCCTTTAACGCTCTAGATGGAACTATTGGTGTCCGCTATAGTAACAGTGCTAGCCGGATTATTGAAAGCGAATTTCGTGACTTAGATATCCGCAGTGAAGCCGAAACCCTTCTTTTAACATCCGTCAACCGCTAACCTACACGCCAAACAACGAATTTGCTCTCTCGTTGGCATTCGATTTACGGCGCAGTCAAACCTACATCCTCAATGATATTCCCTTCTCCTTTACTGAAGGGCCTGAAGATGGGGAATCAAGAGTTACGGTAATTCGTTTTTCGCAAGATTGGTTACAAAGTAATGCTAACAGTGTCTTAGCGGCGCGATCGCAATTTAGTTTTGGCATCGATGCTTTTGATCCAACTATCAACGATAGTGGTACTGATGGGCGTTTTTTCTCCTGGGTAGGACAATTTCAAGGGGTGCAACGGCTGTCTCCCCGCATTTTGATGTTGGCCAAAGTTAACACTCAACTTACCCCTGATTCCTTACTTTCGCTAGAAAAAATCAGTATTGGCGGAGTAGATACAGTGCGTGGCTATAGTCAAAATCAAATTGTTGCTGACAATGGGGTAATTGGAGGCGTGGAAGTTCGTATTCCCCTAGCATCAAATGTGGAAACTTTACAGCTAATACCATTTTTTGATATCGGCACAGCTTGGAACAATCGCAGTATTAATGCTGACCCAAAAACCATTGCTAGCCTGGGTTTAGGCTTGAACTGGCAACCTTTAAACGGATTGGTATTACGTGCAGACTATGGTATACCACTTATGGGTAAGCTAATCGGTACTTAAGTTGCATAATAAGAAGATGAAGCCGTTTCAAAGCACCTATGCCGCCACCAGCCAAGAACTTTTTAACACAGGAGCAAGTCAGCAAGCTACAGGAAGCTCTAAAAGAGAGCAACCTACCGCATATTAGGGAAAGAATTCTAATTATTCTTCTGCAAAATGATGGGAAGCCACAACACGAAATTGCAAAATTTTTAGGCTGTTCGCATAGAACAGTGGCATATTGGTGTATGCATGGAGATCCAGATAATTTAGAAACCTTACATAATAAAAGAGAGTACGAACATTGGCGAAAAGCCACTCCTGAATATATTGAACTTTTATTAAAAACTGTTGCTCAAGAACCCTCATCATTAGGTTACGAATTTGGGAAATGGACAGCAGAAAGATTAGCTACTTATTTAACCGAGAAAACAGGTATTGATTTAAGTAGCTCTCAAGTGAGGAGGATATTAAAGCGAAAAAAGTATAGTTATATTTGGGCTAAATATGATCTAAAGGATAAACAAAATCCAGTAGATAGAGCAAAATTTAAAGAAAAACTTACCCAATATTTATTGATTGCACGAGAACAGCCAGAGCGTCTACAGGTATGGTTTTGGGACGAGAGCGGGTTTAGTTTACGTGTAATTCGACGCAAGAATTGGAGTAAAAAAGGAAAACGTAAAAATGTTCCAGGGCAACGGCGTTGTGGTCGGGTTAATGTGATGGGAGCAATCCGAGAATTAGACCGAAAGCGGGTATGCTTTTTCGTGAAAAAAGGTAATGCAGATATTTTTTACGAGCAATTACAACTATTATTTGAATTAATTAAACAGGAGTGGATAAGTAAAGGAAACCTTGGCGAAGATTTTGTAAAATCTGGGCCGAAGATTATTTTAGTTTTAGATAATGCTAGTTTTCATAAACGCAAAGACATTATAGCTAAAATATCTGAAGAGTTCCCAAATTTTGTTTTAGAGTTTTTACCCCCTTACAGCCCTGATTACAATATTATTGAGTTAGTCTGGCACTCATGTAAAGAATATATTGCTCATCGCTTATTTAAATCAGTAGATGAATTAAAATCACTGCTAGATAAGCTTTTGAATCAAGGCGAGTTAGTGATTAAGTGGCATCGCCAAATCAAAAACAAAGGCAATCTCAGCTATATTGCAGCTTGAATGCCGATTAGCTTACAAGCGATCGGGGGACTTCACTGCAAGAGAATGGCTTTAATTTTTCAGTCCGCTATCAACCATTTTGAACCACATCTACAGAAAAAGCGATCGCACTATAAATCAAGCTATTCTTCTGCTTCAAAAATAACACCTTCATACAGTGGTGCGATCGCTAACTCAAATTCGATGCTGGATAGGGTAATCATATCTCCCTCAGTGTAGGGATAATAAAGCCACATTTTGCCCTCTCCCCGACAGTAGCGTTCGACGGAAATTTTTTCCGAATCTATCAATAAATATTCTTGTAAAGAAGGAATTTTCAGGTAATTGGTGAATTTTTCGCCCCTATCTTTCCCGCTTGTAGTGGGGGAGAGAACTTCGGCAATAATTTTTGGGTTTTGAATAAATTTGCGGGCATTCAGGTCTTGAGGGTCGCAACTGACGATAACATCAGGGTAATAATAAGGACTTTCAGGAGTAACTTGTACTTTCACATCTGACACATTTACTCGACAACCTCTAGCCCGTAAATGTGGGCGTAAAGCTGTGTAAAAATTAAGTGCAATATCATTGTGGGGAATTGTACCACCCGTCATTGCAAAAACTTCGCCGTTGACATATTCATAACGAAGTTCTTGCTGGAGTTCCCATGCAAAATACTCCTCGATGGTCATTTTTGGCGGTTGCTGGGAGATGGCTACCATAGTCAGATTTTTCCAGTTTGTTTTGATTTTAGCGAATCAACACTAATTAGAACATTCTCGACTCAATAGCAACTGTCCATTATTCAGCCGATATAATCCTTGTGGTTCGATAATCGCATCGCCTTTCTTCCAGGGACGAGATGTAGTTTCAACACCTCTCACCTCGCCAGTTGTGTAGTTAGAAACCAAAACCCCAGGACGATTAGGAGTCAAAGCACCAGAACCTGTGATGGTAAAAGAGTTTTCTTGCCGCTTAGTACCGCGTGAAATGCAACTATTAGCGATGAGTGCGTTGGTATCGATAGCTGGAGGTAATTCGCTGAAGCCGTTTTGAATGGAACTGGTATCGGGTGCGTTAATGTTGACAACACCTGAAACGCCTTGTTCTGAACTGGCGGTAATGTCACTTTTTTCGGTTGGTTTTTTCCGCGACTCGATACCAAAGACACCTTGAGAATTGATTTCCACTTTGCCACCTGTTCCTGTGAAGGCATTGGCTGCGATATCGCTGTTTTCTTCGGGGACGGCAATGATAAATCTTGAATCGATATTGATGTTACCACCATCACCGCCTGATTGTGCTGTACCTGCGGTGGTCGAAATTTGGCTACCGTTACGTAATAATAAGCGATCGCTGGCAGTTAAATTAATATTTCCACCATCACCAGAGTTGGTTATTGCTGCAATAGCTGCTTTGTTATCAAGTGCTGTAGAAACAGAATTAATATTAATATCTCCGGCTTTTCCTTGCCCAAAGCTGCTTGAACTGATTCCCCCGCGATTTAAAAATAAAAAATCTGTTGTCAGGTTAATATTACCTGCATTGCCTACAGCATCTTGATTGACTGTACTAAAAAGACCGCTAAAAAAACCTGTGGCGCTAACACCGTCAATTAAAATGCGATCGCGTGCATCAATGGTAATATTACCCCCATCGCCTTTAGAAGTAGTACTAGCATTGACTACTCCACCGTTGGTTAACGTTAGCGTCCCTGTTTTAACCTGAATATTTCCACCATTCCCGCTTCCAGCAGCAAAGGTATATGCCGCACTTGGCACATTTTCACCACTGCTTCTGTCAAAGGTAACGGCATCGCGCGTATCGATAAAGATATTACCACCATTACCTGGACTACTACTAAAAGCTTCGAGTGTAGCACCATTTTTTATAAATAGTTCCCTCGCTTTGATGTCAATATTCCCAGCGTTACCCGTGCTATTGCTTATCGTTGAAGTGCCTACGGAAGCAAATAAACCATTTTCCCCACCATCAAGAGTTACTGTATCGCGGGCGTTGATGGTGATATTGCCTCCATTTCCCTGTCCAGCTGTATCTCCAGAAATGGTTGCGCCGTTGGTGACGGAAAATGACCCTGTTGTAATTTTGATGTCACCTCCTTTCCCTTCACCACTCACCAAGGAACTGAATAAACCGCTACTTATATCAATTTTGCCAGTGCGATCGCCAAGAATAAAAGTTACATCCTTTACAACACCATCAATTTTGACAGTATCACGAGCATTTATGGTGATATTTCCACCATTACCTTTTCCTTCTTGATGTGAAGAAGATATCCTACCGCCATTTGTTAAAAATAGCGATCCCGTTTCAATTTGAATATTTCCGGCGTTACCATTGTATGCTTCCGTAAATGCACTACTAGGGAAATCATTATCGGCTATGCCATCAAAAGTAATAGTATTTCCAACATCAAGAAAAATATTACCTCCATTTCCTTGTTCGTAGTTACTAGTATTTAGTCGTCCGCCATCTTTAAATAGTAAATTACTTGCAGTGATGCGAATATCACCATTGCCTATCGCGTTACCAACACCTTCAGTTGACACTATACTGCCAGATTTTGCCCTGCCCCCAAAACCTGAAACTGTGACATTATCGCGGGCATTAATAGTAATATTTCCGGCATTCCCGACTCCATAAGTAAAGCTAGATATTCCGGCACCATTAGTAACAGAAAGTGATCCTGTTGTAACTTGAATGTTTCCTGCTTTCCCGACACCTCCAATAATTAAGTCGCTTTGCAAACCACTGGACTGATCGTAATCCAAGTCATTAAGGGAAAACTTCCCCGCGTCGATGAAAACGCCATCTAGCTTGACATTACCAGAGGCTTCGACAGTAATATTTCCAGCATTACCTTGCCCTGATACACTTGTTGATACTTGACTACCGTTAATTAACGAGAGGGAACCTGTTTTAAGATAAATATTTCCTCCGTTACCTACCCCTACCCCCTTATTAAAAACATCACTACTAGCGGTGCTATTAGTATCAAAGACTATGTTATTCAGGGCGTTAATGCTGATATTTCCACCGTTTCCTTTGCCACTGGTACTGCTACTAATAAAGGCTCCATTAGTAGCTTTTAGCGTACCTGTCGTGATTTGAATATTACCTGCGTTACCTTCAGCAGTGGGTTGCACATCATTAATAATCCGGCTAAAGAGATTACCGTTATTACCATCTAATGAAATATTATTACGAGCATTAATGATGATATTACCAGAATTACCTTTTCCATAAATGCTACCTTGAATTTCCGAACCATCCTTTATTTATAAAGAATTGGTATTGAGCGTAACGTTACCACCATTACCTATAGCGCCTTCATTTACCTTGACAACAATTCCGTTAGCTTCCCCTGGTATCGAGTTACGAAAACTGATATTACCTTGAGCATTGATATTTACATTTCCGGCATTGCCTTGTCCGTAGAGATTAGCATTAATGAGTCCAGTTTTTTCTAATGTCAATGTCCCAGTTGTAATATTGATATCGCCAGCTTGAGCAAAAGCTTTTTCTTGCACTACGTTAGCGATCCCACTTTCATCTATTAATGTTGTATCTGCTGTAGCATTAATAGTAATATCTCCACCCTTACTATTTGGAGTACCTAAACCTGTATCTATTCCTGCTCTTAATATACTTCCCGCAACTAAATTTACATTTCGAGCCTGAATTGTGATATTACCGCCATCTGCACCGCGAACATTAACTTCTGCACCATTACTCAGCGAAACATCGGCGCGTTCCACATTCTCAGGTATTACTAAACCAAAATTATCACCCGTAATATTCAATCCCACATTTCCCGGTGCAGCCAAACCTGCTAACTCAACGTTTCCGCCATAAGCGCGAATTCCGCCACCATCTATATTGATATTTCCACCAACTAGCAGCAAGCTTTTACCATCAGCAACTTGTAAACCCGTAACATCTTCACCGAGGGCATTTGTCCCTGCGGGTGCTTGGGATTGATTGATAATTCCTCCATTCGCTTGGATTTGATTAAACAGCAATACTGAAGGATTAATAGTCAACAATGGCACGGCTTGGGGATTTGTTGCACTAAAAACACCTTGATTGCCAAACTGAATTCCATTTGCAGTCGTCCCCACAAAGGAACCTTGTACATCTAAACTGGCATTTTTGCCAAACACAATGCCATTGGGGTTGATCAAAAATAAATTTGGACTAGAATTACCAAATGTGCCAAGTGTCCCCAAAATTTCTGAACGGTTATTACCTGTCACCCGTGCCAGAATATTCTGGATATCTGCGCTAGGACTGAAGAAATATGCTGCCCGTCCCTCGCTGATATTAAATTCTTGAAAGCTGTGAAAAAGATTGATTTGGCGAGTTGCACCACCAGTAATTACTTCTATGGGTAGTCCTCTCAAGTTACCTATAACTTGAGAGGACTCAGCGCCAAGTGTGTTGTCGGGTACGATATTACTTTGTTGTGCCTGGGTTTTAGCAGTGAACAGACTTGCACTTAAACAGCCCAGTAACCCTGCTAATCCAAACTGCAAACACTTGTGTAATCCGTATTTGATCGTCATTGGGTGCTATTCATATAGATTATTTGAGTATCTAATAGAACTGCACCTTTGGATAATCAATAAACTAATATTCGTTAATTATGCAGTTTTCTGCAATGGTGCGATCGCATTTCTGCATTTTCCAGGTATCAAAACTGCACACAAACAAGCAGAAAAAGTAGATGTGTAGCATGAAGATGTCGGATATTGTGTAACTCATCGGCAACAGTAAAACTACTGAACGCTAATTAGTCCCTTGCTTTTTAGGCTAAGTAATTACACAACTTAAAGTTTTTACAAGTTAATTGCATATTTTAGCCTGAATTATCAAATCATTAGTCACAACTTTTAGAAATATGGATACGCTTCGTTTAAGTAAAAACACTGCTGGTAAAACTGCATTTACTTTTGTACACAATTCTGATGATACTGTGGTTGTAGGCGATCGCTATCTCACTATCGAAGAAGTAATTAGTGTAGCGCGTTATGGGGCGCAGGTACGTTTAACTGACAATCTCAAAAGTTTAGCTAATGTCCAAGCATCCTGTGATTTTATTCACCATGTGGTTGAATCTGGCGACCCTATTTATGGTGTGACAACTGGTTTTGGTGGTATGGCCAACGTGGTGATTTCTCCTGAATCTGCGGCTTTGCTGCAAAATAATTTGATGTGGTATCACAAGGTGGGTGCAGGAAAAAAAATTACCTCTGGCTGATGTCCGCGCTGCGATGCTTCTCCGTGCAAACTCCCATATTACTGGTGCATCGGGGATTCGTTTGGAACTTATCAAGCGGATGCTAGTATTTTTAAATGCTGGTGTTACACCCCATGTCTGCGAATTTGGCTCAATCGGTGCGAGTGGTGATTTAACGCCTTTAGCATATATCACAGGGGCATTGATTGGTTTAAATTCTAGTTACACCGTAGACTTTAACGGTGAAGAAATGGATGCACCAACAGCACTGAAAAAGCTGGGTTTAGAGCCATTGCAATTACTTCCCAAGGAAGGGTTAGCAATGATGAATGGTACTTCGGTAATGACTGGAATTGCCGCTAATTGTGTACAACATACGTTTGAAGGGGTTACAAATTACTGGTAATTCGATTATGCCCCTATTAACTTTCTATGGAAATTCTATTGCTGATAGATATCCTACCCATGCGGAACAATACAACCAGAATATTAATAGTCAAGGGTTTGCTTCGGCGAATTTAGCACGAACCAGTGTAGAAGTTTTTCAGCAATATATGGCTGTGGCTTTGATGTTTGGGGTGCAATCGGTGGATTTGCGTACATACACGATCGCAGGACATTATGATGCGCGTGCAACTTTGTCTCCCGCAACTAGGGATTTATATATGGCGGTACGGAATGTGGTGGGGCGATCGCCATCTAAGGAGCGTCCCTATGTGTGGGATGACAACGAACAAGCTCTGGATTTACATATTAGTAAAATTGCGGTTGATATTGCGGCTTGTGGAGAAATTGTGACTGCTGTTAGTCGAGTTTTATCTAGTTTGAATAAATAAACAGAAACGAACCGCAAAGGAAGAAAGTTTAAGAGAGATTTTGCATTTTCTGAGTATCAAATTCTCCATTCCCTAACTATGAATATCGCACATCATGTAGAGCGCGGTCATCGGCTATATCCCAACAAGACCGCCATAGTTTACGAAGATAAGTCTTATACTTACAGGCAACTTGACCGTTTAGTGAATTGTACAGCCAATGCTTTGCGTGGATTGGGCATTGTAAAAGGCGATCGCGTGGCGTTGTTTTTACCCAATATACCGGAGTTTGCGATCGCTTATTTGGGGATTTTGAAAATTGGTGCGATCGCAGTTTCACTAAATGTCATGCTGAAGTCTGCTGAGGTTAGTTACATTCTCAATGATTGCACTGCTAAAGCTATTGTCACCACAGAATCGGGTCGTTTGCAATTAACAGAGGCTGATTTACCCCATTTACAACATATTCTCATTGCTGAAGGTGTTGTTAATAACGACATAGATTTTGCAGATTTGATTTCAAACGCTTCTCCCATCACTCGCGCTATGGAGATGGAATGGAACTCTCCAGCTAGTATTGTCTATACTTCTGGTACTACAGGCTTTCCCAAAGGTGCAACACTTTCCCACGGTAATATCATTTCTAATATCTCTGCACACAATCGTTGTTGCGAGATGAGTCGAACTGATAGATTGCTACTGTATGTACCACTGTTTCATTGCTTTGGTCAAAATGCAATTTTCAATGCTGGTCTAAATGTTTGTGCAACTATCCTTTTGCAAAGGAGATTTGATTTAGATCAAGTCTTAGAAAGCATCGAAAAATATCAAGCCACTATGTTTTTTGGTGTACCCACTGTATTTATTCGATTACTGAATCAAGACACCTCTAAATATAACTTTAACAGCTTGTGTTATTACTTTAGCGCTGCTGCTCCAATGCCTGTAGAAATTGCCAAGTCTTGGCAAGATAAGTATAAAAAGGTGATTCATGAAGGATATGGTTTAACCGAAGCTTCACCTTGCGCTAGCTATATAGCGGTTATCAGTCTACTTCAGTACAGTAGGAGAGAGCAATTCTACTGATAATTGGTGGTGATGAAAGCCTACTCTCTCGACTTGCGTCAAAAAATAGTTGATGCTTATGCCTGCGGTGACATTTCCCAACGAAAACTGGCTAAAAACTTTGGTGTCACCTTAAGTTTTGTGCAAAATTTACTCAAACGCCATCGAGAATTGGGGATGATAGGCCCCAAGGTGCGGACTGAGCAGACAGCAACAAAGTTGAATGCTGAACAGTTAGAAATCCTGCGCCAACTCGTCATAGCACAGCCCGATGCGACGTTAAGCGAATTGCGGGAACGACTTTACGAGAAAACAGAGGTCTTAATTGGGGTAGCTACGGTGAATCGGATGGTTCGCTGGAAACTTCACCTCAACCTCAAAAAAAAAGTCTCCACCTCACAAAAAAGGTAGTGATGAAGTCCAACTAGCCCGATTTGAGTACTGGAAACTCTTGAGGGGGATACCCGTCGAAGAGCTGATTTTCTTAGATGAATCGGGAGTTAATCTGTCCTTCATCCGCAAATGTGCCCGCGCCTTGCCTGGCCTTCGGGCCTATGCTCAAAAGCCCAACCGCAAAGGGAAAAATGTCTCGGTAATTGGTGCAATTAGCTTGAAAGGACTGCTCACCCAATGGAGTGGCTTAGGTTCTATCGATGCTTTGACTTTTGATGCCTTCATCGCCCAAAAGCTCGTACCCAAACTTTGGCCTGGTGCAGTGGTGATCATGGATAACTGCTCAATCCATAAAAGTGATGAACTTGAAGCTTTGCTCATCGCTGCTGGCGCTCATCTCATTTATCTCCCCCCCTATTCTCCCGATTTTTCACCGATTGAGAATTGTTGGTCCAAGATTAAGAACATTCTCCGTCGCATCGGTGCAAGGACATACCCTGATTTACTCCAGGCATTAGATACGGCATTCGCAGAAGTGACAATAGAGAATTTGCTGGGTTGGTTTACTCACTGCTGCTACTGTACCTCACAAGACTGATAACCGCTATAGCAACATCCGAAGGTATTTCAGTATATGCTCTAAGAAAGCCTTGATACTCCTGCAATCTGTCCTCCTTATGTTAATAAATTCTTATTTTTATTGCTTGGTTTTCGCCGCCTTTGGCAGTAGTTTGACCTTAGTAATGTTATAATAGTACTTCACAAAAAATAATGTTAAAAACTTGACTGCACCCCAGCACTAAAGTTTTACGTATACGAAGAGACCAGGGAATAGATTAGTTAAAGATTATTCAGAATTTCCCAGTATCTCTATAACATTTCACTACTTAATTCTGTTATAGATTGGAAAGAGGCACGCCGCTTCAAAAACTGACCAACAGACTGAAAATGGTTGTTATGAAGAGCAAAAATCAAGCTGTTTTCGCTTTAATTGTAAAAAGTACTATTGTCTTTTTACCCTTACTATTATCCGTTGGAATTGCCAGTGGGCAATCTTCACCATCACCTTCCCCAGCACTAACCCAGACTTCGGTGTTGTCGAATCAAGAACGGGAAGAATTAACACGACTACGAGCAGAAAAGCGAATTCAACAGCAAGTCCAATCTGATTTTAATAGTGCTTTTAGTCGTACAACTATTTTACTCAATGTCTGGCTAGTTATATTAAGCCTATTTCCAGTCGCAATCATTGCTTTATTTTGGCTACTGCGACGGGTGGTAATCCGTGAAATTGTTGATAGAGCGATGCAACAATTACAGGGAATGGAAAATTTGCAAAATCAGCTAACTAGCGTTAAGCAAGAGGCTGAAAATGTTATTCAAGAAGCTAAAAAAATAAATTATGAATTAGAGCAAGAGACGGTTATTTTACAACAAAAAATTAAATGCGAACAAGAAAATTTATCTACCCTGACATCGGAACTAGATTTAGCAAAATCACAGGTATTAAGTAGATTAGAAACTCAACTCAAAAAATCTCAAGAAAATATAGAAATTTTAGAGTCAAATTTTGCTTCGGGTCTATCTAAGTTAGAGTTGGATACTCAACAGCAAAGAGAAATAGCACTAGAAACTATAGGAAATTTAACATTTGTTCTGACAGAAAAATTGTCTCAGTTAAAGTTGAGCGTACAACAAAAGCAAGAACTAGCCTTTACTGATTTAGAAGGATCAAGGTCTGAGTTCATATCTCAACTTTCTGGATGGCAGTCTGATGCTCAAAAGCAAAAGGATATAGTTTTTGAAACTTTGACCAAGTTGCAATCAGAATTTGCCGATCAATTATCAGAATTACAGGTAGATGCTCACCACAAAAAAGAGATTGCATTTGAGAGTTTAGGAAAATTAGATAATGAATTGAAATCTCAGTTATCAGAACTACAGGCGGATGCTCAGGAGCAAAAAAATAAAATTGTTGAAAGTTTAGCAGCATTGCAGTTAGAGTTTGCTGAACAACTATCTGAATTACAATTAGATGCTCAAAAGCGCAAAGAGTTAATTATTGAAAATTTAGAAACATCTGGTTCTGAATTTAGTTCACAATTTTCAGAATTACAATGGAATGCTCAACAACAAAAAATTCTCATTTTGGAGAAGTTAGAAAGATTAGAAACTGAGTTTGTCTCTCAACTATCGGAGTTACAATTGGATGCCGAAGAGAGAAAGGATCTTATTCTTCAAGAACTAACTGAAATTACACCTGAATCTATCTTAGAGGCGGTGAATTATGAAGTTAAGGAAGAAAAAGAAATAGAGGAACAGCCACAACAACCAAAATTGACTGCTGAGGAGTATGTAAAAGAGGGAGATAGGCTGTTTTCTCAAAAGCGCTATGAAGATGCGATCGCAGCTTACAACCAAGCGGTTAAAATCCAACCTGATGAACCTGTGGCTTGGTTAAAACGAGGTCTAACTCTCGGAAGGTTGAAACGCTATAAAGATGCGATCGCATCCTACAATCGAGCTATTCAGATTCAACCAGATTACCATCAAGCTTGGTGTGATCGCGGCGTTGCTTTTGGGAAATTACAACAGCATCAGCAAGCCTTTGCTTCATTTGAGAAAGCTACACAAATCAAGCCTGATGATGCTGTTGCTTGGTTAAATTGCGGTCTTTCTCTCGTAACGTTGGAACAGTATGAAGAGGCAATAACGTCTTTTGATAAAGCGCTGGAATTTCAACCTAATTCTCCCAAAATCTGGGATAAACGCGGTTATACCTTGGTAAGATTAGGACGCGATGATGAAGCGATCGCTAGTTTTAACAAAACTTTAGAAATTAAGCCAGATTATGCCAGTGCCTACTATAACAAAGCAGCCTGTTATGCACTGCAAAGACAAGTTGAACTATCTCTGGCAACTCTGAAACAGGCAATTGAACTTGATCCCAGGTATAAAGAAGATGCAGCAACTGACCTAGATTTTGATGATATTGCCGATGATGAGCGCTTTAAGCAGTTGGTTGCAGAGTAAAGAGTCATTTGTCATTTGTTATTGATTTTTCTCCCTACTACCCATATCTGGCGGATTTTGTTCGCTAGACATCGCTTTGAGTTTAGATGTAAAAGACTCCGAGCGATCGCTTTTTTCTGGGGTAAATTGCCCAATAGGGGCATGAATAGCAGCAGGTGGCAGCAGTTTTGGCTGTCTTTGAGGATGGCTGGGTAATGGGGGAGGCGGTGGACTTTCTTGTAAAGTTTGCCTTTGGCTAACAGCAGACGATAGCTGAAGAGTTGCTGAAGAAGCAAATTTACCGGTAAGGGGAGACTTCAAGACAGTTTTTTTGTCCCTAACTTCCTCCTTGACTTCTTCACCTAAAGATGTGTTTTGTTCGTAACTTTTCAGTTGTAGAGTTGCAGTATTGCTGTGTTGATAGCCGTTACGAATCCTAGCAGGTGGTAATTGAGGACTCGTGACTCTCTCTACAATGGGGTTTTTCTTGGCTAGCGGCAGGCTGGGAGCAGGGGATGAGGTTAGACTTTGGGGAAATTTGCTACAAACCATCCGTTCAAATTCCATGTTGAAATGATATGTAGCTTGATCTCGGCGCTGCCAAAATACTAAAATTTGCTGCACAGAAACAGCTTTATAACGGCCTTGATATAATGCCTCGATCACTGCCAGGTGTAGCCAATTCAATGGGTATTGCGTTTGCCAACGCTCAACTAGCTCATTGGCACTATACCCACTGAGATCAAAACTATAGTTAATTAATAAAGCGATCGCCAAGTTGGCAGAAGTATCTGGGAGTGTTGTTAACATGGGGCTATTAGCTTATGGCAATAGGTCTAAGATTCTTCACCCATTGCATATTAGCCTAGCGTGCTTTTAACTACATGGTTTTTTTTCCAAGAGTACAAAGCCGATAAGCAGTGTTTCCTATTCTACTTGTCAAGTTCTAGAATGCAACCCTACATAGACAGATTTAATCGCAGATGTTCGCCCAATGGCAACTAATGCTTGATAAACCATTGCTGCAACTTCGGCGCGTGTTGCCAAACGTAAAGGTGCAAGTAGTTTGGGATCTGGGTAATTAACGATGATTTTTTGTTGTGTAGCAGTGGCTACGGCTTTTCGGGCGTAGTCGGGAATGGTCTGACGATCGCTATATACTTCTAAAATATCGCTATCAATAGCTGCTAGTCCCAGTCCGTTTACTAGGGAAACAATCACCTGTAGCCGTTGGACGTGCTGATCTGGGCGAAAAGTGCGATCGCTAAATCCACCAACAAAGCCACCGCTAGCCGCGACTTGGATAGCGCTATAAGCCCAAAAATCCTTGGGTACATCCGTAAAATCAGGTGCTGAAATTTTGGGAAATGGGTTAAAAGCGATCGCTACCAGAGATGCATACTGGGCGCGAGTCATGGGTTTATCTGGCTGGTAGCTACCATCAGCAAAACGATGAATTAAATCCATGCTTACTAATGCCTGGATAAATGGTTCTGCCCAATGTACATCTAGTTGAACAGGCGCGGGGAGTTTTTGAGATGAGGATTGTGCTGGAGCATCGGATAAGCTAGTGTTAATTGCTACTTGATTGACTGGGATCAATTCAATCAAACCTTTGACTAGAAAAGGATTCAAATCATTACCTACGGAAATTAGTTTTTGCTTAGTAGCATTATACAAATCAAATTCACTATTATCACTAAAAATATTATCAGCAGGATCTTGGGTATTACCTAAGTCAGGAATTGCATTGCCATTGACTAATAGACCACCTTGGGTATTTTTAGTCATGAGATTTTGACGCAGCACAGGTTGGGCATTCCGAGAAAGTGCGATCGCGGTGCGATTTTCTGATAACTTGTTATTTGCGATCGTTGGAGTCGCAAAGTCACTAATTGCTATACCTAAAGGGTTTCTTTCAAATAAATTCCGCAGTACTTCTCCCTGGCTATGTCCTGCTATCACCAACCCGCTAGCAGTATTTTGCACAAATATGTTATCTAAAATTGCAGGTTTGGCAGTACCAGTAGTAAACACACCTTCCCGCCCACAATCCCTGAAAGTATTATTAGCTAAAGTCGGTGCAGCCGATTCAATCCAGATACCAGTACCTTTTGCTGAGGGATTAATGACAGTTACGCCTAAAAGACTGGCATTATCTAGCAAGAGTAGCGTAATATTTTGTATACCAAAGCTAGGGCTTCCATACTCGCCACTCCCAGAAATTACAATCCCTGCACCTTTATTAGCTTCATTACCCAACAGTGTTGCCTCTTCAGGAATAATCAGTGGAAACACCTCACCGCTAGCAGCGCTGTAAGTCCCCGGCTCAAGATGAATAATTGTCGGGATTTTGGTTATTTTTAAGGCACGGGTGAGGCTTTTAAACGGACTCAACCGCGAACCAGTATTAATATCATTCCCTGTCATAGGGTTGATATAGAGTGTGACGATGAGGGTAGAGTTCACCATTGATAGTTGAGAGTCAATTGTTTTAATTATGACAATCATAAATAACACTACTTGTAGCAAACTTTTTGAAAGTAGTATGACTGTGTATAGAAAATATATCTACGTTACTTTTTCTTGCAAGCAGATAATCTGTACACACAAGTTATAGACTCTTATGCAACATTCCTAGTTCTCATCTCGGTTTTTGGTATTTCCAGGTTAAAAGACCACCGTTATCACCCTGAACATCTGAGAGAGGAGTTAGAGAAGGTTTATCCCCAAAAATCAGCATTGAACGTTCGGCACAAGCATTCTATTTGGCACTACTAACTCTATAACTGCGTCAAGCGTCTTGCAGCTAAATTACTGTATCGGTTTTCCTGGTGTAGCAATTTAACATTTATATGGAATGAAGTTTAAGCAATTAGTAACCAGAAGTAATGACAACTCAGTTTTGGAAAAAAAGCCTAGAAATTAATGCGACTCTAACCAACTTACTATTAAACTCCGTGCGTAGATGCTTACTTTTATGCCGCAGCAAGTTACATAAAGCGTCTGATGGAGTTGCGGCTAGTCGCCAGACATCGCCTTTCATTCATCAAGGTTGGTGGCTTTTGAAAAAAAGGCGGGGGGGTAGGGAGCAGGAGGCAGGGGGGATAGTTCAGATGTGGATTCGACCCAAACTGTTGCGCCAGCTTCCCGTAGGGTACGAGAAACACTTAGTAGAAATGAGGGAATCAGACTCATGTTCTGCAATGCTTGTCGGCAGGGAGCAGGGGGAAAAGGAGCAGGGAGAAATGACCCCTGCTCCCTGGCTCTTGTTGAAGAAGCGTCTGCTGCCATTATTATTTTTGATATCATTCGTTGCTGTATTCCTATTCAACAGCTTTGCCCCTGCTATTGCCCAACTGCCTCCTCAACCTCGTCAAGAAATTCGGGGGGTGTGGCTCAGTGGTAACGATTTTAGCGTTTTTAGAAATCGCTCCAAGGTGCAAGCAGCCATGAGCCAACTAAGGCAGTTAAACTTTAACACTGTTTATCCAGTGGTATGGAACGATGGCTATACACATTACCCCAGCGCCGTCATGCAAAAAATGGGTATTCCCTTCTTCTTCAAGGGAACAGATGGACAAGATGTGATTGCAGACATTATCAGTCAAGCCCGCAGAGAAGGACTACTAGCAATACCTTGGTTTGAATTTGGTTTCATGGTTCCCCTAACTTCAGAACTTGCATCCCAGCATCCAGATTGGCTGACACAAAAGCAGGATGGGACTCAAACTTCAATTAGTGCTGCGGGTGAAGTAGCGTGGTTGAATCCCTTTCACCCCGAAGTGCAAAAGTTTATCACCGAACTCGTGATGGAAGTCATTACTCAATACGATGCTGATGGCGTTCAATTTGACGACCATACGAGTTTACCTGTGGATTTTGGTTACGATAAATACACAATTAGTCTATATACTCAAGAAACTGGGAATCCTCCTCCACCTAATCCCCAAGCCCAAGCCTGGAAAAGATGGCGGGCAGATAAAATCAGTGCATTCATGGTAGACCTCTACCAAACCGTGAAAGCTCAAAAACCGAACGCTATCTTCTCAGTTTCTCCTGTTGATTCTGACTACGCCTATAAGGTGCAACTGCAAGACTGGCTCAACTGGGTACGGTTGGGTATTGTCGATGAGTTAGTTATGCAGGTGTACCGTAATGATTTGGCAAGTTTTATCAGTCAAATTACTCGCCTAGAAATTTTAGAAACCCAAAAAATTATCCCAACAGGTATCGGTATTTTAGCGGGGTTGCGAAATCGCCAAGTCTCCATGTCACAAATCCAACCCCAAGTAGAAGCAGCGCAACAACGGGGTTTAGGTATTGGCTTTTTCTACTACGAAAGCCTTTGGGATATTGCGCCTGAACCAGCAGCACAACGACAGTCAGCATTTGCGGCTCTTTTCCAAAACCCAGCATTGCGCGATATCTCTCAAAATACACCCCGCCAGCCAGCTTTTGATACCATAAGCTTACCTTTGTACACAAAACCTTCCCTCGGTCAACGTGTTCGCGGCTATTTTTTGGAAATGGCGATCGCAGGTGGTCAGCCAAGACGTATCTTATTAGATACAGGGTCAGTAGGGCTGCGAGTTCCCAAAGAGTTTTTAGGTAATGCTCCTATCCGCAGAACGGGACAAAATATCAAGGAGGTCTTAAGTGATGGGACTATCCTGGAAGGAGAATTAGTTTATGCTAATATCCGATTTGGCTTGCTTCCCGCCGCAGAACTAGTTCCCGTACAGATTGTTAATAGTCGCCAATGTACTGCCCAAAAGCCTAATTGTTCAGCAAAGAATGGTGTGCCATTTTCCGGTATTATCGGTGTCAACTATTTTGAAAAGTCACTTCCCTATAATCCGTTGAGAAAATTACCAGGCAATTTGAGTAACGGATTTATTGTTACGGGAAATGGTGGTAATAACAATAATGGCAGCCTAATTCTCGGTTTAACTGCTGGTAATCAAGCAGGTTTCAAAATGGCTCCTTGGAGTAAACAAAGCGAAATTAATGGTGTACCCGGTAACAGATGGGACTCCCAATTGAGCAAAGTTTGTTTAACTATTGCTGGGAGTTCCGCTAAAAATCTTTGTAACGGCAAAATGATGACTGATACTGGAACTATTAATGGTTTGACTGAATTCAAGTCAGCTTCTACAGCAGGTAAGCTCAAACCAGGCGTATTACGTTCAGCGAATGCTGTGAAAGTAGCAATTAATGGCATTTTTGATTACAGCCTCACACCAGGAACCCGCGACGGATTTAATCGCTGGAATTTAAGCATTTCGCCACAATCAGAACTTCCTACATTTGTAAATGCTGGCATCGCCTTTTTTGATAAATACGATGTCCTCTTTGACCCAGTTAATGGAAGACAGGGTTTTCGCAATCGACGGTAATACCAGCTATATGAAGAACGAACCGCGTTCGCGTAGCGCCTCGCTAGTTTTCCTGAACCAGCAAAACTGACTTAACGGGACGCTTGATAGAATTTCCTTCCAAATCAACCTTCCCGTAAAAGGTTTTGCCATTGTAATACAGTGAAGACGAACTTCCTCCATCCAGATTCATCGCTTTATCAGCACCAAGAGTTTTCATAAAATTAGCTAGTGCTGGTAAGGATATCCCATTACCGTTAGCCGAGGGTTTTTGAGCCACCATAACTAAAACAACGCTGCCATCACGAGTAATGCCAACGGCAGTTCTAGCATTAGGTTGGTTGCTGCCAAGTGCATCTCGTTTATTGGCATTATCTACAAAACCTTCTTTTTCTAAAGTGAGTTCTGGTAATAGCCTTGGTCCTGCGCCTATGGCATCCACTAACTGACAACCGACTGGCTGTGACGCACTGTGCAGCGCAATATCATAGCGAATATTCTGTCCACATGAGTAACGGCGAAATTCTGTGCGATTTAAAATTTGACTCAAATAAGATTTTAAGTTGGAATTGTTCACCAAGCGATCGTTTTCCTTGGGGTCAGCCACCACCTTCCCTTGTATGACAACATAAGATGTAGTTTTTTGGTTGGCTGGGTCAAAAAAGCCTGCGTTCAAGATAGCTAAGGCTCGATGCTTTTGGGCAAATTCCTCTACTGTGGCTACCTTTTGTGATATTGCAGGAGTTACCAAAAATTTGCTATTAGCTGGAATCAACAAAATGTGAGCGATGCCTTGGGGTAAAGTGCGCTCGAAGTAGCGGATACTTTTTGGTGGTGAAGATGTAACAGTTGATATTGACGGTGTTGAGGAATGCAAATTAAACCACAACACCATTGCCAAACTAATTAATATCAAAGTTGGTAGTTTGATTTTCCTCACATTTAAACTCACTTGCGGTTAGCTAAAACAAAGTTAAGTCTTAAAAAACAAATAGTGCAGCAGAAACACAAGCATAAGTTAACCGTTTAAAGGTGCTGTTCCCATTGTTACAGAGCGATCGCTAATTTTTGGCTGATGCTAAAAATGCTCTCAAAAGCCCTATTAGATTAACTGTCGCGCATCTTGCGGTATAAGTATTTTAAAGACTTTCCACTCTTACAAGAGCTTGAAAACTTTGCTATTATGTACACATCCGCGCAACTAAACCTTAAAACCCAAATATAGTAAACCTTTCAAAGGTCAGCAGTTGCAAGTTGCAAAACACCTTATCCTGATAGGGATTAAAATCCCTGGTTGAGCAGATAGCGGAATATCGAGGTTGCAAGTTGCAAAACACCTTATCCTGATAGGGATTGAAACGCTTGAAACTTACTAAAATCCCTATTGGGGATTGAAACGCTTGAAACTTACTAAAATCCCTATTGGGGATTGAAACTAAGACCATGTTAGAAACCATAAACCTGAAAAATATCTCCAAAAAATTCGCTATAGCTAGAAATTATGCTTCTTTCAAAGAAAATGAGGCAATGAGAGCTATTGCATATAGCATGGATTTACTACTACCTGGTTTATATATATGGCTATTTGGTTTTAGTTTTCGAATTGGTGGGAGCGTACCAGATGATGTTCCCTATAAATATCCCGGTAAAATTCACAGTTACAGTGGAATTGCGTTAGTATTACCAGGATATAGGATTTTTACGACTTACCAGGGTAGCTATGACCCTAAACAGACATCAAATACAGGGACTAACAGCTTTTAATTGTACGGTTCTCGACTCAAATACTTTTGAAACCTTAATGACCCAGGCAGGATATTCAATCTCAGGTAGCGCACCTGCACAGTCTAATAGAATAAAAGTATGGTGGATTCATAACGAATACCCAAGAGTCGAATCTGTATATAGTCCAGACAAGACAATAGTGATAACGGCGTATCATATTAACTAATATTTTTATTTATAGTAACCAATTTCCAACGTCGGCAGAAAGTTTTGGTTAATAGGATTTTTTCTAGTCTGTAATACTTTCACCACCAAAATAAATTAGCCATCTCCTGTAACTGATTCCAGTTCTTGAGATAGCAAAGATGTGTCTCTAAATGTTGAAGCAGGTAAGTACACTGTAAATTGAGTTCCTCTACCTATCTGACTATAAACATTGACAAAACCACCGTGATTCTTAATGATACCCAACGCTGTAGAAAGTCCTAAACCTGTACCTTTGCCTATATCTTTGGTAGTGAAAAATGGTTCAAAAATTCGTTGCTGGACTTCTGACGACATACCCATACCAGTATCTGTTACCACGATCGCAACATAAGAACCCACTTTAGCATTAATATTGATCTGGGCAGAATGTTCGCCAATCACCAGATTTTCTGCTGCAATTCTCAATCTACCGCCATTGGGCATGGCATCACGGGCATTAACTACTAAATTTATCAGCACCTGATGTATTTGAGTTATGTCTCCACGGACATACCAGAGATTTTTAGGGATATCTGCCTGACAGATAATCGATTTAGGGAATGTTTGAGCGATAATTTGCTCAATTTCTGCCATCAAAGGCTGAATTTGCACAATTGTCCGTTTGTCTTCAATACCCCGTGCAAAAGACAATACTTGCTTGAGCAAATTAGCGCCGCGTTTCACATTATTTTCTAAAGTTTGCAGTATTTTCTGACTCTGCGAATCAGGCAATTTCTTCTGCAACAATTGAACTGACATTAAAATTGGGGATAGTATATTGTTGAGATCGTGGACAATACCGCCAGCTAACGTGCCGATACTCTCCAAACGTTGCGATCGCAGAAGTTGAGCTTCTAGTTGTTTCTGCTGCGTAATCTCGGTGTTCACACTCAAAATGGACTTAGTTTGTCCATGATCATCTCGGATCAGTATCCACCGACTTTCAACGATAATTACTTTACCTTCCTTTGTCAGTTGATGCAACTCACCCCGCCACTCACCTGTATTCATCACCTTCAAGTAAGCATCTTCTAGCTGTGGTGAAATACCTTTATACAAAAGTTGCAAAACATTCTTACCTACAACTTCCTCAGACTTCCAGCCGTAAAGACGTTCAGCACCTTGATTCCAAAACAATATTTGGTTGTGGATATTTCGTACCAAAATCCCCTCAGTTGATACATCCAGCAGCAATCTTTGTTCACGGATTTTCTGTTCTGCCTGTTTTTGCTGAGTTATATCTCGCATCAGTGCCAAATGAATGAATGTACCATCAGATTCGTTACGCAGTGGTACAGCATAAGTTTCCATGTAGCGACGAGTACCTTTAAATCCGACAATTTCAAACTCCAAAGTCCCCTTGTTACCTTGGCAGATACTTTTATGCAAGTCGGCAAAAGCTGCTCTATACTCCGGCACAATTACGTCATCAATTGGTTTACCAATCAATACATCAGGACTTTCTACTTCCATCATTGCCAATCCTTCTGCATTAATTTCTAAAAGCGTGCCATCCCTAGCAATCAACTTAATACATTCTGGTTCTGCATCTATCATGGCTCGTAAACGGTTTTCGCTTTGGCGTAGGGCCAGTTCTGTCTGCTGAAGTTGCCTGATATAACGCCACAACAAATCATACAGCAGCGCCACCAGCACCAAATCCACAATCGCAGCGATAAAAAATGTAACTATCGCCTTTTGGGAACTTGCTTGCGACTGCTGCATTCTGTGCTGTAATAAATTTTGCTCTACCTCTAAAGAGTCGTGAATCAGTTGTTGAATTTCTTTGCTGCTTTGATTATCTTTATCAGATAATATTCGCTGCCGAACTGCTTCAAATCCCTGGTTTTGTCTGAGATAAATCTCTTGTTGCAAAATGTTGAGCCTACTGGTAATTTTTGGCTCCAACAAATAAATCCACTGCTGCTTTTGATAGTTATCGGCAGTTAATCTACTAAGAATTTGAATATTGCGATTAGTTTGTTGATAAGCTGCAAGATAAGTTTTCAGATCATTTGCATCTGCTGTAATTAGATAATTACGTTGTGCAGTTTCAGTATCTTTGAGTAAAGATTGAATACTTTCAACTTTGGTGATAACTTCATAAGAGGATGTCACCCATTGCTGGTTGTGAATCAGCTTAACAGTATTGCTATAAGAGACTACAGCATTAGTAAAGACAACTGACAATGCTAAGACGAATATCGCTTTTAGCTTTTGAACTCTATACCATTTTTTGATCATGCGATGCCCTTTCTGCCGCAGATGCCCTCCATCAGTTAAAATTAAACATTAAAAAAATCCTGAGAATATTTTAAGATTTTAATAACACGGGTAAGAAATTACAATCTGTTATAGTTGTAAATATCTAGATTTTTTGGGATGATGATTTATACATAATACTCAGAAATAAATCCGCTAGTTTTTAATATAAATTCATTTTGAGCAGTAATGTTACCAATGCAGTTTGGATGGGATAAGTTGCCTAGCCAGAACACAGAATAGAGATGTTGCGATGCTACGTCTCTATTCTATGTTTGGCATTGTAATTAACCCCCAATTATCCGTAGGCAGAGGGCAATTCATGTAGACGCAAAGCGGCTTCTCACATGGTATTGCCCTTACCTATGTAAGGACTTACGCAAAAATAGCCCAAACCTTGATTTTCCGTAGGGGCAATTCATAAATTGCCCCTACTGTGCGTAGTTTTGCATAATTCCTATCATTGAAAACAGCTAAAGTTATTCTGCAATATGCTTGACATGATTTAAGCAATATGTTAATAATTATAGTTTGTGGAAACTTTACTTCTTAATATAAGCTCTTGGCTAACGTCATTGTCATAGGTGCCCAATGGGGCGATGAAGGAAAAGGTAAAATAACTGACTTACTCAGTCGTTCCGCAGATGTTGTGGTGCGTTACCAAGGGGGTGTCAATGCTGGACACACGATTGTAGTTAAAGGTCAAACCTTTAAACTACACTTGATTCCCTCTGGTATTTTGTATCCAAATACCGATTGCATTATCGGCTGTGGAACAGTGATCGATCCACAGATTTTAATCGCAGAACTCGACCAACTAAAAGAACTAAATATTTCCACTGACCACTTGCTGATATCTGAGACAGCCCACGTAACGATGCCTTATCATCGGTTGATTGACCAGGCATCTGAAGAACGACGGGGAAGCCATAAGATCGGCACAACAGGTCGGGGCATTGGGCCGACTTATGCTGATAAATCTGAACGTACAGGCATCCGAGTTTTAGACTTGATGAACCCGGATGAGCTACGTGAGCAGTTAGAGTGGACGATTAATTATAAAAACGTCATTTTAGAAAAGCTTTACAACTTGCCGCCTTTAGATCCACAAGAGGTTATTGAGCAGTATTTAGGGTATGCAGAACGCTTGCGCCCTTACGTTATTGATACATCGTTAAAAATATCCGATGCTATTCAACGACGGCGCAATATTTTGTTTGAAGGCGCACAAGGTACGCTCCTGGACTTAGATCATGGAACTTATCCTTATGTCACCTCCTCTAACCCTGTGGCTGGGGGGGCTTGCGTTGGTACAGGGGTAGGCCCGACAATGATAGATCGGGTAATTGGCGTGTCGAAAGCCTACACAACGCGGGTGGGAGAGGGGCCATTTCCCACAGAATTGGATGGAGAGTTAGGAGAATTGTTGTGCGATCGCGGTGCCGAATTTGGCACAACCACTGGACGCAAACGGCGCTGTGGCTGGTTTGATGCGGTCATTGGTCGCTATGCCGTGCGGATTAACGGCATGGATTGCATGGCACTGACCAAACTGGATGTCCTCGATGAATTAGAGGAAATTCAAGTTTGTGTAGCTTATGACATAGATGGTCAACGCAGCGAACACTTCCCCACCAGTTCTCGTCAATTTGCTAGATGTCGCCCCATCTACAAAACCTTACCAGGCTGGAAAGTTTCAACAACTGAATGCCGCACCCTGGAAGACTTGCCACAGCAAGCACTGGACTATCTAAAATTCCTCGCCGAATTAATGGAAGTCCCGATCGCGATCGTCTCACTAGGAGCAAGCCGCGATCAAACAATAATCGTAGAAGACCCCATTCACGGGCCCAAACGCGCTTTATTGCAGGCTGACGGCACACCTGCTACCCTGCTCAGTGCGTAAATTAATCATTAGTCATTAGCAAATAACTAATGACTAATGACCAATGACTAATGACTAATGACAAAGGACAACTTCTATGGCTATTACAGTCGAATCTCAAAAACGTCCAGAAGGCAGCAAGCCAAGAGCTTTGCGTCGTTCTGGACTAATACCTGCCAATTTGTACGGTCACAAAGGTACAGAGTCAATTTCTTTGACTATTGATGCTAAAACCGTTGAGCGTTTGCTCAAAAGAGTTTCAGTCAACAACACATTGATTGAATTAAACATTACTGATGCACCTTGGCGCGGCAAAACCCTGCTGAGGGAACTTCAGATTCATCCAGCAAAAGGTACACCCTACCACCTCAGCTTTTTTGCCGTTGCTGGTCACGGCGATACCACTGTAGAAGTGCGGCTGCGTTTTGTGGGCAATGCTGTTGGTGTTAAACAAGAGGGTGGTGTGTTAGACACCGTAATCACCGAATTGCAAGTAAGTTGTGCGCCAGAAAACATTCCAGATGTAATTGAAATCGATGTCACTAACCTACAAATTGGAGACAGTTTGAGTATTAGTGATATACCCTTTCCTGAAGGTGTAACACCTCTAGCTGAATTGGAACGACTTGTTGTGAGCGTTTTGCCACCACAAATTAGTGCTGAAGATGCTGGGACTGAAACTGAAACTGAAGCAGCTTCTTAAGCTAAGTAAACTGTGTAATAATTTTTGATTATGCCAGGGGGGAACTCCTGGTTTTTTTGTATTTGAACCGCAGAGGAATAGAAATGACAGAAGCGACTTTTCCAGTCTTAATTCAGCAAATGTTGCAGCCTGGATTTTATCCCCATGCGGTAACAGAACCTATTGAACTAATTCAAACTCACGTTTCTTATGTGCTGCTGACTGGGGATTACGCTTATAAGCTGAAAAAACCTGTGAATTTTGGCTTTTTGGATTTTTCCACCTTAGAGAAGCGGCAGCATTTTTGTCAGGAAGAGTTGCGGTTAAATCAGAGAGGTGCTGGTGAACTATATTTAGAAGTTTTGCCCATAACTCTGGTAGGGGAGCAATACCAGTTAGAGGGAACTGCCGAGGCTGTAGAATACGTGCTGAAAATGCGGCAGTTTCCTCAAGAGTCGCTATTGAGTACGCTTTTTGACCAGGGTAAGTTAGATGAGACATGCTTAGATGAGTTGGGACGGGTAGTAGCTCAATATCATGCTGAAGCACAGACGAATGATTACATTAGCAGTTTTGGTGAAGTGCTAAAAGTCCGCGCTGCCTTTGATGAGAATTATCAGCAAACTGAGAATTATATTGGTGGCCCCCAGACTCAGGAACAATTTACAGAAACAAAGCAATATACAGATAAGTTTTTTGCCGAACGTTCAGAATTATTTGCTAGCAGAATTCACAACAATTATATTCGTGAATGTCACGGAGATTTACACCTGAGAAATATTGCCCTGTGGCACGACAAAATTTTGCTGTTTGATTGTATTGAGTTTAACGAGCCGTTTCGCTTTGTCGATGTGATGTATGATGTGGCGTTCACGGTGATGGATTTGGAAGCGCGGCAACGCAAAGATTTAGGTAATGCGTTTTTGAATGCCTACATAGAGCAAACTGGAGACTGGGAAGGTTTACAAGTGCTGCCTTTATATTTAAGTCGTCAGGCTTATGTCAGGGCTAAGGTAACATCATTTTTGCTAGGCGATCCGAGTGTACCCGCGACGGTAAAGGAAGAGGCAACAAAAACCGCCAGTGAGTATTACAAACAGGCTTGGGAGTACACTAAACCAAAGGTTGGAGAGCTAATTTTGATGTCGGGATTGTCGGGTTCTGGTAAAAGTACCACAGCAAGGCATTTAGCTCGTCAACAGGGAGCGATTCACCTGCGTTCTGATGCGGTGCGGAAACATTTAGGAGGAATTCCCCTGTGGGAAAAAGGTGGCGATGATTTGTATACACCTGAGATGACTGAGAAAACCTACACAAGGCTGCTGGAATTGGGCATTATCCTGGCTAAACAAGGTTTTTCGGTGATTTTGGATGCCAAGTATGATAAACAGCATTTGCGGCAAGAAGCGATCACTCAAGCTACAAAGTACGAAATTCCCCTTCAAATTATCCAATGCACAGCACCGCTAGAAGTTCTAAAAGAGCGTCTGAACAACCGCACTGGTGATATTGCTGATGCTACCGCCGATTTATTAGCCTCACAAATCAAACAAGCTGAACCTTTCACTGAAAAAGAACAAGCCTACGTAAAGATTTTGGATACAACTCAATCACAAGAGGCACAATTAAATAATTCGTAATTCGTAATTCGTAATGATGCTCTCTACGTTCGCGCAGCGTGTCGCAGACAGACGACTATGCGTAGCTTTCTTTCTCATAGCAGTACGCGGACTTGCTAGCGCTATGCTAACGTAATTCGTAATTGAATCGAAAATTACGAACTACAAATTGGTATCTAGTTGATAGCCTTTTTATTACTATATGGCAGACAAAAAGAACGATTTTTTGAGTATTTCTCCCAGCTTCTTTTCTCAGTTGTTATTTGGGGCATTTTTAACATTTATATTAATAATGACCGGCTCCGCGCCAGCCCTAAGTATCTTCTTAGGAATCATGGGCGGTTTCATCCTCAGTTGGATCACCAATGTAACCGATAATAGCCCCCAGGCACCAAATGTAGCCTCCTCTGATGGTGTTGATACAGGACTAAAGTACTGGTTATTTTTCATGCTTGGCTTTGTATATTTGGGGTATCCAGCACCCACAAGTATCTTGCTGGGTGGAATAGGCGCTTTAGCTGGAGGCTGGATTACTGCTTGGTGGGGAAGTAAGGAAGAAACTAGAACTCAGTTGCAAGTTGAAGAATTAGAAGAGGGCGAAGTTGAACCAACAAACGACAGAATCAACAAAAGGCAAACGAGAAGAAACACCCGCCGTTATCGTCGCGCTCCTGGAAGTAGTATCAATTTCAGGTTTTGGGAAAGGTAGTAATTTGGGCATTGGGTATTGGGAATCGATAAGAGATAGGGGGGACAAGGAAAAGGGGGGAGATAGGGGAGAGACTTTTTAAATAATTCTCCCTTTATCCTCCCTGTCCCCCTTGTCCCCCTCATCTCCCCCTTGTCCCCCTGCTCCCTGTTCCCTGCTCCATTCCCCACTATGTTTTTATATCTCTCTAAATTACTGCCACTATTTTTTTATCCACTAGGATTAGCCTGTGTAAGTTTGGTAGTCGCATTAGTCTCCTTGTGGAAACGACCGCGCACCGCCGCGATCGCAATTGCTTTTGCCCTAACTTTATTGCTATTTTGTAGTAACGCTTGGATCGCTAAATCATTAGTGCGATCGCTAGAATGGCAAAATCTCCCACTCGCCCAAATCCCAGTTGCAGAAGCGATTGTGGTTTTGGGTGGCGCAACTAAATCAGCTTTTCCCCCAAGACCTACCGTTGATTTGAGTGAATCGGGCGATCGCGTAATCTATGCCGCCCAACTATATCGCCAAAAAAAAGCACCTATAATCATTCTTAGCGGGGGCCGCATTGATTGGCGTGGTGGCGGTTCACCAGAGTCGGCAGATATGGCAACAATACTCACATCTATTGGTATTCCATCTGAGGCGATTGTTCAGGAACCTGAATCTCTCAATACTTATCAAAA
Organism: Nostoc sp. TCL240-02; assembly: GCF_013343235.1. Classification (GTDB taxonomy): domain Bacteria; phylum Cyanobacteriota; class Cyanobacteriia; order Cyanobacteriales; family Nostocaceae; genus Nostoc. The sequence goes on along the minus strand of NZ_CP040094.1, from coordinate 4,287,275 downwards.
TGCTGTCAATGTCCGAAAAATTTTAGAATCTCGTGGCATCAATCAAGTATTATTGGTTACTTCGGCAATGCACATGCCGCGATCGCTTAACATTTTTCAGCGTCAAGGAATTAATGTTATTCCCGCACCCACTGACTTTTTAGTTAGTCAAGGTGACTTGCAAGAACTTGGTTCCACTCCCAAAGCCGCTATACTGAATTTATTACCTGATACCGACAACTTGCACCAATTTACCACCGCTTTGAAAGAGTATATTGGTTCTTTCGTTTATCGTTTACGCGGTTGGCTTTAATAAAGTTATTAGTTGTGAATTATGAGTTATTAATTATGAAATATAGTAATCCCCTAAATTTTAAACTCCTAACTTTTAACTCCTAAGTTTATTAATTTTATGTCTAAAAACTTACCGTATATTATGCCATCGCCTCAACCCCAAGTTGAGGAAGCTTTTGCTGCTTACCAGACAACTCACCAGTTCTACCATGAAGTTCGGTCAAGGTCAGAGTTTCAGCGTTATTGTGAGTGGTATTATACAACAGCAGAGCAGAACCGCCAAGAGCTAAAAAGAATGCGCGGCGAACTGAATATTTTTCAGTGGTTTCGCCGCCGATAAGTGATTTAGATGACTTCTAACTCATTTTCGCGTAAATGGGCTTTAAACTTTTTACTAAACTGGACTACAATCGGCAGATTAGCGCTGACTGGTCTGCCTTGCCATTGGGTGGCAATATTGACTACATCGCCTTCTGTGCCTTTGATGTCAAAAGCCTGATTCCGATGTTCAGGATGATGATACACTACTACCGAATCTTTAACGCGGACGCGATCGCCAACTTTCATAACAACATTTACACCTAGCATTTGCTTTTCCACAAGTATCTGCTACAAAATATATGATTAAATTGGTTAAAATTCTATTTAATCAGCTATTTCTTGACGCTTCACAGGGGTGCGACGGCGCATTGAACCCTCTGCATCCAGGCACGTCTTAGCAATCCGTGCATAGTTTTCTAACTTTTTTGCCGCGTTAATAAATATTGCCCTCACCCTCTGTTTTGCCCCAAAAACAGGCAAACAAAAGAAAATAAACCAATACTCAGATGTGCTTAGTACTTTGGCAAGAGATATAACCCTTTTATCTTCAGGGTAACTGAAAGTTTTCGGGGCATTCTAAAACCCTTCGTTTGTATAAGGGGTTTTAACATCTGGTCAGGAGAATATTTTACACAATTCTTGGATCAACAGGCTCACGACTTTACCGAAAAACTGGGTCTAAAGACCTGTTATGACTTAGACAGGTTCAGTCGCAATCTAGTACGGCTTTTTATTATTTCTATATTTTTGATTTATTTTATACTAGCTGTGTCGCCGTATTTACTCAAGAAACTATTAGCGTCTCAGTCCAAGACGGTTCGGATAAGGTTTTTTTATGACACGCCCTAGATCACAAAGACGCGATAAATCGCCGTCTTTACAATAATCAGTCCTTTGTCTTGATGGCGATTTATCACGTCTCTTGCCTTAACCGCTACAGGAAGATAAGGTTTGAGCTATTTGCCTAAGTCGTATTCTAGAGTAACTTGAAGCCAAGTTGATTGAGAACTTCCCGCAAGCGATCGCGTCCTCTCAATGACTCAACAGTTGCGATCCTTTGGGCTGAATGTTCTGACCAATCACCAGGGACATTCATCTTTTGTTCAGTATAGAATTCTTTGATGATTTCGTTGTAGTGAGCGATCGCTTCTTCTTGATCTGACAATTTATAAGTTTCGCGGTGCAACACGGCTGACTGAGGCAATCTTGGCTTAATCGCTGCTTCTACCTCTGGATTTGAATAGCCTACACACAGCCCAAATACAGCATAAACAGAGGAGGGCAAATTCAATATCTCTGCTACCTCTTGGGGGCGGTTCCTGATTCCGCCGATATATACTGTTCCTAAACCGAGTGACTCGGCTGCAACTGCCGCATTTTGCGCTGCCAAAGTTGCATCGATTGTTGCCATTACAAACATTTCCAAGTATTCCAGCGCATCACGAGATATGCCGCGACTGTCAGCAACGTAACTCAGACGCGCCAAGTCTGCTAACCAAACCAAGAATAAAGGAACCTGTTTAATATGTGCTTGGTTCCCCGCTAATTTAGATAACTCTTCTTTACGTTCTGGATCTTCAACTGCTACCACACTCCAGGTTTGCAAATTAGAGGAAGTAGATGCAGATTGGGCGGCTGCAATTAGTAACTCCAGAGTTCCCTTTGGTAAAGGATCGGATAGATAAGACCGGATGGAACGATGAGATAATAGTGCCGTCAGAGAATCATTCCATTCAATTTCGGGATTGAAGGGAATTTCACCGTAGCGCGATCGCAGTAGTTCTATAGGATTGGTCATAATCAACTCCCAAATTTTCCGATATTTTATTACTAACACCAATTCCATCCGTAGAGGCATACATCTACACATGGTTATGCCTCTACAGCAAATTTATGATTCTGATCTAAATCTTTGGTGAGAATGCAGCATATTGCTCTTGTGTTAGCACTCCATCTTTGACATTAACTTGTTTAGGAATCAGCTTCAACTGATAATATGTATCAGCAACCTTTTGTTGTAAATTTATCAGATTATCATCAATTGGCACAATTCCAAAAGTTCGTCTATTAGTAGCTTTTCTCATTGTTGCTATGTCAATTGCTAGCACGGATGATAGAGTTTGTGCTACCTCTTCTCGATGCTGTTTAGACCATTCTTCTAAGCTTTGAATTTCTTCTAAAACTGCCTTGACAGTTTGGGGATTTTCAGTGACAAATTTACGGGTTCCCAAATAATATCCTCCCTGTTTATTAATTCCTGTCCCATCAATCAGAACTCTGGCTTTAGTTGCCTCTTGAGCGGCTGCATAGAAAGGATCCCAAATTACCCACGCATCTACACTACCCTTGACAAATGCAGCACGAGCATCAGCAGGTGGTAAATATTTCGGTTCAATGTCTGTATATTTTAATCCTGCTTTTTCTAAAGCTTGGACTAACAATAAATGGGCACTAGAACCCTTTTGAAAAGCAACTTTTTTACCTTTCAATTCAGTAAGTTTTTGAATTGAGGAATTCTGAGGAACAAGAATTGCTGAACCAGCAGGACTAGAAGCAATACCAGCGACGTAAGTTAATGATGCTCCTGCTGCTTGGGCAAATATTGGCGGTGATTCTCCTACGTGTCCAAAGTCAATACTACCCACATTCATGGCTTCTAACAACTGTGGCCCCGCCGGAAATTCGATCCATTCTACAGATACTCCATCTGGTGACAAACGCTTTTCTAAGACACCTTTGTTTCTCAGCAATATATTCGATTTTTGATAGCCAAATCTTAATACTGTGGCTTTAGTGGAAGCAGAATTACTAACAGATGTCGCACTAGGATTAGAAGAACTAACAGTCGATGGCGATGAACAGGCAGCAAATAGCACGCTCAGATACAGCCCTGTAACAAAAGCCCCCGTAATTGGCAAAGGAGAAGAAAAGAATAATTTGCGCTGGTTGTTAAATGGGATATTCCTGATTTTTACCAACGATATCCACTTGGCAATGAAACGGCGAAAGATTAGGTTAATCATCAAAATGATTTCTCTGAGCTATATGAATACTATAAACTTATAGGTTTACCGGAGTATATAAATAAATTCAGGGAAATTTGACTAACCTTTGGTTGAGGGAACAGACATTGTGTTGGACGATGTTTTAAATCCCCGTCCAACAACTGCCCTGTTGCCTGTTCCTTTAATAAAAAGAATGGAAAGTGGAAAAACTAATACTTCCCCTGCTTATTATCCCAATATCAAAAAATATATTACTTAATTCAGCAAATCAGGTTCTTCACGTACAATTCTGTCGTAAAGCGGCTGGAAACTGAACCACCCACTTATACGTGACCCCACTTGAGTTTGTGTCAAACGGGCTGTTTCGTGTTTGATAATAGTAGGTCTACCCGCAGCTTCTGCCAGCAGTTGGGCTTGGCACGATCGCTCTAAACTAATGTACCAAAAGGCTGCTTCATCTACCGTCTGTCCCACAGTTAAAATGCTGTGGTTACGGAGAATTATGGCTTTCTTTGGCCCCAAGGCTTGCGCCAGTCGTTGACCTTCAGAAGTTTCTAAAACCACACCAGTGAAATCGTCAAACAGCGCATGATCTTCGTAAAAAGCACATGAATCTTGTGTCAAGGGGTCAAGGAGACGACCTAAACTAGACCAGGCTTTACCATAAAGTGAATGAGCGTGAGCCGCCGCGATGACATCAGGTCGAGCTTCATGAATCTGAGAATGGATGGCGAAAGCAGCTCGATTCACTTCAGCATCGCCTTTAACCACCTCACCTTCTCTGTTAACTAATATCAGGTCAGAAACTCGGATATGACCGAAGTATGTTCCTAATGGATTGACCCAAAAATGGTCTGTAAATTCTGGATCGCGAGCCGTAATATGGCCTGCGATTCCTTCGCTGAAACCAAATTTACCAAATAGGCGAAAGGCTGCGGCTAGGCGTTGCTTGCGGTGCAGGCGTTCGTCTTCAACTCGCTCGAATACAGGGACTTGTGGTCTACTATACCTAGACATGTTCTTTTTCCTCTTCCTCTTTGCAGGGAGCGTTGGAATATCCAGAGCGAAAGGATTTGACGCTATGAGATTCTGGAATGAACTGGTGACGCAAGATACAACCAGTATCATTACCCAAAATATGAATAGATACAGATGCGCTCTGGGATGTAGTTTTGACGGCGTGGATATCACCGTCTGGGGGGAGAAGGCGGTAGATATCGCCTGGTTGAAGCGATCGCACTTCAGTTACTTGTAATTGTGCCTGTCCTTCAGTATCGCCGTTATCTACACGGCGGTAGACTGTTTCTTCTTGATTGCCTTTGTATAAACCAATCAATCCCCAGGCTAAATGATCGTGGACGGGAGTCGTGGAACCTGGGGGAATCACCAAACTGAAGATTGACAGAGAACGATCTTTGGCGCGATAAAGTAGCCACTGACCTATACCACCACCCATCTTGCTTTCAGGATTAATTTGGGCAAACTTTTCAGGTAGCCATTCCTGTTGGGCAAGCAGCTCTTGAAAATAGGGTTCTAATCTAGCGAGAGTTTGTGTGCGATCGCCAGCAGTGATAGCGCTAATTTCTAGCACTGTTGCTACAAAAGATCGTAGTTCCTGGCTCTCAATAAACCATTGGTCTTCTGACAATGGTTCCAAGATAGTGTCGTTCGTCATCTACAAATTCCTCACTTGGGGAGGCGACTAAGATTAACTAATTTATAATGGGCTTCTCTGCGAGATGCTAAAAGCGAACGCCCCGCTACGCTAACGTAATTTGTAGTTAAGAATTCAATTACGAGTGATTTTAATACTAGGGTGAATTTTGAAGCCAAGTTGCTCAAGTTTTAAATTAGATAAAGACTCCTTCAAAATGATGGTAAAGGGATATCGCTGAAATACAGTAGCTTTACCTTGTGACAATAGCAGCCTAGCATGGCTGATGCGTACTGGATACAACGGTTCTTGGTTGGCATCGAGAATGAATACTTTAGTCATGCAATTTTGAAATAATCAAATTATTTACAGCTATCTTCAAATATTTGAGATGAAGAATGGGGAGTAGTTAAATTACTTGAAAAGATTCTACCTATCTACTTTGTAGGAAGGCGAAGCGCATCTGCGTTTTATAACCTAAAATATTAGGCAAAGCTGTACTAAGCAATAACAGCTGCTTGTCGCTCCCGTCGTTGCACTTCTGCCCGAACTAGGGGAATCACGTCACGACCGTAAGCGATCGCATCTTCATAATGGATCAAATCCTCGAATCAATAGAGTCGTTACTCCAGCATCATAGTAATCCACAAGGGACTCTGCTACTTGCTCCGGCGTACCAACCAGGGCGGTAGTATTACCATAAGCACCAGTAGCGGCAGCAATTGGAGTCCACAAGCGCTTATCGAAAATTTCGCTTTCTTGGGCAAACTGTAATAAACGACTGGAACCTACTGCTTGCGGACGTGCTGAATTCAAGTAGGGAGTTAAGGGTGGTTGATTGTCTGTTTTTGCCGCCCGAATTTCTTTAACACGCGACAGAATTGAATGTGCCCGTTGCCAAGCCTTTTCCTCAGTATCACCCAAGATTGGCCGCAAAGATACACTGAACCGTAGCGATCGCCCTGGTGGTGTTACAGCTTTTACTTCACGTATCCGTTCTTTAATTGCTGCAATGGGTTCTCCCCACATAGCGTACACATCACTGTGCTTTGCACCCACAGGTACTGCGGCACCAGAAGCACCCCCAAAGTACACAGGTATATGGGGCTGTTGCAGAGGCTTCACATCTGAGTAAGCATCTTTCACCCGATAGAATTTGCCCTCATAGTCGAAGGGAGTATTACTCACCCACACTCGGCGCACAATATTAAGGTACTCATCTGTACGGCGATAGCGAGTATCATGGTCAAGCCAATCACCATCGCGTTGTTGTTCAGCATCGCTGCCACCTGTAATAATGTGTACGGCGATGCGACCATTAGTAAAATGATCCAAAGTTGCTGTCTTGCGTGCAAAAAGCGTAGGAGCCACGAAACCAGGGCGATGAGCGATTAAAAACTTCAACCGTTCTGTTGCAGCCGCCGCAAACGCTGCCACAGTTAAGCTATCGGGGCCAGTTGAGCCATAACCAACCAGGACGCGATCAAAGCCACCATTTTCATGTGCTTGAGCAAATTTGCGAACATAAGCAGGATCTATAGAACCGCCCGTGATTGCAACTTTCGGTCCATTTAACTCAGATATTTGTCGCGTTCCAATCATTCCAATAAATTCAATTGGCATAGTGCATATCTTTAAAAACTACATTGAGAATTGTTCTCTATTTACCCTTTCTACTTAAATAGTTGGAGGTAAGAAGACACAGTGAAATTTTTGTTTCGGAATATTCTTTTTTCCAATATTTTTAATAACAGATCCTTGCCTGCACCAGCTAGGTTAACAGCAAATTTTTGACATACAATTTGGGCAGGTTTACTCATAGAGGAATCGCTATGCATTGACCCGGATAGCGCCAATTAATAAGCTATCAAGGGATTTGATTGAGTGTCGTGGCAATAAAAATAATAACTTTTTGAACTGGATCAACAACTTTTTTATTACTCCTTTGATTAAAGAAAAGATAAGAATGAGAGTCTAAAAATAAACTCCAGCACTCTCGTTCTTACCACTCACTAGGGATTTTCAAGGATAGATCAGGCAATCTTGTGAAGTAATCTCACAATAATTCGTTGGATAGGTTTATTGTGCAGTTTTTTAGCTGTGATATTGATTTCTGTAAATACGGCAAGTCGGTCGGATAACCGTTGAATTAACTACAAGCAAAAATTATCACATACAAATTAAAAAAGCAATGGGCTAGCCCTTTCAAAGTGAGTAAAAATTTTGGTCAATAAATTCCTCTTTAAGCTCTATACTCTGTGTCCTCTGTGCCTCTGCGGTTTAAAAGTATTTTTTTAACCACAGAGGCGCTGAGAAAAGATAAGAGATTTTACTAGTCACCTTGAAAGGGCTACTGTTAGGGCAGACAAAGCTATACTTTGATTCTTGGGAGTTCTGTCAAAAGGGCGTAATTGCTTTTAGATACAAGGTTTTTTTAAACTGTGGATGCTCAATATGAAGTTCTCTAGCGTGTAGATGTAAGCGACTGGTGACTGCATCGCATCCATAAAGGCGATCGCCTAAAATAGCAATCCCAAGTCCTCGCACATCAGCCGCATGAACCCTCAATTGATGGGTGCGTCCTGTTAGCGGTGTAAATTCTAAGCGGGTGTAATCTTGTTCTCTTGCCATTACCTGGAATTGTGTCAAGCTGGGTTTACCATTTTGCCAATCAACTTTTTGATAAGGGCGATTTTCAGGATCTCCCCATAATGGCAAGTCAATTACACCTTGTTCAGCGATCGCAACACCGGAAAGTATAGCTTCATAAACCTTGTGAACTTGGCGTTGCTGAAACTGCTGGCTGAGTTGCTTATGGGTTTGGCGATCACGTGCTAATAACAAAATCCCAGAAGTTTCCTGATCTAGGCGATGCACAGATGTAAGCATCATCCCATCCGGTAACAGATGACGTAAGCGACTCAAAACACTATCTTGGCGATCGCGATAACGTCCAGGTACCGAAAGTAACCCAGCAGGTTTGTTTACAGCAATTAACCATTCGTCTTCATAAATAATGGGTAAAGTGACTTCTCTCCCTTCCCTGCGAGGGAAGGGGGCTGGGGGGTTAAGTCTTAACCCTGAGAGCAAAAACCCCATCAATGGCTGACATCGTTCGATACACGCGCCATAAAATTCTCCCGGAATTTTATCCTGATTTACTGAAGACACACCCCACCAAAACTCTGCCATTGCTAGTGGTTTTAAATTATGTGTTGCCGCATAATGGAGCAATTTTGGGGCACAACAGTCACCTGTGCCAGTGGGCGAACCTCCTGGCATCAATTGCTGTAATGATAGCGATCGCCCGGAAAAATTAGTCAGACTGTAGGTAGCTTGCATCTGAGCTTGTAATTGACGGGATAGGGCTTTACGCTGTTGTTTCAGTTCGCTAATTCGCGCATCTGTTGCTGCTATGAAACGCTGGAGGGGCTGTAATACTTCATTTTGCTGGCGTTTAAGTTGTTTTCGCTCAATTCCCTGCTGACGACTTTCTTCGTCGAGTTGTTCAAGGGCGATCGCGAGTGCTTCTGGAGTGAGCGTATTGCAGATTTGTTGACGTTTTTCCTGTCGTTGGTGTTTGCAATGACGATGGCGATCGCTCATTGCTTGCAACTGTCGCTCAAATTCATCAGATAGGGTTTCATACTGCTGACGTTCGGTTAGTTGCTTCAAACAAAGAATTTCCTGTTTGATCTTATCCAACTCAGCTAAAGTGCGGGCTTCCTCTAAAGCAACTTCGTCTCGTCCTGGAATTGGTGGAACCCAACCTTCAACAATATTGCAACCATTTAAAAGACCGGAAAAGGCTTTCAGCACACGTTGTTCGCCATTAGGCAGTTCCACCAAAAGTATTCCATACATCTTGCCCTCACGAGAATAACAGTCATTGTTTGCAAGCTGTTGCATGAGTCCGTTAGCGATCGCTTCGGACATTGAAGTGCGGGGTAATCTTAAGCGATGTCTACGACGGGCTACGCCTACGTCACTTTGGAGACAACGCCCTTCGTACCAATAACTCGGAGATAAATCGCTGACAGCAAAATCGCAGTCGATGAAATCTGAAAGTGCGTGCAGAACTACCATACAGCGTTTTTAGGAGACTTTTAACTAGCAAAGACAAAATTTATATTTAATTTTGAGAAGTCAACGGTAAGAAACTTGTTATTATCCAAATTTAACGAAGGAATCAATGTAGACAGTTTACTAGTTACATCAGATAATTGATTAATTACACTATCAGGAACATTGCTTATGTAGAGATCAGAAGCACCACCGAATATTGTCTCTAATTGTACTGGAGCTAGCCCGTGCAGAAATATTTCTACATCACTAGAACGTAAGTCAGAAATTACTATTTTAGCCATTGCATTACTTTTTTGAATCAGAAATTTTTTGATTTCAACATTGCAAATTGTTCTCTGATTATTTACCAGCACTCAGAGTCTAACAATCATTAATTGAGTCAAAAATCCTCTTATTTCGGTTCATCTTATTTTTTGAGGAGTTGGTTTGACTCTTAAATTTTTACACCATCAACTATAATTTCAATAGTTCTTACATGAAGCTTTTATGTTGAAAAAATATTTCATATAAAGATTTAATAAAATAATTAGCTGTATGTATAATTTTTCAGGACATAATCAAATTATTTTTGTCTTAAAATTAACTGTCAAAAGTGAGATATTTAAACTTATATAGTCTAAGATAATGACTTGCTATTTATCATTAAATATTATGCTGTATAAGGACTTCCTGTCTTTTAACTGTGCTATATACAGACGTATAGAAAGAATTACACTAGCGATGAATATATAAATTCTCTATCACTTGTATCGTATTAATTATTTCTCGGTATTTTGACAACGTAGATTAAAAACTACTAGATAAAAAGCTAATATTTTGAGACCAAAAAAAGCCAAATATGTCTTAATAGAGCCTAAACAAAAAATAAATTAAAATAGGTTACAGTACTTTACTAGCTAGCTTTCACATCAAGAGAACTTCAATATGAAAGAGACAACCTTTACAGCCATGCCGCTAGTGTAAACGCATCTAAAGGCTAATAATCCTTTCATAGTCAAGGTTTACGAGTTTTAGAACTTAGCCAATTTTTTCATCAAGATTCTTATCCAGCAAGGGTTTTAGAAAGCCTGTGAGTTCTCCCTAATCAGTACTTTAGTTTTTTGCTTGAAGGGAAACAAGATCCCAAATTTGAGAAAAAACTAAATTGATGCTCGAATTAATAGTTTTTTCTTAACTTCTAGAGATTTTAAAAATCACATTACACCTGTTTTAATTAATCATGTAAAATGAAATTGCATTTATAAGGAAATAAAAACATGCCAAAAATAGTAGTTTTAAGTTTACACTATATTAGTGTAAAGGCATTACAAGACGATCTAAGCCCTACAGAAATATCTACTGTATGGGGAGGTTCTCCGTACATTTATATATCCAATAACAGTGACTCCGTAAATATAAATAGCACAGGTACAGGAGACATTAAACATGTAGGTACAGGTGGCTATAGCATTAATGATAGTAAGTTCAACACCATAGACTATTCAAGGTCAAATTACAATAATTTTGGTGTAATGTACGTAGGTTCGATGGGGCACTAAGGCAAATGCATTTAAGAGGATGTTTGAACAGTTATCTTTTCAGTATCAAAAGTTTTAGATACCTCTGAATCCCCCTTGCTAAGGGTGACTTCAATTCCGGTTACTCTCGCTTAAAAAGCTACGGTGTACATACAATTCTTTTAGAGTTGCCCCAAAGTTTTAGATCCCCCACCCCCTTTTTAAGAGCGGTAATAAATGTCAAAATCCCCCTTAATAAAGGGAGATTTAGGAGGATCACGCAATGTTTTGCTTCGTGTGTATAGATGTGTGTACTTCGTAGCCTAAAAAGATAGATTAAGGGGGATACAGTCACAGTTAAACACTTTTCAATAAAATCCTGAACCACCAAAGAGTCTAATGGCTAAAATAGTAATTTTTAACCTTTGTCTAGATGATGTAGAAACATTTTGCAATCCCCTATATCTAGTGCAATTAGATACTATATTTGGGGGAGTTAATAACGTCTACATTAAAAACTTTAGTGATAGTGTAAATATTGGAGTAAGTGGCTCAAGCACTACAAATGAAGGTGCAAATTCTTATAACTTCCGCGACAATAAGATTTACACTATAGACTATTCAAGATCGAACTATAATTGGCTTCTTGTCCTGATGCAACTATAAAGTTAGTAGCGTCGCTGCCTGTTCTTCTCAAACTATTACCTTCTAAGTTAATTAATTTGCAGAGCAAAAAATGGCTCATAAAATCGAGATTGAATCTATCATAGGGCGATCTCCATTTTACTTGAGGCGATCGCCTCAAGTAAAATGGAGATCGAGTTAGTGCGGATGCTGTGGTGATTGAGTCTACAAATTTGAGCGTCGATGAGTTTCTGTTAATAGGTGAATCTTTCCTATCCACAAGCGTTCGGACGACATCAGACGGACAACAAGCCAAATAATTTTCCTGAAAAACAACATGACTTTAAATTTGCATTTTTGGCACTGGTAGACATGTCTGACTCGGTGCGTTCGACTGTAGCGCCAGCAATTGCCGAGGTTACACTGCTGGTAAGCTAATCGTCATTTAAATTGCATCATTTTCATGTTCTCTTCCTTGCTCCCTGCCCCTCTACGATCTCAATGTGCAATCTTATTTGCTTAACAGCTTATTTGGGTTGTGATGTTAACTAGCAGGAATCGATGAATCACTCTCTGGTGGATTGTCTTGTGCTGGTGGAAGCGGTTGTTCAGATGAATTATCTTCTATAGTTGTAGATTCCGGCTCTTTTGTCATACCATGCTGCTCTTGCCCTCTAAGCCCAAGATATGTTGCAGCACTGATTCCTTGTAGTGTCAAAAGTGTTTCATCAAATTCCGGCATTGCCAGATTTTTAATGACCTCCCAAACAAAGAAAAGCCCAATCGCAACTGTCCAAATAAATGTTTGGAAACGGTGAAAGTTGACTCCATTAATATCCGATAATATATCATAGAAAAAACCTTCAGAAATGCGTTGACTACCTTTTCTATTTTTCTCATTACCTTGCCCATCAATTAAGGAAGTACCAAACGCAGTGATAGAATTGATTCCCAATAATATTAGTGATTGTTGAGTCAAAATATTAGTATAGTCCCCTGTTATGCCATAGATAATCAGGTAAGAGCCAAAAATGAGAAATGTCCAAAAAGCAAGTTGAGATATCGATAAACTGAACGGGTTTTTGTTTAGTTTTTTCCTACCAAGAAAAAATTGAGCAATTTGGGTTTTTCGATCTTCTTTTTCAAGTTCCGCCTTTTCTGGAATCAACAATTCTTGGCCACCAATCACCTCTTTTTTAGAGTAAACCCCTTCTATTCCAGGGCTACGAAGAGTGCTTCGGCAATACCTAATGAATATTAAAATAATAGACAGCACTAGAAGCAGACACAGCCAAAATCGCCATGATAACAGAACTATTTTTAATTGAGGAGGTGATAGAGGATTGCTCACCGGAATCGCCAGTTTTCTGGGACAGCCTACCCCCGCTATTACGTTAATACTGTATCTATTTGCCTGGCCAAGAAGCGTATTCCATGCAGCTTGAGACGAGTCGGTACGTTCAAGCCGAAAAGCTAACCAATTATCATCAACAATTTTTTGTTGATCTTTACCCGGAACCATGACGATGACTGGTTCTCCGTGAACATCCTCTAGTTCATAACCATCCAGGTACAACACTAATTGTCGAGGATCAAATGAATTGCTGGCATTAGCCGTTGTATTTTTGGTGGCTGCTGATAATCCTTCAACTCTTACCCTGATGCGATCGCCCATCTTAACTAGATTACGACCATTGTCGGCAATGACTTGTTGAGTTTTCAGACCAGGAGGTACTGAACATATCTGAGGTGATGCAAAATTCCCAGAAGGGCCATCTGAACTATTTTGAGCAATTACTGCAAAGTTGATAGAAACAATCAACAGAAAGACCAACAGAAAAATAGCAGTAAATCTTTTAACATTTTTATACATTGCTCGGTATTCCACCAACAGTGATTACTATGTCGGTAGTGTAACCATACTTGAGTCATTCCGTATATTAAAAAATTTGTCTGAAAAATAATACCTCTGGCGCAGAAAGAGAAGATCAAGAGAAAGGAACTGGCATCTTTGTCTTTTTGTGTGATTGCATGGCGGCAGTCACGCACCATAAAAGGTATTTATTATCACTAGTGTGTAGGCAACCTCTTTGGATTAAGGGGAAAAGGTTTGAATTTACCCCTTCCCCAAGCGATATGTTGCCAAATTTAAACCGTCAATGTAAAACCCTTGAATGTCGCATCCAGAATATTATTACCTAGAAGCTTAACTTGAATTCCTCCAATGACTACCGCCATAACTGCCTCAGATACTTCGCGTTCTTCAACTTGATTGTCAGGCTGCAAGTCAATAATTGCGATCTTGGACATATTTTTTGCTTAATATTTTCTAAATTCCAGCAAAATTTTCATCTAATTAACTAACAAGCTCATCAACCAAAAGTTATAAGTCCAATGTTTCCAAGTTTTTTAAATAGACATTAGTGTAATTCAAATATAAAGCTCAGGAAAGTCAAAACTATGGCTGGTACATGCGGACTCACGCTTGGAAAATACGCACCTCTCCACAAAGGACATCAATTGGTGATTGAAACTGCTTTAGCAGAGATGGATGAAGTGCTGGTGATAATTTATGAGTGTCCAGAGGTGACTGCGATTCCTTTAACCGTTCGAGCTAACTTGCTGCGTCAAATTTATCCCCAAATCCAGGTAATTGAAGCTTGGGATGGTCCAACGGAGCTTGGTGACACTCCTGAGATTAAGAAAAAGCACGAAGATTACATCCTGAAACAACTGGAATCAAAAAAAATTACTCACTTTTACTGTAGTGAATTTTACGGTGAACACGTAAGCCAGGCACTAGTAGCAGTTAATCGACTTGTGGATTGCGATCGCAAAACTTTTCCAATTTCAGGAACGCAAGTCAGAACAGACACTTACGCATTTCGGGAGTATTTACATCCTGATGTATATCGCGATCTGATTCTAGTAAAGTTTTGCAGATTCGATATAGTCCACCGCGTAAAATTGTTTTGATTGCGGTAATCACAGTAGCAATTTCGTTTGTAGCGGGAGCTTTGATGAGTCAAATTCACCTATTACTCCCTGCAATATTTCTAGAAAAAGCTTCTTTCCCTTACTTAGAGCTGATTCGTAAAGAAAATCTAAAGAAAACTGAATCCGGTTTTGTTCAGGTTATAGGCTAAGTCGAGTGTAATTTATGTTGTAGTCGATGAGCCGTCTACCTGCGATTGAAAATCCACAGCGTAAACCCTACCCAAGTGATTTAAGCGATGCCGAATGGTTAATTATCAAGCCCTTTCTACCAAAACCTAAAGGGTTTGGGCATCCTGTAGAAGTAGATTTACGAGAAATTTTGAATGCTATTTTCTATGTGCAACGTACCGGGTGTCAGTGGGAAATGCTACCCCATGATCTTCCACCTTACACAACAGTATACGGCTACTTTCAGAAATGGCAGCGCAAAGGAATATGGCAGAAAATTCACGACCAAGTGCGCCATCAACTGCGACAAGATTTGGGCAGAGACGAACACTCTAGCGTTGCGATCGCCGATTCTCAGTCAGTGAAGACAACGGAAAAAAAGGGGAAGTCTACGGTTTCGATGGTGGTAAGAAAGTTAAAGGCCGTAAGCGACATATAGTTGTGGATTCTCAAGGTTTGTTGATTGGCGTTTTAGTGACTGAAGCTAATGCGTCGGAACGTTTGGGGGCTGTGGTTGTACTCCATGAATCGGCTCAGGAATTGTCTAAATTGGAAGTTGTTTGGGTAGATCAAGGCTATTCTGGTGAAAACTTTGCTCAAGCTGTCAAGCAAGTTTGCGGAGAACAGGTTCGTGTTGAGGTGATTGAGAGAATATCGAAAACATTTGAACGATTACCCAAGCGGTGGATTGTGGAAAGGACATTCGGCTGGCTCAATCGATTTCGGCGTTTGAGCAAGGATTATGAGTTGTACACAGAGATCAGTGAAGCCATGATTTACGGCTCATTGATTCGTCTGATGGTAAAACGAATGGCAGCTTAATCTTTTGTTTACGAATCAGCTCTTAGATGCACTCACAACAATCATGAGTTTTACTGCTATGTGGCTCATGGTACAAAAAAGGATTGAAAGCTGGTATTACTGGCTCATCGTTGATGTTATTGGTATTTGGTTGTACTACGTTAAAGAAGTTAAATTTATTGCTTTTTTGTATGTAACTTTGCTGTTGATAGCAATTAACGGTTCAATATCTTGGCTAAAGACAGCTAAAATACGGGATTGAAAACCCTTATATATATTTTCTATTTCGTAGTAGCATGGCATAGTTAAAATAGTGCATTAGATGTGGGTTGGGTTGAGCAACGCGAAACCCAACATTGAACGGAGCGGTTAAGGCAAGAGGCGGCGATTTATCGCGTCTTTATAATTTATAATTTTCATCAAAAAACCTCAATACAACTACAAATTCTTTTACAACAATTTAGCTTCGCTATGCCACTACGAAAGTGTTCTTAAACAGCGTTAATTCTTTGCAAACCAGTGTAAATATTAAATCGTTCTCCCCGCAGAAATCCAATTAAGGTAATCCCGAATTCTTTGGCTACAGATACCGCCAAACTACTGGGAGCAGAAACAGAACAAACAATGGGAACTCCAGCAGTTGTAGACTTTTGCAAAATTTCAAAACTTGAGCGTCCACTGACCAGGACAATACAATTATTTAAAGGCAATTCGTCACTGAGAAAAGCTGTACCAATCAATTTATCCAAAGCATTGTGTCGTCCAACATCCTCCCACAAGTTTAACAAATTACCTTGAGTATCGAAGATAGCCGCAGCGTGCAAACCTCCTGTAGCTGTGAAGATACCTTGAGCAGCCCGGAGCTTATCAGGTAGGCTGTATACAACCTCAGGTGTTACTGTCGGGCCAGAAGGAATCACTGGACATCCTCGCAGACGCAAAGCCTCAAGGCTAGCTTTACCACACACCCCACAGGCGCTACTAGTATAAAAATGACGCTCCAAAGGCTGTAAATCTGGAATCAACCCATCCCGCAATTCTACATTTACAATATTATGGCGTTGCTCACCATCTACTAATTCATCAACGCAGTAGCTGATCCGTCGGATATCTTCTCTGCGGCTAACGACTCCTTCACTGTAGAGGAAACCAGCTGCTAGTTCAAAATCCGCACCTGGTGTCCGCATTGTTACAGCTACTGTCTTTTGGAAAGGAACAAGACGAATTTCTAAAGGTTCCTCAGTAGTGAGATGATCTAAACGAGGCCGTACTTGACCTTTTTCCACTACCCAAACAGTGGCTTTGGTTTTGCTTTTAGTTGGCATTGGCAAATTTATGTAAGAGTTGGTAAATCGAAATTTTGATACTAATCTGGGAATAGAGTAATGCTATTTGTATATCAGATATCTCGTTGATGCTCACCAACTACTTTGTGCAGTTGATCTAAATTGGGTAGATTTCTATTTAGGAAGTAAAATGAACCTAAAATTTTTGGCTTTCAGAAAAATTTTATTTGCAATAGTATTTGTGATTTCCCTTGGTTTTGCAGGATATCTAGTGAGTGATAACATTAGTCAGAGAGTAATTGGAAAATCTTTTGCTAAACAAGTCATATCTACCTCTACCGTTGGAAAAAATTCTCAGCTACAAACACTTTTAAATGAGATAGTTGCAGAAGAAAAAATCCCTGGTGCTGTAATGTATATTTCTACACATAATGGTTCTTGGGTGGGAGCATCTGGCGTTAATAACTTGTCAACTAAAACTCGGATGAAACCTACAGATGGCTTTTCCATTGCCAGTATGAGTAAAACTTTTATGGCGGTGGTGGTGCTGAAATTAGTAGAGCAAAGGAAGATCGAATTAGATCGGGCGATCGCAACCTACTTACCAAGAGACATCACTCCTCATATTGTCAACAGCGACAAAATTACAGTTCGTCAACTACTCAACCATACCAGTGGTGTTGCTGAATACCTGAATACAAAAGAGTTTATTCAAGCTACTGCCAAAAGAAGCCGCTCACAGCCTTGGACAGCCAGAGAAGCTATTCAGTATATGTACCAGGAACAACCGCAGGCAAATCCTGGAGAAAAATTTATTTATACTGATTGCAACTACATTCTTTTAGAACTGATCGTTGAAAATATAACTAGGGAAACTCTCGCACAAGCAATCCGCAGTCAGATTTTAAAACCATTAGGATTAAAACACACCTTTACAGAATTGCGCGAACCGACAATTGGAGAAGTAGCTACAGGTTATAGCGATCGCAATAAGGATGGTAAGCTAGATAGCTACGCCGAAGTCAATGATGGCAACGGTTTAGGAGATGGTGGATTAGTTTCAACAGCAGAGGATTTAGCCAAGTTTGCTAAAGCGTTATTTGTCAAAAAAAGCTTACTTTCCTCAAAGATGATGAAAGAAATGCTGAAATTTAAAGATAATGGCGAAAGCTATAGTTATGGGTTAGGTGTAGAACGGTTCTCATCTCCTTTGGAAACAGCAATTGGCCATAGTGGTATAGCTTATGGCTTCACAACATTGCTGGCATATCTCCCCAATCAAAATACCACTATAGTAGTGCTGCTAAACGATCAGGGTGTTGATATTAAATCAATAGCTAGGACAGGTTTAGAGGTCGTCAGTAATAAATGATATCAATATTAAAGCTATGGCAAAAGCCAATACCATTTTGTGAAATGGTATAAGCGTAGTTTATCGTTGTAGACATCACTTTCAAAACGAGGCATATTCCGAAAGCCTTGCTGATGTTGGCTATTGGAGTTATGAGTTAGCGATAAATCTGGCGCGAAGATTTGTTCATCAGCTTCTTTTGTTAGAAAAGCTACTGCTAAGGGAATACTGAAAGCAAGTCACTGTGTTGAATCAAGTAATGGCATTCATATTAAAATTTATCGGTTTTTTTGTCAGTTAGTAAACTCAATCAACATGAAACTATTACCCCACGATAGCTTTACGATTTCGACACCTGATGCACTGCCTGTAGTTATGCAACGGTTGAATGCAAAAGTTGAACCTCAAAAAGCATTTAGATTCTCTAATAATCACGCTCCTTATCAAGGAACAATTTCTGAAGAAAGTTTTCAAATTAGACGAGTAATTCACTACCGCAACTCTTTTTTACCACTGATTAGAGGACGTTTTGAAGTAGAGTCCCAGCAAACAGTGATTCATGTACAAATGAGCATACATTCTTTTGTTATGGTATTTTTAGGATTCTGGTTTTTATTCTGGTACAGTGCAGTTGTCCCTATAGCATTGACAGGTGCGATGCCTAATTACGTGGCTGCACTTTTTGTAGTAATGCCTATGTTAATGCTATTTATATTTTGGACGGCTTTTTGGTCAGAAGCAAATCGCAGCCGCAGCGAATTAACTCAAATTCTTCAAGGACAAGTATAGTTATGGTATTTTAGTCTTTTTGAAGAAAATATATAATCAAACTTACTTGATTTGAACATCTATTTTATCGCGCTATACTTTCACAGCGTTTTAACAATATTTTTGCATCAAATAGATAAAAATATGGGTTCTATCGTTCCAAACTTGGGCAACGGCAGGTGTATTTTATGTCTTATGTTGTATGAATGGAGTCAGTAGACTCACAATAGCTGCTTAGGAAACTATAAACTACAAAAATTTCGGTGCCTTACCTATGAATAACGCACCTGATAATTAAATTAAGCGGGTAAATCTTAGAGATATTGTGATAATAGTAAGCTAATGATGTTTTTACCAGAAGGTAAGGTGATTATGGCAATCACATTAGATAAAGCTGCATCTGTAAATATGACTCTTGAGGAGTTCTTTAATTATGACGATGGTACAGATGCTCTCTATGAGTTTGAAGATGGAAAATTGCTTCTGATGACGGCTGAGAGTGAGATAAATCGACGAATTGCCATGTTTATCCTTGTCTGCTTCGTGCAACTGGGTATTCCTGCTTATCGGCTGTCGATGAAAACAGAAATTATGACTACTGGCTCACGGGTGCGCGTTCCTGATTTAGTGGTGTTTTCTGAGGAGTTGGCGACGGCGATGGAGGGGGCTAAACGATCTACGGTAATGCCAGAGATGCCACCGCCGTTACTAGTGGTTGAAGGGGTAAGTCCAAATCAGAGTAGTCGTGATTATCGCTATAAGCGCTCTGAGTATGCCGCACGGGGTATCGCTGAGTATTGGATTGTTGATCCGATACAACAGCGAGTGACAGTTCTGGAATGGGTAGAGGGTTTTTATGAGGAGAAGGTGTATCTAGGAGATAGTGCGTTAGCGCAGCTTAACGAAGTTATCGCTTCACTGGTATTTGCCGATCTAAAGTTGACTGCTGTTCAAGTTTTGCAGTGCCATTAACGACGACTAAATGAGTCTTGAACAGCTACAATAATTGATGGATTGAAGAAATGGTGATAGAAAGCCGGAAGAATTTTGAGAATTAAACTGTGCGAAAACGCGCTAACTCTTCACCAGTCTTAGCATCATGGGCGTGAACTGTACACACCAAACATGAATCAAACGATCGCGCCACATGACCAACTTCCACCGGATCGCTAGAATCGTAAATGGGTGTCCCAATTAACGCTTCTTCAATTGGGCCGCGGATTCCTTCACCGTCACGAGGCCCGATATTCCAAGTACCAGGGGCAATAACTTGGTAATTTTTAATTTTACCGCCCTCTATTTCTACCCAGTGAGATAAGGAACCCCGCGCCGCTTCCGTTGCACCCCAACCCTTGCCATCTTTTTCTGTGGGTTTAATATACCAAGGGTCGTTTAATTTAAATTCGCGCAAACAGTGTTCAGCTTGGCGATATAACTTGACAATTTCGTGAACTCGTGCAAGCTGACGCACATGAATACTAGCACCACCCATCCGTTTGAAGACATCAAGGATGAAGGGATCGTAATGTTGCCAAGATTCGCCATGTTGACCACCAGCTACTAATTGCCGCGCTAAGGGGCCAGTTTCCAAACGTCCAAAGTCTTTGTGTAGGACTGCACTCGCCCAAGAGTAGGCGTTATCGAAGTCTTTGGTATTATTCGCAGTGGGTTTAGTGGTGCGATCGCTAGGGTGAATATCTTCTGTCCCTTCATCATACCAAGAGTGAGTTGTATTCTCGCGGGTAAATGACTGATCCATTAAAACGTGAGTGTCTGCGAAGCTGTCATACACTCCACTTTTCATAATCATCGCCGCATTTCGCCCTTCGATAGTCGGCTTTTGGTATTTATCTTCATGGGCTAAATATCCCCAAGTTACATATTTACCAACACCAGCGCCATATCTATCTAGACCGATATCCAAACCCATCCGCCAATAAAAACCTAAGTCGGAATCTCGATGATTGCGGTCTTCATCTAACCATTCCCTAAAATCATCATAAGTTTGGATTTGTTCGTAGCGTTCTAAAGAACAACCCAACCACACTGGTTCTAACCAATTGGTGCGGAAATATTCAAGAAGTGCCCAAGCGCGGGTAATATCTGTTAAAGTTGGGGCGCACATCACGCCGCCGGGAACCATGTAGCTAGAATGAGGCCATTGTCCGCCTAAGAGTGCATAAATTTCTACAGGTTTCGCGGAAATTGTTATACCGAGTTCGTAAGATTTACCAGTGAAAGCAGCAAAGCGTTTCACAGCTTCGTCATAATAGCGACTATGGCGGTATTTTTTATTGGTTAAATCAATGGCAAACAAACCATAAAAATAACGGGGGATGCTTTGAATTGTTTCAACAATTTGACCGAGATTTCTCGCTAAAATTGCATTGCGGGGAACTTCTGTTTCCCAAGCTGTATCTAATGCCCAAGATGCAGATGTCAAGTGAGAACCGCCGCAAATTCCGCAAATGCGAGGTGTGACAATTAAGCCGGCTTGGGGGTCTTTACCGCGTAGGATAACTTCAAAGCCGCGAAATAATTCAGCATGTGTCCAAGCGTTGACTACTCTTCCATGTTCAATATCAACTCGAACATCTAAATCGCCTTCAACTCTACCAACGGGCGAAATGTCTAATGATTGAATTGTCATTTGTTATTTGTCCTTTGTCACTTGTACTGAGCGACTTGTGCCGAGCGAAGTCGAGGTAAGTCGAAGTATTGGTCATTTGTCATTGGTCACTTGTACTGGGCGTACCCCTCCGGGGAAGCAAGCTACGCGTAGCGTCTCGTAGAGAAGCCGTTGGCGTAGCCTCTCGTAGAGAAGTATTGGTCATTAGTCATTGCTTTTTCACAAATGACAAAGGACTAATGACTAAACAGTAAAAAAGTCTTCTTCTGCCCAAGGTGGTGCTGCGTCTTTGGCGACCATTGTGAGTAAGGCGTAGTCTTTTTTGTTCACCCCTGGCGGTAATTCTTTGGGAACTCCCATCACTGTTTGAGTTTTAAATACAGTTCCTGGTTTGAGGTCAAAGAAGGGAAACTCTGGTTCTGTGCAACCTAAACATGGCATTCCGGCGCGAGTTTTGGATGAGACGCGGTTCCATAAGATGCGGTTGCAGGAAGAATGAGTCATGGGGCCGCGACAACCTAAATCATAAAATAAGCAACCTTTGCGCTGACCAAATTCGGCGGTTGATGCTTTGTAGGCAAAGTGAACGTTGCGCGTACAACCTGTTTGGGTATAGGTGTTGAAGAAGGTTTGGGGACGATTTAGTTCATCGAAAGCAATGTCTGCTATGCGTCCAGTAGCGATCGCAACTAATATCTGCGTAATCCAGTCGGGATGGGCGGGACATCCAGGTATATTAATTACAGGTAATCCCGCTTGTGATACGAAATCTTTCCCCAAAAAGCCGCCTTCTTGACGTTTGAGAAATTGCAAACCTTCTGATTCGCTGGGGTTGGGTGACATAGCAGGAATTCCTCCCCAAGTTGCACAGTCTCCCACAGCGACGATAAATTGAGCAACTTTGGCAAGGTCTAATAACCAATCTTTCATGGCGCGATCGGCAAACCGATTCCATTCGCCAGTACCGTTGGGGGCGTTAACAACACTGCCTTCAAATACCAAGATATCTAAAGGAATTTTGCCAGAAATGCAATCCCACAACAGTGTTTGTAAGTCCTTGCCTAGTTCTAATCCCAAGGAGGGATGCCAAAGTACCTTGATACCAAAGTCAGCAATTAAATCGCAGACTGTCGGTTCTTCAGCATTGAGAAATGACATGGTGTTGCCTGAACAAGCACCACCTTGTAGCCATAGTACGTTAGTCATCGGCTAGGTGTTTTTGTATTGTTTCCCATGCATGATTAGGTGATAATGCTTGCAAAGTTTCACCTGTTTATCAATATTTGTTTTTTAATAGTAAGATATTTTTTTATCTAATTCACTTTCATTAAAAAAGAATTAATCATTAACAATATATTAAATAGTCTCAATGCTATTTTCAATAGCTTTGTCTGTTACATACAACACATTTAACAAATGCAAAATAGTAAAAATAAGCACTGCATCTTATTTTTAAATCTTGACGTTAAACAAACTTAATATGCTTAATTTATCGTTGTCAAAACTCTGTAATTATTAATAATTACTATCAACTGTTAATTTGCATAAAGTGATGAGTATTTTAAGTCATCAGATTTTCATGTAATAAATGAGCCAAAAATAGGGGCACTAAACTTTGCGCCCCGTCAACTATATATCAGTTGTTTTAGGATTTTGGTTGTGCAGCTTGCCTAACAGCTTGTTCGTCGAAGCCTAACGCTTGAGCTATCTGCTCAATGCTTAAACCAAACCCTAATAACTGGGGTATTGCTTCTAACTTAGCTTCTTGTATCCCTTCTTCTTTACCTTCTGCAAAAACATCTTGGTAAAATCTAGTTTGCCTTAACTCATTTGATCCAAACATTTTTTCTGTCTTCTCCCTATTTTATGATTTTGGTTGTGCAGCTTGCCTAACAAGTTGTTCGTCCAAACCTAACGCTTGAGCTATCTGCTCAATACTTAAACCCAACGCTAATAACTGGGGTATCACTTCTAACTTAGCTTCTTGCTTACCTTCTGCAAAAACATCTTGGTAAAATCTAGTTTGCTTTAATTCATTTAATCCAAACATTTTTCCTATCTCCTCCTGGCTCAATCGCGGTAACTTGTAGATTAATATCGTCTCTATTTGTATTATTTCCCTAATATTGGTAAGCACTAGCTAATTGAGGTAGTTGGTTAATCAGTTCAAAAAAAGTACTGGGGATACTCTGAAAGATTCGATAAAAGATACTGTCTGTTTTCAAAGGAGCTTGTTTTACAGTTGATGAATATATTTTACACAACGACTAACCCGTGGTAACTATTTTGAGTACAATAAATATTATGTATGTCAACAATTCAATAAAAAATATTGAAATTGTATAAGACGATGATACAAAAAGTATTTAAAAAAAATTAGGTGTTTAAAACTGACATTAATATTAGCAATTTCCCCCTAGAATTTTAGAAATAGGGTGTTTTATAGTATTGTATTGAGCATGGCATAAGACATTAGCTATAGGGGATTAAGTTTTTTCCCTAGTTTCTAGTCTTTAATCTTAGCTCAAATAAAAAAGGGGAATTCCGCCTAAAGGACTCGAAGCCTGCGTAAATCAGTATGGCCCGTGATTAGATGCTTTTACGTATCTCAATCATTCGTGGGCGTTGACAGATTCAATTCCCAATTGGCTAGAGTACGGCAGAGTTATGACCCCCAGCATTACAGATTCAGCAGTGAAGGCTGCGGTAGCAGCTGTTGCTTCAGAGTCAGCTTCAGCAGAAGAAAAAATCCAGATGCTGATTGAGATAGCACAGGGTTTTCAAAAAAAGCCCAAAGCTGCCCAAGACTTGCGAAATGCAGTTGGGTTATATTACCGGGCATATCAAATGTGTGGTGAGGAGTATCCCTTATTAAAAGCCAGGGCCCAAGTAGGTATGGCGGGGACGTTACAGGCAATACCGGATGCTGATTACCAACTGTTGATGCAAGCGAAAGTCGGTTATGAAGAAGCATTACCGATTTTACAACAATTAGCAACGCCAGAGGAAGTGGCAGAGACACAGATGAATTTTGGTCTGGTGTTGCAGTCGCTAGTGCCATTTAATTTGGCGCGAATAACTGACAGCATCCAGGCTTATCATGAGGCTTTGCGGGTCTTTACTTGGGAGGATTACCCTCAAGAATACGCTATTTTGTATAACAATATTGCGATCGCATACCTTTCTATGCCACTGGCATCGGAACGGGAATACTTGCGTCAAGGGTTAGCTGTGCAATCATTTGAGGTGGCGCTAAAGCATATTAATTTGATTGACCATCCTAGAGAATACGCGATGTTGCAGAACAATTTAGGTAATGCTTTGCAATACCTAGTAAGTTCCCATCCTGTAGAGAATAACTTAAGAGCGATCGCAGCTTATGACGAAGCGTTAAAAGTGCGTAACATCAAAGATACACCTTTAGAGTACGCTAACACAATTTCAAAC
Organism: Nostoc sp. TCL240-02; assembly: GCF_013343235.1. GTDB lineage: Bacteria > Cyanobacteriota > Cyanobacteriia > Cyanobacteriales > Nostocaceae > Nostoc. The sequence continues at coordinate 4,262,369 of NZ_CP040094.1, read as the reverse complement.
AAAGCCAACGCCCTATTCAACTTACCAGACGATCCCGAAAAACCAGAAGCTGGTAATCCTAAAAATCTTTTGCAAGCGCGTGTTTACTATCAAGCTGCTTTAGAAATATTTACGGAACACCAACAAATTTCACAATTAGAAGTAGTAGTTCAAGCACTACAAGACGTAGAAGCAGAAATGAAGGGTTAAGAGTTATGAATCTCATTGAACTCTTATTACTTTAACAATGAGTAAAAAAACAGCATGAGAGATATTTTAACAACGCAAAATCTGATGAATTTTCTCACAAGTTTAGCAGATGGCGATCTGAACATAGCAACAGAATTAGTGTGGCTAATCATAGCAGCCGCCTTATCTATGGTCGGCGGTGCAATTGGTGGAATGCTATTAGCTGGTAAAGATATAGGCTATCAGTTTTCAGCAATGCTTGGTGCATTATTCGCCCCTGCGGGTGTAATTCCCGCCATCTTCTTAGGGCTTGCTGCCTTAAATTTCTTGACAAATTATTAGGAGAAAATATGTTAGAGATAGGTTGGTTTTCTGCCAAGTTATTTTTTAAAGGAAAGCTACTACGCAACCCAGTGTATTTTGTCAAGCAAACTACTATTGGTATTGCTGTAGGTTTCTTACTACTAGTTTTACTCGCACAAGCACCGATTCCCTTCTACTTACCAATAATATTATCTAGCTTAGTGACAGGCATAATTATGCCATTTCTCCTCAAAGACTTCAAAATGAAGTGAATTGTCCTTTGTGAATAACCAATGCCCCATGCCCAATTCTCTATGCCCAATCTTGAAGAATTAGTTCAGGAAATTAATCGTTTTGAGGCAATTATATCCGAGTGGGATGAAAGCCAACGGTGTGTAGCAGTGGGTTTAAAAAGAGCAATAGAAGCTTTGCATAAAGCTGCATTGACTAGCTTGATTAAAAGTCTGAAAGAAGAATCAATGCCAGCTTTGCGCCATGCAGTTGCAGATGAAATAGTCTATGCAGTGCTACTGTATCACGAACTAGTTAAACCACCAAAACCTCCGCTTTCACAACGCATTCAGACAGCGCTTGAAGAAGTTCGCCCAGGCTTAAAAAGCCATAACGGTGATGTAGAATTAGTGGCAATTAAACCACCAGATACAGTAGAAGTTAGATTAATCGGAACTTGCAGCAGTTGTCCGACTTCTAATTTAACTTTATCTCAGGGAGTAGAACAAGCAATAAAAAACCATTGCCCCGAAATTATCAAAGTAGTGGCAGTTAATAACAGTTCTACTGTTAACAATGCTAATTCTAGTTTAATCAGTCCATTCTCTGCAAAAATAACTTGTACTTGGATGAAAGTAGCGACCCTTGATGAAGTTCCTGAATTTAGTGTAGTGACAGTACAACTTGCTGGTACTTCACTAATTTTACATCGTCAAGGTACTACAGTAAAATGCTACCGGAATGCTTGCAGTCATCTAGGATCTCCCTTAGAAAAGGGTAAAATTGAAGATGGTATTATTACCTGTCCTTCCCACGGATTCCAGTACAAATTAGAGACAGGTGAATGCTTAACTGCGCCTGATATTTCGCTTCAGTCATACCCAGTCAAGATTAAAGGCGATAAGGTTTTTGTGAAAATGCAAAAATGATAATGCGAAGGTGACATTTCAGCAAATATACTTGGCGACTAGTCAATCACAGCTACTTTGCTTTTTCATTTCAGTAGTTCGCGCATTCATTTTAGTATTTTGTGCAAGTAAATTGCCTAAATACTTTCTCAATATTTCTGAATTCATTCTCATTTAAGTAATTCAGGTATTGATTTTAGCGTTTTGAGAAAGTAAAAAGGCATATTACTTTCTCAAAAGGTCATTTGACTTATTCAAACCCCAGTTTGCTTATTCATTTTAGTGTTTTCCGCAAGCAAAAGAAGCTTTTACTTATTCAAACTCCAGTTTGCTTACTCATTTTGGTGTTTTCCGCAAGCAAAAGGTCATTTGACTTACTCATTTTAGTGTTTTCCGCAAGTAAAAGAAGATTTTACTTTCTCAAACCCCAGTTTGCTTACTCATTTCAGTATATCGCGCACTCATGCCAAAAATTCGCTATGTTGCAAAAGTTACTAAAGGATAACTTAATTTTTTAGGCTTGATTAATATCAAAATTAATTAAAGGTTTTAACTAAATTTAAAAAAAGTATAATGCAAAACCGTTACTGTTGTTACACGCTAATCAACATTAATGTTTTTAAATAAATATCAGCGTCTATCTGCGGTTCATGGATATCCCAATCATAAATAATTCCATATCACAATTACCGCTAGAAGCAACAGAAAATTTTCAAAATTTGCCTCTATCACCTCAAGGTGCAGAGGTAATTTTAGGTAACATTATTGAACCAGAACAATTAGTCATACCTGTAGCGCCTAATGCGACAAATATGTTTGGGCCTCGTGGTGCTTGTTTATTATCAGAAACTGGTCCTTTATGGGTATCAGATACAGGACATCATCGATTATTAGGATGGCAAAATTTACCCACCAGAGATAGTCAACCGGCTGATTGGGTAATTGGACAACCAGATTTTTATCATGAAGGACAAAATGCTAAAAATATACCGGGAAGGGCAACTTTAAGTGTACCAACAGGGATTTGTGCTTGCAGCGAAGGGTTAGCTGTAGCCGATGCTTGGAATCATCGGGTTTTGATTTGGAAAAGCTTACCAGAAGATAACAATGTTCCAGCAGATTTGGTATTAGGGCAAGTTAATTTTACCGATAATGAACCAAATCGAGGAAATCAGCAAGCATCTGCTAGTACAATGCACTGGCCTTATGGTGTTTACTATCATCAAGGACGGCTATTTATTGCTGACACTGGTAATCGAAGGCTATTAATTTGGCATCAATTACCAACAGAAAATGGTCAACCTGCTGATTTAGTTTTGGGACAACCAGATATGATATCTCGCAATGAAAACGGCGGTGATTCTCCAACCGCAGCGAGTATGCGATGGTGTCACGACATCGCTTTTTGGGGAGATAATTTGGTTGTCAGCGATGCAGGTAATCACCGAGTAATGATTTGGCAAGGAATACCTACAGAAAATAATACTCCTTGTGCAGTGGTTTTAGGACAAAAAAGCTTTGATTTTGTGGAAATGAATCAAGGAGTTTATTATCCTAGCGCTAGTAGTTTAAGTATGCCTTATGGTGTGGCGGTGGCTGGCGATTGGTTAGTAGTTGCAGATACTGCTAATTCTCGTTTGTTAGGATGGAGAAAGCCAGAATCAATTTTATCACTGCAAGGTGTAATGGCAGATGGGTTGGCAGGACAAATAAATTTTCAAAGTAAAGGTGAAAATCGTAATTACAGATTGCCTAAACGAGATAGTTTAAATTGGTGTTACGGGATAAAAATTTGTGGCAATAGGTTGGTAATAGCTGATTCTGGAAATAACCGAATTTTGTTGTGGCAGTTTAATAATTCGTAATTCGTAATTTTGGAAAGTCAAATTTATATGGCGACTGAAGAAATTAGAGTTCGCGGTACTGTTCAGGGAGTAGGATTTCGCCCTACCGTATATCGTCTGGCTAAAGCTTGCGGTTTGCGCGGAGATGTTTGTAATGATGGTGAAGGTGTATTAATTCGGGTATCTGGTAGTGAGGAAGCATTAACAGAATTTGTTACCAGATTGCAAACAGAATGTCCACCACTAGCAAAAATTAACAAACTAACTAGAACTCCTTATGAAGGCGAATTTAAATTTGATAATTTTGTGATTTCTACTAGTGTTAGTAATGCCATTAACACAGAAATTACTCCTGATGCAGCCACTTGTCCCCAGTGTCAACAAGAAATATTTGACCCTTTCAGCCGCTTTTATCGCTACCCCTTTACTAATTGCACTCATTGCGGCCCCCGCTTGAGTATTATTCGTGCCATTCCTTATGACAGATACAATACCAGTATGTCTGCGTTTGTGATATGTCCCAAATGTGCAAAGGAATACTATGATGTCGAAAACCGCCGTTTTCACGCCCAACCTGTAGCTTGCCATGTTTGCGGCCCTTCAGCTTGGTTAGAACGTGCTGATGGTAAATCGGTTACTGCTTCCATGTTTTCCATGCTAGATGATGTGGATGCCGTTTGTACTTTGTTGCAAAAAGGCGAGATTGTCGCAATTAAAGGGTTAAGTGGTATTCATCTGGCTTGCGATGCAACTCAAGAAACTGCTGTACAAAAACTCCGTCAGCATAAAAAGCGCTATCACAAACCATTTGCTTTAATGGCGCGAGATATTGAGATAATTGAACAATATTGTACTGTCAACGCTAAAGAAAAAGAATTATTGACAAGTTCTGCTGCACCAATTGTTTTATTACAAGCAATAGGTAAAAAAATAGTAGCACCATCGGTAGCATCCGGGCAAAATACCCTTGGTTTTATGTTACCTTATACGCCCTTACATCATTTAATTTTGCGGCGAATGAATCGCCCAATTGTTTTAACAAGTGGTAATCTTGCTGATGAACCACAATGTATTGATAATGATGAAGCAAGAGAAAAATTAGGGGCAATTGCTGATTATTTTATCTTTCACAATCGAGAGATTATTAATCGAGTAGATGATTCAGTAGTAAGAGTTATCAGCGATAAAACCCAAACAATTCGCCGTGCCAGAGGATATGCACCAGCATCAATTAGTTTACCGGCGGGATTTCACGATGTACCGCAAATTTTAGCAATGGGTAGTGAATTAAAAAATACCTTTTGTTTATTGCGTGAAGGAGAAGCGATTCTATCTCAACATCTGGGAGATTTAGAAAATGTTGCGGCTTTCAATGCTTACCAAGAGACTTTAAATTTATACTTAAATTTATTTGAACATAAACCAGAAGTAATTGCCATTGATAAACATCCTGAATATCTTTCAAGCAAACTTGGGAAAGAACTAGCAGATACAAATCAAATTCCAATTCATCAAATCCAACATCATCACGCCCATATTGCTGCTTGTATGGCAGAAAATGGAATTCCTTTAGATTCACCTCCAGTATTAGGTATTGCTTTAGATGGTTTAGGTTACGGTGATAATGGCACACTCTGGGGTGGAGAATTTCTTGTAGCAGATTATCGAAAGTTTCAGCGACTAGCAACATTTAAAGCAGTAGCAATGATTGGTGGTGAACAGGCAACTTATCAGCCTTGGCGTAATACCTACGCCCAATTAATAGCTGCTAATCTTTGGGATGATTGCCAAAAACAGTATGCTGATTTAGAAATCGTAAAATTTCTGAATAAAAAACCACTAAAACTACTCAATCAACTTATGGAGAAGAAAATTAACTCACCTCCAGCATCTTCTGTGGGGCGGTTGTTCGATGCAGTGGCGGCGGCTATCGGTATTTATAGAGATGAATGTAGCTATGAAGGACAAGCTGCGATCGCACTTGAAGCTATAGTAGATGTTAGCAGCTTAAATAATGATAAAGAAACGCCAATATACTCTTTTAGTTTTAGCTTTTCAGATAGTATTTATTGTATAGACCCGCGTCCAATGTGGCAAGCCTTGCTCAAGGACTTACAGCAGCAGATTCCACAGCCAGTTATAGCTGCAAAATTTCACAAAGGTTTAGCTAATGCGATTGTGGAAATAGTTAAGCATCTTTCCCAAAAAAATCTGATTAATCAGGTAGCTTTAACAGGAGGAGTATTTCAAAATTGTATATTGTTAGAGCAAGTTACCAAACGATTACAAACATTGGGAATAAAAGTACTGACTCACAGCTTAGTTCCAGCTAATGACGGCGGTTTATCTTTAGGACAAGCAGTGATTGCAGCCGCACAATTAATACATGAGTGTTGATATTTATTTTACAACTTTTTTCTCCTAAATAATTCTCTCTGTGCCCTCCGCGCCTCTGCGGTAGCCTGCGGCAAGCCGAAGCGTCTACGTTTATCTTAAAAATAAAAAAATGTGCTTAGGAATCCCCGGACAAATTATAGAAATTACCAACGTTAACCATAAATTAGCCCTAGTTAACATTGGTGGTGTTAAGCGCGAAGTAAATATTGCTTGTATCGTAGATGAACAACATCCCCCTGAAGCTTGTATTGGCGATTGGGTATTAGTCCATGTTGGCTTTGCGATGAATCGAATTAACGAACAAGAAGCAGCAGAAACATTACAACTCCTTCAAGAATTAGCAGCAGCACAAGCAGGGATTAGTACTTAACGAACCGCAGAGGCGCAGAGAAGCCAGTGCGTTGGGCGGGTTCCCCGACTTGTTCGCTTTTAGCGTTCCCGCAAGGTAGCAACTAGCGCGGCACAGAGAGAAGAGAGAAATACCGTATTGGCATAAAGCTTACTATTCCCTAAACCTTATGAAATATGTTGACGAATTCCGCGAACCGGAAAAAGCAGAAGCCTTACGCCGCGAAATCGCCAAATTATGCAATCGGCTAGAGAAACCCATCAAAATAATGGAAGTATGCGGCGGACATACCCATTCCATTTTTAAATATGGCATCGAAGAAATCTTACCCCAAACCATTGAACTAATTCATGGGCCTGGTTGTCCAGTATGCGTTATGCCAAAAGGGAGATTAGATGATGCGATCGCAATCTCCCAAAATCATAACGTCATTTTTGCCACCTTTGGCGACGCAATGCGAGTTCCTGGTTCTAAAACCACTTTACTGCAAGCTAGGGCACAAGGTGCAGACATCCGTATGGTGTACTCTCCCCTAGATAGCCTGCAAATTGCCAGAGATAACCCCGACAAAGAAGTAGTTTTCTTCGCTTTAGGCTTTGAAACCACAGCCCCCAGCACCGCTTTCACCATTCTGCAAGCAGCAGCCGAAGAAATTCATAACTTTAGTATGTTTAGCAATCACGTTCTCGTGATTCCCGCCCTCAAAGCACTATTAGATAATCCCGACTTGCAACTAGATGGATTTGTTGGGCCTGGTCATGTCAGTATGGTAATTGGCAGTGACCCATACCAATTCATTTCCCAACAATATAATAAGCCGATTGTCGTATCAGGATTTGAACCCTTAGATATTCTCCAATCAATTTGGATGCTATTGCAACAGCTAACAGAAAATCGTTGCGAAGTTGAAAACCAATATAACCGAATTGTAGAAAAAACTGGGAACACAGTAGCCCTCCAAGCCATAAATAAAGTTTTCGCCGTTCGAGATAGTTTTGATTGGCGCGGCTTAGGTGACATCCCCTATTCAGGATTAAAAATTCAACCTGAATATGCCCAATTCGATGCCGAACTTAAATTTACCATTCCAAATTTCAAAGTAGCCGACCATAAAGCTTGTAAATGTGGAGAAATCCTTAAAGGAGTCTTAAAACCTTGGGAGTGCAAAGTATTCGGTACAGCTTGCACACCAGAAACACCAATCGGTGCTTGCATGGTATCTTCTGAAGGTGCTTGTGCAGCTTATTACAAATATGGGCGACTCTCCACCATTGCCAAAAGAACAATGGCCCAAAAACCAAAAATAACTCAAGAACCCCTCCCCGCCTGCGGCTTCTCCTCAGAATAACACTCAGCGTACCTCTGCGCTTCCCTCTGCGTCCCTTTGCGTTTAAAAAAAATTTAATATGAATATTTCCCCCACAAACCCAATCCAAAATCCCCTATTCCAAAAAATAGAAAAAGTCCGTCGTCGCCAAACTAAAGTCCAAGAAACTCATATAACTCTCGCACATGGTAGCGGCGGTAAAGCCATGCGCGATTTAATAGATGATATTTTTGTCAGCAATTTTGATAATCTAATTCTTTCCCAATTAGAAGACCAAGCTAGCTTTAATTTAGCCAGTCTCTTGCAACAAGGAGACAGACTCGCATTTACAACAGATTCTTATGTTGTAGACCCGTTATTTTTCCCCGGTAGTGATATAGGAGAATTAGCCGTAAACGGTACAGTTAATGATTTAGCTGTCAGTGGTGCTAAACCTTTATATCTAACTTGCAGTGTAATTTTAGAAGAAGGATTACCTGTCGAAACCTTACGCCGCGTCGCAACCAGTATGAAAGCAGCCGCAGAAAAAGCTGGTGTTCAAATTGTCACTGGTGACACAAAAGTTGTACATCGAGGTGCTGCCGATAAACTCTTTATTAATACTGCTGGCATTGGTATCATCCCACGAGGAGTTAACATTTCCGCCCACAATATAAAACCTGGAGATGTAATAATAATTAATGGTGAAATAGGCAATCATGGGACAGCAATTTTAATTGCCCGTGGGGAATTAGCCTTAGATACTAATATTGAAAGTGACTGTCAGCCGTTGCATAGTTTAGTAGAAACTATTCTCCATATATGCCCACAAGTTCATGCTATGCGAGATGCAACACGCGGTGGTTTAGCTACAGTTTTAAATGAATTTGCCCTCAGTTCTAATGTGGGAATTCGTCTTTTTGAAGAATCTATCCCAGTGCGTGAAGAAGTCAACGGAGTTTGCGAAATTCTCGGTTTAGACCCATTATATCTAGCTAATGAAGGTAAGTTAGTTGTAGTGGTTCAAAAAGAGAATGCTGGCAAAGTGTTATCCGCTATGAAATTACACCCAGCAGGTAAAGATGCTTGTATTATTGGCGAAGTTATTTCTTCACCTCCAGGTATCTTATTGTTAAAAACACTTTTTGGTGCTGAAAGGATTGTTGATATGTTGGTAGGCGACCAATTGCCACGAATTTGTTAATTTTTAATAGATTTTATAGTATGCACGAACTTGGAATTACCCAAAATATTGTGGCAATTGTGACTGAACACGCCAAAGGCGCAAAAGTGCAGCGAGTTTTATTAGAAATTGGCAAACTTTCAGCCATTATGCCCGATGCTATCCGATTTTGTTTTGATATTTGCACTCAAGGTACAGTTTTAGAAGGGGCGATATTAGAAATATTAGAAATTCCCGGTTTAGCAAAATGTCGGCAATGTGGTGCAGAGAATGTTCTAGATAAACCTTATGGTATCTGTAGCTGCGGTAGCGTTCAATTAGATTTAATTACTGGTGAAGAACTGAAAATTAAAGAAATAGAAATAGAGGAATTATGTGTGTAACCTGCGGTTGTTCTGATGATGGCGAAGCTAAAATTACCAATTTAGAAACAGATGAAATGGAACATAATCACCATCATCATACCCACACTCTACCAGATGGTACTGTCATCACGCATTCCCACAATCACGACATTCATATAGAAGCGCCTCAAATTCATGCCAATATACACAATACAACGATATCCTTAGAACAGGATATATTGGCAAAGAATAACTTCCTAGCTGCCCAAAATCGCGGATGGTTTAAAGGTCGAAATATTCTCGCTTTAAATTTAATGAGTTCTCCGGGTTCAGGTAAAACAACTCTTTTAACGCGAACCATTAATGATTTAAAACATCAATTATCTATTAGCGTCATTGAAGGCGACCAAGAAACTGCTAATGATGCCAAAAAAATTAAAGAAACAGGCTCTAAAGTCATCCAAATAAATACCGGAACAGGCTGTCATTTAGATGCATCAATGATAGACAGGGGTTTACAACAACTGAATCCGCCCCTGGACTCAATTGTGATGATTGAAAATGTGGGAAATTTGGTTTGTCCAGCCTTATTTGATTTGGGAGAAAATGCAAAAGTCGTGATTCTCTCCGTCACAGAAGGAGAAGATAAGCCGCTAAAATACCCGCATATATTCCGTGCTAGTGATGTAATGATTATCACTAAAATTGATTTGTTGCCTTATGTAAATTTTGATGCTCAAAAATGCATAGAATATGCTGTGCAGGTAAATCCCCAAATTCAGATTTTTCAGGTTTCTGCAACTACTGGTGTAGGGTTAGATAATTGGTATAAATGGGTAACTGAAAGTTTACTGTCTAAATACTGAAGCGATCGCACCATACCATACCCTACCCTACAGTCATGAGTGACTTGACAATGAAAAAATTACACCCGGAACTGAAAAATAATTTCCGGGTGTAAGTTTGTCGGCTTTAAATTATGAACTTGTCAGACTCATTTCTCCAAAATGCCCGATTACAACAGATAAAGTAGTCAATAAATCTGTCGCTGTGTAAGGCTTAGAAAGAAACTTATCAGCACCAACAGCAATAGCTTTTTGCTCGTTAGTGGGTAAACCACTGGTGGCAATAATCTTAATATTGGGGTTGAACGTTCGCAGGATGGAGATAGTTGTTAATCCGTCCATGTTGGGCATGGACATATCTAGCAAAACTGCACTAATTCGTTCCTTATACTGGGCATATAAAGCGATCGCCTCAATGCCATCATTAGCTACAAGGGTTTTGTAGTTATAATCTTCTAAAGTTTCCTGATTAGTTTGTTTTACTAAGTCTTCATCATCAACAACTAAAATCAATTCGCCATTACCTTTAGGTAATTCTGCCTTTGTTATTGTCTCGGTTGCTTTGCCTTCTCCTCTGGGCAAAAATACCTGAAATTGTGTCCCTTTACCTATCTGAGTTGATACTTCCACAAAACCACCGTGGTTTTTGACGATACCTAAAACTGTTGACAGTCCTAGCCCTGTACCTTTACCAACTTCTTTAGTTGTAAAAAAGGGATCAAATATACGCTCTAAGAATTCTGGAGGGATTCCCGACCCTGTATCTGAGACGGTAACAACGATGTAGCCTCCTGCTTTCGCGTCCAGGTGCATTCGGGCGTTTGTTTCGTCAATCATCCGGTTTTCGGCATTAATTGTGAGTATACCCTCATTGGGCATAGCGTCACGGGCATTGACTGCCAAGTTCATAAATACCTGTTCTAGTTGGGTGGGATCAGCTTGCACCATCCACAATGTGTTTATGGGAATGTCATTAACAATTTCAATGGATTTAGGAAATGTCTGTTTGATGACTTTGACCAATTCTTGGAGCAAATGCCCAGGTTGCAACAAGATGCGCTTCCCTTCTGTACCACGGGTAAAGGCGAGAATTTGTTTAACTAAGTTCGCTCCACGCTGCGAGCTGTTTTCTAGTGTTTTGAACAGTTCTTGAGTCCGCGCATCCACATTTTTACATCTCAAAGGCAGCAATTGGGCAATCATGATTATGGGAGCAAAGACGTTGTTGAGGTCGTGAGCAATGCCACTGGCTAGAATTCCTACACTCTCCAAGCGTTGAGCGCGGTAAAATTGTTGCTCTAGTTGTTTTTTCTCGGTGATGTCGGTATTGACTGATAGGATAGATTGGCTTTGTCCGAATTGATTGTGTATCAGTGTCCACCGACTAGCAACGATAATTTTTCTCCCAGTTTTGGTGGTTTTTTCTAACTCCCCTTGCCAAGAACCTTGTTCGAGAGTGGTTTTTAAACCAGCTGCTAGTTGAGACAAGGATTCTACCTGGAAAAGTTCATGGGCTAATTTCCCTATGCTTTCCTCTGCTGTCCAACCGTATAAGTTTTCAGCACCTCGACTCCAGAACAGAATGCGGTTTTCTAAATCGCGGACAAAAATGGCATCGGTAGCGATATCAATTAAAGCTGCTTGTTCGGCAATTTTCTGTTCGGCCAGCTTGCGATCGCTAATATTACGGCTGACGGCTGCTAGACCAATTAGCTGGTCGTTCATGTCTTTGATGCAAGAAACGCTGTAAACCATCCATAATGCTTCTCCCGTCTGGAAATGACGGAAACGAATTTCTAATTCCGCCCGTCCCTCACGCAAAACACGCGGGAAAAATTCATTGATGATAAAGTCCTGATCTTCGGGAAAGAAAAATTCTCTGACTGGCGTTTCTCTATATTGCTGAGTGTTATTCAGCCCGACTAGTTGCATACCCGCCGGGTTCAAATAGAATGGCACAAAATTCATATCACACATACCGATAAATTCCGTGCTGTTATCGGTCAGAGAAACAAATTTACGGATTTCAAGTTCCGATTGTTTGCGCTCGGTGATATCTATATTCACCCCAATCATCTGGAGTGGCTCATTGGTGATGTCATCATACAATATTTGACCCTTGCATACTGACCAACCAACTGTACCATCTGGGTAAATAAACCGGAATTCGAGATTATGGGGTACTTGCTGGTCAATTGCTCGCAAAACTGATTGATGCAGCAATTCGCGGTCTTCAGGGTGGACAATGAGATTTAAAAAATTTTCATAGCTGACATCAAAGGTATCAGGAGTTAGACCAAATAAAGTAAACAAACTCTCAGACCAGATAACCTGATTGGTTTTCAGATTCCATTCCCAAGGGCCAATGTTACCAACACTAAGCGCCAGTTGTAACCGTTGCTCACTTTCTCTGAGGGTTTCCTCAGCTTGTTTATGATCGCGTAGCGCGGCTTGGCGATCGCTCACATCCCGCAGTATTGCAAGATGACGATGTGGTATAAAATTTGCAACCGCCGCAAATTCAGTTTCTCGCACTGTGCCATCGGGACAATATAAGGTGAACTCACCCAACATTTGTCCTTGTTCGTAGAACTGTTGCCAAGCTTGGGTAAAATCAAATTCGGGTGCTGCAAAATCCGCGATTGTGGAACCTAACAGTTCTTCCTTAGATACACCAAAAAGCTTAGAGGCTGCTGGATTGACCTCTATATAGCGTCCCTCGTCATCGGCAATAGCGATCGCATCAAGAGCATGATCAAAAAGAGCTTTCCACTGATGTTCACGCTGCTGGAGTGCTATTTCAGTCTGTTTGCGCTCCTCAATTTCCCGTATCAAACGTACATTTGCTTGCAGTAGTTCAGCTGTACGCTCCGCCACCCGTAACTCTAATTCTTGTTGAGCTTGGCGGCGTTGTTTAACTTCCTGTTCTAACTGCTGGTTGCATTGTCTAAGTTTAACTGTTTGTTCCTCAACTTTTGCTTGCAAAACTTGAATTACCCTGTCTATTTTTAGGGGATCAAGTACTTGCAGGAGATTAGTTTGTGTCACCAGTCCTTGTAATTCGCTTTGTTCTCCAACTATGGTTAATCGCCGCACCTTTCGCTCTTGCATCAACTGGTGAACAGTCCATAAACATTCAGTGGGAGTGATGCTTAATACAGGGGTACTCATCACATCTTGCGCCTGGGTTTGGGCTATATCTAGTCCCTGTAAATGGAATTTAATAATATCTTTTTCAGTGATCATCCCTACCGGGATCAATTTCGTCTTCTGTTGGGCGACAATTACCACACAACTGATCTGGCGATCGCTCATAATTTGAGACAATTCCAGCACAGATGTAGTCGAGGGAGCATGAATAACTTCAGTTACCATTACTTCCGTCACACATTGCAATTTCAACAGGTGAACTGGTTGGATAACCTGACGAATTCTGTCTTGGGTAATTAAGCCTACCAATTGTCCAAGATCATCTACTACAGGTAGATGGCGAATACAATGTTGACGCATGAAAGATAAAGCTGTGAGGGCATTTTGAGCCTGAGACAACCTCAGGGTGATGACTGCTTGTGTCATCACCTCTGAGATTTTGACACTGGATAAATTTTTGCCCATCCCAGTCAGTCGGATTATATCCCGTAGAGTTAATATACCGACTAAGTTTGTTTCTTCAACTACTAAAACACAACTACTAAAATCAAACTTAGACTCTACTATACTGCTGTTTACCCTATTCATTAGAGCAATAGCATCAATAAGTGGGGTATCAGGTAATACAGTTAAAGGAGAACGTTCAACTATCTGCTCTAAAGTAGGTAAATCCACAGGAGAAAGTGATCGCATTAGTTTAGTCTGTTGGTTAAAGCAATTAAAGAATTGATTTCAAAAATCAGAGGATGACACAATAAGTTTAAAATTTATCAATCTTCAAGCCATTTTGACAAATTTTAGCTTTCTGGTTTAATCAAAGTTATGATTTTAAATTTTTGCTAAGGAACCCCACACGAATAAGTTACCTTTTTTAATCGCTGAACCCCTACTAATCAAGGTTAATTTTTTTCAAAAGGGAAGTTATTTCACTACTCCTAATGTATTTAAATAGTTTTTTGTAATTTGATAACTTTCTTATAGAAATGTATCAGATTGATTATATAACCTAACTTGTTAATTACAAAAGTGCCTATATAAGGTAAAAGCAAAGATAAAAGCTCTGAGGTTAAGCATAAAACCTTTGCTCGTGACTAGATGAATTGATTTGGGTAATTTTTGAGTAAATTTATTCCAAAAGTGGATGCTCCCGATCTGAATTGTCAGGACAAGCAAAACGGGGCAATTCATTAATTAATTGCCCCGTTTTGACTATTGTTTGCGTAATTCCTGAATTAAATCTCGAAGGCACCTAACGCTTTGAGAACATCTTTTTGAGCTGTGGTGATTCCTGTTACGCCTGTAATATTAGTTCCTTGATAAGGTCTGTCAGGATTCAGTATTTTCAAACATTTACCCGTTTGGGCATCCCAAATCTGAATAGTCCCGTTTTGGCTGCCACTAGCGATCGCATAATGTTCTGTAGATTTGCCATAAGCGATCGCCGATCGCATTGCATGAGGCAGAACAGGCAGCACTTTCAGGCAAACTCCTGTATGCCTATCCCAAATTCTCACTGTTTGATCTAAACTACTACTTGCCAAAATATCACCTTCTGGACTAAAGGCAACTGACCAAACACTATTACTGTGTCCCTGAAAAATATTGAGACATTCACCTGTATCAATTGACCACAGGCGCACTGTTTCATCTTCACTAGCGCTACTGAGGATTTGCCCATCTGGACTAAAAGCGATCGCCTGGACTCTACTAGTGTGTCCTTCTAAGATTTGGAGACATTCACCAGTGGAAATAGACCACAGGCGAATGGTTTGATCTTCACTACTGCTAGCGAGGATTTCACCATTGGGGCTAAAGGTAACGCACCAAATCCAACTGGAATGACCTTGCAAGATGTTGAGGCATTTTCCTGTATTGATAGACCATAAGCGAATGGTTCGGTCGTCACTGCCGCTTCCTAAGATTTGTCTATCAGGACTAAAGGCAACTGATTGCACCCAATTTATATGACCTGTCAAAGTTTGCAGACATTGCCCAGTGCTAACTGACCAAATACGGATGGTGCGATCGGCGCTGCTACTGGCCAGAAAATCTCCATCTGGGTGAAACGCTACGGAAGTTACCCAGCCACTATGTCCGGTGAATTTTTTCAGGCAAATCCCCGTAGTGACATCCCATAATCTCACGGTTTGGTCTGTGCTACCACTGGCAATTTGACCATCTGCATTAAAAGCAACTGAAAATACCGAATTACTATAGCCTTTTAAGGTTTTAAAGCATCTACCTGTGCTGACATCCCATAGCTTTACAGTTTGGTCTGTGCTACCACTGGCAATGGTTTGACCATCTACGTTAAAAGCAACTGAAAATATAGAATTGGTGTGTCCTGGTAAAATGTTCAGGCATTGCCCTGTACTAGTTTCCCAAATTCTGACTGTTTGATCGTCGCTGGCGCTGACTAGCATTTGGGCATCGGGGCTAAAGGCTACTGACCGAATGCGATCGCTATGTTCTTGTAATATATTGAAGCACTTTCCAGTGCTAAATTCCCAAAGTCGAATCGTGAAATCGGCGCTACCACTGGCTAGGGTTTGCCCATCTGGACTCCATGATACTGACCAAATGCGATCGCTATGTCCTTCTAAAATGCGATCGCATTCTCCACTAATTTTCCAAAGTCGAATCGTGAAATCGGCACTGCCACTTGCTAGAGTTTGACCATCTGGACTCCATGATACTGAGAGAATTCGATTGGTATGACCCGATAAAATTTTATAACAGTCCCCAGTGTTGACATTCCATAATCTTATTGTTGGTTCATCGCCTCCACTCGCGAGGATTTGACCATCAGCACTAAAGGCAACTGACCAAATTGAACTTGTATGCCCTGACAATGTTCTCAAACATTTACCAGTGTTGACATCCCACAGCCGAATCGTTTTATCACTACTACAACTTGCTAATAATTGCCCATTTGGACTAAAAGCAAGCGACCAAACCCAACCCAGATGTCCGGCAAAATTCACAACCAGTTGCCCAGTTGCAACCTGCCACAAACGAAGCTCACCTTCTGCATCTCCTGTAGCTAATAATGTTCCATCTGGACTAAAAGCAATGCCAGCAAACACCATACCAAAGATTTCAGCAAAAACACACTGACTCAAATCAGAATATTCAAAATTAACATTATGCAAATTTACATCTTGTAAATAGGCTTGCCAAATTGTTAAATTTGAAAAATTATAGTTAGTTAAAGTTGATTGCAATTGACAAAGTAAATTTAAAATATTACCACCTGCATACCCAGTTTTAAGTGATGATGTACCTCGTAACTTAGTTAAGCATTGAGTGAGCAGGTTCTCAATGACAAGTTCTTCGTTTGCTTCTATGAATAAGCGATCGAGTAATAAGCGTTCTAGAATCGGCTTGAGAATGAAACGAACTTGTGTTTCTCGCACATAATCTTTTGCTTGAGCTTTGAGTAATCCATGAGTTTTGAACAGCAAATTTTTTTGAGCGGCATTCGCTTCTAAACCTGCTAGAATTTCTTGACAAACTTGAGCGACCAATTTCTCAGTAGCATATTCCATTACCACAGGCTGAAGTGAAAACTGGGTCTGATGTTTTTCAATCAGTGTCGGCTTGGTCTTCTCAATTAAAGAGCGTTGCTCTAGTGATTCTAAAATATCAATTAATTCTTGGGGCGATCTACGTGGAAAAATATCCGATCGCAGTTCCGAAAAGGAAGCGGAATCGCGATAGATAGAAAGCCAATAAATAACCGTTTTTTCTGGCTCAGAAAGCCGTTCAAATTGCTGCTCAATGAGATTGCGAATATTCCCAAAAACAAAAGCTTGCTGGTTGAGGAAATCAGAAATACTGCCATCAAATAAGTTTTGAATTGTCGTCGCAATAATTTTCAATGCTAAGGGATTTCCGGCATAACCTTCAACTAGCCGATTCCATTCTTCTGTTGAGCCTTGAAAATTACCCTTTAACTGCAAAAGTTCTTGTACTTCTGCTTTTTTCAATCCACCCAATTGAAAAGCCCGAACGGGTAAGCTTGCTCCTTCTAAGAGGCGAACTTCTGGAGGCTGATCTCGGCTGGTTATAACTAAGCAGCTTTGATGGCGAATTTCTCCAACTTGTCTAAATATTTCGCCATAAGCTTCATAGCCTTCAATATAGGATGATTTAGATTTATCGTTATGTTGTAAGATGGTTTCAATGTTATCAAAAATTACCAGACAACGCTGCGATCGCAAATAATGTAACAGGCGCGAAATTTTGCCTTCAACGGTTTCTGGATAATCAATTTCTTGCTGATTAGATAATAATTTTAATAACTCGGTTAATATCTCTTGTACTGGTGGTGCATTTCGCAAACTCCGCCAAATCACCCATTTAAAATCACTCTGTAATTGTTGCGCCAGCTTGATAGATAGAGAAGTCTTTCCCATTCCGCCCATTCCTGACACAGCCACCAGCCGACACTGGTCAACCAAAATCCACTGCTGTAACTGAGCTAGTTCTGTTTGTCTTCCGTAGAAAAAATCAACATCGATAGCATCTCCCCAATCTTGATAGGAAGTCTTCACTTCTGCAACTAGTAGATTATCAGCAAATTTTACTCGCGTTTTTTCTTCAATATCTTGATTTGATTGTGCCGTCGCCCGCTCGATTGCTCTTCTGAAACTTGTTTTATTAACTTTTTCTCCTAACACTTCTGAAAGGAGTTTCCATAGCTTGGGGCCAACATCATGTTTTAAGTAAGTTGGTGAATACCCATAAATGTCGGCAATGCGATCGTAACTTTGGCGTTCCAAAGACCAAGACTCACGCAACATGGCTTGTTGGAGATCGCTTAAATGAACTCTTGACTTGGCAAAAACAAGAGCGTCTGTAAATGCGAGTGCTTGATCAATATCCATTGCTGCAATTGACAAAAGTTAAATGCACTTTAAATTTTATAATTAGAATGGCATAATTCATTTATCAGATAATAGCAAAAACAATATGCAATATTTTACAAATTCTTTACACAAGGCTTTGCCGTTGAGCAATAAACTAAGACGTTAACAAATTCTGGGGTTTAAGTTCCTAGGTTTCTCATCAGCAAGTTTTGTAAATATTGTCTTTCTCACCGTTGCAAAACTTAATTACGGGTTAAAAATTACGAATTATTTTAATATTTTCTAGGCTTTGCAAAAATTTTAACTAGTAAAAAACAGTTTTTCGAATGATTCAGTTATTAATTAATCGAATTTGGCAATCGCTTTCACGTTTACTGTTACAGAGAATTACTCTTGTACTCACGCTGATGTTATGTGCAGCGATCGCGATCGCAATTTCTAATATGTCTACGCTTTCATCGAGCTTGATTGAAGCCCAAGCAGTGCAAAATGCTGCCTTGAACATTCAATCATTAACTCAAGCTTTTGACCTCTACAGCGCCGCAGCCGCAGAGCGAGCTAAAGTTGTACCTGGAATTACCGTTACCCACGCTTACCTCAATACCAAAGGCGCAATCCCCCTACCCTCAACTTTTGCGATCGAACTAGGTGAGCAAATTAGTGAAAAAAATGCCGAAATGTCTGTAAGACTATATAGTAACTATCCATATCCTTGGCGCACGAAAGGGGGAGCAAAAGACGAATTTGAGAGCGATGCACTAAACTTCTTGAGAGAAAACCCTCGTCAAAAATTCTATCGTCTTGAGAAGAAAAATGGAAACACCACCTTGCGCTATGCACAAGCTAGCCTCATGAAAGCAAGTTGTGTAACTTGTCATAACACAGATGCTACTAGTCCAAAGAGAAACTGGGAAGTAGGAGATGTTGCTGGAGCTTGGGAGATATCTCAATCTCTCGATAATTTAGTAACCAAGACCAATCAAAGTCTCCAAGGAACCTTCGCCATGTTAGGCGGTATGTCAGTCTTAGGACTTTCAGGATTGACACTTGTTGTTGAGAAACTCCGAGAAAACAGCAGAAATTTAGAGCATCGGGTTAAAGAACGAACTACAGATTTAGCAGAAGCCAACACTGAATTAGAAAAAAGAAACCAATTAATTCGCCAAGTTTTTGGACGATATTTGAGTGATACAGTTGTTGCTAACTTGTTAGAAAGCCCGGAAGGATTAAAACTTGGTGGTGAACGCCGCAAAATTACTATCCTCACCTCTGACTTAAGAGGCTTCACCGCTCTCTCAGAACGCTTTCCACCAGAAGAGGTAATTCACATTCTCAACCTCTATTTAGAATATATGGCCGATGTGATTAATCATTACCAAGGCACAATTGATGAGTTTATGGGAGATGGTATTCTGGTCTTATTTGGTGCCCCAATCGCTAAAGAAGATGATGCCCTCAGAGCAGTTACTTGTGCCTGTGCCATGCAGTTAGCAATGGGTGGCGTTAATGAAAAGATGAAAACCCTCGGCTGGCCACCATTAGAAATGGGTATTGGTATAAATACAGGTGAAGTTATAGTTGGTAATATTGGTTCCGAAAAGCGGACTAAATATGGAATTGTCGGTAGTCAAGTAAATCTCACTTATCGAATTGAGTCATATACTAGTGGCGGTCAAATTCTCATTTCCGAGCAGACTTTCAAAGAAGTCGGATCAAGCATCAAAATTATCGGACAAAAGCAAGTTCAGCCAAAGGGTGTGAGCCAGACAATTACCATTTACGAAGTATATGGTGTGGGTGGAAGATACAATCTTTATTTACCCAAAGAAGAAGAATTATTTTTACCTGTTCCTCAAGAAATTCCGCTTTTATACACTATTTTGAATGAAAAGCAAATGGGTAATCCGATCTTTTACGGGCGTTTAGTCAAACTATCAGCAAAAGGAGCTGAATTACAAGTAGATATTCCCAATGAAGTACCACCAAAGCTAACTAATCTTAAAATAAATCTTTTCATATCTAAAAACTCAGCACAAGTCAGTGAAGATATCTATGCCAAAGTCTTAGAAAAACCGACAATTAGAGGAAAATTTTATATTCATTTTACATCTGTTCCTCCATCACTCATAGCTCAGTTTGATAACCTTTATCAGATAATTTCTCAAAAAGCTAATTAAAAATTTTAATTCCATAGCAGTTTTAAACTATTTGTAAAAACTCTATTTATTATCTCTCCGTATTTTTTGTGTTCCTCCACACTTTTTTTGCGTCCCTACCCTGCGGTCAGGCGTACCACTTCCCTGCGGGACGCTACGCGAACGTGGAAGCAAGCTACGCGTAGCGTCTCGTAGAGAAGCGCATCTACGTTTAAACTAAAATCTATCATCACAAAAGAAAGTCACTAACTTACAAAATCCCCCCACGGGTTAATTAAAATTTAAAGTGTTTTTTCTAACATCTAAAATGCATACTTCCATTTTCCTCTCACTGTGTAAATCCTCATGGCTAAAGTTGAAGAATTGGTACCCCAGCAACTCTCCGAAACAGACCTAAAACCACGAGGGAGAGTTTATCCGAGTCCTATCAGTTGGCGTGACCAGTTTTTGTATCAATTGGTATTAGATAGATTCAGTGATGATAATGAAAATCAAAGGGAGCTTTTTGACCACACCAATCTTGCAAAATTCCAAGTTAAGGATAAAGCCAACTGGATGGCAGCAGGGACAAAATTTGTTGGTGGTAATCTTAAAGGAATTAAAAGCAAATTAGACTACCTGCAACGATTGGGAATAACAACCCTGTGGATTAATCCACCTTGGCAACAACGTTCTGAGTTAGAAGCTTACCATAGCGATCGCATTCAAGAATTTTTAGATGTTGACCCGCACTTTGGCACCCGTCAAGATTTAAGAGATTTAATTGATGCTGCCCACGATCGCAGAATGTATGTAATCTTAGATGTAACATACAACCAGAGTGGTGAAAACTGGTTCAACAGAAATGATGTAATTGCAGCTTTAGCCAGAGTTTATCAATATTGGATTGCTCTTTCTGACTGCGATGGCTTGCGGATAGATAGCCTCAAGCACGTTTCTCCAGAAGATTCCCGCAAATTCTGCACAGCTATTCGTGAATACGCCGAATCTATTGGTAAAGACAACTTTTTACTGACTGGAGAAATAACCTCCGGTAGTATGGCTGGTGCTTACATAGACATTATTGCTCGCAACCTTAGTGCTGTATTAGATAGCGTACAAACCCCTAATGAATTGGCTGCATTCACCAAAGGGTTAGTACACCCCAAGCAATTTTTCGATTTGTATAGCGAAAACAATCTCGCTGGAGAATACCGCCAAATTGGGATATATCATGTCTCCATCTTGGATGATTATGAGATGTCATCCCGAACTAATAAGCAGCGATTTGCCGCATATAGTAATGTACCTAATCTCTATGAGCAAGTTGCTCATGCTGTTGGTGTGCAATTAACTATGCCAGGAATTCCTGCTATTTATTATGGAACAGAACAGGCTTTTGATGGGAATGAAGGTTATCACGATTACAGCATAGAAGGCGGAAGGTTTGCGGAAGATAGGTATATTAAAGAAGCAATGTTTGGCGGTGCTTTTGGCGCATTTCAAACAGCAGACTGTCATTTCTTCGATATCGACCATCCTACCTATTTGCGGATAGCTGCGATCGCACGAATTCGCAACAGCCACGATAAAATTGGTAAAGCATTGCGCCGTGGACATCACTACCTACGCGAAACATCTTTTTGTAACTCCCCCTTCTCGATTCCTGGACAAGGTGAATTAGTTGCTTGGTCACAGACTTTATTTGACACAGAAGTGCTGATGGTACTAAATACCAACGGCTTAGAAAATCGCGGTGCAGAAGTGACAGTAGATACTTATATACATCGCCAAGACTCGACCATGACCTTTTTATACAAAAGCGATTGGAGCGATTCATATTTACGCCATCCACCCCGCGACCAAACTGTAGCTGTGCAACATCATAACGACCGTCGCGCAACTGTACGAATTGATTTGCCTCCTTCTGGAATGGTGATTTTAGCGTAAGCAAACACTAGCATTTAGGCAAAGCTTTGGAATAAACTTTTACCAAAATGCTTTGCCCCTGCAATTAATAAATATCTACATTCTAATTTTTATCCAATTTTAATCGAAATCTTCTTAATGGTTTATAGCCTTCTTGTAGACAATTCGTAGGCAAATCATTGCCACTCACTTTAAAGTCAAAACATGACAAAAATAGATAGTTATGGCTGCCAACGAAATATCCGATACAGCCAATAATTAAAATAATCGCAAACAATTTTATAATCAGCTTTTTAGAAAGCTGAACAATATCTTCATTGATAATCGCAAAAATTATGTATAGGGTATAAGGTAGGCAAATTAGATAAACAAAAATTCCTAAGTTGAGACTAACTATCTTTCGCAAAGCACCCGTCGTAAAAACTTCATAGAAAGGTATAAAAGGCAGGATAAACCATAATGTAGGGATACTCATTAACAGTAATCCTTTCCATCTAATTGGTGAATGATTGCGTGGAAGTAAAAGGCACGCTAGGAGAGTTGCTGATGAAGCTACCCAAATCAAGAAGATTTTATCAAAGAAAATAACTTTAAAGGCTCCGAAGTTAAAGCTCAGATCCCACATACTTAGAGATAGTGTAATTGCAGCTAACAGGAAGCTCTTGATTTTTATATTAATCTGCTGCTCCATTTGTTGATCATTCATATATTTTCTGAGTTGGCGTTATTAATAAACATATTTATAGCAAAAAAAATCACTAAATACCTCTGAAGATTCATGAAAACCTGAATAAATATATTCCAATATTGAAGACTAAGATTTCAACTAAAAAAATTCTATCTAAAAGTAGAGAATTACTATGGAGAATGTAATTACTTACAACAACGATAAAGGACTCCTTGCTTACATTCAATTTCTAGCATCTAGTGTCCAAAAAATTGGAGAAGGTAATACTGATAGAGTATTTGACTTCGAGGACGCACTCGACCAAACAGAAATGGCACAGCTAGCTGTTGATGAATTAAAAAAAATCCCTGAAATCAACGCTTTGTTTACAGAACGCTGGCTACCAGCTCCTTTCAATTTAGATGATTTAGCCAAACTCCCAGAAGGAACACTAGGTCATGTTTATGCCAGAGAAATGAAAGCTAGAGGATTTGATCCCTACTTTTATAAAAAAGTTCCTGTTGTTGATGACATTTCCTATCTTAAAATGCTTTGGAGATCCACCCATGACATATATCATGTAGTTGCTGGATTTGACACAAATGTAATTGGTGAAATTGGTCTACAAGCTTTTTTCTTAGCTCAGACTCCAATTCCCATCAATATCATGCTTTTGAGTTTTGGCATGGTGATGATTAGCCTTTATCAACCTACTAATTTGAAAGATTTAATGACAGAAATATCTCGTGGCTACAAGTTGGGATCTCACACTCCAGGCAAGTTTATCGCGCAAAAATGGGATCAACTTTGGGATGTACAAGTTAGCGAAATTCGTGAGCATCTGGGAGTAAATTCTATTCCGTAAAACTGCTATTTATTTTGATGCAGGTTCGACAAACCTCTCCCTACCTTGAACTTTAGTTCAAGTCTGTTCCTCTCCGACTCGGAGAGGGACGGTTTTGTGTAGTAAAACCAGGGAGAGGTATTTTGATTCAGCTAATTAGGTAGATACTATATGAGCCGTCGAATTCATATTAATTTGAGAGCAGCTTTGATAAAAATTGCAACACCCTGCACTTTAGGAGTACAGGGTGGAAGACAGCTATATTTTGTGTGATTCCCAGAGTGTGCCTATTTACCTCACAGCCAATCTCGATAAGCAGATATTTCATTTACGCTGATTTCAAATGGCATCCCTTTTCCAAATGGCGGATAAACGCGGATTTTGCCATTGCTAGCAAACCGTTCTAACCTATTACCCAATTGGGCAATATTGCTGACTATATGCCAGTAAGATACTAAGTCAGGGCAATCAATAATTAATGTTAGGATGCTAGCATTTGTTGTGATATACCACTGACAATTAGATAACAGTACTCGCGTAATGCGATCGCAAGCTAGAAAAAAGCATCTGCCAGTAGACTGTTCTAGCTCCATTTGCAGCATTCCATCCTGTTTCGTTACCTCAGTTGGAGGTAAATCATCAGGAGGAAGCTGGTAAAGTTTAGAAGACATAATTTCGCACTTCTTGGTTGTAGCGCGTCAAACTCTCCAGGTTTTTTTGCAGATCCGAAGACGAGGGTTTGAGGGCTAGGGTACTTAAATTTAATTCGTCCTGAAATTTCTTGATTTTGTCTCGACAAGTCTCCACATCACCGATAATTGAGTTCTCAATCAAATAATCTTCGTCGAAACAGATGTTTGTGCGATCAAATGGTTTTTGGTTGGGATTCGCACTATTTTGCAATACTTCAGCCGTATTAGCCTTCATTTTCTGACTAAATTGGCGGATGAAAGGCAATGCCTCACTCACTGCTTCATCAAATGTTTTGCCAACATAAAAAAAGCGTGCCAGCACGAAGTTTTCTGCACCACTAGAATTTAAGGCTCGATATTTAGCAACAGTATCCTTCAATCTGTGTAGGGAGAATGGCGGCCCACCCATTAAGCTGAAGGAATGTTTAGCAGCAAACTCGATACCATCATCGCCGCCAGTGGCAACATAGACTGGGACTTGACTCTGCAATGGTTTTGGGTAAATGGTTAAGCGATCGCATTGATAATACTTGCCCTTAAATGATACATCAGTTTCATATAAAAGCTTTTGAACCAGTGCGATCGCCTCTAGCATCTTGGGACGGGCTTCACTTGGGAGTGTCGCAAAATGCTTATTTTGTTGGGGAAAGGGGCCGCCTTTGGCAACTCCAAATAATAATCGTCCATTGCACAGGTTATCTAGAGTGGCGATATCCTCAGCTACCCGAATTGGGTTATGGAATGGCAGTAACACCGCCGCAGTGCCTAATTGGATAGTTGAAGTCATTCCCGCCAAGTGTGCCATTAACAGCAACATAGACGGGCTGAGATTGGATTCACTAAAATGATGCTCACTCACCCAGGCTGACTCAAAACCTAAACTTTCTGCCTGTTTTATCAGCGCGACTTGCTCAGAAATGGCACGACGAGCATCTTGGTGATAATTATCGTAATTGCAGAAAATTCCAGTTTTCATTACTTGCATTAATACTTTGTGCTGGCTAATCTAGTGGTTGATAGGTTCGTAGTAAGCACTTTAGTGCTTAAATATTTGATAATTTTAGTCCTCAATTCTCACCTATCAAATCATCCGATAAATGACTAATTTGCAACCCACTGCAACTCCAACCATAGGCGTGGATTATTATGTTTGACCTTCGACATCGGATCGCGCAACAATCGTTTGGCATTCATGCAAACTACTTGCACTAAACCCATATTGCCTGCAACTTCTCTGAGTATTTCTTTGTGGGCTTGCACACAGGAAATCATTTCGGCAGAGCAATAAATTCCTATATATTGCAAGCGTCTAGCAGGCCGTCCCCAAAAACAGGTGATGACTTTCACATAACACCCGTCTAGTAATTCCCCAACTTGTGGGTAGTAGTGGTTGAGGACTCTTGTGAATTCTTTGGCTAAGATATCTTCAGCAATCATTGGAACTGATATTTCTGTAGCGTCCATCACGCTATTTAATATAACATAATTTTATCAATTAAAGATGACAAAATACCTTACAGGGCTTAAATAAAATATTAAATATTACAGAAAAAAGAGGTATACCTATTTGGTATCACCTCCGATTTGCGTAAAGCATCTTTATATTGAATAAAATATCAAAGTAGCCTTGCTGCAAAAACTTTGATATCAAAAATTATGAATTCAAATAAAATGTCTTTTATTAGTACATTTTAAAATTGAATTCTTAATTACTATCGAGCATTGCGTTCACAAACTAATACTTCTGCTATGATATCCGGCACATTTCCAAAGTCTGTAAATCCTTCAGAACCACGAATTGGCGATATAAATGTATAGTTTGGATCGCACGCTCCAGTGTCATACACTTGAATAAACCACCTATCGGGAAATCCTTCTACACCCAATTCTACAGTGTACCAACTCTCACCAATCAGACGAGAGTTAAAGATTGTAAACCACTCCCGATTCTCTTCTGAAATATTCCAATCTGCCATGAGCAGTTCTAAAGCAATTTGCCCCGCATCTGTTGAAGTCAACAACATTTTTACTCCTTATTTGCGACTTCAGTATTTTCAACTTCGGTATTCGGAACTTCCGGATATAAACCCAGTTCTTTAGCTAGCTCACGCGCCACAAAAAATAAAAATTTGGCACCATCTTGATTGCCTTCATGGGCAAACATAGTTGCTACTTGTAACATTGTTTCTACAAAACCAGAATCAATCAACTCTGGCTTAGATTCTAAAACTTCTGGTTCCTGACCATTAGGACATTTGAGCAATTCATCAATCAGGTTAAAATATAATTGCTGGCGTTGTTCTGACATGATTTTTTTGTTGATTTTAGTGAGTTAATTGAGAATTGGTCACTGTTCTATACTTTGGTGCCACAGTCTTTCCAACATTTCAACTTGTTCTTTTAAAACAGCCGCACGATGTACAAGATATCTGTCATAAAAGAGAATGCCTAACCCAACACAAATAGGGGTTAACAAGAAGAACCATTGCAAAATAGTGGCAAATTTATATTTTTCAGCAACAGTCAGCATTTGATGAATCACATTACGATCAGAGGATTGGATGCTAGTCTGAGGGGAATGTGTAATCTCTGTCTGGGGAGCCAAAGCGGGAGCATTTTTAGTAGTCTTGTTAACTTCGTAGGCTAAGTTTTGGGATTTTACGAAGTCCAGATGTCGCTCCCAAATTATGCCAAATACTACTAACCCTGGAGAAAGCATTGTTAAGGTAACTACACAAACTGTAAGGACATTTAAAACTTTTGCTTTCATCTTGGCTCTCCCTTGCTAGGTAGTCTGCACCCAGTAAGAAAATATCCTTTGCTGTTTATCTCAAACAGTTTTGATATTAAAATATGTGTAATTGGTAATTTTCACAATCATAAGTTGTCAATTGTTTTTATAATTACTACTGACTACTTACCAATGAAAAGTTACCAAACTTTTTGCAAAACGTAGGATTATTCAATCAGAAAAAACGCATTTAGATTTTATAATCTCGTTTCATCTTACTCTTAAAAAGGAGATTAAGAAGTCCCCCCTAGTTCACTCAGCTTTCGCTCAGGAATGTTGGGGGGTAGAGGGGAATCTCTGCGTAAATCCTATACGATTTATATCAGCCGCTCTCCACAAAACAGTTTACCCCAGCCCCGTTAAGATTATTAAATTTATTAGAATAGTACTCAAAGCCTGTAATCTTCATCTGATAAGCATTATAAAAATTTATTGGGGTATGGGTGCTAGTGTTTTTGAGACGGGGTTCTAGTGTTTTTTAAGTGGGGTTCTGGTGTTTTTGTACTCAACCTAAAAGCAATGTAGGCAATACTTTAGAACTGTTTTGGATGTTAGTTTTGCTAAACAAAACCTGCACTCAAAAGAAAATATCAATCTCTCTTGATAAAGATAAACTAATAAATTAATAAAAGCAATTAAATATTTTGAAAGTGAATTATGTTTCCATAACAAATGAAAATAAGGATAAAAATTATTCATATATACAGAATTATAAAAATTTATCTTAGCCTAAGAGATAACAGTCAGCAATTCCAAATGGTAAAATATAAAAATAAGAGCCTCTGATAAAAGTTCTTCTTAAGCTTTCATATTTTGTGGTTTAGTTAGAATACATAGTATATGCACTCATTGACATTAAACTGCAAATTAAATACACACAAGCTTATTGTTACAAGTAAATACTTTGTACTAAGATTTAGAATTCTAGGAGTTAAATAATGCGGATTGCTCAAGACATTACAGAATTAATCGGACGAACTCCTTTAGTTCAACTAAACAAGATTCCTCAAGCTGAGGGAGTAGTAGCAAGGATAGTTGTCAAATTAGAAGGGATGAACCCAGCAGCTTCGGTGAAAGACCGCATTGGGTTAAGTATGGTACTTTCAGCAGAAGCGGCTGGCTCAATTACCCCAGGAAAGACTATTTTAGTTGAGCCTACTTCCGGTAACACAGGAATTGCTCTAGCAATGGTAGCAGCAGCGCGTGGCTACCGTTTGATTTTGACAATGCCAGAGACAATGAGCCAAGAACGACGCGCTATGCTGAGAGCTTATGGCGCGTCTTTAGAGTTGACACCAGGCGCTGAAGGAATGCGGGGAGCTATTCGCAAAGCCGAAGAGATTGTGGCTAATACTCCTAATGCTTTTATGTTGCAACAGTTTCGCAACCCAGCCAATCCTAAAGTTCACCAGGAAACTACCGCCGAAGAAATTTGGACAGATACAGACGGAGAAGTGGATATCGTTATTGCTGGGGTAGGTACTGGTGGGACGATTACCGGGATTGCAGAGGTAATTAAAGGTCGTAAGAAGACTTTTAAAGCGATCGCAGTTGAACCCAGCAACAGCCCAGTTCTCTCCGGTGGTGAAGCCGGGCCACACAAAATTCAAGGCATTGGGGCCGGATTTATCCCCGATGTTCTCCGCCTAGAATTGGTTGATGAAGTAATTAGGGTCAGTGATGAACAAGCGATCGCTTATGGGCGACGTTTGGCAAAAGAAGAAGGCTTATTATCTGGGATATCCTCTGGTGCAGCTTTGTGTGCTGCTATTCAAGTAGGTAAACGTCCAGAAAACGCCGGACGTTTAATTGTGATGATTCAGCCTTCCTTCGGCGAACGTTACCTCAGCACACCTATGTTTCAGGATTTGTCTTTAGAAACTGCTGGCGTTCGTTAAAGAGAGTGGGGATATAACCCTTGTAGAGACGTAGCAATGCTACGTCTCTCTTATGTCTAATGTTTACAGCCGCCTTCCTTATGGTGTTGATGGCTATGATCTTTACCGTGGGAACAGTTTTGCAAGTCTTGCTTCAGAAGCTTGTCGCTGACTTCTTGCAAGGATTCGTCTACAGCTTGTAAGCCAATCCAAGTATCAATCTTTTGGACATCAAATCCTACTTCGCGGCGATCGCCTACTTCTAACAAAGGACGGCGAATTAACAGTGGTTCTTTCAGCATCAGCGCCAAAGCGGTTTGTTCATCCACTTTTTCAGGAACCACCTCACCAGATTTTATCTTGGGAGCGGAAGGATTGAACCATTCGACTACGGGGCGATCGCCAAAAAATGAGCGCAACCGTTCAGCTGTCCAAGGTTCTTTTAGCAGGTTTTGTGGTATCACCTCATGACCAGCAGCTGTTAGCAAAACTTTTTGCTTAACACCACCTTTACAGCCTGGTTTGCTATAGAAAATTACCTTTGCCATTCAACTATCTCCTAATTACTCTTTTGCGCTAAAGCGCCAACTATGAACCGATGAAATTAAAAATTCCTCGCTTTATGGCTAACTAAGTCAAACTCAAATCTCTCATTTGGATCGGTTTCGCCATAAATATTAAAAGTCACAGTTGGTTCATCACCCACTGCTTCTACACTGTGAATTGCATCGGGAGTAAAGCTAATAATGTCTCCTGGGAAAAGAGTTACTTCTCCCGTTGCTTCAATCTTGTCCTGAAATTCTGGGCTATTGGTGCGTCGCCAAAAAGTATTTTTTTCCTGGCCTTTTAGCACCGCTACTATTCCCCATGTTCCATGATTATGAATGTTTGAACGGGTTCCCGGTGCAAATGTTACTGTTTGCACTGTTAACGGAAAACCCAATTCATCATATAGGAGTAAAACAGAGCTTCCCGTTTTGGGTGAAGGTTCTAAATGTTGACTTTGCACCCAATAGGAATTTACCATCAAGCGCCTTACGAGCATCCGAATTTCTGGCAGACAATTGGTTTCATTGTCGCTGCTATTGAGAACATCTTCCACCTCAGTTAAAAACCGATAAAGGCGGTAATTTTCTCTCAATAAATCCCATGCTCTTACAGATTTACAGGCTTGATGCTGACCGTCCCCTGTTAGCAGCCAATCCCTACCTTTCATAACTTTTAAATTGATAGTGGAGAAGATTGGATCACAATGATCGGTGAGACATTAGGAATGTTACCTACAGGAAGTTTAGTAGGTATGTTAATAGGAGGAATGATAGAGTTACTATCAGTACTTGCTCCTAATAAAGAATAGGATTTAGTAGATAACCAATTGTTCATGATTTTCACCTTGACTGAATAAAAGAGAAATAGGGACTAGGGAATAGGGGCTGGGGACTAGGAAATAAATATTTAAGAATACTTTTTCAGTACCCAGTACTCAATCTCCACACATTGACTAATTAATCGTCTTCTTCTGCTGGATGTGTCAAAATATCCAGCAGAATACCAGAACCAAAATCATTTTTTTCATCTATCTGTTTGACTCTGGTGCTGATTTTTTTGGCTTGCTCAATTTCTCCTAACTTTGCTAGCACTAATCCAGAAGCAGCATAAGCATTTAAGTACAATCGAATTTGTGGGTCTTCTTTGCGATTGACTAATATAGGCTGAAGTTGCTCCCAATTATCAGGAAATTTTTCTAGTTCTTTAATTTTATCTAATAATTTGATTGTTGTTTGTAGTGCAAGAGAATAATTATTTTTATAATAGAAAAATCTATATGCTGCTACTAATACATCTGTATTTTCACCAGTTTGCTCTAAAGCTTGTTGAATATATTTTTCGGATTCTGATGTGTTCTCCCAGTTTTGTGCAGCTAAAATTAATAGGTTTTTGATATCATCTGGAACCAGAAACCATGAGAATTTGTTTGTATTAGCTTGCATATTAGGGAATGGGGAATAGGGAATTAGGGATTGTGGATTGGGGATTGGGCAATAACTCAACATAATTACGAATTACGAATTACGAATTGTTAATACCCATACCCAAATTAAAACAAAGTCAGAACGTACACTAAGGTGAATAAGACAATCCAGATAATGTCTACGAAGTGCCAGTAAATCTCTGTCATTTCGATGAAAGTATGATTGGTTGCAGAATATTCACCAGGGAGACGCGATCGCCACAATGCACGTAATATCAATAACAGTCCCACAAAAACGTGCAAACCGTGGAACCCAGTCATGATATAAAAGCAGTTGGCAAAGACGTTGGTAGTCAGTCCGTATCCTAATGTTGAATACTCATAAACCTGACCACCCAAGAAAATTGCACCCATGATTGCAGTAATGGCATACCACAGTTGCATTCCCTTGACGTTATTCTTTTTAATCGCCGTATCACCGAAGTGAATCACGAAACTACTAGACACCAGAATAATGGTGTTAATTGTCGGCACAAGTAGTTCTACCTCACTCCCTTCTGGTGGCCAAACTGCTGTAATACCTCTAAAAAACAAGAAAGTGGCAAAAAATCCCCCAAACATCAAGGATTCAGAGGCGAGGAATGTCAACAATCCCCAAACTCTTAAATCTGGATGTTCTTCGTGTTCTGCACTGTGTTCTTCGCTTGTGGTTGTAGCTATAGTCATAGATTTATTGACAATACGATCTACTCTGTCTGTTGTGGAGGCTTGAATAAAGAATGAAATCTGAACCAGCAAAATTTCCATTCTTTATCCAAAATCCTTGTTTAGCCAAACTCTTGACTTGTTCAGGAATTTTCAAAATTCCGAGTTTTGTTTATTGAATTCGGGCTTTTGTTTTCTGAATTCGGGTGTTCGTTTATTGAATTCGGGTGTTCGTTTATTGAATTCAGGCATCCGTTTATTGAATTCGGGTGTTCGTTTATTGAATTCAGGCATCCGTTTATTGAATTCAAGCGTCCGTTTATTGAATTCGGGCGTTCGTGTTCCAAGCTTGAAGTTTCGGGTTCCAAGCTTGGAGTTTCGAGTTTTCAAATCTAATGACTAGAAGTTTTAGTGATTTTGGGTGCGATCGCAATACTGAATATACCAACTAAGCACTAGCTTCCGGTGTTGCTGATGGCTGTACTTCATTACTATGATCGTGACCGTAGTCATAAGGGCCATGAGTCACAACCGGCAATACTTCCCAGTTTTCAATTGCAGGTGGTGAGCTAGTTGTCCATTCTAAAGTCAAAGCTTGCCAAGGATTATCACCAGCCAAAGGCCCTTTCAACCAACTGTAAATCATGTTGATGGCGAAAGGAATTACCGATATCCCCAAAACAATTGAACCGAAGGTACAAATTTGATTGAGGTCGATAAATTGGGGGTCATACATTGCCACTCGTCGGGGCATTCCTTTCAAACCCAACTCGTGCATGGGTAAAAAGGTGAGATTCGTGCCGATGAAGGTGAGAGCAAAGTGAATCCGTCCTAAGCTTTCATTCAGCATTCGTCCGGTCATTTTGGGGAACCAGTGATAAATGCCGGCATAAATGCCAAACACGGAACCGCCAAACAGAACGTAATGGAAGTGTCCGACAACATAATATGTGTCGTGGACGTGAACATCAAAAGGTGCTGTTCCCATCGTCACACCACTTAAGCCACCCATGACAAACATAGACAACAAGCCAATGGCGAAAAGCATCGCACCTGTGAAGCGGATTTTACCACCCCAAAGGGTAGCAACCCAGGCAAAAATCTTCACGCCAGTGGGAACTGCAACGATGAGAGTGGAGATGGTGAAGAACATCCGCATCCAGCCGGGTGTACCACTGGTAAACATGTGGTGTACCCAAACGAACAAACCCACAACGCAGATGGCTACACTAGAGTAAGCGATCGCTTTATAACCAAAGATTGGCTTGCGGGAGTGAACTGGAATTACCTCCGACATGATGCCGAAGATAGGCAGAATCATTAAATATACTGCCGGATGCGAATAAAACCAGAATAAGTGTTGATAAATTACAACGTTACCGCCTGCATCTGGTTTAAAGAAGGATGTACCAAAGTTGAGGTCGAACAACAGCAAAACTAAACCGGCTGCTAATACAGGTGTGGAGAGAAGTGCTAGCAGTGAGGTTGCCAAGATTGCCCAGCAGAATAGGGGCACTTGATCCCATTTCATGCTCGGAACCTTCATCATCAAAATGGTGATTACGAAGTTCAGCGAACCCAAAATTGAGGAAGTTCCCACCAAAACGATCGCAAGTATCCACATAGTTTGAGCGATTGGCGCTGTCACCAAACTCAAAGGTGGGTAAGCTGTCCAACCAGATTGCGAACCGCCAAAAATGAAACTACCTAATATGAGCGCACCAGCTGGTGGGTTTAACCAAAAGGCGATCGCGTTTAGCTTCGGAAACGCCATATCCCTAGCACCAACCATCAAGGGCACTAAATAGTTACCAAATCCGCCAATAGCGCTAGGGACAATCCACAGGAAGATCATAATCGTCCCGTGATTGGTCATGAAAGCGTTATACAGATTGGGGTCGAGTACGTCTGCATCTGGTGTTGCTAATTCGACCCGCAGAGCGATCGCCATCAGTCCGCCAATGAGATAGAAGACAAACGCCGTCACCAGGTATTGAATACCAATAACCTTGTGGTCAACATTAAAAGTAAAATAATCTTGCCATTTCCACGCCTTCGGATGGGAAGCGTGGCCAGCCACCATTTCCGGTTTCTTTCCTTCTGGTGGAGTATTCCGTGGAAATTCTACCTGCGTCATATTTTTGTCCTTTGTCGTTTGTCATTTGTCATTTGTCCTTTGTCTTTTTGTCTTTTGTCATTTGTCCGTTGTCATTTGTCAGTTACCAATAACTAATGACCAATGACAAATGACCAATGACCAATGACTAATGACTCATAACTACTGACTCTAGAGTTGCTGCATTAATGCCCATATCATGGGTGTGGGGTGCGAGAAACTCTGATGTTGATAAGTCGGCTGGATTAACTGCAACAACTTGATTGAGGTTTTGCTGTTGAGCAATCTGGTTCTCTGTTTGCCAGCTTTTATATTCTTCCGGTGTGTGGACAATTACCTGTGTCCGCATCGAACCGTGATAACCACCGCACAACTCAGCACAAACTACGGGATATGTACCTGGTTTGGTGGCAACAAATCGTAGTTCGGTGGGGATACCGGGAAGTGCATCTTGCTTCAAGCGGAAGTTTGGAACCCAAAATGAATGAATTACATCTTGTGCTGAAAGGTTGAGTTGCACATCAGCACCGACGGGTATGTGCAATTCCCCAGAGGTAATGCCACTATCGGGGTAATTAAATAAC
Source organism: Nostoc sp. TCL240-02 (assembly GCF_013343235.1). GTDB lineage: Bacteria > Cyanobacteriota > Cyanobacteriia > Cyanobacteriales > Nostocaceae > Nostoc. The sequence continues at coordinate 4,228,158 of NZ_CP040094.1, read as the reverse complement.
CAGGCGTACTGTATGCCTTTGACATCAACAACTAAATCGGCTGGTTTGTTTAGGGTTTGAGGAGACGCGCCAATACCGATTGTTGGGGCAATTGATGGTGCAGTTGTTGCTTCAGAGGTATCGCTAAGTGTAGCTGCAAGAGCAGTTCCCGACTTATGAGCAACATGAGCCGCTGAATGAGGATGACCAGCAGGCTCAAAACCGCCCATTCGGTTAAAAACATCTACACTGTAGATGCCCAAACAGAGGACAATCACTGTTGGAATTGCTGTCCAAAAGATTTCTAAGGGAACGTTACCTTCCACTCGCACGCCATCGGTATCGTCACCCTTGCGGCGACGAAACTGAATCAAAAAAAGTACAATGGTTCCTTCTACCACCAAGAAGAGTGCGATCGCAATGGTAAACATGACGTTGAAAAAACCGTCTACCAAAGGCGCTTGTAGCGATGCCTGCACCGGCATGAGAGTGTGGTTTTGACCGATCCAAATACTGATTGCTGTAACTACTATCCCAGCAACCAGAGTCCATAGTGAAACAGGAACTTGTTGCATACATGCTACCTGTGTAAACAGTCTTTTATAGGTACTGGGTATTGGGTACTGGGGATTGGTGATTAGGTATTAGGTATTAGGTATTAGCTATTAGAAAAACTATTCTTTGTCTTCCTAGTCCTTATTCCCTAGTCCCCAGTCCCCATTCCCTTTTCCCTTTTCACTTATTAACTTTCTAACGTGCAGCCATTAAAAATGGGGGAAACTTCCAGATTTTTTCCATATCTTTCCCCCAAAAAAATACAAATTATATTTCAACTCCTATGAAAAAGTTAGCCCCCTGCTTTCAAAAAAGCTCGTTGTTCCAAGAGGGCACTGTTGACCTAATATTGATTAGGCTATATTAGCAGCAAGTTTAAATTTGTTAATAGCTGACATTTTGCGATTTACGGATTTGTTTACTATGAACTATTTATTAGTTACAGTCAATACTTAGTATTCCCCTCAAGTTACCTTGCCTAGCGCATTTGCGCTTTTTACAAACAGTGCCTCCTTGAGTTAACAACAATTTGGACTAACTCTAAAAACTCTAATTATTTACTGCAACATGGGTGTAGCAATTTTTCGGACAAATCCGCGAACACGCTTCACAACCAATACAGTTTTCTGGAGAGGTAACTGCCATTACTTTCCGTTCAATTTCGTCATCATCTTCGTCATCTACAAATTCGCCTTCTTCATTGAGTGCCTTCAAACCTAGCACATTGTACCCGCAGACTTTAACACATCTGCCACAGCCGATACATTTATCCTTGTCAATTTCTTGAGCGAATTTTGGTGTCCAAGCTTTACCGCCAAATGTCAAACCTGTTAGTTGTGCCATTAATAATCCCTTGGCAATTTTGCCTATCAATCTGTTTGTGCATTAATCATCATATTATCCTAATCTTTTATTATTTTGTATTCAAAACTCACTTTCACTTTATAAAAAATCGATGATTTTGAACACAATGACAAATCATTTTTTAAATCAAAAATAAATGCAAATTATTGCCAATAATAATTACTAATGCTTAAATTTTCCTCGTTCCCATGCGGAGCATAGGAACGCATTCATTGAGTCTATGACTCGATATCTGACTGGAGGCAGCAGCCGCTAATCAGCTATTCCCATACAGCATAAATTACAGGTTTTAAACCTACCCTCGTTGGTAAAGCCTCATGTAAACGCAAGTATATCGATAAAAGTGATGATATTATTTTTCAAATACTTTTAGCTCTAGACAAAGAAATGTAGATAAACAGTATACATATATACCAAAATAAATGTTCATTAATTACATTTTGATATATGCAATATGTATTTTGCAAAGCAACAATTTGCAATCTAATCTGATTCAACTATTTATATAAATGATGACAAAATAAATATTCGTTTTACATTTAAATCAATATAATGAATTTATGAAGGAAACATAATCAATTTATAAAGCAACTGTGATTTTTATAGCAGAATCCGAACCTACCTTAAATATTAAAATTATTAATAAATCAGATTAATTCCAATCCTATCAGGGTTCAATATGTTCTCAAAACACTTTATGGTTAAAGTTCAAATGTTCATTAAATACCTAATTAAATGAATATTAAGATATTTTTCTAAGCTCGGTACAAACAAATTAATGACTTTTTTCATGAAATGTATAGTTAATAAATAAGTTTTGTCCGGCTCGGTTTAAAAGCCTTAAATAGCTTCCGATTGGATGCAAAGTCAAAATATGGATGTGGGGAGTGAATATGGTGAGAATAATTTTTTCTCGCCAGAAAGATTATGTGGTAGTGAGTCATGAATAGACAGGACTCATCCAGGGGAGACCTGAGACAGACATCTCAACGATTAGAGTGGGAAAAGAGCCAAATGCCTTATACAATTCCTAACAACAGTTGCGTTGGATGTGACAACTGCCGCCCCCAATGTCCTACGGGTGCAATCAGAATAGAGAACAATGAATATTGGGTTGATCCTGGTCTTTGTAATAATTGTGAGGGCTATTATTCAGAACCGCAATGTGTAATAGCTTGTCCAACTAATTCTCCGATTCTTTGGCAGGCGAAAAAGGGGAGATGCAAAGTTGAACCGAGAGATTCTACCAGTTTAGACTTGTTTTCTAACGGCAAGAATAATCCATTTGCTTCTGCGATCGCAATTTGGGAAGCGTGTAATGTACTAGGGCAACGCACATCGCTACATTGGGAAACTGATGAAGACGGGTATCTATGTTACAGCCGACAAGTCAATCAAGGTAAGGGTGCGATCGCTTTTCATATCCAAGATCCATTTAAAGTTAACGACAAAGCCACAGATATAGCAGCAATTGAGGCGCTTGACATCAGAGCCGCTTGCATACATCTAATTTTTGCAAGTTATGCTACAGCTTTAGAGCAACCTTGGGAACAAGCATTTGTGATCGATGAGCGTCAAATCGAGAAATATTTGGGGATGGAGAAACGCAAAGATTTAAGCAAAGCTGCCAAGCTAGCTTTAATGAAAAATCTTGTCCAGCAAGCTTGCTCCCTGATTATCTCCATTGATTGGCCCCAACAAGGTCGAATTAACGGATTCTCTGTTACAAACAGCCGCTTATGGCACTTAGTAGATATTCAGCACCACTTTCAAGAAGACAATCTTGGATGCAAATATCTGATTGGGCTAACTTTTAAAGTCAAAGCAGGCGCATGGGCGCAATATTTCTTAAACAAACAAGCGTGTAAAGAGCGAACTGCATTCTATCAATACGGTAGTCTTCCTAAAACACTACTAACCACAGTTATGAGCATTTGGCAGCAACATGAAGGCGCAGTCCGGTTAATGCTGTGGTTACTGTTTAAAACCAAAATGGGCAAAGAACAACGCATTACCATTCCTACCTTGCTGCGTATTGCTTACGGCGAAGAAAAAGTCGCCCTTGCATCCAGACAACGGGAAGAACGCAAACGTCTACTGCGAACCTTTGAAAGCGATTTGGAAATTCTCAATCACTATGGAATGAAGCCACTTTTTGATCCAATTACTTATCCACCAGAAATTCAACCTTTGTGGGCGAAGTTAATCGATCTTCCCGAAGATCCAGATGAAGCATTAGAATTTTGGACTAACGACGGTGGTGCTGAAACTCGCCTCACAGACACAGGCCCCCGTGGTAAGTGGAATCTGCTCATGAATGCGCGGATTTTAGCTTTTGAACTCCCACCAGAATGGGAACAGCAAATTTCAGAATCGGAAAAAAAGCAACGGCGAACTGCTAAAGCCAAAAGAAAACCCAAAGCTACAAACGATTTACTGGGCGAACAGATTTTGCAGGCGCGAAAAAATTTGAATCTCTCTCAAAGAGAATTGGCAAAACTCACAGGTAAAAGCCAAAGCTGGATTCGAGATATCGAAAATGGTCGTTTAAAAGCCAAATTAGAAGACCAAGTTCTGCTAAGGAAAGTCTTAAATATGGCTTCATCTTGATTTTGGATTTGGAATTTCAACGCAGAGGAGCGCAAAGGTACGTAGAGGTTTTATTACGAATTTGTGCAGCGTTAGCAATCCTCTGCGTTACTTTGCGCTTCCCTTTGCGTCCCTTTGCGTTTAAAATCTCTACATTTTTATGTACTATAACTCATTACCTTATTAGAAGAAACCCAGAGGCTAGCTACAGCATATTTAGTAACTGTTAACTCTTGTGTAGCATTGCATGAACTCTTCAGTTGTTGAGTCTTAGTTTCATCTTTCACAAGTTTTGCCTGGTAAGTGGAGAGAGAACCAGAAGGTTGTTCAAAACTTAGTTCAGCTAAAATAGTATTATTGTCTAAACTTTGCTCCAAAATTTTGCCTGCAACTTTGTAATTAAACCAATCCCATTCGTTACAAAGGATTAGTTCTCTTTCCAAAACCTGAAGTGCAGCAGGCAGAATTCCCCAACCTCTATAGACTTTCTGTAAGCATTTAATATCGCCTGTTCGAGTCAAAATCGATCTAAATGAATCTTGATCGAGACGGCCATAGTATCTTCCTTCTGGTAAATCTATGATTGTTGGCGCAAACCGATGTCCACCAAAGTGCGATGATTTCCAAATTCGCACATTATCCAAGCACAAATCAGCATTACTAGCTGTTACATGGAAGTAAAAAGGAGCGCCATATCTAGCACAGCATTTATCATGGCTACCGTGGGTACAAACTAAAATATCTCTAGTTGTACTAGTTTCTACCTCAGAATTAGAACTAATACCCCATATCCATTTTTGGACAACTGCTGCTACTTGCTCAATATTTCCTAGCTTAAACTCTTGCTTATGGTATCCATCACTTAGCCCCTCTTTCTTTTGATAAATCAACAGCGTAGTGTGATTTACTTTGTGTGAGATATCATTAGCAATTAAAAGAAATCTAATCGGTAGTTTAGCACGCTTCACTTCCTCTACTAAAACCCTCAAGTTCTGAGGAACCCATTTAGAATTAAAGGCTTCTGATGTCCAAGGTAAAGGACACTCAACTAAAATATAAGTTTGATAATTAGTGGCGCTACCAATAATATCTTCTCCTACTTGCTGTGACTCATCAGAACAGAAAAAAGTATTCATCTCGCTGTACTCATTAGCTTATTTTTTGGACAAAAGGTATTACAAAATACATTTGTGTTCTTAGCTACAAATCCTTGGCTAAAGGAGAGAAAAAAGAACAATATTCATTTCCCTATTAAAACTAGGTAGCCACTTTATAACATCATTATTGATCGAGGTCTTTCCGGTTAATAAATTCTCCACAATAAAGATAAATAGTGTCAAGATAGATTTTTCCGTATGAGCGACGTTAATTTTGTATCTAGTTTTATTGTTATTTGGTATTTTATAAATTTCCACTTACTGAAACTCGGCTTTTCTGAACTTACTTTATTTGGTAAAATCAAATATATTAAACCTTGTACATAGGCGCAAAGCTACTTGGAGAATTACTAAGGATTAACTTGCTGATAATATCAATGTAGCTGATATTACAATCAAAAATATTGTTAGTAGTTAGATACTTATTTAAAGTTTTGGTGAAATTATTTACATAGCTAGTTACCAATCCTGTTTTTACATATATAAATATAATTCTCTGTTTTTTCTAAAAAATATCTTTCTAAAGATAGATGTAAAACAAACCAATATAACCTAGTGGGGTTATTCCCGCTATCTACTTTTAATATATCCATCTATTTGTACATATTGATAATAATTCTCAATTAATTTGGAAAAATAAAAACACTTAAACTAGTTATAAATGCTTTAGTGCCCTGTATTTCATGCGCGACCAGTTAATGTTCAAATCTAGTGACTAATGATTAGCCGCGTCACTGATATCAACATTAACAAACATGTTATTTACCCTTTTATCTAATCTAACTTTCTAAAGCGTATGTCAGGGTTTGATTATATGCGTCTGCTTTGACTGTAACTGAACTCAATAATAAATGCAAGTATTTGAGAATCTTTCTAATTCCATTATCGTTTGTTGCCTCTAGAAGGTTGGTCAAATCAAGGTAAATGGACATTTTATGGTGGAGATGGCTCACTGAAGGAAACATTGATTCTTTCAATACAATAGATAAAGTTTCGTAATTGTGACAAATTGTTGTCAGTAGGGTAATCCGAATATCTGTAGCTATGGCGATCGCATATTTCTACTTTCATGCAGAATTGAATCATTTTTTACCACGGCATCACAAGCAGGTGAAAATCCCCCATTTTTTTGAGGAGAAAGCCTCAATCAAGGACATGATTGAGTCGTTAGGTGTCCCTCATCCAGAAGTTGATTTTATAAATGTTAATAGTCAATATGTAAATTTTTCTTACATAGTTTCGGATGGAGATACTATCAATGTTTATCCAATTTCAGCTAGGAGTGTCATTATACCAAGCATTTCTGTTTTGCCAACACCGCTCACTATTATTCGTTTTGTTGTAGATATCCATTTGGGGAAGCTTGCGACATCCCTACGACTTTTAGGTTTTGATACTTTATACCGCAATGACTACGAGGATGAGAAATTAGCCCAAATATCCTCTAGCCAAGGGCGGATTCTCTTGACTCGTGATAAGGGTCTATTGATGCGTAGTTTGGTAACGCATGGGTATTACGTTAGAAACACTAACCCTCAAGAACAAATTATAGAAGTACTACAACGCTTCGACTTGTTTAAATTAATTGCACCATTTAAACGGTGTTTGCGTTGCAATGGATTATTAGAATTTGTAGATAAGCAATCCATTATTGAACAAGTGCCAGAAAAAGTGCGATGCCAAATCGATCAATTCCAGCATTGTCAAGACTGCGATCGCATTTATTGGAAAGGTTCCCATTATGAACGATTACAACAGTTTATTGACGAAGTGTTCAACTCAAGAAAAGGTGAGTGAATGACATTAATTTTAGCTCTCGATTTTGGTGGCACTAAGCTGGCGGCTGCATTGGTAAATATCGGTTCGAGAAAGTGGTTGCGTTATGAACGTCGTCTCTCGCCAGCCAATGCAGATGCTAGCACTGACTTGGAAATTATGCGATCGCTTATTTACTCGCTGCTAGAAGACGCAAAACCTGCTGCGATCGGTGTCAGCTTTGGTGGCCCGGTAGATGCTTCCACGGGGACGGTGCGACTATCTCATCATGTGGCTGGATGGCAAAACATTCCTCTCAAAGGGTTGTTGGAGGATGAGTTTGGCGTTTCTGTGAGTGTAGACAATGATGCCAATATCGCTGCTTTGGGTGAACATCGCTTTGGTGCGGGACAGGGATACGATAGCCTGTTTTACATTACTGTCAGCACTGGTGTCGGTGGTGGTTGGATACTCAACGGGCAGTCTTGGCGGGGTGCTGGTGGGATGGCTGGCGAAATTGGACATATCGTTGTAGATCCGGCTGGTCTAGTTTGTTTGTGTGGGAAGCGGGGATGTGTGGAACGTTTAGCTTCGGGGCCTTATATGGCGCAAAATGCTAGGGAAATTTTGGAAAACGCAGACGCGCCAGCGGCTTCCCGAAGGGTACCGCAGAGGCGCGGAAAACTCAGAGATGGAGAGGTATTGAGAGGTTTGGTGGGGGGTGATTTAACGTTGCTGACGGGGCAGTTGGTAAGTGAAGCGGCGGCTGCTGGGGATGATTTGGCTAAGGAAGTTTTGAATAAAGCTGCTTGGGCGTTGGGTGTGGGTATTGGCAATGTGGCGAACTTGATGAATCCACAGCGCTTTGTGTTGGGAGGCGGTGTGACGAAGGCGGGGGAGGATTTTTGGCGGGTGGTGCGTCAGGTGGCGCGGGATACGGCTTTGCCAGAAGTTGATTTTGAAATTGTGCCTGCGGTGTTGGGTGATGATGCGCCTTTGTGGGGGGCTGTGGCGATCGCTTCTATGACAATCCCGAATTTGTAAATGAGTCAGGCGTGGAGCGTAATGCAAACAGAATTAGTTATTTTTGACTGTGATGGAGTGTTAGTAGACAGCGAAGGATTAGGTAATCGCGTTCTTGTGGAATTTGTCGCTGAGTTTGGGCTTGCAATGAAACTTGAAGAAGCTATTTTATTATTTAAGGGTTGCAAAATGGCTGATTGTGTTGCTGTCATTGAGCAAAGACTTGGGAAAAAGATGCCACAAAATTTTGTAACTCAGCTTCGTACCCGTATTGCTGAAGCATTCGAGCGTGAACTACGTCCTGTAGAAGGAATAGAAGCAGCTTTAGACAAGATTAATCTACCTATTTGCGTTGCTTCCAGTGGCCCGCCAGAAAAAATTAAGTTAGCTTTGCGTGTAACTAATCTGTTGTCTCGATTTGAAAGGTGCATCTTTAGTTCCTATGAAATTGGAAGTTGGAAGCCAGCACCTGATTTATTCTTATATGCAGCTAAAAATATGGGATTTCAAGCTCCATCTTGCACTGTTGTCGAAGATAGCGTTTTGGGTGTACGTGCAGGTGTTTCTGCTGGTATGAGAGTTTTAGGTTACACCGAGCAAAGTGAGGCTCATCTACTTGAGGCATCTGGAGCGCATAATATCTTTTACTCTATGCACCAACTGCCTTCTTTGCTATCACACTATTAGACTATCGGCGCTCCATTTTAAATCAAAACCAAATTATCCCGGTGAATAACTGTTTCTACACCGGCATAGCCTAAAATTGTAGGAATTTCTCGTGAATGACACCCACGAATCTTTTGCAGATCATTGCTGTTGTAATTCACAAGTCCTCTAGCAATTTCGTTACCATTGCTGTCACACAATTGCACCGCATCTTGTGTGTCAAACTCTCCTTCTACTAACTTAATTCCAGCAGCTAATAACGATTTTCCTGCTAGAGAAATTGCCGCGATCGCACCTTCATCTAAATACAATTTACCCGCAGGTAAAAGTCCGTAAGCGATCCAACGTTTACGCGCCGAAGTTGGTTCAGGTTGCGGTTCAAAATGCGTCCCAATCAGTTCACCTTGGATAATTTTTTCTATATTTCGGGGAAATCGCCCTTGGGTAATTACGGTACGTACTCCCGCAGCGATCGCAATTCTCGCAGCCGAAATTTTCGTCAGCATACCCCCAGTCCCCCACTGAGAACCTTGGGAACCTATTTGTAATTCTGCTAATTCTTTAATGCTACTAACTAAAGCGATCGGTCGCGCATCTGGTACGGAACGGGGATCGGCTGAGTATAGCCTATCGACATCGGTGAGCAAAAATAGCCAATCTGCTTCTACTAAGCTGGCAACTAATGCCGAAAGGGTATCATTATCACCAAATTTTAGTTCGTCTATCGCTACGGTATCATTTTCATTTACTATGGGGATCACTCCCAGTCCCAGTAATTCCTGAAAGGTGTTGTAGGCATTGAGATAGCGGCTGCGCTGTACCAAGTCACTGCGAGTTAGTAATACTTGAGCGATCGCCTGTTGCAGGGTAGTAAATAAATCATCATATATCCGAATTAACCTACCTTGTCCAACTGCTGCTACAGCCTGTTTGAGTGCGATCGCTTTAGGACGTTCAGTTAAGCCCAGCCGTGCACAACCCACGCCCACAGCACCAGAAGAAACTAAAATTACCCGATGTCCCTGGTGTCTTAAATGGCAAAGTGTCTCCGCCAAAGTAGCGATGGTAGAAAGTGCTAATTGTCCAGTTTCTGGTTGAGTAAGGCTAGAAGTACCGATTTTGACAACAATTGTTTTAGTCATTAGTTATTGGTCATTGGTCATTAGTCATTAGTCCTTTGGCTATTAGTAACTGACAAATGACAACGGACAAAGAACTAATGACTAAAGAAATTGTAAAGCGCCAATCCCTCTATAGTGAAGGTTGACGCTTTACGAAGTATATTTACTTAGTATGAGTTAGGGTCTTTTTTGGCTGACCCCATGTTATTAATACTTATGATCCCCGATTTTGAGCTTCCAGTAAGATTCCTTAAGCATTTCTTTAGATTTACTTTCCTGACGATTTTTCAAGTTTTGTGAATCTTGCTTTTCTTGGGGGTAATAGAGGCTCCTAAGATTTCAGATATCCAAACTTCAAAGTTGCGAACGGGATGAGAGCGCAGGGCTGCATCGGCATGGACAATCGGTTCAACTAAAATGGTAAACATCCCCAGGCGATTACCTGCTATGACATCGGTAAATAAGCGATCGCCTACCATTCCTACTTGATGCACTGGTAGATCCATTGTTCTGACTGCTGCCCTAATTTTGCGTCGAGAGGGCTTGGCTGCACCCAAATAGTAAGGTAAATTGAGCGATCGCGCAATTCCCCCAATTCGTGCTTCACTCAGGTTATTACTTACCAAACACAATGCAGTACAGGTGCGAATTTGCTCCACCCATTCTCGTAGTTCTGGCGAAGCCATCCCTACTGTAAAGGGTACTAAGGTTTCGTCTACATCCAACACCAGCCCTTTCAGCCCGTATTTTTGGATAATATCTGGTGTTATATTTAACACTGAACCTTCTAAAATCAAGTCAGGTTGCAAAAGGTTGTTCCAGGCCATAGTCAGCAGTCAAATTTAAATAGCTCAGACAAATGAGCATAACCCAATATAGTTTAGTTAGTCGAACTCAATCTTAGAATATCTCCCTGAACATTTTGAGATAAAATCCCTAACATAGGAATCCACTTTGATTTTTGTTCGCGCAGCGTGGCGTAGCTATACTTATCTTGTGTGGAAAGGCAAGAGGCAATAGAAAAGAAGGCTTTTTGAGTTGTACGTAGTTTTTTCACGCAATCAAATATGAGTCCTATATCTTCTTATCTATTTATTTGATGTAATAATTACTCAAATCAATAAATCTATAGTTTTCTTCTAATTTAAAAAACTCCAAATATCGCCCCTTGTTACCACGCCAGAAATTTTGTTAATTTCATTTCCTTCTTGTTGATTAAATAATTATGCTGCCAAAATTGCCGCCGCACATTGATCTAATCCACTTTTAATATTTTCATTTTTGACTTTAATAATAGCCATCACAGGCACATTAATTGTTAGTTGCTCTTTAGAACGACTGATGATAAAGTCACAATAGCTATCCAAGCCGTTTTCTGCATCTACACAGGACTGACGCAAAAAATAGCCAAAACCCTTATTTTCAGGTAGGCGCAATTCATGAATTGCCTCTACCGCGTTTAGTTTTCGATAAATCCTACTACATTAAAATTTGCGCCCGAAAATAAACTAATTTTATAATTAGCCCTACGTCTTACCTCCAACAAGATCGGAGTGATAATCATTTCTGAACGAGCTTTTTCATTATTAATTGATAAAGCTAGTTGTGTAGTTTTTTCTAAAGAATTTAGGAGTTTCTCGCTTGCCTGTAAAAGTTCTATGTCGGCACATAAATCAGTTTATTCATCAATGCGGATGCTGAATGACTTTTTAAATTTACTTAATGTAAAGTCGCTATAAGTTATTTTCAGCACCTCATGGTAACTTTTGATTTTTGATTAAAAATCCTTGCCAAAATGCTTTTTTCAGAATCTTAAATAACACAAACTACCCCAATTTTGTGTCAATGTTTCATTGCTTCCAGATTTAATGGATATGGTAAAAGGTTTAAGTAGATTTCGATTACAATAAAAATTCAAAATGAAAATGTAACATTTTGAATTTTTATTTTTATTCTACTTCATTAAAAAGATGTTCCTCTAACAGGGGTTGCACTTTGCGAAACTCCTCTGGAGAGAGTAATTCCGGTTCACCTGTTTTTGCTATCCGTGCAAAAAACAACAGGGGATCGAGGGGTGTATAAATTGCATACTCCTGATCTTCATCATAGAAGCTAGCAAGTAGCTGTAATTGCTCTGGATCTAAATCTGCCTCTTCGTCTTCAATTTCTAAGGTGAAGAGTTCTGATTCTTCAACTGGCGGTAAATCACCTGCAACTGTCAAAGCATAAGCTGTGTTCTTCAATATCAGATTCTGCTCAGATAGTACAGCTTGGGCAGTGGCAAAAATTTGCTCAATAATGTTGTCGTCTTCTACCAAAACTGCTTCTTCTTCCTCATCGTCACCTTCCCAAGAAAAAATCTCTACAGGTGAGTCTACAGGAAGAAGTAAAACGTATTCTTGTCCATCTACCTCAAGGGAATGCTCTACATAACAGTCGAGCGATCGCCCTTTTTCATCGGTTAAAGTGATGGAACCCGCATGAGCATTATCATTTTCTTCAGGAAATGGAGGAGAAAACATAGCCGAAATGTAAAAATTTAATAAATACCAGCAAGTTGAGAAATCGCTTAACTATTTAATGATATTTTCTGTCAACAAAATAGCTTTACACGTAGATACAACTGCTAGCTAATCGTTTTTCAGAATATCATGTTAAAAGGTATCAATATTCAATAGCCGCAACTGAACTGCGAGAATTAGCACGCTTAACATCCAGCCATTGCTGCAAGATCAAAGCGGCTGCCTTGCGGTCAATCAAACCTTTATGGCGTGATGGGGAGCGGTTTTCAGCAATCAGCAGTTGCTCTGCTTGAAATGAAGTTAATCGCTCATCCACATATTCTACAGGCAGTTTCAAGGCTTTAGTAAGTCTTGTAGTAAATTTTTGAACTTGACGCGCTTGAAATCCTATAGAGCCATCCATTGAATAAGGTAAGCCCATAACTAGGATTTGCACCTCGCGTTCATTAACTATTTGCCGGATTTGCTCGACATCCTGCTCAAAAGATGTGCGCTCAATTGTGGTGATCCCAGTGGCAATTAAACCCGTGCGATCGCACCCAGCCACACCAATCCGCTTGCGACCAAAATCTAGTCCCAAGGCTGAAATAAAGGGTTTTGGCTGCTCCTGGGATATCACTAATTCTCCTGTTCTGCATCTGCTGATTCAGGGATCGGCGATGCTTCGATGCTTGGGTTTTTTACCGAAAAGTTAATTGGTTCTGACTTAATTGGCAGTGGTTTATCTGACGATGGCAGCTTTCCTGGTTGTATCCATGACATTCCACCTGGTATAGGTTTACGTGCTGGTTGTAAACCTTGCAGCATATCAGTCCACTGAATTCCTTCTAAGGAGACGAATTTGGACTCCCGTAGCTTATGCCATACAGAGCGAGACATAACTAATGTATGTTTTATGCGTTTTGCGCCAATTCTTTCCAAATACTCTTCTCGCTCTGCCTGATAGTCAGAGGAGGCTAGTTGTAACCCTTGCTGAGGAAAATCTTGGGCAATCCGAGCCAGTTGAGATAACAATTCTGGATACAGCCAGGTGTAAGCAGGATGAACTGTCAGGGTTGCAGAGTGAGGAACTTCTCCCTTCCGGTCAAGTTGCACTTGAAAATAGCCGATCGCAGCTTTACGTTGGGGTTCAAATACATAACCACTGACTACTTCTGTTTTCGTCAGCCATTGCTTCACTGCATCAGTCAGAGCGCCGAATAAACTGGTTTTGAAGTCGCGGGTATTGCGGTCAAAAACCTGACGTACCAAAGGTGGCATAGATGCCGTATCTAGTTGATATAGCAACTGAGCATCAGCATTACTCACTGGCAAAAGATTGGGTAAATCTGGCTCTGCTTGCGCCAATTCAGCCAGTAATTCTGGCCCAATTTCCCAATACGTCATTTCTGCCAGACGCTGGAATCCATTTTGCCGATATAGTGCCAGTGCTTCAATATCGTTGATGTTAACTTCTAGTAGCCAAGTCCGAGCTTCCAAAATCGATTCAAAGCAATGGCGCAAAAGTTGCGAACCAATTCCTTGTTTATCGACACCACGCTCTAACAGCACTTGATCGATGCGCCAAGTACTGCGTGTCCGGTTAAAGGGTGACACTTGAATCATTCCTAGAAGTATCCGCCCTTGCTCTGCGACATAAGCACAGAGGCGATACTGGAGTGGGTTAGGAAACCAACTCAAAAACTTAAGTAATCCATACCAGCGACGCAGCATGAGCATCTGGCTGATGGCAAAACCTGCTCCCTGGGGAGTAAGGGCTGCGAATGACTCTTGAGTTATGCGCTCAATTCCGTCCAGATCCCGGTATTGGACTGGTCGGATAACAACGCTGAGGTTTCTGGGAAGTAATGAAGTCATTTTTATTCGAGCCGCTATTTAGCCTTAACTAACTGCTCTTCAAAGGAACTGCTGCAATAATATTAACTGCTTTCTGCCCTTTACTAGTGCGTCAAAAGTGTGATTTGAGTAATTTAATACTTAAAAAAGCAGAAAAGCAGACCTTGTAAGAACACCATTGGCGTTAACGTAACAACATCTGCCTTTATTTTATTTGAATTTTGATTAAAACTTGTATATATTTACAGCCCTTGTCGAGAAACTAGCTTTTCAAAGTGGGCTTGGGTTTGATGGAGTAATTGCTGGCGACTATCTACCATTGTTTGTTTCAGGGATGGAACAAGATTGCGAGCTTGCAGAGTCATGTGAAGTTGCAGGTTGGCGACATATTCACTGAAATCTTGATTCACTTCATCTGCGCCCGCATCTCTTAATAAATTTGATTCCATTGCCACTGTGTTCTCCTGTGTTAATCCTGTGCTATTTCTCTTCATGACAAAAAATTATCATGTTGTTCGGACTAACTTCTTAATTTGCAATGAAGTTTAACGCTTCTTAGGGATAGCGATCGCAGTAGGGTTTTTATTTGCCCATTAAAATCTCAAACCAACACCACCTTGTACAGAGATAGCTGTACCACCACTATCACGGTAGGCATCAAAAGCAATGATGGCGTTGCCAAAAAGGACAGTATTGCTATTTGGGATCATATAATCAATGCCTGGTTGTAAAGCAAAGCTGATTTTGTCGCCCACAGGAGAAGATCCACCACCACCAGCCAAAACTAATCCAGCACCAAGGTAAGCATCAGCTTGCCAGTTAAGGGGAAAATCGTAAGAAACCGTTGGCACAACTGCCGTATTATTACCAATTAATACTTGGGCACGGAGTGAAAGCGGTGCTTCCAAAAGCTTGTAGCGCCCAGCTATTACTCCCCCGAATTGAATACCATCAGTAAAACCAACAGTGGGGCCTATACCTACATAACTGCCATAAGCGACTTGAGCTTGTGCTGGTTTAGTAGTCACCAGACTCAAAATCAAGCCAGCCCCTAAAACTGAAACAAAATATGGAATATACTTCATAATCGACTCCTCACACCAATTAGTCATTAGTCATTAGTCATTGGGTATAGGGCATTGGTTATTCGCCTTGTCTCCCTCTGCCTCCCCTGCTCCCCTGCCCCCCTGCCTCCCCTGCTCCCTCCCTCTATTCTACGGGCAACGAGGATGAATGCCCCCTTGAGTACAAATGTATGCTAATTGCTTGGAATCTAAATTTTTGGCTTGAGAAAAATCAACCCCTTGGACTACGGCAGATACTGAGCCTAAATCTGGGGTTTTGACAAATTGATCTGCTGGATCTTCTTTGCTAGGGGCGAGAATTGCTCCCTTAAAGTCTGCTCCTGCTACATTTGCCCCCCGTAAATCTGCAAGACTCAGGTCAGCATTTTGTAAGTTAACGTTTTCCATCTGAGCAGAACGCAAAACAGCACCAGCAAGACGAGTGGCGCTGAGATTAGCATTGCTGAGATTAGCACGATCCAAATAGGCTCCTGATAAATCTGCTCCTTGCCAATCAGTGTTAGTTAAGTTGGCAAAGGATAATTGTGTTCCTATAGCAGTGACACGACCTAAACGGGCAGCGTAAAGATTGGCTTCGTTCAATTTAGCGTCACCTAAATCAGCCCCAGTTAAGCTGGCTCTCTCCAAAACTGCGTTTCGCAGATCGGCTCCTACTAATTGGGTGCTGTTGAGTTTTGCGTCATATAAACGCGCGTTGGATAAGTTGGCTCTGTTGAGAGTGGCGCGGCTCAAATCGATCCGGTTCATCAAGACACGACTGAGGTTAGCATCAGTAAGATTAGCTTGCTGCAACTGAGCTTGGCTTAAATCAGCTATTACATCATCATAGGTATCCCAACGTCCATCTTCACCCACACCTCGAAAGCGGCTACTCTTAAAGCTAGCTTGGTTGAGATTTGCAGATTTAAACTTAACTCCTGATAAATCAAGGTTGTCTAGTACTAAGTTGAAGAATGAACTACCTGGAGTACCGCTTTGACCTAATTGGGTACTACTTAGGTCAACGCCTTCCATTTTTCCGCTATATACAGAGAGAATTTTGTTGATTGTTCTCTGGTTTCTTTGTAGCCGCCCTTGTCGCAATTCCCGCTCTTTTGTTGCAGCACTGCCCACAGACTCCAGTTCGCTAACCAAAAACTGATTCTTATTTTTTAATTCGGGGATAGCTTGGGGCCCGACAGTTGTCAAAGATTGTTGAATGGTATCCAGGAGGCTGGGGTTGGTTTCGCTAACCAATAAATCCGCCAGAAATTTTATGGATTGTGGATCGTTAAGACCACCCATAGCCAGAATTGCACTTTGGCGTTGCTCATTAGTCGCCCCAGAGTTCGGAGTTAATTGTTTGACAAGTTCGAGGAACTGTTGGCTATTAATTTGCTTAGTTGCTCGCTGTGATTGTTGAATTTGGATATAAACTTGAGTGCCGATTAAAGTTGCCAACACAGCCGTCATACTCGTTAGTCCTACCCCAAACAAAGTCAGGTTAGGATTTTGCTGTATCCGCCGCCACAGGTTGGGTGAATGGTTGGTTTCGGCTGCCGTTAATTCTTCTTCTTGCCCTTCTGCTTCATTATTACCGCCAGCAGATTGAGCTTGTCTGTTGTTAGCTAAGAGTGAGGATGGTAAAGGACGAGTCGTATCTATTGTATAAGTGCCTGCAAGTTGATCGTGCAGGGCGCGACGACCCCGGTGCGACGGTAAGCCGATCCCTTCACCCACAATCATTAATAAAGACAAAAATGTGAATAATCCTAAGTTAGGAAAAGCAAAGCTGTAGCGCCACAGCAGATAGGCGATGGAAATAGGTACAGTCCAACGTCCAACTCCTTCTCTAATGACAACAGCCCCCAATCCGGGAGGCTTCCCTTGGTTGTTGACAACCCGCACTTTGAACCAACGTTTCGGGATTGTTCTACCAGTTTTAGCCAGTAAATACAATTGCCACCATGAGAGAGTTACAGGCGCTAACAGGGCGATTGTCCATAAAATATTAGTTGGCCATGCGACGTTACGGATACCATAGCTCACAGGCAGAGCTAGGGGTCTAGCGATCGCCCTTTCTGTAACTACCAGCACGGGGTTAAGAGGTACTCGGTTAAGATCGCTTCTAGAATTCGCATAAACACCAATGCCAAAGGGAATCAACCCACTGGCAACCACTAATGTGATTTCAGCCGCCCAAGCAGCAAACCGCCTACTTGCTAGCAACATTGAACTGGCTCTTTCCGGTTCTTTTGACTGACCAGATTGATTACTACTTCTCCTCACAATTGGTGATGTCATCAGATAATTCCCTTTGATATTATTTTTACGCCGCGATCGGCACAATTAAAATAGACTCAGCTAATCAGCAATAAGAAAAGCATATTGAAATAGAATTTAGGAGTTTATGAGTCAAGAACCTTTTGTATTATGGCTTCTAACTTTCATAACTCCGGGCAGATTGCCAAGTAATTGCATATCAACTATTGCTTACGTTGAAAGCTACTAGACACAAAAAATTTGTATCCAACATACACTAACGCTGCCAAAAGTGCCAGAGTTATTACAGATGCAACTAATTTAAATACTGCTTGCAGCATCGCCAAGCCTACTAGCACCGTCACACCTGAAACTACCAGCTTTTTTGTCCCAGATAAGCCGTTGAACCAAATCTTAAATCGCTCCAGTTGCAAGCTCAAGTTGGCAAAAACAGGCTGAGGCATCTGTTTTTGTCCTTGTGGTTGAGTAACCGCCCCAGGTGCGGAATTAATCTCTGCCTCTAACTTATCGAGGCGACGCTGTAAGTCTTCTTCTGGTTGAGGATTCATAAATCTTTATCTACCTCAGTTAGCATATTTATTCGACAACAGACCAATTAAATTCTATTTTTGGTGGTTGTCTTAGTGATTTTAGCTAATGTCTGTGTGTGCAATACCTTTCTGACAGGTAAAAATTATGTTTTTTTGTTATTGTCTGGTAATTTATTTAATTTCCCCAGTAATTTTACATCTCAAAATGTAAAAAATAAGACTTTTTAGGCAAATACCTATTCTACTGGTGGTTAAATATTTTAGTAGAGAAGCGATCGCCAGCCATCATGATATATGAGTTAATTTGCAGGATAAATGTAAGAGCTGATTCGTAAACAAAAGATTAAGCTGCCATTCGTTTTACCATCAGACGAATCAATGAGCCGTAAATCATGGCTTCACTGATCTCTGTGTACAACTCATAATCCTTGCTCAAACGCCGAAATCGATTGAGCCAGCCGAATGTCCTTTCCACAATCCACCGCTTGGGTAATCGTTCAAATGTTTTCGATATTCTCTCAATCACCTCAACACGAACCTGTTCTCCGCAAACTTGCTTGACAGCTTGAGCAAAGTTTTCACCAGAATAGCCTTGATCTACCCAAACAACTTCCAATTTAGACAATTCCTGAGCCGATTCATGGAGTACAACCACAGCCCCCAAACGTTCCGACGCATTAGCTTCAGTCACTAAAACGCCAATCAACAAACCTTGAGAATCCACAACTATATGTCGCTTACGGCCTTTAACTTTCTTACCACCATCGAAACCGTAGACTTCCCCTTTTTTCCGTTGTCTTCACTGACTGAGAATCGGCGATCGCAACGCTAGAGTGTTCGTCTCTGCCCAAATCTTGTCGCAGTTGATGGCGCACTTGGTCGTGAATTTTCTGCCATATTCCTTTGCGCTGCCATTTCTGAAAGTAGCCGTATACTGTTGTGTAAGGTGGAAGATCATGGGGTAGCATTTCCCACTGACACCCGGTACGTTGCACATAGAAAATAGCATTCAAAATTTCTCGTAAATCTACTTCTACAGGATGCCCAAACCCTTTAGGTTTTGGTAGAAAGGGCTTGATAATTAACCATTCGGCATCGCTTAAATCACTTGGGTAGGGTTTACGCTGTGGATTTTCAATCGCAGGTAGACGGCTCATCGACTACAACATAAATTACACTCGACTTAGCCTATAACCTGAACAAAACCGGATTCAGTTTTCTTTAGATTTTCTTTACGAATCAGCTCTAAAGCCTTTACTTGGCGACAGCTCTACATCCCATCTTCACAAACAATTTTTAATTTAATGGTATTAGGTTATACGGCAGCTTTTGGAACCAAGATAAATTGATATCGTCTATTAAATTAGACTGTATAACAATAATTGCTCTAAAAAATCTGGAGCATTAATTAAAATGAAAACGCTTCGGCTACTTGCAATTCTTCCCATATCTTTGGTGATGAGCATGGTTTTTACTGAGGCTAATTTGGCACAGACACCAAATGTCCAAATAAATCGGACTTTCCAGCCAGATCCACTGGTTTTGAACGGAAAGTCTGGGGGAACTGTCAAAAGCAATTGTGGCAATATTACTACTGAACCTAGTCAAGTTATTCAGGTTACAGAGTCACTACCTTATTTACGATTAACAGTAGAAAGTCAAGGGAAGCCAACGCTGTTGATCGACGGGCCAGGGGGACGTTTTTGTGTAATGGCAGATAGCTACTCTGGAGGCAAGCCAGAACAATCTGGTTACTGGCAGGCAGGAAGATACTCGGTATATGTGGGCGAACTATCTCAGCAGCAGCATAACTACAGTCTCTCAATCTCGCAACACAATAAATAGTCATTAGTCATTTGTGTTTTACTAATGACTAATGACCCTTGACTAATCTTCCAGTGATTTGGCTGGAACTTCGACAGCAGTGACATCAATTGTGCCTTCTGGTGTGAAGCGCTGAAAATGACTATCTTGTACTAAAAGCGACTCCCCACAATTAGGACACTGTAATTGACTGTTATTTAAACCCGTAAATTCATATCTACAGACGGGACACTGGTCAGCAACCAAGTTGCGTTGCAGCCACCAACGAAAGCCAAAAAAAGCCACAATGGGTGCTAAAAACAGCAACCCGACAATAATTAGCAACGAATTAACCAACCAACCCAAGCCCAGTGATGCTAGCAACCAAACAACTGCCAGCAGGGTGAGCCAAGGTCGGAGATTTAAAAGATTCAATTGAAATGACTTAAAGCTCATTTTTTAAACGTCGTCCTGCTCTCCTTCTAGGATAGCGATTTTAGTCATTTGTTATTGGGACTCAAAACTGAGGATAGAAGCATTTTTTGCAAGTGCTGTTGGAAGGCATCTATGCCAAACAGAGCGATGGCTTGTTCTCGCAGCCACTGTCTATCACATCGTTGGTCATCCCCTTGAAGCATTTCTATACAAGCTGCTGCTACAGCATCAGGATTGCGGTGTGGTACTCGCCACCCTAGTTTACCATCTTGTAAAGGGTCAGCCGAGCCATCATCATCACCAGATAACACCGGTACTCCACAAGCCATTGCTTCTAGATAAACAATGCCAAAGCCTTCTTGCGAAGGCATGATGTAGGCATCAGCAAGGCGGTAATGTTCCATTAATTCTTCTGTAGCAACAAAACCCGCAAAGACGACGCGATCGCTCACACCTAGATATGCAGCTAGCTGCGCTAATCGTGGTTGGTCATCACCTCGACCAATTACTAAATATTTCACTTCTGGGAAAACCTGAGCAATTTGTGGTAATGCCCGAATTGTGACATCTACACCCTTGTAAATATCCCCTGACCATAACCGTGCTACTGTCATTAACACCTTAGAACCAGTTAAGCCATATTTCTGAACAAATTCTGGCTGCTTGGAACCAGGAGTAAATTTATCCCCATCAATTGCACAAGGCATCATCTCTACCATTTTGGGGTTTAGATCATTGGCAAGACAAGCGCGATCGCGGCTGTAACGGCTAATTGTCCAAATTTTATCTGCTGAGGTCAAGGCGCGACGTTCTTGATTTTTTAGAGGTTCCCAGACTTCTTTGCCGTAAGTTAGCACGGTGTAAGGAATCCCCAAGGGCTGGCAAAGAGTTTGGATTAATACTGCTAAGTTAATATGACCGCAGAAAACTTGCTGTGGACGGTTTTGCAACAGACACTTGAGTAAAGCTGCTGCCATTTGCAATCTCCCCAAATGAGGAGACTGACTTTTAAAGTAATGAAATTTTAGGTTCTCAGCTTCAAATGGATTTAAACTATCAGGGCTATCTCGTAGCAAAAAAACTTCCGCCTTGTAAGCTTGGCTCAATTCCAGATAGGCGCGGAAAATATCTTTTATATATGATTGA
The DNA here is from genome assembly GCF_013343235.1 of Nostoc sp. TCL240-02. Lineage (GTDB taxonomy): Bacteria > Cyanobacteriota > Cyanobacteriia > Cyanobacteriales > Nostocaceae > Nostoc. The sequence goes on along the minus strand of NZ_CP040094.1, from coordinate 4,206,830 downwards.
ATACCACCTTCGTGGGCAAAAATTTCTAAAAACACGAAGACATGGTTAGTTTTTTGGTTAAATTTATCACCTACCTTTAGGTTTTGTGTCACTTTAGTAATATGCATATTAGGTTATTTATACTTGGGTTAAGGGCGCGATCGCACCGCTTTGTAACCGCTCTAAATCTGTATTTACCATTTTTTCTAAAAGTTCCTCAAAGCTCACTTGCGGTTCCCAGCCAAGATTTATTTTAGCTTTACTGGGGTCAGCTACTAGTTGAAAATGCTCATCTTGTCTCAATAAACTGGTATTTAAAACTATATAGCGCGTCCAATCCAATCCGACAGACTCAAAAGCTGTGGCCACTAAATCTCTAACACTGTGCAATTTACCAGTGCCAATCACATATTCTTCTGGTTCATCGACTTGCAACATGAGCCACATAGCTTCTACGTAATCTCCCGCAAAGCCCCAATCACGTTTGGCATCTAAATTACCTATTTCTAAGGTGTCAGTTAAACCCAATTTAATTGATGCAGCTGCCAAAGAAACTTTTCGGGTTACAAACTGAGGTGCGCGTAGAGGAGACTCATGGTTATATAAAATTCCACTACAGGCAAATAATCCATAGCGCTGTCTGTGATGTACCATCGTCCAGTGGGCGTGCATCTTGGCCGCAGCATAGGGATTTTTGGGACGAAAAGGCGTTTCTTCATCTTGAGGCGAACTAAATACATCGCCAAACATTTCCGAACTGCTGGCTTGATAAAATCTGGTAGACAAACCAACTTGTCGTACTGCTTCCAAAAGTCTGGTAGCTGTACCAGTGATCAAATCTAGGGTTCCTAATGGGTCGTTCCAAGAGTCGGGTACAAAACTGGGAGCCGCCAAATTGTAAATTTCTTGGGGACGTAGTTGCTCAACTGCGGTCAACAGCGCCCCGCTATCCCTCAAGTCAACTGTAAAAATTTCTACCTTATTCGCCAGTGTTCCCAGCTTTGTCAAATTAGGTTGTCGATGGGGAGGTACTAATCCTACAACTCTATAACCACGGTTGAGGAGCAAATGGCTGAGATAATAGCCATCTTGACCAGTTATTCCTGTAATTAGGGCTGTTTTAGTCATAATCTGTCCCCTATTATCTCTATCTCTTTAAGGACTAAATAGCAGTTGTTGGAGAACAAACATTCCGGTTCTCAACACTGCTGACAAATCTTAACAAGGGAGCTAATATAACTCGAATGCTATCTTTACTGTATTCACTAATTCTTTTTATACAAAAATATTTTTGGGATTTTACAAAAAAATTATAATAACTAAGCAATTGTACGCAAAAAATACATTACTCCAATTCAAATCATATTGAAAAAGGAGTATACTTTTATCAATCAAGTAACTACATTTTATAGTAGAGAGTTTTTCTGCTCATACTTCTGTTTTGAAGTCAATAGTTTAACTTCACCTTTGTTATTGTGCTTCTACAGAGTATTTGACGATGAGAAGGCAATTTCTGCCATCTGCACCACGTTCGTATACAACACGATCTGCCAACCGCCGGAGGAGGAACCATCCATACCCGCCTACTTGTAGAGTACCTGGCGCTGGCTCTGTGATCGCATCAGGATTGAAAGGTTTTCCATAATCCCAAATTCTAATCTCTAGTCGATCGATCCACAGATCAACGTTAATTTCAATGGTTGTTTCTGGGGGTAAAGCATGATGAGCGTGACGAACAGCGTTGGTAAAACCTTCTGCTAATGCTAAATTGAGGCGATCGAGTTGGGTTTTTGACCAGCCAAGTTGAGACAAATGTTGCAGACAAAATTGCTCGAACCATTCTTGCACCTGGTTTAGGAGGCTGAGTTCGCTCTTAACCTTCAGATGGTCTTGCTGCACTATAGTAAACATTAACTGTGACTTAAATATAAATAAACCCAAGTTGCTAGTTATTAAATTTTGCATGATTCGCCAAATTGTTCTGATGTAGAAAAATCTAAATTGAGATATTTTATCTACCAAAATACAAAACATGAACGATTTTGGCATTTATAGCGTTGTAACTAGCAACTTACGTTAATTAAGTGAAAAATGTTTATATTTGATGAATTTTGGTGATTTTAGATTTTGGGATAGCTTTTCAATCCAAAACTCCAGATCCCGAATGCAATCTGAACTATTAAAATTGACGCCTGTAGATTTCTTCCAAAAACATATCTGTAATATGCTCTTGAAACTCACAGGCGTCAAAGCACTTTGTGGTGACTAATTTAGAATAGTCCCAAGGTCAAAGATTTATCCAATGGCAAGGCAGCACCAATACCCAGCCACACTGTGACAAGAGTACCAAAGAGGAAGACTGTGGTTGCAACTGGACGGCGGAAGGGGTTTTGGAACTTGTTGACGTTCTCAATAAAAGGAACGAGAATTAGCCCAACTGGTACAGAACCCATTGCTAACACTCCTAAAAGTTTGTTAGGAAGCGATCGCAAAATTTGGAAGACTGGATATAAATACCACTCTGGTAAAATTTCCAATGGTGTGGCAAAAGGATTTGCTGGTTCACCGGTCATTGCGGGATCTAGCACAGCTAGAGCCACAATTGCAGCGAAGGAACCCATGATCACGATTGGAAAGACATAAAGTAAGTCATTAGGCCAAGCGGGTTCACCATAGTAATTGTGACCCATGCCTTTAGCGAGTTTGGCTCTTAACTGAGGATCGCTCAGGTCAGGTTTTTTTTGTGTTGCCATTTTGAAATGTGCTCTCCTGCTTAAGTTAAATTAAAGCATTTGTGAAGGCTATCAGCTACTAGGCAAACCTAGCAGGCAAAAAGCAGCGTTTTGTTTGTCTACGGTTATCCGCCTGGAAGGAATTTACAGCTTTAGGCTTCAGATGAAGTGTTTATTTTTGGAACTTATGTGCAATTAAATTTATTGTGTTTCATAAGTTTAAAACAAACAACTTCATCTGAAAACTGACAAATCTTGCCTTTCGCTAATAATTGAGATTACAAAGGCCCGGAAATGCCTTGCTTGCGGATCATCAAGAAGTGAAACAGCATGAAGACTGCAATCAACCAAGGCAGCACAAAGGTGTGTGCGCTGTAGTAACGAGTTAGTGTTGCTTGACCAACACTTGAACCGCCGCGTAGCAGGTCGGAGATCAGAACGCCAACTACGGGAATTGCTTCTGGTACGCCACTAACGATTTTTACAGCCCAGTAGCCAACTTGATCCCAAGGTAGGGAATAGCCAGTGACTCCAAAGGAAACTGTAATTACAGCGAGGATCACACCGCTGACCCAGGTCAACTCACGGGGCTTTTTGAAACCACCTGTGAGATAAACCCGGAAGACGTGCAAAATCATCATTAACACCATCATGCTGGCAGACCAGCGATGGATGGAGCGAATTAGCCAACCGAAGTTTACTTCATTCATGATGTACTCCACTGAGGAGAACGCTTCAGTGACTGTTGGCCTGTAGTAGAACGTCATGGCAAATCCAGTGGCAAACTGGATGAGAAAGCAAACCAGGGTAATACCACCCAAGCAGTAGAAGATGTTGACGTGGGGAGGGACGTACTTACTAGTAACGTCTTCAGCGAGTGCCTGAATCTCCAGGCGTTCCTCAAACCAGTCGTAAACGTTGGCCATACAATCTCAAGTTCCTAAAAGTCGGTTGCGGTTGATAAATCCCGAAGCTCTAAATCGGCGACTAAAATTCTGATGGTTCCAAGCCTCGGCATCCTGCGGGTTCGCCCAAGGGGTTGCCGCAGGCTAGGGTAACAACAGAATTGTCTATGGACTTCTCATAAGCCGCCTCTTATGACTTCTCTCCCAATTAGCAATTTTGGGATTTTGGTAAAGACGAGTTTATTTCGTTTGCTTGTCAGCTTTCAGCGTGCTAAGAGTCTTCAGAAACTTTACACTCTGTAAAGAAGGAATATATTGCGATCTCTTTACGCCCCTGCACAGAAAATGGTGGACACAAAGTAGATTTTATCCTTTCGTGAGTGGATACAACGCATCAGTTGACTGAACAACTTGATGAGAGAAATGCACCACTTCTATAAAAAAAGTAACATAATCGAGAGATAGATTTCATCAACAACAGGACAACTGAGCATTTCTAGGCAATTTGGGTTGAGGTGGAATTGATAATGGGGTTCATGAACAAACAAGTCTTTCGGGTTGGATTTTCGTTGTTAATGGCGTTTTGGTTGGCGTTTGGTACGCTGACCCAGCCTGCGGTGGCTTTAACGGGGGAACAAAAGCTGGTTTCCGAAGTATGGCGAATTGTTAATCGCACTTATCTAGATGAGACTTTTAATCATCAGAACTGGGCGGCTGTGCGGCAAAAGGTTCTAGAGAAGCCGCTTACAGACGCAAATGCCAGTTATGCGGCAATTGGGAAGATGCTCAAGAGCCTTGATGACCCTTTTACCCGCTTTTTAGACCCGGAACAGTACCGCAGCTTAAAGGTCAATACCTCTGGGGAACTGACTGGGGTAGGATTGCAAATTGTCCTGAATCCTGAGACTGGGAAGTTGGAAGTAGTGGCTCCTATAGCAGGTTCACCAGCAGATAAAGCGGGGATTAGACCACGCGATCGCATTCTTAAAATTGAAGGCGTGCCCACAAAAAATCTTACCCTAGATGAAGCTGCAACTAAAATGCGGGGCCCTAGTGGCAGCCTTGTTACTCTCCTCATCGAACGGGATGGAGAGCCAGAAACGGAAATTAGATTAACGCGCGATCGCATTGCTCTTAACCCTGTGGTTTCAGAATTGCGTGTTTCCACTGAAGGTACATCTATTGGCTACCTACGTCTCACTCAATTCAATGCCAACGCCTCAACGGAATTGGCACACGCTATTTCTAGTCTAGAAAAAAAAGGCGCTGCTGCCTACATTCTAGATTTACGAAATAATCCTGGGGGATTATTGCAATCAGGAATTGAAATTGCCCGTCAGTGGTTAGATACTGGTACTATTGTCTACACTGTGAATAGACAAGGCATTCAGGGTAGTTTCGAAGCCTTTGGGCCAGCCCTGACGAACGATCCTCTGGTAATTTTAGTGAATCAAGGAACTGCCAGTGCTAGCGAAATTCTGGCTGGCGCACTCCAAGATAACGGTCGTGCCCAGTTGGTAGGTGAAACCACTTTTGGTAAGGGTTTAATTCAATCTTTATTTGAATTATCAGATGGTTCGGGGTTGGCAGTCACAATTGCTAAGTATGAAACTCCTCAACACCGGGATATTAACAAACTAGGTATTAAGCCAGATAAAGTGATTTCCCAAGATCCAATTAACCGCGAACAGATTGGTACTGAAGCGGATCTGCAATATCAAGCAGCAGTGGAACTTTTGAAGAAAGACTTGGTTGTGGCAGGAAAAGTGTAAAAGCTGAAGAGTTAAAAGAGGTTTCTTGATTAAGCTTACGGCTTACGCAAACAATAACCACAACCAGGATTTACAGGTAAGGGCAATATCCTGCGCGAGTACCCCTACCTGGTTAAGTTTTGTGTAAGTCCTAAAGCTAATTAGGCAGTACTACATGAATTGTCAAATTTTGTGCCTTTGCCAAGTTCGGACTTGACGCTAATTTGACAACCATGTTTTTCCACAATCATTTTATGAGTGATGTCTAGACGACAAGCCGCTCCGTGTCTACACTAATCCCAACCCTGTATTTTTACTGCTAGCTTTTGTCATCAATAAATATCAGGCTCGCAAATGTTAAGCAATATCTGGTTAATTAATAGCCTTTTTAAAGAGGGTTAGTGAGGATCTAAAAGTGCTTAAATTTTAGAGAAAAACACTTTTCCAACAACCTCTTCTGACTACTGAATTCAGAATAGCTGAATATTTCTTCAATTGACAGCCCCTAACTGCGTAAGTGCGTCTTCTGTGACACGGCAAATTCGCCAATCATCTAATATAGATGCTCCTATACTACGGTAGAATGCTTTAGCTGGTTCATTCCAATCCAACACACTCCACTCTAACCGTCCACAGTCACGTTCTATAGCTATCTGGGCTACTTTAGAAATAAGAGCTTTACCAATACCTTGCCTACGATACTCTGGTAAAACAAATAAGTCTTCCAGATAAATTCCGGGCTTGGTCAAAAATGTTGAATAATTATGAAAAAATAGGGCAAAAGCAACAGCTTGACCAGCAGTTTCTGCTAAAATCGCTTCTATATATCTGTGCGAACCAAATAAATGCTCCTTAAGTGCCAGAGCATCGCCAGTGACTGCATGAGATAATTTTTCATACTCAGCAAGTCCCTGAATTAATTGAAAAAGTACGCTGTAATCAGTTGGTTCAGCAAAACGCAAAATCAAATTGCTACACGAAGTCATTAGTCTATAGTCTATAGTTCATAGTCCATAGTCTATAGGCAACTGTGCAATTTTTTTAATAATGACTAAACAAAAGCCGAAAAAGTCACAGAAAGCCCGTTTTTGGAGAGTTACGGTAGTCGAAGCTCAAGAAATATAAATATATCAGCCCCTAAATTTATTATTGGAGCTAATTAAGTCAACCCATGCGGGTAATTCAAAATTCAAAATTCAAAATTAAATATCTATTTTTGAATTTTGAATGGGAACAAAGTGACAAACGGGGATTGCGTCTCTATCTTCGTGAATGTAACTAAATTAACCAACCTTTTAAGCGTTTAGCTATGTGGGGACGGCGTAATTTCCGCATCGCTTTGCTTTGAATTTGGCGCACTCGCTCACGGGAAAGATTGAACATATTGCCAACTTCTTCTAAGGTACAGGGTTCGCTGGTTGTCAAACCATAACGCAGAGAAATCACATCTTTTTCCCGTGGAGTTAACACGTCACCCAATACTTCCCAAATCTCCTGACGCATCATGTTTTCATTCATTTTTGCTTCTGGAGACAGGTTATCTTCATCTTCTAGCAAATCCATCAATTCTGTGTCTTCTTCTTTACCGACACGGTGGTTGAGAGAAAGTGCTTGACGGCGTAGCTGTTGTAGTTGGCGTAGTTGTTGCACACTAATTTCCAAAGCTTCTGCCATTTCACCTTCGGTAGGATTTCGACAGAGTTTTTGCTTTAGTTCCCGTTGAGCTTTTTTCAGCTTGTTAAGCTTTTCAACAATATGAATAGGTAGCCGGATTGTCCGCGCATCGTTAGCTATAGCTCTGGTAATCGCTTGTCTAATCCACCAATAGGCATAAGTAGAAAACTTATATCCTTTATCTGGATCAAACTTTTCTGTAGCGCGATTTAAACCCATTGCTCCTTCCTGAATTAAATCCAGAAAAGGCACTCCCCGATTTAGATATCGTTTGGCGATAGAAACTACTAACCTCAAGTTGGAGCGAATCATTTTGCGTTTCGCTACTCTACCTTGATACAAGCGACTTTCTAGTTGCTTTTCGGTCATTTCTAGCTCGGAAGCTACTTCTAGTTTGGTAGGTTCCTGTCCTAGTTTTAAGTTTAAAGCAGCTTGTAATTCCCTAATTTCCTCTAGAAATCTAACTCGCCGTGCTAACTCTACTTCTTCATCAGCTTTTAAAAGCGGATAACGCGCCATCTCTTTAAAAAACGCGCCGACAGCATCATCATGCTCGGTTTTATTGTATCCCGAAGGACGGGCCGCCGCCATGTCATCTCCATCGCGTTCATCTGATTCCAGATTTTCTACTACAATTGGAGGCTCTTCATTTGCCACTGCATCTAAACTATCGAGTGATGGTTCTTCAATATCAGCAGCATTCTCCAGTATTTCCATTTTTCCCAATTCAACAATGTTCATAGTTTCCTTTAGGGATTGTTGTTTTGTTTGGTACATAATTTAGTTACAGCTACTCGTTTGAGGCTTGGTAGTTTTCCCTAATGGACGAATGCACCCCTTTATATGTCGGAATAGAAGCTTCTGCTAATTTCTATTCAAGAATAAAAATCTATATCTACCTACAACCTACGGGTTACAGTTAGATACAACCTATAACGTAACTGACCTTAGCACCCAACAAAACTTTCTTCTCAGGTTTCTAACAGATTATATTCTTCATTTTTTTCTTAATTACCAAATATGTCAAACCCCCTCAAACTTTCTCAACCTGAACAAAGATAAAAATCTCAGCTAACCATCCAAATTTCTTAAACTTTCATATATTTTTCTAAATATATATTTTTCTGTTTAGGTATTTGGAAGTCACTGGATAAATTTAAAACCTGGTGATGGGGTTATGCCTTCCCAATTTCAAGTTACCCAAATGATACAAATTACAATAATGGCATCTTAATTTTGGGATGATCTTATTTGTATAAAAGCATCTCATATACAGAAAGGGTTGAATATCTATCGATAGGCGGAAAAAGGCTACTCCCTATTTAGTAGATAGAGCAACTGTTGCAGCAAGTGCCGACATGCTTTTATTTATATAGTGGGTACCAAATATTTATTGCATGTATAGTTGATACGAATTTGTCTAGTAGATTACATAAGAGGAAACTTATCAAGTATTATGAAGGATAACAGTATTGAAAAATACTATTTAAATTTAAGAAAGCAAACAATTAGAGTTTAGTTAGCTAGGTTAATTTTGACCAGCTATGTGAGGAAAACATCTAACTTTAAAGTCAGGAACTATGTATATTAATGGCATCAGTTTATCTCCTTTAGTAGTGGCCCAAGCTAGCGAATCGTACCAATCAGGTACAACTCTTAATAGGTGGGTTGAAGTACTGGTAGACTGTCCAGGAAGTACAGGATTATTTACTTATCGATTGCCAGCCCAGTTAGAAATAAAACCAGGGGATATTTTGAGCGTGCCATTTGGGGCACAACAATTAGGAGCGATCGCAATTCGGTTACTGGCACAACCAAATGTCGATTTAGCACCAGAAAAAATCCGGGAAGTAGAAGATATAGTCAGCGTTGGATTTTTCCCAAGTGCTTATTGGGAATTACTCAATCGAGTTGCTGCATATTACTATACGCCTCTGATTCAAGTAATCCGGGTTGCTCTACCACCAGGGTTGCTGGGGCGATCGCAGCGCCGTATCCGCCTTGTTAGAGGAGGGGGAGCAGGGGGAAGTAGTTATTTACTGGCATCTCCTAATCCTTCAGCTTTTTTGACTCCAACCGCACGGCAAGTTTGGGAACTTTTGCAAGGGCAGCCTGCGGGGGATTATAGTTTCGCCTACCTTCAACAAAAAGTCAAATCTGCCTATCGGGGAATTCGGGAGTTGCTAAGATTCGGTTTAGTAGAAAGCTACTTAGAACCGCCACGACTAACTCGACCAAAGCTACAAAAAGCAGTCACGCTCACAGGTACAATTGATAGCGACTTAACTACCCGTCAGCGAGAGATTTTGGAAGTGCTGCGGCGGCATAATGGGGAGTTGTGGCAAAATAAATTACTGCAAATTTGTAATGCTAGTTCTTCTATCCTTAAAACGCTGACACAAAAGGGTTACATCGTCATCGAAGAACGGGAAGTATTGCGAACCGAACAGGGACCAGTATTAGCAGGCGATGGGGCTAAATCTTTAACTTCTGCCCAAGCTAGCGCCTTAGCAACAATCCAGACACTCGATGGATTTGCTGAAGTTTTATTGCATGGGGTGACAGGTTCAGGAAAAACCGAAGTATATTTGCAAGCGATCGCACCTCTGATCAAGCAAGGCAAATCTGCCCTTGTCTTAGTACCAGAAATTGGACTTACACCCCAGCTAACCGATCGTTTTCGCGCCCGTTTTGGCAATAAAGTCAGCGTTTATCATAGCGCCCTCTCCGACGGTGAACGTTACGACACTTGGCGGCTTATGCTCACAGGAGAACCCCAAGTCGTTATTGGTACGCGCAGCGCCGTTTTCGCGCCTTTGCCCAACTTGGGTTTAATTATTTTAGATGAAGAACACGACAGCAGCTTTAAGCAAGACTCACCCATACCTACTTACCATGCCCGCACTGTCGCCCAATGGCGAGCCGAATTAGAAAATTGCCCTTTATTGTTAGGTTCCGCCACCCCTTCCTTGGAGAGTTGGATCAGGGTGAGGAGGCAGGGGAGCAGGGGAGCAGAGGGAGAATTCGTAACTCCTCACTCCTCACTCAGTACTCAGCACGGGCTAAACCTTAGCTATCCGCTAACAGGACTTAGCACTCATTATTCTCATTATTTAAGTTTGCCTGAACGTGTCAATTTTCGCCCTTTACCGCCTGTGGAAATAGTCGATATGCGGCAAGAGTTGCAGCAGGGAAATCGTTCTATATTTAGTAGATCGCTACAAGAAGCTTTGCAACAGTTGCAAGAGAGAAAACAACAGGGAATTTTATTTATCCATCGCCGGGGACACAGTACTTTTGTCTCATGCCGCAGTTGTGGATATGTATTGGAATGTCCGCATTGTGATGTGTCACTGGCGTACCACCACACCGAAGAAAAAGCACCGGAATTATTGCGCTGTCATTATTGTAATTATGCGCGATCGCATCCCAAATACTGCCCCGATTGTAGTTCCCCTTATCTGAAATTTTTCGGTAGCGGGACTCAGCGAGTAACACAGGAATTAGCGCGACACTTCCCAGATTTGCGCTTGATTCGTTTTGATAGCGATACCACCCGTAACAAAGGCTCACACCGGACTCTACTCACCCGGTTTGCCAATGGCGAAGCAGATTTATTAGTGGGTACGCAAATGCTTACCAAAGGTTTGGATTTACCACAGGTGACACTTGTGGGCGTTGTCGCCGCCGATGGGTTGCTAAATTTATCAGATTATCGCGCCAGTGAACGAGCATTTCAAACCTTGACTCAAGTCGCTGGACGTGCTGGTAGAGGAGACGATCCGGGCAGGGTGATTGTACAAACTTACACCACAGAGCATCAGGTAATTGCAGCAGTGCGATCGCACGATTATCACTCTTTTTCCCAAGCTGAACTAGAACAACGGCTTGCACTCAATTATCCCCCTTATGGGCGGTTAATTTTGTTGCGCTTAAGTAGTCTCGATCCCATTCAAGTGCAAAATACCGCGCAAATCATTGCCACAGCCTTGAGTACAGAAGAAGAATTCGAGATATTGGGCCCAGCACCAGCGAGTATTTTACGCGTAGCTAATCGTTATCGCTGGCAGATATTGATTAAATTTGCCCCAGATGCATTGCCACAATTGCCAGATTGGGAAGAAGTGCGATCGCTTTGTCCTTCAGCTGTTAGTTTGACTATTGATGTAGACCCATTAAATATTATGTGAATTACACAAAAAAATTCCGATCTTCAATAGTGCCAATTCATGAACTATCTGCGATCGCGGTATTTGTCGCACCCAAAATATTGACAGCAAAAGCCAAGGTGTTCAGATCCCCGACTTCTTAAAGAATTCGGGGATCTCGCAACCCAGCAAAATTAATGGGACAGACTAATAGTTAATTAACAATTCTGGTGCTACCAATCCTTTTTGGATCGCTAAGACTGCGGCTTGAGTGCGATCGCGTACTTCTAGTTTCTGCAAAATTGCATGGACATGAACCCGCACTGTACCAGGGGCAATGTAGAGAATTTCAGCAATTTCTTGATTGCTTTTGCCAGTTGCTACGAGTGCCAAAATTTCCTGCTCCCGCTTAGTTAAGGGATTTTCTACGCTTCCCTCAGTTTTTGCGGGTAGCGCAACATTAGAACTACCCTCAAAAGCTGCTCTAATCTCTGTTGTTGCTGTTTGATCCCACCATGAAGCCCCGGCCGCGACCGATCGCACTGCCAATATTAGAGACTCAGCTGGAATACCTTTCAGGCAGTAACCTTGGGCCCCAGCAGCAATTAACCGTGAAATCAGAGGTTTTTCAGAACGAGATGTTAAAACCAGAATTGGTAAATTTGGGTGCTTCTGCTTGATTTGGCGACAAGCTTCAATCCCACCAATGCCCGGTAAACCTATATCTAGCAAAACCAAATCCAGGGGATAGCGATTTGCTAATTCTACAGCTTGTTCCCCATCTTCTGCTTCTGCGACAATCTCCAAAGTAGTTTCTTGCTGCAACCGCATCCGCAGACCAAGCCGAAACAATTCATCGTCTTCAACAAGTAAGATTTTTGTCATTTGTCATTGGTCATTGGTCATTTGTCATTTGTTAGTTATTCTTTCTCCCCCTGCCCTCCACTCTCATCTCCCTGCCCACTGCCCTCATCTCCCCGGTGGTGGACAAGCTGGGAGTCGAAAACCAAACATTGCTCCCCGTGGTGAGCGATTCTCTGCCCAAATTGTACCCCCATGAGCAGCGATAATTTGCCTGGTTAAATAAAGCCCTAGTCCAGATCCTGAGACGTGGCGATCGCTATGTCCTTGATAAAACCTCTCAAATAAGTGGGGTAACTCTTCTTCTGTAAAGCCGGAACCAGTATCAAGTATTTTTACCACTTGATCGCTAGAATAACCTTCAAGTACCACTTCCACTTTACCGCCACGGGGGGTATGGTTAATACCATTACTCAGGAGATTGGTGAAGACTCGCCCCAGTTGCAAAGGATCGCCATTTACCCAGAGAAAGCTCCGAAAATCTGATTCGCCATAGTGCAGAGAAATATAAACTTGACGTGTTCTCGCTAGTTCAGCCAGGGTAGCGATTACCTCCTCCGCCACAGTTGCTAAGTTAACGGGTGATATCTGTAATTTCAGTCCTTCGGCATCATTACGGTATACATCTAAAAGAGTTTGGACTAATTGCAGTGTACTCCGATGACTACGAGCCATCGTTTGGAGGACTTTTGCTTGCATTGGCGTGATTTCACCAAATTGCTCATTTTGAAAATATTTCAGCGTTTCAATTGCTCCTAATAGGGGTGTTTTCAAATCATGCGTTAGGGTGGAAACAAAATCTTCACGCATAATAGCTAGTTGTTCTTGAGAGCGTAATTGTGCTTGGGTATAAGCGATCGCTTCTTCATTGCGGTGGTTGCGATCGCTTAACCAACCCGTTACCATCAACGCCAATACTGCAATCAGCCGATTTGCCAACGTTGAGGCATTAATCATTTCTCCTCCGGGGACAAACAAATTCAATAATGTTAATCCTGTAGCGGCTAGAGTGATCCCCAATACTGCTTTCCGATTCAATCGAGAATCTGCTAACAAAATTGTCCCTGTGTAGAGGTAGCCAAATACGTACTCAGGTGGTGTCAAATATTCTAAGCCTATGACGATCGCAAAGGCGATCATTATTAGCCCATAAGTCTCCCCACGCCCATTTATAGCTTCTTTCATAGCCACTAATCGACTTAATATCGTCATTTCTGATTTACGAAAAAATCTTTATCCTACAATCTTTACAACTATTTAATTCAGCGATTATGATTTATCTGCAATCTATATCTGCAAATATTCACTTGAGCATTAATCCGAAAATTACGATTGTCCAGATGCAAAAAAGGGGACTTGGGACTGAGGATTGGGTACTGGGTAGTTGTTCACAAGGATCAGGGTATCTAAAACAACCTTCCCATACCGTTATTTATTTAATAAAATCCTCTTAAATATTTATATTCTTTGAATGTAGCAAACTTCGAAAATGTATTGTATAAACAAATAATACTAACTAGCAAATTAGATGAATTAAAAATAAAGATTAAATGTTTTTAACAATAAGTTAAACAAGTAAGTGAGCGTAAATAATTGTCGTTGGGATAAGGCAATAGGCAATAGGTATAAGGATTTTAGCCTAGTTAATTTCTCTTTACATAGTTTGGTTTTATTGTGCCAACTTACTTATCTGGATAGGAATAACTGAAAATAGTAAATCCAGATTAAAAAATGACGGTGATATGAGATATCACTAAATTCCTTCAAATCAAATACTTCAACAGTTAATCTGTTATTTCTAATAATTGGCTTGCTAGCACTTAAATTTTACCCTGCGCGAAATATATGGGACAAGGTTTTTTACAAATTGGCTTAACACTGTGTATTGTCATAGCAATTACCCCGCTACTAGGTAGATACATAGCCCATGTCTTCTTGGGAGAAAGAACACTGCTGGATTTTTTAATGAACCCCATAGAGCGAAGTATGTTCGTACTAGCGGGTGTTCGTAGAAAAGATGATATGACGGGTTCGCAGTATATCCGGGCTGTAATTTGCAGCAACCTGATCATGGGTGTTTCAGTGTATTTACTGTTATATTTTCAGAGGCTCTTGCCCTGGAATCCTAACGGTTTTGGTGCTACCAGTTGGGATGTATTACTGCATACAACCATTTCTTTTGTAACAAATACCGACCAGCAGCACTATGCTGGTGAGACAACCTTAAGCTATTTTAGCCAGGTAGCGGCTTTAGGCTTTTTGATGTTCACCTCCGCAGCCACCGGTTTATCTGTGGGAATTGCCTTTATTCGCGGGCTGACGGGTAGAAGGCTGGGAAACTTTTATGTCGATATTGTCCATGCAATTACGCGCATCTTGCTACCGATTTCGATTATTGGAGCGATCGCTTTGCTTCTAACAGGTGTACCACAAACATTAGCGAAGACTATGGATGTGAGAACCTTAGAAGGCGGGACACAATATCTTGCCAGAGGCCCGGTGGCATCCTTTGAAATGATTAAACTTTTGGGCGAGAACGGCGGAGGCTTTTTTGGCGTAAACTCAGCACATCCTTTTGAAAATCCCAATGGCGCTTCTAACTTGATAGAAATGATCGCCATGATTTCTATCCCAGCAGCGTTGATTTACACCTACGGTATACTCGCCAACAACATCAAACAAGCTTGGCTGCTTTTTTGGATGGTGTTTGTGATTTTTGTCATTCTGGCGGGAGTGACAGCCGTGGGAGAATTGCAAGGTAATCCCCTAGTTAATAACGCCTTTGGATTAGAACAGCCCAATTTAGAGGGGAAAGAAGTTCGATTTGGCTGGTTACAAACGTCATTTTGGGCAGTTATGACTACTGCTACTATGTCTGGTGCTGTGAATGGGATGCACGATTCTTTGATGCCCCAAGGAATATTTTCGACACTCTTCAACTTGTTTATCCAGGTTATTTGGGGTGGACAGGGCACTGGAACAGCTTACTTATTTATTTACTTAATTCTCACAGTGTTCCTAACTGGACTAATGGCAGGACGCACCCCAGAGTTTTTAGGACGCAAAATTGAAAAACGGGAAATAGTCCTCGCCAGCGTCGTGTTGTTGATTCACCCAATTCTCGTTTTGATTCCCAGTGCGATCGCCCTGGCTTATCCCATCTCTCTCTCTGGAATTAGCAACTCTGGCTATCACGGTATTTCTCAAGTAGTTTATGAATACGCCTCAGCCGCCGCAAATAATGGCTCCGGCTTGGAAGGGTTGAGAGATAACACCCTGTGGTGGAACTTGAGTACTTTAGTTAGCTTAATAGGAGGACGCTACATTCCGATAATTGCCATCCTGCTGTTAGCTGACGGTATGTCTCGCAAACAACAATTACAAGAAACCCCTGGTACCCTAAGAACTGATTCTCTAGTATTTACTGGTATCACTGCTGGAGTGACATTGATTTTGGGAGTATTGACTTTCTTTCCCGTTTTAGCTTTAGGCCCCATAGCTGAGGGTTTGAAACTAGCATCTGGCAATTAGAAAATTTATGAGTTATAAGTCTGGAATTAAGAGAATACCAAAAAATAAATAAATTATCCTGTTTTGTAGGGGAGCCAGTGCTTTGTGCTGAATCCATCGCTGTAGGAGGGTTTCCTACGGTAGGCGATTGGTGTTAGCGAGTCTTACGCTGTTCGGGTTCGATTGTCCGTCCTTCTGGTGACGATCGAACGCGAATAGAGGTAGGAACGAGCGTCGCTTTGGCATTGTGTTAGCGATCGCATAGCGTGCCCTAAAGGTTGGATCTATTTTTTATTGGAAACTCCTAACTTCTAACTCCTAACTCCTAATTTTTAGCTTTTAACTCCTAACTTTATTCATGAATCAAGTGGCAACTAACTTCAGAGCTAGACGGCCAAATCCTCGTTCTGGCGATCGCCGTCAAGGACGTAAAAAAGGAAGGACAAGTAAAAAGTGGCTGTACTTAAGGGCAATTAGAGATGCTTTTGTCAAGCTCAACCCTAAGTATGTAATCAAAAATCCAGTAATATTTGTGGTTTGGGTGGGGACAATCATCATTTTATTGCTAACGATTGATCCCAATTTATTTGGCCCAGCCCGACAAAATAACCCGCAACTTTTCAATGGCTTACTGTCGGGGATTTTATTCTTTACAGTTTGGTTTGCCAATTTTGCCGAAGCAGTGGCAGAAGGACAGGGTAAAGCTCAAGCTGATGCCTTGAGATTAACGAAATCAGAGGCGATCGCTAAAAAACTCGCTCCTGACGGCACAATTAGTGAAGTTTCATCCACCAGCCTGAGACAGGGCGATAACATCTACGTTATTGCTGGTGATATTATTCCCGGCGATGGCGAGGTAATTATGGGTGTCGCCTCAGTAGATGAATCGGCAATTACTGGAGAATCTGCACCAGTATTAAAAGAATCAGGCTCTGATGTTTCCAGTTCTGTCACTGGTGGGACGCGGATTATCTCAGATGAATTAATTATCCGGATCACTACTGACCCCGGTAAAGGTTTTATTGACCGGATGATTGCCTTAGTAGAAGGGGCAGAACGCAGCAAAACACCCAATGAAATTGCCCTGACAGTATTGTTGGCAGTTCTCAGCTTAGTGTTTTTGTTAGTCGTGGTAACTCTGCCTGCACTTGCTTACTATGTCAATAGTCCAGTCAGCGTGCCAACTTTAATTGCCCTATTAGTGGCATTAATTCCTACAACCATTGGCGGCTTACTCAGTACCATCGGTATTGCTGGTATGGATCGAGTTGCCCAATTTAACGTCATTGCCACTTCTGGAAAAGCAGTCGAAGCCTGTGGTGATGTAAACACTTTAGTTCTTGATAAGACAGGTACAATTACCCTCGGCAACCGTTTGGCGGAAGAGTTTATCCCTATCAACGGTCATTCAATATCAGAAATTGCTAATGTTGCGTGGGCGGCTAGTGTCTTTGACAATACACCAGAAGGTAAATCCATTATTCGACTGGCAGAAAAACTAGTAGCACGGTTTGATTTCGACTCCAACCAGGCACAAGGAGTTGATTTTTCCGCCAAAACACGGATGAGTGGGACTAACTTACCTGGTGGGTATGAGGCAAGGAAGGGAGCTGTAGAAGCCATTAAAGGATTTGTTCGTTCTCGTAACGGACGCGACACGCCAGAATTGGATGTTGCCTACGAACGAGTTTCTCGCTTGGGAGGTACACCCCTAGCAGTTAGCCTAGATAACGAAATCTATGGGGTTATTTATCTCAAAGATATAGTTAAACCTGGTATCCGCGATCGCTTTGAGCAACTGCGACGGATGGGAGTGCGTACCATCATGCTAACTGGAGACAACCAAATCACGGCTTCTGTCATTGCTAAAGAAGCTGGAGTAGATGATTTCATTGCTGAAGCCACACCAGAAGACAAAATCAGCGTCATTAAAAAGGAACAAGCAGCAGGTAAACTAGTTGCCATGACGGGAGATGGGACTAACGATGCTCCCGCATTAGCCCAAGCTAACGTCGGCGTTGCCATGAATACAGGGACACAAGCTGCAAAAGAAGCCGCCAACATGGTGGATTTGGACTCCGATCCCACAAAGCTGATCGATATCATTAGCATTGGTAAACAATTGTTGATAACTCGCGGAGCTTTGATGACATTTTCTATCGCTAATGATATTGCTAAATATTTTGCAATTATCCCAGTGATATTTGTCGCTGCTAATCTACAAAGCCTGAATATTATGAATTTGACTAGCCCTAAGTCTGCTGTACTATCAGCACTGATTTATAATGCTTTGATTATTCCAGCTTTGATTCCCTTGGCATTGAAGGGTGTGCGGTTTAGGCCACTGACAGCTAATCAGCTACTCCAACGCAATATCTTAATTTATGGCTTAGGTGGGGTGATTGCGCCATTTATCGCCATTAAGTTGATAGACATACTGATTACACTTGTAGGTTTGGCTTAAGGATAGAAAAAGTAGAGACGTTGCGAAACGAGCGAATCTTGACCAAAGTAAAATAATAAACATTTTTACTTTTACCGTTGAGAGAGAGAACCAAAAGAATATGAATAAACAGGTCGATGTTTGGGAAAAGTTTTTGTCGATAAATCTGATACAGGCGATGTTCTTTGTTTGGTCGCAATTGCTTAAACAACACTCACACTCGCTATTTTTATCCTGCTGTGCTTGAATGTGGTAATTGCCCTAGATATTTATGCTGTTAGCAGCAGCATCTTTGAACATCGTTCTAATTGGGTAAAAGAATTAAAATTAAAAATTAATTTTAGTAATAATTGGAAAAGTTTTTATGGCTATTATTCGAGAAACTATCAGAGCAATTTTTATAACTCTAATGCTTTGGTTGTTGACTGCAATCATCTATCCTCTGATCATTCTTGTAGTGGGTCAAGTTTTTTTGCCCTATCAAGCGAATGGCAGCATTATGCTGAATCTAAATAATGAACCAATTGGTTCAGCTTTGATTGGTCAGCTATTCACATCCGAGCGATATTTCCATCCTCGTCCCAGTACTGTTAGATATAGCCAAGGAAAAAAAGCCAAGCCAACTGGCATATCTGGAGCCAGCAATCTCGCTGCTAGTAATCCAGAGCTACTAAAGCGGATTCTAGAAGAGGCAAATCAATTGCGAGACGAAAATCTTCAACCGATCGCTGATATGATTTATACCTCTGGTTCTGGTTTAGATCCGCATATTTCCTTCAAAGCAGCACGGCAGCAATTGACGCGGGTTGCTGGTGCACGGGGAGTCAAAGAAGATGAGATCCTACGTTTAATTAACAAGTATACCGATGGCAGATTTTTATGGATTTTTGGTGAGCCGGGAGTCAATGTTCTCCGATTGAATTATGCTCTTGACTTGCAGGATATTAATCGTCAGCAAAATCAATAAATGGGAATTGGGCATTGGGCAAAACAGTTGCGAGTTGTGAGCAAAGAAGTCAAATTTACTGTTCACCACAGGCTAAACGCTCTGCTGCTAACAGCATTCATAAGGGATATGGGGATAGATAAAGCGCCGTTTTCCGATGAAATAGGATTGCGATAGAAACCAAGAATGAAATGTCAGATAATAATACTAGTTCAAATGGTACTGCACCTTTAAATTCTGGAAGTTACTCACTTTATCCGGCACGACGGCGGGGTAAGCATAAAATATTTATTGGCATGGCTCCTGGGGTAGGGAAAACCTACCGGATGCTAGAAGAGGGACACGCACTGAAACAAGAAGGAATTGATGTCATAGTTGGGCTTTTGGAAACCCACGGACGCAAGGATACGGAGGAGAAGGCAGAGGGACTGGAGATTTTACCCCGTAAGCAATATCCTCGCGGTGAGTTGACGTTAACGGACATGGATACAGATGCTATTTTAGAGCGATCGCCCCAATTAGCCTTAATCGATGAACTTGCTCATACCAATGTCCCCGGTTCCCCACACGAAAAACGCTACGAAGATGTAGAAGTAGTTTTAGCGGCAGGTATTGATGTCTACTCCACAATGAATGTGCAACATTTGGAAAGTCTTAATGACTTAGTAGCTAGAATTACTGGGGTTGTAGTCCGTGAGCGAGTTCCTGATAGAATTCTGGATGAAGCAGATGAAATAGTGGTGGTAGATGTCACACCGGAAACACTGCAAGAAAGGTTATTAGAAGGCAAAATTTACGCACCCCAAAAAATCCAACAATCCCTCGATAATTTTTTCCAACGCCGTAACCTGATTGCTTTGCGGGAGTTAGCTTTGCGCGAAGTCGCAGACAACGTAGAAGAAAATGCGATCGCTACTATCCCCAATGGACAATCCTGTAATATTCACGAGCGAGTTTTGGTTTGCATATCCACTTATCCCAACTCAGTGCAGCTGTTACGCCGGGGTGCGAGGTTAGCTAGCTACATGAATGCCCCACTTTATACTTTGTTTGTTGCCGATCCAGAACGGTTCCTCACCAAGGAGGAAAGCCTACACATCCACACTTGTGAAAAACTCTGTAACGAATTTGAAGGTACTTTTCTTCGTGTTACCAATAGTAACGTAGCTAATGCGATCGCCCAAGTCGCTGAGAAATATCGGATTACTCAAATTGTAATTGGAGAGAGTCAGCGATCGCGCTGGCAAATGCTTCTCAAAGGATCTTTGACGCAAAAATTGGTGCGCTTGCTCAAAAATATCGATTTGCATATCATTGCCAGCGAAAAAATGGTTTCATCTAAATAGGGGATCAAATTTCCCCAAAAACCTCAGAAGTAAAGCTCCCATGCAGACCATAAGGGATATGATGCTTGAGATGTAGCCTTGCAATCACTCCTTTAGAGAAATCACTAGCATCCAAAATTACCAAATCTGAGCGGTGATGGGCAGCATCATAAACTAAAGCTAATACCCAACCATCATCTTCCTTTTCAGCATCTGGACGCAGGACAAAAATCGGTTCGCCTACAAAACCACGGGGTGCAGCACTCCAAAACTGTCTTTCTCCAGACTCTAAATCAATTTTCAGCAAAGCTTGTAAGGGAGCATTACCACTCTCTGCATGAGCCGCACCTATATAGATATATCGATAAGAGTGTGCCACATTCGCCGGATGGATGCTGGGAAATTCACAACAGCGACTATCGATTAATTCCCGTCTGACTGTCCCATCTTTTAGATTCAGACAAAATCGCCAAAGTTGCCCAGGTGAAAGCGCTTCAAAATCAACTTGTCGAAAATCGCTTTTAGGTTCCACTTCTGGTAAATCTTGGTAGCAGATGGAATCAATTAGAACTTCCTCTCCTACCTCAAAAGCATTAACATGATGGAATACGAAACCAGACTGAGTTTCCAGAATTTTTATTTCTTCTTGCCCTTCTTGGGGAAAGCGGGGAATAATTATAATTTTGGTTGGCTGATTTGGCTGAAATTTGATACATTCTCCCGCCGCACGTATTCCCAAGGCGAAAGGTATGGGGTTAAAGGTGACAGGATTTTGAAAGAAGATGCAGTAATTGGGAGTAATGACAAAATCGTGAATGAAACAGAAACCTGGAACCTTATGAGCGTGCTGTCTGACAATTTCACCCGTTGGGTTTAGCTCGAAAATAGTAATGGTGGTAGATAACCCCGGCTTAATCGAGAAATTTACCAGGCAAGGTTTACCCCCATCTTGCTCACAATTATTTTCCACGCGGGGATGAGCAGCGAAAGCTTCACCTGCTGACAAATCACTATTAAAATATTCATTCCCCAAAGTTTCAAGAGTATAGGGATCGAGGCGATATGCTTCAGAAGCTTCCCATAGTGCTAGCAATTTACCACCCCAATAGATAACATTTGTATTGGCGATATTTTTGAGTTTAAAGTCAAAGATATTAGCTAGCCAACCGCCAGGTTTTTGAGTACCAAAAGTACCGCGATAGAGAATTTTTCCCGCCTTTCGCTCTGCCAAATACCCAGTTGTGCAGACAAAGCGGTTGCGAAAATGGGCACGACCATTAGTAAAGGTAATTTTGCTAATCATCCCATCGCCATCAAAAGGGTGATGGAGATATTGACCATTCACATCCAGCAAACCGGGGCCATTTCTAAACAGCGTACCTTGTAACTCTGTAGGAATTTGCCCTTCTATATCATCAATCCAATAATCAAACTCTTGGGTGAGAGATTGATATCCTCCTTGCCAGTCTGCACGAGTATAGGATTTTTCTGCAACTGGGCTTTCTTGACTTTTAAAATGCATATACCTTGTTTTTTATTGTTACCTTGCAATCAAATATAGGAATCCGCTTTGATTATTGAATTTATCTGCGTAGGTAGGGAAGAGGCAACTCTTAATAGGGAACAAATGAGAGTACGGAGATTTCTTCAGAAATCAAATATTAGTCCTATATGTAGCTGCTAAAAAGAATATTTTTGCAACTTTGCTGTAATGAAGAGGCAGCACAAGGACTCAACATTAGATTTATTGCACTATTCCACTATTTTCGACTCTGGTTCTCTCAGCACCAACTCAGACATCAAATCAGGTAAGAAAGCTTGTTCCCCATCTTTGGGTGTCTCTGTTTGTTTCTCAGCAGCAGGTAGCCAATTAATAAATGGTAGGGGTAACAGCGTACTGAGGTTAGTAATGACCACCAATAGCCAAAGGGACTCAAAGTTCGTCGAGGTGATCCCCAGCCAATAGGTGAGTAATGCCCCCAATGCTTGGGAAACCGTTCCTGCTGAATTAAATACCGACATCAATAAGGCAAATAACGTTGCTTCCACTCCAGACGGACAAAGCCTTGCTGCTAAAACCATCACTTGCATAAAGGCAATTTTCCCCATCACAGTGAGAATAAGACTATCACCCAAGCTAAACCAGTGGTCATCTATACCCAACAGCCGGTTTGTGTGAGTCACTAACAACAGCGTCGTCATCCCTAAAAGTGATGAAAGTACGGTACTCCAAGCAAAAATCACGCGAAAGGGGATGCTTTTAAGAAAACGTTGGAAAATCCAAACACCTGCTAAAGAAGCGAAACTTGTCACCAAGTTTACCCGCCCCAAAAATTCTGGTTCAAAGTGTAATTCGTTGGTAGAGAAGTAGAAAAAGGCTGATTCAGCATTTGGAGTAGCTTGCCAGATGAAGACAAAGGCCGTTGGTAGCCAAATTGTTTTTTGGGTAATAGCTTGGCGTAGTTGCTTCAGTTGATGTTTGATTGGTAAAGGGTTGGTTTGATTAGTCTCATTAGTATCTTGGCTAACGGGTGACTCAGCAATTAACCAAGCTACCCCTGAGACAATAAGAGGGAACAAGGCGGTAATTCCAAAGACAGTACGGGTAGTAAAGTATTGAAGCAGCAGACCGCTAAAGTATGCTGTTATTAAACCTCCGATCGCAGAAGCACCCCAGCATAGAGATTGTAGTGAACCGGCTTTTGCTTGGGATTCCCCTCTAGCGCGTTCTACAACTAGCGAGTCAACTATCACATCACTCATGGCGACGGAGAGAGAACTAAGAGCGATCGCTAACGTAGCCGCCCAACTAGTATGAACTATTGTGGCCAAACTCATCCAGGAAGCAGTTCCCAGTACCCCGGATAAAATCAAGTAAGGACGACGACGATAACCAAATATAGGTAAGCCATCAGAGATAAAACCAAACACCGGCTTAATCATCCAAGGTAGGAAGACAATTCCCAATAGCGCCGACACCTCGACTGGACTCAGCAGCAGTTCATCTTTGAGGAAAAAGCTTACGGCTAAACGCGATAGCCCTAAAATTCCTTGGACAAAGTAAACGGTGAGAATTGCAATTAACTCCGCATTGGGTTCATTACCCAAGAAGATTTTTTGTGTGAATGAGTCTTTGACCTTGGACAAGCCAGATGATTGAAACGCCATTCGATAAATATTTTGTAAATTTTCTTTACTTTTCTATCATATCGATTCTTAAAACCTAGGCTTTAGGATCAGTTCTATCTCAAGTTAAGCCTGTAGACCAATGCCAATATCTCCAAGCTAAAGCAGAAGCTAATCCTGGCATTGATACAAATGGTGTAAAGTAGCTGCTCATAAAATAAATCGCAAAACAATTAGGGCAAGCTTACCTAAGTAAACTCACCCTAACTTGTATCAAATATTGGCTTTGTGCTGGAAATTTTGAAATCCTGCTTACGGCAGGCTACGCGAAGTGGAGCCTGAGAGTAAGGCATAGAGAAAATCAGGCAAATCTTACTGAGTTAGAATTGGTGTCTTTAATAAGATTGCTTTAAAGCAGTGCTATTAAAGTGGCGATCGCTTGAGAGCGAGATTCTCTTAGTTATCATCAGAAGTGCAGAATATACTTAATGTGAGCTAAAAATTATCTTGTTTACAAGCCACTAGACTTATGATAATTGCAAAACTGACTTTTTCTTGACTTGACGAATCATAACTGAAGCAGCACCCACAAAACCAATCGCAAAAACTCCTAAGAGAGAAGAAGACTCAGGCACTGCTTGAGTAACTATATTACCGGTGATACTCTTGTAGCTAGTGGCGACTGTGTGATTATCTGATTCAAAACCAGTTCCGCCAATATTGGTGAATTGAACTTGATCAAAAGTTCCGCCAACATCGTAGAAGTTGATGAACGCAAAAGGTTCTCCGTTATCCTGATTTAGGAATGCCGAATTAGGATTACCGTAGTAGCTGTCTTTATTTGATAGTTTTGCAATATAGTTAACCACGTCAGCGGTGGTCATAGAATAGACAACCTGACCTTGTGAAAGAAATGTAAGTACGTTGCTAGCATCTCCAGCAGACCACCAAAGCCCAAAGTAACTTTGTGGGGTTGTCAAATTGAGGGTGGAAACTTTTTGACCATTACCCGATCTATTCGTGTCTACATCAAAATACTTACCTGTTCCACCAGCCCCACCATATTGCTCTGCGTTCATGACCAGAGTATTCTGATAGCTACCAATATTTTTTGTTCCATCATTCCATTGAAATCCTGTTGCACTGTAACCTTGTGTTTGTGCATCAAAAGTTTGTACATTAGCATTAACAAGATTTGATAATTGTGCATTTTGTACGCCTGCGTTTTCTATTGATACCGCAAAAGACGCAGCCATTACAGGACGGCTAACAGTAGCTAAGGACAAAACAACACCAGAAGCGATCGCGGACTTAATTAAAAGATTTTTCATTTGACAATCCTTTTTGTTTTTTAATCTTTCGTGTTCATAGCCTCATTGTGCGATGTGCTTCTAGATTCCAACATCAGAGGGATTACTACTTTTTTGATTTGACTATACCCGATGAAAATGCAGGTTATTGGATTTTATTTAGAGGATAATCACTGATGTTGTGTTGTGCGATGTCTATAGCTTTATGTAGAACTTGCGAAGTTATCAGTGCTAAATTGTAAACAAGCTTTATTTATAAAAAGTGCCATTTTTTGATTCGCACACAATTTATATTTTTAAGGTTCGAAATTAAGATTATATGAGGCATTTTACTATACCAAACACGTGAAAATCCGTGTTTATTCATTGGCTAAATAGTTTTTCAAAATCAAGCTCAAGATGAGCTTGGTTCTTTGTTCTTTAAGGTAATTAAATAGCCTGCATTTTGCTGTGTGATCAACTTCATAATCTTTTTATGAGAACCAATTGCATCATTTTTCACAATACATCCAGAGAGGTCTCATACATTTCATAACTCTGGAATTGTTGTAATTTCAAAATTATTCTTTTTACTTCAAGGGAATACGACGTTATGCTGTGACTGCCTTTCACCCTTTCCCTCAAAATTTATCTTTTTCCAATCAACTATGCCACCTTACTTTTTTTGACATGGGTAGTAGCATGAATTAAACTACCTCTTGCAATCCAAAAAAGAATCTTGAACAATGCATCCGACTGAAAAAGCTGCTGTCTCTACTCGCATTATCGGTTTAATTAGTGGCACATCCGTAGATGGCATAGATGCTGTGTTAGTAGAGGTTTCCGGTACAGAATTGGATCTTAAAGTTGAGTTACTAGTCGGTAAAACATATCCTTATCCATCTGAACTCAGAGAAAAAATACTAGCAGTTGGTGCAGGCGTTGCCATCTCAATGGCAGAATTGGCAGAAATAGATGATGCGATCGCCCAAGTTTTTGCCCAAGCCGCCCAAAATATTCAAATTGGTCATCAGCTAGCTACTCTCATTGGCTCTCACGGTCAGACGGTTTATCATCGACCACCCAAAGAAGGAGCAGGGGGAGCAGGGGAGCAGAGGAGCAGGGGGAGAGAAATGCTCACTCCTTTGGGTTATAGTCTCCAACTAGGACGGGGTGAATTAATTGCCTATCTTACGGGCATTACAACTGTGAGCAACTTCCGTGTTGCTGATATCGCTATTGGTGGTCATGGTGCGCCTCTTGTGCCCAGAGTAGATGCCTACTTGCTCAGTCATCCTGAAGAAGGGCGTTGTATTCAAAACATTGGTGGCATTGGTAATGTAGCCTATATTCCGCCTCGGTATGGCGATTGGCTCTCACAAATTCGCGCTTGGGATACTGGCCCAGGAAATAGTCTGTTGGATCTGGCGGTAGAGCATTTAAGCGCTGGTGCTAAAACTTACGATGAAAATGGCAATTGGGCAGCAAGTGGTACTCCTTGCCATCCTTTGGTAGAACAATGGCTCAACCAAGATTACTTTCATTTACCACCGCCCAAATCTACTGGTCGAGAGTTATTTGGTGTGACTTATCTACATCAGTGTTTAAAAGATGCCCAAGAATATCAACTCAATCCTGCTGATATACTGGCAACTTTGACAGAACTGACAGCTGCTTCAATTGTTCATAGTTACCGCACTTTTTTGCCAGAAATGCCACAACGAGTACTATTATGTGGTGGTGGTAGCCGCAATCTCTATTTGAAACGTCGATTAGAGTTATTGTTGGCATCAATCCCAGTATTGGCTACAGATGAAGTTGGGTTAAATGCAGATTTTAAAGAAGCGATCGCTTTTGCAGTTTTAGCCTACTGGCGGCATTTGGGCATTCCTGGTAATCTACCTACTGCTACAGGGGCACCTCAAGAAGTGCTTTTGGGAGAAATTCACCAAAGTCAGTTCTTAGTTTTGAAACAGGAACAATAAAAAATTTCTTCATTATTCACTCAAGACGGACTAAACGCCCCGCTATTCATGTACAGCACTGCTATAACTGTAATCTTGGCGGTACTCGATCAAGACAGGGAATATATAAGGTGGCTCATACTTTTTTATTGGAACCAGGACGCTGGGCAATGCAAGGAAATTGGCTGGAACGAAATGGTATGCCAATCAGCGTCAAGGGTATGACCTTGGTAGCTTGGAATCGAGATAACTGGTTCACTATGGCTACAAAGCTGATATTTCCTGGTAGCGATCGCTCAGAAATCTCTCTACAATACAAAGGACGATTGCATGAGGGAGAGCGTCAGTATACTTTTTTACTACAACATAATATTTTGGGGCAAGTTGAAGGTGAAGGCTGGATTGGTCTAGATACTATTGTGCAGCGTTACTGGGTACTAGGCGATCGTCAGCGTCGTAGTGGCTTTGAAACCCTACACCGGATTTCCGAAGATAGATATTACCTAAGTAGTGGTATCTTAGCTGGTCATTTTTTAACTAACACAATGGAAGTTAGCCTAGAGCGTCAATCAACCTAAGAGCAATGTACCTTGCTGCTGTGAGTCTAACCTGTAAACTGAAGCCATATTGTCTAAATAACTCTAGCAACGTACTAGTTCGGAAATGTTCAAGTTTATTTTCACCAACTTACTCAAGGCAACACATAATATCAACAAAACTAATTTATTCTCAATAAAGTTTAAAAATCTCATTAAGACTTATTTATTTATTGATAAAAATTTAAGCGACACCGATAGCGAGTATTCGCCCTGCTGCAAAGAAGCAAGCTCCGCACAGCGTCTCGTAGAGAGTGTTATACCCCGTCCTAGACATTGCTTTGATTCTTGCAAATTAAACCAAACGAAAAATAAGCATTTTTTCATTGGTTCTTAATATTGGTTGTGATCAAGAGTAATTTTAGATGCGTTTGCCCTGCCGACTACTTAGTTGTATAGTAAAGAGGAAGTTATCAAACTTATCTTCATAATCTTAAAATTATTAACTAGCTGTGTAATCAGGAGTTCAGTTTTATGAATCCTAAAGTATCCGTCATTATTCCTGCTTACAATACTGAAGCTTATATTGCGAAGGCGATACAGTCAGCCTTAGAGCAAACGCTCAATGATATTGAAGTCATCATAGTCGATGATGGTTCAAGTGATAAAACTGTAGAAGTCGCTAAAAGTTTTACTGACCAACGCCTCAAAGTAATAGTTAATCAACAAAACCTTGGAGTTTCTGCTGCGCGTAATCGTGCCATCAAAGCAGCTCAAGGAGAATGGGTTGCTGTTCTTGATTCAGATGACTGGTATGCTCCTCAAAGATTAGAAAAACTTCTGTTGATGGCAGCGAAAACAAACGCAGACATAATTGCTGACGATCTCTATCTAATCCACGATGGCGCAACATCTCCTTGGAGTACATTTATTCAAGAAAATGGAGAGTATCTAGATGAAGCTCTCCAAATTGATCTCATTTCTTTTGTAGAAAGTGGTGTCTATGGAGAACCAGTGTTGCCTTTTGGTTTAAGCAAGCCTATATTCAAACGAGAATTTTTGGTTAATCACGGCATTTTATACAATGAAACTCTGAGTATGGCTGAAGATTTTTGGTTTGATGTGGAATGCCTAATCAATGGTGCCCGCTTTTTTATTGTGCCAGAACCCTATTATTTCTACCGCTCACGCCCTATTTCTCTTGTACGTCAAAGTATATTATCACGTCTAAATCAATGCTGCATAGCTACTAATTCTTTCATGCAACAAGAAAGGGTGAAAAACAATCCAGCTTTAATGCTTGCTCTATCTTATAATCTTGCATCCTATAAAAAACATCTAGCTTACTATCAAGTTGTATTGCCTATAAAGCAAAGAAGATGGTTAACAGCATTAAGAGAAATCATCAAAAATCCGCACTTTTTTTCTGTTTTTCTTTCCCGGTTGAAGAATATTATTAAACGTCGAATACAATACTATGTAATGGGTAATAAATCAGTTTTTGATATGTCTTATAATCTACAGAAAAAACGCAAAATAGTGAATTGATATTATCACAATTTCATTCATAAATAATACATTTTTATCTAGTTATAATAAGTCTGAAGGTTAAAAACCTGGTCAAGCAATAAGTATTTGTTGTTATCCCTACTGAACAAAACAAAGGCAAAAGACAGTTTTGCTGAAAGTAGAATGAAAGTGTTAATAAAGTAAAACTTTAGTTGTGAGTCATTGACCACTAAAATCACAGTTATAAATCCTAGCAGTTACAAATCCTAGC
The DNA here is from genome assembly GCF_013343235.1 of Nostoc sp. TCL240-02. Taxonomy (GTDB): domain Bacteria; phylum Cyanobacteriota; class Cyanobacteriia; order Cyanobacteriales; family Nostocaceae; genus Nostoc. The sequence continues at coordinate 4,177,861 of NZ_CP040094.1, read as the reverse complement.
AAACTAGAGAACTTTTTATGAGATACAAGGGCTAGGAGCTGATATAAAGCTAGACAGGCAACCCTCATCTCTTTTTCTGATGCTTTATTTATATTCAAAACCCTGACTCATCACTCAGTTATCATAACTCTGTAGTGAGTGTGGTAGTTCCCAATTAAGATTTTTGGCAGATGCTAGAGTTATCTATTGGCTCAAAATTGGGCAAACTAAAACTACAACATAATTAAAGTGCAAAATGATATGAAGCGTCATTATCTACTCTTTCTGCTTGTTTGCTCTGGCATATTTCACCAGTTGTAATTACCATCTCTGTTGCAAACTACCACAGGATGGCTGCAATCTTCTAAAAGAGGGCTAGAAAAAACTAGTATAGCACTGCGTAAATGTACTTACTATCTTAATTAAAAAAGACTTGGGGCAAAATCCCCTTCTTAAAGGTAGGCAAATTTCCACCCCAGTGTACTCGCACACGACTGTGTAGATAGAGCAACAATTGGAAATCATCCAACAGCCTATTCTATAAGCTTTTTGTTTTTTGACTTCTATTTCTGCCTTATGGTACGAATCTAGAAAGTCATTTCTGGGCCTAATAATTCAGATATCAGTTTGAATGCACTTTTTCTCCTAAACACTTACAACCTGCTTTTGGATTCAAATTCTCTATGTCAGACCCCAACATTGGTCGCTTACTCAGCAAACGCTACCAACTCCAGGAGTTAATCGGTACTGGAGCAATGGGTCGAGTTTATCGTGCTAAAGATACTTTGTTGGGAGGTGTACCTGTTGCGGTTAAGTTTCTCGCTCTATCAATTCAAAATGAAAAGATGCGATTGCAAGACCGCTTTGAGCGAGAAGCAAAAACCTGTGCTTTACTAGGTCAAAAAAGTATCCACATTGTCCGAGTTATGGACTATGGCGTAGATGAGAATAACACCCCGTTCTACGTCATGGAATATCTACAAGGACAAAGCCTAAACAATATTATTCGTAAGCAACGACTGCCTTTACCAAGATTTCTGAGTATGGTGCGTCAACTAAGTCTGGGGTTACAGTGCGCTCATGATGGCATTCCAGTTGAGGGCACAATTTGCCCAATTATCCATCGGGATGTCAAGCCAAGCAATATGCTAGTGATTCAAGATCCTAGTTTCGGAGAATTGGTCAAGGTTCTAGATTTTGGTATTGCTAAGTTATTACAGTCGGATGGCGACCATACAAAATTCTATTTGGGGACATTGGCTTATTCTTCTCCCGAACAGATGGAGGGTAAGGAATTAGATAACCGTGCTGATATTTATAGTTTGGGTGTAATGATGTTTGAGATGCTCACAGGCAAAATGCCACTAGTGGCACAAACTCATTCTTTTGGAGCATGGTATAAAACACATCACTATCAAAAACCACGTTCTTTTGCTGAGGTTGCACCTGGGTTAGAACTACCAAAAGAAATCGAAAATTTGGTGATGAGTTGTCTCGCTAAGGTAGCACGCGATCGCCCCCAAAGTATCACTGAAATCCTGAGAGTTCTAGCATCTCTAGAAAAACCTGAGCATACACGCAAAGTTAAGCAAGATAGCTATGCCCTAATTCCTACTACTACGGCTAGTCCTGAGCTTGAACAGAAGACTAAAGCCGATTTGCGGGCATCCTTGTCTAACGATGAAATCGCTCGTGCTATTTCCTGGCCCCAAAATAAACCAATTGCCGATATTGTGTTTCCTCAGTCTATTCAAAGCAATGGGGAGGTTTTACCAGCGCTATGGGTAATGCTATCGCAAGAAGAAATTCAGAAGCGCTTACTCTGTACCCGCTATAACCAATTTCTTTTCATCTCTATTCCCCATCCCATGTTGCTATGGATTACTGTCATCTACAACCATAAGCATGGTGCCAAATGGTTGCCTTACTACCTCGATCTAAAAACCAGTCTGGGTCAAGAAATTACTCGGTTATTACAGCACACAGGTTACTACCGACTGTTGTTCTTTGCACGAGAAACACCAAATCGCTGTACACACATCTTACCGTCCAGCGTTGCTTCTGCCCAGCGTCAACGACTGCAAGAGTGGGTCGCAATGAGCAACACATTAATGTCTTCTGCCGACCCACAAATGAGTAAAAGCTTGCTCAAAAGCGAGTATGAAAAAATTAAGCCTCAAATTCTGGCAAAACTGGAAAGCATTGATACAGATTCTCCATACGATCTTTCCAGCTAGGAATAATTTCTTCATATTACATGTAATATATGTATCTAAGGTCTACTAACTCAAAGAATGTAAACTTTTATAAACAAAAGATATATAAAGATGTAAGTTCTAGTTATATGTATAAAGAGTGAAAACACGAGCTGCCAAAATCTAAGGATGTCTAAGTTATCTCTGAATGTTCTTGTGTACATATTTCAGAGAGTTGTAAATTTACGCAGGTGTAATTCTTGGACTAGACAAAAGAGACAGTAAAAAAATTTTGCTCAAGTGAACAGTAAGTTTAGCCTGCAAAGCTAAGGTTGTGTCTAGACTCCAGCAGATATGCAGTTGAAAGTTTTACTAGTTGTTGGTTAATTTTGTAAGTTGAATTCTTCTAGCGCTCTTTTGGAATTGTTTATCGAAGTTGACGCCCCGACATCCCCAGCTCTTTTCCTCCTTGGAACCAAGCAAGAGAAGGAGGTCGTCCACTGCGACAGTAGAACGACTCTATGCCATAGTGGAACCGGAATCTAAGCCCCACTGATGCTTAAGAAGCTCCTGATAAGTTGCCTCGCGCACTACCATTTGCTCATAGAGCTTGACTAAAAAGTCTTTAGCTTGGTCGTGGCTCATATTCTGTACTTGAGTGGCAAATGAGCAGATACTGAATTGTTGTTCCAAGGATAGTTTCATTGGTTGGTTCATAGTTAAAACTCCGAAAAAAAACGCGTAAAGGTGATATCGCTTACAGAAGTCCAAATGGGATAATAATTGGACTTGTATGTGTCCAACATTTGTTCCTCTGTATTAAGAAAGATAACAATTGTTTGACACATTGCCCACATCCTAAGTGTGGATTTTTTTTGAGATGATATCTTGCACCTAATCCTGCTGATATACTACCCAAGTCAGCCGAGCCGTATTCCGGAAAATAAGCTCTGTTTGAACGAAGTGTAGATATAACTACCTCTCAACCATTTCTGCTTTGCACTGATCTCTTTTGAGGAGATAAGCAGATTTTGTCCTGAGTCCTATACATTTTCCTGTTTGAGAAAAACATAAGATACTCTGTCTCCACAAATAAATATGGAGGAAGCTTCGGAAGCTAGGACTTTCAGGAGGTTGGGGGATGAATGGTAATAAGCGTGAATTATAGTCGCTTTACCTTATTATGTGCAAGATGTCAATTTATCAATTTGATGCAAATTCAGCCTCATTAGGTGACTTTGGAGGCTAAAAATATTTGTATCAAATTGTAAAAACTAAAAATGCTCACACTGAACAAATTGCTGAGTATATCTACCAGAATTGTCATTTGTCATTTGTCAGTTGTCCTTTGATTTAAGGTTACTAAGCATCGACTAATGATCTAATAACTATTCTAGTGAGACGATGACAACTGTGATGTTATCGTGCCCTCCATGCTCCTTAGCAGCCTCAATTAGAGAGATGGCGGCCTTATCAAGCCAAGGAGCATCTAAGAGACAGCGAGCAATCTTCTGTTCCACAAGTTCTTCTGTAAGACCATCACTACATAAAAGCAAGCGATCGCCAACTTTTACATCTAGTGGTTGCACATCAACCTGATGTAAGTCTTCACGCCCTAAACAGCGCGATAATACGTGACGAAAAGGATGCGATCGCGCTTCATCTAAAGTTATGTCACCGATTTTGATTGCTCGTGCAACCCAAGTGTGGTCTTCTGTTACCTGCTCTAAGTGCGACTCTCGAAAGCGATACAGCCGCGAATCGCCAACATGAGCGCACCAGGGTGACTCTGGGGCGCGAAAAATTACTGCTACAACTGTTGTACCCATGTCGGCACGTTCGGGATGATTTTGCTGATCTTGCAAAATCGCTTCATTGGCACCCCACAAAGCTTGCTCTAGTAATTCTTGAGAAGATTTAGAAGATTCCCAATTTGCCAGCAAATACGCCTGAATTTCTGAAGTGGCTATGCGGCTAGCTTCTTCACCTCCAGCATGGCCACCCATTCCATCGGCAACAACAAAAAACCGCCCTTCTGGATCGACATAGTAAGCATCCTGATTATTAGAACGAATAAGTCCCGGATCGCTAAAACCCGTGAAATTAAGTTTCATAATTTTTTTTGCAACAATTAATACATACGATCGTAACGGTCAAGGCGCAAAAGTAGTCGGATCAGGATCACTGAAATCCCTAGTGCTATTAAACCAGGCAGCAGTGCCCACCAGACATGATTGCTAACCACTAAGATCGTAGCTGAAAGTGTGAAACCACTGATTAACAGAGCATAGCTCATTGAGAGCTGAATACTGCTCTGCCTCCGCAATAGCCGTTCAGTTTCTATAGACCGAACGCGGAGGCGCATATCTCCGCGTTCTAGCTTTTCTAGCGTATCCTCTAATCTACGTGGTAGACCAAAAGCAGTACTACTTACCTGAGCTGCTTGACGACTTAATTCATTAATAAAGGTATTCCCCTCAGAACCATTCATATCGGTCATAAGCTGCATTGCATAAGGTTTGGCAACTTCCATAAAGTTAAACTCTGGATCTAAACCTTTGCCTACTCCTTCTAGGGTAGAAAAGGCTCGCATCACAAAAGTGAAGGTTGCTGGAAATCTAAATGGCTGATTATAAGCTATTTCATAAAGGTCGTCACTGATTGCCGCCACGGACTGATTTTCAAACGGCTTATCCATGAAATGATCCAGCATGTACTGGACGGAACGCCGCACTGGGCCCATATCATCAGTTGGGGCGATCGCGCCTAAATCGATCAGAGATTGCACAACGCGATCGCCATCTTTTTGAGCGATACCAAACAGCGTTTGCATCAGTCCTTCGCGCACGTTGGATTTAATTCGCCCCATCATGCCGAAATCGTAGAATATTAAAGCCCCACTTGCACTAATAGCAATATTGCCTGGGTGAGGATCGGCGTGGAAAAAACCACTATTGAGTAACTGTAGTAAGTAGGCTTGAGCGCCTTGACGAGCGATCGCCTTTCGATCCAAACCGGCTGCTTCTAAAGCTTCGTATTGGCTAATTTTAATTCCAGGGAGATATTCTAAAGTCAGTACTCTGGAACTAGCATAACGCCAGTATACTCTTGGGACATTCACCCAATCATAGCCGCGAAAGTTACGGCGAAAAGTATCAGCGTTACGACCTTCGTTAAGATAATCAATTTCTTCCCAAAGAATGCGACAACATTCTTCATAAATACCTAACCAATCTCTTCCCCGTCCCCATTTGGGATGGTTTTGAAAGTAGCGGGTAATTCCCTTGAGAATTTGTAAATCTATTTCAAATAACTTCTTCAATCCAGGACGTTGCACCTTGACTACAACTGATTCCCCAGTATGCAGTACAGCTTTGTGTACTTGCCCCAAGCTAGCAGCAGCTAAGGGAATTGGTTCAAAATTCTGGAAAAGTTCAGGAATTTTTTTGCCTAATTCTTTCTCAATGGTCGCTTCTACTTGCTCATAGCTAAATGCCGGTACTTTGTCTTGTAATTTGGCTAGTTCTTCTACATATTCACCAGGGAAGATATCAGCACGGGTAGAAAATAGTTGCCCAACTTTGATGAAGGTTGGGCCTAAATCCAGCAGGGTATTGCGAATCCAAACCGCTTGGGTTTTGCGTCTTGCAGCTTGCTTTACATCACTCACGCCACCCGGATAACTCCAAGATTTGTTGTATAGCCAAAGTTTGAACAATAAGGTCAAGACAAAAGACCAAATGTCCACAAAACGCCGTCTGCTAGAGTATTTTTCCCGATTCCAACGGTATGCTTTATCTGAATAACCTTGTTCCATATCCTTTGTGTACCGTTGGTTTGCAACCGAATCACTTGAGAGAGAAGACACTCTGATTCCTAAACTGTTTTTTCTTATAGTCTCATTTGTCATTTGTCATTCGTAAGTAATTTTTGACCAATGACCAATGGACCAATGACTAATAACCACTGACTAAATTTATGCAGAAGTTCTGCGATAATGTTGCAATTCTGTTCGCAATAGGGCAATTTCTGCTCGTAATTCATCAATATCTGCTTGCAAGTCACCTGAATCAGAACTGGTTTGTCCACTACTTGTAGCTTGATCAGAATTAGCTGCTTCTGCTGACCGATTTGCCCGCTCTAGGACTTCTTCTGTAAACTGGCGTAACTGCTCTCTAGCTTCTGCATCAAATTTGCCCAAATCGCTCAAAGCGTCGGTCAAGGCGACCTCTAAACGCTCATTAACTACTTCGGCTACTGCTCTGCCTACGAAAAAAGCTTGTACTAGTGGGTTACTCATAAATTTTTGTTACGTTGATCCGCAAGAGAATTATAACTTGCCTGTATGCTTTACGGCTTTTGCTGAGGAGTTAGAGATTTGTCTGACGCGATGTGCGACTTCAACCTTGGTGAATAGAATTCGCGAATCGCTTTTTTCTTCTCTATACTCTCTGCGCCTCTGTGGTTAATAAAGATTTTTAACCGCAGAGGCGCAGAGAACGTAGAGGGAAGAGTTTCAGGAGAAATTTTGATAGAGATGTGCCGCACCTGTAACTATTGTTAAAAATATTGATTAATTGATTTATCCCTGCTAATTTAAGTGTATTTGCGTACTACACAGAAGATTTGGGATATTTTACTTATTGCCCTTGAACTTATGAATAGCTATCCATATCCAGATTTCAGCGAACACGGCTATCAAGTTTTGCGAGAATTGGGACGTAATCGGGAAGGAGGAAGGATTACTTGGCTAGCATCAAAAGTTGATACAGGGGAACAGGTGGTAGTGAAGCAGTTTTGTTTTGCTCAAGCTGGTTCGAGTTGGTCGGGGTTTAAGGCTTACGAAAAAGAAATTCAATTTCTACAGGAACTTAATCATCGTGGTATTCCCCACTATCTGAGTTCTTTTGATCGACCTGATGGCTTTTGTCTAGTTCAAGAATATATCAATGCCCCATCTTTAGCAGAAACCCGCAGCTTTGCACCAGAGGAAATTAAGCAAATTGCAGTTAAAGCTTTAGGAATTCTCGTATATTTGCAAAATCGGATTCCGCCGATAATTCATCGAGATATCAAACCGGAAAACATTTTAGTAGATGAGCAACTCAATGTCTATATAATTGACTTTGGTTTTGCTCGTATTGGCAGCCAGGAAGTTGCAGCAAGTAGTGTATTTAGAGGTACTCCTGGCTTTATCCCGCCAGAGCAAATGTTTAAACCAACAGACGCTACAGACTTGTATGCTTTGGGTGCAACGTTGATTTGCTTACTGACAGGAATCAAATCAACAAAAATAGATCAATTGCAAGATCGAGAAGATCCATATTTAATTAAGTTTCAGCATCTTTTACCTCAGTTGAGTCTACGGTTTCTGGGTTGGTTGACAAAGATAGTACAACCGCTACATAAAAACCGTTTTTCTAATGCACAATCAGCTTTAGAAGCACTCAAGCCACTTGATGTTATTCGTTTACCTGAAGTTGATTTCAGTGAAACAGTGCTGGAGTTCAAAGCAAACAAATTGGGGGAAAAGCTAACACAAAGTATTACTATTGAGAACCCCATATCAGATACTTTACTACAAGGTAGATGGGAAGTTGCACCCCATCCTCATGACCCACCGCATACGCCAGATAATCATGCTTGGATTTCGCTGACACCTACTCAATTTAATGTGAATTATACTCGGTGTCAGGTTGAGGTGGATACGAGTAAATTGATGGCGGATAAGCAGTATAAACGTCAACTTATATTGCATAGTAATGCCTATCCAGCGACTCACACTTTAACAGTGAAAGTGCAGACGGCTGCTTTACCGATTGAAAAGCGAAAGATACGCTCTGATGATTTAATTAGACTGTTTTTAATGACTGTAGTAGTAGCTGTGTTTACAATTGGGTTTATTACTTATGCTGCAAGTGCGGTTGCGAGTTTGTTGTTACAAACTTATGGATATGGGGGGATTCTGTATATCGGTATTAGCTTACTTATGTATTCGTCTTGGGTGGGTTATGAGCAACTAAAGATAACAGGCTCCGTGATTAAGGCTGTGGTTGTGGCTGTGGTTGTGGTTGTAAGTTTTGCTGTGGTTATAGCTGTAGGTTGGACTGTAGCTTTTGCTGCGATTAAAGCTGTGGGTATAGCTGTAGGTATGGCTGTGGGTGGGACTGTGGGTATCGTGAGTATAGCTATAGCTGGGAGTATGGCTGTAGGTATGCCTATAAATCGGGCTATAAATCGGGCTATAGATTTGGCTGAAGACTCATTTACAACTGTACTAATACTACTAACATTGGGATTTGGGGCTAGTTTTGGAACTGGGATAATGGCAGGCTTTCTTAATCCATTAGTTTTATTATCACTAACCGGAACCAGTTTACCAGCACTTTCCATGCTGCTTTATTCACCTCTAAAACGACGCAAATTAATTGCTAAATATTGCCAGTCTGAAGAATCTTTAATCAAACCGTAATCAAACTGATATCTAAATTATTTCCAAAGTCGGGTATTTTGTCTCGTTTGTGAGCAGAATAAGACCATAGTCTCTTTTTTTCTGTCTAATTTAACAATGCGATCGCTTTTTTTGTTGCCCCTTAATGTAGTGCGATCGCTAACTACAATACTGCTAAAATAAATCCATAACGATTTGATGCCGCATCCATTTCAGTTAATACCCATTGACTATTAGCATTTTTAGTAAACAGCTCAACCAGATATTCATATTGGTCAATCATTATATATTCTTGTAGTTCAAGAATGGAATGATAAAATCTAAATTTATTTGTTCTATCGTAGTTTTGTGTTGAGTTGGACAAGACTTCTACAATAATTGAAGGATTTGTCACTTGGGTAGTGCCATTTCCTTCATATATTGGTTTACCCAAAATAACCATCACATCTGGATAGGTGTAAATCCGATAACGCTGTATCCACAATTTGACATCACCCATGTATATTTTGTAATTTTTACCCCGCATCATAAATTTAAAAGTTGTGCAAAAATTCAGAGCAATTTCATTGTGATTAGTCGTACCACTAGGCATAGAAACTATTTCTCCATCTCTATATTCATTTTTGGATTCTGATGTCTCCTCTAGTTGTAAATATTCATCTGGAGTGTAGTATTTTTTTGATGTTTGTGTTTGCATAAAAACCATATCTGTGAAATATAAATTACAGGGGATAATGCTTGGCTAAAAACTCTTCAGCCTCAGCCCTATCTTTAATCACTCTATCCAAGGTAGCAGCAACTACATCATCTAATATTTGCCGATACTGTGGCCCTGGTTTGTAACCAAGTTTCTTTAAATCATTGCCATTCAAAAGTGGCTGTACATTCGCCCAAACTGTTAAATATTCCCAAATTCGATGTCTAAGCGATCGCGGACTTTGCAAAGCAATTAAAATCAGCATTGGTAAGTCGTACTGTCCCAACAACTGCACTACTTGACTTGGGCGTTCAAAAGTGGGTAAATAGTCCATCACTTGACTAAAGCTTTGGGCTAAGTTTTTCAACCTAACAATGCTATCGTCTTGTAATTGCAAATTCTGTGCTACTTTCACCCGATATTCAGGCGGTAGGTGGGCGATTAATGCTTCTAGACGCATTTGCCAGTGAATGAGAGTTTGTTCAGCATCAAATCGTCGTAAACAACGTTCTAACAAACGTAATTGTCGCAAGAGTAACCCATCTAGCTTAAGGGTAGGATGGATACATTGCAACGCTCCTAAGTTATCGAGTAACTGCAAAGCTGATTTCCAGTATGGGGCTTCTAGGATGTGCTTTAATTCTGTTTTCAGTCGAGTTTGCAGGGCTGGAGTTTTGGTATTCTCTTGAGAAGTGCGATCGTAAACGCCACTGTTGATGGCATAGCGAATAAATTCTTCAGTTTGCGGTTCAATTTCAAATCCGAAGCGCACGGCAAAACGCACGCCACGATAAATGCGGGTGGGATCTTCGATAAAGCTGTTGGGGTGTAAAACCCGAATTTTTTTAGCTTCTTGTAAATCGAGTAAACCGCCAAAGAAATCGAGTAATTCGCCTGAGCGGGGAGAGGTGAGCCGCAAAGCGATCGCATTAATGGTAAAATCTCGACGATATAAGTCTTGACGAATCGAACTCGCCTCAACTTCTGGATTCGCCGCCGGGTAAGGATAAAACTCTGTTCTAGCCGTAGCAATATCTACCCAAAGAGAATCTAATTCTGGGTCTTTATGCCACAACAAAGCAGCAGTTTGAAAAGCCCCGTGGATTTCTAAACGAGCCGCAGAGTAAAGTTGTTGGAGTGCTTTTGCTAGTTCCACGCCAGCGCCAACATCTGCTGATTTGTGAAAGCCATCAACTACTAGGTCAATATCTTTAATCATCAAGCTACCTGCTGTCTCAGCTAACAGCAAATCCCGCACTGCACCCCCAACGAGATAAAGATGCCAACCCCGTTTTTCGGCTTCTTGCGATGCGATGGTGAGTAATTGCCATAACTGAGGAGCAAGTTTATTTTGCAATTTCGGGAGATTAATATTACTTTTCTGTCTCTCCTCCTCTCCCTCTTCTCCGTTTTCATCTCTTTCCTGATGTAATTCCCGCAAGACATCAGTACGAGTGACGATACCAACTAACTGCTCATTCTCCAGTACTGGCAAGCGTCCGATATCATAAGTCACCATTAGCGACTCTATTTGTGGCAGTGTTGTATCTGGTGTAATTGTTTTGAGATTTGTGGTCATGTAGCCCTTGACTGGCGCATGACTAAATCCGTGGTGCAAGGCAATATCAAGATCCCGACGCGAAATAATACCTACTAGTTGCCCTTTATCGACTACAGATAAACCAGAGTGTCCATAACGCAACAAAATGCGCTGTGCTTCAGCAATTGTAGTTTCAGGCAGAATGGTGCGAACAGGAGAGGACATCAAATCCCTCGCAGTGAGGGGGTGGGGAATTTGGGCTTTTACTCCGTCAAGGAGTTGTTTTAATATTGCTTGTGAATCAACTCCTCTTAGATTTAGTGATGCGGCTTGAGAATGACCGCCGCCTCCTAGAAGTTGGAATAATAGGTTAAGATTTGTTTTGGGAATTTGCGATCGCCCAATTACAGTTAACCGTGAATCACTTTCACTCAAGGGATACTCATTAGCCAACAGAATGGCATCAATTTCGGTTAATTCCACAAGTTCTGAAGCCAAACTCGATAGCCCTGGCACAAAAGCATCTGTTTTTAGAGTTACCCAAGCAACTGTATATCCATGCAGGCAAAGATATTCTAAATTTTCCAACGCCTCAGTTAATAACTGCTGCAATTGCAAAGACAAGCCAGGGTCACGGTAGGTAGAAATTACTGATAAACTCGCACCTTGTTGCATCAACCAAGCCAAAGCTAAGGCATCCCGTGCCGTGGACTGGTCAAATGTTAAAGAGCCGGTGTCAACGTGGATACCCAAAGCCATAACAGTTGCTTCGGCAGGAGTCAAGGAAATTTCCTGTTGTTGCAATTGCTCCACAATTAAAGTTGTGGTGGCTCCAACTGAAGAAATATGCGATCGCGTGGCGGGAATATCTGACTCTTGCCCTAAGTGATGGTCATAAACTATAATCTCTCCAAGATGGGGTAAATCTAACCACTCAGCAGCTTTACCCAAGCGATCGCGCTGTTGCGTATCCACCACACTCAGAGAACGAATTTTTTCTGGATTCACCGAACGGCGTTCAATTAGCGGATATTCATCCCGATGCAATGCTAAAAAATCCCGCACAGGAGGATGAGAACCGCCAGTCAGCACAATTTTGCTTCCCGGTAGTAGGCGCGTTAACCCTACTGCTGCTCCTAGTGCGTCAAAATCTGCGGTTGTGTGGCAAAGAATTAAATCCATAATATTAAGAGTCATTAGTCATCGGTACTTAGACAAAGGACAAATGACTAAAATGTTGCAATTTCTGCTAGCTTAAAAATAATAAGAAAGTGTCAGTGTCGCCCTTTAGGATATTCTATCCTTAGTATTTCGCTGTATTGGGAGAAGCAAAAATGACCATAATATTCCAATTTGCCTTGATAGGTCTAGTCCTATTGTCCTTTGTCCTGGTTGTAGGCGTTCCGGTTGCTTACGCTACTCCCCAAAATTGGGTTGAATCTAAAAAACTACTCTGGGTTGGTTCTGCCGTCTGGATTGCTTTGGTATTTTTAGTTGGTTTGTTAAACTTTTTTGTCGTGTAGACGACGGCTTTGCTCTGGCGCAGGCACATAATATAAGAACTAGAGGGGCAGAAAAGTCAAGGTCAAAGACCAAAGGAAAAAAGGAGAAATTTTTTCCGATTTCCTTTTTTATGACCTTGCTTTCCTGCTCCTCTACATTTAAATAAGAAATGTATATTGGCCAGAACTATAGTTGATTAAGAGGCAGTCATGGCAGTTTTCGAGGGAACTTTTACCCAAACGGAGCCTTTGCGGTTTGCAGTGGTGATTGGTCGATTCAATGACCTTGTTACCGGAAAGCTGCTAGAGGGATGTCAAGATTGCTTGAAACGCCACGGTGTAGATCCTAACCCCCAAGGTAATCAGGTGGACTATGTTTGGGTTCCGGGAAGTTTTGAGGTACCTTTAGTAGCTCGCCAACTAGCACTTTCCCATCGTTATGATGCTGTAATTTGTCTAGGTGCAGTCATTCGCGGGCAAACACCCCATTTTGACTATGTATCCGCCGAAGTTTCTAAAGGCATTGCCGCCGCTAGCTTTCAAACTGGAGTGCCAGTAATTTTTGGCATTTTGACAGTAGACACTATGCAGCAAGCCTTAGAACGGGCAGGCATCAAAGGTAATCATGGCTGGGATTATGCCCTGAATGCCCTAGAAATGGCAAGTCTCATGCGGCAATTGCGTTCTAACCTAGCAGAGCCATATTCTCGTGGTAGCCAGTCTTTGCCAGCCTCTTTTCAAAGTGCCAGCATCGGTAATTTAACGGCGGAGTCAGAAGAACTCGACTAGGGCATGTCATTAGTCATTTGTCTTTTGTCATTCACTAATGACCAATGACCAATGACCAATGACTAAGTCACTAAATAAAGGGGTTGACAATTAGGGATAAATCTGAGATATTGATATATGGCAATTGATTGCGGGTGTAGCTCAGTGGTAGAGCGTCACCTTGCCAAGGTGAATGTCGCGCGTTCGAATCGCGTCACCCGCTTCCAACTAAAACCTCTTGAAGTTAAAAATCTCAAGAGGTTTAGTACTTTTAGGGTGCATTGAAGTTTTTGGCGATTCGCGCTGTATTCCTGTGAATCGTTCCGAATTTTTATGAATTTCATAGATAGTTAGAATATAAAGTAATTTAGATATGGTGGAACTATTTATTTGTGGATAGATTTTACCCATCTAGTAAAACTTGTTCAAACTATGGGGGAATTCAAGGGTATTAGTCTCTTAAAACAGGTTGATGTATGTCATAAATGTCGGCAGTGTGCTGATTAAGATTTCACACTGAGCGTAGCCGAAGTGTTAAATACATCTAAACATTTTGAAACTTATGCACGAATAGCTAAATCGTGTCTCGACATTAAGGGATAACCGCTCCTATGCTCCCATTGAAACGTCAATTTGTATCTAGCTTTGTCTAGATTTTATCTAGTAGAAGGAAATTTTAAATAAGATTGTCAGTTTCGGGGAAAGACTACAAATAAAAACTCCGTACTGATATGAAAATTAGGATACTTAGAGTCCGCTGCATCTACTGTTTGCAATCATGGCAATATTTGTATTGCCAGTATATGTATATAAAGAGAGCAACCTAATAGTAGCAGAAGCTTCTATTGCATTTACCAAAGGATTATATTGTCGTAATTCGTGTAAAACACGCTCAAGTTACTAGAACGCTTGTGCAATCTCAAAAACCTGAAAAAATAGATTTCAATGCTGAATACCCCTGTCCCTGTCGTCGCCGGGGTCAGTTAATTCCGATTACGTTGACAGAAGCATTTGGTTGCGATCGCTGTCAGCAAATCTTTGTTGTAGAAGATAATGGTCATGTCCTAGAACAGCTTTCTACCACCTATCCCTACAAACGGGCTTGGCGTTGGATGGGAAATAGTTGGCACGTTGTCCATCCCCGCTTGGGAGAAAGCTATCTGCCTATAGCACTTGGCATTATTTTCGTGCTAGTGATTATATGGCTGCCATTAGCACTGCGATTAGCAAATGGTTCCAGCATTATTGCTTGGGCAATGGTGGCGGTGCTATTAGCTATTCTGCCAGCATTAATGGTCTGGCTTACCTACAGACGTTAACTCAATGACTGTTGAAGTTTTAGATGACCACCCCGAACCGATTACTAGCGCCCAACGAGCCTATCAAGCTTCCCTAAAGTTGGGGATCACCAAGGGAGCAGACCGAAGTCGTGCAGTATTGGCGATGGCACAAGCCCTTGAGCGCTCATTTGACGACATTCTAGAAGCCAACACGTTGGATTTAGAAGCCAGTCGAGAAATGGCAGTGCCAGAGTTGATATTGGACTGGCTAAAGCTGACTCCCACAAGGCTAGAGATGACAGTAGACGTTTTACAACGGTTAGGGGAATTATCAGATCCGCTACGGCGCGTCAGAACGGCTGATTATCAACTGGAAGATTCCCAGAGTTACACCCAGCTAATGCCTTTGGGAGTGATTGGATTTATTTATGAAGCCTTTCCCGATTTAGGGGCGATCGCAGCAGGTTTTTGTATTAAAACTGGCAATAGTATAATTCTCAAAGGCAGTACTGAAGCTAGCCATTCCAACGCCGCCATCGCTGAAGCACTGCAAAATGCGATCGCAGAAGTTGGTCTAGCTCCGGGCTGTGTAGAGCTGATCACAGCCGAACATGGTGCTTCAATTCGGGATTTAGTCACCCAAGACCAGTACGTGAATTTAGTTATTCCTTACGGACGTTCTAGCTTGGTACAGCAGGTAGTACGACAGTCAACTTGCCCAGTCTTAAAGTCCGCGATGGGTAACTGTTATCTCTACTGGTCGCTAAATTCCAGTTTAGAAATGGTACGTTGGATGATTCTTGATAGCCATCAAAGTGAACCCGATCAAGTCAATGCCATTGAAAAGGTACTCATTCATCGTCAAGCCTTACCATCATCCTTAGCAGTTCTGTGGAACAGCTTGATGGAAAAAGGCTTTGAAATTAGAGGGGATGCAGAACTAGTACAAGCCTTTCCCCAGTTGCAGCTGGTGAAGGAGGGCGAATGGGGAAATCCTTATTTAACAAAGACAGTAGCTTTTAAACTAGTGGATAGCTTAGAGGGTGCGATCGCTTGGATTAATGAATACAGCAGTGGTCATGCTGACTCCATCGTGACTGAATCCTACCAGGAAAGTCGGCAGTTTGCCTTGGGAGTTAATAGCGCCTCTACCTATATCAACACTTCCCCGCGTTTTTCCCGCAACCCCTCGCGGGGAGATTCAGTGTTTCTTGGTATGTCTAACCAAAAAGGTCATAGGCGAGGATTTATCAGCTTAGAAACTTTGACCACCGTTAAGCACATTGTTCAGGGAAATGGTAGGTTTTAAATTAAACGGGGAATGGGAAATGGGGTATGGGGAGATAAGGAGCAGAGAAGAATAATTATTGATAACCAATTCCAATTCCCAATTCCCAATGCCCAATCTTAAACTTAACAAAATCTTAATTTCTGCTTGATCCTGGATTGCTAAGTTCCTTGTATTTACATCTGGGTAGAGGTGAATATGGAACTTATGGATGGCACACGCCTCTTAGCAAATCGGTGCAGACGGCGGAGTTTTTTGTTGGGTGCAGGATTCTTAACTGGGTTAACAATTGCTAGCCAGTTGCATCCGGTATTAGCTAGCTCAAGGTTTTCTGGTTATCCGTTTAGTCTTGGTGTTGCCTCTGGCGATCCTTTGCCGGATGGTGTTGTTATCTGGACACGGCTGGCTCCAAATCCACTTTCTGGAGGGGGAATGCCATTGGTAAATGTGCCAGTGCGGTGGCAAGTTGCCCTTGATGAAAACATGAGACAGGTGGTGCGGCGAGGAACAGTGCTGGCAACACCAGAGTTAGCGCACTCAGTCCATGTTGATGTGCGTGGATTAGACCCTGACCGTTGGTACTGGTATCAATTTCAAGTGGGTAGGGAAGTGAGCCCCATTGGGCGGACTCGCACAGCACCAGCATCTTATAGCTATACCAAACAACTAAACTTTGCTTTTGTCTCCTGTCAAGACTGGCAAAATGGCTACTATACGGCTTATCGGCATCTGGCTGAAGAAAACCTCGACCTTGTGGTTCATCTAGGTGATTACATTTACGAATACGGGCCACAATCTGGTGGGCCGCGCCAGCATAACAGTCCAGAAATCATCACTCTTGCAGACTACCGCGATCGCTACGCTCTGTACAGAACAGACCAGAGTCTCCAAGCTGCTCATGCTGCTTTTCCCTGGATTGTCACTTGGGACGATCATGAAGTTGACAATAACTATGCCAACTTAATCCCCGAAGACAACCAAACCGAAGAGGCTTTTAGGAAACGCCGAGCTAGTGCTTACCAGGCTTATTACGAACACATGCCCCTCCGTCAGTCTTCGCTGCCCAAGGGTCCTGATGCACTGCTTTATCGTCGCTTGACTTTCGGTAATTTAGCTGAGTTCAACGTTCTAGATACCAGGCAGTATCGCACTAACCAACCTTGTAATGATGGACTGAAGCCTCGCTGCCCAGAAGCTTTTGATCCAAATGCCACTATGACCGGCTCAGAACAAGAGCAGTGGCTACGAAAAGGGTTAGATCAATCGCGATCGCGCTGGAATGTGATTGCTCAACAGGTTATGTTCGGCCAGTACAATTTTAATAGTAGTTCAGGCCCCGGTGTCTTCAATATGGATCAGTGGGACGGCTATGTGGCTGCACGGAATCGACTGTTAAGTTTTCTCAACCAGCGTAAACCTTCTAATCCTGTGGTAATTAGCGGAGATATCCATTCTAGTTGGGTACACGATTTGAAGCTTGATTTTAATAACCCCAACTCAACAACGGTAGGCACTGAGTTCGTCGGAACCTCAATTACCTCTGACTTTCCCACATCATTTATTGCTCCAGTTCAAGCTGCTCTACCCAACAATCCTCATACTAAGTTCTTTGATGGTGCTTACCGAGGATACGTCCGTTGCAACCTTACGCCACAACGCTGGCAAACTGACTACCGCGTTGTATCAAGCATCGTTGACTTAAATGCCTCCGTCAAAACCCTAGCTTCGTTTACAGTCCAAAACGGACAACCAGGAGCGCATCTAAGTTAAGGTGAGTTCGAT
The DNA here is from genome assembly GCF_013343235.1 of Nostoc sp. TCL240-02. Classification (GTDB taxonomy): domain Bacteria; phylum Cyanobacteriota; class Cyanobacteriia; order Cyanobacteriales; family Nostocaceae; genus Nostoc. Next base: position 4,160,379 of record NZ_CP040094.1, on the reverse strand, counting down.
CAACCTCTTCCTGACTTCAACTAGAATTCAAATCTCTCCCTCTCCGAGTCGGAGAGGGACGGTTTTACGTAGTAAAACCAGGGAGAGATATTTATTAGTATTAAATATAACTTTATAATATTCAACCTACAAGCGATCGCTTGCTAAAGGCTACAACGAATCAATATTCATTAAAAGTTATTTGGAAATTTCTTTGCAATACTTAACTAACTTCTAATTAAAAAAAGTGAATATAGATTAACAATGATAACTAACATCATATTTTATTAAGTTCATCAGGCTAAATTGAGAGTATGCTTAACAATTGAAGTCTAGTTGACAATTTAAGTAATTAGTGTGCAAACAAACTTAAATATTTGTTGAGTATTTTGTACTTTGCCATTTTTTTAAGTATTAAATACTAAAAAACAAAGTTTATTTGTGCCAAGTTACTAACTAGGTTATCAAGCGAGGTGGTGAAAATCCGACCTAAGCCAAAAACTAAAAGCGAAAACAAAAGTAAACTTAAAAACAATTGCGTAAGATGATAAACAAAATTTTGCTGACTGTATCGGGATTGGGACACGCAGAAGAAATGCTCAAAACTCTTAGAGAAATCCCTTCAATTGAATCTGCGAAAGTTACAATTTTGCATGTTGTTCAGGCACAAAATACTGCTGCTACCATGACAACTAAATGGGAAAATGGTGGTAAAATTTTGGCTAATGCTATTCAAACTTTGAACTTAGATCCTAGCCAGGTTTCTTCAATTTTGCGCGAAGGCGACCCCAAAGATGTAGTTTGCCAAGTAGCTGATGAAATCGACGCTGACTTGATTGTTATGGGTTCACGCGGACTGAAGCGACTACAATCTATTTTATCGAACTCAGTTAGTCAGTATGTTTTCCAGCTATCTTCTCGCCCCATGTTGTTGGTAAAAGATGATATTTATGTGAAAAGAATTAAGCGCATTATGGTGGCAATAGACAACTCTGATTCTGCAAAAAACTGCTTGAAATTGGCACTGTTTTTACTGCGAGATATTCAGGGAGGCCAGTTAATTTTGGCAAATATTAGTACAGATTTAGGTGGTAAAAAATCGGAAATAACCGAGGTTAACTCAGATAAAAATCCAGTTTTAGCAGCCGCAGTTGCAGAAGCTCAAAAACAAGGTATCCAATCTCGTACTTATATCAGCAGTGGGAAACCTGGTGAAGAAATTTGTCGGTTGGCAGAGGAGTTGAATATAGATTTATTATTGCTAGGCTCTCCAGATCGTCGTCCGTCTATTGCTAAGAGTTTTGTTGATATAGACCGACTCATCGGATCTTCCTTGTCTGACTATGTTCGAGTCAATGCCACTTGTCCGGTATTGTTGGCGCGGACTATAGCTTATTAAGTCAACAATACTGAGTATAAAAAATGTTGTAATAGGATAATAAATAAGTAAGATTTGTTTTGTCTTTACTAACCAACACAGGCTAAATGCCGCGCCACATACAGCAATCAATTAGTGGTTTATAAATAAAAACCCCTACACTACTAGTGCAGGGGTTATTTATTTTATACACAAATTCTTAACTATCTTTTCCACCTTGACGGCTAGCAGTTTGGATGTACAGAATTAGTAAAAACACAGTGGGAACTAATACGAACAAAATGCTCGCTACGAACCCCAGGTCATTAACTTGCATGGCAAGAAAGCCTCTCTTAGTTTTCCAGTCAACAACATTAGGATACCATTATCAATGACAGAGTTAGCCCAAATTTTTTACTTTCTCAAATGCTAACCAGGGATGATCCCAAAAAACTTAAGGCTTTGTGACTACGCTGACTGAGCCATTCACTAAAGTTTGACACGCAAGGCGGTAATTTTCTGGCTTTTTCTTGAATTTCCGATTTTCCACGTCTGTGCGTGGGGAAAGATTTTCTATTCCTTCGACTATTTCAACAATGCAAGTACCACATTGACCATTACCACCGCAATTGGTCATCTTGCCAATGAATGTATATATATCAATATCATTTTGCATGGCTTTGAGTCGGAGATTGGCACCATCTGCCGCTACTACTTCTTTATTCTCTTTAACGAATTTGATATTACCCATAATTTATTCCTCCTTGACTCTAAGCTTGGCTTTCAAGGCTTCATATTGACATGGCTTGATTCACATCTTGTTTATTATATTAAAACATTACAAAATATTAATAAATGTTAAGTTTATAAAACATATTGCCACAAAAAAATAGAACAGGTATATTACCTGTCCTACTCAATTGAAAAATAGATTAACTTACCTAAATCCCACAGCTGCTTGCCAAACGAAAGCAAGCAACAAGAAGAATACAGGGATGACTGGGAGAACGTCTACCAAAGGATCGAAAATTTGGTAAGCTTCAGGCAGTTTTGCTAATAAAAGTGCTGCTTCCATGTTTGTTTAAATCCACCTATCCAACACAGCTTTCATAATTGAGAAGTATCTTAACATGGATTGGTCATTGGTCATTATCTACCCCCAGTCCCCAATCCCTAGTCCCCAATCCCCACTTCCCACTCCTCATCTCGACTTTCTTCGTTGAGCCAGTGGCCAAATTCTGTGGTGAAGCGATCGCTTAATATTGCTTCTCTAATATGCTGGGTAAAGCGAATTAGCTCGGTAATGTTGTGAATGCTCAACAAGGTATAAGCTAAAATTTCTTGCGATCGCACCAAATGAGATATGTAAGCACGGCTAAAATTTTGACAAGTGTAGCAGGGACAAGTTTCATCTAACGGCGTAAAATCTTCACGAAACTTAGCATTTTTTAAATTCCAGCGTCCGCCCTGGACTATTGCCGTTCCATGTCTCGCCCAGCGAGTGGGAATTACGCAATCAAATAAATCTATACCAGATGCGATCGCGATCGCCATTTCCCGATAAGTACCCACACCCATCAAATAACGCGGCTTTTCGGGTGGTAGAAGCGGTGCTGTCACTTTTACAATCTGAGCCATCAATTCTGGCGGTTCTCCCACACTCACGCCACCAATGGCATATCCAGGCAAATCTAACTTAGCCAAAGCTTCAGCCGCCTGACAACGCAAATCCAAATACACGCCCCCTTGTACAATCCCAAACAAAGCCTGCTCACTACCTTGATGAGCCGTTATGCAGCGTTCTAACCAGCGATAAGTCCGTTCAGTAGCAGTTTCAACCTCTTGGCGAGTCGCTGGGTAGGGGGGACACTCATCAAAGGCCATGATCACATCTGCCCCCAAAGTATTTTGAATCTCAATAGAGCGTTCTGGTGTCAAGTTAATAATTCGTCCATCATGTGGTGAGCGGAAAGTTACACCTTCTTCAGTAATTTTCCGCATCTCGCTTAAGCTGAACACCTGAAACCCACCGGAATCTGTGAGCATTGGGCCATTCCAACCCATAAACTTGTGTAATCCACCACCCCCAGCCACGATCGCTTCCCCTGGTTGTAGGTGAAGATGATAAGTATTGGATAAAATCATTTGCGCCCCAGTATCTCGTAGCTGGGCTGGGGTAATAGTTTTGACATTTGCCAGCGTACCCACTGGCATAAATCTGGGGGTTTCTACAACCCCGTGAGGAGTGAAAAACACTCCAGCTCTAGCTTTTGTCTGACTACAGCAAGCAAGACATTCAAAGGAAAAATTCGCACTCATGCCATTTTAGATTTTTGAAGATGCGCCTATTAAGACTTACGCAAAACTATACGACGTAGGGGCAATTCATGAATAGGTAGGGGGGCAGGGGAGCAGGGGAGCAGGGGGGCAGGGGGCAGGGGGAGCAGGGGAGCAGGGGGGCAGGGGGCAGGGGAGCAGGGGGGGCAGAGGAGAAAAACAAAAACCACATCATTTGGGATGTAGCTTCTCTACTTAGATGCTGCACTAACAACCATCGTCAGAAAAGGAGCAGGGGTGCTTTCATGCCATTTAGGATGAGGTTTTGTACCTTTCTCCCTGCCCCCCTGCCCCCTGCCTCTTATAAAGCGCAGCCTCACATCAAATTGGTATAATAGTCGCTATTTTAAAAAGAATCAGAACAGTCATCGTCAATTTCTGCATCCCATCTGGCTGAGAGGACTTGCTCCATCATCGCTTCTATGGCGCTGACATTGAAAGTTCGCTCTCGTCGCTCTTGTATGGGGGTTGAGCGCGGAATCAACCGCAGACACACTCCTTCTTGTATTAAATCGAAGTAAGTTTCTTGTTGCGATGACTGTTTGAGTTCTAAGTAATCAAAACTACAAACGTTTAGATATAGCGCATGATTAGCCACTAAGGTAGACCTTTGTGGATTAGCAAAAACTTCCATCACATCCCCTTCACCCTGGCTCAGTACCTTATCTTCTTGGGTGTAGATGTAGTGGACTCGACCTAAATCTGCCAGCAATCGCCGGATGTCGAGCTTATTCACAATGATGCCCGTGTTAATAATGCACGGAGCTGGTATCCTGGTGTCGGGTAGATGGTGACTCATAGGAAAATAGCGATTGAGCTAAGGAGAGCGATAACATAGCTAAACTGTCAAAATTGAATAGCTTGTTTACTCCCTACATTTAAAAAAATATCAATTTTGTGGGGCAATCGTCTAACAATTTAGAGTAAGTTTTTAGTTAACGAATACAAAACGCAAATTTTGATTCTTGATGGAATTTTAGTTTCTTGAATCGTTTGTTTTTTGTATAAAAAACTACCCAAAAAATTTTATTTACTACTTAGATAAGCATAACAAAATTTTCAGTAATAATCTCTAACAGAAGTAAATCTTATCTAAAGCTTTAAAGTGTACTGATGTTTAATTGTAGTCAAATTATGATGATTATCCAGCCATTAACCAAATATTAATGTAACTAAGATGACGAAACAGCAACAGTGGTGGAAAAAGCTGCTGTTCAAGCTGGCAGCTAGTATTATATTTTACACAAGTATTCCGTTGCCGTATTTGAACGGATTAGATTTTCAGGGAGTGGCACGTCTTGCTTCGCTTGTAGGGTTGATAATTGGGGGAATTTTAGGGTTACTGGATACGGGGATGGATTATCTTGGGATGCCAGTGTTAACTCGTAGTGCTTTGGTAGTAAGTATTTGGATTGGCATAACTGGAGGACTGCACTTAGATGGGGCAATGGATACTGCCGATGGTTTAGCAGTGGGCGACCCAAATCGGCGGCTGGAGGTGATGGCAGATAGTGCTACAGGTGCATTTGGAGCAATGACTGCGATCGCCTTGGTGCTGCTCAAAATCACAGCCTTAACAGATATGCCAGAAAACCGTTGTTTGCTGCTGATGGCTGCTTGTGGCTGGGGACGTTGGGGACAACAGGTAGCGATCGCACGATATCCTTATCTGAAACCAACCGGCAAAGGTGCATTTCACAAACAAGCCATTCGTTATTACAAAGATTTATTACCAGGATTGTTATTGCTGTTGGGTTTGAGTGGTTTACTTGTGCTGATAGATAAACAGCAATTATTTCTCGCACTGGCAATGATAGTTGCTGGAAGTGCGATCGCTACTTTAACCGGTGCATGGTTCAACCACAAATTAGGCGGACACACTGGAGATACCTACGGCGCAGTCGTCGAGTGGACTGAAGCCTTATTTCTCTGCGTACTAACCGTTTTTTAAAATGTGGGGGAGTGGGAAGTGAGGGAGATGAGGGAGAATAACCAATGCCCAATTCCCAATTCCCAATTCCCAATTCATTTAATCGGTTGCAGCTTTGTCACCTTGAGTTTAAAAGCCCCAACCCCAGTTTCCCCAAAAGACCGGACACGAATCACATAATTCCCTGTCTCTACGATGCGGGTAAATAGTAGGGAATTGCTACTACCATCTGGGCCATCATCATTTTCTGCCACAGTCGATCCATCAGGTGCTAGCAATGTGATGATGCTGTCAAAATTTTCAGATGACAAGTCAACTGCTAAATTATCGCCCTTTTGTAACTTCACCGTGTAATCACGAGCAAACCCACCTTGACCTGTGGGAATGTCTTTATCTGAGAGGCTATCATTAATTTCAGTACTGTTAGATAAAGGTATGGGACTATACAACTTATTTTGAGCAAAAGCTGCGCTTGTACTTACGCCTATTGCCAGCAATGTGGCAGGAATAATCATGAGTTGTTTTAAACCCGCCGCAAAAACTTTATTCATATATTTCAAGCAATTTTTTCCACAAAAATAGAGTAATTCGGTCGATTTATGCGCTTATATGTTCAATTTAGCTCATTAATTTTGGATTTATCCGTCTTTAACGGCAGTAGCTACAGCTACTAATCCTAAGACCACTATTCCATACTGACGAAGAGTTTGCACAGCAGACCTGGCAGTAGCACCAGTAGTATAAATGTCGTCCACTAACAGCACAGGAACATTTGGGGGGCGATCGCGAAATTCTTGTCCGACAGCAAAAGCTTGAGCCAAGTTTTTTTCTCGCTTAGATACCGATAAACCAAATTGCGCTTCAGTTTCTCGGACTCTGGCTAAACCGTTTAGTTTCAATTTTAATCCAGTTATTTCGCAGAAGCTTTGTGCAATCAGTCCAGCTTGATTGTATTTACGCTGCTTTTGCTTACTAGGGTGCAGTGGAATGGGAACTACCACAGGCTGGCTATCTCGCTTAGGTGAATTTAACAACCATGCTTCTCCTAACCATTGACCCAAAGGACGAGCTATTTGGGGTTGATTTTCGTATTTCATCACCGCGATCGCTCTTTTTACTGGGCCACCATACTCCCCCCAGCCAAACACTGGTATTGGCTCTTTCCATAGCGAAATCGGGTCTTTACGCTGACATTTTTGCAGTTGCCTGGTGCAGTTCTGACAAAATTCTTGGGAAGTTGCGCGTTGGCATAGTGGACAATGGGATTGGAGAAAAAGATTGAGTAAGCCTGTGAGATTTTTAATCCAAGTGTGCATTTTAGAATTGTCCTTTGTCATTAGTCACTTGTCCTTTGTCACTTGTCCTTTGTTCTTAGCTAATGACCAATGACCAATGACTAATGACTAATGACCAGTGGCTTAAAATACACGCGATCGCAGCGTGTTGTTTCTACTCCCGTTGCTGGAGTGTAGCCGTTGCTTTCATACAGCTTGACTGCTTCCACCAAAACACTGGCGGTTTCAATCCAAATTTGTCCAAAACCACGCTTTGCGATCGCTGCTTCTAGCTGTTGTAACAAATATTTTCCTAATCCCAAACCCCTAATGCTGGGCAAAAGATACATTTTGCGGATTTCTACAGCTTTTTCACCTCGGTGTATGGGGTAGTATGCCCCAGTTCCTACTAACTGGCTTTGGTGTTCAATTACCCAAAACTCCCCCCCAGTAGCTAAATAATATTCCTCCACTCGCAATACATCTCGGTCAGCGCCGTTGGGTTCCCAACCCAGACCGTATTCTGATAATACATAACTAATGACTTCGGCGGCTCTGGTGCGATCGCTTGCGACCCAATCACGAATTATAAAATCTTGATAATAGTTTTTCATTACCATTTGCTGGTCAAGTTTACACAGAAAATTTTCTGGTTCTATATCCCAATTTACCCAGCAAATAGCAATTCTTGCATGGTCATTTTCAGGCGGTACTCTCAAGATGTCAATAAAGAGACAAGGGGAGGGAAAGATAATTCCCCTCCCCTTGTCTTTTTACCAAGGATAATTCAGCGATATAGTAGCCGCCGCAGGCATCGCTACTATATCGCTGACATTGATTTTAGTCTCTATAACCTCTATAACCTGTCCAAGGGCCCCAGATAGCTAAAGTAATACCAGGGCTTTGAATGTTAACGAACAAAGTATCACCATCGGGTGAGAAGCAGGCTCCAGCAAACTCACCAGTTTCGAGGGCATTACGCGCAAATTTGTAGATTTCACCACTGGGAGTAACACCTATCAAGAAATTGTCACCGCCTCCGTCTTCACAGAGGATAAGATCGCCAAAAGGTGCTACGACTAGGTTATCAGGCATATCGAGTTCATCTTTAGATTGAGACTCGACAAACAATTCAATTGTCTCTTCACCGGGAATGTAGCGCCAGACCTGACCACCCCCTACAGGGCCACCACTTGTAGCAGTGAAGTAAAATTCACCTTTGCTCTTCTTGTCATCCTTGCCGTTTTTGTCTTTCTTGCCCTTGTTGCCGTCATAATAAATGCCTTCCCCACGGTTAAACCGGGCTGCACCTAAAGTCCGACCTTGGACTCTGACATTATCTACAGTAGTGGGGTTTGGCTCAGGAATAGTTACCCAATCTACATCCCATTTCTGTCCGACTACAAAACCGGTTGTGGTGTTAACCTCTGGTCTATCCTTGATCCTCAAAGCTTGGAGAGTGCCTCCTGCTTTTAAATTGCCATACTGTTTCGGGATAAAACGGTAGAACAGGCTATCTCCTCTATCTTCAGTCTGATAAACAATTCCAGTTTTAGGATCTACAGCTACAGCCTCATGATTAAACCGTCCCATTTCAACTAGAGGTACTGGTTCAACAGGAGAGGTGCTTTTAGCTGGAACCTCAAAGTTATAACCGTGTGGTTTCGTGACTCCGTTCGTTGCAGTCGTTATAGTTGTATCTTCTTCGCAGCTAATCCATGAATCCCAAGGAGTTAGACCACCCGCACAGTTACGAATGGTTCCACCAAGAGAACTGAACTCTTTGATCAGTTTGCGATCGCGTCCAACAATCAGAGTTGTAGTGCCACCTTTGCAAATAGGATCGTAGGGATTGGGCACTTGTACTTTTGTACCAGAAGTATTGCTAAGTTCGTGATTGCGAACCAGGATTATTGTGTTTCTGGGCCCAGGGAAAGCTGCCATCCCATCATGATTACTAGGCTCTAAACTCCCATCGCTCATGAGAGTGCCTGTGCGAGATATAACTTGATACCGAAATCCCCTTGGTAAATCTAACAAGCCATTGGGATCTGATAAAAGTGGCCCATATCCTATGGCATATCTTGATCCATAGGCTTGTTGGGCAAGAAGACCCTTCATAGGAGACACCATCAAGGTGCCGACAGCAGTTGTACCTGCTACTGCAAAGAATTTACGTCTTGAAAATGTCATGAGGATGATTTGGTTACTTACATAATGCTGAAGAAAAAGTATTTTATTTTGATTAAGTTTGGGTTATGCCTTATTTAATTTAGGGTTAGTTAATAAAATATAAATTTATATAACCTTGCCTTTTTCTTTAGCAAATTTATGTATATAAACCTCATCTATATTGAGACTTAGAGTTTTTTAAAAGATATATTTATGTTGGGTTACGCGATTGCTGCACCCAACCTACAAAACTACGGTTCTTAAGGTGTACAAGGTTTAAGACTCACATTTGATTTTTGAAAAAACTCTGTCCAGCTCAAAAAGCCTTCTTTCCTACCGCCAAACTTTACTTGTCCTCTGGTCATTAAAGTACAAAGGTACAGCTCAAAAAGCCTTCTTTCCTACCGCCAAACTGCGCCAACAAAAATCAAAGTTGACAGCGAATTTTTAACTGACAATTCCTAGATTGCTGTAAATTTCAATGAGATTGCCATCAGGATCGCGAAAATGAGCGGTGCGAATTCCCCAGTCTGGGCGATCTTGTGGTTCAGTCACAACGATCGCATTATGATTTTTTACTTGCTCATAAACCTCATCGACGTTATCGACTGCGAAAACCAAGACTATTTTATCTCGATTGACAATGTATGAAGGCTGTTCAATTCTTGGAACTACTTCAGCCATTAATTCTTTTTTGAACAAACCCAACTTGAGATATCCGGTATTCAACTCAGCATATCCGCTCTCTTCATCGCCCCAATCGACATCAAATTTCAGCAGATCCCGGTAGAACAGAAAAGAATCTTTGTAGTTGGATACAAGCAGTCTCAGATGTGTTAACTGAAGCTTCATGTCTGTTACCTTAATCTACTAACTGTGAATTCTAGGTTCTGAGTGCAAAGTCGCCAGTAACTCGCTTTCGACAATTGCTAATTCATCAAGCCGTTGCATGACAATTTCTCTGTCGAAATAAGTAGCAGCTAAAACCCAATATATACCGTAGTGACGCGCTTCAGATGCCATTAGCCCACGATAAAATTTTGCTAACTCTGGTTCTGGACAATGAGCAGCTAATAGTCCCAGGCGCTCGTGAGAACGAGCTTCGATTAAACCAGTGACTAGTAAGGAATCCAGAAATCGCTCAGGTTCTTTTGGGCGAACTTGAGCCTTTAAACCTGCGCCGTAGGGAGGCGGTGGTAAGGGAGCTAAGGGAATATTCCGGCGTTCTAACCATTGGTTAACTAGCTCAAAGTGTTCTAGTTCCTCGCGGGCGATCGCAGTTAGTTCCCGCACCATTTTAGTATTGGAAGGGTAGCGAAACATCATATTTAAAGCCACGCCTGCTGCTTTGCGTTCACAGTGGGAGTGGTCGAGTAAGATGATGTCTAGGTTAGCGATCGCTTGTTCAACCCAAGCAGAGCTAGTAGGCTGTTTTAGGACGTTGATTGTCTGTAATTGAATAAGCACAGAGTCACAAAACTCCAGAATGTTAATTTAGCTGAGTACCTTAGCAAATTGATTTTAATCGTGGATGGAGCAATTTGTTTATAGTAGGGGCGCACAGCTAGCTGTACGCCCCTACGCAGTATGTGTTAAAAATAACGCTTAGTATCACACAATTACAATCTTGTGCGTAGGCTTTGTCCACAGAAGCTATTGCTATAGCAGCAGCACAAGCAAGTTTTGGCAGATGCGCGATTAATATTACCCAGTATTACCTACTGTGTAATATTTGTAATACTACTCATCAGCAAAATAGTAAAATTTCGGGAATAAAAATGATAGAATTTGCTGCCATTACTTCAGTAATTAGTAAATATGCCCCTCAAGCTAGTCAACTAATCATTAAACAAGCTCAAAAGAACGAAGCTATTATTAACATTTTGCACGAATTAAAACTCAATCCTACCCAAATTTATGATGATATTGATACTGTTTATATTTACGCTTTGATCCGATATGGTGTTTTTAAGCATGAAGCAATTTTAAACTTGTTTAGAGAAAAAGAAATTAAAGGTTATTTTTGGGATGCTTACAGTTCTAATACTCCCTTTAAGTTCGTAGAAAATACAAAAAAATTTCTTAATCAAAGCAGCAAATTGAAAACGCAGTTAATCAATGCTAAAATAAACTTCCTGGCTGAAATAGAAGAATTTGGTGAAGCTTTTATTGCAGTTGCCAAACAAACAAAAGCCTCAAAATATCAGCCTTATCCAGATTGGAACTTAGATGTTTATTCCAAAGAGTTTAAAGCATTAATCTTTGAAAAGACTCGCTTATTTTGCGGACGTGATTTTGTTTTTAAGGCTATTCAAAAATTTTTTACAACTCAACCCAAAGGTTATTTTAGTATAGTTGGGGATGCAGGGATGGGTAAAAGTGCCATTGCTGCTAAATATGTTCTAGCTTATAAATTCCCTTGTTATTTTAATGTTTTCGCAGAAGGACGCAACAAACCAGAGAAGTTTCTAGCTAGTATTCGTCAACAATTAATTAAGCGTTATTCCCTCCAAAATGCAGATAACACTGATTTAAGGACTTTACTGCAAAAAGCTAGTGAAAAACTAAAGGGACAAAAACTTGTAATTGTTGTTGATGCACTAGATGAAGTAGAACAAGAAGGAAATGGTAATCTTTTAGATTTACCACAAAATCTTCCTGATGGAGTTTATTTATTACTGACTAGAAGACTTTATAATCAAGAGACAAAACGTTTAACTTTGTCTCCAGATACTCCTGTATATGAATTAGATTTAACACAAGGTGATTATACAGCTTTGAGTCAGGAAGATGTTAAAGAGTATATTCAATTATATCTAAATAATGATTCAGACCTGAAGAAGTGGATTAATGAACGCCATATTTCTGAAGATAGTTTCACTCAAGAAATAGCTGTGAAGAGTGAAAATAATTTTATATATTTACGCTATCTCTTACCCGGAATCTCTGAAGGTAAATACAATGATTTAAATTTAAAAGGATTACCGCAAGGGCTTCAAGACTATTATACAACTCATTGGAATCGTATGGGGATGGATAAAGAATCCAATGAAAAAAAGGTAAAAATACTTTATATATTGGTAGAAAGAGGTGAACCAATATCCATAAATATGATTGCGGAGATTCTTGATGAGGAAGAATATGAGGTGAAATCGGTATTAAACGATTGGGTTGAATATGTAACACCGAAAGTAAATGCAGATGAACAAAAAACTTACTATAGTATTTATCATCGAAGTTTTCTGGAATTTCTCAAATCTCAAGACAAACTAGGTAAAGGTAGAAAGCTCTTTAGAGAAGTTAATAAGAGTATGGCTAATTATATGCTGAAGGAGATGGCATGATATGGGGAAAATTGCCACTAAATTAGCTTCAAAATCAGCAGAATTTCAAAATTTGTTTTTGGGTCAATTTCCTGAGCAACAATTAAAGGTAGGCAACTCAAAAAAATATTATGAAACCCTCACGGATTTTGATTTTATTTCTCTAAAAATCCAATATCCTCAATTTGGAGTAGAAACCCTAATTAGGGATTATTATTTGATTGATGATCCAGAGATATTAGATAGGTTAGAGGAAGACGAGAGAGTAGATTATGGGCAAGTCAAAACTCTGAAATTAATCGAACGTACCCTACAGTTATCAGCCCATATTTTAAATCAAGACCCAAATCAATTAGTAGGGCAATTATGGGGTAGATTGCAGAGTTTTCCTGAACCAGAAATTCAGAAAATATTGGCAGATGCAGTCCAAAGTAAAAGTGAAAATCCTCGCTTTTACCCCATCACAGCCACTTTAACTACTCCAGGAGGAAACTTACTACGTACCCTGACTGGTCATAAAGCTTCGGTAAATGCAGTAGCCATAACCTCAGATGGTCAAACAGCTGTTTCTGCCTCCGATGACAACACCCTAAAAGTATGGGATTTGTGGACAGGAGGAGAAATCTTTAGCTTAACTGGTCATAAAGCCTTGGTAAATGCAGTAGCAATCGCACTAGATGGTCAAACAGCCGTTTCTGCTTCCGATGACAACACCCTGAAACTATGGGATTTACAGACGGGAAAGGAAATCTTTACCCTAAGCGGTCATAAAGACTCGGTAAATGCAGTAGCTATTACCCCAGATGGTAAAACAGCCGTTTCTGTTTCTAATAGCGTGGAACTGTGGACTCTAAAACTATGGGATTTGGAGACGGGAAGGGAAATCTCTACCCTCAGAGGTCATAAAAACTCGGTAAATGCAGTAGTCATTACTCCAGATGGTCAAACAGCCGTTTCTGCTTCTAGTGACAACACCCTGAAACTATGGAATTTGCAGACTGGTAGAGATTTTTCTTCTTTAAGTAGTCATCTGAAACTGTTGAAACTGTGGGATTTAGAAACGCAAAGGGAAATCTTTACCCTCAAAGGTCATAAAAACTCGGTAAATGCAGTAGTCATTACTCCAGATGGTAAAACAGCCGTTTCTGCTTCTAGTGACTACACCCTGAAACTATGGAATTTGCAGACGGGAAGGGAAATCTCTACCCTGACTGGTCATAACGATTTGGTAAATGCAGTAGCCATTACTCCAGATGGTCAAAAAGTAGTTTCGGCTTCTAGTGACAACACCCTGAAAGTATGGAATTTGCGGACGGGAAGGGAAATGTTTACCCTGAGAGGTCATAACAATTCAGTAAATGCAGTAGCCATTACCCCAGATGGTCAAACAATCATTTCTGTTTCTAATAACCTGAAACTGTGGAGTTTAAAGACGGGAAAGGAAATCTCTACCCTGAGAGGGCATAACAACTCAATAAATTCAGTAGCCATTACCCCAGATGGTCAAACAGCAATTTCTGCTTCTAGTGACAACACCCTGAAACTGTGGACTCTAAAGCTTTGGACTCTGAAACTATGGAATGTGGAGACAAGAAGAGAAACCTTTACTCTGAGAGGTCATAGAGGTTTAGTTAATGCAGTAGCCATCACCCCAGATGGAAAAAAAGCTGTTTCTGTTTCTAATAACCTGAAACTGTGGAATTTGAAGACGGGATGGCAGATCTCTACACTTACAGGTCATAAAGACTCGATAAATGCAGTAGCTATTACTCCAGATGGTCAAAAAGCTGTTTCTAGTTCTGCTGACACCACCTTGAAATTATGGGATTTGGAGACAGGAAAAGCAATCTCTACCCTCAGAGGTCATACTGACTCGGTAAATGCAGTAGCCATAACTCCAGATGGAAAAAAAGCTGTTTCTAGTTCTGCTGACACCACCTTGAAATTATGGGATTTGGAGACAGGAAAAGCAATCTCTACCCTCAGAGGTCATACTGACTCGGTAAATGCAGTAGCCATAACTCCAGATGGAAAAAAAGCCGTTTCTAGTTCTGCTGACACCACCTTGAAATTATGGGATTTGGAGACAGGAAAAGCAATCTCTACCCTCAGAGGTCATACTGACTCGGTAAATGCAGTAGCCATAACTCCAGATGGAAAAAAAGCCGTTTCTAGTTCTGCTGACACCACCTTGAAATTATGGGATTTAGAGACAGGAAAGGCAATCTCTACCCTAAGCGGTCATAAAGACTCGGTAACAGCAGTAGCTATAACTCCAGATGGCCAAAAAGCCGTTTCTAGTTCTACTGACACCACCCTGAAACTGTGGGATTTAGAGACAGGAAAGGTAATCTCTACTTTTACCGGTGAAAGTTCTATATATTGCTGTACAGTTTCTCCAGATGGATTAACATTTCTCATCGGGGAACATTCAGGTCGGGTTCATTTTCTGCATTTGGAAGGGGGTTAAAAAATGAATAATATCCCTAAATATACTGCCGAATTTGAGCAATTTATCAACACCAAAAATTATAATTTTGTCGGTCGTGAATTTGTCTTTTCTGCTATTAAAAATTTTATCAATCAATATGACCGTGGCTACTTTACTATTATCGGCGATCCTGGTATTGGTAAAAGTGCCATTATTGCCCATTATGTTAGCCAAAATTCTGGCGTTGTCTATTACAATGTGGAAATTGCAGGTAAAAATCACGTTGAGGAATTTTTTACAAACATTGGCACTCAATTAATAGAAATTGCCAAAAATAAAGGTAGCGCAAATATTACAGCTAACTTTTCTGATTTTACCACAGAAGGCAGTGGATTTTTATCATTATTACTACAACAAATCAGCGATAGATTGCATCCCGATCAACGGTTAATTATTACAATTGATGGCTGTGATAGGATTGATATCAACAATCAACCACGTGGTTCCAATATATTCTATTTACCACGTTATCTACCAGAAAAAGTTTATTTTATCCTTACTCGTCGTCCGTTTCTGACAGATAAATCAGGCTTATTAATCGAAACTCCAGCCCAATGTTTAGATTTATCAAATTACCAAGAAAAAAATCGCGCTGATATCCAAGAATATATTAAAAATTATTTAAATAAATCATCTCATTCTGTAGACGCTTCTGCGGCTTCCCACAGGGTGCGTAGATTTAGCGAAGATAAGAATACAAAAGATGTTTCGCTAAACTTGATAGAGAAAGGTTTTGATGATGACGAGACTAACTTTTTGTATGTTAGGGAAATCTTAGCAGCTATTAATGAGGATATTTATCCCGAAAACTTACAAATTTATTACCAAAATCATTTAGACAAGATAAACTTAGTAACCAGTAAACAGCAAGCAATAGGTTTACAGGTGTTAAATATCTTAGTTCAAGAGCAATCAACTTCAATAGAAACGCTCGCACAAAGATTAGATACAGATGAATATGAAATCAAGGTAATTTTAGACAAGTGGCGAGAATTTTTACATTTAAAATCAATAGCAACAGAAATCTATTATAGTCTCTATCATGCTAGTTTTTGCGATTGGTTGAGCCAAAAAATTGAATCTAAATTTTGAGATTGCCATAGTACTAAGTCTCTATATTTTTTCAGTGTGACTAGTAAATTAGGTACAAAATTCAAAGCTCAAAATCATAAATAAAGAGTTTATAACTCCAGCAATAACTACATCAAAATTTGTAGCTTTCTTTGTACTTCTTGCAAAGAAAAACTGCTGTCAATTATTCCTGCTGCCGCCGTTCCTCCATATCTTGACTAGAAATCATACTATGGACTCTCTCTACATCTGCCATCATCAAAACTGCTCCCTGTATATCCATGCCAAGCAACGGGGTGATTGCCAGGTAACATTTTATTTGCCTACCTCGACGATTGGTAGCATCAAGGATCATTTCTTGAAATTGTTTTTTACCAGAGAAAGAATCGCGGATGGGCGATCGCAACTGCTCAACAGGTAGCCCAATATCTAGGCTGAAGATAGACTTTCCTAGAACTTCATCAGTTCGCAGCCCCCATAAATCCTCTACCATGTAATTCCAAATTGAAATGTTAAAGGTGCCATCAATTACCACTATTCCAGTTTGGAGACTTCTGAGAATAGAGATTAGGACAATATTTGCGCGATTAAGTTCTGTGGTGCGCTGGCTCAGTTCGTTATTAATTGTTTGTAATTCTTCATTAGTAGATTGGAGTTCTTCATTCATCGTCTCCAATTCTTCATTAGTGGATTGGAGTTCTTCGTTGGTAGTTTCTAATTCTTCATTGGTGGATTGGAGTTCTTCGTTGGTAGTTTCTAATTCTTCATTGGTAGATTGGAGTTCTTCGTTGGTAGTTTCTAATTCCTGTTGCGAGCGTTGCAGAGCATCTTGGAGTTTAATATAACGAGTGACATCATGAAAGGAGATGCTAATACCTAAAAAATTGGTGTCTGTTTCTTGCAAAGGCGTAATTCGCACATCCAGATATTGAGTGTCTGTGTTAGACAAATAGCGCTCTATATTTGTTAGGGTAATTGGGCGGCGTTCAGTATAAGCCCGTTCAATTAGCGATCGCAATTCAATCGGTCGATAGGAAAGTTCTAGATCCTGAAAAGGACGAGCTAAATCTTTGGGGGAAAGGGCAAACAAAGTCCGTGCCTGCTCATTCACCATTACCAGAGAGCCATTGATATCAATGACTACTTGGGCGATTGGTGATGTGTCGAAACCCATGTCTCGCAGCCGCAAATGTTGAGACATACGGCTCTTAGATTCTTCATCTACTGAATTTGCCATAACTAGGAGGCGATCGCGTATATTAACCGACGATACCTTACTAAATATTCGGTTTTTTAAGTCTATTGGGGTAAACAGATTAGAATGCATCAATAGCATCTCTGCTTTCCCCAAAAATAGATAGCCATTATCATTAAGCGCAAAATGAAATCGGGCTAGAATTCGCCCTTGAGTCTCCGAATTAAAATACATTAATGTATTGCGACTAACCAGCAAATCTAAGCGCGAAATGGGCGCATCTTGAAGCAGATCGTGACGACCAAAAATCACTGAGCGTCGCAAGTCTTGACGGAAGACATAGCGATTACCAACAATCTCAAAGTATTTCTGTCGCAGTTCATCTGATACTTCCTGGACATCTTTTGCTGAATACATGGCTTGACGAGCTTGGTTGAGAGCCTCTTCATCTACATCTGTGGCGTAGATTTTCACCCGTTGGCGAAATTCCTCTGCTCCCAATATTTCAGCCATCAACATTGCTAAAGTGTAAGCTTCTTCTCCAGAAGCACAGCCAGCACTCCAGATACGTATTTGGTCAGAAGTTTTTTTATTCCTAATCAGATTAGGCAGTATTTCATCTGCTAGGTATTCCCAAGCTGATGAATCTCGAAAAAAAGCGGTGACGTTAATTAAGATAGTGTTAAAAAGATAATTGAACTCTTCTGGATAAACCTCTAGGTAGTCTAAATACTCTTCAAAGTTTTCTATAGTCAATGACTGCATCCGCTTGCGGACTCGACGCATCAAAGTCGAGCGCTTATAGCCTGTAAAATCAAATCCCCGGCTTTGTCTGAGATAAATCAGGAGATTTTCAAATTTGGGATCTCTTTCTGCGGAAGTCATAGGTTAGGGAGGGGCAGAGGGGCAGGGGGCAAAGTTCCAAGCTACGTCCGCAAGTATCAAAGACTCATTAATGTGTAGTGACACTAACTTGCATTCTAAAACATATCTCCCCTGCTCCCCTGCCCCTCTGCTTAGTTAGATTCTCTCATGACTAAAGCCACCACAGTGCTGGAGATTTCATTTAGGGGGAGAACAAAATCTACATTGCCAGTTTGAATCGCAGCTGAGGGCATCCCGGAAAATTCGGCGGTTTTTATGTCTTGGACAATGACAGTACCACCCATTTTTTTGATTGCTTCTACTCCCATCGCGCCGTCGCTACCCGTTCCAGTTAGGACGATGGCGATCGCTCTTTCTTTGTAAGTGGCTGCAACCGATTCAAATAATAAGTCAGCCGAAGGACGTAAAAAATGTACTAATTTCGACTGTGATAAGGAAAGTGTGCCGTCATCGTTAACCAATAAGTGACGATTGGGTCGAGCAATGTAAGCCGTTCCTGGGGTGAGGTAATCTCCTTCCTTTGCCTGCTTGACGGTAATATCTGTGCGCCGACTGAGAATTTCTGCCATGAATGACGGATGTTCAGGAGAAATGTGTTGCACAATAGCGAGCGATCGCGGCTGGGAATTTTGCGGGTAGAGTCGATAGCACTTTAATTTGAGCAGTCAGACCACCTGCTGACGCTGCGATCGCCACAATATCAAAGGCAGCATTAGTAAAGTGGGGTGGATTATTCTTGGCATTTTCTGCCATCTGAATCATGATTTTTCGGCTGTAAGTACCAACCAAACTTATTATTTACAGGGAGCATTAATAAATTTACGACTGCTCATCTTTTCTTTATATAAATTGTACAATATATTTAAACTAATTTATTTTTTTTGCCTTTCTCTGTTAAGGTTGTTTGTTCATCTTCTTGCTCTAAAATGCGTTTTGCCTCCAAAAGTTGCTGTCTATGTTCGTCACTAACTATGGGGTATTGCAGATTGAGTTCTTCTAGTTTTGTGCAGATAATATTGGCGACTACCAGACGTGTAAACCATTTGCGATCGGCAGGAATAATATACCAAGGGGCCGATTTTGTACTAGTTTTATTAAAAACTTCTTCATAAGCATTCATATAATCATCCCAAAAAGCTCTTTCTTTGACATCGCTATCAGAAAACTTCCAATTTTTTTCAGGATATTCAATCCGTTCTAAAAAGCGCTTTTTTTGCTCTGATTTAGAAACATTAAGAAAGAACTTTAGAACGATCACACCATTGTCTACTAAATATTTTTCAAAATTATTAATTTCTTCAAAGCGTTGCTTCCATATCTTATTTCCATTAGGGAAATGAGGAAGTTGTTGCTTTCTTAACATTTCTGGATGGACACGAACTACTAGTGCTTCTTCATAATATGAGCGGTTGAATATCCCAATTCGACCCCTTTCTGGCAAAGCCTTCATTGTTCGCCACAGGTAGTCATGGTCTAATTCTTCCGCACTGGGACCTTTAAAACTAAACACCTGAAATCCTTGCGGATTCACCCCAGAGGTCACGTGTTTAATTGTGCTATCTTTACCAGCAGCATCCATTGCCTGAAAAATAATCAGCAAGGCGTAGGTGTTCTGAGCATAGAGAATATTCTGGTAATTTGCTAATCGCTCAATATCTGCCTGTAATTTAATTGCAGCATCAGCTTTTTCATTAAAATCAGCTTTATAAGCTGGGTCATAGTTTTTTTTCAGAGAAATTTTTGAACCTGGTGGAACAATGAAAGCATCGTAATTCATATATAAAAGTTCCTAGCTTGCTGCTTATATACAAGCACATTGTTAATTAGAAATTACTGAACATTATGATTTATTTATTAAATAATTTTGAATCAAATTCATAACTTTTAACAAATTTTAATAGCTTAACTTTCTCTCTTCGTCATTAGCAAGTTTTGTGATTTTTTTTAATCCCTTTTATAAAACTTAATTACGAATTACGTTAGCGCCACGAGAAAGCGAGTCCCCGTAACTTTGCCTACCGTTTATCCATCCTAAATTGGTATGAGATGGTGAGAGTGGATTTCCACTGGGGTTAAGCACGGCAAAACTGTGGAGTCGAGCCATAAACCATTATGATTAACGTACCCGCAGACCCACGTCGAAAGTGGTTAGGGAGAGTTGCAATGCTTATTGTTTATTGTGGAGTGAGATTCAACATCCCGATAAATTAAGCGTTTTTGGTTATCCTCCCAGCGATCACACTCTTACACTCTTCCCTAGCAGTCAAAACTTTGGCATAATCAGACATGGCCGCACCTAAAATGATGTAAATCCTGCAAAGCTAATTAAAAGGTTTACGGCGACTGGATATTTTAATAGAATAATCTCATTAAAAGATTCGCAGAAATATAAATGGACTGGATTACACTACTGCGATCGCTACAGTCTGATTTTATTAAAAGGTTAACATCTGGTTGTCTGCTTCATTGTGAAACCGAAGGTCAATATAGTGAATTAACTATAATCTCTGGAGAGAGATTAAAGGCACTAAGGGAATTTTGCTGGTTGATGGCTGAGAAATATAAGCGTGTTTCGCCAGTCCGTGACGTGTTTATTAGCTATCTTAAAGGGAAGTTGGGTGAGGAAGTTGTCAAGGAACGTTTAGCAGATTTTATTACCGAAGTCGATTATGAAAAGCGATTCGGCGGCGATGGCAATATAGATTTTACCTTGACTTCTGACCCCTCTATTGGTATCGAGGTTAAATCTCGTCACGGTAATATTGATAGAGTTAGATGGTCAATCAGTTCTGAAGAAGTTGAAAAAAATGCAGTTGTAGTTTGCATTTTGATTCAAGAAGATGTAAGTGAAGCACAATCTCAGTATCACCTTTTTTTGGCTGGGTTTCTCCCAACCCGGATGATTAAGTTAAAGACTGGTAAAATTTCCTTTGGGATAGACCAATTGTTGTATGGTGGTGGTTTATGGTGCTATCTAGAACAGTTACAATCTTCTATAAATAATTATTCTAGACAACAACCATCAATTTACAAATATCTTCCAAAGCAAGAAATTTTATCTAAGCCAACCAATAATCAGTTACTCAAATCTTTTTTTCAACCTGAATATAATAATGAAGATTCAAATACACTTTATGCAAAATTGGGGGATGAATATTTTGAGAAAGGAGAATATACAAATGCGATCGTTAACTATAGTAAAGCTTTACAAGCTAAATCTACCGATATTGATTTATATTATAAACGAGGTTTGACTCACTATCAAATAGGTGATTACGAAGCTGCGATCGCAGATTATTCTCAGGCAATCCAGATGAATATTCAGGATGCTAAATCTTACAATAAACGAGGTTTAGCTCTGTCTCAACTAGGTCGATTAGAAGAAGCAATCAATGATTACACTCAGGCTATTAGAATTAATCCTAATGTTGCCGTAGCTTATAAAAACCGGGCTGAAGCTCGTTCTCATATAGGAGATAATCAAGGAGCAATTGAGGATTATACCCAGGCAATCAAAATTAATCCCGATTATGCCGATGCTTATAAAAACCGTGGAATTGCTCGTTATTTATTAGGTTCTCAACCGGGATTTCCTCAAGCAATCAAGATTAATCCAAAAGATGCCATAGCTTATAAAAAACGTGGTAATGCTCGTTCTGATTTAGGGGATTTTGAAGGAGCAATTGAAGATTATACTCAGGCAATACAGATTAATCCTAATTATGCTGATGCCTATTATAACCGTGGTAATGCTCATTCTGACTTAGGGGATTTTAAGAGAGCGATTGAAGATTATACTCAAGCAATACAAATTAATTATAATTATGCCGATGCTTATTACAATCGTGGCAATATTCGTTTAGAAATAGCAGATAAACAGGGAGCAATTGAAGATTTTCAGAAAGCAGCAGACATCTATCGTAAAGAAGGTAAGCTAGAAGCACTCAAAGATACACGAGAAATAATATTAGATTTAGAAATAGAAGAATCATTAGATATTTTAAAATTCTAGAAAATTTGTGAATTCGGATAAATAGCAATTTTCAGCTATGTTTTATAAACCCATATTTTCAGAGGATGTTTTAAAAGTCCCCTTGTCAGGATCAAAAATTTATGCTGTTGGCGATGCTTGGGTTGGACTACACTAACGCAAACTCACAAAAATTCAGAAAAATCCCAAAATTAGGCACTGTAAAAGCTTGTAATAAATAAACCTAGCAGGGGTCATATAACAAAACCGCCTGCCAGGAAGGTATAGTATATTCTGGCCATGTTTGATTAGGTTAGCGCTTATTTATAAAAAATAAATGCGTATCCCTAGATACAATAACTAAATACTTTGGAAAAGACAGTTAAGAAAAGTGACTAAATAGGTTAATTTCCAATTAAAACCAATAATTTCCCAAATTCAAGTAGACCGGCGCAATAAAAGCTAACTGGTAAAGGCTGTCATTGTTCATTAGTAAGGGCTTTAAGCCTATTTACGTTTCGTAACATACTTGGGTTTTTTCGCGCCAACTTACTTAGAGTTGAGAGGATTAGAGAGATTCTTGAACAGATTCCTTCTTTGTCCTTTCCTAATGCCCAATGCCCGATGCCCCGTGCCCAATACCCCATAATATAAGAAAGCGCTTCACACTTCTTAAATAATCAGCTTTATTAGAACAATGGCGAGAGACTTGCGGGGATTCATTAAAATTCTGGAAGAAAAGGGACAATTACGGCGTATTTCAGCTTTAGTTGACCCGGAATTGGAAATTGCTGAGATTTCCAACCGAATGCTGCAAAAAGGTGGTCCAGGGTTGTTGTTTGAAAACGTCAAAGGTGCTTCCTTTCCGGTGGCGGTGAATTTGATGGGAACTGTGGAAAGGATTTGCTGGGCGATGAATATGCAGCATCCAGAGGAGTTGGAAACCCTGGGGAAAAAATTAAGTATGCTGCAACAGCCAAAACCACCGAAGAAGATTTCCCAAGCGATAGATTTTGGGAAAGTGCTGTTTGATGTGGTGAAGGCGAAACCAGGACGAGACTTTTTCCCCGCTTGTCAGCAAGTTGTGCTTCAAGGTAATGATTTAGATTTAAATAAGTTGCCTTTGATACGTCCTTATGTTGGTGATGCTGGCAAGATTATCACGCTGGGACTAGTAATTACCAAAGATTGTGAGACGGGTACACCAAATGTAGGTGTGTATCGCTTACAACTACAATCTAAAAATACGATGACGGTTCACTGGTTATCGGTGCGGGGTGGGGCGAGGCATTTGCGAAAAGCGGCCGAACGTGGGAAAAAATTAGAAGTTGCGATCGCACTTGGTGTAGATCCTCTAATTATTATGGCAGCTGCTACACCCATCCCTGTAGATTTATCAGAATGGCTGTTTGCTGGACTATACGGCGGTTCTGGTGTGCAGTTGGCGAAATGTAAAACTGTCGATTTGGAAGTTCCCGCCGATTCAGAATTTGTCTTGGAAGGAACAATTACACCAGGAGAAGTTTTACCAGATGGGCCTTTTGGCGACCACATGGGTTATTACGGCGGCGTTGAGGATTCGCCTTTGGTACGCTTTGAGTGTATGACGCACCGGAAAAATCCGATTTACTTAACAACATTTAGCGGTCGTCCACCCAAAGAAGAAGCGATGATGGCGATCGCACTAAATCGCATTTATACGCCCATACTGCGCCAACAAGTATCTGAAATTGTCGATTTCTTCCTCCCAATGGAAGCTTTGAGTTACAAAGCAGCGATTATTTCCATTGATAAAGCATATCCCGGACAAGCACGACGGGCGGCTTTAGCGTTTTGGAGTGCTTTACCACAATTTACATACACCAAATTTGTAATTGTTGTGGATAAAGACATAAATATTCGCGATCCGCGTCAAGTGGTGTGGGCGATTAGTTCCAAAGTTGACCCAGTGCGAGATGTGTTTATTTTGCCAAATACACCTTTTGATACCTTGGATTTTGCCAGTGAAAAAATTGGCTTAGGTGGACGGATGGGAATTGATGCGACTACAAAGATTCCACCGGAAACAGACCATGAATGGGGTTCGCCTTTGGAATCTGACCCAGATGTGGCGGCGATGGTAGAGAGACGATGGGCGGAATATGGTTTAGCAGAGTTGCAGCTAGGAGAAGTAGACCCAAATTTGTTTGGCTACGATATGAAGTAACCTGTTATAGATCAATACAGTTTAGATAGAGCAACAAAACCCTAATGTAGAGACGCGATTTATCGCGTCTTGTAAAGACCAATTATCTACACCAATAACCTATAAATCATGCAGTAAGAGGGAACAATGCTGTACCTTGATATCTGCTGTAATAAAATTAGGACTTACGCAAAACTACACAGTATAGGGGCAATTCATGAATTGTCCCTACCTGAGAATAAGGGTTTTGAATATTGTTTACGTAAGTCCTAAAAATATCAAAATGAAAAAGCTGGAGAACATAGCCTGATATAAATATCTCTTTGATCGTCAGCAAAAGACCTTCTACCATGAAGTATTCTTGTATTATCAATCATTAAAATATCGCCACTTTCCCACAAAATTTCCGTGGTTATTTTTTCAGCAATGTCATTCAGTTCAGAGACAACCTCTTCAGGAATTTCTGAACCATCCTCAAAATTAAGAATCTTTGGGTTTAACTGCTTTGTAGGCAATAAACTATTAATAAATACCTGATATTTTCCACATCTGCTGGGGATAATAGCTGGACAAATGTATTCAAGCAGAATTGATTGATCATCATTTACTGTCAGATACGTATTATTCTTCTGACACATTTCTTCTAGCTGGTTCAAATCATCTGTTTGGTATTTTTTCTGCCAGTCCTCTTGAGATATCTGAACAGTAAATTTTAACTTCTTTTTGCTGAATAACTCTTTGGTTGAACTACTAATTTCATTAAAAAATTTTCTACCATCACACACCGTAGTTTCACCATCTTCTAATGGCGGATTAGCACAGAAAAACCACAACATCAGTGGGATATTTTTCTGATAATACATTTCTCCATGCAATTTAATCTCAGACTTAAAATCGTTTACACTTAAAAGAGTCTCATCTCCATTAATTACCTTCCTACTGAATGCACCACCAGCATAATTTATAAAATTGGTACTCAACAGATTGGTAAATTCTTTAAAGATTTCAACATCAACATCAAATCCTCTAAAAAGTAAAACTCCATAATCTTTAAATAGACGAATAATTTCTTCTTTGTCTAATTCTAAAATACTGCTATTGTCAATATTAATAATTTCTTGACCTATGCCATCTGATATGGGCTGTATTTTATGGTTCATATAAATTAATAAATTATCAAAATTTTACTCACTATTAGCGTTAATTACACTATAAGCATTTTAATACACAATCATAGCGTTGTATTGCATCCATCTGCGTAGGCGTAGCCCGTCGTAGACATCGCAGGACTAAATTTTGTAAAATGAAAAGTGTTATTACAGTACTAAAATTATTTTTAGATAACTACGTTATAAAGTTAGCTTTAATTTGTTTGGGTAGATTATGAGATAGAAATCGAACTCAAATCTTAGGTACTGAAGCAAAAAAATTGAGCAAATTATGACAAAAAAACTGAAAAATGCACCATCAAAGTTAGTAATAGGATTGGTATTTAGTTGTATTAGCGTGATGATCAATACAGGTATAGCTTATCAAATAGCTTTAGCGAAATCAACTAATCCACAAAAGTGCGATATTCTTGCCTACGTCACCGATACAGATATACAAGGTTTAAATGTGCGGAATGGTGCAAGTACAAATAACACAATTTTAGGGCAAATCCCCATCAACGAAACAGTTCAAGTTATTGGTGCTACTGGAGATTGGGTACAGATTACTAATGCTAGTAATGGTTTTCAAGGAACTGGATGGGTATTTGTGCCAAAGTTAGGTTTAACAACGCAGGGCTACGGCACTAATGGCGTAGATTTATATGCTAGTAATAGTCAAGAAAGCCGAAAAGTGAGAACAATTCCTGCAAATACGGCTGTCAAATTGTTAGGCTGTCAGGGAGATTGGGCGCAGGTGGAATATCAAGGTGTTAAAGGTTGGTTGACAAGGGAAGATCAATGTGGTGCTGCCCTTACTAGTTGTTCTTAGAACCCCACCTCTACCTTTCTTGCTGTCAGCCAGCTATCCATTACCCGAATATTTGTTAATAAAAATACAAGTTACTTGAAAGAAAGGCTAATTTCCCTGACTGACTTGATGTAATACTAACTTAACTCAGATGCGATCGCTTCCACCTCAATTAAAACAGGCGATCGCAATTAGGTACTGTTATATCTGGTGGACACTACTAACTCGCCACAGTGAGTGCAATTAGCGCGTAGTTGTGTCCCGCAAAGATAACACTACTTAGCTTTAACGGTATAATAAATTTTTATGCCCTGCGGCATCTCCTTCACCATACCTCTTATGCCAGATCAACCTGCACCAGAAATCGAACTGCTCCGTGCGGCTTACGCGGCCTTCAACGCACGAGACATTGACACTGCCCTTGCCCTCATGACTCCTGACGTCGCTTGGCCGAAAGCGTTCAAAGGCGGTTTTGTCCGTGGGCCTGAAGAAGTTCGCGCTTACTGGACGGAGCAATGGAGCGAGATCAATCCGCACGTCGAGCCGGTTTCCTTTTACTTGGAGGAGGACGGGCGCATTTTGGTCGATGTGCATCAGGTCGTGCGTGACAAGGCTTATGCAGTTCTTGCCGATGAGCGCGTGGGCCATCGATTCACCCTTGAGCATGGCTTGATTAAAGTCATGGAAGTCACGCTAGTAGGTTGGGTAAAGTGAAAGGCAACCCAACATTACCACCTTATTTATGTTGGGTTACGCGATCGCTGCAAAACTACGGTTATCAAGGTAGACGAGGTTTAATTGTTATTTTGGAATTCGTCTAACTTAGCCCGCACTGCCTGGATATCCTGCCACATCAACCATTTAGGTGCACCTCTTTCTTTAGAAGGGTTACGCAGTAAGTACGAAGGATGAAAAATCGGCATACATAAACGCCCTTCCCACTCCAGCCACTGTCCGCGAATTTTCGTAATCCCCCGCTTATCGCCAGTGATGCCTTTGACAGCAGTTGCACCTGTTAACAAGATTATTTTAGGGTCAACTAGGCGAATTTGCTCTAGTAAGTAGGGTAGACAAGCCGCCACTTCTACAGGAGTAGGAACTCTATTATCTGGTGGGCGACATTTATTTATATTAGCGATATATACATCATGCTCGGTAGTTAGATTCACCGATGCCAGAATTTTCTCCAGCAATTGCCCCGATCTACCTACAAATGGTAAACCAGTTTCGTCTTCATTTTGACCAGGCGCTTCCCCAATAACCATAATTGGCGCTTTGAGATTACCGCGTCCGACCACAGCATGAGTCCGAGTGTCTCCCAATGGACAACGGTGGCAGCGATCGCAATGCTGTGCCAACTCCGTTATGGTGGAATAAGTTCCGGGAGCGATCGCAATTTTAGCGTCTGTAGGAATTAGTTCTCGTTGGTTAAAGGTTGAGTCGTCGAAGAGGCTGAGTTGAGTTTCGCTGCTCATGAAAATTAGGATTTTGATATCAGCGCCAGCTGTTTTATCTGAGTTAAATACTGCTCTGGTTGCAGATTTATCTGAATAAATAGACTTTTGCTGAATACTTAATTATTTATACAAAATCTTATTGTATCAGTTAAGTTGAGACAAAATTCAGTCATGATAAAAGCAGTGCCGTCCTAAGATGCTGGGGAGAACTCATGTCACAGACCCCGCTTTTTGCCGATCGCACCCATGCGGGTGAGTTATTAGCGCGAGTGATTCAGGATGTTTTGACTCAGCAAACTATTGCTTCTGGGATAAAACCTGTACCAGTTGTTTATGCTTTGCCAAGAGGGGGTATACCAGTAGCAGCACCAGTAGCACGTCTATTGGATTGTCCGTTGACAATCGTTGTAGCGAAAAAGATTAGCCATCCAGAAAACCCAGAGTTAGCAATTGGTGCAGTGACTACTTACGGAAATGTTCTTTGGACTGATCAAAAGCTATTTCGGTTTAAAGATGATACAAGGTTGCGCGAAGTGGCTTTAAATAAAGCTATCATCCAAGCTAAGTCTCTTGAGGCTCAATTAATTACTGCTTGTCCGCAGGTGAATGCCGAGAATGCTACGGCTATTTTAGTTGATGATGGCATTGCTACAGGAATGACAATAGCGGTAGCGGCAACTGCTATCAAAGCACTGTCTCCAGCAGCAGTTTGGCTATGTACTCCAGTCGCACCACAAAGATTGCTACCTTGGTTAGAACAGTGGGGCGATCGCACAATCGTCTTGGAAACACCAGAACCCTTTTGGAGTGTGAGTAATTTCTACGCCCAATTTCCCCAAGTTGATACATCAGAGGTTCTCAGATATCTCCAGCAACAAAATCCAATAGGGCCAATCGATCTGTGCGAGTAATTTTGAATTATTAAATTTTAATTATTCCTCTGCCTCTCTTGCTTTTTAACGAATTTTGGGCGTTTTGGTCAATAGAGCTAACGTCATCAGCAAGTTTTATTTATGGCTCTTCCTAAATCCCCATTACGAATTACGAATTATTTGAAGATGTTCCTTGCTGGTATTGCATAGCTTTGGCATAATCACCCAAGGCGTAGCAAGCGACTCTCAAACGATCGAGAGCTTCTTCTTCACTACGACGGTCTTTGATATTCCTGGCTAACAGCAAACGTTGTTCATAATATGTAATTGCTTTGTTATAGTCACCCAGAGCTTCACAAGCAACTCCTAAACTACCTAAAGATTGTTCCTCGCCACGTTTGTCTTGGATTTCTCTGGCTAATAGCAACCTATCTTCATAATACTTAATAGCTTTAGTATAATCACTTAGAGCATAACAAGCATTACCCAGATTTTTGAGTACCTGAGAAGCACTGCGAACATTTTTTAATGAGCGTGCTAGTACTACACACTGCTCATAATAAGCGATCGCTTTTGGATAATTATTCAAAGCATACCAAGCATTACCCAAATTTTTAAGTACCTGTTCCTCGCCCCAGTTATCTTTAAGTTCTCGCACAATCTCTAGACTTTGCTGCTGATACTCAATAGCCTGTGTAAAGTTACTCAAAGATTTATATACCAATCCCAAATTATTCAGTGCTGCAACTTGACTCCGTTTGTCTTGCAGCTGTTGCGTTATTTTCAAACACTTTTCTAGAAACTCAATAGCCTTGTTATGGTCATTCAAATGACGGTATGAATTTCCTAAATGGGAAAGTGCTTGCATTTGCAATGCTAAATCTGAGGTGTTATTGAGCAAAGACAAACACTGCTGGGAGTAAGATATTGCACCTTTATAGTCTCCAGCGCCATAAGTTACCAATCCTAAAAAAGAAAGCGCCTGTGCCTGTTTTTGCAAATCCCCAACTCCCTGAAACAGCCCTAAAGCTTGTTGTAAAGATTTCAGCGCCGCAATTAATTCACCAGCTTGCTGCTGTTGAATTCCTTGCCGTAGTAGCTTGGATGCTTCCGATAAATTATCATCATTTTCCTGTGGTGGTAGTATTTCAGCGTGTGAACCAGAGCCAAATTCATGAGTAATTGTATTACGCTTCACTGGTTTTAAGTATGTTATGGGTGATTGTAGGGGAATTGTATTTTTCGATCTATTATTCCATTCGCCTTTAGGCATCAACCCCTTCCTTTTAAGTCTGGTGGTAAATATAGTGTTCCCAAAACCAGAAGGTATCTTTCATCAGGTTGGTTTAGCGCATCATTTAACGCTTTTACGATCAACATCTTCGCTGTATGTATGGTGCAGGCTCTCTCGTACCTCCATTAAAATTTTTCCTAGCATATTTTTACCGCTACCATCGGCTCCGCAACCCCAATAAAAATCGATGGGCGAGTTTTCAACAATTTCTGCATTGCCTGTGGAAAGTAAGATATTCCTAATATCTGTATGAGTTTGAAATTTACATAGCACAGCTTGCCGCATGATATCGTCTTTAACTTGTTCCCAATCTTGACGTAGTGGACGGGTTCTCTCACGCCCCATTCTTGCCGCATCTTTAGGTGTTTTAACTTGGCGGATTTGTTCTACATGAGGTGTATCCACAAACTTTTGCGCTTGAAAGTAGTGTTCGCTGGTTGACCAATACAATCCATCTAATTGAAACCCGTGGGGCGAAAAGTTAGAGAAACAACCATATTCTTCACGAGTGCTATAAAAGTAGATTGTCATAAAAGTTGATCGGCATTCAATATATAGTTTGAATTAATTATTACCTACTTGTACCAATTTTTTATTAAATTTAACTTCATAATTAATTCATTTATCAATCTGTTTCTTTATGTACTACACATACTTGATAATTCGTTTAATAAATATTAAGTGCATCATCATGTAAAGTTGATATTACTTATTTATAACAGTTTGCCGAAGTTAAGATAAGAAATCTTAAAAATTAATCCCCCCTTTCTTCCTGAAAAAAGGGGGGCTGTGTCCCCTATTTCTGAGAGTACTTGGGAGGATATTCAAGAGATAAATGCCAATAATCTACAATTATTAATTATTTATTCGAGTAAACGCACCTGCTAAAATTTAGGCGTTCATTCAACCAACAGGTACAGAGACATTTGCTACAGAGACATTATTTAGGATAGGTTGGCGAGTTTTCAAGTCAAATTTGAATCCATGTGGCAAAATGTGAAGCTTTGCTCCGCAAATCGCCAAAGACTCATCCTTCAGAATTTCGCCCATATTGTTGTATGTAGCTTCTGATTCATCAACAATCGTCACCGCACCTGCACCAATCACTTCAATTTGGTTATCGGTTACGACCATAGCGGTATTCTCATCAATACCGAATCCTAAAACAGCAGGTTCTAGTATTAAAGCTGAAATTAAGCGTCCCAAACGTCCACGCTGAGAAAAATGCTGGTCAATTACCACTCCTGGTAAAAAGCCTAGACCAGGGCCCATTTCAACAGTTTCAATTCGAGGATGTGTTTGAGAATCACCTTCAACTATCATTTTATCTGGCATCACAGCAGCGCCCGCGCTTGTACCAGCGATAACTACACCTTCCGCGAAACGTTTATGAATCGCCGCATCGATTTCGGTATCCTTGAGGATATTGGTGATGCGAGCTTGATCTCCACCGGTAAAAAATACCCCAGTTGATTTATGAATTGCTTCTAATGCGGTAGATGATGATGCGTCTTCGCGGGTTTCTGTATCAATAATGCGAACATTCTCGGCTCCTAGCCGCTCAAAAACTCTAATATAATTCTCTCCCACTTCTCTTGGTAATTCTGTTGCTGCCGTCATAATGACAATGTACGCCTTCGTACCCCCAGCGCGTCGCACAAAGTCTCGCAGAATTTGAGAATCTCCATCCTTATCTTCTGCTCCCCCAATAATTACCAACTGCCGTTTGGGATTACTTTCCACCATGATGCCCCCTGATGTGAGTTAATAAATTTCACTAAACCATGACAATTAAACTATCAAATCATCCCTATGGTAGATTACCTGACAGAATGTAGTATTAAAATTTGCGCTTTCAATTAGACCAAAAGATTTTTCAGGAAAATTACATCAAAAAATAGCTCTCCTCAGAATTAATTTTTTTCTCCTAAATAAAATTCCTAAAACCAACTGCCTCTAGAGAGATTTTCTAGAGGCATTATTGACTGCGTTTCTAAATTACCGATTGAAAATTTATCATGCAATTGTTGGTATTAAATCTAGCTGAGTGCAAATTAGATATTTGATAATGAGTCCTAATGAATGCGACTTCTGTAAAGCAAGTTAGTCAAGAAAAAACGTGCTTGTTCTAGTGGGAGATGCCTGGGTTTGCCTTGGTAGACAATTTGATACTCATTTATGTCAGGCCCATCACCATGACCAGAGATCAGCTTTTGGTGAAAAGCTTCCTCAGCAAGTTCTCGAATTTCATCTCTTAGATCAGCTTGTGTGCTATTCATGCTTTGCTGTCTCTTCAATACCGCACATTTATTTATACAGATTTTGGGATGCGTGTTACACCTTTCAAAGGTTATATCTTTGTCCATTCATAAGGATGAAGTGACTATTCTTGATTCTTTGCCGAGGAAGAGAAATTTAATTATGCCTTGAGATAGTTAAAAATGCTTACTAATAGAGTTAATGTAGGTTCTGATTAGATCAATGGCTTTGCCATCACTCTCCAACAATTAATCTGAATCAGCCTCCAATCAACAAGTTTGAGTAACGATAACTCAGCATAGAAATTTCAGGGTGTTTAGCCAAAGGTTCGTAATCAATGGTTCTACAAAAAAGCGGTGACTTGGTTCGCATTAATGCTAGAAGAACGGATGTATTCGATATTTTCAACTTCAAGCATTATGTTGGCCCCAACCCATATTTAGATGCAGGGGCGCTAGTGTTTGACTTTGCTCTAGTTGACTCTAGAGAGCCTTTGCCCATAGAAGATTATATTGCAAGCATTGGCGATCGCTATCCAAATCTGGGCAGCCAAAGCTACGAGTCCCATGCCCATCTATTTGCTCAAGTTGTGTCCGAAGTCGGAAAACTGGACATGGATTTGCACCTAAACCAATGGAGTGTGAAGCCATATCCCGATTTAGTGCGAATTAGCGTCCAATCACTACATGAACGCACAACTAGAGAGGTAGTTTATTTTGTTTGGGATTGGTTTGAAGCCATTACCCAAGACGAAGACTTTAACTTTGATGAGCAGCTAGTCAGGCTACAAAATAAGTTCCGTGCATCTGTGTATGGTGGCCCCACAGTTTACGCCCTATTGCGAACAGCCGACGAAAAAGGTATTCCCGCCTTTTATTTGTGGGAAGAAGGATTAATGCAATACGGCTTTGGAAAAAAACACGTCCGAGGAGTAGCAACCACATTTAACTGTGATAGTCATCTAGATTCAGAGTTTACCACCCGTAAAGATGACTGCAAAGCATTTCTAAAAACCTTGGGTTTCCCAGTCCCTGAAGGCGATATCGTCTTTTCTGAAAAGGAAGCCTTGGCAGCAGCCAGAAAAATTGGCTACCCAGTGGCAGTTAAGCCAGTGGTAGGTCATAAAGGAATTGGCGTTACGGCTGACGTACAAGACTCAAAAGAACTGGAATCCGCTTATAATAGAGCATTAGCAGCGATTCCTGAAGATCACCTAACTCGGATAATTGTTGAGAAAAGTATTTCAGGATCAGATTTTCGGATGTTGTGTGTCAATGGCAGATTTGTCGCCGCCACAGAACGCCGTCCAGCATCGGTTGTTGGTGATGGCTACTTAACACTTGCAGAATTAATTCGCCTAGAAAACCGCAAACCTGCACGTTTAGATACGCCCACCTCACCCATGAGTAAAATTCAGATTGATGAAGCGATGGAACTTTACTTAGAGGAACAGCGTTTATTACTAGACAGCGTGATTGAAAAAGGACGCACTGTTTACCTGCGTAAAGTTGCCAATCTTTCAGCCGGAGGTATGAGCATCGATGCAACTCACACAGTTCATGATGACAATATTATCTTGGCGCAAGATATTGCCCAACACTTCCAGTTGACTTGCCTTGGTATTGATGTCATTACCAAAAGTCTCTCCGAATCTTGGAAATCTAGTAACTTTGCTATCCTGGAAATCAACGCTGCACCAGGAGTTTTAATGCATCTTAAACCTTCTGAAGGTGAAAGTGTTGATGTACCTTCTCATATTCTAGAAACCTTTTTTGAGTCGGGTACAGATTCGAGGATACCAATTATCACCTTTAATAAAATCTCAGTTGAAGAACTGCAAACAACAATTGACCATATCCTTTTACAACATCCCAATTGGACAATAGGCGCTGTTTGTCGTGATGCAGTTTTTGTAAATCGCTCGAAAAAAGTATTAAGCAAAAACTACAATAGCAACGTCCAAACTTTGCTCCGTCATCCCAAAGTTGATTTGCTGATTGCCGAATATGCCGAAGACATCTTAGATGAAGAGGGGATGTTTTACCGGAATAGTAATATCGTAGTTTTGGATAATCCCAGCGAAACTGAGATGATGCTAGCGCGAGATGTCTTTGATAGTTCTACTGTGGTAATTAGAAAAGGCAATGATATTTCTATCCGTCGCAAAGGGTTGATTGAAGATTATACTTTGGCTGAAGATGAACCATTTACACGGGTTTATTTGAAAGAAACTGTAACGATTTTGTGAGCTAGCTTAAGAGGTTGCTTTAAAAGTTATTGGCTGTGATGTAGGCACTTTTTTATCTCCCTAAACCCTCTTTTTAGGCTACGGCGTATACACATCCCTCTACAAGATCAAAATTTTATAGATCCTCCTAAATCCTCCTTTTTAAGGAGGACTTTGAGAGGTTTTTGCCTCCTTAAAAATTGTTGTTGGGGGATAAAAAGGCTGTGGGAGACTCCATTATTAATTCTAATTGATACAACGTAAGCTAAGTTATATTCAGCGATTATTCTAATAAATCTTAAAATTTCAGAGATAATTAAGATTTTATTTTCAGGCTTTTAGAGATTTAATATGTATCTGTAAGGCTTTGATTGGGACTATATGATAGTATATAGTGATTTGTGGATCAGGCTGCTTCAATTACCCTTGTATTCGGGACAATTTTGGACATTCCAAAAGCAGTTTTTTTGGTGTGGCGGAAATTTCATGGAAATAACTAATTTTAACCAAAATTTTAACCAATTATAACTTTTTAAGTCATACCCAATTGCTAGAGTGAATTTCACCACCACTTTTGTGATGCCGTGCAATCAAAACAATTTACACATCGAAAATTGGACGGCTCATGGGCTTCAATGATTCTCAGAGATTATCAAACAATGAAATGTAAAGCAATATCTTCCTTTGCGCTCACAAAGCTGTTTTTTGCCTGTGGCATAAGTTTATTGAGTGCGAAATTGGTAGCGGCCGCTGTCACCTACAGCGCATGGCCTAGCAGCACAACTGTAGTCACTGCTGATGGCTCTAACCAGTTCGGTGGTAATCTCAGCGGTTTGTTTTACGACCCAGCGACTGGAACGCAACAAGCTGTGTTGTGGGGAGTGCAAAATTCGCCATCAAAACTCTATAACCTGGTTTGGAACGGCAGCACTTTCGTCAAAAATACTGCTAATAATTGGAGTTCTGGAAAAACGTTGCGTTATCCCAATGGTACTGGTGCGCCGGATGCGGAAGGCGTGACCAAAGCCGAGTTTTCTTCAACAACTATCTACGTCTCTACTGAGCGAGATGGCAGCGGCTCCAACCGCTTCAGCGTACTGAGTTATGACAGCAGCAGCAGTGCCACCACCCTCAATGCTACTAAGGAATGGAACTTAACTTCTAATTTGCCAACGGTTAGCTCCACTAATTTAGGCTTGGAAGCGATCGCATGGGTGCCAGATAGTTATTTGCAGGCTAATGGATTCATAGATGAAAGTACCAATCAGCTCTACAACCCAGCCAATTATCCGTTGCATGGCACGGGATTGTTTTTTGTTGGATTGGAAGCAAATGGACAAATTTATTCCTACGCGCTCAACTCCGACTCTACATATACGCGTATTGCTACCATTGACAGTGGTAATACAAAGATCATGGATTTATCCTTCGACCGCGATAATGAGACTTTATGGGCGTATTGCGACAACAATTGCAGCAACCGCTCAACCCTGCTCGCCATCGATACCGCCGTTGGCTCGTCAACGAAAGGCAAATTCATCATCCGCAAGGGTTACGAACGCCCAAGTTCGATGTCAAACATTAACAACGAAGGTATTGCCATTGCGCCCAATTCTGAATGCGCCAGCAATCTAAAACAGTTCTTCTGGGCGGATGATTCCGAAACCAGCAATCATGCGATTCGTCGTGGAACAATTCCTTGTGGACGATTGTTTTAAGCTGACATTGATCCTCATTGACTAGTGCGAGATTTAGGTCTGCTGTGACGTTCTTTCCCGTTAATCTGATGGTATAACAGGCGGGAGAGAACGTCATGTTTTCAGTTTACTGCCTGTTAGATGTGATCGCGGCTTTAGTGCAACTTTGACTCGAAAATAATTTTCGGTAAATCTTCTGGCTGTTTTGGTTCCAGCAGGTAATGCACATGATTGCTCATGATGCACAAAGCATAGAGTTTAAACTTATACTTTTCTTGTACCTTTTTGACGGCATAAATAAAGACTTAGCGGCATTATAAGCGCGTTAGAGGATGTTTTAAAAGTCCTCTTCTTGGTAGCAAAACGTTTTAGATCTACCTAAAATCCCCCTTAAAAAGGGGTACTTTAATTCTTGTTCCCTCCTTTTTTAAGCTACGGCGTACACACATCTTTCTAGAAAAACAAGTAGTAATTGAAATTGATGGAGATAGCCATTTTACAGATGAAGGTCAAGACTATGACATAGAAAGAACAAGAATTTTAGAATTCCATTCGCTCAATAGTTTTCAAACTTTCAGTATAAAAAAACTGCAAGCAACCGATTAACAGTAAGGCTTTCGGTAATAAAAGTAAGCTAAACTCTTATAGCCAAGTATTGACTAAAAATATTTCATAATTAAAGATAGAACATCCCAATGGAGAACATAAAAATGCTAGAACAATATCGTAAACACGTTGCCCAAAGAGCAGCACTCGGTATTCCTCCTTTACCATTGGATGCGAAGCAAACATCAGAATTATGTGAATTACTGAAAAATCCGCCCAAGGGTCAAGAGGAGATATTATTACATTTATTGAGCGATCGCGTTTCTCCTGGTGTTGATCCAGCAGCTTATGTCAAAGCTGGATTTCTCACCGCCATTGCTAAGGAAGAAATCACCAGTCCGTTGATTGCGCCCATCGAAGCGGTGCAATTGCTGGGCACAATGATCGGTGGTTACAATGTGCAATCTTTAATTGATTTGCTGCAATTGCCTACTGTATCCGTCTCTGACTCATCCGAAACACCTCTGGTAATGGGCGGGCAAGGAAAGGAACCCATCGCCGCCTACGCCGCCAACGCCTTAAGCAAAATCCTCTTGGTGTATGACGCTTACCATGATGTTTTAGAGTTATCTAAAACCAATCCTTTCGCCAAGCGGGTGGTTGACTCTTGGGCAGAAGCTGAATGGTTTACCATGCGCCCTACAGTCCCAGAAGCGATTACTGTCACCGTTTTTAAAGTTCCTGGCGAAACCAACACCGACGACTTATCACCAGCCCAAAGTGCCACAACTCGCCCAGATATTCCCTTACACGCCTTAGTGATGTTGGAGTCACGGCAACCGGGAAGCTTGGCAACCATTGCCGAGTTGAAGGAAAAAGGGCATCCCGTAGCTTACGTGGGAGATGTAGTTGGTACAGGTTCCTCGCGTAAATCTGCCATTAACTCCGTATTGTGGCATACAGGAAATGATATACCTTTTGTGCCAAACAAACGCGCTGGGGGTTATGTTTTAGGTGGTGCGATCGCGCCAATCTTCTTTAACACTGCTGAAGATGCCGGTGCTTTGCCTATTCAGTGCGATGTCACCAAACTCGAGACCGGCATGGTAATTACCATCCATCCCTACAAAGGTGAAATCACCAACGAAGCAGGCGAAGTCATTTCCACCTTTGACCTTAAACCTGATACCATCCTCGATGAAGTCCGCGCAGGTGGACGCATCCCCTTACTTATCGGGCGTACCCTCACCGACAAAACCCGTCTTGCACTTGGTTTAGAACCCAGCACCGTTTTCACCCGTCCCCAGCAAGCTTTTGATACAGGTAAAGGCTACACCCTAGCACAGAAAATGGTCGGTAAAGCTTGTGGATTACCTGGTGTGCGTCCCGGCACATCCTGCGAACCCATCATCACTACCGTTGGTTCTCAAGATACCACAGGCCCCATGACCCGCGACGAATTGACAGAACTCGCTTGTCTTGGTTTCAGTGCAGACTTAGTGATCCAAAGTTTCTGCCATACAGCAGCTTATCCCAAACCAGTAGACATCAAAACCCATCACGAACTCCCCGATTTCTTTGCCTCTCGTGGCGGAGTCGCCCTCCGTCCCGGTGATGGTATCATCCACTCTTGGTTAAATCGGATGCTGCTACCCGACACAGTGGGAACTGGCGGCGACTCTCACACCCGCTTCCCCTTGGGTATTTCCTTCCCCGCCGGTTCGGGATTAGTGGCTTTTGCAGCCGCCTTGGGTGTCATGCCTTTAGATATGCCAGAGTCCGTTTTGGTAAGATTTAAAGGAGAATTGCAACCAGGTATCACCCTGCGGGATGTCGTGAATGCTATACCCTACGTAGCAATTCAAAAAGGTTTGCTGACAGCAGAGAAACAAAATAAGAAAAATGTTTTCTCTGGACGAATTCTAGAAATAGAAGGTTTGCCAGATTTAAAAGTTGAACAAGCCTTTGAACTCACCGATGCTAGTGCCGAACGTTCTTGTGCTGGATGCACAATTAAGCTGAGTGTAGAGACAATTTCGGAATATCTGCGTTCTAACATCGCGTTACTGAAAAATATGATCGCACGAGGCTATCACGATCCGCGTACCATGCTACGCCGTGTGGCAAAAATGGAAGAATGGTTAGCAAATCCCGTGTTATTAGAAGGCGATGTCGATGCCGAGTATGCCGAAATAATTGAAATTGATTTGAACGAAATCAAAGAACCAATTGTTGCTGCTCCCAATGACCCCGATAATGTTAAGTTATTATCGGAAGTTGCTAACGATCCAGTGCAAGAAGTATTCGTCGGTTCTTGTATGACAAATATTGGTCATTATCGGGCAACAGCGAAAGTTTTGGAAGGCGCAGGTGAAGTAAAAACCCGCCTGTGGATAGCACCACCAACCCGCATGGATGAACACCAATTAAAAGAAGAAGGTGTATACAGCGTTTTTGGGGCTGCGGGTGCTAGAACAGAAATGCCAGGATGCAGTTTGTGCATGGGAAATCAGGCGCGAGTTGCTGATGGTACAACAGTATTTTCTACCTCTACCCGCAACTTTAATAATCGTATGGGTAAAGATGCGCGAGTGTATCTTGGTTCAGCAGAATTAGCCGCAGTTTGTGCGCTGCTGGGACGGCTTCCGACAGTGCAGGAATACTTGGATATTGTGGCGAGTAGAATTGAGCCTTTTGCAGATGATTTGTATCGGTATTTGAACTTTGATCAAATCGCTGGTTTTGAGGATGAAGGACGTGTGATTGCGTTGGAAGATATGCCGAGAATTGAGGATATCTTGGGTATGCCAGCTAGTAGTTTGCGTTAGTAGATAATTAAAGTAGGGTGGGCATTGCCCACCTGCCCATCAATTTAATTAGTGATTTAAAACTTATATATTCATCTTGTTATTTTATTCAAAAATTGCCAAAACCATTCATTTCCTTCGGGAAAGTTTACCTCTATGAGAGGTGCAAAAGTACGTAACCGTTCTAAAGTAGCTTCTATAGACTCATTGCAAATTAATGCTGCTAAAAGTACACGAGTAGGATGAATATCATCTTCTATCCAAGGTGCTTTACCATCCATGCTTTTGGAAAAAATTAATAAATATTTTCTGATTTCACTTTGACTATATGATAAGTAAACACTTACTGGAGGTACTTTTAAACCTAAAGGTTCAAATTTTTTAAGTTGATTTATGATTGTATCTATTGACTTTCCTAGACTATTTGCAGCAATAATAATGTGAATAGGAAATATTGGGCCTTCTAACCAAGGACTATTTCCATTTAAATTCTTTGAGAACAATATTATATCTTCAGAGATGATACAGATATTGTCTAAAAGCTCGCTAGCAAATGATGGCAATTTTATTTTCAGAACTTCTAGTTTTTGTAGCCTTTTAAAAGTGTTAGCAATTGACTCATTTAATCTATCTGAGGCTATGATTAAATGAATAGTCGATATTTCTTCTAAAAAAGGAGCCTTGCCGTCTAAATCTTTAGATATGGCTATTAAATCTTGTTCTGTTATAGATATATCTTTAATAGTTTCTAAATCGAGTTGAGGTAATTTTAAACCCAAAACTTCAAAGCGTTTCAGCTTTACAAAGATACTAGCAATCGGCTCATTAAAATTTTGTGAAGCTAAAATTAAATGAATTACTGATATTTTATCTTCCCGTAAAGGAGTCTTGCCATCTAAATTTGATGAAAGAAGTAGGATATCTTCATAAATAATTGAAAGTTCACTAATATATTGTAAATTTACTTTAGGTAACTGTAGCCCTAAAGTTTCAAATCTCTGCAATCTTTTAAAAATTGTATCTATTGGCTGACCTAATTTTTGTGCACTTCTGACAATATAAGCAACAGATATTTTATCATTAAATAATTCATGGTTTAGTATAAATCCTAAATCATTTTTAAATAAATTTATATCTTCTAAAGTCAGATTTAAATTATCTACTATTTCTGGCTCTACCTGAGTTACCTCTAATCCTAAAAATGCAAATCTTTGTAGTTGCTTTATTATAAAAGATAAAGGCTTATTAAGTTTTATAGAAGACAAAATTATCTGAGCGATAGAAATTTTGCCTTGGATATATCTAGGGTACCTAGTATGGGGACGTTCCAAGTCACAAGATAGTATCAAGCTATCCTCTGGTGTTGGTATTGGACAAAAATCAGGTTGTATTTCTATAAACTCATTTTTATATAACGAAAGAGATAAATTATTTAGTCCATATTGCTTCCATAGAAATAGACGATAAGGAAATAGCCACCAAGGCATTCCAAAAAGATTGAATAAGCTTTCAAATGAAGATGTATCAAAGCTCAATAGATGAGCATCACCAGCAAAACAACCTATTTCAGCAATAGGTAGTTTTAAGGTATCATTGTGCCATCTTCCTAGTTTGACACTTACATTATTTTTTCTCAGAACATCAAAGATATGTGCAGCAACTTCTGTCCAATTATCTGAAAGACTCCACAGCCATTGAAAATTTAGATGCTGCCATTTTATTAGTGCTTCTGAATTTTGAATTAATAAGTGGCCTACCCATTCTTTATCTAGGTCTACAATTGTTGTGCGATCTACTGTGAGTTTGGGATAGTTTGTGCCACGCAGATTTACAATAAAACAAGGCTCTTGTTGATCAGTAAAAAGTCCATCAGATAAGATGCATCCCTGATCATTATGTTCACTGTATCTACTAGTTGATACCCACCATACATCTGTATCTCCTACCTTGAGATATTTGTCTTCAGACAATTCCGGATGTTTGAGTTGTCCGGATTCCCATATTTCCTGTTTACCAAAATGTTGGGCTTCTGTTCGGAACTCTGCAACCCAAAGGAGTTTGCGTAATGTTTCAAGACAGGAAATTAGCTGGTTTTCGTAGTGAGTTCGGTTTAAATAAAGACGTACTCGCGTGCCTGAATCAGCCCCAATACCCAATTCTTGTACTCGAAAAAGTCCACTACTTCCAGGTATACGTATCCTTAATCTTTGTCCAGGTCTACCCTTACGATCCAGCCGACAGGTTTCTACTTCTATTTCATCAGCTAACATAAAGTAGCTGAGGACACCTACCCCAAATTGGCTATTGGGATATAACCGAATTGGTGGATTGCATTTCAGCCACTCTGCTTGTTCTTCAATGAATTCAGGTAAATCAGCAAAACGCTTACCAGCACGAGCAAAGCACTGCGACAAATGCTGCTTACCCATACCAATGCCGTTGTCCTCGCATTCAATATATTCTCGACCATTTTCATCTTTTGCCTGACGAAAGATGATTCGTCCTTCCCATGTCTTGTCTTGTTTTTGATATTTTCCTGTCTGCTTAAGATATTTCAGCCTTGCCTCACGGTAACGGCAAGCATCAAGAGCATTTTGGTATAACTCACGAATTGCCAACCGAGGGTCGCCATAAAGCTGTTCTCCCATGAGCAACTCCCGCACTTCATCATGGGCAAGCTGGAAATTAACGTGTGGTGTTTGATAAACTGCTACATCATTTTGCTTTTCAGCAATAATTCCATCTGGCGACAAGTGCATTGGCAAGCCAACCAGCACCTCCATCTCCACTCTTTTCTCTTCTACTTGCCGAAGAATGTGGGTGAGAACCAAATTGCCCTGCTCAACGTGTTCCTGCATAACTAAATCTGTTGCTGGATGGTGACAAGTAACGCGCAGTGTACGTCCCCGTCCAGAAGGATTCCAGCGAGCCTGAGCTATTGTAGAGCGCACGTCATTAGGTGTTAAGGGGTCTGACAAACCAATATGGTCTATAAACACATCAGAGAGAGTACGGATATCAATAGCTAGCAATCCTGCCAACTTCAGCAGATAAGCCACCATTTTCTCCCGGATTTGCTGCTCTTCCGAATAGCCACCCACCGTTAGCCTCGACTGTAAGGCTTCAGGACGGTCATCACGATCAATGCGCTCAAAGTCTGCAAATAAGCAACGGGCAAGTTCCAACAAACGCTTTGGTATCAATGTCTCTTTGGTCAGACGAGAGCTACACTGACTCACACTTTGCAAAGACTGAAGCAAATTGCTTGAAAGATGACCAC
The DNA here is from genome assembly GCF_013343235.1 of Nostoc sp. TCL240-02. Taxonomy (GTDB): domain Bacteria; phylum Cyanobacteriota; class Cyanobacteriia; order Cyanobacteriales; family Nostocaceae; genus Nostoc. The sequence continues at coordinate 4,117,812 of NZ_CP040094.1, read as the reverse complement.
CTTCTGATTCTGGCATCCAAAGCTCAAGTGTTTTCAGCAGGCAGCGGTGTAGTAGCCAAGTCATGACCGCATCTTTATCTGCTGTACGACCCTGATCTTGCAGGTGTTGGGCTTTACGCAGGAGGCGAGGATTACTCTGATGTACTTTATCTATGGCACTGCGAAGACCAGTTTGCTGGTTGGTTTCCTCTAAAGATAGTGGATTTGCCTTAGCTACTTGTACCAAACCACTAGCTAGAACTGCCTCCCGCACAAATGGTGCAGTTACTATTAACGCCGTTTCAGCTTCTGTCAGTTCAATCGGAGGATCCGAGCGAAACACAAGTAAATCTAGTGCCTCTAGGACTCTGATTGGCAGTGTCTCATCTCGCCACTGATCTTCGGGAAAACTATTGATTGCAGCTTGCCACTCTTGCCAACAAGCAGCTAACACTTTAGCTACCTGCTGCTTGAGTTGTGCAACTATTGAATTTGCCTCAGTGCCTTTATTTTTCCAAAGTGGTGATTGTAATGCAGCTTCAGACCACGGGTCACTAGCTTTACCTTTAACTGCTGCCGCATTAACACTCTCACAAATTTCTCGCGAGAAGATATTATCATCAACAGCACTCTCATAAGCATAGTAAATTTTTTGTGACTGCTTCCCTTGTTCTGCTATCAAAGTATTGAGTCTTGCCTGAGTTTCGTCAAGAACTTCTTTTAAAGTACAGGCAAAGTGCTGTGGATCTAGCACCTCAGCTAGAGCTTTAGAGAAAAGACTAAACCCTTCTTCACCACTTACATACTGACTTACCTGACCAGGCCCACAGGCAAACACCATTATAAAACTACGCCGTGAAGCTTGTCGCCGATCACCTCTACTCCAGCCAGCAAGATAAGTATCTTTGAAGCCTAACTTAACACCCTCACGGCAAGCATCAATGAAAAAAATAATCGTCTCTGCACCTGATTGATCAATAATTTCACTTATATCTGTAAATACTAAGTATTCTTCAACATACTCGGCATCATCTAACACTGCATCGGATGGAATGAGGTAATCTTTACCTCTATAATGCATTCCATGTCCTGAGAAATAAAGGAGCAGTGTCTCTACTCCTTGCGCCTCCTTGCATTCCCGCCGTAGCGCTTGTAACAATTTACTGCGCCCAGTCTGTGAAATTCCATCTGTACCTAACGAGCGGATAGTAAAGCCAGATTTTTCTAAGGAGGCGTGAAGGTTTTCTATATCTCGACAGACAATGGGTAGATTGGTAATAGCATCACTTTCATATTCAGGAACTCCAATTAGTAGCGCTCGACGTTTTTTCATTCACTACTCCGCAAAAGTTAGAGTAATTGCCCCTTTGCCACCTACCTTAGCTGTACCAATTAGCTCAACACCGCCTTCAGCATTCACCTCAACTTGAATTGTGACTTCTTTTAGCCGAAAGCCGCCAACCTTCTTAATATCATTAAGCAAAGTAGCTACTCCTTGGCATAACTTGTTTAAGTTATCTCGAAGCAGTTCCGTGGGAATATCACGTAAAATTACTTCTGCATCAAGAGAAAAAATGCCTTTTACTTCTTCGTCTTTGTCAGGCAGGCTCACTAAGATTGGAATCGTCTCCATCATTTATACCTTCTTCTAAAGTTTTGGAAAGAGATAAAATTTACAAACAATCAAGTATCAATTCTAGCTTAGGTGTAACATATTATAATATAAATTTACTTAGAAGTATAAATGCTAGGTTTATCAACTTATTATACGGGAGTAAAACAAAGGTGTAATTGTCCCTTTGATTAACCTACAAGTGCGATCGCTGTAAACTGTTAAAGTCTAATTCGTCTGAGATTACCACCTTGTTCGATGGAATTTTGCAACGAATGCGGGATAAAATTTCTTCTCGCCAGTATTTAATGACGCTGCACGCTGAAGAAGAAATGAGCGATGACAATCTAACAATCTATGACATTGAACAAGGTATCCTCACAGGCGAAATACTGGAACGTCAAAAAGATAAAGTGACAGCAGAATCTAAATATCGCATTAGAGGTTTAACTCTTGATGCAGGGGAAGTCGAAATAATTGCCAAGCTAAGTTCAATTGGAAAACTTGTTATCATTACTGTATACATACCCTAATACCAGGAAAGCGGCAAATGCTGTGTGATATTTGTGGAAGCGAAGGTGTAAAAATCCGCCAAATTACTAGAACCTATGGTAAGGGTAAAGACCTGCTAGTAATAGAAAATATTCCAGTGATAACCTGTGCTGATTGCGGCGAAACTTATTTAACTGCTGAAACTCTTCACAAAATTGAACAAATCAAAATTAACCGTAAAAAATTAGCTGTGGAACGTCCTGTAGAAGTGGCTAGTTTTGGAGCATGAATAATTGTCAAAATTAAATATTGCTTCAGCTATCCACTGAATACACATTTATGGACTTCTACACAGCAGTTTTGCGAAAAAGTGCGGGTTATTGGGTTGCTTTATGCTTAGAAAATGGACTGGTAGGACAAGGGATAAATCAAGAAGCAGCAATCAAGCAACTTAATGAAGCGATGTCTACGACGGGCTACGCCTACGCATCTTTTTTGGAAGTCTATAAAATAGAAACTGATATTTACTGTAGTTCAGTAACTATAGAAGAATTATATGAGTTTTTGGCAGTGGAAAACACTAAATCCATCTGATAAATCCATACTTTGAATCAAGGTACTCGCCTTTGAAAAACATTATATACGGAGTTGGCTGTATATTATAGAACCGAACTATTGATCGTAATCAAAGATACTTGCTTGCTTTCCTCACAAGTTCCTCAAATTGTTTTGCTATATATATAAATATGGGGCGAAAACCTTTAAGAATATTTAAATTCAAAAGTCGCTAAACATAGTTGAGGGATTAGTCATTTTTGACAATTCAGCATTTGGAAATCTGAAACAGTAAAGACCAATTACCAATGAACTAGGAGGTCTATTATGATGTTTAAAAAGATTTTAGTTGCATTAGATCGTTCGGAAATAGGGCAACAGGTTTTTGAAGAAGCATTGAGTTTAGCAAAGTTAACACAAGCTAGCTTAATGTTAGTTCATGTCCTATCTCCAGAAGAAGAGGGTAGCCCTTATGTACCTATGATGTCTAATTTTGACTACTATCCAGGATTGACTAGTCAAAGCTTTGAGTTATACCAAAAGCAGTGGGATACCTTTAAAAATTTGGGAATCCAGATGTTGCAGTCTTTCTCTGCCCAAGCTAACACAGCAGGTGTAAATACAGAATTTACACAAAATGTTGGTAATCCTGGCAGGATTATTTGTGACTTAGCCCATAGTTATGGCGCTGACCTAATTGTCATGGGGCGGCGGGGTCATTCTGGGCTAGTGGAACTATTTCTCGGTAGTGTGAGTAACTATGTTCTTCACCATGCTCCTTGTTCAGTTCATGTTGTGCATCTTGCAGCTGCTGTTAAAAAAGATGAAGTTGTCAAAGAAACTACAAGTACTTTAAGCGTTAACTAATTACTACTTTGTCAAAATAGTTTTGAGGGTTTGTAGTAAGGATTTCAGTGTTTAGAAGAGAAGGACTAAAGTCCTTACTACGAACTTGCTTACCATCATTTTAAACTTGACAGACTACTAAATATTGCATAAATCATAGCCAGCCAAATTCAGAATTTGGTTTATTCTCAACTACCCAGTTACCTCAATTAATGACCTCTATAGAACCCATTTGACATCTTTTACTGTATTGAAGTAGAGTGACGGCAAAAGACATATCCAGCAGCCATGCCGTACTCTAGCAGCCTAACAGACGAAGAATGGGAAATTCTCGAACCCCTACTGCCGACTATATTGCCTGCTAAGAAACAGACTAGACCCGCCAACTGGACAAAAAGAGAACTCTTAGATGGCATCTTCTATCAACTAAAGAATGGCTGCAATTGGGAAGACTTACCCAAGGACTTGCCCCCCTACTCGACTGTATATTGGCATTACAAGCAGTGGCGGGCCAAAGGAGTGATAGAAGAATTGATGAGAGTTTTACATGGACGAGTGCGTGAACAGGTAAAAAAAAAGCTAAGTGGACGACGCTGATAATTATCGACTCTCAAGCGGTGAAAAACACCTGTAATGCGAGTATTACATCGAAAGGGTATTGTTTCTACTTTCTCGACAAATGGCATTAAAAGACATCTAGCCGTTGATACCCTGGGGTTTCCCTTCTTTACTCATTGCACTAAAGCAAATGTATCTGATGATAGGGGTTTGATTGAGATGTTGACTAAAAACATTGATTATTTCCAGTCAAAACCCGTCAATATTCCCAAAATCACCATTCTGCTAGACCACGGTTATCACCCTGAGTATTTGAGGGAGGAGCTAGAAAAAGTTTATCCCCAAATGATGACGAAAATCAGGTTTGAACTTTCGGCAAAACCATCAAAACAACAAAACAAAGAATTAGGGAAATCTGGGTTTGTTCCGGTTGCCGCGAGGTGGGTAATTGAACGGTCAAATGCTTGGATTGAGAGATGCAAAATTCTCGTTAAGAACTTTGAGAGAACTCTAGATAATGCAACTGCCAAGGTTAATCTTTGTTTCATTCGGCTAATGCTTCAGAGGCTTGCAGCCTCTTCTTAGATGTCAAATGGGTTCTATAGAGTCAGATTGCTACACGCTATCCTCAACTGCACGGTATTAGGCTAAAATTGAGCGTAGGCGTGGCCCGTTGTAGACATTGCTTTTTCAGTGAAAAAGAAAAAGTCTTCTACCCAAAATTAGAGTTGAGAGCAAAAAGTGGATCTATGAAAGAAGATACCATTGAGATCGCTGGTTTTCATGCTCATGTTTACTTCGATATTGCGAGTCGGGATGTCGCTGCGCGTGTTCGTGAAGGATTGGGCGCAAGATTTGAAGTACAACTCGGACGCTGGTTTGATAAGCCTATTGGGCCCCACCCAAAAGGGATGTATCAAGTTGCTTTCTTACCGAATCAGTTTGATAAAGTCGTTCCTTGGTTAATGCTTAATCGTGAGGGATTAGATATTCTCGTCCACCCTGAGACAGGCGATGCTGTCTCAGACCACGCGGTTTATTCTCTCTGGTTAGGAGAAAAGTTAGATTTGAATATTGAGTTTCTTCGACAGCTTAGTTCGACTTCATCCAATTAAAGGAAGTAGCACTTTGTTGTGTAAAAGTTATGGACTGAAGCGTGAAACTTGATTATGAGGACTAAAGTCCCCACTAGAAACTTTAGGTTTGCGTCGCCTACCCCCAACACCATACTGATACTAAAAGGGATTAGCCTCTGTCACCACTTCAGGCAGTGGAATAAACTCTGTTTCTTCTGAAACGTTAGCAAAGCGGCAATCCCGCCAATCGGCTTTTGCTTGCTCTATCCGCTCTGGTCGGCTAGAAACAAAATTCCACCATTTGTAGCGTGTACCCAATGGTTCACCACCAATAACAATGCACCGAGCAGGAGCAGCAGCAGAAACCCTGATTTCATCGACTGGTTTTAGGATGGCAAGGCGATATGGCTCTAGCGGTTGCTCATTAATGCTCAAACCTTCTGTGACGCTGTATACTGCCCTTTCTGAATAACCAGTGGGGATAGTAAAGTGAGCATTGGCAGACAGTATTACATCTAAATAGAGAATAGGTGAGAAAACTTTGACTGGTGAGGTGTACCCAAGTGCAACTCCTGCAATGAGTTTGATGATAGCGCCATTCTCTTCCCAGCTAGGAAGGGTTTGGGCAGGATAGTGAGTGAAGCTTGGATCGATTTCTTCGTATTCTACAGGCAAGGCGACCCAGGTTTGAATGCCATGAATGGTACTTTCTTTTTGACGATCGCTGTCTGGCGATCGCTCCGAATGTACAATCCCTTTTCCCGCCGTCATCCAGTTTACAGCACCCTGTTGAATTTCCTGTACAGTGCCTAAACTATCGCGGTGCATCAAAGCACCATCAAATAGGTAAGTTACGGTAGCGAGATTGATATGAGGATGTGGTCGAACATCGATACCTTTGTTGGGTGGCAAAACAGACGGGCCAACATGATCAAAGAAGATAAACGGCCCAACCATTTGACGATGAAGATATGGCAAACTGCGGCGGGCAATAAACCCACCCAAATCTTTAACTTCAGGTTCAATCAGTTGAAGTATTGCCATAAGTAATGGGGGGTGATTGGTAAATGTTGGAATCATTATAAGTAGATCCACCAGAAAAAAGCTAACTTTTATGAGTTATCTGTTTGTGCGATCGCCTCTGGCTGGCGCTTCGCGCCATCGCTCCTCTTCGGTCAGAATTCTATTTCGATAAACAACCTAGAAAATCAGGCATAACACGATTAGAAGGGGCTATTTGCCCTTATGCTGACGGAAAGGAGAAAAAACATTTATGAGACAAAATCCTATATATCGCCAAAGCTTGCTAAAAACCCTGACTCTAGCTTTATTTATATTGGCATCTGTGCTACCCGCCAGCGTTCTAGCTAACGAGAGCGGAAAATCCCCAACTTTCGATGGCACAACAACACTCCAAACCATACTTACTAGCAGTCATCGCTCCCTTGCAAATAGCGATCGCGACAAGTACCGCCACCCCGCCGAAACTCTAAAATTCTTTGGTTTAAGCCCCAACATGACCGTGGTTGAATTATGGCCAGGGAGTGGGTGGTATACCGAGATATTAGCCCCATTTCTAGCATCAAAGGGACAACTCATAGTTACTAACTCTGCCAGTAACAGTAAATCCACCTTAGCTTTCCAACAGAAGCTAGCAGCTAATCCAGAGGTTTTTGGTAAGGTTAAAGTAGTTCCAATCAATCCTCCCAACGAACTTACCTTAGCCCCAGATAACTCTGTAGACTTGGTTGTTACCTTCCGTAATATTCATAACTGGGTTAGTGCTGGCTATGCCGAGCAGGTTTACGCGGCGGCTTACAAAGCACTCAAGCCAGGGGGCATTCTGGGAGTGGAAGAACACCGCGCCAAACCAGGCATTTCTTTACAAGAGAGTATAAAAACTGGCTATATGTCTGAAGATGAGGTAATTACTGCTGTGGAGAAAGTAGGCTTCAAATTGGTGGGTAAATCAGAAATTAACGCCAACCCAAAAGATACTAAGGACTATCCGGGCGGAGTCTGGACACTACCTCCAACCTTGAGCCAAGGTCAAAAGGATAGGGAACGCTTCGTTACTATTGGAGAGAGCGATCGCATGACCCTAAAGTTTGTCAAACCCAAAGCTCCGTAAAAAAGGGAGAAGGCAGTATTCCAACTGAGTCTACTGCTTCAGACAAAGGCGATTGCACTGACGACTGCATTCGAAACGCACATATAGCGTTTTGTAAGGAAACTTCTCGTAGAGAAAAGAGAAAAAATCGAAGCTGCTATGAAATAACAACTCAACTTAATAGTACCCTCAAGGGTACTATTAAATACATTTTTTAGTTGATATCGTAGCTTTGAAGTACAGTGATGGAGGCAATCTTTTCTCTAATTGGCATTAAAAATTATAGGTTCAACAAAATAACCAGTTTCAAGTGTAATTACAGCCACAAATCTTGGGAATAAGTGGCTCTAGCTTTTATTCCAGGTACAAATTATCTTTATCAGCTTCAGCACTCAATATTTGTGCTTTGAATATATAAAGCTATATGAATACATTACTTATGTCAATAATTTATCCCCTAACACATCTAAGTCTTGCCTTGATCGAATGGGTGTTAATAGGCAGGGCAATTCGTCTGTGGCAGCAATCAACCAGCTTCGCAATGATAGTGTTGCCTATAGTGTTATTGAGCATTAGCTATGACAATCTTATTCTTTCAATAGGAAGTCTGATTGGTGCAGGAGAGCTTTTGAAAACTCTCAGTATGCTGCGCTTTTTATTACATTATTTAGTTGTACCGCTATTCATTGTGATTGGTGTTGAACTCGCTCACCGCGCCGGAGCTGGTTGGGCCAATAGAGTAATGCGGGTTTTATCTGCGATCGTTGCATTGGGACTTGCAGCAATAGATATTGCCACCCATTATATAGGGCTAGAAATAGTTCCAACAGAGTTTGCGGGAATTCTACGTTATCATGTTGCCAACTTGAGTGGCCCGCCAATTATCACGATTGTAGTTAATATATTTGTCCTACTAATTGGCATTGGTATTTGGTTCCGACTGAAATTGCCTTGGTTATTTTTAGGAACATTGCTTTCCTTTTTTGGTAATGCTTTGCCCTCAGATGTAGTAGGTACACTTGCTGGTAGTGCATCTGAATTTGTCATGGCTATAGGTTTACTGTTAACTGAGGAGTTTTCCCAAAAAACGAAACAAAAAACTATCAGGGAAAGTCTGTTGATCAACAGGTAACTTATGAAAAAAGCAATTATTATTGTGGTGGAATTGGCCGTGCTGCAACTGCCCTTGCCTTAACTCATGCTGGTCTTGAGCCTGTTGTATTTAATGAGATTAATTGTGTAAATATTCTTTACATTTAATCTAATTTGATTTCTTAGCTCTTAATGGAATTCGCTACAATAAAATATAGTTTTTCTCTCTGAAATCTGAAAGAAATCTGACGTTTTATATGATTATGCGCCTTCCCATAATTGCTATCACCTTTCTGGCTGCCAGTCTTACTACAGGTACAGTTTTGAGTATTGCTGCTCCAGCTTCAGCTCAGGAAATAATAACTTGTTCAAGCCAGAATAATCGAAGGAATACTTGTTCGATAAATACAAGAGGTAGAGTGAGGCTTGTCAGGCAATTGTCTAACGCCAGTTGCAGGGGAAATTGGGGCTATGGAAGAAATCGTATTTGGGTGAAAAATGGTTGTCGAGCTGAGTTTTCAGTTGGCGGTCGTAGAAACGACAGATATGACAGATATGACAGAAACGACAGATATGACAGAAACGACAGATATAACAGAAACGACAGATATGACAGAGACGACAGATATAACAGATAGCGAACGGGGTATTTCATCAACATATAGGACTCATATTTGATTGCGTGCAAAAACTCTGTACAACTCAAAAAGCCTTCTTTCTTATTGCTGTCCCACGCAAGTAAATATGGCTACGCCACACTGCGCGAACAAAAATCAAATCCATTTTCTCCACAAAAAAGCCCAGTCATCTTTTAACTGGGCTTTTAGCTATCTCAATCAATTATTGGGGGTAGAGTAGTTTCCTCAACATCAATTAAACAGCAGTTTGCTCTAGATTAACTTTGACAACTTTGTTCTTTTCTCGCTCGGACTTGGGCAGTGTCAAATTCAAAATACCGTTTTTATAATCTGCGGTGACATTAGTATTTTGAACCCGAGCAGATAGAGGAATTATACGTTGGAATTTACCATAGTAGAATTCGCTCTTGGTAGTGCCATTGTTTTGGGTTTTGGTTTCAGACTTGCGTTCACCGCTAATGTGAACAGTATCTTCTGTAACTTGAATATCTAGGTCTTTAGCTTCCAGCCCTGGCAGTTCTAGCTTCAGATAAATTGCATCATCAGTTTCTTGCAGTTCAGCAGCCGGAACTTTGACAGAGCCTTTTTCAAACTGTGTAGATGGGACTCTAGTGTCTCCCAATAGGCCGTTGATGTAACTTTCTAAAGTGTTGAAATCTTGTGCAGAGTTGTAACGAAATAACATATTAATTTATCCCTTGTATCAGTAGTAGTTTTTGGCTCAACCAACTTTGGATTTAAATCCTTGCTTTGATTTCCATAATATTGAGAAATAACAAGTTTGTAAATTCGGTTTTCTCACCAAACAATTGATGATTCCCGCACCAGATTAGGCGGTAAAAAAGATATTACGGTTTACTCGCATTTCTCGGTTCGGTAAACCGAATAATAGCTGTTAAAGGGGATTTGCTTTAACACTAAGCTTTACTTTCTTCTACCCAAACGGTTATCCCTGCGCTCCCACTTTTCTTTATTGAACTGATTGCGCCACTTCAAAACTAAGTTCAATTTCAATTCTTTTAGTGATCTTTGCTTGTATGGGCAAGTACCAAACTCATTAAACTATCTAAAATGCGATCGCGTGATAATGGCATCATTTCTTTGCCATAGAGCATTTCCTGCACGATCACATAGGATACCAGTGAGCCAAAAAAGATTTGTGCTGTTGCTTCTGGGTCAGTAATTCCTAATTCTGGGTTTGAGTATCTTGCCTAATTTTGGTTGATTTGACACCATTTAAACCTGAATTATTAACACGCACTGAGAGTTTGATATAGGACTCTAATTTTGCCATGCCTAGATTTTATATCCAAAGGTTTTTTATTTCAGCACTTCAGTATTTTTAGTTATTTATTTAGCTAATATACTCTGTATTAATACTTAAAAATATCTCGTCTTCATTTCTGAGTTAGTTATGTATCAATTCGATTAGTCTTAATCTTGAGCATCTGAATGTTTTTTTCTAACTTGTGAGAAATCACGGATTAGTGCGTAAAGAAATTAATCAAATTTTGCGAAACAGACAATTGGTGGTTATATTAATTGTGCCACCAACAGTACAATTATTGCTTTACGGATTTGCACTTAACCCGGATGTCCATAATTTACGACTGGGTGTGATTGACTATGCTAATATCTCCGCCAGTCGAGAACTAGTTTCAGCAATGACATCCAATCACACTTTTAACTTAGAAACTGTACCAACCAGTGAAAAAGATTTAAGTCGCCAAGTAGAAGAAGGTAAGCTAGATGTAGGAATGATAATTCCACCAAATTTTCCCCGCCAACTAGCCAATAAATCAGCAGAAATTCAAGTATTCATCAATGGAGTGAATGCAATTACAGCCGGAATTGCTGCTAACTATGTTAATCAGATTATCCAACAATGTAATTTCAGTTTTGTACAGGGTCAATTCAGTCCGCCAGTTTCAACCGAAGTCGTTTTTCTCTACAATCCTGGACTCACAAGTAGCTGGTTTTTCGTACCAGGGGTTATGGGTTGAGTCCTGACATTAATCGGTACATTAGTATCAGCAGTAACCGTTGTCCGCGAGAAAGATACAGGAACTTTAGAGCAATTGTTAATGACTCCCTCTAGCAATTGGGAAATTTTATTAACTAAAATTATACCGTTGGCATTCCTGCTTATGGGAGATGTGTTACTGGCTTTAACCTTGGGAACAATCGTATTTAGCCTACCCTTCCGTGGAAGCTTTTTGCTCTTTCTTGCTTTATCAAGTATGTATGTATTTGTGAGAATTAGTTTGGGCATTATGTTGGCAACTATTTGCGGTTCTCAACAACAAGTATTACTCACATCTTTTTTTATAAATTTACCAATGATTCAAACTTCTGGAGCAATATCTCCTATTGAATTCATGCCTCCTTTATTTAAATTTCTCTCTCTATTTAATCCACTTCGTCATTACATTACTATTGTTAGAGGTATTTTACTCAAAGGAGTTGGTTTAGATGGGGAGCATCCCAGTTTTTTGCAAAGAAGACGAAAATCAGTCAGGATAGGTAAGACGAGTGTATTTACTTACCGATGACCCCAGAACAAAAGCAAGCTCTTCAAAAACATATTCAGGCGATTGCTAAAATATTGTATGAAGATACGTCAAAAGAAAAGCTCACAAATCTTGCAGCAATTGAAGAAGCAGTGCGGAGTCAAATGCAGAAGCATGTTATGCCAGAAGTAGGGGTTTTTTTATCGAAACGATTACAGGGACAACCGCAGGATACCAACGACGGCTCAAAAGCATTCTTGGAGAGTTAGCAATAACGAGCAAACAAGCCATTGAATTAGAAGTCGCACCAAGTACTCAACTGAGTCCATATCTAGAAACTTGTTGTTTGAGGGTAAGTGCGAATGTCAGCTATGAAGATGCGGCATCAGACATCAAGTATTTTACGGGCATAGAGGTTTCTCACAGCAGTCAACAGAGATTAGTGCATCGCCAGAATTTTGAGTTGCCAACACCAGAACAGACAATTGAAGAATTAAGCGTCGATGGTGGAAACATCCGTGTCCGAACTCCTAAAGGTCAAATATGTGCATGGCTTGGCTATAAAGCAATTAGCTTACATCATCTCGGAATCTTGGGAACTTCATTTCAGAATAATCAGATTGTGATTGATTGGGTTAATGACCAACCACTGGCTAGCCCACTCACTTGTATTGGTGATGGACATGACGGCATTTGGAATATAATTGACCAATTAGCACCTGATGCACAACGTCGAGAAATACTTGATTGGTTCCATTTAATAGAAAACCTCCACAAAGTTGGGGGTTCACAAAAACGCTTGAAACAAGCACAAAATCTACTATGGAAAGGCCAAGTTGAGGCTACTATTGCCTTATTTACAGATTGTAAAGGCAAACAAGTACAAAACTTTTGCCGTTATCTTGATAAGCATCGCAATCGCATTATCAACTACGAATATTATCAAGCTGAAGAAATTTGTTCAATTGGTTCAGGTTCAGTTGAATCTGCCGTTAAACAGGTTGACCGTCGAACAAAAATTTCCGGGGCACAATGGAAACGAGAAAATGTGCCTCAAGTCCTAGCCCATCGCTGTGCTTACCTCAATGGATTATTGTCAGTTTGAGCCACTTTAAAAAGTGAGATGCTCCCGTTTAGATGTGCTGTGGTTAAATGTTCTAGCAGTGCTTGGTTTTGCCGTTGTTGTATTAACTATTAGTGTTCATAAGTTTCGGAGCCAGTTAAGTTAAACTGTACTATCTCATTAATTCTGACAACATCTGCTCAAGAATATCTTCCATCATTTCTTCATCTAAGGAGTGTGGAGTTGGTGGGCCACCGAGAAATTCTTTGATAGTGATCTTCTGCTCTCTAAAGTCCTTGACAAAATCGCGGATTTGAGAAATAACATTCATTTGAGATTCTATTGTTTTTAGCATCAAAGACATAGAGTTAATGCCTTTTTTAGCAGCTTTACGAGAATCACTTACCATAGCTCCTTCTGGAGTATTTTTTACTAAACGTAGTTCCAGTTTCAAATTTTCATATTGAGTGAGGAGAATTTGATTTTGCTGTTCTATAGTTCGACATTTGCGAGTTAAATCATCCTCGTTATTAAGATCAATAACTTCTCCCACCTGCTGAATTCGCTCAATTTCTAAAAGTCTTGCCAAATCTCCTTCTTGGTAAGCTTTATTAATTGATTTCATGATTTCTGTATGATATATCTGTGTCTCGCTGTCTCTTGTCTTATCAGGGTGAAAGATTTCAGCTAATCTGAGAAATGTTTCCCGAATTTTTCTCTTATCCTCTGTTCTTCCTACAGAGGGAGATTCTACAGACTGTTGTGCTTGCCAATATTGATGACTACCTTCAGCCGCTTCCTCTGAGAAATCTGATTCGGATTCGGAATTATTAAATAGTTCGTTTAACTCTGTATTGAATTGTTTGCGATTCGCGTTTGGACTAATAATTCCTGTCAACTGGAGTTCAAGGTAAACTGCCTCTATATTTTTGATGGTTTGTTTCCCAAACTTTCTAGTGGTAAAAATTTCATCAAATAGAGCATGAATATCTCGGTCTAACTCAGCCATTTTTTGAAAGTGGGGACTAGCTTGATGAAATATTTCTGTGGCAAAGGTTCGCATTTGCTCGACAAAATTGTTCAATTCTGTTCGCTTTCTCTTAATCTGTTTAAGTAGCGATTTGTGTTCTGCTTCTAAAAACTCCAAGCGGATATGTAATTGAGAGAGGGCTAATGGAGTTACTTTAGTTGATTGTAATGGAAGTGATTTTTTTTTAGCCATGAAACACGTTTGTAAGTTTAAGGTTTAAAATCTAATTGTCAAAGTTGTTTCGTCAATGCGAAAAGAACGTATCTAGTGATAATACATGAACTGTGGATACTTTTTATCTCAATAATTACTGTAATGGGCATAGGCTACATCATCTATATTGTTACTATCGGGAAGCGCACTATGCGAGAAAAATTATAAAATATCACGATAAGAATGACACCACAAGACGCACGACAATACGCACCAGCAACTGAGCGCAACCGAGAACCAATTCTAGAAATACTTTTGCAGGTATTACCAGAAAGTGGCACTATTTTAGAAATAGCAAGTGGTACTGGTGAACACGCAGTCTTTTTTGCATCTAGGCTAAGTCCTCGCCTGTGGCTACCAACAGATGCAAATTTAGAGTCACGAGTCAGCATTAGTGCATGGACTGAACACAATGCCTCTGATAACGTTTATCCACCACTTGAGCTAGATGTTAGAGAACCAGTTTGGGCAGTGGAAAAAGGAGAAGTAACTCAGTGGCTTGATAGGGAGCCAATTGTTGCTATCGTCAACATTAATATGATTCACATTTCACCGTGGTCAGCCTGTTTGGGGCTAATGGCAGGGGCAGGTCGTATCCTAAAAGCAGGAGGTATCCTCTATTTATATGGGCCCTTCAAACAAGGTGGAGAACATACAGCAGCGAGTAATGCAGCTTTTGACGAATATTTACACACCCAAAACCAAGAATGGGGTGTGCGGAACTTGGATGATGTAGTGGCAGCAGCTAGGGCAGAACATTTCATCTTGAAACAAATTTACCAAATGCCAGCCAATAATCTTTCAGTAGTGTTTGAACGTTCTGCTAATGAATAATTCCTGGAAATAATTTATTAGTGAATATAATTCAATTCAAAATAATTGCAGATATTTGACATCCTCCCGCCCCTAATCAAGAGTACCTGATATAGCGGGGGATTCCAAAGATCACTCTTTGGGTTTCTTCTTTCCACGAGTTGATTTGCTTGTTCGCGCTTCGCGTCTCCCCTTGGGAGAAGGAGTTTCCTCACGCAAGTATTGATCAGTATTCACAAGTTCCTCAAACTATTTGTCTACAATTCAAGACTCAGGGCATTTTAGAAGCGAAAGGCTCATTCTGATTGAGGCTAGAGGCAATGTCAGTCAAAACTTTAACAGTCAACGACAAACTTATTAGCGCCCGTGAGGAGGAAACTATTCTCCAAGCGATGCAAGATGCAGGGATTCACATTCCTACTTTGTGCCACTTGCAAGGAGTTGAAGATGTTGGCGCTTGTCGACTTTGTTTAGTAGAAATTGCTGGGAGTAATAAACTCCAACCTGCTTGTGTAACAAAAGTTGCTGAGGGTATGGAAGTCCAAACAAATAGCGATCGCCTGCAAAAATATCGTCGCACTATTATAGAAATGCTATTTGCTGAAGGTAATCACATTTGCTCGGTCTGTGTAGCTAACGGTAATTGCGAATTGCAAGACTTGGCAATTGAGATGGGTATGGATCATGTTCGGTTGGATTATCATTTCCCCGATCGCAAAGTCGATATTTCTCACGCTCGTTTTGGCGTTGACCATAACCGTTGTGTTCTTTGCACTCGCTGCATCCGTGTTTGTGATGAAATCGAAGGAGCGCACACTTGGGATATGGCGGGTAGAGGAACAAATTCTCATGTAATCACTGATTTAAATCAGCCTTGGGGAACCTCAGATACTTGTACTTCTTGCGGCAAATGCGTTAATGCTTGCCCTACAGGTGCGCTTTTTGACAAAGGTTCGAGCGTCGGGGAAATGAAACACCAGCGCGCCAAGCTTGATTTCCTATTTACAGCAAGAGAAAAGCAGCAATGGCTTGTTTAGCTACTGTTCATAAATTAGCACAACGAGGTAAACCTAATGTTACGCCGCATCCTAAAAATTTTTTGGTGGCTCCTATTGCTGGCAATATTAACAATATATATACCTGGGTTTAGCAACCTTCACATCTCAACAGGTAATTGCTGCTGTTATGCAATTAGAAGATACGCCAGAAGAAATCCTTTATCGCTCACAAGAAAAATTAAATGATGAATTAGGAAATTATTGGCAAGTTATTTTGTTTAAGCGAGTTAATTCTAATAGCAATAAAATATCTTCAATAAATCTCCGATTGGTGGGATTTCCTGGTTCTCAGGAATTGCCCCATCCCTTACCTCTAAAGATTACTACAGATACAGGCAAAGTATTAACTGCTCCCGATATATTTCTAGATGAAGCACCAGCACCAACCATCGCTCAGTATAACTTCAAGGATGTCTTGCCTCAATTGTCAACTCAAGAATTGTTGATTGGTATACCTGTAGGTAAACAACACTTCATCAATCTTTCAATCCCAAAATATGTCGTGCAGGAATGGCAAGAAATTGCACTAAAGTCCTGAGTGCTAAGGTCAAAATTTATTTAAAAAATAAAATGACTCGTTTAAAATTAGCAACGGTTTGGCTAGGCGGCTGTTCTGGCTGTCACATGTCTTTTCTCGATTTGGATGAATGGCTGATTGATTTAGCAGCACAAGTAGATTTAGTTTATAGTCCCTTTGCTGATGCTAAAGAATATCCCCTAGGGGTAGATGTGGTGTTAGTTGAGGGTGCAATTGCTAATGAAGATCACCTGCAAATGATTCAGATAGTCAGAGAGCGATCGCACATTCTTGTCTCTTTTGGTGATTGTGCTGTTACTGGTAATGTTACTGCTTTACGCAATCCTTTAGGTAGTGCCGAACCTGTTCTGCAACGTTGCTACATCGAAGCAGCAGATATTCACGGCACAATTCCCCATGAGCCTGGCATTGTACCAACCTTACTAGATCGGGTGATACCAGTGCATACAGTAGTCCCAGTTGATATTTATTTGCCAGGTTGTCCACCCTCAGCAACTCAGATTAAAGCAGTGTTAGAGGTACTCTTAAGGGGAGAAAAACCACAGCTAAAAGGACGTGAATTTATCAAGTTTGGTTAACTTCACAAGTTACTCAGATTCTTTATCTAAGTTGAAACAGAGGCAATCACAAAATAATTTTAGAAGCAATTATGTTGAAAGCATCTGACATTATGACTAAAGATGTTGCTACGATTCACAGTTCAGCAACAGTGGCTGAAGCAGTTAGACTCTTGAGAGCAAGGGACTGGAAAGCGCTGGTTGTAGATCGCCGCCATGAACACGATGCCTACGGCATGATTACTGAAAAGGATATTGTATATAAAGTGATTGCTTATGGTAAAGATCCCTTTAGTGTGCGTGTTCATGAAGTGATGACCAAGCCTTGTATCGTTGTCAATCCTGAACTTGCCTTAGAATACATAGCGCGGTTATTTGCTGACCATAATTTGCAGAGAGCGCCCGTTATTCAGGGCGAACTACTGGGTATCATTTCCCTGGTTGACATTCTAGCTAATAGTAGCTTTCTTGAGCAACCCCATACTTTCCTGCTAGAACAACAACTTCAGGACGAAATTAAAAAAGCTCGTGTCATTTGCGATCGCCAAGGTATCCATTCAGAAGAATGTGCTGTTGCTTGGGATGCGATCGAGGAATTACAAGCCGAGATCGCACATCAAAGGGCCGAGAAAGTCGTGAAAACAGCCTTTGAAGAATACTGCGACGAATATCCAGAAGCTAAAGGAATTTATGACAACTGGTCTAGTGGTTGACCTGAGAGAGTTATGAAAAAAGTAATCATCGACCCAGTTACCCGAATTGAAGGACACGCCAAAATCAGTATTTATCTGGATGATACAGGACAAGTGAGCGATGCTCGCTTTCATGTCACAGAATTTCGTGGTTTTGAAAAGTTCTGCGAGGGTCGCCCGCTTTGGGAAATGCCAGGAATTACGGCGCGAATTTGTGGGATTTGTCCGGTCAGCCATTTGTTAGCCTCAGCAAAGGCAGGCGATCGCATCCTTGCAGTTACAATTCCCAAAGCTGCGGAAAAACTGCGTCGTTTGATGAATTTAGGACAAATTATCCAATCCCACGCCCTGAGTTTCTTCCACCTCAGCGCCCCAGATTTATTATTAGGAATGGATAGCGACCCAGAAAAACGCAATGTATTTGGTTTAATTGCAGCTGAACCAGAACTGGCGCGTGGCGGAATTCGCTTGCGTCAATTTGGACAAGAGATTATTGAACAATTGGGAGGGCGAAAGATACATCCATCATGGGCGGTTCCTGGTGGTGTCCGCGAACCCTTATCGATAGAAGGACGCACCCATATTCAAAACCGCATCCCGGAAGCACGCACCACAATATTAGATGCACTGGGTAGATTTAAAGGCTTACTCAATAATTATCAAAGAGAAGCGCAAACCTTCGGGAATTTTCCTAGTTTATTTATGGGTTTAGTCACTCCTAATGGTTTGTGGGAGAACTACGACGGACATATTCGTTTTGTAGATAGTGCGGGAAATATTATTGCCGATAAACTAGATGCAACTCATTATCAAGAATTTATTGGTGAAGCAGTTCAACCAGATTCCTATTTAAAATCTCCCTACTATCGCCCTTTAGGTTATCCTGACCAGAGCGACCATTGTCGTTTAGATAGTGGTATTTATCGGGTAGGGCCGCTAGCACGCCTGAATATTTGCAGTCATATTGGTACGCCTTTAGCTGATGCAGAATTGAGAGAATTTAGAGACAGAGGTAAAGGCACTGTCACTTCATCATTTTTCTATCACTACGCCCGGTTAATTGAAATTCTGGCTTGCATTGAACACATAGAAATTATAATAGATGACTCAGATTTAATGTCTAAAAAATTGTGTGCTGATGCTGGCATCAACCAATTAGAAGGAATAGGTGTAAGTGAAGCACCACGCGGTACATTATTTCACCATTATCAAGTTGATGAAAATGGGTTACTTCAGAAAGTAAATTTAGTAATTGCCACAGGTCAGAACAATCTAGCAATGAATCGTACAGTCGCGCAAATTGCCCGACATTTTATTCATGGTTCAGAAATTGCTGAAGGGATGTTAAACCGTGTTGAAGCGGGAATTCGAGCTTTTGATCCTTGTTTGAGTTGTTCAACTCATGCGGCAGGACAGATGCCTTTGCATATTCAATTAGTTGGGATAGATGGGAATATTGTAAATGAAGTTTGGCGAGATTAATCTATTGTGAATCCTAACTTAAAAAACACATTTATCGATTGAATAACAATAACTGAATTAATGAATCGAATACGAGCTTATATTCAAGATACCTCTGGATCTAAAATTTTCTTATTTACCTCTGCCTAGAGTAATAGAATAGCGATATAATCACCTATTGTTACTAATCACAAACTAGGCACAATCTCTTAATTATGAATAAATCCAATAATAGCAGGGTAAGCTCATCTAATTTGGTATAAAGAGAACTTGACAAATCAAAGAAGATCAGCATAAACGACTCTGTAAAAAATGGACTTGACAACTGAGCAAGATCAATGAGATGAATTCAATTGCTCGATTGAAAATCGCCTGGAGTCAATTTGATGTCAGAAGGCTTTGAAATTAAATCTGCTGATACTCTAGAAAATTCTCCTCATCAGCGAAAGCCAGCAGAAGTGGCAGATATCGTCCGTATTCAACAGAATCTAGTGGAGCATTTTGCTCTTATTAAAGACCCAAGAGTAGAGCGAACCAAAAAACATCAACTTAGGGACATTTTAGTAATTGCAATTCTGGCAGTCATAGCAGGAGCGCAGGGATGGGAAGATATCGAGAATTACGGCATAAGTAAGCGACAGTGGTTAGAAGAATTTTTGGCATTACCAAATGGAATTCCCTCCGATAGCGTAGCGTTAGCGAGTCTTCGAGCGTCTGATACCTTCCGACGAGTGTTTGAGTTCATTAACCCAGAAGAATTGAATCGTTGTTTTCTAAGATGGATAGAAACCCTGGTGACAAAGATGGGAGGAGAGATAATCCCCATAGATGGAAAGACAATTAGGGGTTCTTACGACCGCAATCAAGGGAAATCAGCACTGCACGTAATTAGTGCTTGGGCAAGCGAACAAAATTTGGTGTTGGCACAGATGAAAGTGGAAGATAAATCTAATGAAATTACTGCTATTCCCGCATTACTAGAATTACTAGATATCACAGGAGCTATCATCACCATTGATGCAATGGGGACACAAACAGAAATTGCCAAAAAGATTATTGATAAGAAAGCAGATTATGTTCTGGCACTTAAGGCTAATCACCCGACTCTCTACCGTCAGGTAGAACAATGGTTTGAACAAGCTTCTGCACAGGATTTTCAAGGTATTGATGTCAGTTATGAGCAACGCATTGAGAAAGGACATTATCGCACGGAAATCCGTCAAGTTTGGTCTGTTCCAGTTTCTGCCATTGGTGAACTTTACCAGCCCCGACTATGGGCAGGACTTCAAAGTGTGGTTATGGTTGTCCGAGTGCGTCGTCTTTGGAATCAAACTACTCGTGAAATTCAGTTTTATCTGACTTCTTTACATAGTGACGCTCAACTTTTAGGTCGAGCTATCCGAAAACATTGGGGTATTGAAAACCAGGCTCACTGGACACTTGATTGTACTTTTGCAGAAGATTCTTGCCGCATTCGCTCTTTCCATAGTCCGCGTAATTTTGCCCTTTTACGACGCATTGCTCTCAATGCCCTTAATCGCGAACATACTTACAAACGTAGTCTTCGTCAAAAAATGAAGCGCACGGCTATGGACAACGATTATATAATTCGCGTTCTCAGTTTTTGTTTTCTTGACTCTACATTAAATTCCTCTGAATCCTTCTGTCAAGCCTGATTGAGATGCTCTTACCCTGATCCAATAATAGTGGAATGCTTGAACAGTTTGTCAATACAGTGATGGGGGTAAAAGCTGGTAATCAACAACATTATCGAGATACATTAATAGCTACTACACAAGAACTAGACATCAGAGCAATTTTAGTTTATACACTAGGAACACTCCTACAAATAGTAGTTATGATTCTCGTTTTACTGGGAATGGAAAAATTAGTAATATTAATTGATAACAATTCTTCTTTTCCCAGTTGGTTTAGCACTTTATTGACTGGATTACTTTTTGCTCTCTTAAGTATCCGTTCACGGATTTTTTCTCTTTTAGATAATACCCGTTCTCGCCAGACTTATGACCAGGTAATTATACCCAGATGGTCTCCTCCACCTTTAGTATTTCCCATAGTTTGGATGATAATTGCCGCTTTGCGGGTAATTAATTTCTTCTGTATTGATTTGGCAGCAAATGAATCACCAATTTTTAGTGCTGCCTTTACTTTTGTTTGTGGTACATCTGGCTTTAGGGGATACTTGGAATACGATTTTTACTGTAGAACGGAGATTAGGTGCTGCTGTTCCTGTAGTTATTTTAGGCCCTTGGTTATCTGCTGTAGTGGTGACAGCAATTTATTGGCAAACTAATCCTGTAGCGGGAATGACTTTATCATTTTCTTGTGTATGGCTAACTGTAGCTGCTGTATTGGTATTTAGAATTTGGCAATTAAATGGATCTGAGCCATTGTATCCTTTAAAACTAACACCTCTGGAGAAATAAATACCCAAAATTCACCTTGGCATGAAAGCAAGGAAAAAGCTCACTTGATTTTTTAGTACCGCATTCAAAATTCTTCTGATGAAAAACCTGCCTGCAATATTGACTAATACTAGAATTACAGGCAGGTTGAAAACCACTATAAAAATGGATGGATGCAATCTTTAACTAACTGGAATAGGTTGACCACTAGACAAAACTAAAGGAAAATTATGGACGTTAGGAGCGTGCATTGCATTTATACCCAGATTGGCACGGTTCAGGATATCAGCATTGGTTCTAATTACTTCACCCCGACTATCTAAGATGGAATGATTAAAGTTCAACCCATTGATATTAAATGCCATCGAACATACACCCATCGCTGCAAACCAAATACCTATCGTTGGGAATGCTGCTAATAATAAATGGAAAGCACGATGATTTTTACTAGCAAAGATAGGAATCAACAAACGTCCCAAAAAGCTAGAGTGTCCTGCTAGGTACTTGTAGGTAAATTTCTTCTGACCCAACTTATATCCGGCATTAATTGATTCATTTTCATCGGTCTTCTGAATGAGTGTTGAAGTCACCAAAGAACCATGTAAAGAACTAAAGAGTGCGCCACTGAATATACCGGCTACACCCAACATGTGAAACGGGTGCATAAGGATATTATGATCACCTTGGAAAGCCAACATAAAGTGGAAAGTTCCAGTGATTCCCAAAGGTAAACCATCAGAAAAACTACCTTGACCAATGGGATAAACCAGCAAAACGGAAGTAGCAGCGATGACGGGTGCAGAATAGGCAATTGCTATCCAGGCGCGCATTCCTAAACGATAGCTCAGTTCCCAAAATCGCCCTAGATAGCACCAAATACCAATAATAAAATGCAGCACAATTAATTGATATGGCCCACCATTGTAGAGCCATTCATCGATTGATGCCGCGTCCCAGATCGGATAAAAGTGCAAACCAATGGCAGCAGAGGTCGGTACAACTGCGGCTGTAATTAAGTTATTACCATCCATCAGTGAACCCATGATTGGCTCACGAATGCCATCCATATCTACGCTGGGAGCGGCAATAAAAGCCAAAATAAAACAGGTGGTGGCAGCCAACAAGGTGGGAATCGCCAACACACCAAACCAGCCGATGTAAATCCGATTTTCTGTACTAGTAATCCAGCGACAAAAACTATCCCAGAAATCAAAAAAATTAAATTCTCTTTGAGGTTGAACAATGGTACTCATGGTGTGTAGCTCCTAAGCAATTCCAAGTTCAAAAATTTTTCACTACTTTTGGCAGATGCCTATCTCTTTTGCTTAACCTATGTTTCTTGCTTCAGAAATTTTCAAGCTAATTAATGCAATAGTTGGGCATCTTTATCTTGAAGTTAGAAAAAGAATTTGAGGAACTTGTGAGTATTTCTGTCAAGTTTCTCTATCTCCTCACAAGTTTCTCAAGTTTTTTTTCTAACTTTAAAATAGTGTTAGACAGCTAAAAATATGAATTCTAATGCGATGGGCTATGCTCCGCCGGAAGCGATGTCTACGACGGGCTACGCCTACGCCATTGGTTACGGTAATGAATTGCGTAGTGATGATGGCATTGGACAACGAGTAGCTAAGGCGTTGCATCTATCAAATGTGAAATCTCTTGCTGTCCATCAACTCACCCCTGAACTTGTTGAAGCTTTAGCCCATGCTGATTTGGCAATCTTTATCGATGCTTGTTTCACTTCTGAAAGTTCTCAAGTGCAAGTACAATCGCTTTCATCTGAATCTTTCAGCATTATCGCTGGACATACAGCCGATCCGCGATCGCTCTTAGCTCTCACTCAAGCCCTTTATAATCGTTGTCCACCAGCTTGGTGGATAAAAGTACCAGGCGTAAACTTTGAATTAGGCTACAGCTTATCACCAATCGCTGAAATTGGAGTAGCGATCGCTTTACAAAAAGTTACCCAAATTATAGACGAAAATTTTAGCTTACTTCTTTAAAAGATATTTCCACCACAGGTAACAGCAACTCATGCAAAAGCCTATCCAGTCATCTGTTGAACGCGCCTATGATATTTTGCGAACTGAAAAAGCTAACCCCCTTGATACTATTTTTACCCCAAAAAGTGTTGCTGTAATTGGTGCTAGCGAAAAAGCTGGTAGTGTTGGACGCACCCTACTATGGAATTTGATCGGCAATCCTTTTGGTGGAACTGTTTTCCCTGTTAATCCCAAACGGCACAGCATTCTGGGAATCAAAGCATACCCGACTATCTTTGATGTCTCAGAATTAGTTGATTTGGCAGTGATTGCCACCCCTGCAACAACAGTTCCAGGTATTATTGCTGAGTGCGTGGATGCAGGTGTGAAAGGTGCAATTATCCTTAGTGCTGGTTTTAAAGAAGCTGGTGCTGAGGGTGTAGCCTTAGAACAGCAAATACTTGAGCAAGCGCATCGTGGCAAAATGCGGATTATTGGCCCTAATTGCTTGGGTGTAATGAGTCCACGCACAGGTTTAAATGCAACTTTTGCCAGCACAATGGCGCGTCCTGGGAATGTCGGCTTCATTAGTCAAAGTGGAGCGCTTTGTACGGCTATCCTTGATTGGAGTTTTCGGGAAAACGTTGGTTTTAGCGCCTTTGTTTCTCTTGGCTCAATGCTGGATGTGGGTTGGGGAGATTTGATTTACTACTTGGGTGATGACCCGCACACCAAAAGTATTGTCATTTATATGGAATCAATTGGAAATGCGCGATCGTTTTTGTCAGCAGCGCGGGAAGTTGCTTTAACTAAACCGATTATTGTCATAAAAGCAGGTCGCACTGAAGCTGCTGCTTTAGCTGCTGCTTCCCATACTGGCGCACTGACAGGAAGTGATGAAGTTCTGGATGCAGCTTTCCGGCGTTGTGGAGTGTTGCGCGTCAACAGCATCTCTGATTTGTTCGATATGGCAGAGGTACTGGCAAAACAACCCCGTCCCCAAGGGCCACGGCTGACAATTTTAACTAACGCAGGTGGCCCTGGAGTCCTGGCGACTGATGCTTTGATTGCTGCGGGTGGAGAAGTTGCACCAATTTCTGAAGAAACTAGCGCATCCCTTAATCAACTCTTACCAGCACATTGGAGTCATGGCAACCCGATTGATATTCTGGGCGACGCTGACCCACAGCGATATACCAAAGCCTTAGAAATTGCTGCTAAAGACCTTAGTAGTGACGGCTTATTGGTGATTCTCACACCTCAAGCTATGACAGACCCCACCCAAACAGCCGAGCAATTGAAACCTTATGCACAGATAGCTGCTAAACCCATCCTTGCTAGTTGGATGGGAGGAGCAGATATTGCAGCAGGTGAGATGATTCTCAATCGCAACCATATTCCCACATATCCTTATCCTGATACTGCTGCTCGAATATTTAGTTATATGTGGCAGTCTAGTTATAACCTGCGTGGTATCTACGAAACTCCCATAATGCCTGCACTTGATTCTGCTTCAGGGATACCAGACCGTAACTGTGTGGAAAAAATTATCCAATCAGCACGTCAAGCAAAGCGAAATATTCTTACAGAGTTTGAATCGAAGCAAATTTTAGCTGCTTATGGGATTCCGGTGGTTGCAACTTGCGTTTCTAAAAGCGAGGATGAAGCAGTTCAATGTGCTGAAAAAATTGGTTATCCAGTTGTTTTAAAGGTGTTTTCCCACACAATTACTCATAAAACCGATGTTGGCGGTGTGCAGTTAAATCTAAGAGATGCTGAAGCTGTACGACACGCTTACAACACTATTGCAAAATCAGTGAATGAAAAAGTAGGTGTTGAGCATTTTTTAGGTGTAACCGTGCAGCCGATGGTAAAGATGGCTGGTTATGAACTGATTATCGGCAGTAGTATTGATGCACAGTTTGGCCCGGTGTTGCTTTTTGGCACAGGAGGACAACTAGTTGAGATTTTTCACGATCGCGCGATCGCACTTCCACCCCTAAATACCACTTTAGCGCGGCGGATGATGGAGCAAACGCAGATTTACAAAGCGCTTAAAGGAGTCCGGGGACGCAAAAGTGTTGATATGGCTGCCCTTGAACAATTAATGGTGGTATTTAGTCAATTAGTTATCGAACAACGTTGGATTAAGGAAATCGATATTAACCCGTTGCTGGCTTCATCTGAACAATTAATTGCCCTCGATGCGCGGATTATCCTGCACGAACCGAATGTTAAACAAAACGAACTACCAAAGTTAGCAATTCGACCCTATCCTACAAAATATATCAGCCAATGGACAATGAAAGATGGCACTCCGGTTATTATTCGTCCCATCCGTCCAGAAGATGAACCGTTGATGGTGCAATTTCACAAGACACTCTCAGAGGAAAGCGTTTATTTTCGTTATTTTCACTTAATTAAGCTCCAATCCAGAGTAGCCCATGAACGACTGACACGCATCTGTTTTATTGATTACGATCGCGAAGTAGCCCTAGTTGTGGAATATCAAAACCCCGAAACGCAGACACGGGAAATCTTAGCAGTCGGGCGGTTAAGTAAAATACATGGTACGAATGAGGCAGAATTTGCTATTGTGGTGTGCGATCGCTCTCAGTGCCAAGGTATAGGAACCGAGTTACTACAAAGGTTACTGCAAGTCAGTCGAGATGAGCAACTAAATAAAATTACTGCTGATATCTTGGTTGATAATTACGGTATGCAAAAAGTTTGTGAGAAACTGGGTTTTGATATCGAACGGACAGATGATCCTACTGTAGTCAAAGCCGAAATTGAAGTCAAAAAATCCCTCTCAACTGCTGACTATTCTAGCTACTGAGTTTTGGGCATAGTTGATGAAGAGGCGATGTCTGGGATGGGCTACGCTTATGCATTCATTGTGATTGAGAATTATCGTCCCCTAGGCTTTACCAAAATAATCGGCTGGTTTAGAACACAAGCCCGTTGGTTCAGAACACAAGTCTGTTGGTTCAGAACATAAGCCCGTTGGTTCAGAACACAAGCCCGTTGGTTCAGAACATAAGCCCGTTGGTTCAGAACACAAGCCCGTTGGTTCAGAACACAAGCCTGTTGGTTCAAAACACAAGCCTGTTGGTTCAGAACACAAGCCTGTTGGTTCAGAACACAAGCCCGTTGGTTCAGAACACAAGCCCGTTGGTTCAGAACACAAGTCTGTAGTGATTGCCTGACTTGAGATGAATATAGCGATAGCGATCGCTGATTTGTTCCAAAACTAGGTAGGCGTAGCTCGTCCTAGACATCGCCTAGAGAGTTGGGTTTTGCTTGGCAAAGATCCAAATTACAAATGATAACTCCCGGTTCGCCCATTTTTTCGGGAGTTAGAAAAAAGGCTACTCAGGGATAAAAGATTGACCACCAAGTTGGGTGTAAATAGTAGTCGGAAACCCAAGCAAAACAAGAATACGCTGTTGTAACGGAGAAAGAGTAGTCAAATGGGCGTAAACTTCATTTTTAATCTCAATCAATAGCAGGGTAATTTCCTTAAATACAGCAAGAAGCAGTTCAGCAGTGGGACGTGCAGTTTCTCGTTTAGGATTGACTCAAATGAGTACCAGTTGCGATCGCATTCGAGGTAACGTAATAGAGCTTCTAGACGGTCATCTGTAAGGTCGAGTCCACGTAACTCTTCTCCAAAAAATGTTTTCAACGTCTCTAACCTTTTAGAAGCCCAGGCTTGGACATGATTTAATGGGAAGATATCGCTCCCTATTTTATGCCTATTTTTCCTAACTCATTAAAAAATGGGCAAACCAAGAGTTATTAAATTGTGGTTATTGTCGGAGAAACATCTCCCATATAGGTACTGAGCGATCGCGCAGTTTGCACTAAGAAATTATTGGCATCTACAAAACATGGACTACAAGCCAAGACTGCTTCTAAAGGAACTGCTACAACTTGTCCATTTTGCCAAGCTACCATCTGTGCAGATTGTCCATCAGCTAATAAATCTACCGCAGCTTTGCCAAAAGCGGTTGCTAACAAACGGTCTAAAGCTGAGGGAATACCACCTCGCTGGATGTGTCCTAAAACGGAAACCCGAATGTCAATTTGATGGTTACTGCAACAGCGAAGTTCATCGGCAATATATTGACCCATACCACAGGATGGCTTTTCGCAGGATGGAGGGCTAGATGAATCGGCTGCTATTTGAGCGCCTTCTGCCACAACGATAATTGCAAATCTACGTCCCCAGCGATCGCGTAATTCTGCTAAATGTTCGCACACACCTTTTATTGTATAGGGAATTTCGGGAATCAAAATCACATCTGCACCACCTGCAATGCCGGAGTGTAGTGCTAAGTGACCTGCTTTGCGTCCCATAACTTCAACAATCATGACGCGATCGTGGCTGGCCGCTGTAAATGTCAAACGATTCAAAGCATCAACAATCGTATTAACCGCCGTATCAAACCCAACTACTCTTTCTGTCTTGCCGACATCATTATCAATTGTTTTCGGAATGGCGATAAACTGCCAGTTTCCCTGGCTTTGTAGTTGGTTGAGAATTGCTAAACTGCCATCTCCACCAATACCAATTAAGGCATCTAGTTCTAAAGCATGATAGCCTGCAACAATCTCGTCAATATGAGCTAAAGTATCACCTTTGTTGATGCTACCCAAAATTGTACCTCCCATATTCAGCAAGGGGTCAATCCCACGTAGGTCTAGACCATGTATCCTCAGAGGAATTGCCTTTCTCTCTAAAAGCCCTCTAGTTGCATAAGGAATACCCACTATCTGCCAGTTATAAGTGAGGGTGGCGTGGCTAACAACTGCCCGAATCACAGCATTAAGTCCGGGACAGTCGCCACCACTGGTAAGAATGCCAAGTCGTTTTTGCATAGTCATCACACCTCAACAATAAAAGTAGAGGAACCACTGACTACGTTCTATCTTTTGTAGCAGGTGGCGTGGCAGAAAGTAAGAGGCGGAAGATTAGGATTTCTTCTGCCTCGGCG
This sequence comes from Nostoc sp. TCL240-02, assembly GCF_013343235.1. GTDB lineage: Bacteria > Cyanobacteriota > Cyanobacteriia > Cyanobacteriales > Nostocaceae > Nostoc. Next base: position 4,089,511 of record NZ_CP040094.1, on the reverse strand, counting down.
TTTAAACCCTGTTTTGTCTATATATTGAGGTTAAGCCAAAAATCTGTGGAAGTTGTGAGGATATAAACTTATAGCATTGATAACGCGGCGAAAATTAGGCATTATTCTCTAAATTATAAGTCTTTTCTCTGGATCTCTGCGCCTGGAGCCTGGTTAAATCATATCCTTATCCAGCAACGCCAAAAATTTACTTACTCTCCTCACAAGTTCCTCAAGTTGTTTTCCTATCATCAAAATTGTGAGACTCATAATATCCTGAAAAAAGGAGAGGCTCAAACGATGAATTCAATATCTGGTGTTAAAAGTAACAACATAACAAAGATATCTTCTCTAACTCACGGTGATAAGCGCTTTAAAATGCTGGAAGCAACTATCAAACGCTACCAGTATGAACAGAATGCACTCATTGAAATATTGCATAAAGCGCAGGAACTTTTTGGCTATTTAGAAAACGATATATTAATTTACATTGCTCATAGTCTCAAACTGCCACCTAGTCGAGTTTATGGTGTTGCCACGTTCTACCATTTGTTTTCACTTGCACCTAGTGGCGTGCATACCTGTGTGGTGTGTACGGGTACAGCTTGTTACGTCAAAGGCGCTCTAGCTATCCTGGCAAACGTAGAAAAGTCTACTCACATTCACGCTGGTGAAACCTCAGCAGATGGTCAAATTTCACTGTTAACAGCAAGATGTCTGGGTGCTTGTGGAATTGCGCCTGCTGTAGTTTTTGATGGTACTGTTTTAGGCAATCAAACTGCTGAATCAGTCCTTAAGCGCATCAAAGGATGGTTGCAAGATGGATCTACCTGAATTAATTGAAATTTCCCAAAAAGAACGTGCTTTAGAGAAACCTGTGCAAATTCGTTGTTGTGTTGCAGCTGGTTGTCTATCTGCCAATTCACAAGCCGTCAAACAGCTTTTGGAAGAGGGTGTCATAGCAGAAAATTTGGCAGAAACAGTAGAAGTTCGTGGCGTTGGTTGTATGCGTTTGTGCTGTAAAGGCCCATTAGTACAGGTTAGGAAAAACACCGAACCAGAAAGTCTAGATACGCTTTATGAGAAAGTTACACTTAGTGATGCCTCCTCAATTATCACTGCTCTCAATGGAGGAGAAACAACAGTTCAACAAGGTGATTTAACTCATCCATTTTTTACGTCTCAGATGCCGATTGTTTTAGAAAACAGTGGCAAAATCGACCCAGAACGGATTCAATCTTATATTGCCACCAAAGGTTATCAAGCGCTTTACCATGTCTTACGGGAGATGACACCCAACAAAGTAGTAGATGCGATTACCCGCAGTGGTTTACGGGGACGTGGTGGTGCTGGTTATCCTACAGGTTTAAAATGGGCAACAGTTGCCAAAGCAAAAAGTAGCGAACAAAGCGATCGCAAATTCGTAATTTGTAACGCCGATGAGGGAGATCCGGGGGCATTTATGGATCGTAGCGTCTTAGAAAGTGATCCTCATCGCGTTTTGGAAGGAATGGCGATCGCAGCATATTCTGTAGGCGCAAATCAAGGCTATATCTACATTCGGGCAGAATATCCCATTGCTATCAATCGTCTGCAAACTGCCATTCGTCAAGCCCAACGCCTTGGCATCTTGGGCACTCAAATTTTCAACTCTCGATTTGATTTTAAAATTGATATTCGTATCGGTGCTGGGGCTTATGTTTGTGGTGAAGAAACTGCTTTAATGGCTTCTATTGAAGGTAAACGCGGCACTCCTCATCCCCGTCCGCCCTACCCTGCTGAGTCTGGTTTATGGGGTCATCCTACTTTAATTAATAACGTTGAAACCTACGCTAATATTGCACCCATTATTCGCAAAGGTGCTGACTGGTTCGCCAGCATTGGCACCGAAAAGAGTAAAGGCACAAAGGTTTTTGCATTGGCAGGCAAAATCCGTAACACAGGTTTGATAGAAGTACCGATGGGAACTTCATTAAAGCAGATTGTGGAAACAATGGGCGGTGGCGTACCAGATGGTGGTGTGGTAAAAGCAGTACAAACTGGTGGCCCTTCCGGGGGGTGTATTCCAGCAACAGCTTTTGATAGTCCGGTAGATTATGAATCACTCACTCGATTGGGTTCGATGATGGGTTCCGGCGGCATGATTGTCATGGATGAAACTACCAATATGGTGGATGTCGCCCGCTTTTTCATGGAATTTTGTATGGATGAATCGTGTGGTAAGTGCATTCCTTGTCGGGTGGGAACGGTGCAGTTGTATCGGTTATTAACAAAGATGAGTGAAGGTAAAGCATCTCTTGCTGATTTGGAATTGTTGGAAGAACTATGCGACATGGTGAAGCATACTAGTTTGTGTGGTCTTGGTCAGTCTGCACCCAATTCGGTATTTAGTACCTTACGTTATTTCCGTGATGAGTATTTGGCTTTGATCGACAAACCCATTAGTTAAAGCTCATATTAGAGAGTGTGACTAAGTTAGTCACATTAATTAAACAATGTGTTTTCGTCTGGAAGGGATTTAATATTGGTGCATTTTTTGATGACATATCTGATGCTAAATTACCGCTTTTGCCGACAGGGAATTTGAATAATAAACTCTGCACCCTGTCCAGGTGCTGAAATGCACTCTATTGTCCCGTGATGTTTATCTACTACAATTTGATAAGTGATTGATAATCCTAAACCAGTACCTTGTCCCACAGGTTTAGTAGTGAAAAAAGGATCAAATATTTTTTGTCTAACACTATCACTCATACCAACCCCATTATCCCTAATGAAAATAGCCACTAAATCAGGATTGACTAATTGGGTACGAATAGCGATCGCACTAGAATCACTCTTAATTACCTCTGCTGTTGTTTCCTTATTTGACCTTTCTAAAGCATCAATCGCATTATTCAGAATATTCATAAATACCTGATTGAGTTGCCCAGCATAACATTCCACGTTTGGCAACTCACTATAATTTTTGATAATCTCAATTGCAGGCTTACCTGGTTTGACTTGAAGACGGCTTTGCAAAATTAGTAACGTACTCTCAATTCCCTGATGAATGTTAACAGGTTTCATATCAGCCTCATCCAACCGAGAAAAATTACGCAATGTCAGCACAATTTCTCGAATGCGTTGCGTGCCAATTTTCATCGAAGATAAAGTTTTAGGTATATCTTCTTTAATAAAATCAACATCAATATTCTCTAAAAACTCTTCAATCTCTGGTGCTACATTAGGGTAGATATTTTGATAAATATTAATTAAACTAAGTAAATCCTGTGTGTAATTATTAATGTGATCTAAATTGCCATGAATAAAGCTTACAGGGTTATTAATTTCATGAGCAATACCAGCAATCATTTGACCCAAACTGGACATTTTTTCTGTTTGAATAAGTTGAGCTTGAGCTAATTTTAATTCATGCAGTGTTTGATTTAATCGCACATTTTTATCATTTATCTCCCTCGTTCTTTCCTCAATTTTCTCCTCTAAATTTGCGTAGAGTCGGGCATTTTCTAAGGAAATAGCTGCTTGCGAAAATAGTATTTTTAATACTTGTATTCTATCTGACGTAAATGCTCCCACTGTTAAATTATTCTCTAAGTAAAGTAACCCAATTACTTTGCCTTGATTCACAATACAAGTACACATAAGAGATTTTATACGATGCTCAATAATGTACGGGTCTATCATAAAACTACCTTCATTACTGGCATCAGATAAAACCACATCCTTTTTTGTTCTTGTGACATAATTAATTACAGATATAGGCAATTTATGACTGTTTTCGACTGGTATTGATTGACCAACAGTTAAATCATCTTGGTCTACATCTGCTTGAGCCTCAATAAATAATTTTCCTCCTTTCTCTAGAAGTAAAATACCAGTTTGAGCGCCAGCATTCTCAATTACAATTGTCATTAATTTTTCTAGCAAACTTTCCAATAAAATTACTTCTGATAAAGCTTGCGATGCTTTAATAACTGTAATAAAATCTAGACCACTTGACTTTTCATTAGCAGTAGAAGTAGTAATAGTATTACTTATAAAGCCTATTTGAGAGTGAGCGGAAACCTTAGCAATTAATTCTGGGTATTTTGATTCCAGATCCTTAAATTTAGCACTTGCTCCCCAACGGCGATAACCATAATGTGCCTTTGTCATGTATAGTGAGGCAAATTCATTTCTTCCTAGACTGAGATAAAATTCTGCTGCACATTCATAAGCTAGCGCCTCTTCATGAATATATCCAAAATTATGAGCCCCTTGAATCGCGCGATCGTAGTGTTCCATTGCTACTAAGACTTGGCCTAAAAATCGTGCTTTTTCTGCCTCTACTAGATCGTATTTGTGCTGATTATTTACAGGTGCATGATCTGCCCATTCTTTTAATTGTTTTTGATTTTGTTCTACTATCTCTATATCAGCTTTTGTATCTGTTTGAGAAGTAGTCTTTAAAAAGAAGGCTAACAATGCCAGAGAATAATAAAATTTATATTCACATAGATAAACAGTCCCACTAACGGCAACTTCATACTGTTGTGCTAATTGAGCATTTTTAACAGACTGGCTATAATCTTTAAAGAAATAACTCAAAATGCTTTTGGCAAGATAACTATAAAAGATAGCTGTAATATTTCCTGCCATTCTCTGCATTACGGACTCATTAAAACTATCACCTTCTAAGTAAGATTCATTATCAGTCCCTTGAACTAGTTCGATTACCATTTGTTTTAAAATAAGCAAACAAATGGTAAAATGCTCTTGCTTAATCTTGTGTGCTAAATTAATATATTGTTCTAGTCTTTGTTCAACAATTTCTAAGTTTTCTCCAACCCAAAAAGGATGCCAACAAACTAATAATCCATTGTACCCCACATACTCAATATCACCTGTATCTAAACCACTTTGAACACCATCTTGTAAAGGTTCTATAGTTGCTTTAATATGTTCTTTCCAATGTCTAACAAAAATATTAAATAGTGCATAAACTTTAGATTTTATTTCTCTAGCGTTGAATTTATCTAAAATCTGCAAAGATAATTTACCAAATCTATAACCTGATTCAATTTCCTTAAGAGGCCCACATAAAATTAGCCCATAAAAACCATAGGCATAAGCTGCAAAAGATGAATTGCCATACTGCACACATAAATCAACCATCGTAAAAGCAATCAGTGGTAAAAGTGCAGGATCGGCTAAATAAGCCGGAGGCATAGCTGTCATTAGTATCCTCATAGCAGCTAGCTTATGAGCATCAGTCATTTCTGGTAGATTGACTAATTCTTCAACTTTTAAATCTGCTGGTGGAGTTTGAGATAAAGAAACTCCCAGCATCTCTAGCACCTGCAAATCTAAATCTAATGCTTCTTGCATTTGATTTTGAGCAACATAGAACTGAATTTTTTTCTCATATACTTTAACAGCATCCAGAATAGTTTTACTATTACTTATCACACTGGTAAATAATGCTTCTGCTTGCTCAAAATTTGTATTTAAATACTCTGCTTCTACGGTTTCTACATGGAGACTAAGAGTTAATTCATAATAGTTTTGCCAACAATCGACTGCAAGTAAACTTAGACCTTGCCTCAGAAACTTTACAGCAGATTCGTAAGCAGCAGAATCCTTAGCTTTCTGCCCAGAAATAAGATTTAACTTTGCTATTTTATATCTTTCTTCTAGAGAGGTAATCAGTTCAATACCGATATTTAATTGGTTAACAATATCGAAGATTCTTTCTTCTAGTAAACTTTCATCTATATTCTTTAATAGCAGCCTACCAATATTTAAGTGAATTTCCTTTTTCTGCTCATTGGGTATCAAAGCATAAGCCGCTTGTTGAACGCGATCATGAAGAAATTTATAATCAATTACAAAAATCTCAACATAATCTAATAGATGTGGTAGTTTATAATTATCGCTTAAAGGTATAATTAAACCAGCTTGTAATGCTTCCCAAATCTCTAAAGCTGTGTCATTATGAGATTTTTCGTTAATACAAGAAAGTATTTTTAAATTAAATCGATTGCCAATACATGCAGCTATTTTTAAAATATTTTGTGTAGTATATTTGAGTTTTTGAATTTTACCTATCATTAATTCAACAACATTATCAGTAATTTCTAACATCTGAATATGCTGAATATCCCATTGCCATTGACCAGTAAGAAAATCAAACAAAAGTAAATTTTCTTTATGAATGAACTTGAGTAATTGATTTATAAAGAATGGATTACCAGCAGTTTTATTGAAAATTAATTTTGCTAACTCTTTGGAATTTTCTAAACTAGATTTTAGAGTGTCGCTAACTAATTGACAAATATGAGTAATTTTTAGATTTTGACAGTAAATAATCTGGACGGGGCTACTATTCTTTTCAATTTCCTGCAAAACTAACATTAAAGAATGGCTAGCATCAACTTCATTATCTCGATAAGCTCCTATGAGTAATAAATATTGAATTTCAGCATCTGTAATCAATAACTGAATTAATTTTAATGAAGCTAAATCTGCCCATTGTAAATCATCTAAAAATACAACTAATGGATGTTCTTTTTGAGCAAACACATTGATAAACTTTTGAAAAACCAAGTTAAAGCGATTCTGTGCTTCTGCTGAAGCTAGTTGTGGGACTTCTGGTTGTTTACCAATAATCAGTTCTAGTTCAGGAATGACATCAATAATAATTTGAGCATTCGGAACTAAAGCCTCTAAAAGTTTTTCTTTCCAAGTAGATAATTGTGCTTCACTTTCTGTCAGTAATTGCTGTATTAACTCTTGAAATGCTTGAATCAGGGAAGCATAAGGAATATTGCGCTGAAATTGCTCAAATTTACCAGCAATAAAATAGCCTCTGTTTTTGATAACAGGTTTATGAATTTCGTTAACTAATGCTGATTTACCAATACCTGAGTAACCTGCAACCAATATTAATTCTTTATTTCCTTGATTAACTTTTTCAAAAGCATTCATTAAGATATCTATTTCTGCTTCTCGTCCATACAACTTTTCGGGAATTTGCAGTTGGCTAGAATGATCCCGCTGGCCAATAGAAAAGTTGGTTATAGAGTTAGTTTGCTCTAATTGATCGAGACAAGTTTCTAAATCAGCTTTAATTCCAAAAGCACTTTGATATCTTCCCTCAGCAGTTTTGCTGAGTAATTTCATAATAATTGCAGAAATTACTTGAGGGATTTGTGGATTTAATTGTTCTACTGCTATGGGTTGTCTAGCAATATGACAATGAACTAACTCCATTGGATCGGTTGCTGAGAATGGTAACTGACCTGTGAGCATTTCATAAAAAGTTACACCCAAGGAATAAAAGTCTGTACGGTAATCAACTGACCGATTCATTCTTCCCGTTTGCTCTGGAGACATATAGGCTAGAGTTCCTTCAAGCAAATCAGGATTATTGAGTTTGGCTTTCTCTTGAAAAAGCAATGATGAGATAGAAAAATCAATGATTTTAACTTGACAGGTTGCTAAATTAACAATAATATTCTGTGGTTTAATATCTTTATGGATAATATTATTTTGGTGTAATTCACCTAAAGCTTGAGTAATTTGAATGCCTACATTGAGAAAATTTCGTAACTCAATTTTTTCTGCCTGGATAGTTTTGTATAGAGAAATTCCATCAAAATTTTCTAAAACAATAGCAAAACCATTGTTGTATTTTTCTAAGCTATGAGCTTGAATAACTCCTGAGATATCTAAATTTTTGATTAGCTCATATTCATGTTTAAAGGCTGCTATATCTCTTAGCTCAGGGTATTCTGTTTTTAAAAGCTTAATAACTACTATTTGACCATCTTGATTTCTCCTGGCTCGATAAACAGCAGTTTTTATCCCCTCATCAATTAATTCTATAATTTGGTAATTCGATAATGTAATCATTGGTAATACTAATATTTAAAAAAACTTCAAAGTTCCAACTAATGAACCTATTATTAAAAGAATAATAAATACATTTTTAAAATCTGTTATAGAACAAACATTAAAAATGTATCGATTTATCAGATAGTATAGGTTTTAACAACCTAAATAATGCTAATTTTTGTTGAGTTTGTTAAAATGCACCTCATTATAACCAAGAATCCCACTCACCAATAATTTCTTTGGTGTATTTTATATGGAAGCATTGGTTTAGAATAGCTCGTGTTGCTTGCATTGCAGACATGACTGTAGCTTCTACACAACCGGAATTGTAACCGTTGTTAATCCAGTCGCCAGCTAGATAAAGGTTATCAAACCCAGATTCATCAGTTTTGAGCCGATGCTTGCTACTTCCAGGTACAGACAGCACATATCGTTCTGATGGGTTAATGTTAACTCGCCAGTATTGAGCTTTAAAGCGTTCTACTGCCTGACGGTTTTGAAAATCTATTAGTAAATCCCAATTCAATCCTTGGGGATTTTTTGGCTGAGTAGCATCAGGCCAAAGCTGTCCGATGTGATTATTCAGGAAGTTAATTGCTTCTTGTTGTACCTTTTTTTGAGCTTTATCTGGAAAATCATAAGCTGTGTGGGGAGGAATCCCTGGATCTGCAATTACACCCGTGAAATAAGCTGCATTGTAAGGATAATAATCGGAAGGCCAATTTTCTCGTTGTACTAACTCGCTCATATCTGCATAGACATCAAGTGGTTCAACGTAAGCTCCTAGCACAGGGCTAGGTTGTTGCCATCCTAATTGCGATAAGGTAGGCTTCAGCCATATTTGTCCGCCTTGAGTAGTTACTGTTTTGACTTGCGTTAACATCTCGCTCCATTTTTGGTGAGCCGGATTTTTTTTAGCATGGAGCAATTCACTGCAAATGGAGGGTAAAGCGGCTATAGAAATTCCCAGCAACACAATATCAAAATCATTGCCTTTAGTGAGGGTAATTTTATCTACATTCTGCCAAGGTGTCCAATATGACTCAAGGTTAATTTCTTGGTCTTGGAGTTTTTGGGCTTCTTCATCGACAATCTGATCGTAAAGAGGTTCACTAGGCCAACAACGAATGTCTTTAACTGTGATAAGTGGTTGATATTCTTGCTTTGGGTTTTTTAAATTTACTTGACGAGCCAAAGTTATACTGGCAATTGATTGCTGATTTTGATCCAAATGTAACTGCTTGACAACATGGAAGAACTTGAATTTTACACCACGACGCTTTAGCACTTCATATAGTGGAGTGATGACTACATCTGCCATCCCTGATTGCATTTTCCACATGATTGCGCCATTGTATTTGAACAAGATAGTGGTGAGGACACGAATAGCTGTTCCGGCTGCTAGTTGGGGTTTATCGGTATTACCTTCTGGAAAACCATACACTAAATCGTATAAGACGCGAATAAATGCTGATTTAACGCTTGATTCTCTAGCTCCGTGTTTTAGTAGCCAGTCTTTGTAGTTGTACTCATCTAAACTGTCTAGGGAACGAAAATCAATTATCTCATCGACAAACAAACCCCGGATGTTTGCTAATGCTAAATCGATGAGTGTTAAACGCCACAACATATCAGGGTTTTGCCCAATCTTAGATTCTATCTCAGAGATTAAGTGTTCTTTAAAGCGGTCTATGAGCTTAAGAATTAACTGATGATGTTCGCGTCTGTGAGTTTTGGTATTTTTGGGAAGTGATTTAGCTAGGTTGTAGGCAAGATTTAAAAATACTTTTTCAGAAGTCAAATCTAGGTTTTGAAGGATATTACCAATAAATTGGTTGATATTGTTCAGCCATCCTCCCCAAAACATGGGTTGTTGGAGAAATAACTGAATCAACTGGCTAGGAAACTGTAAGAGACTACTATCTGATAAACATTCCATTACCTCTTTGCCTAATGCCATTTGTTTGGCAAAAGATGTTGAAGAACTTTTGGTAGACTTTGACTGACTATAATCATCAATTACTCCGTAAGTCTGAATGACAAATTCAATGGTTGTGCAGATATGTTCCCAAAGGGAAGAAATGCCGCCGCCTTCCCAAGGAACTAGAGAATTGGTAGGAAAATCAAAAGGTAAAGTTTTCCAATTTTTATTGATGTATTCTTCTAAGACGATGAGACTGTGAGGCTTGAATGCGTCTTCTATGGTGCTGAAAGGCCCGTTACCACCTAATTCGTCGTAGCATTGCTTGAGTAGACGAAAAGCATTTTCGTAGAATCCAAAAAAAATGTGCAGTCCGTGTTCTTCGATGCGATAGTCTGGTTCAGAATTGGGTGTATGGGGTTTGATATTGCGTCCAGTTGCACATTTACCACCCAAACGCCAACCTGTTTGATAAATAGTAATATCGTAGAGACTATCCCACCCTGATTGACTGGTTAATTCATAAGCAGTGGTTAGGGATGATATTCCACCGCCTAAAATAGCGATTTTTTTGGGCTTAAAGGTTTCAGACATATTTGTTTTTCCTGATGCTAGTTGAGAAAGTTTGGGCGACTAGAAGTCGCGGCTACACAGGCAAAACCTGCCTTCGCAGGTTAGTAAACCCTTGATTTTGCATTAGATGGACTTTGCTTGTGTAGTAGGGAATTATATTTGCCCAATGCTAATTTTTCTGTGGTGCTTGCCAAACGGTTTTCCCATCTTTGAGGGTGAAGTCGAAGTGCAGCACGAAACCGAGTTTTACGGGGATATTTATGGATTCGCTACCTGCGGGATAGCCTTTATGTAGTCCTAAGTCTTGGACGATTGGTTGGCTAGCGAAGTTATTGATTTTTAGTTGAAATTGATCGCCAAAGAGTTTTCCGCCATAGAAGGTTTGTAGTTGCATGGGGGATTCAATCAGTGCTTGATAGCAGGCTTTTTTGCTGTTTTCTACGTCGCGGATTTGTTTAAGGGTAACGAGAGGGACGATTTTTTCTAAGAGATATTCGAGGAGATTGAAGGGTAACTGTAAGCCAGGAATCAGAATTTCGTTTTTGTCAAATAATAAACTAGCGATCGCTCTTGCTGCTTCCTCAAAGGTGTCCCATGTCTTGATGGCTTGATGTTTCTCTCCTGTATTGACGCGTTGAACTTCCAGCAGGCGAGCATCTAGAGATTGGCTTGTAGGAGAAAATTCTTTAAATACTAAGGTATCTACAGTGAATAAATCTGGTTCTTGATTTAATTCAGGGATCTGAAATAGGCCAAGTTCTTTAAAGAAGCCATAGACTTCTCTACCCGAAACTAGGATGGGAGAATTATTCACGTACACGTAAGGCATAAACCAAGCTAGGCGTTCGGCTATAAATAAAGGCCCGACTCTTTTACCTACCACTGTTAACATCCAAAAGATGGCTTCTTCTTCATGCACAGTTCCTTTGTCATAGTCGGGAGGATAGATGGAACTTAAAGAATCTATCTTGTTGAATGTCAGAACGAGATAGTTCATCGCTGGGCGATATTCAATCTCTCCGTTATTGGGATCGTTGAGATATTTATCACACACCTCTTGCAACTTCGCCATTGAACCCTCAACGACAAAGCCGTACATTTTTGTCCCTTTGATTTCATAGGGTTGGTTAAAAGCCTGCCCATCTGCCCGTTCTATATATTTGGGATATGGTGATTTGTCACCACCTCCGCAAAAGTAATTTTTGAAAAAACTATTCATATCTTGTTCCATATTTTTGCCTTTTACTGCTAAATCTTGGAACAATTGATCCGGCTTTTGTTGCATTCTGGTAAAGTAATTGGTGAGTTTTTGGGGCTCCTGAAGTAGGGCCGTAAATTCACTAACAGCACCTAAAGCCGTATGGAAACTTGTTTGCATTGTCTGCAAAGGGTTGTTGGGGTTCATCGTATTTTGGATAAGTGGCTTGGTTTTTTTATACTAGTCTAGTCGCCTAGTCATATATACAGAGAGATGAGAATATTAGATACCTCTCTGTTTCTGTCCTATTGTGTCAAAGGAGTTTTAATTTGTCCTTATTAAAATTAGAAATTTTGAAAAAATGCTTAAAAATGCTTATATAAGTGCGTTTTAAGCTTTTATGCGGTGCGGGGAAGCTGTGAATAATCATGGTTTTGCCCATAAATTTGGCTACATAGAGAATCTAAATGTTTTGGTAGGTTCAGCTTTTATATTTAGCCGTTGCAGAACTACAGTCAGTATATGAATTGTCAAAATCGTAAAGGTATTGTGGGGTAATACTTTCATCCTCGATAATTTGTAATTTGAATCCCATCAGTACAGGGTCTTGTTTTAAGTTTTCCCTCAGCAGATGCTTTTATACCAAAAGGATCTACTAAACCAAATCTTCGCGCCAGATTTCCCGCCAACTCCCCACTCCAATGGCCAACATCAGCAGTGATTTCGCCAATCTTGGGATACACTGCGATCGCATACGCTTCACATAAGAGAGCGATGCCTACATAGGTAAACTAGGCATCCTTAACTTTGACGGTGTAATATCTGCTTAACTTCATAGAACTGACAATTTGCCAATGCCTGCACTGTCACAGATACCATCGGTAAGTACTGGAATTTCACTAAAAAATGATGGGGCTTCATGTTGCCCAATGGAAATTTCAACTCCTTCTGTCTAGCGGGTAAGATTCATTACCTTTGACTAGGCTAAATAAGCGGTATCCCGGTTCTCCCTTATGTGTCAATACTTCTTTGGTTCCTAGTTCATCCGTTTGAGCGCGATCGCAAATCTACTCTAATTGCTCTTTAGAAAGCTGTTGAAACAAATCTAAGTTGATCAATTCTTCAATACATAACATGAATCAACCTCCTTAGTTTGTCTTACTCAAGCTAAAGATTGTCTAGATAGCGCTTACCACCGCAACTATCACAAGGAGTAGATCAATTATTTCAATGATTTATTTGATCTTAACTTTACAAAGGTCAGAAAATAGTGAATTTTTATTCAAGAATAAAAATTAAACTTGCGTAATAGAACGCAAAAACAGTAAATTTATCAAAGGACTTACACCGAAATTCTACAGCATTATTTACTTTTTTATTTTATTGATTTGTGTGAATAGATGTTTTAAATCTTTTATGAAAATCTTATAAAATTCAGTAATAAAATGCGTGGCGGGAAGGTTTTGTGTTTTGTTATATCACTTACTTTAATCAGATTTATGATGAGTATTTCAGTAATATTATAGGCTGTTTCTCATATCAAGTTTCATGTAATTGTTTAGCGATTCTTATGACTAATTTAAAGCAACGTAAGACTTTGACTTTATAAGGAATTAATTCACTCAAAAATTTAGTTGAAGAAGAATTCAGAAGTCAAAATCAAGACGCGACGCTCTCTACGAGACGCTATGCCGCAGGCTTTACGCTGCGCTATCCGCTTTTTCGTTCAGGAGTCAGAATGGGCTAAACCCTAGCTATCCGCTAACAGAATGAATTTGTTTTGATTAAAATCATTTGCCCTAAACCAGAAAACTCAATGCTGTATCAAAATTTTCAAACTCAAGCCGAGCTAGATTACCAGTACAATCCCAGTGAACTAGGTCTTGATATACCTGGATACATGAATTTGTATGCCGCAAACAGTGCTAAGGTGCGTGAAAAATTACGCTGTCATCTAAATGTTGTTTTTGGTTCTACCGTAGTCGAACATCTAGATATTTTTCCTGCAACGCAACCACAAGCACCAATTTTGGTATTTATCCACGGTGGCTATTGGATAATGTCCGACAGTAAAGATTTTAGCTTTGTCGCCCAAGGTCTTGTAGCTGCCAATGTTACAGTGGTGGTGGTCAACTATGCCTTGTGTCCCAAAGTAACCATTGATGAGATTGTCCGCCAAAATCGTTCAGCGATCGCCTGGATTTATAATAACGCAGAAAGCTTTGGTGCAGACCCCAATCGCATCCATGTAGCTGGTCACTCAGCCGGTGGTCACTTAACTGCGATGCTTATGGCTACAGACTGGAAAAACGACTATGGACTACCAGATGACATCATTAAAGGTGGTTGTGCTATTAGCGGTTTATTTGATTTGATGCCATTTCCCTACACTTGGCTACAACCCAAAATACAATTGACTTGGGGTGAAGTTCTTCGCAATAGTCCTATCCGTCATCTTCCTGAAAAAGCTGGTTCTCTACTTGTAACTTATGGCGGCAAAGAGACTTCAGAGTTTGAACGACAATCGCTAGATTTTCTGGCTGCATGGAAAGAAAAAGAATTGCCTGGTGAATATTTACCACAGCCCAATGAAAACCACTTTACGATCGTGAATGGTTTTTTAGATAGTGACAGTCCATTGTGTACGGCTATTTTGAGACAAATAATGGTATTGAAAAAGGAACCCAAATTTTGAATTTTTACTTTCTTCTAATATTACAGTAGAGCAATTCTTTTTATCTTTTAAGAGTGTCGAAATGAGGGGGCTAGCACTGCAATCATTAAAGTACTACAACAAATATAATTGTCATAATCAATCCCTGTGGTTAGGGATTAATCTAGCGATCGCTCATACGGAACCGCGATCGCTTTTCTAATGATATCAAGCCGCGATCGCACTACTTCACAAATCCCGCGCAACTGAACTTGTATTGTGTCCGGTTAAAGACTTATCATTAAGACTGCAAGGGGGCAGGGGGCAGGGGACAGGGGGCAGAGGGCAGGGAGCAGGGGGCACGGGGAGAAAGGATTTTCAGGTTTTTACACAGATGCGGAAATTATAACTAATCAGCCGGACATGATATTACAAGGCTTTTGCCACAAACCTTAATTAGGGATTCTTACCGCTCATATCTTAATACAGTTCAGATCAGACCAAAACATTTGTAGAGACGGCGTATCGCGTCTCGAAAAACCAAAATTTTTGCCAGTAGCCCTTAACCCAAGCGTATTGCTATATGAATGAAACTGATGTGATTGGTTTGGCGGAATGTATCGGATAGAAAGTGTGTGCCAAACTGTCGCACTAACGGAAATTTTTATTTTTGGGTAGTAAAATATCTTGCACAAAGCGATCGCGTCCTGCTGCCTTTGCTTGATACAATGCCCGATCTGCTGCGGCAATCATTTCTTCCAAGTCAGCGTCTGACTGAGGAATTTCTGTCGTAAACCCAACACTAATGGTTACATGAGGAGTGACTTGGGAATTTTCATGAGGTATTGCCAATGTTCGGATAGTATGGCAAATTTTCTTGGCTACATGAGTCGCCCCTTCGGTATCTGTGTTAGGTAAAATCACAGCAAATTCTTCCCCACCATAACGGGCAACTAAATCTCCGGGACGTTTAATAATATCTTTGATGGCCTTAGCAATTTTTTGAAGACAGCGATCGCCTACTCGATGTCCATAAGTATCGTTATATAATTTGAAGAAATCAACATCGCAAAGAATCAGGGAAAGAGGCCGTTGATCCCGTTTTAGACGCTGCCACTCTTGGTTCAAATACTCTTCAAAGCGTCGGCGGTTAGCTATTTGAGTTAATCCATCAATAGTAGCTAATCGCTGCAATTCCAAATTAACGGTTTCCAGTTTTTGTTGTAACTGAGATTGCTGAATCAAGCGTTTTACCCGTTGTCGCAAAACTGGCCAGTGAATCGGTTTGGTAACATAGTCTATTGCCCCGACTGCAAATGCCCGATCAACTGACTCTTGATCCTCAAGTCCTGTAATCATTAAAACTGGAGTGTGCTTGCTGCAATCAAGAAGTTCTAAGTTAGTGCAACACTCGAACCCATCCATGTCCGGCATGATGGCATCAAGAAGTATTATGTCAGGGCGCAGTTCCTTAAAAGCAGTTAAAGCTTCTCTACCATTTTGAGCTTCCGCTATTTTATAGCCTTCCCGCTCTAAAAAATGCCGAAGTATCATGCGGATAAAAGGCTCATCATCAACAATTAGAACTAAAGATTGGCTTTCTTGAGCAGTAGCTGTCATGGCGTTTCCTTCGCAAGTTCTTTTTCTAACGCAGTTTTAACTTGTTCATATTCCTGGTATAACTGCGTGAGTAATTCTACGCTGTTATCTAGTTCACTGCTCCGTCCCTGTGCTTCTAAAACCTTGCAAAGCTGTGCTAAAGCGATCGCTCCAATTGAGGCACTGCTAGACTTAAGTTGATGGGCTGCTTTCCATATAGTTTGGGCATCCCGATTTGCGATCGCAGTCCTAATATCTTGTACCAGTCTCGGTGTCTCTGTAAGATAACACTTAATTAGTTCAGCAAATACAACACGATCGCCTCTGACTATATCCCGTAAGGATTGGAGAATTTTGGCATCAATTTTGGCACTTTTTAATGTCTGGTTTTGCTCTTCTTGGAGAATATCTTGCAAAGGTTGGAATTCTAAGTACATCGCTCGATCTTGTTTGATTATAGAAGTAACTTCAAGACTTCTTTGGCGTGGGCATTTGCTGAGTGCCTGAGCTAATTTTTGAAGCTGAATCGGTTTGCTAATGTAGTCATCCATACCAGCAGCAAGACAAATTTCGCGATCGCCTCGCATCGCATTGGCAGTTATCGCAATGATATATGGACGAAAACCAACTTCCCATTCTTGACAGATTCTCTGAGCTGTTTCTAACCCATCCATTTCGGGCATGTGAACATCCATCAACACTAGGTCATAAGGCTGTTTTTCCAAAGCCTTGAGTACTTCTACCCCATTAGTTACGACATCAGCCGAATAACCTATTTTCTGTAGCATTAGTAAAGCAACTTTCTGATTGACAACCGTATCCTCTGCCAAAAGAATCCGTAGTGGCAGTGGATCGGTCAAATGCCGAACGACCAAGGGAAAATCAGAAATACTCACTTGGCTTGGCTGATTTCCTAAAACACGGGTCATAACATCGTAGAGTTGAGACTGTTTGATGGGTTTGCTCAAAGAGGCAGCATCGAGATCACCAAAGTCAGAGAATGTTTCTCCTCTACCTAAAGAGGTGAGAATTACTAAAGGTAGATTTTGACAACCAGATTGCCTGCGGATTTGACGAGCTAGGGTTATGCCATCCATTTCCGGCATTTCCATATCTAAAATGGCAATATCAAACTGTGTCCCCTGAGCAAGTTGAGCTAACGCTTCTTTCGCAGATTTGGCAGCATAAGTTTCCATTTTCCAAGACTCTGCTTGCAAGCTGATAATTTGGCAGTTAGTCAGATTGTCATCCACAATCAACAGGCGCTTTCCCTGAAGCTGCATCGGCGAATTACTAAATTCAGCTTCTAGTACAGCAGACACTTGGGCAGTAATCGTGAAGTAGAATGTTGAACCTTGGCAAGAGCAAGGAGATGATAATAATTCTCTACTTTTCCATCTAGGGCTAGGATTGCCACCAACAATCCCTTGGCTTTCCACCCAAAGAGTGCCCCCCATCATCTTACTAAGCCGCTTGCTAATGACTAGTCCTAGCCCTGTGCCGCCATATCTTCGAGTCATGGAGACATCAGCCTGAGTGAAGGGATGAAATAACCGCTCTATCTTCTCTGGCGTGATGCCAATACCTGTATCTTTGATGGCAAATTGAATTTGGATTGGGGACTCGGAAGAGGTAGAGGAGCAGGCTTGCCGTGAGCGTAGCCGAACGGGGGAAGGGTGCAGAGGAGAGGAATTTTCCCCCTGCTTCCCTGAATCTCCAGCCCCCAGTTCAACAGAGAGTACCACTTCTCCATATTCAGTAAACTTAATGGCGTTGTTGAGGAGATTCATTAAGACTTGGCGCAGACGTGTCATATCGCCAACAATCTGAGTGGGAACTTGTGGTTCGATTAGGTAAGCTAGTTCGATATCTTTTTGGACAGCTTTCGGGGCTAATAGAGAAATAGCCTGTTCCACACAAGCTCTCAAATCAAAAGGCTGTTCTTCTAATTCCAGTTTTCCCGACTCAATTTTGGAGAAATCTAGAATGTCATTGATGATGGTAAGCAAAGCATCTCCGCTACTACGAACTGTTTCTACAAAGTCTTGCTGTTGGGAGGTGAGGTCAGTATTCAGCAGGAGATCGGTCATGCCAATAACAGCATTCATTGGAGTCCGAATTTCGTGGCTCATCATTGCTAAAAACTCACTTTTTGCCCGATTTGCGGCTTCAGCCTGACGTTTTGCCTGCTCCAAAGCAAAGTTTTTCAAGGTAAGTTCTTCCCGTCGGCGGGTTTCTTGTTCCAGTAAGTGAGCCTGTGCTAGAGCAATACCTAGTTGAGCCGCTACTGCTTCTAGTAATTCGATTTCGTCTGGTGTCCACTGGCGAAAATAGCTGCACTGATGTAATCCGATCGCACCATTGGGTTCTCCTTGATAGGAGGTGCGGATTGACAGCATAGACTTCAGTTTAATTTTTCGGCAGATAGGTTCAGTCGCCTTAAGTAAAGGATCGGCATACACATCAGGAGAGGCGATCGCACTTTCTTGTGCCATCATCTGCTCTGCATGAGGATTGTTAGTCATGGGAACTTCCAATTTCAGCATGGAGCAGTAACCGGGGAGTGTATTATATTCTGCTACTAGGGGAATTCGGCGAATGGGGTCGCTAATGTAAGAATGGATTAGACAGCGATCGGCTTTAAAAGCTTGTCCAATTTGGGTAGCAGCCGTCTCAAAGATTTTGCTGGTATCAAGACTTTGACGAATTTCTTGAGTAATTTGTTCAAGTAGCAGGGTACGATGCAATTGCCGTTGCAATGCTTCTTTAGCTCGTTTGTTTTCGGTAATGTCGTGATTGATGCCAACAGTGGCAACAGTTTCTCCTTGTTCATCCTGTAAAGAGACTACTGTTGTTTCGCAAATTGCCTGACTGCCATCTTTACGAAGAAAGTTTATTTCCCCTGACCAGCGCGCTTGCTGGTTGATTTTTTCGAGAATTTTGGTGCTTAATGTTGCGGCTACTTCCGGCTGATGCAAAATACTGACATGTTTAGCCAAAATCTCGGCTTTGGTATAGCCAAACATGCTTTGGGCAGCAGGATTCCAGTCAATAATATTTCCGGTTAAATCTGTGATAATTACGCCATCATGCATGTTTTCAAAAGTGAGGGCTTGCCGATGCAGACTGGCTTCGGCTTGCTTGCGCTGGCTAATATCTGTCTGAATTCCAATAAAGTGGCTTAATTTGCCATTTTCGTCATGAATAGGAGAAATACTCAATTCATTCCAAAACAAGATACCATCTTTACTATAGTTGCGGAGAATAACTTTGCAACTTGTTCCAGCTTGAAGAGATGAACGCAGTTCATTGAGTGCTGGTTGCTGGCGATCTGTGCGTTGCAAAAATCGACAGTTTTGCCCAATCACATCAGCAGCACTGTAGCCTGTTATTTTCTCAAAAGCGCAGTTGACGTAAATAATCGGATTATAGGGAAGTCTGGCATCGGCAATAATAATTCCATTACTGGTAGCAGCAAGTGCCCTCTCTCTGAGTCTCAAGGTTTGTTCAACCTGCTTTAAATCAGTAATGTCAAACATAAACCCCCTTAGCATAGTAGGAGTTCCTGCTTCCTCAACTACGCTAACAACGTCTCGTAGCCAAACAACTCGCCCATCGGCTGCTAACATCCGGTATTCTAATTCGTGATTCTCACATCTAGCAATTGCTTCTTGACGAAAATGAACAGACTTTTCTCGGTCATGTGGATGTAGATGATTAACCCAAAAATTTTCTTCGTACCATTGTGCGATCGCATGATCTAACAAATCTACCGCTTGTGGCCCAACGTAAATAAATCGCCAAGTTTTCAAGTCTAATTCCCAAGGGATGACTTTGACAGTTTCTAGTAACTGGCGCAGACGATTTTCACTGGCGCGGAGGGTAATTTCTACCTGTTTTTGCTCTAAAATCCTATGAGTTAGCTCCTGATTTATGAGTGCTATTTGCTGATTATTTACTTTTATCGCCAGGACAAAACAAATTGATAATGTCAGCGTGACAACCAATAACCCTGTAATCAATACTACTTGTGTTAATAAACTTAGAGTCTGAATTGAAAGTCGCTGGCAGAGTAAAACTACAGAGATTGAGAAGAAAATTCCCAGCAATAAAGCTAGTAATTTTTGTTTGTGGAAAAATATCACAGCTTTTAACCAGTGATATCGGCACTGTTTGACCACTTATTAACCCTCAAGCACTTTCTTTCAGGGCTTATTACACTAACCTTTACTTTTAAGTAATTTAAAATATCAATAGCAAGGGGGCAATTACTGATTTTTTAAGTAATTCGGACTTACGCATTGACAGGAAAGACCAAGTATAGATAAATTGAAAAACAAGATCCGTCGTAGGGGCAATTCATGAATTACCCCTACAACGCAGGTCTATTTACCATCAATGATTAATAGAAATCTAAAACGACGTATTTACGTTGATCCATAATATAGCTTTTTTGTACAGTACGTAATTCCTAGTAATATATTTGTATATAAACCTCGTCTACCTTGAGAACCGTAGTTTTGTCGTTTGGGTGCAGCGATCGCTTAACCCAACATAAATAAGGTGGTAATCTTGCGTTATGTTTCACTCAACCCAATCTACATAAATATATTTTTTAAAAAACTCTATGTTTCAATATAGATGAGGTTTAATATAATGGTAAAAAATTTAATAACTTCTGCTTCTAATTAAGTAAGTAGGCGAGAATAATCAAAGGAAATTAAGTAATGTAATAAATACAGAGAATTGCAAGTAAGTGAGGTATACAATGCAGGATTCACGCATCATATATAAAGAGTTTCTACCTCCTGTCCCCTGCCTCTAAACCAGTAGCTTTGTACTTTATGGAAAGGAAAACTGCTGTATTGAAATTAGTTTGTAGTGAGCGCTGCTCGCTTTCGACGAGCTACACCTACACATTTTTAATTTTTTGCGGGCAAAAAGAGAGATTAAGAGCAAGGGTTAAAGGGATTGGATTTTCCCCTTAATCCTTCCCTTTTCACCACAAAAATGTAAAAAGATACTAATGAACAGAGTAAGGACAAAGCACCCCCTAAGCGAACACAATCTAGAACGAAAATTTCTTTCTCTGTTCCCTATTTTGAAAATAGGTCTATTGCCGAAATTTGTACTTTAAATTACAGATGCTTCGCGTTGGCAATCAAAAACAACCATATATGAAGCATTTGGTATTTCCTGGGGGAGGTGTCGCATATAGCCATCAGCATCAGAACGGCTGCGGAAGCGAGCAACAATTTCCCGTTGCGTATTAGGAAGCTGACGAGCGATTGCCCAAGAATTGAGGCGTTCTTTATAAGCAATAGGCTGATTGTCTGATTTAGAAGCTTGGTTAACCTTATTTTCTGGCATAATGATGTTATCCGTATGAAGTTTAATGAAGGGCGTTAATTGGTTTCTAAGTAGGAATGCACTAACGCTTTTTTTATGCTGCTGCCACCTTGTTATTCGATTATTAATAAGTTGTCAACACTTAGCGCTAAATTTTAGACCAATTAAGTTGTAATTTTCAGGTAGCTATGAATCTCAAAGCCTTAATTTGCAACTGTTTTCAGCACCAAAAAATCTTCAAGCAGAAGGTTTGCCAAATATTGAGTTTTCATGATTTGTTTGCATACGCAGAAGGAAAATCAGTATCAGTGGTAAACTTAACGCTAATGTCTTAAAAGAGACTATCAAAAGCTCATTTGAAAATTAATATTAAGTTCCCCCGATAAAATTATAGTTATCATAATGGAAACACCATTTGTAACATCAATCATTCAAAAAGTAGCAGAGGAAATAGGAGCAGTAGTTTTAGTAGATCCAGAATGCACCTTTGTGGGACTGATTACCTTTAAAAATGGTAATAAAACTTTTTTTAAAAATACCAGATTTAGTATTAATTCTTCGGGTTCAACAGCAATAGCAAAAGATAAAAGTGTTTCCAGCTTTTTTTTGAAAAATTTTGGCTACAAAGTTACTGAAGGAAAAACATTTTTTAGTGAAGAATTATGCGAAGAAATAGCTAATGTCAGAAATATAGATGAAGGATTCTATTATGCTAAGGAGTTGGGATTTCCTGTAATTGTCAAGCCAATTAATCTCAGTCAAGGAATATTTGTTACCAAGGTTTATAATAAGCAAGAATACTATCAAATAGCCAAGAAAATCTTACAAAAAGTCTCAGGCTTTATTGTTGAAAGATTTTATAATGGTAATGATTATAGAATTGTAGTACTTGATGATGAAGTAGTTTCGGCATATCAAAGAATTCCCCTATTTATAAACGGGGATGGTCAGTCTAATGTTTTAGAACTTATGCAACACAAGCAGGAAAGTTTTATCAAAAATGGTAGAAAAGAAATTATAGATTTTGAAGATTACAGAATTAAAAAAAACTTGCGAAGACGGAAGCTAAATTTTAGTAGTGTGATACCTAAGAATAATATTGTATATCTTTTAGATAATGCAAATTTATCCACTGGAGGCGAGGCAGTAGACTTTACAGAAAGTATTCATCCTGATTTTCGAAAACTCGCAGTAAGTATTACAAAAGATATGCAACTGAGATTAGCAGGTGTGGACATTCTTGCTAGTGATATAACCTTACCAATAGCAGATTATACAATCCTTGAAGTAAATGGCGCTCCTAGCTTAAGTCACTACGCATCATTTGGTGAAGTTCAGACCAAAAGAGTAGAAAATCTATATCTCAAAATTCTCAAAATACTTGAGAACGAAAATAACAGAGAAAAGCATTGATTTTGCTTGGAGGCACAGCAATCCTTACTCCTATAAGAATTCGCTTTGATTTTTGTTAGCGCAGCGTGGCGTAGCCATACTTACTTGTGTTGACAGGTAAGAGGAAAGAAGGATTTTTGAGTTGTACTGAGCTTTTTCAAAAATAAAATATGAGTCCTATATCTAGCTATCTATTCACCATTTCTTATCTAGAAGGGATTCAAATTCAGCTTGTAAGGCGGTTATATCTGCCAATCTTGCGACTAGTAAATTATCTTTACCAGCATTACTTAAACGTACTTTCCAATAACTAATACTGTCTGAGTTGTTCAACCAAAACTGAATCACGGTATCTACCACTTGATCTAGATTCCAACCCCACTTGGCTGGAACGGATTCTACCGATTCTAGAAAGGTATCTAGTGTACACGTATACATCCCCAAGTATTCCACACCTTGGTGGGGTGGTTTTTGCTCATTTTGCTGTTGGTGATTAAAAAACTGCAAAAGTGGAGATACTCCTACAATATCAAAAGTGTATTTCATGCTAGTACTCCGAGTTATAAATTACTTGCAGGAAGCTTTACTTTTTCTCTATTATAATACTTATAGCCTAACTTAAGCATCTATGAAAATTATACTTTCGATTTATATCGTAAGTGTTAAAGTTAAATAAAAAATTAGCACTAGCTAGCCTTGAGTGCTAAATTATAGGTATTAAACTTCAATTGTAAATTAGCACTAACAAGCCTTGAGTGCTAATTTTGTTTAATAGTTTTATTTATTATTAAATACTTTCAGGGATTAACTAAGGGGCACATATATTTTTAATAATTATTTAATTAATTCCCTTGTGAATTGTAAAGGCTTTATCCTTCCTAACCCTTATTGAAAAGGAGGGAATTAGAGGTAGCCTTTTTAAGGGGAGCTAGTTGTGTGCATATTTACCCCATTGAGCGAACTACTATAGGTTGGTGGGATAGGTATGTGGTGAAATTTTATATTTTACTACCAGTTAAAGAGACGAATGTTGTTAAAGTTAATCATGTCAATTTCTACACTCTGAAGATAATTTGCTAATTTGAGATCATCAGTTAGTACAAGATAATTGCCTTTAGATAAAATCAGGACTCCACTGTCAGTAAGTTCGAATTTTACAAATTCATCAGTATTAACAGCATCTAAATTTTTACATAGCATTCATCTAAAAGATCAACATTTTTAGCAAATTGAGCAAATATTGTAAAACATTGAGAACATTCAGCTTCACCAAGTTGATTTGTAAGGCTATTAACTTCTGTTAAAATATTCGGAGTTGTTACAAGCTTTTTAAATTTTGCAATGAATGCTAACAGAAGATCATAATCTTCTGGTAGAAATTGCTGGGTTCGATTAAATCTAGTTATTCGTTCCTTATTGACACTTCCCACTAAGAAGAGAAGCAGGATATTTGTGTCAATTAAAATTCCTTTTTGATAATAACGATCAATAGGAGTCTCAACCCAGCCAGAATTCTAGTACCAAGTATCTAAGTGAATGACTTGTAAGCCTAAGATGGTTCCCAGTTCGCTGACTAGGGTAGATTTATCAGCACCCCCCGAACCAATAATCAAGATTTTCTTCATCTTAGGTTTACAACTTCCTTTTCAAGCTCATCAGGGTAAGCATTACTCACCGAAATAACCGTCTTCAGCGCAACTCAATACGCCGCTACAATAGTACCACTACAAGGATTATGCTGAAATTAGTGATATTATGACGACTGCTACAACTGTAAAAACTGAGTATGAAGCGATTATTGGTCTAGAAACCCATTGTCAGTTGAGTACCAAGACCAAAATTTTCTCTAATAGCTCTACGGCATTTGGTGCTGACCCAAATACTAACATTGACCCGGTTTGTATGGGTTTACCTGGGGTCTTACCTGTACTCAATGAAAAAGTATTAGAATACGCTGTCAAAACTGGTTTGGCACTGAATTGTCAAATTGCAAGATATAGCAAGTTTGACCGGAAACAGTATTTTTATCCTGACCTACCCAAAAATTACCAAATTTCTCAATACGATCTACCGATCGCAGAACATGGTTGGTTAGAAATAGAATTGGTAGATGCTGAAGGCAATCCCAGCCGCAAACGCATTGGTATTACACGTCTGCACATGGAAGAAGATGCAGGAAAATTGGTACATGCGGGTAGCGATCGCCTCTCTGGTTCTTCCTATTCTCTGGTAGACTACAATCGCGCAGGTATACCGTTAGTGGAAATTGTCTCGGAACCTGATTTGCGTTCTGGATTAGAAGCTGCTGAATATGCCGAAGAGTTACGCCGGATTGTGCGCTATCTCGGCGTGAGTGATGGCAATATGCAAGAAGGATCTCTGCGCTGCGATGTCAACATATCTGTGCGTCCAGTAGGACGAGAGGAATTTGGCACCAAGGTAGAAATTAAAAACATGAACTCCTTCAGCGCCATCCAACGAGCGATTGACTACGAAATTGAGCGCCAAATCGCCGCCATCGAAGCAGGCGAGCGCATCATCCAAGAAACTCGGCTGTGGGAAGAAGGCGCTCAACGCACAAGTAGTATGCGGGTAAAAGAAGGTTCTAGCGATTACCGCTACTTCCCCGAACCAGATTTAGCACCAATTGAGGTGACGGATTCAGAATTAGAGAAGTGGCGCAGCGAATTACCAGAATTACCAGCCCAAAAACGCCATCATTATGAAAGTGAGTTGGGGCTTTCGGCTTATGATGCGCGAGTATTGACAGAAGATCGTCCAGTAACGGAATATTTTGAAACTGCGATCGCATCTGGAGCAAATCCCAAAGCTGCTGCAAACTGGATTACTCAAGATATTGCCGCCTACCTTAATAAGCAAAAACTCAGTATTACTCAAATCGGGCTGACTCCCACTAATTTAGCTGAGATCATTACTCGCATTGAAACCGGGAAAATTAGCAATGCTCAAGCTAAAGAAAAGTTGCCAGATTTGCTCAATGGGATTTCTCCTGAAAAAGCCTTTGCAGGTCTTGAGTTAATCACCGATCCTAGTGTACTAGAACCCATCGTTGATGAAGTCATAGCCGCCAATCCCAAAGAACTAGAAAAGTATCGCAACGGTAACACCAACCTTAAAGGCTTCTTTGTTGGACAAGTTCTCAAAAAGACAGCCAAACGTGCCGATCCGAAGCTGACTAACGAATTGGTAGAAAAGAAACTGAACGCCTAGTAGTCTGTCCCATAAGTTCCTGAAGGGTTGTAAAAGTTTGTAGTAAGCACTTTAGTGCTTAAAACTGAGCGATAAATCGATTACTACAAACCTTGCAAAATTAATGCGATGGATCGCTATTAGTCTGTTAGGTCAGATTTGAAGGGTGAAGCAGTAGAGAGTACTGGAGTAGGAAGATGAGAGGGACAACGAGAATTAAACAAGTTTTTTCTTTGTCTCTTTTATCTCTTCCCAATTCCCAAGTAAGTATTTGCTCGGTATTTCTTCATGGAATCTTCATATAAAAACTGGTGACTACCCGCATACCTAAAATGATATAGTGTGGTAAGTAGATGCACCCTGATGATCTGGAGAGCTGCCTAAGTAGCTCTCTTTTTTATCTAGCTTTGTGGTATTCACGGAGCAGCTTAATTAAAATTTTAGAAAAAACCTTAATTAATAAGTATTAACTCTTAGATAATCAAATCTATACTGTGAGTAAAAGATGCACCGTAATGAGCTGGAGAGCAACTTGGGTCGCTCTCTTTTTTCATCTTTGTCTTTCGTCATAAGAAAGGTAAAACAATTATGCTAATCGCCAACAGGTGCATTATTATTGCCATCAGCAAATAAACTCATAATAGTCACTGGGAATTGAGGAGCAAGGGAACTGGGGGAAACTCATAACTCTTGTACAGACGCGATTAATCGCGTCTCTTCGCACTTTTTTAAAGTACAAATTGACCTATCCAACCTGATAGTTGTAAGGAAGAATAATGGCAGATTGGCAAAAAATTACAGGTGGTGTCACAGCACCAAGGGGGTATCAGGCGGCGGGAATAACCGCAGGGTTGAAACCTTCGGGGTTGCCGGATTTAGCATTGATATTCTCAGAGGTGGAAGCGATCGCAGCTGGTGTATTCACCACTAGTCAAGTTAAAGCTGCCTGTGTCGAATATTGTCGCCAACGCTTGCAAGCCAAACCTAGCGCTCGTGCCATCCTTTGCAACGCTGGACAAGCAAATGCCGCTACAGGTAATCAAGGCTACCTTGATACCCTAGAGTCTTCTCTGGCAATAGCTAACGCACTAAACATCTCGTCTGAATCCGTCTTATTAGCTTCCACTGGTGTGATCGGTCAAAGAATTAAGA
This sequence comes from Nostoc sp. TCL240-02, assembly GCF_013343235.1. Classification (GTDB taxonomy): domain Bacteria; phylum Cyanobacteriota; class Cyanobacteriia; order Cyanobacteriales; family Nostocaceae; genus Nostoc. Next base: position 4,062,607 of record NZ_CP040094.1, on the reverse strand, counting down.
TGGATGCTTTGCGAAGTGGAATTCCCAAAGTAGTAGCAGCACTATCAGCAACAGGTTCAGATGCCGCAGCTGGGGCCATTATCACTACAGACTTGGTAACAAAATCTATTGCTTTAGAGACAATTGTAGGCGATCGCCCAGTACGAATTGGTGGTATTGCCAAAGGTTCTGGCATGATTCACCCCAACATGGCAACCATGTTGGCATTTGTTACTTGTGATGCTGTGGTTTCCCCAGCCCTGTGGCAGCAAATGTTAGCAAGGGCGGCAGATAGAAGCTTTAATTCCATTACCGTGGATGGTGATACTAGTACCAACGACAGCTTAATCGCCTTGGCAAATGGTCAATCTCGTACCCCAGCAATTATAGAATGGGGCGCAGAAGCAGAGAAATTAGAGGCGATGTTAACAGCAGTTTGCCAGCATTTAGCCAAAGCGATCGCTCGTGATGGTGAAGGCGCAACTTGTCTAATAGAAGTGGAAGTAACAGGGGCCCATGATGAAATTTCAGCCCGACAAATAGCCAAAACCATCGCTGGTTCATCCCTAGTTAAATCTGCAATCTTTGGACGAGATCCCAACTGGGGACGCATCGCCGCCGCCGCCGGACGTGCAGGTATACCCTTTGAGCAAGAAAACCTGCAAATTAAGTTAGGGAATTTTTTAATGTTAGAAAATGGGCAACCCTTAACTTTTGATCGTGCAGCAGCGAGTGCTTATTTAAAAAAAGCAGCGACAAGCGCTTATCTCCAAGAGGATACGGTGTTAATCTCAGTTAACGTTGGCAATGGTTATGGCGTGGGTAAAGCTTGGGGTTGCGATCTGAGTTACGACTATGTGAGGATTAACGCCGAATACACTACGTAAACTAATCGCAACAACTATCAGAGATTTCGAGGAAATAAGTTATCCCATGTTGTGGGGTAAGCAAGATGCCTACCTCACAATAGATTGTTGGGTATTTTTTCTTTGGAAGTCCTCAAATCACTTTTTATTTTAAAGTTGATACAAATCAATACCTTAGTTAGTTCTAGCTGAAATTGACACATATAACAATTGTGCATTTTTAAAACATAATCTCAACATAATAGTGATGATAAATAAAAACTTATATATAGCAAATTGTGACTAAACTTAAGTTATAAAATTAGTGATAATAGGAAATAATGATGCAGACATAATAGTCTTCATAGATAAAAGTTTATATATTAGAAATTATTCCTATACTTAATAAAAATAGATAAATTTTTCCTTATAGATCCAATCTAATATTTGTTTAATAATTCGAGGCTCTAAATTAACAAATTAGGCTTCAAAGGCTGTAAACTGATTTCAACAAGGTGAATGATGCCTCTGCGTCACACTAGAGCAGAGCCAATAAATTAGCCGAGTTTTTATATAAGTAGCCGGGTCATTTATGAAATGGCTGCGTTTACGTTGGCAAATATAGCTTGATTAATCATTAGATAATGCAAGAAACACAACATTTTTCTTGCCTAAATTGTCATAGCTATAAAAAATAAAATTTACCTTGAAAGGAGATATTATGACAGAATTTTTTAATCAAATTTCCCGTCGCAAATTCATCTTTGCAGCCGGAGCATCTGCGAGTGCTGTATTCCTCAAAGGCTGCTTGGGCAATCCCCCTGACAACCTCACAGGTGGAAGCACTCAAGCACAACCAACTGCTCAATCGGTTTCTAATATTAGTCCCGAACAAACACCAGAAACTACTACAGTCAAATTAGGATATATACCCATTGTAGAAGCGGCTCCTTTAATTATTGCTAAAGAAAAAGGCTTTTTTGCAAAGTATGGGATGACTGATGTTGGCCTTTCTAAACAAGCTTCTTGGGGTGCAGCTAGAGACAACGTAGAAATTGGTTCGACGGGTGGTGGTATAGATGGCGGTCAATGGCAGATGCCAATGCCACATTTAATTTCAGAAGGTTTAATTACCAAGGGAAATAAAAAAATTCCCATGTATGTCTTATGTCAATTGATTACACATGGGAATGGAATTGCGATCGCAAACAAGCACCAAGGCAAAGGTATTAGTTTACAACTCGCCAGCGCTAAGTCTTTGCTGAAGGAATTAAAATCTTCAACACCCTTCACAGCTGCATTTACCTTTCCCCACGTCAACCAAGATTTGTGGATTCGCTACTGGTTAGCAGCAGGCGGCTTAGATCCAGATGCAGATGTCAAGTTGCTCACAGTACCTGCGGCGCAAACTGTAGCCAACATGAAAACAGGAACAATGGATGCCTTTAGTACAGGCGACCCCTGGCCATATCGTCTGGTGCAAGACAAAATCGGCTACTTAGCAGCATTAACCGCAGAGATTTGGAAAAATCATCCTGAAGAATATCTCGCCATGAGAGGCGACTGGGTTGATAAAAATCCTAAAGCTACCAAAGCGATTTTAAAAGGAATTATGGAAGCCCAACAATGGTTAGATAATTTTGATAATCGCAAAGAAGCCGCTAAAATTCTCGCTGGACGGAATTATTTCAATCTTCCTTCACCGGAAATATTAGCCGAGCCATACCAAGGTAAATATGACATGGGTGATGGTCGCAAAATTGATGATAAATCAATGGCGGCTTACTACTGGAAAGATGAAAAAGGTAGTGTTTCCTATCCATATAAGAGTCACGATTTATGGTTCATAGTTGAAAACGTTCGCTGGGGATTCTTGCCAAAAGATTATATTGCCAATAATGCTGCCAAGGCTAAGGAACTGATTAACAAAGTCAACCGCGAAGATATTTGGAAAGAAGCTGCCAAAGAAGCTGGGATTCCTGCTGCTGATATTCCCACAAATACATCCCGTGGTGTAGAAGAGTTTTTTGATGGCATCAAATTCGACCCCGAAAAGCCAGAAGAATATTTGAATAATTTGAAAATCAAAAAAGTCAGTATTTAGAGGCACGATTAAACTCTTGTAGAGACGCGATTCATCGCGTCTAAAACAAATAAAAAATAAAATTTGAGGAGAATCCAGCATCATGACAATAGCTCAAAAACGCCCTGCAAGCCCTAGATTGAATAATAGCTTTATATCCGGTTTGCAAAAGCAATTTCCTAATCTGATACCACCAGCGATCGCGATCGCAATCTTCCTCGTTCTCTGGCAACTTTTCGCTTGGACTCCGGGCGCTACATTACCAGGGCCAATACAGGTTGTTCAAGATACTTGGGTTCTCATTTTTTGGCCATTTTATGACCGGGGTGGGCTGGATAAAGGTTTATTTTGGCAGATTCTCGCCAGTCTGAAACGGGTTGCGATCAGTTATACCCTAGCTGCGATCGTTGGTATTGGCTTGGGCGTTTTGATTGGTGTCAATAAAACCATGTCTAAAGCTTTAGATCCGATCTTTCAACTACTGCGGACTGTACCGCCTCTAGCTTGGGTTCCGATTTCTTTAGCAGCTTTACGACAAAACGAACCAGCCGCCTTATTCGTAATTTTCATTACTGCGATTTGGCCCATCTTAATTAACACTGCTGTCGGCGTTACCCAAATTCCCCAAGATTACAACAATGTCGCCAAAGTTCTGCAACTTAGCCGCAAAGAATATTTCACTAATATTTTGATTCCGGCGGCATTACCCTACATATTTACCGGTTTGAGAATTGCGATCGGTTTAGCTTGGTTAGCCATTATCGCCGCCGAAATCGTCATGTCCGGTATTGTCGGAATTGGCTTTTTTATCTGGGATGCCTATCAAAATAACAACGTCAGCGAAGTTATTTTAGCTCTAGTTTATATCGGTGTCGTTGGTTTACTCCTAGATAAAGCGATGGGTTGGCTGCAAAACAAGATTTTACCAGCAGAGCAGAAATAGGGACTGGGGACTGGGGACTGGGAAAGAATTTTCTTAATTCCCAATTCCTAATTCCCAACTCCTAATCCCCAATCCCCAATCCCCAATCCCCAATCCCCAATCCCCAATCCCCAATCCCCAATCCCTAATCCCCAATCCCCAATCCCCAATCCCCAATCCCTAATCCCTAATCCCTAATCCCCTATGTTCGTAGCTGTCGATCAAATTGAAAAAGTTTTTGAATTAACTGGTGGTGGCAAATATATCGCCCTTAAAGGAATCGACCTCCAAATTAAAAAAGGAGAATTCGTTTCTTTAATTGGTCACTCCGGTTGCGGTAAATCCACTCTATTAAATATGATTGCGGGTTTGGATTTGCCAACCGAGGGTCTTGTCACCTTAGAAGGACAGAGGATCACCAAACCTGGCCCAGATAGAATGGTGGTGTTCCAAAATTATTCGCTATTACCTTGGCGAACGGTAAGAGAAAATATTGCCCTCGCTGTAGACTCGGTAATGAGGGGTATATCCGCCGAGGAACGCAACGCCATTATCGAAAAACATATTGATATGGTGGGTTTGCGTCCCCATGCTGACAAACAGCCGGGGATGTTATCAGGTGGACAAAAGCAACGAGTTGCGATCGCCCGCGCCCTAGCAATTCGCCCCAAATTACTCTTGCTAGATGAACCCTTTGGTGCGTTAGATGCCCTCACACGCGGCAATTTGCAAGAACAACTGATGCAAATCTGCGAAGAAAATCAAGTTACCGCCGTGATGGTGACACATGATGTCGATGAAGCGGTGCTGTTATCTGACAGAATCGTGATGCTAACCAACGGCCCCGAATCTAAAATTGGTGACATTTTAGAAGTAGATATTCCCAGACCCCGCAAGCGGATGGAAGTAGTAGAACATCCTAGCTACTACAGCTTGCGGAGTGAGATGATTTACTTCCTCAATCAGCAAAAACGCATCAAGAAAATTCGGGCGCGGAAAACTGCCGACATAGCCCGTCATGGATTAGAAAAAGTTAACCTAGAAATTGGCTTTTTACCTCTAACAGCTTGCGCCCCCTTAGCAGTTGCTAAAGAAAAAGGTTTCTTTGCCAAGCATGGTTTAGATGAAGTTAACCTTGTGCGCGAAAGCAACTGGCGGGGTATCGTCGATGGCATAAGCGGCGGTTATTTGGATGCGGCTCAAATGCCTTCCGGGATGCCAATGTGGTTAACTTTGGGAGGACATAATAACCAACCTCTGCCTGTTGTTACCGCCCTAACCATGACTCGCAACGGTAACGCCATCACCTTGGCAAAACACTTTTACGACCAAGGCGTGCAAACCTTATCAGATTTCAAAAGATATCTGCTTCGCACCCGCGAACAAAGGCACACAATGGGGGTAGTACATCCCGCATCTATGCACAACTTGTTGCTGCGTTACTGGCTAGCGGCTGGTGGAATTGACCCCGATTGCGATGTGGATATGAAGACCATTCCTCCAGCGCAGATGGTAGCCGACTTAAAAGCCGGAAGCATTGATGGGTACTGCGTGGGCGAACCTTGGAACTACCGCGCTGCTGTGGAAGGTGTCGGCTTTACCATTGCTACCGACTTAGAAGTTTGGTTGGGACACCCCGGTAAAGTTCTTGGTGTGCGGGAAAATTGGGCAGAAACCTATCCAAATACGCACATTGCTTTAACCAAAGCTTTATTAGAAGCTTGCCAGTATTGTGCAAATCCCGACAATGCCCAAGAAATTCGGCAAATTTTAGCAGGGCGAGATTATGTTAGTACAGATTTAGAATACATTCAACTCGAAGATCCAGATAATAATGTCTGTAGCTTAGATCATCCCTTACGAGACTATGCTCATCACCAGTTTTATTCTGAATCTGCCATTAACCGCCCCAGCCGCACCGAACAAATTTGGATTATGAGTCAATTGGCGCGTTGGGGTGACACTCCCTTCCCCAGAAATTGGGTAGAAGTTGTGGAACGGGTTTGTCGAGTGCGTGTTTTCAGTACCGCCGCACGAGAATTAGGTTTGGATATTAGCTATATTCGCCAACCGATCAAACTCTTTGATGGTACTCCCTTTAACGCCGACGAGCCGATCGCCTATCTCAACAGTTTGACAATTAAACGTGATTTTTCAGTCGCCGAAGTTGTTCTTGATGCACCAAGAAGAAAACTCGCGTCATAAAAAACTGGTGACAGAAAGAGGGAGTGGGAGAAGTAGGATATCACGCACGAGTCTTTGAACTCCATTAATGAGCCTCTGAACTCCATTAATGAGCCTCTGAACTCCATTAATGAGCCTCTGAACTTCATTAATGAACCTCTGAACTCCATTAATGAGCTTTTGAACTTCATTAATGAACCTCTGAACTCCATTAATGAGCTTTTGAACTCCATTAATGAGCTTTTGAACTCCATTAATGAGCCTCTAAACTTCATTAATGAGCCTTTGAACTCCGTTAATGAGCTTCTGAACTCCATTATGATTTGACTTTTCATGTCATTTGGAAAAACCAACAAAAAATCCAACCCCTTACCCCCTTCTAGCTACGGTGTACACACAAGTCTTTGAGAGTGGACTCCAAGCTTTTGATCCCCCCAACCCCCCTTAAAAAGGGGGGCAAAAACCTCTCAAAGTCCTCCTTTTTAAGGAGGATTTAGGAGGATCTACACGACTTTGGTTTGGTACAGAGATATGTGTACACCGTAGACCCTTCTAGGGGAGAGGTTTAGAGAGAGGTCAGAATATTCAGTTGCACATCGCGTACATTAAGCATTTTAAACCCCAAATACCATGCAAAACCGCAACTTTACAGCTACAAACACAATAGGAAAACCATTATCCTCTGCAACCACCACCCGCAGACCTTTCCTAGAAATTAAAGACGTTACCAAAGTCTACCCCACAAAAAAAGGCCCCTTCACCGTACTCGACGGCGTTAACCTCAACGTCGAACAAGGCGAATTTATTTGCGTTATCGGCCACTCCGGCTGTGGCAAATCGACACTACTAAATATGGTATCCGGTTTTAACTTTCCCACCTCCGGCGAAGTCTTACTCGAAGGAGAACCAATTACCAAACCAGGCCCAGACAGGATGGTTGTCTTCCAAAACTATGCCCTGCTACCGTGGCGGACTGCTTTTGAAAACATCTATTTAGCTGTTAACGCCGTTTATCCCAACAAACCACAAGCTGAAAAAAGAGCGATCGTGCGCGATCATTTAGCAATGGTGGGACTGGCTGATGCAATGGAAAAGAAACCAATGCAAATGTCCGGGGGGATGAGACAACGGGTTTCCATCGCCCGTGCTTTGGCGATTCGTCCCAAAGTCTTAATTTTAGATGAACCCTTTGGAGCGCTGGATGCCATCACCAAAGAAGAATTACAAGAAGAATTGCTGAAAATTTGGGGCGATAACCGTTGTACAGTACTGATGATTACCCATGATATCGACGAAGCACTATTTTTGGCAGATAAATTGGTAATGATGACCAATGGCCCACACGCAAAAATTGGCGAAGTCATGGAAATTCCCTTTTCTCGTCCCCGCGATCGCGCCCGCATCATGGAAGATCCCCAATACTACCAACTACGTAATTATGCTCTGGATTTCCTCTTTAACCGCTTTGCCCATGATGACGTAGGTTAAACTAATCGTCATTCTCCTAAGTTCTAAAATGCTTCCTTCCAAACGAGTTTATTTGTTGCTAGTTTTAGGTATAGCGATCGCCCCGATCCTATGCCTTTTTCTTAGCATTAAAACAGCGATTGCCATTATTGTGCTATTTGATGCCATAATTCTCGGATTGATGGTTGCAGATGGCTTACAGGTGCGGCGTTCTCGCGTGCAAATTACCCGCGAATTGCCATCCCGATTATCCATTGGGCGGGATAATCCAGTCATCCTAAAAGTAACATCGCCGAATACCAACGCCTTAATTGAAATCTGCGATTACTACCCAACAGGATTTGGTGTATCAACACTCACACACCGGGCAATTATTCCTAGTAATACCACCCAAGAATTGACATATACTGTCAATCCAACACAGCGCGGCGAGTTCCCTTGGGGAAATATTCAAGTCCGACAGTTGGGAATTTGGGGATTAGCTTGGGATGATTGGCAAATTTCCCAAAGTTTGCCAGTGAAAGTTTATCCTGATTTGGTGGGATTGCGATCGCTCACAATTCGTTTAACATTGCAATCATCAGGATCAATGCGACAATCTCGTAAAACTGGTATTGGTACAGAGTTTGCTGAACTACGGAACTATCGCACTGGTGACGATTTGCGGTTTATTGATTGGAAGGCTACCGCCCGTCGGGTTGGGGCTTATGGGAATGCAACGCCACTGGTGAGGGTCTTAGAACCAGAACAGGAACAAACTTTACTCATCTTGCTCGATCGCGGACGATTGATGACCGCAAAGGTGCAGAATTTACAGCGATTTGACTGGGGTTTGAATGCAACCTTATCCTTAGCATTGGCGGGGTTACATCGAGGCGATCGCGTTGGTGTTGGTGTATTTGACCGCCAAATGCACACATGGATTCCCCCAGAACGTGGTCAACATCATTTAAATCAGCTAATAGATCGCCTAACTCCAATTCAACCAGTCTTATTTGAATCTGATTATTTAGGGGCGGTAACAAATGTTTTACAGCGACAAACTCGGAGGGCGCTTGTAGTCGTAATTACCGACTTAGTTGATGTCACCGCCTCTACGGAACTCTTGGCTGCACTCTCCAAATTAGCGCCTCGCTATCTGCCATTTTGTGTTACTTTGCGAGATCCACAAGTTGACCATTTGGCACACACTTTTACAGATAATGTTACAGAAGCTTATGCCCGTGCAGTCGCACTCGATTTATTAATGCAAAGACAAGTAGCATTCGCTCAATTGAAACAAAAAGGTGTATTAGTACTAGATGCACCAGCAAATCAAATTGCCGATCAGGTAGTTGAGCGATATCTGCAACTCAAAGCGCGGAATCAACTTTAGTAGAAAGGCGAAATTGCACTTTGCGCCCCCATACTAATATGTCAATACGGTTCAAAGAGACGCGATAAATCGCCGTCTCTACAAATGTTTTAGTCTTATCTGAACTGTATTGACTAATATGTCTCTACTAATTTACTCGTTATTGGTATTTTAAATTATTTCAGTTTTAGCGGCTTTCTTTATTTTAGGTTTTAACCAAGATTGATTTTGAACTTGATACCGTATTAGCTTTCTGACTTCTTCAGGAGATAAATTTAGTAACTTAGCAGTCATTGCTTCTACCATATTAATCTCAGTTACTGGTAAAACAAAATCCAACTTCCGTAGAGTATTATTAGCGGTTCTAACCTCAATAAAGCTAAGTCCTTGCTTTTTTTCAATTTCAGCTTTGATTACTTTTAAAGTCACAGGAATTTTTACTTGTATTTGTTGATTAAGCATCAGTTCTTGTTGTTGAGGATATAGTCCAAACTTTTGTGCGATCGCTACTTCTGGAAATTTGGAATTAGGAATTTCAATTTCTAACCTTTTTAGCAGAGAGTTTGCTGTTTTAATCTTTACTTGAGTAAATTTTTGCTCTTTCTCTACTTTCATATCAACCACTGTAAAATTAAGTGTTAGCTCGACTTGTGGCAGTGTATCAGCTTGCAACTTATCCAGCGTCCTATAAGAGAATCCTAATATTTTTTTTGTTAACAAATCACTACCAGTCCAAAAGGCAATTCCTAGCAATACCATAGGTAGAATAATTTGATATCGGCCAGTCAATGAGTATTCTGGTGACTAATCTGCTGTTTTTAGCACGTTCTCAAGGTCAATTACCCACCGAATCGCTAAAAGAAATTGACCTCAAGAGTTTACTTGTACAGATAAAAAATGATTATGTCACACACCAAGATGCACAACATATTAGTTTAATTTCTAAATTGCCTAATAACAGTGTAACTGTGCTTGGTGATGCTAACTTGCTTTATCAAGCAGTTGTAAATTTAGTTAATAATGCTTGTAAATATACTCCTGCTGGAGGACAAGTGCAGTTGCACTTATTTACTCAGTCTCATTCTGCTGTAATTCAAGTTATAGATAATGGAATTGGGATTCCCAAAAATGATTTACCATATATATTTGAGCGATTTTATCGGGTAGATAAGAAACGCTCTCGCAAAACCGGAGGATTCGGTTTAGGGTTAGCTATTGCTCAACAAATAATTCAATCTCACGGTGGCCATATTAGTCTCAGAAGTGTAGTAAAAAAAGAGACAACTTTACAAATTTTTCTACCTTTGAAGTAATAGACATCTTGCAAAAGTTATTAAAGTCTGAGCGTTATAGGAATCCGCTTTGATTTTTGTTCACGCAGCGTGGCGTAGCCATATTTACTTGCGTGGGAAGGCAAGAGGCAATAGGTAATAGGAAAGAAGGCTTTTTGAGTTGTACGGAGTTTTTTCACGGAATCAAATATGAGTCCTATAGCAATTTGGTAGTTACGGAAACATTAAAAATATAAAAAATAAATTCCAGACTACCACTATGCGAGATCGGATCTTAACCTGTCGGTAGCGATCGCTAATAAAGAGATGCCAACACCTTATCTGCTGCTGCCCGGAATGCAGTTGCTGCACCAGCGCTCATATCCCGTGGCGCACAGATCCGATTTCTCACATAAGCGAGTGTAATGGCTCCAACCGCAGCCACATTCGGATCGGCGTTGTCTTTGCCGCCCACGCGCCCCCACGGTAATGCTGCACCGTTGCCATTAATCAGATAGTCAGCCAGCAATCTGAGGTGGAAATCAACCGCTTCTTTAACGGCTGTTGTGTCGCCATTAACCGCCAATGCTTGCACACCGGAGTTTTTCAGGATGTCTCCTAAAGCAACTTCTCGGTTATCAGCCAATCTCTCAGCCGCCTCTGCCCTAAATTGGATTTCCTGGCTAATTGCTGGATCTGGGGGCAAAGGATTGCTGATTGGTATCACACCCCATCGGCGACGCAAAAGTAAATTGTTGGTGGTATCATCGGATTTGACGCGGTGATAAGCAGGACGCTGTTTGAGTGCTTCAAACCAAGCGTTGATGCGAGGATACCGAGGATTTCCCTTGAGGTGATATCCCCGATAAACAGGTAAGTTAGCCGCCAAGCGATCTAAATGGGGGCTATAGGTAATATCTACCACGCTAAATGTTGACAAAAAGTAGGGGCCAGAATACTTTCCTAGAAGTTGCTCAAGTTCGTCTAATTTAGCTTCAAAAGCTGTCTGTAAGCTTGCTAATTCATGAGGATCTTCCGGGGCTTGTCGGAGAAATTTGTAAGCGATATCTCTCACACCATTGGTTTCAGCTTCTTCAAGCCACTGCCTAGCAACTGCGTTTTCCTCTGGGTCTTCAGGAAGCAAAGTTGAACCAAATCGTTCTTCTAATGCTAACAGAATATCCTTGGATTCATAGACTAACTTTCCTTCAATTCTGGCAGCCGGAACAAGGGTTGTAGGAACTAAATCTGTATACCATTTAGGCTTGTTAGTCAAGTCGATAAACTCCGTTGCAAAGGGAATTTCTTTTTCTTCAAGAGCAAACCAAACCCGTTCGCAAAATGGACACCAAGAGTTAGTATCGCGGTAGAGCAATACTGGCGGTTCTGTATCTGGTGGTAGTTTATGAAGGCTGCTAGGAATAGGAGCGGTGGAGGGGGATTTCCCTGGTCTACGCACTCGTCGAGCTGGGGTACTTTTTTGAGCAATTTCTAATAGTTCTTCCCAATTAGATACGGTGTTTTGAATTGACATATTTCACCTTGAAAAATTTAGATTATGGAATGGAAGTTATAGATAAAAATTGGCACAAATAATTTATCTTTAAATATTTATAATTTCAACCTCAAATATGATGTCTGCTACTACACAAAGTAGCAAACTTTTTCTAGATAGCACCCCTTAAGCTAGAAACTGGTATGTCTACTACCATGCTTATAGTCTCTAAACAGATAAAAACTTAATTGTTCAACTATCGAAAAACTACTGTAACTTTACTAAATTACCGGAGTTAATGGTGATTATCACATGAAAATACTTTGAAAGCAAGATTTAGTATATCTATATTTTTGTCTTGTTTAAGAAGCTCTGGCGAAGGTCATGATACTAATTCTGTATGAAGATGCGCCAAACTATGTGAGGAACGAACCGCAAAGGTCGCATACTCCTACGGAGAAGCAAGCTACGCGCAGCGTCTCGTTAGAGAAGGACAAAAAGAAAAAAGAAGCTAAGAAAATTTGGCGCAGCCTCACCAAGAAATCGTATGATTCCAGAATTCTGTTTTGATAAAATATGCAATTTCAACGAGTGTAGCCCAAGAGTGTAACGCCCCATCCAATAAAAGCGCTACCAAAAACTAGCCATGCAGCATTGATGCGGAAACGAATAGCTAAAATAGCTGAGACGATCGCGATCGCCAAGCCGAGAAAATCTACAAATGGAGCTTGTGGTAATCTTAAGGTGGCTGCCCCCAGTTGCAGGGTGGTAACAACCATTAGCGCTACAGCACTAACATTCACAGCATCCAAAAATGCTCTAGTCCAAGAAGAGGCCCGTAAGCGGGGAATTAAGGGATTCAGGGCAGCAACGAAAACAAAAGAAGGTAGAAAAATTCCGATTGTGGCAACGATTGCGCCAGGGATGCCAGCAATGATATATCCAATAAATGTAGCAGTGGAAAGTACTGGCCCGGGAGTAAATTGACCAATTGCGATCGCATCTAGTAACTGCTGTTGTGTCAGCCAGCCATATTCTTGAACTAATCCTCCTTGGAGAAAAGCTACCAAAAGGTAGCCACCACCAAACAACACACTACCGACTTTCAGAAAAAACCAACCTAACTGCCATAGAGAAACGTTGGTTGCAGTAGATGCGGTAGCTACCGATGCAGCAACAACTGTTGATGCCTTTAAAGTCGCGCCTGTGGTAAGACTAGCAATGAGAAAGTTGGCTTTATCTCCTGGCTTGTCGTTTTTATCACCAGAATGTAACCAAACCATACCCAGCAATCCCCCAACTAATAGGGCAATTACTTCATTTAATTTGAATAATAATGTTATTAATGCAACAGCCAAAGCAATTACCAACAATTGGCGAGTTTTCACAGCCTTTTTTGCCAAGCCCCAGAGGGCATTGATGATGATTGCTAAAACAGCCGGTTTAATGCCATAAAGGAGGGGAGCTACTTGAGGTAAAGTGCCGTAGGCAACATAAACCCAAGCAAACCCCCCAGTAATTAGAACCGCAGGTAAGACAAAACAAACACCTGAGACAATCAGCCCCAGCCAACCTGCATAGATGTATCCTATATGGATAGCCATTTCTGTGGAATTTGGCCCAGGAATTAGGTTAGTTGCGCCCAGCAAATCCAGAAAATGCTCCCTTGTCAACCACTGACGACGCTTAACCACTTCATCTTCAATCATGGCAATATGGGCAACCGGGCCCCCAAAGCCGATAACGCCAAGTTTAAAAAACAGTTTGGCGAGTTCACCCAAACGACTTGGTGCTGAGTTAGTCATCTTTGCTAGGGAATATTTTTCATTCAGTTTTAGACTAATCTTTTAAGATTAGGGCTGATACCATTTCACGAAATGCTTGATACAAATAGGTTTGTCTCTAATTCTGTCCCCCTGCGGTCTATTTCGATCAACCTGAAAGTGAAACGGTATTACGCACTCACTCTACAGAAGAATTATGTTGTGTGTCAACGTAAATATATCTCTTCAGATGAAGGCAGGAGGAAAACTAACCTCTGTCTCCTGCCTCCTTGCAATGACTCTTAACTCAGCACTATTTAAGCCATGACCATTCCGCCATCGACGTTAAAAACTTGTCCGGTGATATAGTTGGCGGCGGGATCTGCGGCGAGGAAGCGCACCATACCAGCGATTTCTTCAGGCTGACCAAAGCGACCGAGGGGGATGTATTTTAGGATATCTTCGGGGTTATTGAGATCGCTAGTCATATCGGTGGTGATGAAACCAGGGGCGACGGCGTTAACGGTAATACCGCGAGTAGCCAGTTCTTTGGCAACGCTTTTGGTGAAGCCGATTACACCTGCTTTGGCGGCGCTGTAGTTGGACTGACCTGGGTTGCCCATCTGCCCAGCAACGGAGGTAATATTAATAATTCGCCCCGATCGCTGCTTGAGCATAATTTTACTGACAGCGCGTGTACATAAGAAAACACCAGTTAGATTAAGGTCTATTACAGCTTGCCAATCTTCTGGCTTTAAACGCAAAAGCAGTGTGTCGCGCGTAATCCCTGCGTTATTGACTAAGATATCCACACGGCTAAACTTTTCCATAACGGCGTTAACTAGTGCGTCTACTTGATCGCCTTTAGAAACGTTTGCTTGGATAGCGATCGCCTGACCTCCCACTGCTGTAATTTCTGTAACAACTGCCTCAGCCGCAGCGCTCGAACTGGCATAATTGACAACTGCGATCGCTCCTTGTGAAGCTAATTCAATTGCGATCGCTCGACCTATTCCCCGTGATGCGCCTGTGACAATTGCAACTTTACCTTGTAATAATGTCATTTAATGTTCCTCAATCTTAGAAATACCGCGCTAATTATCTTATGGTGATTTAGGGAACATCTGATTATTGTCTGGATAAAATCTCACTCTTTAGGATGACAATCTTGCTGTCATCCTGCAGATTAGATATTTTATAGATAAGTTATCCCTTATATTTAGCTTTGGGATAAGGCAATAGACAACAGGCAATAGGTATAAGGGTTTTAGCCTAGTTAATTTTTATTTACATATTATGATTTTATTGTGCAAACTTACCTTATTTAGGCAGCCAAGATAGGTTTAAATACATATCTAATCCATATACATAAATACACACGATATATAGATTTTATTATAAATATTTAAGATTTTTGCGGGTAAATCAATCTATATTGAGTAATCTAATATTTTCCCAACAAAACCCATAAACTTGTACCGATTTTATTTTCTAAGAATTACTATTGAAACAAACAATTGAAAATCGGCGTGTGTCACATGGCAACTAAAAAACAATTTAACAGCTTTGAAGAGATGCTGTCTGCTTCTGATGTACCTGTATTAGTAGATTTTTACGCTGACTGGTGTGGCCCATGTCAGATGATGGTGCCAATTTTAGAGCAAGTCAATCTCCAACTTAAGGATCGCCTACGGATTGTCAAAATTGACACAGAAAAATACACAGATTTAGCCACTGAGTACAAAATTGCCTCTCTCCCAACCTTAGTATTGTTTAAGCAGGGTCAACCTGTGGATAGGATAGAGGGAGTGATGCAAGCACCGCAGTTGGTGCAATATCTACAAACAAAGATTTAAGTTAATACTGATAATTTGGGTTTTGCTTCTTAGAGGCGCGATACTTCGCGTCTCTTTCAGTAGATGGCGATTGAACTTCTAGCAGATAAAACCTTAAGTAAATATTAAGCATATTTACTTATACCTCTAGAGAAAGTAGTTTAAAAATAGAGATAGCTATATTGTATAGATATAACAAAATATCTTGACAATAAAAGTAATATATGAATAACAATCAAGAAAAATTTAATAAAGCTTATATTTGGGTAAATCTTGATTTTGATAAGGTTAAACACAGAATAAATGCAGTGACTTGCCAAATTGAGCAAGTTATACAAAAGCACCAACTTTCAAATCAAACTAAAAACTCAGGTAAAAGAAACAATTAGGTTATGTGTGAGACGATATCTCTGATGAGCTACGCACTTTATTTTTAGAGTAGTGTAGGCGTAGCCCAATCTAAGCATTGCAGCAGTTTTTCATAAAATATTTTATGCAAAAAAATATTATTCGATAATCGTCCACCGACTTTCTACTTATTTATTTAGTGATTATTTTATCCTCAACACTCCTTTTCAGGAGTGTTAATTTTAGGAGGATATTCGCCTGCTAGTTATGGTATGGAAAATGATGGCGTGGCTATTTGGAGGTCTTGTTAGAATGTAAAAGTAGTCCGAAGTACACCTACAGTTGTAGTTTCATTGTTACTGTTACCTTCTGGGTTAAAAAGAACAAAGGCACCAGGAGTAATGCTGATATTATCGCTAACTTGAAAGCGATAATAGGCTTCTAAATGGTAAGGAGTCGCCCGATTGTCTCCTGTGGGGGTAAGTTGAGCAGAACCACCAGTATCACTACGGAAAAGAGGCTGACCAAAAAGAATCCCAGCAGTGTTTCCTGACTTGAATAAATCTCTGAAGTGAACTCCCGCCATCCAACTTGTAAAGGTGGTGGAAGCATTCACGCTATTTGAAGCAGCATCAACAAATAGTGCTGCACCGTAGCCAGATAAGGCTATTTTGGGAGACAATCGCCATGTTACCGTACCGCCAAAGGAGTTGAGTTTGACGGGTGTCCCAGCGTCAACACCAGATAAAGCACCAACATCACTACTAATTAATCCAGTACCTAAAATATTGATTTCGTGATAACTATTGGCATAGTTTAGACCAATATCTAAGTCAGGACTGGGCTTGAAGGTTAACTGTGCAGCAACAATACTACTTCCACTAAATACACCACCCCCCAAAGGTGTTGTAGAAACTCCTGGTAGTACCTCATCAGCAGATTTTTGGGGTAAATTGGCATTGACGCTACCGTATAAAGCTCGTAAATCCAAATTCGGGGAAATACTATAAATAAATCCCGCCGCCGATGCTAAACCAGTACCCGAAGTCCCACCAGAAACCCGTAGCACTGGATTTAAGTTGCCAAAACGAGATATTGACTCTTGTCCTTCACCATAAAAAGGCGTAATTGCTGGGAAAGCATCTGATGTTTCCGCCGCAGTTCCCGCAAACAAGGTTAATTTATTAGCGACGGGAAAAATATACAGTAATTTGTAAAGCTGAACACTGTTTGCACCAACGCTCGACAAAGTATTGACATTTAACCCCGGAAATTGCGGCTCAAAACTGGTACGAGCGCTACTAGAACTTAAAAGAGGTGAAGCTAATCCTAAACTTTGTTGCAGGCTACCTTGTCCATCGGCTCCACCCAAAAAGTTATAAGCTTGTAATCCAGTAATTAATGAATCTTTACCAGTAAAGCTAGTGGTAAGATTTAATCGCACTCTATTAACTAGGATGATGTTCGAGTCGCTGTTATTAGGAGCGCCGCCGGTAGCACCAACACCAGCAATAATTGCCTCTCCATTAAGTTTAGTAGTCGTAGAAAATTGATTTGCTTCTAGTTTTGCGGTACGAGCTTCTACAGCATCTACTCGACCCCGCAATGTTGTCAATTCTGCCGTAAATTGTTCTTGTAGTTTCTGTAACGTGGCTAAATCTTCTTTCTTAACCAAATCACCAGTTGCAGTGGCAATCAGTTCGTTGATTCGTTCTAAACAAGCATTTAAGCCAGCAGCAAATTCATAGCGAGTCATCGCCCGATTACCGCGATAGGTTTGATTGGGATAACCTGCAATGCAACCATAGCGCTCAACTAAAGACTGGAGTGCCTGAAAAGCCCAATCTGTTGGTTGTACATCAGATAATTGGGATACAGATGTTACTTGTGCAAGTTTGTCTGAGGATGGAGATGAATTTATAGATTTTGGTGTCAGTTGCTGCTGAAACTTAACAGCAGAATCTACACCTAAATCTTCATTTTTTTGATTCTCATTATCTATCAGCAATTCACTGGAGATATTATTTGTCAAGTTGCTTTGATGAGAATCATTTTTTTGATAACTGCTATCATTTTGATTAATAGCTAAATTCTTATCTGCAATTTCTAAATTAGGAAGGGCTTGCACAGGTGATAACCCGGCAATTAAGCATAAAAATCCCATCCCACTAGCAGAAGCTAGTAGATATTTCGCCATGATCACTCCTAACACACATAATATGGTAAAAATTAATTGCGATTTTGAAATTGATTGATAAGTAAATTTAAAGTAGATTTAGCCAGAGAATCTTGCTAACTTTAAATTTTTTATATCAGGATTTTTCTGAATTGACTTACCGCAAAATCAGCTTATATCGCAAGTATTAAATTATAGTAAATACTATTTTGGGAAAGAATTAACAAATAATCATATTGAGAGTTTTGATAATTACTATTGGCAAAATAATAATTACATCCGTCTGATTTTATGATAAGGAATATAGGTATTTAGCCGAGATTAGAGGCTGAATACGTAGCAATGAGTAATTTACCCAAAAAATTAATTTGGAGTGTAGGGAAGATCGGGAGGAAAAGGACGGAAATCATTTATCTTGGGATTGTTAACCAGTTTCATCCCAGAGAAGCTTCATAGCGATCGCATAAAGAAAATTTTTAGAGGATATCGAATACCACACTTTAGCAAAATAAGCAATACCTTACAGTAAGTAATATTTTTAACAAAACATTTGTAACTACCCTTGCAGTTTATTTACCCACCGCCTGCTATTCTTATAGTTACTTCGGTCTGTCATAGCAGATAGATTATCCTCAATAATGTTTAAATTTCTTAGCGCTCATATACCATCCTGGTAATGTGGGTGCTTTTACTTTATGCTTCATAGCAGCAAAAAACCTAACCCCTTTCCGCGTTGGGAAAGGGGCGATCAAAGTCTCTCTCATTTCAGGAGAAAGGTTTTCCAGATAGCCTAAGCTGACAGTGAAGCTTTAACTTGACCAAAACGGCGATCGCGATTTTGGTAACTCAACAAAGCCTGATATAATGCTTCTCGATTAAAATCTGGCCAAAGAATATCGGTGAAATACATTTCTGTATACGCCATTTGCCATAAGAGAAAATTACTCAACCGCATCTCACCACTAGTCCGAATCAGTAAATCGGGTTCTGGAGTGTCTGCTGTGTAGAGATGTTGTTCTATAAGACTTTCATTTACTTGTTCCGCACTGAGTTCGCCACGTTGTACGAGTTGAGCTACTTGATGACAAACTTTAGTAATTTCGTTGCGGCTACTGTAGTTGACTGCAACAGTAAAGTGGATTGCTTGATTATTCAACGTCTCTCTCATAGAACGTTCCATTTCCGTTTGTAGAGACTTAGGTAAAGCCGA
Organism: Nostoc sp. TCL240-02; assembly: GCF_013343235.1. Taxonomy (GTDB): domain Bacteria; phylum Cyanobacteriota; class Cyanobacteriia; order Cyanobacteriales; family Nostocaceae; genus Nostoc. The sequence continues at coordinate 4,043,675 of NZ_CP040094.1, read as the reverse complement.
TAAATCTCCAATAAACGAGATTCGTAAACCTTCTTGATGCATTTGAGCCAACTCACGGTGTAGTAATCGCTCAAACAAATGCATCAGAAAATCTACTTCTTCAACAGGACGCTGCCAATTTTCTGTTGAGAAAGCGTAGGCTGTCAACGCTTTGATTCCCCAATCCTTGCAGCAACGCAATAGTTCTTTGAGCGTTTTTGCTCCTTGGCGATGTCCAGCAATGCGCGGTAATCCTCGACTGGTTGCCCATCGTCCGTTACCATCCATGATGACGGCGATATGTTGGGGTATTTTTTGCGGGTTTAAATCGGTGGGTAATTTTGTCATTTTTCCTTTGTTATTTGTTATTACTGATGATTTATTTCAAATAAATCTTGCAAATATTTTGGTGTGAGGGTGTTGTTCCAACTCCACAGGCGATGCATTGTGTAAGTGAAGGTGAAGAGGAGAGTTGCTTTGTTAGTTAATGACCAAGCATTCCAGTTGAGTGTACCCATCATACGGCGGAGAGTACGCATAAGGTTGTTACGCTGATAGTTTTGCGATCGCGTTTTGATGAGTGTGCGTCCAATTCTCATCAACCCAGTATCAGGAAAAGTCCAGACTCCAAACCCCCAGAATTTGGTTGTATGGTTGATTTCATCCTGTGCCAGTTCCTCTAAAACATCCTGGAGTGCGCCTGTGGTATGAGCCATCAACCAAATATAAAGACAGGTTGCACCGTATTCTGTGGCAATGCGGTGTAAGCCGTGGCGATATAGGTCTTCGTGAGGGTCATCTGTGGGAAGATAGCTTCTAACAGTCCGAAGTTTTGGGGTAATTTTCTCGCCTGTTAATTGGGCGTAGACTTTGATTAATGCTGGTGTGTGCTGACGTTCTTCTTTTTCCCACAAACCAAGTTCTAGCAGTTCGCCACTTTCACCGACTGTTCCACCAACAAACCGAGCCATCTGAGGATGCAATTTTTCCAAATACTGCCGACTGGTTTGGGTATAGCTGCGAATGGGAGCTTCTGTATCCATCGCACCTATCAAGATAGATAAAAATACCTCTGCGTCTAAGCCGATAATTTGATTGCGATTGATTGTTCGCCAGTCGATGTGTTTCCAGGGACGGGGTTGGGGATCGGCAAACTGTATCGGTAAATCTTGCAAGCGATCGTGTAGTTGTTCGACTGCAATATATTTGTCTATGAGGGAACGAATGCGATGTTGTGTTTGCAGGTAGTTAGGACTGGGATAGCTTTGACCTGCTAAGTCTTCTCTAACTGGGCTGAGGGTGTTAAGCATATTTTTATACTTAAATTTTTATCTCTATGCCCAATAGCCTAAGCGATCGCACTTCCTTTTGTCAGTCGGCTGAAGTCGGCAGTTTTATCTGATGCAGTTGGAAGAGTCGAGGAAAAAGCCGGATTTGAATTGTGCTGATTTGATATTGAGGATTAGCTAATCAGATCAAAACGAATATTTTTGGTATAAAAAATAATAAATCTTGAAGCTCATAACACATATTTCTCTTATCTTTACGAGTTATTTAGAAAAATTAGAATTTTTGCTGAGGTGGTTTTCCGTTTCCGAGTTCACTATAGATAAAGAATCTTAGAAGCTATTTATTTAAAGGGAAACAAGAAAATGTCTAAAACACCAAAGCTACCGAAGCCACCAAAGTCACCCAAAGCACTTAAAATATCTAAAGTAAAAGTTGTTAAAGGCTACATTAAGAAAGATGGAACTTTTGTCAACCCTTACTTTAAAGGAATGCCTAAGATTTAACTACTCATCTTTATGTCAGCGATGTTAGCCCTCATCCTAAATTTCTAGGTGAGGGCTAATGTATTGTTAATAACAAACATCAGCAATCGCCCCCTTACGCTTCTGGCAGTTCACCAAATTGCTGACGATAACGCTCAAGTTGTTGTTGCACTAATTCAAGCTGCTGGCGAGTTTGCTGTTCAGCTTCTTCTGGAGTTTGATAGCGCTTTCCTTGTTGATCATACCAATACAAAACCTGACGCTGGATATTACCAGATATGTATTGCGATCGCCCGATTCCCAAACCAATTTCTGGCATCCAAAAGGGTTCACCAATTTGCAATTGATAGCTACCATCTACTAAGCGATAAACTTCAAAAGGTTGGTGACGGTCTCTTTGCCAATACTCTGGATTATAAATAATGTAGTACAGTACCCCTAGCTTGGCATAGGTGTCTAATTTTTTGTCATATTCTCCACCCGGAGTTAAAGAGACAATTTCTAAAGCCAAGATAGGCACAATGTTGTTTTCTTCCCAAACAACATAGCTTTTACGAGATTTACCTTCCTTGCGGCGTTCTACACCTAAGCTCAAAAATCCGTCTGCTACAATCGGTACAAGTGGACTAACCCCTGTAGTATGGTAAACGCCCATATCCGCACTGAAAAACCAGTCATTACGGTTTGCCCAAATATATTGCAGCAAGAAGAGAAGCAAGTTAGGAATAAAGTTCTGGTCTTCGTTATCCACAGGGGTATCGTCTGAACAAGGAAGTTCAGCACTGCTAGGCAATTGACGGGGGTCTGATTTCACCATAAGTAATGATGGTGCTGATGTTACCTAATGAGTTTTATTCTAGACGATTCGACGCGGACGATATACTTTAGGTAAACGTTCCAAGTTAGTGGCGATGAAGAATTTTGATATTCAGCTAGATGAAGAATATGCTCAAAAGCTTGCCTATATTCAACAGGAGGCTGACCAAGATACAGTAGAGGCAATTAAATCTTTGATTGAACTGCGCTATCAACAACTTCAGCAACAAAAAACAGATCCCTTAGCTAAACTTAAGCAAAGTAAATTTATCGGCTGTTTCAAAGGAGAAACTGACTTAGCTGCTAATTCCGAAACCATTGTAAGATCGCTAATGCAAGAAAAGTATGATCATCGCTGATACTGGCTTTTTCGTTGCACTTGGGAACCAAAACGATCAATACCATCAATTAGCAATACAAGTTTTAAATGCTCTCAATGAACCACTAGTCACTACTTACCCTGTAATTACCGAAACTTGTTACCTTCTTCTTGCTAGAGGAGGTGGTAATAATGCTCAATGTACTTTTTTGAGAGAGGTTGCACAGGAAGCATTTGAGGTGTTTGATTTACGAAGTCACCATGTTGGACGCATAGTTGAACTCATGGAAAAATATGCCGATTTGCCAATGGATATGGCAGATGCTTCTCTAGTTGTTTTAGCAGAACATCTGGGACATGGGCGAATTTTGACAGTTGATCAACGAGACTTTAATACCTACCGTTGGAATAACAGTAATCCTTTCAAGAACTTGCTGCTGAATTTTGAATAAAGTTTGCAAAAGTCGGGAAAAAAGTCGGATTTACAGAATCTTATCCGAAAACTCCAGCAACATAACTGTAGAGTGATTTATAGTTGTCCCTAAAATCTGAACTCTCCTCGTCGTTACACAATGGACGCTGAAGCAGCATTAGCATGGTTAGATGCCATAATTCCCCCTCAGACTGGGGAACGGTTGAGCGATTTGCAAAAAGTGATTCTTGTGCAAGTTTGGTTGGGTAGAAAATACTTGGATATCGCTCATGCTTACGGCTGTACGGAAGGACACGCCAAGGATGCTGGTTCTCAGTTATGGAAGTTACTTTCTAAGGTATTGCGAGAAAAGATAACCAAAAGTAATTGTCGTGCTACTTTGGAACGGGTTCTGAGAAAAACGACTGCAATATCATCCAGTCTGATTGATTACTCGCGATCGCACCAATTCACCCCAAAATTAGAGGATAGCAATTTTATTGGACGAACAGAAGCGATCGCTCACCTGAATACTTTGGTAAATCAAGGCTCGAAAGTCATTGTTATCCAAGGTGAGGGAGGCTTAGGCAAAACTACTCTAGCGCAGCAATATCTTCATCAAGAGTTTGACTTGGTTTTAGAACTGCTGATGGCGAAGGAAACGCAGAATATCACCCCCGCCGAACGAGTAGTAGAAGAATGGCTAAAACAAGACTTTGATCAAGAACCTGGGGTAGAATTTGGGGTGACATTGGGAAGACTCAAGCGCGAACTCCACAATCGGCGAATTGGGGTGTTAATTGACAATCTGGAACCTGCATTAGATCAACAAGGTGGGTTGATTGCTTCTCACCGCAACTATGTAGAACTATTGCGGATTTTAGCTGATGCGAGAGTGCAATCTGTCACCTTGATTACCAGTCGCGATCGCCTTTGTGAACCTGGGTTGAATGTGAATCACTATCGGCTTCCTAGTTTAGATCAAAGCGCATGGCAAAAGTTTTTTAGCAACCGAGGATTAGCCATCGACTCGCCAACTTTGCAAATCATGCATCGCACTTATGGCGGTAATGCTAAAGCAATGGGAATTCTCTGCGGTTCGATTCAGGAGGATTTTGGCGGTGACATGGTTCTTTATTGGCAAGAAAATCATGCCGATCCTTTAGCAGCAACGGACTTAAAAAATTTAGCCGTTAGTCAAATCAATCGTTTGCAAACTCTTGACCCCCAAGCATATCGCTTACTTTGCCGTTTTGGATGTTATCGTTACCAAGATATACCCACCATCCCATCACCAGGGTTATTTTGCTTACTTTGGGATGTCCCACCCGATCAACATCGCCAAATCATCGCCTCCTTGAGAAATCGGTCTTTGGTGGAGTGCGATAAAGGTGAATACTGGCTGCATCCGGTGATTCAGAAAGAAGCGATCGCGCGTTTACGCCCCAGCGATGAATGGGAAATTGCCAACCACAAAGCAGCAGAGTTTTGGACAGCTAGTGTTAAACAAATTGAAACTTTTAAAGATGCTTTACAAGCTCTAGAAGCATATTATCATTATATAGAAATTCATGAGTTTGAGTTAGCGGGTAAGGTAATTTTAAAAAGCCGAAATAATCAATGGCAGCAGTTTTTACCTCTTGGTAGTACCTTGTATCGCATGGGTTTAATTCAGCCGATACTGACTGCAATTAATCAAGTTGTAAACAATTTAGAAAATGACCAAAATCTTAGCGAACTTTATAATATACTAGGCGATCTATATTGGATAACAGGGAAAATTAGTCAAGCGATCGTCTGTCAAGAGAAGACTATTACTCTGGTAACCCAAGCACTCAAATCACTTGTACCTCAGCCAGAAAATAAACATCCAGTTTACTATCTGAGGATGTTAGAGGTAGATTCTTTATTAAGTATTGGTCTTTACAAAATAGATTTGTGGGAACTAGAGGCAGCCGCAAATTTATTTCAACAAGTAATTTACCTAGCCCAAAATACCGAGCATCATCGCTGGGCAGAAAAAGCTTCAGTTTGTTTAGCTTTGGTGTATTCTTATTTAGGTTTTCCTGATGCTTCATCTGCATTAGCAGATATAGCTTATCAAAATATTACGAACGAAAAACTGATAGAACAGACTGGAAGATTTGTCTATTTTATGCAAATTTTGGGTCAAACTTATGTCAATTTAGGAGAATTTTCTCAGGCAAATCAGATATTCCACCAAGCTTTGACTTTTGCTGAAGAAAGTCATTATATGCAGGTAAAAGCAAAAACACTCAATGGTTTAGCAGAAATAAATCGACAACAAGCAAATTTTGAATTAGCCCTAGTTCATCATAGAGAAGCAATCGAACTGTTGGATAAAATAGGTGCTAAGTGCGATCTAGCTGAAGCTTATTATCAATTAGGTTTAACTTATCAAAAGATGGCAAAGCCTGATGAAAGTAAACTTAATTTTAATCAAGGAGTTCAGCTATTTACTGAAATAAAAGCTCCGAAACAAGTTGAAAAAATTTCAACTTTACGGGGTTAGGGTGGATTGAAAAGTGCCTAAAGTTACAGTGAAACACTTTTCAAACAACTTTTAGAATTAGAGACGCAATTAATCGCGTCTGTATAAGAATTAGGAGTTAGTATTTGATGGCTTCTGATTCATAACTCATAACTCAATATGCGTCCATACACCGCTATTTTAATCGTACCAACTGGCATTGGGGCTGCCATTGGGGGTTATGCAGGAGATGCTTTGCCTGTTGCCAAAGTTATAGCACAGGTTTGCGATCGCCTAATTACTCACCCCAATGTCATGAATGGCGCAAGTTTGTATTGGAATCTGCCAAATGCTTCTTATGTTGAAGGTTACGGACTTGACAAATTCGCCTCTGGATGCTGGGGTTTGCGTCCAGTCCGCAGCAACAAAGTAGGTTTGCTTTTAGACCAAGCCATTGAGCCAGAGTTACGGCTACGACATATACAAGCAGCCGATGCAGTCAGAGCAACTCTAGGATTGACCTTAACAGATTATGTAATTACAGATGCACCATTAAATGTAGAATTACGGACTACAGCATCGGGAGCGAGTTGGGGAACAATTGGCAACCCGGATAGTTTATTACGGGCAGCTGAGATATTAATTAAAAAAGCGGGGGCAGAAGCGATCGCAGTTGTTGCCCGTTTCCCCGATGATATGGACTCAGAAGCAGTACAAAAATATCGCCACGGTGAAGGCGTTGATCCCTTAGCGGGTGCAGAAGCCGTAATTAGTCATTTGCTAGTGCGAACCTTTCAAATTCCTTGCGCCCATTCTCCCGCCCTTTTGAGCGAACCTCCACAACCTGATTTATCTCCCCGTTCCGCCGCCGAAGAATTGGGCTATACTTTTTTGCCGTGCGTCCTTGTAGGATTAAGTCGTGCCCCACAATTTATAATAGATAAAGCAGCGATTGCATCAGAAAAAGGAGATATTTGGGCAGATGAAGTGGATGCTGCGATCGCACCTGCAAATGCTTGTGGTAGCAGTGCTTTACTGAGTTTAAGCCAAAGACGATGCCAAATAATTACAGTAGAAGAAAATAAAACTCTAATCAAAGTTCCTCCCCAACCGTTGGGGATCAAAGTTATACAGGTAAACTCATATTTAGAAGCAGTAGGCGTATTAGTAGCACACAAAGCAGGCATTAACCCCTCCGCTCTCCGTCCCAAACTATCACCTTTGCAGCCAGTAATTAAAAGTAAGGAGTTAAATTTATACTAACTCCCTGAATCACAGCTACAAACCAATCTCCCCTTGCCCCTTCCCCTTGCCCCTGCCCCTGCCCCCTTCTCCTAAAAACCCGTGGTTGAACAACAAAAACAAGAGCCAGAAATTCCATATCTGACACGCATCCAAGTACTTGGGGCAATGGGAGCGACTGCAATCATTTTGTTGATAGTCGCCAAACTCTCGTTGCACTTTGGTAACTTTTCCCTATTTTCCTGGAAGTGGGACGAGAAAGATTTGCTGTTGGGTATAGGATTGGGATTCGTCATCACCGCCTTAAGTGGCATAGCTTATCGCGTTTGGACTCCCTATCGTAAAAGTGCAGATTATTATCTAGAAGTCGTACTGAAGCCCTTAGCCTTACCAGACTTAATTTGGCTCGGTTTACTACCGGGGTTGAGTGAAGAATTGTTATTTCGGGGTGTAATGCTGTCAGCTTTAGGATTAGATCATCTGGCTGTCATTGTATCTAGTTTTTGCTTTGGCATCTTGCATTTTAGTGGTTCTCAACAATGGCCTTATGTAATTTGGGCAACAATTGTTGGGATGGTATTGGCATATAGCGCCTTGCTTACGGGCAACCTATTAGTGCCGATTGTCGCTCACATGATTACCAATTGGATTTCTAGCTATTTCTGGAAAATGTGGCAATTGCGGCAATTAAAAAATAAATTTTGAGCTTACTTGTAGGAATTAGTGCGTAGGCGTGCGTAGCCCCAATACTTTTCGGTTAAGGGGGAAAGGGAAAGGGTAAAGCAGCACTCACACATTAGATAGAGTTTCTACTTTCTGCCCCTTACCCCCTGCTCCCCTGCCCCCTGCCCCTTTCCCCTTGCCCCCTTGCCTCCTTCAATCTGCGTTCACAAATTCCAAATATCCATTGCTGAGTTCTTTCACCGCCAAATCATAAAATTGCTTTCCGTGTTCTGGTGTTGCTAAACCAGGATTTGATCCCATACGTCCATCTGAATAACGTACTCGAAAGTCAGCCGCACTATAAATCCTGTGTCCGCTTGCAACTTCTGGTGAAAGGGGTGCTTGCTTAATCACTTGTGGATAAACGTATTGGGTGAGGGCTACTTCACTTGGTGTTGCATGAGAACCTTCTTGATCCCCATATAATTCTTTAGCTAGCTTATATACAGAACCGCACATAAACCAGTTTGCCACTTGACACTGTACCTGTTGAGCATTGGCAATCTGCAAATCTTCTAAATGGGCATAAGTTTCGGAGAACGCCGCTTTGAGGGTGGCAATATTACCACCGTGTCCGTTGATAAAGTAGAACTTGCTAAAACCAGCTTTGGCTAAACAAGTTACATAATCTCGAACTACTTGAATTAATGTGCTAGGACGCAGACTGATTGTGCCAGGAAAAGCAGTATGATGCAGTGCCATGCCCACATTAATTGTAGGGGCAACGATCGCGCCAGTTGCATCACCCACACCAGCTGCGATCGCTTCTGCACAAATGGCATCAGTACCAATTAACCCCGTTGGCCCATGTTGTTCTGTAGAACCAATAGGGAAAATAATCCCCTTTGACTGCTGTAAATAAGCTTCGACTTCTTGCCAAGTACTCAAATGCAGTAACATTTTTAATGATTTTCCTCAATAAAATTGTGGTAAGACGAAACCCTTCTCTGCTGAATAGCATCTTCTGTAACTAAACTCCCACTAACTTGATTATGAACTCCCAAGATTCGCAGTAGTAGCGAGCGCTATGATAAATTTCAATAGCAAGATCCCCGACTTCGCTAAAATTGTTGGGGATCAATGACTTTCATATTTTTAGATATCTGCCATCAACTTTCTGCCAAATATGCAGAAAATGGGGCTATTTATTTTTATGAATATTGTTTAGGTAATGGAGTCGCAACGAGTTTTGACAGATATGGATATAAGCAATTTACCAAATATGCTACTTTATCCTACGATACTCGTTGCGAACCCTACCTATAATAAAAACCTAAATTTATGAGATGTTGTGAGGTGTTGATTTTGTAGATCATCAAGAAGAGAACGGGGATCAATCTTAACTATTGACTAATCAAAGTAATAATGTTTTTTCACGTCGCTTGTAATTTCCCAGATACAGGACATTCCAGCCGGAAAAATCACCAAATCGCCTTTACCCATTTGAACTGGCTGTTTACCATCAGGAGTAACAACCACATCGCCTTCCAAAAAGTAACAAGTTTCTTGAGAATCATAAGTCCAAGGGAATTTTGAGACTTCCTTTCTCCAAATATCCCATTTATAGACACCCAATTCATTGAGGCGTTCTTGTCTGGGCCGATGCTCAATTTGAATTTCCATGTTGCGTTTTTCTAGTTATGTTCAGCAGTAGGATTGAATATCCTCTCCACACTGATCTACTAAATAACACAAAGCGCGAAAACGCAAGTAGACAAGTTCGTTATAAAGTGGATTGAGCTTGCACATTGGCGGAATGTGTCCTATTTTGCGACCAAAAAGCTTGATATCACGCTCGAATGGACACTGAGCAGGAATCAGTTTAGCAATAAATTTCGCTAATTTCTGATTCTGAATCTCAATTTCATCCAGCCATTGACGTAATGGTTGCAATAAATCTAATTTAGGTTTATCTAATTCCTTTTTGCTATCTGCTAGATTATTTTGTCCTAAAGGTTGAATAAACGCAGGCAAAAAAATACGCTGATTCTTGATTTTAAGCATAGTAGTAGGCAAGGTTTTCCTTGTGTAGATGAACTATTTGCCGAATGGAATATTACCATCTAATCTGTCGAGCCAATTTGCATTATGCTTGGAAATTATGCAGAAAAATAAGCACAATGCAAAGAATTTACATGGATCTTTGGAGGGAAATTGTCTAACTAATTGTTATTTAAGCCCACCAAATCGGGAAGAACTGTCCCGTTAAATACAAAATAACAAAGAAATTATAAAAATGGCATTTCTTTAACTTATGGATTACTAATCTTCGAGATAGCAATTTTATATATTAAATATAAATGCCTGGTTCTGAAACGGCCTAGTATCTAGAGATGGAATTTGGCGTAGAAAAAAACAGTTTAGCTCTCACTCTATATAGGCTTCGGTAGGACTAGTCTCTAATATCTAGCTATTTTAGGCTATTAAATATTTAGTCATAAGTCTAGTATATTACACTAGACAACCTAGATATTATCTAATAAGTAGCAAGAAATCCTTTGATAAGTTCAAGCTAATATACTTAGAAGTTATAGCATTTACAAGAATATTTGCAATAAATGTATCGAGTGTAACCGCTTACACTAGTAAGCCCCTGCCAACATATAAGGCTTATATTTGATTGATTTTTGAAAAAACTCAGTAAAATTCAGAAAGCCTTCTTTCCAGTTGCCTCTTGCTTAAACTTATTTCTTAAAATATCTCAAGCCGTAACGATCTTGATATTTGTTGATATACTCGACATTCTGCTGCTCTAATTTTGACAGCAGTTTAGATGGAAATGCTCGTGGTGAATATATAGGACGATACCAAGGTTGGTTATTAAAGTAATTTTGCAATTCAGGAGTATCAAAACGGCGGCCATGACTAGCAAAAATCGAATTTCGCATAATATCTAGTTCAAAACCGTCTTTACCATCCAAATCTGAATCAGTTACAAGTCTTTGGGAAAGCCATAAATAAGTGTTGACAGCCGTGGTGTCAACTGGCGGTATTGATGTCTTTGGAGTGGGTGTAATTTGAGTAGGAACAGATGAGGTAGTTGGTATAAATTTAGGAGTTTCTATCACCGGGCTTGGAACAGTTGAGGGTGTTTCTGAAGGTAACACCGTTTTGTCTGCTGTAGATTGAGTAGGTTTTGTTAATACCTGGCTAATAATCACAGATACACCGATTAGCCCACCTGCAATCAAACTGCCCAAAAGGATATTATTCTGACTATTACCTTGAGGATTAGGCCGTGGTTTGACAGCCACTGTCTGGGGTGGTGGTGCAGAAATTATAGTTGGTTGAGTCAAGATAGGTTGCGTTGGTGGAATTGGATTTGCGATGTTCTGTAAAGTATCCAGCATTGCTCTAGCTGTGGGGTAGCGATCGCGCGGATGATATGCGATCGCTTTATCAATCGCTCCTGCTATGATTGGACTAACATGACTCGCATACTGTCGCCACACAATTTCACCCGTCTGGGAATCCGTCTCTAGTTGTTGCGCCTGTTTACCAGTGAGTAAATAAATTATCGTCATTCCTAAACTGTATAAATCACTCGAATAAACTGGCCTACCTGCGGCTTGTTCGCTCGGCATATAGCCAGGTGTACCAATCACAATCGAACTTGTAGGATTGCCTTGAGAATTTACTACAGTTCCCATTGACTCCCGGATAGCGCCAAAATCAATCAGCACTGGTTTACCATCACGATGACGCACAATGATGTTATCCGGTTTAATATCGCGGTGAACGATGTGCTTAGAGTGAACATAATCCAGGACGGGTAATAAATTCATGAATAATTCCTGGACAGCACCTTCACTAAATAGCCCCTGCTTTTGAACTTTTCCAGTTAGGGTATCACCTTCAACCCACTCCTGGACTAAGTAAAATTGTCCGCCAGAGGAAAAATAGGCATACAATGCTGGAATTTGGTCATTTGCACCACCGAGTTCTTCGAGAATAGCTGCTTCCCGTTGAAACCTCTCTTGCACTAACTGGTAAATCTGGGGATTATTGTGAATTGGTCTTAGCTGTTTAACCACACAACGGCGCTTTGAGGGCATATAGGTATCTTCTGCTAGATAGGTTTCACCAAACCCACCAGCGCCCAGTGTGCGGATAACTTGATAGCGATCGTTTAGCAGCTGTATTGTCATGGGAGATTATAAGCGATATTCATAAGATAGTTTTCCCAAAACAACCTTCATTTCAAATCTAATAAACCTTCTTCTTTCAATTTAGGATTGAAGCGAACTTGCATTTGCAAACCACGCACTTCTAATAATTGCGTTGAAATTTCTGCTTCTACTCTCCGCGCCACATTTTTAATAATTTTCATTTGTGCTAATTCATCATTAGCTGGATTTTGATATTTTGCCTGTTCTTCAGGTGTCATTATCAATTTTACATCAATGGGATGAGTCCATTTTTCCTTTTGATCCCCATTTCCCCAAGGGACACTGCCATTTTCAGCAATCCAAGCATTTTCAGTATTTTCTAAAACTGTGCGACTAGGGCGTTCAATAGTTTGAACTTTGATCCAATAGCATTGCTGTGGCTGACGGACTAAATGCTGCTTGAGGCTGAGATAAACATCACGAGAGTATCCTACAAATTGCAGCACTTTTTCTTGGTCAAAAATAGCATATACCCCGATTTTACCTTGAAATTGTTCAGGTAATTGACCGCTATCATCAATGTAAGGAATGTATTCCAGGGTTGCCAAAGAAGAAAGATTTATTTCAAGACCCATATATCAAATATCAAACTTACTATTTGCCTTCAGAATGGAAAATTGCTAATTAGGGAAAAATTTATCTTTAAAATTACCCATTACCCAATTTTTGGTAAATTGCACAAAGGCGACTGGGTTTAAAAATTTTAGCACTAAACATGAAATTTGGTGGTACATTGATGATGGCATATTCATCAGATTCATGATACTTTTCAAACTCTGCTGGCATTCCTTTAGTTGTAGTTAAGCTATAAGGAACTGGTTGAAAAATCAATTCTGTAAATTTAACTTGCTCACACTGCAATTGTTGACGAATTTGATTTAAGAAAGCATCGCTTGTCAATAAGTTGAACAAAGTTTCTTGGGCTTGTGCTTCCAGAGTGAAACTGCCATCAAAGTTCTGGACTATTTTAAGAGACATTTTCTGTATAGGTAGTTCTTACGACTCAGTGAAAAATTACCACTTTAAGATCAGCCTATTGGATTGTGGGACTTCTGTCAGCCACTAGAGGAACCTAGCATGATTAAGAATCATGAAGTTGAGCCGATTTTCAGGGATAGGTGATTTTCGCTTTGCTGTGTGCTGACAAACTTCAGTAGGCAAAAAAGCAGTGAAAGCCACGATTTACCGTAGGGGCAATTCACGAATTGCCCTACAGCGTATAGCTTTGCACAAGTACTTAAGTGAATAAAAATCATTTTTTTAGTAATAGGTAAAATAAAATACATAACAATCCCAGAATGCAAAACTACTCCAGGTAGGTTGCGTTGAGGAACAAAACTCAACATTTTCAGGGCTTTGTTGGGACTTGCAAGAAATAAATTATCCAATCCTGTGGGGCGGACAAGATGTCATTGGTGTCCAGGGTAAGCTCATCTAATTTGGTATAAAGAGAACTTGACAAATCAAAGAAGATCAGCATAAACGACTCTGTAAAAAATGGACTTGACAACTGAGCAAGATCAATGAGATGAATTCAATTGCTCGATTGAAAATCGCCTGGAGTCAATTTGATGTCAGAAGGCTTTGAAATTAAATCTGCTGATACTCTAGAAAATTCTCCTCATCAGCGAAAGCCAGCAGAAGTGGCAGATATCGTCCGTATTCAACAGAATCTAGTGGAGCATTTTGCTCTTATTAAAGACCCAAGAGTAGAGCGAACCAAAAAACATCAACTTAGGGACATTTTAGTAATTGCAATTCTGGCAGTCATAGCAGGAGCGCAGGGATGGGAAGATATCGAGAATTACGGCATAAGTAAGCGACAGTGGTTAGAAGAATTTTTGGCATTACCAAATGGAATTCCCTCCGATAGCGTAGCGTTAGCGAGTCTTCGAGCGTCTGATACCTTCCGACGAGTGTTTGAGTTCATTAACCCAGAAGAATTGAATCGTTGTTTTCTAAGATGGATAGAAACCCTGGTGACAAAGATGGGAGGAGAGATAATCCCCATAGATGGAAAGACAATTAGGGGTTCTTACGACCGCAATCAAGGGAAATCAGCACTGCACGTAATTAGTGCTTGGGCAAGCGAACAAAATTTGGTGTTGGCACAGATGAAAGTGGAAGATAAATCTAATGAAATTACTGCTATTCCCGCATTACTAGAATTACTAGATATCACAGGAGCTATCATCACCATTGATGCAATGGGGACACAAACAGAAATTGCCAAAAAGATTATTGATAAGAAAGCAGATTATGTTCTGGCACTTAAGGCTAATCACCCGACTCTCTACCGTCAGGTAGAACAATGGTTTGAACAAGCTTCTGCACAGGATTTTCAAGGTATTGATGTCAGTTATGAGCAACGCATTGAGAAAGGACATTATCGCACGGAAATCCGTCAAGTTTGGTCTGTTCCAGTTTCTGCCATTGGTGAACTTTACCAGCCCCGACTATGGGCAGGACTTCAAAGTGTGGTTATGGTTGTCCGAGTGCGTCGTCTTTGGAATCAAACTACTCGTGAAATTCAGTTTTATCTGACTTCTTTACATAGTGACGCTCAACTTTTAGGTCGAGCTATCCGAAAACATTGGGGTATTGAAAACCAGGCTCACTGGACACTTGATTGTACTTTTGCAGAAGATTCTTGCCGCATTCGCTCTTTCCATAGTCCGCGTAATTTTGCCCTTTTACGACGCATTGCTCTCAATGCCCTTAATCGCGAACATACTTACAAACGTAGTCTTCGTCAAAAAATGAAGCGCACGGCTATGGACAACGATTATATGATTCGCGTTCTCAGTTTTTGTTTTCTTGACTCTACATTAAATTCCTCTGAATCCTTCTGTCAAGCCTGATTGAGATGCTCTTACCCTGCATTGGTGTCAAGTTAAGAAAAATAGAAACTTGTCAAGTGGGTAAAGCTCAGTAGTTAAACTCAACATAAGGGTGTTGAGAATAGCCATGAGTAAGCCACGGTCTTGGTTATTAGAGCATCAGCGTTCTATGCGCTTGGTGAAAGCTGTTCGTCAACGACACCGATGCAACGCCTCAAGGTCTCTTGACACCTGGGCATCTGCCTTAACTTGACACCAATGACAAGATGTCCACCCCACAACAAGTAGTTGAGTATTTTTTATTTGGAAGTCCATTAACGGAGCAGTATTGAGGCTGCGCCTAGGCACTTAGCGCACTATATTTTCGCACAACAAAAATGAGTGAATAATCGTGATATAAACCACAACTATCCACTCAAAGTTTAGTAAATCGGGGTTAGTAAAAAAACCTAAGAAGATTATTCAAACTTGGGAAAGTTAAAACCAATTAACGTGATTCAGTTCCCTGATTCGGGCTACCTGCTATACCATCCTCTCCTGGTGCTTCTGGTGTAGCACTGGGTTTAGCATCACTCTTTTCAGCATCGCCAGTTTTGCGGATATTTTCGTCGATGGGGGTTTGGTAACCACCAGAAGCAGTAGGCGTACTTTCTTGATTATCAGATTGTTGTTTTTGTTGTTCAGCCATGACGACATTCCTTAATTATTTATTCTTGGGATTATCTTAAGAAAATTTGGGTTTTGAGTACATCTATCCAGAATCTAGTTATCGTTGATTGTCCCTCTATCGGAAGTATTGTTTAGTACTACTCATCTCAATACGGTTCGGTTAAGCATTTTTCACTTTCCTTGTGGTCTGGGTAAAGGGTAAGGGGAAAAGGGGAAAGGATGTATTCAAAACCTTTTCCCTTTCCCCTTTAACCGAACCGTATTACTACTCCATAACTATAGAATTTCCTAACCTTAGAATGCTTGCCGTCGTTAAAGGACAACTTAGAACAGATTTGATATCCGAGATGCTTTTAAAATTGCTTTATTGACACTTGACAGAGAATGGCAAATGATCTAACTGAATAATATCGTGTGATGATTGTGATCCAAACTATCAAAGTGTAATTAATGAACCAGAGTAATCCACCGTTACCATCTGGATGTGTCCTTCGCAAGGCAACCTTGGCGGATAAGTGGTCGATTCGATTGCTGGTATTCTCAGCGAAACTCGACCCAACCCAATTAAACTGGCAGCAATTTTGGGTAATTGAATGCGGTGATAATCTCGTAGCTTGCGGACAGCTACGTAATTTTTCAGGCGCACAAGAACTTGGTAGTTTGGTCGTTGCATCAGCTTGGAGAGGTCGCAGTTTGGGTACTTTGCTAACGCAGCATTTGATTAATACAGCAACGCAACCACTTTATCTTGAATGTTTAGGTGAACGATTGGCACAGTTTTACAGTCGGTTTAATTTTGTACCAATCTCTTTTGAAGACTTGCCACAATTTCCCAGAACAACAGGCTTGTCTAAGCTCAACGATAAATTTAGATTGTCGCAATTAGCTAAAAAGCTGCTCAAAGTTCCTGTGGTGTTTATGGAATATCGAGGTCATACTAATTCGTAATGACGCTCGCGGACTCGCTACCGCTACGCTAACGTAATTCGTAATTAATATATAGAGAACAATGACTGATACAAGCTGTTTCCAATCTTTTACTCTTACCCATCCCTTATTTTCAAATCGGAGGTTTAGCAAAAATTGTTAATAATACTGGCCCTAATAAATAGTGGTGATTCAAACACAATAGCCCAGCAGAAGAGCCAAGAAGTTGACGTTGAGTAGGGCTGTAGAGTCTAATTCCACGGGGAGTGAGTGGCAATAATTGAGGTTCTGCCTCTTTTTTAGAAGTAATGTTAATGTCAACTAAGTAGAAGCGTCCACCGGGAGAAAGTACCCGTGCTATCTCACTAACTACCTGTTTCGGTTCCAAATAGTGCAAGAAGCTGATAGTGCTGAAAACAGAATTAAATTGACCATCAGCAAAGGGAAGAGACTCAGCTTTGCCCTCGATATAAATTAAACGTGGACGGTGGTGATTGCTCTGTCTTGCTAACCGCAACATATTAGCAGAGAAATCCAATCCAGTACCCCGCAGGTCAGGAAACTGAGTAGCAAGGCGCTCAAGTAAGCGGCCAGTACCACAACCGATATCAAGTACATTTGCTGGCTTTGGGAAATCGACGTACTCCAGTAAGCGTTTGTGAATGGCTCGATAAAACACTGAAGGAAAGAGCCAGTCATAACTTGGTGCCCATCGGTCAAAAAGTAGCTTTTTGTTACTGAAGAAGTTATCAGTCATAAGTTTTCGCAGCTTCCTTAAAGCTTGATGCTTTTTTAGGGTAAGTTTACCTGCGCCTCCCAGATTTTAGTTATAGTTTTGTAGTCCGGCAACATCTAGCCTAGCGTTTGGCACAATATAGCGGTTCTTGACGCAGTGAGATACAGCTTTAGCCAATTCATTTGTTGCAAAAGTTTTTGAAAATGGGATAAATCATCAGGAATTTTGATCGTTGAATGTGTAGTTTACAGTGTACCTAGAGATTCATTCTATCTTTGTAGAGAACGAACGAACTAGGAATCAGTGCATAAAACTATAGAACCTAAGTGTATGTATTTATAGAGGTTCAAATAGAACAAACTCAATCTAGTTTGAAATTATTAAGGTGAAAAATTATGACAAGCTTTATTCAAGTACGGTCACACAATGATTTACTACACCCAGTGCGTGAGTGGTTGGAAAAGATAGAAATTCATAACTCTAAATTGGCTCATTTATTGTGCAAAGCTATTCCTGCTCAGTGTCCCTTTGAGCAAGATATCACACTGTTTGGTCGGAAGCTATTTCATATACCTCCGATGTGTAAATTAAATCCCCTATACGAGGAAGTAGTTGGTTTGCGTTTCAAAGCGCTCTGTTATCTTGCCGATAAATGTGGTGAAGATGTCACAAGCTATTGCTAATAGTCAGTTTGATGTTCCTTAATCAAGCAGCCATTGGTATTTGCAAATATACTGTTGTTTACTTACTCGGGTTTATACTAAGCTAACGTACACCTAATTTAGATGTTTGGCTATGTCAGTAGCTGGCACCTCGCTCAAGTGTTTCCAGACCGTATTGTTGCTTACCGTACCCTGCTGAAATCATTAACATCATCATGACGCACATCTTACTGGTTGAAGATGAAGTCAAACTGGCGCGATTTGTCGAATTAGAATTAAATTATGAAGGCTATCAAGTCAGTATTGCCTACGATGGATTAACTGCACTCACCGCAGCGCGTGAGTTACATCTAGATTTGGTAATTGTAGACTGGGTGTTGCCTGGCTTATCGGGGTCAGAAATTTGCCACCATCTGCGAAATATTAGTGATAAATTGCCAATAATATTATTAACCGTTAAAGATGAAGTAAGCGATCGCATTGTAGGCTTAGACGCTGGTGCTGATGATTACCTCGTTAAGCCCTTCAGCGTTGATGAATTATTGGCCAGAGTTGGCGCTCACCTGCGAAGAAATTGGCAAGTAGACAGCGCAGATGTTTTAGAATTTGAAGACTTGAGTTTAAATCGTCGCACGCGCCAAGTGTACCGAGATCAAAGGTTAATTGAGTTAACTGCTAAGGAATTTGATTTACTCGAATATTTACTGGCCCATCCACGACAGCTAATTACCTGCGATCGCATTTTACAAGAAGTCTGGGCTTACGAATTCATGAGCGATGCCAACATCATCGAACTTCACATACGCTACCTGCGTCTGAAACTTGAAGCCAATAACGAAAAGTGTCTCATTCAAACTGTGAGTGGTGTCGGCTACACATTGCATGATTGAATTTGGGCATAGGGTATTGGGTATTGGACATGAAGAAGAGACAAGGGAGACAACGAAGAGGGGGGAGACTTGTGCAATAATTCCCCCTTGTCCCCTTCTCCCTGCCTCCTCATCTCCTCTTCCAGTGTTTAAACAACGGTAAAACCATAAAAGTTTCTATCCTAGGAAAATTTGGGGTTTTTGGCAATCTGAGCAAGAACTCATCCAACTCAGGGTTAATTATATTAGGATGCACAAAGCTGTCATCATCTAAAAATCTAAAACTGCATGACTTATCTAGAAACAGCAGCGCAATTCTACCGCGAAGTTGCCGAAACCCCGCAAGTTGGACTTTGTTGTGTGCAAAGTACACCCCTGCAATTACCAGGGTTGAAAATTCCTTTGGTTATGCAGGAAATGAACTATGGTTGTGGCACTACCGTTCACTCCACCGAACTAGGAAATCAGCCTACTGTGCTTTATGTCGGCGTTGGTGGCGGCTTAGAAGCATTGCAATTCGCTTATTTTTCCCGCTATGCAGGTGCTGTAATTGCCGTTGAACCGGTTGGGGCCATGCGGGAAGCAGCCGCACGCAATCTGGAAATTGCTGCTCAAGAAAACCCGTGGTTTGACACCAGTTTTGTAGAAATCCGCGAAGGCGATGCTTTTAACTTACCTGTTGCTGATGCTAGCGTCGATATCGTGGCGCAGAATTGCCTTTTCAACATCTTTGAACCAGAAGATTTAAACCGTGCTTTAAAAGAAGCTTATCGGGTATTAAAAGCAGGCGGACGTTTGCAGATGAGCGATCCAATTGCCACTAGTCAAATTCCAGCACATCTTCAACAAGATGAACGACTTAGAGCCATGTGTTTATCAGGCGCACTCACATATCAAGAGTATACTCAACGGATTACAAAAGCTGGCTTTGGTCAAGTTGAAATTCGCGCCCGTCGTCCTTATCGTCTACTAGATTCTCAGACTTATAATTTAGAAGAACACCTACTTTTAGAAAGCCTGGATTCTGTCTCCTTTAAAGTTGATATTCCAGAAGATGGTGCTTGTATTTTCACGGGAAAAACAGCAATTTATGCTGGCTCGGAACCCTTCTTCGATGACTCAGCAGGACATTTACTCCAGCGAGGTATTCCCGCAGCAGTATGTGATAAAACTGCTGCTAAACTTGCGGCTATCAAGCCAGCAGAAATAATTGTTACCAATTCAACCTGGTACTATAGCGGTGGTGGTTACTGTTAATTTTTTAAAAAAGAATTCAAGTTTCAGTAGCCAGAATTATTCGTAATTCTGTGCGACTGGAAAATGAATGCACAATTTGAATATTTTACTCGCTGCATTCTTGATTTTGACTTCTTCGTTATAAACCGCAAAATGCTGTTAATTAGTTTATTCATCGCTACGCTTTTTTTAGCATATTCTAATGGTGCCAATGACAACTTTAAAGGGGTAGCAACGTTGTTTGGTAGCCGAACTAGCAGCTATCAAACAGCAATTTTGTGGGCAACTTTCACAACTTTAGGTGGTGCAGCAACTGCAACTTTTTTGGCAAGTACACTAATTAAAAACTTCTCTGGTAAAGGACTAGTGCCTGATGCGATCGCTAATGCACCAGAATTTCATCTCGCAGTTGCGATCGCAACTGGTCTAACTGTACTGATAGCCACCCTTATGGGGTTTCCCATTTCCACAACTCACAGTTTAACAGGTGCGCTGGTTGGCGCTGGATTAGTTGCGATCGGACTCAAAGTTAATTTTGCCGTTTTGGGAACTTCCTTTGTTTTGCCTTTATTTCTCAGTCCGATCGTGGCTATTCCCTTCGGAGCAGGAATTTACAGCTTATCTGGCTATATCAATTCTAAATGGAACCTACCAGTCAATCAGAAAATGATTGATACTTGCCATTTTCTCAGCGCTGGAGTTGTGAGTTTTGCTAGAGGATTAAATGATACTCCCAAGATTTCCTCACTCATTCTAGTTATTGAGTATTTTTCGGTTCAGGGAGGAATGATCACAATTGCGATCGCAATGGCACTTGGCGGTTTACTCAACTCCCAAAAAGTTGCTGTCACCATGAGTGAAAAAATTACCTCATTGAATCATCCTCAAGGCTTATCAGCAAATATAGTAACTGGAATTCTAGTGATTGCAGCTAGTCTGTTTGGACTTCCTATTTCCACCACTCATGTGTCAGTTGGTTCTATTTTTGGAGTCGGTTTGACTGACAAAAAAGCCAATATGCGTGTTTTTTATCAGATACTATTATCGTGGATTTTAACTTTACCTACTGCTGCAATTATTAGTGGAATAATTTACAGATTATTACAAGGTTAAAAAAATTGAATAAATTTTTGTCATATTTGCCATATTTAAGGGATAGTAGCTAATGCAAACTCAATCAAAAGTTACACCATTTAAAAATAAACTAAATTTCCCTTTGACAAAAAAGGGGATTGCTATTTTACAAATTAATCTAGGTAAGCGTTGTAACCTTGCCTGTACACACTGTCATGTCGAAGCTGGGCCAAAACGTACAGAAGAACTTTCTCCTGAAGTTTGCGAACAATTGATTTCGCTAATCCATAAATTTCCCGAAATTAAAATTGTGGATTTGACTGGTGGCGCACCAGAAATGAATTATGGATTTAAGCCATTAGTAGAAGCAGCAAGAGCAACCAGCAAGCAAGTGATTGTCCGGTCTAATTTGACTATTTATTTTGAAGATGGATTTGCTGATTTACCAGAATATTTTGCTCAACACCAAATAAGAGTTGTGGCTTCACTACCATGCTATTTAGCAGATAATGTTGATAAAATGCGCGGTTCTGGCGTTTTTGATAGTTCAGTCAAAGCTTTGCAATGGCTTAATAAACTCGGCTATGGCAAAGAGAAAAATTTAATTTTAGACTTGGTATTTAATCCCCAGTTACCGACTACTGAACAATTCTCCTTAGCTCCCGAACAGACTAACCTAGAAGAAGATTACAAAATGTTCTTGCAAGAACATTTTAATATTGTATTTAACAACCTCTTCACCATTATCAACCTACCAGTTGGTAGAACCAAAATACATTTAGAACGGAGAAAACTACACAATAACTATTTGCAGTTTTTAGAGTCAAATTTTAATCCTGGCACAGTTGAACATTTGATGTGCCGCGATCAACTTTCAATTGACTATCTAGGAAATGTATATGATTGTGACTTTAACCAGATGATGAATTTGCCTGCAAAAACTGGTAATTCTGAACCGCTAACAGTTAGCAAATTGCTAGAAGCTGGCAGTCTAGACCTAATTAGTGAGATCCAAACTGCTGCTTATTGCTATGGTTGTACTGCTGGGTGTGGTTCTAGTTGTGGTGGTGCTTTGCTCTAAAGCCGTTAAAAAAGTCTGTTACCAAAATTGTTACCAGTGCGTTGTTGTTCGGCTGTTACTTTATGATGAGATTTAGTTAAGCTCCTTACACCACACTGAAAACCGTGAAACATAATGTTTCGCGGTTTTTTTCCCTTTTAACCTTTTCCCTTTCCCCCAAAACCCAACTAGTATTGTTACCACTCCCATCGACCGATGTCAGGTGCCGAACCAGAGTAAGGAAGTCCTACATTAGTTCCTCTATCCACCACAAGACTGCGTGACGAAGCCGACTTGTAGTAAGAGTTCCAACGATCGCCCGTACCTGTAAATCTTGGATCGCCCTGGATGTTTGTCGCATTAACCGCGAATCGGATCTGCCAAGTTGGTTTTGCTGGGTTCGTATTCCTGCGGAGATTATTAGTGAAAGCAATGTTGTTACCTCCTTGCACATCGTCTCCTTGAGAGTTCAAGAACACATTATTTTTGATCGATATTTTGTCTGCGGAGTCGAGCTGTAGGCTATTCCCTAAGGTATCGAACACGTTGTTGTGAATCTGGATGTTGGAAGCTGAATCGGGAATGAAGACGGCAGCACTGTTCCCGAAACCAAATTGAACTTTACGAGCAACATTTGCGAAAATATTATTGTGGATGTTAATGTTGTGATTTTCTATACTCCCGCCCCATGCTTTCCCTCCCCAGATCGCAATACCGAAGCCCTTATCCTGAAAGTAGGAGTCGGATATCTCAACTCCACTCAAGGCAACCTCAATTGACTCCTTAACACTCTGTCCGTCAATATCTTTTATTCTTACGTTTCGCATCTTGAGATTGCTTGGGTGTGTAGCTGTCGGCTGGTAATCATTCATTACTGCATGATTAACCATCGATAACCACGTATTACAGGTAACGTTGTAGATTTCGTTTCCATAACTCAAATTCCAAAGTTCAATGGAAGCATCCTCGCTCCACTGGGAATCAACTTCCGGAACCTGGATGTCGCAATCGTGAATCTTCACGTTACGTATATGACCTACATGCATGAACTTGATGCCGTATCCTTTATTTTCTCGGATAGTAATGTTGTAGATGTCAGCGCCATCCAGCCCTCCAAGTCTCAAGTTACCGGTAGATCCTCCCGATACTCCATCCGCTGCGGAGTTAATAAACTTGCAATCATATATCGTTGTGTTCTTCATCCACTTTCCGTCTGGAAGCGGGACAAACCACCACATATTGCCACGGGTAAAAACTGCACCGCTGTGCTGGAAATCTTTGAACGTGACATTATGCATAGTCACGTTATTACGATTTTCCACCCAGACACCGGCTTTGATGGCCTTGCTGTTCCCATCTATGGTGAAGCCGCTTAAGGCCTGATTGCCGTCTGTAGCCTCAATCATCTCGGAAGGAGCCCCGTACCTAGGGCTCGAGCCGGAGTAACTAGGCGAGACAAGCTGAATAATACTTCCATAATGCAAAAGACTCCAGTCGGTGCTACCTGTGTTTATTCCTGGAGCAGGAATCGCACCGTTGCTAGTGATAGTCACGCTTGATTCACCTGCTCCCTCGATATTCACTCCCGGCGGAAGTACCGTCGCTTCCGTTTCCTTATAGACACCTGGGTTGAGGTAAATCGTGTAGTTTTGATTCGGTTGAACTCGTTTTGCTGCATACGCCAACGTCCTCAATGGCTTGCCTAGCGATCCATCGCCTCCGGTGTCGCTTCCCGTGGGAGACACGTAGACGTACACGCTCGTGGTAGATTGGGTAGCCGCAATTTTAGGATTAGTCCTTTGACCATCCTTCTCCCTAAACAAATTGAAAAGGTTGAAATTACTATCATTAGGAGGAACCCTAAAAATCAGGTCTTTATCATTTGCGCCTCCCCCGTACCTCGTACCGTAAAGCTTACCATCGCTGTTTTGTACAGATTTTGCGTCTGAAGTGGAACCATCGGACTTATTACTGCTATTAAACGAATGAATAACGGTAGGTGTAATGTTAGCGATCGCAGGAGTTTTTTGGGTAGTTACTAACTGAGTTGTGACTACAGCTACCAAAGCAATAGTAGTTAAAGCTGCGTAGAAAAGAAGGGAGCGTAGAGTCTTTATCATTACTCAAAGGAGAGAAAGGCGATGGACGCAAGGGAGCCGAGAAATGAGGAAAGAATTACAGGAAAAACAATAGAAGGCTTTCCACCGTAAGAAGTACTGCGGCGGCGAACTCTTCCTCGTCTTTAGAAGGAGGAAGTAAGACTACTTGGAAATTTTTATCCAGTACCTATCGATAGATAAACTGTAAAAAACCTACCATTCTATCTTTTACCTGAGTATTAAGATTTATTCGAGTGAATTTACGTCCTCTACGCTAGAGTCCACACTCTTATAAGTAGGTCGGCGAAATTGAAGCTAACTGGCTAAGGCTGTCATTGGTCATTAGTAAGGGTTTTAAGCCTATTTACGTTTCGTAACATATTTAGTTTTTTCACGCCAACTTACTTAGTTACAGCAGTTTTCCTTCAGACATAACTTTGTGTCTACTCTCTTGCGCTAAAGTTGCATAAGAACGTGCATCTAAAGCCAGGAGGAAAGAATAGTGAAAGCAGTCTTGATGACAGCAGCTGGCAGTCCTGAAGTTCTGCAAGTACAGGAAGTGCCAAACCCTGCGGTTCCCGTAGAGAATACTGAACTTTTAGTGCGTTTGGTGGCGGCTGGCATTAACCCCATTGACACTAAACTTCGTAGCCGAGGCACTTTCTACCCCGATCGCACGCCGACAATTTTAGGATGTGATGGTGCTGGTGTAGTTGAGGCTGTGGGTGCTGGTGTTCAGCGCTTTCGTCCAGATGATGAAGTATATTTTTGCTATGGCGGCTTGGGCGCACACCAAGGCAATTATGCTGAATATACTGTTGTAGATGAGCGGTTTGTGGCACGTAAACCTGCCTCTATCTCCTTTGCTGAAGCAGCCGCAGCGCCTTTAGTATTAATTACCGCCTGGGAAGCTTTATACGAACGGGGACGATTGTCACCTGGGGAACGGGTTTTCATTCATGCGGGTGCTGGTGGTGTCGGTCATGTAGCAATTCAATTGGCGAAACTCAAAGGTGCTACTGTTTCTACCACAGTGGGAACTGAAGAAAAGGCTAATTTCGTCAAAGAACTCGGTGCTGATCATATAATTTTTTACAAACAAACAGACTTTGTGCAAGCGGTATTAGATTGGACTGGCGGCGAAGGCGTAGACTTGGCTTTTGATACCGTAGGCGGCGAAACCTTTCACAAAACTTTCCCCGCAGTGCGAGTATATGGTGATATTGTGACAATTCTCGAACCAGATGCCAATACTGTTTGGAAAACTGCAAGATTACGCAATCTCCGCATTGGTTTAGAATTAATGCTGACACCAGCGTTGCTCGGATTGGAAGACAGCCTCCAGCACCATGCAGAAATTCTCGAACAATGTGCCACCTGGATCGATGAAGGAAAGTTAAAAATTCATGTTAGTCATAAGTTTCCTTTGCAAGAAGCGGCTAAGGCTCACCAACTAATTGAAAGCGGTTCTGTGACGGGTAAAATTGTTCTACTGATTAGCGACGAATGATCGAACAATTTGCATAATTTATTTTTTAAACGCGGATGCACGCAGAGGTTAAACGCAAATGTATGCAGAGTGCTTTCTCTGGGCTCCTCTGCACTTTCCTTCTCTACGAGAGGCTTCGTAAACGCGTTCCTTTGCGTTTTTTTAATTCTTCTCCTCTTCCCCCTACCTAGTTTCGCAGCGCAGACACAACCAGAACGTACACCTTTAACGCTGGAACTATTACAAGAACGTCTACGCACACCAACACTCCGCGAAGGCAATTTTACGGTAGATTTGCAGAAGATGGTGATTGATTTGCGCCCCGAAAACGCTAGCTTCCGTGATGCTTTTTACCAAATGCTGCGAAAAGAGCTAGGTACAAAACCTCTGGGTTTAGACCTCAGCTATGCCCTAATTTTAGGGGATTTTGTGGGCAGCGATTTGGGTTTAAGAACCTCCTTATACGCGCAAGCTATTGCTCCGATTTTCACAGCTACTGAAAAAGAAGAACTAGAGCGTTTGCGCTTTATTTGTCTAGAATCACTAGCCAACTCCAAAGATTGTCGATCGCTTTTGGGAAGAGAGCCAACCCCATCCAGTGAAATTGCCGTCTTTCGTGGTGTCTTGAAACTCGTGCAAACTCGCTTCAATGGCGAAATGAAGTTCTCTAATACATTCTTTCTTCAGTCTGTGGATGCTCAAGGTGCAACTTTTCTCCAATCCACGAATTGGGCTGAAACCCGGTTTGGTCGCCCCGTCAGCTTTAGTGGTACTAAATTTAAGCAACCAAGCAATTTTCAGGGCAGTATTTTTTTTGAAAAAGCTAATTTTAAACAAACCCAATTTCAGGAATTCGCTGATTTTCAGGGGAGTATCTTTGAAAAGATTGCTAACTTCAACCAAGCAACTTTTAAGCAATTGGCTAAATTTAGTAGTGTGCAATGGCAAGAAAATGCTGATTTTTCTGATGTCCACTTTGCCAATCAAGCCCAGTTTACTAAAGCAAATTTTAATCAGTTTCTCCTTTTAGCAGATGCGACTTTTGAACAAGCTGTTATATTTCGAGAAGTAGAGTTTAATCAATCAGTTAATTTACAAGGTGCAAGTATTCTCAACCAAGCAGATTTTAGCGATGCTAGGTTTTCTACAGAAGCTTGTCTAAGCGTACCTGGTTTAACTTTTAACTCTAACCAAGCAAAAATATTAGGTAATCCCGGTCAAATTGGGAAGATGTTCTGCATTCCTACATTGCAAGGTAATCAAAATATCTTGCGGAATTTGGGGCAAAATTTCCGTCAGCAACAACAAGTTGCCGATGCTAATGAACTGGAATACACCAAACAACAGCTGCGATTAATAGAAATGAGCCGCCGTTTGACAGCTACAAATATTAATAGTGCAAGTGTTGCAAGTTTGATTAAACTGGGTTTTTCTCCAACTCAAGCCGCAGCGATCGCCCAGCGTCGTCTAGTCAAATCCTTTCGCAACAGTAGTGAGTTATTGACCTTAGCAGACATCGATTTAGAAAAATATACTCAACTTAGCTCTCGCTTAATTGTTGGCGAACTCCTTTCTATTGGTGGGTGGTTACTGCAAGCTTGGAGTTGGTTGGGATTGAGTGTACTGCTGTTGTTGAGTGGCTATGGGACAAATTTTTGGTTAGTGTTTGGCGTGGGAGGAGTTGCGATCGCCTATTTTGGCTTACTATTTTGGTTAGTGGATCGCTATCGCCGCCTACATCCCGTACCAATTATTCCCACATCCTACGAAACCATTGCGATATTAGTCAGTTTTAGCGTTTTAGAATTCTTGAGCTTACTAGCCATCTTTCGCAATGCTCAACAGCCTTGGCTGACATTGGGGTGTCTTTTCATAATTCTTGTCCCCGTACCGCTAGTATTATTGCTCCGACTTTACCAACAAGGTCGTTATCACGATTTAATGAACGTTTCTTACTTCACCGAAGATGGCACATTTCGCCAGTTACGATTGTTGATTGGGCGTTTACCAGTGATACCAAGAAATCAGACATTTCGTGAACGATATATGCCTCTACTGAGCGATCGCCGTTGGAACTGGCTCAACTACTATGATTTTAGTCTCAACAACTTAGTGAAATTAGGATTTAACGACATTCGCCTGCGAGACGAACACTTACCAGGCATCATCTCTGCACTTGCTTGGTATGAATGGAGTTTAGGTGTAATTTACATTACTCTTGTTTTGTGGACTCTTTCTCGGACAATTCCGGGATTGAATTTGCTAATTTATCTGAAGTAGCACACGATTAGAAGTAATTAATATTATTAACTGGGGACACTTCTTAACTCATCACTGATGCTAGTCTTGGCAAGCGGAACCAAAATCTAGAACCACCTTCAAGACGAGGTAAATAACCAATCATACCTCCCCAGCATTCAAGTGTGATTCTACAAAAATAAAGACCTAAGCCAGCTCTCCCTGATTTACCTTTGCCTTGAGAAAACTTTTGAAATAAATTCTTTTCCATTTCTGGCAGTACACCCAAACCACAGTCATCTATAGTAAATAAAATATATTGCCCATCCAGTTGTAGATCGATAGTTACAATAGAATCTGGTTTACTATATCTATAAGCATTTTCTACTAGATTAGAAATCACTCTATCTAGACGAGATTTATCTGCCATAACTGTCCAGTCTGTTGTCATATCAATATTGGTAGCAAGCTGTAATTGTATATTATTAAGGGCAAAGTTCAGTTTTGAAAATTCAATTACCTCTTGTATAGAACTTAAGATATTAGGTGCTTCTTCAATATAGATATGAGAATTTTCTGTTAATGCTGCTTCAGTAGAAAAAGCATCTAAAATATCTTTAATCAGCATCTCTTGTTTTAGACATTGCTTTATACCAGTTTCTAAATATTCTTTTCCTTTAGGCGTTAAGTTTTCAAATTCTAGTAGTGCAAAACAGCAGTTTATAGCGCTCAATTCTACTGCTATATCATGGATAAGACAATGAATTAGAACATCTTTTTTTTGATTATCCTTAAGTAATTGCTGATAAATCAATTGATATTCTCTAGCTTTTTGGAGAACAGACTGCTGTTCTTGATCAGAATCTTCCAAAGCCTCGATCAATAAAAATTTTCTATTATTCACACAAATTGCATAAGCTTTAAATTGATATTCTTGTCCATCTGCATCTATTTCAGTCCATAAACCTGAACTGAGTTTTTTAGTATTATTGTTCATCCAAAATTTTTCGGCATCAATTAAAAAATTATTTAAAAAAGAAAACTCTTCCTGCGGTATTGAGATATTCATTCCTGATGCTAAAATCTTACAAGAAAATTGATTTAACCAATCAGGTAAATTACCAATAATTTTAAATAAACCTGCATCAATTTTCTCTAACACCAGAATGTTCAAAGCCGTGAGCATATCATTCGTGATCGATGTATTCATGAGTTAAACCTGATACAATCAATAATTTTGACTTTAGGTTAGTAATTTAACTTTCTATTTAATTTTTCGTGTAATAGTCTGAAATCATTTGCTTTTTGCTGAATAGGAAAGAGGTAATCTCTATCACAGCTACTATCTAACAGTAATACCCAATCTGCTTCTTTCGTCGGTAATATATGAACATCTACACAACTGCCATACTCTGTTTGGATCAATGGTAGAAATATGGAAGTATCATCTAATGGTAGTAACCCTTCTAGAAAAACAACTTGCTCTTTTGCATTTTTGCCTTTATGGAGGTTAGTAATTCCATAAGCTGCCAACTTTCCACCCCAAGTCAAGAGGCTACCATCTTTATTAACCAACAGATAGCCAAGAGAAGACTCTGCTGTTAGCAAATTTAGAATATAGGCAATTACAAAAACAGGAACATTCAACATTTAGCAATCCAATATTTTTTTAGCGAGAGTTTGAAAAGCTTCTTCTACACCAATACCATGTTTGGCACTTGTTTTAATCACAGTCCAACCTTTTTGTATAACATCATCTATCTCAGCAGATTCAATTTCCCATTCATCCGTTATATCCAATTTATTTATGACTAAAATAAAGGGAACCTGACCAATGGCATCTTCTATTTTTATTTGTAGATCAAAAGCTTTTTGTAAAGTATTATATCTGGTACCATCTACAACTAATAAATAGCCAGAAGAACCTCGCAAATAAGACATTTGTAATTCTTGAAACTCATCTTCTCCATAGATATCCCAAAGGATAAGGTTTAATTTTTTATCTTGAATATCTATAGTTTTTTTATCAATTTTTACACCCACAGTAGTATGATATTTTTCGGAAAAAATACTGTGGACAAACATTGCTACCAAACTAGTTTTACCTGTAGCAAATGCACCTATCATACAAATTTTTTTTTGGATAACCATAAATTGATATAACTTTATTTAGAGGTATTATTCATTAATACTTTGAAAGATACTCTCCGATTAAATTTTTTAGATTCTGGCGTTAATTCTGGCTGGAAAGTTAGGCTAGAACTTACAGTTAGTGCTTGAAATTGGTTTGTCTTGATTTCTTGGGATTTTAAATAAGATAGAATTTTATTAGCGCGGGCTTGACTGAGTGGTCTATTTCTTCGTTCTGTTCCAGCACTATTAGTATGTCCAATTATTTGAATCTGCACATTTTTATCCAAATACTTGGCAATATCTAAACATTTTCGGATTGATATAAATAAATTAGGTAATTTGTCAACTTCCCCAGGCATGAACTCGGTTGTTCCTTCTGCGAAAAAAAATATTTCTTTTTCTATCTGTCTTTTGGATAACTCCAACTCGCTAAGTTCTATTTCTACGAGTTTTTGGTCTTGGAATTGGGCGATACCAGGAATAAATGTCCATAATTTCCGTGCTTCTAAAATCCATTTATGGGGTGCATAACCAGTTGCATTAAGAATACCGTTATTATCAATCTTTAATGATACAGTTTGGGGAGGATGCAACAATTTTTCAACTCTTTTGGCAGTAAATTCTGGCTCTAAAGACAGATAAGGTTGCCACTGACTAATTACTATTTTGGGATCAAGATTTGTTTGTTGTATTAGTGTATTAGGATCTACTGCTAAGGGATCGCGCATTCCCGAAATAAAATATTTGCCAAAAGCTTGCTTGGTGTTAATCACAACAATTCCTGGCTGAGAGTTGATTTTTTGGAGATATGCTTGCCAACGAAGTTGTTCTCTTATGGCAAAAAAGCCCCAAGTCCCACAAGCGATCGCGATCGCACCCAAGAAAGCCCAGGCATAGGTATAATTTTTTTTAGGAGTAGATTTATACTGAACTACCAGACAAGCTTCTAAATAAGGCTGGCTGGCCTGAAATGCTTCTGTTTCCCCTGTAAAATTTTGAATTTCTCTACCTAGCTTCAGGTGAATTTTTTCTATCGCTTGTTGCAAAACTAACCTTAATTCTTGGGGAGGATTCCCTCGAATCATCGCTGCTACTAGAGCTTGTGGTCCCTCTTCAATCCAAATCATTACTTCTCCAAAGCGTAAACTTTTTAGTCCATCTACTTTTTGTACCCTAAAGGAATCTTTGACAAAATCCTGGATAGCTGTCAACATCGCAGCTACTAAATCTGGATCTTGAATTGTTACCTGCGTTGTTACTAAATGTTGCAGCAATAATCCCGATTTTTTATGAATCAAAAATATTTGTTCCACTTGATAAACTAGCGTCCGTAACAGCACAATTTCCGCAAATGATTTTCCTGTGCGTTGCGCTTCTAGTCTCCATTTGAAGCTCTGTGGAGACAAGCTATGTTCCAGAGTTTGATTCATAGATTGCATCATTTCCTCAAGAGCCGTGGAAATCGCCTTGCGAGTAGCTGGCGCAATAACTGGAAATAATGCATCTGCAAGCACATTGTGGTCTTGTTTAACAGAAACTTCAATGGCATTTTCTACAGTTGATACCATTACCTCCCCAAGTTGTTTATCTTGCTTTGAGCGCAAGATAACTGCTTCTGGAAGCATCTTGCTAATATCTTCTGGTAGAATTTGAGGATTTTCTAATCGCTCATAAAGTGTTTTAAGTTTAGTTGGCTCAATATCCAGAAGCAAACTACGGAGTATAGTTAGTTCATCATTAAGTTCGAAGGTTTGGTTGTTGCTGTTCAAACCTTCAGAGGATGCTTTCGGTATTGGATTTTTTGAATAGTCATTCATTACCAAAATTCCCCAATTCACAATTTATCATCAAGTAGCATTCTGTTGTCAACAGAAGAGATGTGCCGATAGATAAAAATCTTTTAACCCTTAGAGTAGAGGATCTTTGGAAAGTATTATTGTTTGTATTAAAACTTTTAACTTCTTTTAAATTATCCTTTCTAATAGGGGTAGGGAGAATATAAAAGTGCTAAAATTCATAGTAAAGAATTTTCAAACAACTTCTTATCTCAAGACTTATTTTCTGTATTCAGCCGGATAGCTAACTCTGTAAACATAGCAGCAAGATTTGAACGATCCGTTTTCTCTCTGCGAAGTTCTTGAGCTTCCCGTTCTATTAAAGCTACGATTTCCTGAGATTTTTGTTGTATTTCATCTTGTAAGCTTTTAGATTGGTTGAGAATCTGCTCGCGCAGCTCTCGTTGACTATTAGTCGCTTGTTCATCAAATTGACTAATCTTTTTTTCTAAAGATATAATTATGCTTTTACTTTCTTCAGCAACTGATTTTACCTGAGAGTCACGCTCTACCTGCTCATTTTTTAGGCGCTGCGTTAAAGAATCAACTTCTTGTTTAATATAAATTTCTAAAGCATCTAGACGTTTTCTTGTTTCATCTCGCACGTTGCCCAATTCCTTAATTAGACGTTCTTCTAGACGGGTAAACCTTCTTTCCGTATCCCGTATTTGATTGCCAAAAAGAATTTCTCTAACTTTATCTAAGTTTCTACCTTCACTCATGCTGTTATTACTAAATTGCAACTCATTTATGTTTGCATTCGATCCCTGTTTTTCTATATTTGATGAATTATTATTGATGTATTCTTCAGGTGAGTTCATATTGTTAATTCCTTGGGAAACTAAATTTTGGTTTGATGTTAATTTTGATACTATATACACAGCAGAGATAGTAATAAGTATAAATTATGTTTATACGTAAAAAATTACATCTACTTGAATATATAGGAAAACATCCAATTTTTAGCCAAAGTAATGATGAATTTCTCAACATACCTATGGAGAAGGCGATTTTTCAGTCTTATCTGCAAAACCTCCTTCCATTCCTCTTCCTGTTTTGACTATGGTGTACACACAAGTTAAATTATCTCTCTTAATTTCCCTGATGTATTGGCTACAGTGTACACCAGTCAAAAAACTCGATTTCCCTCAGCCTGCATAAGTAAGTGGGCGTAAATAATTGTCGTTGAGATCAGACAATAGGAAATAGGCAACAGGCAATAGATATAAGGGTTTGAGCCTAGTTTATTAATATTACATAGTTTTATTTATGGTGCCAAATTATTTAGAAACTCCTAGTATAAGTTTATACTTAAATAATATTGCAATAAATGTAGAGAATTTCAATATCAATACTTATTGAGAGCAAAAGAAAGGTATCTAAATTGCAATCAAGACTAATAATCAACTAATTCAATCTCTATATTTTTAAAATAAAAGT
Organism: Nostoc sp. TCL240-02; assembly: GCF_013343235.1. Classification (GTDB taxonomy): domain Bacteria; phylum Cyanobacteriota; class Cyanobacteriia; order Cyanobacteriales; family Nostocaceae; genus Nostoc. Next base: position 4,010,445 of record NZ_CP040094.1, on the reverse strand, counting down.
GTCTAAATTTAAACGAGAAAATTCAATTTAAATTTATAAGTATAAATTTAAATATATGAAAAAATTGAGAAATTATTGTCCCAAAATTCATTGAAAATTTGATTAATGAAATATTGTAATACTACTCGGTTAAGAATATTTTAAAGTTGTTAATTATACTATAAACCCCGCTTCCATTCCTCTCCCCGAAAGGTCGATAGGCTTTGAATTCCGCCTTTTTGCGTCGGGAAGAGGGTCAAGAGGTTAGGTCTTTGATGACTTTGACTGTTGCGTTTCGCATAATACTTTTCAAACATCCTCTCAGCGTTCGATTGAGCTATCACTCTAAATTTTCCTGCAATTTTTTATATTTATAGTCCTTCAGCAAAAGTCATAGTAACAATTGCCACTATAACTTCTGCTGTCTTTGATTTATGTGCTGATTAAAATCCCAACTAAACTTTTGCTTCCAAAGATTTGAGTAACTCGGTATTCACGCCTGACTCACGAGTCAAGGCAATTTTGCCAGTGCGGGCGATTTCTCTTAAACCAAATTTTTGCAACACCTGCACGATCGCTACCATTTTACCTGGATCTCCCACAACTTCTAAGGTGAGAGAATCTTCTGCTACATCCACGACTCGCGCCCGGAAAATCTGAGACAGTTCAATCACTTCTGAGCGATTGCTGCTACTAGCATTTACTTTCAAAAGCATCAATTCTCGCTCGACGCAAGGAGTTTCGGTAATATCCTGTACCTTGAGGACATTAACTAACTTGTATAGTTGCTTGGTGAGTTGCTCGATCACACGATCGTCACCAGGTACAACCATTGTAATTCGGGAGACTCCTCCCTGTTCAGCAGGGCCAACAGCAAGGCTTTCAATATTAAAACCACGACGGGCGAATAAACCAGAAATGCGGGAAAGAACACCCGCCTCATCTTCTACGAGAACTGAAAGGGTATGTTTCATCTTCGCCAACAGAGGCTAGAACAGGATTTGAGGAACGAAGAAATAAGTACTGCTTTGCAGAATTCACTCATTCAAAATTCAAAATTCATTGAGTTACAAACTCTTGACATTTTGTCAAATGTATGTCTATTTCTGTTTTAGCGTACTACTGCACTAATTATTAGTGCGATTTTTTATTGTAAACTCAATAGTTGCACTCATTGCATTCTCTAGAAATAAAAAATTGGACAGAAATTATCCTGCAAGGAGGAATTTTATGGAATGCATATCTTTTCATTGGTAGATGCGGCATTTTCGTAAAGCTTTTATACTCCACTCAATAAGCCTCTAATTAGGAGAAAATTTTTATGGGTTGGTTAAAAAGACTATTTGGAATGGAAAAACCTCAAAATGCAGAAGTAAATCCTACTCCGCAGTCAATAGCACAAGCTCCTAGTAGTAACGCTGCTCCTACAGCTACTCAATCAATACCTCCAGAACGTCTGGGTTTAAGTGGTGAATATGACCAAAGTGGGTTGGCAAAGCGGGTAGCGTTGGCATTCGATCAAGATCCCCAACTTGATGATGTTGATACCCTTTGGGTTGCTCAAACGGGTAGTACTGTAGTATTGAAAGGCAAAGTTCCCAGTCAAGAAATCCTTAATAAAATGATTTCTGTAGCTAGTTCTGTGAATGGGGCTACAGATGTTGACACTAACCAAGCCACGATTGGCTAGGTGTTAAGTAATTCACAATTCAATGGTAGCAAGGATATTGGGTGGCGCGATCGCTCCCATTGCATAACAAAAGCCTCATATCTATCTCTTCAAAGAGTCGCCGACAATGCTAGCTGATGAATGGGCGGTATAAGTAAAGGCCCTCTTAGACAATTTCCGGCAAAGCTGGGAAAGTGTAAGGGGGTTGGCGATGCCTACGGCGGGCTACGCCTACGCTAACCCATCTCTCTATCCAATCTACAATAGCTTGGTTGACTTGCTCAGGACATTCATCATGGGGACAATGACCCACGTCTGCTAAATTCAGCACTTCCAATTTTTGGTTGTACTGGGCAAATCGATTCGCAAGGGCTGGGGGAACAAACCGATCCTTTTGTCCCCAAATTAACAACATCGGAATTGTTAAGGTTGGTAATACTGTCTTAACGCTGGGACTAAAGTTAATACCGATCGCAGCTTTGAACAAAGCACTAAAAGCCCTAGCTGAACCTCTGTCTTGGGGAGGCCCAGCTAAAATTTCTATAAGTTCATCGGTAATCGCCTCTGGGTTAGCGTAGGCAAGACTAGCCCAGCGACGCAGCACCCCTGGACGGCGCACGAAGTTAAACACAGGTTTAAGAACTAATGGCGAAGCGACCACATTTTTAATTGCTCTGACAAGCGGCCGCAACACGGGAGGAATTACTTCTTGTTCTAGGGAAGGGTCGGGTAAACTCATCATCACTATACCCAGCACCATGTCGGGATGAGCGGCGGCGGCGGCCATGGAAATCAGTGAACCGTTGGAATTGCCTACTAAAATCGCCGGTTGACGGATAAAAGTTTTCCAAAAATCGTAAACTTGCTCAACCCACAAGTCAATGCTGTAATTAGCTGCGGCTTTTTCAGAAGCGCCAAAACCCAGCATATCAATGGCGTAAACTGTGTGATGTTCAGCCAACACTTCTAAATTATGTCGCCAATGACCAATGGAAGCGCCAAAGCCATGTAACAGAATCAGAGGTTGTGTTTTGTGGTTATTTTGGTTAGGGCGAATGTAAGTATAGCGGGTTTGCCAGCCCCGCCAAACCCAATCTCTTTGATTCCCAACCCGTTCTTGCCAGTGCAGTGTAGTGGTCACGGTCTTCTTTAATTCATCAGCATGAAGATACTATTATTACCTGTTTCGAGATAATTATCGCCGATACTCGTCGCCACAATCGCCGATTAGCTGATACAAATCTCGTGACTGCCGAGATACGGCACTGATGCGATCGCGATCGTCAGCATCTAAACTAAAACTAAATACTTTGGCGTTATCTTCTATATGTTCAGATACGCCAAGTCTGGCACCAACTATCACACCACCCACAGTTGGCTGATCTAAAATGTAACGCACTGCCACGTTAGAGATGCTTACTTTATGCTTATTAGCAATTTCCTTCAAAATAGCTAGCAATTCTTGAAATAATTGCCAACCCCCCCAAGCATCAATCATATTTTTATATTTTTTCAAACTAGCAGTGGATAGATCAGATCCTCGTGGTTCCGGTTTACCCAAATAGTTTTCTGATAACAAGCCGCCGCACAGTGTACCGTAAGTAAAAAGCTTGATGTCATGCTGCTGACAAAATTCCGCCATATTAACTTCGGGACGGCGGTCAATAAGGGAAAATTGCACTTGATTAGAAACAATTTTGATGCCTGCTTCAGTAATCAGCTTCAAATTTTCCGTGTCAAAATTAGTTAAACCTAGATGCTTAATTTTACCCTCAGTCTGGAGTTCCGCCATATATTTCAGGGCATCTAGATAATTTTTATCCTGATATTCCCACCAGTGAAATTGCATCAAATCTAACGATTCTACATTCATCCTTCTCAGGGAAATATCAATGTTTTCCTCGACCAGTTTCTTTGTCATTTTACCTGGACGAGGTACCCATTTTGTAAAGGCTTGCACCTTAGATAAAGCGTCTTTGCCACGAGTATCAATTAGTTGACAGCGAAACTCACCAATAAAGTCCTCAGCAGGGCCATAATGATCTGCTAAATCCCAAGTGGTAAAGCCTGCATCTAAATATTTGAACATAGTCTCAATGGCAGCTTGGGGATTGATCCGTCCGTGTGCGCCGGAGACTTGCCACATACCATTTAATATGCGACAGATGTTTAAATCGGGAGTGAATTGGAGACGGCTCGCTGCGGGTAAGTTCATTTTCAATTTTAGGAGTTAGAAGTTGGAAGTGAGCAGATTTAATAATTAGTGAGTTGAAAAGCGGTTTCTTACAGCCTTTTAACTTTTCTACTTTATTATGAATGATTTACGACGACTAGAGTTAATAACTTCTAACTCTTGTACAGACGCGATTAATCACGTCTCTCCTAACTCCTAACTTTCTAACGCCAGCCTTTTTCAGCTTGTTCGAGAACGTAAGCAGCAACATCTGTAATTTGCTGTTCAGTAAGGCGATCTTTGTAGGCTGACATATTATTTTTACCATTGGTAACTATAGATGTGACTGCCTCTATTGAATCCATGCCATACTTTTTCAGCGCTTGCCTTTTGAGATTTTTGCCCCGTCTAACTATGTTGCTGCCGTTAATATGACAACCAGCACAATGAAGACTAAATATTTGTTCACTGTTAACTATGTCTGCTGCTATAGCAGGCATAGTAAAAGTGCTGAACAATAACAGAAATGTTACTAATACTAACGTGAGTAGTTTTTTCAATCAACGTCTCCTGATTTCGAATACTGGTTGTATCAGAATCAATTACTACAGGGATTCAAAGTCAGTTGTAAATCCGGTAAAATTTGCACAATCTTCTTGAAAGGCTTCTGCATCGCTAACATCCTCAATTTTATAAGACATGATGCGTGTACCATCTGGCATTTTTTTGGAACCAATTAATTCCCCTTGATACTTCTGGGCGATCGCTTTGAATTCAGTACCATAGAGCTTCCAAGCATCACTTGAACAAGTAATATTTACTCGCCACATATTTTACTGTCAATTATTACCAACAAGCATTAATCATCTCACAAATTGGCACTATGTTACAGTTCAATCAATACTGCGTAGGTTTTTTCTAAAAATAAAAATTTGTAGATTGGTTTGAGTAACGAAACCCAATCTTTTGTAGTGTTTGTAGGGTTTCAGTTCGTGCAAATATTCTTAACTGAGTAGTATTGACAGTTCACCTCTTTGGAGGTGTAATTTTCTATCTAAAGGAAGTACCAAGCCCGATCTGGCTACGCCATAATGGGGATGTAAGAACATTTCTAGAAAGTTTTATCCCAATTAGTTAAATTCTAAGAGTTGAAAATGCCTAACAACAATATCAAAGAAAAAATTCAAGCAGACTTACAACAAGCTAAAGAAACTGGACAATTAAGAACCGATCGGATTCGAGAAATTGTTAAATCCGCAGTTTCTCAAGTAGGCTCTGAGTTTAAACAAGGTTCTACTGAGCTTCGTAGCCTGGTTAGAGATGCTGTTTCTGCTGTCATTGAAAACTTCCAAGAAAAAGGTAGCGAACTCAAAGATGAAGTGACAGCTTCTATTGAAGGAGCGCTAGAAGGAATTAATACTCAAAGACACGAATCTATTGCTAAAACTCAAACAGATATAAAGCGGCTCCAAGCTCAACTAGATGGTGAAGAAGAAGAACTCCAGCAAGAGGTTGATGTAATTTTGGCAGAGATTGAAGAGACGGGTAAAGAAAGACCAGCTAGTACCAAAACTGCAATTGATTCTGCTGTCAATGCCATTAAAGATAGTGAAGAAGTCGGGTTATTAAAGAAACGTTACGCGCAATTGCAAGCACAGCTAGCTATTGTCAGAGCTAATATGGCTGCACGCTATGGCGGACGTTCTATGGAGGTTCAAGATTATCTAGACGAGGCTAAACACTGGTATGATAAAGCTCGTCCCCAAGCTGAGTCTGTAGCTATACAGGTAGAACAGAAGCGATCGCAGCTAGAAGACAAACTAGGTGAAGCTGGTACATCTCTGGCGAGAAAAGAGCGCCAAATCAAACAAACCTTGAGGGAGTTACTTCTAACGGCAGCTGACTTATTCAAAGATAAGGAACCTGCTAATAAAGAGCGTGAGACTATTCATAAATAGACTACTATACGCGGTAGGGGCAATTCATTTAACCGCAAATCGGCAAATGAATTTCCCCTAGAAAATCTTTCTTTTCATTATTTAAGTAGAGTTAGCTTGATACGCTTGCAGGAGCCTAGCATGATCGAGAGTAAATCCTACTTGCATAGCTATCTGGGTAAACAAATCAATCTCAGGCTGTTGCCAATTACGGGGCCCAGAACACTCATGTGCAATTAACAAGCCAAATAACTGCTCATCTTTGATAATGGGTGCAACCAAGTTTGCTTTCACAGCGAAAGATTCGAGCAGTTTAATGTGACAATCAGCCAAACCTGACTCATAAATGTTGTTGATTGCGACAACACGACCAGACTGGTACTTTTCTATATAGCCTTGAGTAAAACAGGAATCGTGGATTTTAGACCGCAAAACTTTGGGATAACCTGGAACCACTGATTCGGCAATGATAATTCCGAACCAATTAGCATAAAAGCTATAAACTAGTACTCGGTCAGTACTCAAAGCCTTCCGAACCTCTTCCACAGTAGTTTTCAGGATATCCTCTTCTTTGAGTGATTGGCGAATGTTGCGGGTAATATCCACCAATAATTGACTTCGCATAGCTTCAGCTTCGATTCGTTGCAGGAGTCTTGCATGGTCGAGAGCAAATCCCACTTGCATTGCTATCTGGGCAAATAAATCGATCTCAGATTGTTTCCAGTCACGGGGTCTGGAGCATTGATGTGCAACTAATAAGCCAAATAACTGCTCACCCTTGAGAATGGGAGCTACCAAATTTGCTTTCACACCAAAGGATTCGAGTAAGTTAATGTGACAATCAGCTAAACCGACTTCATAAATATTGTTTATTGCCAAAACGCGACCAGACTGATACTCTTCTACATAGCCTTGACCAAAACATGGATCTTCGATTTCAGCCCGCAAAACTTTGGGATAGGTGAGAACAACTGATTCGGCAATTACGGTTCCAGACCAATTAGCATTAAAGCTATAAACCATGACTCGGTCTGTACTAAGTACTTTGCGAACCTCTTCTACAGTGGTTTTCAGGACATCTTCTTCGTTGAGGGATTGACGAATGCTGCCGATAGTATCCGCCAGCAACTGACTTTGTACACCCTCAGCCTCGATGCGTTGCAACAGTCTTGCATGGTCGAGAGCAAATCCTACTTGCATTGCTATCTGAGCAAATAAATCAATTTCAGGCTGTTGCCAATCACGCGGTCTGGAACATTGATGAGCAATTAATAAGCCAAATAGCTGTTCATCTTTGAGAATAGGTGCAACCAAATTTGCTTTCACACTAAAGGATTCGAGCAGGCTAATGTGACAATCAGTCAAACCAGCTTGGTAAATGTTGTTTGTGATTGCAACGCGACCAGACTGATACTTTTCTACATAATCCTGACCGAAACATGGGTCTTGGATTTCAGACCGCAAAACTTTTGGATAACCTGGAATAACTGATTCGGCAATCACAGTTCCAGACCAATTAGCGTTAAAGCTATAAACTAGAACTCGGTCAGTACTAAGTAGTTTGCGAACCTCTTCCACCGTGGTTTTCAGGACATCTTCTTCGTTGAGCGATTCGCGAATACTGCGGGTAATTTCTATAAATAACTGAGCTTTATCTGCTTTGGTATCTACCTGTTCTAAAAGCTTGGCGTAGTCAAGGGCAAATTCTACTTGCATGGCAATCTGAGCGAACAAATCAATCTCAGATTGCTGCCAAAAGCGCTGTCTAGAACATTGATGTCCAATCAATAAACCGAATAGCTGTTTGCCTTTGAAAATAGGTGCTACTAAATTAGATTTGACAGCAAATTGCTGGAGTAACTCAATATCATCATCACTGAGATCGGCTTGATAGATATCATCAATACCACGGGTGCAACCATCCCGATATTTTTCTATATACCCTGCTTCAAAACCAGGCTCGGAGACTGTAACCCCTAATATTTTCGGTAAGCCGGGTGCTACTGATTCGGCGATAAAGGTTCCATTACAATTGGAATTGAAGCAAAAGATGGCTACGCGGTCAATGTTTAAAGCTTTACGAATTTCTTCTGAGGTAGTTTTGAGAACATCTTCTTGATTGAATGATTCTCGCACCCAACGGGTAATTTTAGTTAATAGTTGAGAGTAATCAGCTTCGGCTTCTTTCTCTTGTACCAAAACCGAAAGCAGTTCTGTGAATAAGCTGATGTTTCTCTCTAACATCACTAATTCATCTTCGTGAGCGATGAAAGTTTGAGTAAATTCACTGTCTGGACGTAGCCTATTTTTGATATGATTAGAGGTTGCAGCAATGTTGCTAACTCGACTGATAGTTCGATTAGTCACAAAAACAGCGATCGCACCTGCTAAGATTGCCGTTACCCCCATACCAGTTAACAAGAGCGACAGTTGTCTCTGTAGAGCTTCAGTTTCTGTTGAACTTTTTGTCCTCTCAAGTCTTACTTGCGGTATTTGTTTGCTACTTAAATTAATCCCATAGAAGTAAGTAGCTATCCCAATTGCAAACACAGGAAGTACGCTGATGCTTAGTGCCCAAACTATTGCTTTAGTCTTTAAACTCCATTTTTGTGGCCACAGCTTTTGTTGACGATTTCGCCTTGCTTGGTTTTGAGAAAAAGACTGACTCATAAATGAAACCTGGATTGTTGCAATTGAGAATCAAGTAAATGACCTCACCACCCAATACTGCTCGGGTTTTGGATTTTTAACTCGGAATTGGGTTTTGGGTAAAGGTTAAAGGTTAAAGGTTTTTTCTTTCCCCTTTGCCCTTCCCTTTTCCCCAAAACCCGACAAGTATTGCCTCACCACCGAATTCTACACAAAACTTATTAAACAAGGACTGGCTTTCAGGAGTACTTTAAGGCACTCATCTTCTACGTCATTCCCTCTAACCTCTCCACTTCTAACATTTTTTTAACAAATGCTTTACTCCCATCTTGGGTAAGGCTTTGGCTCATCAGAACTAAAATCAATCAAAAACGGTAACTTTTTTTTCATAACGGCGTAAATGCGATGCCTACGGCGGGCTACGCCTACGCAAAGTCCCATTTCACTTATAACAATTTGAGCAGGCTGTACAGCTTGGGAAAGTTGTACGGTTTTACTATGTAAATCATTTTGATTATTAAGTAATATTGCTCAGTGAGCAGTATCTACCAACACAAAAGTAATTTGAGAAAAATTAATAATTATCCTTTTGCTGAAACTGGCTCAATAACCAAGCCCCAACTTGAGATTGATTTATTTCACGGCTACAGCATAAAGCTTCCTCTAAAAGAGCGATCAGCAGAAGTTAAAGTACTGCAATTTCTGTTTCTGGAGCAAATATATCTAGATCATAATCAGTAGATTTTAAGCTATCGATTCAGGTATAAATCGGAATTGTCTTATCTCCCATAAACTTAACTTTGATTGCCAAAGCCTCCTTATTATCAACCCACAAGTGCTGAATTATCAACTTAAAGGCCATAATTTCAAGTAAGTAAGTCGGCGCAATTAAAAGTAACTGGCGCTCGCGTAGCGTTTCCAACAGGAGAAGGCTGTTATTTGTCCTTTGTTATTGACCATGAGTAAGGGCTTTAAGCCTATTTACATTTCGTAATATACTTGGGTTTTTTCGTGCCAATTTACTTACAACGCAAAGAGGAAGAACATCAGTTACATCTTTCTCAACTCAAATTTTCAATTTTGGAACTAATTCATTAACTTTATTGATTAAGATGCAAGTATAAAATGGCGATTTGAGCGTTAGTTCATTGACTTGACTTTATAAATTCTCAATTTTTAGTGATTAGAATACCAATATTGAGCCTCGGAACTCGAAGCTTCGACCTTTTTGCTCGAACGTTGAGCCTTTGAACTCGGAACTTTGACCTTTTTGCTGGAACGTTGAGCCTCGGAACTCGGAACTTTGACCTTTTTGCTGGAACGTTGAGCCTTTGAACTCGGAACTTCGACCTTTTTGCTGGAACGTTGAGCTTTTGAACTTGGAACTTCGACCTTTTTGCTGGAACGTTGAGCCTTTGAACTCGGAACTTCGACCTTTTTGCTCAAACGTTCAAACTTTAAGCTTTAAACTTGCACGTCAACAGTGCAATTGATGAATTATTTTCTACGAGCCCATAAATAAATTTATTTGCTCTTAAAACCTTGATTACACAGGAGGAATTTCAGAATCTTCCTCCCCTGCTCCCTGCCTCTTCGGTTATCGTAACAATGACTGATTAGGCATTAACTCGCTCTCAAAACGGCTATAAACAACTTGGGTTGGATACCAAGAAGAAAACCAGTACAAATCTTGAATAACTTTGTCAGAATTACTCGCGTCTGCGAACTTAAAGTGAACCAGCCCTAAATTATTCAATCCAACAACTTCTCGCCCGTCCTGAAACCAACGAAATTTCCAAAACATCAGAGGTTGTAACCATTTCCATTTAGCATTTTCGGCTCGTTTCCAGGGAGCTATTAAAGATAATATATCTGTTGTGCAGGTAGAAGTCTGAACAGTGTTTCGAGGTATCCATTCCAGAACACAATGCCAGTCAGAGTTAGCTAGCATCTGGCGATTATGGTGTAATTGTTTCGCAGAAATTTCTACCATATTGGGTGGGTTACTCCACCCGATCCAATGTCGCACCTTTTCGGGTAATAGCCAATCTTTCAATCGTGTATGAATCAGCCGCGTCAAAATCTCTTCATTCTTCAATGCACTAGCGGTTAACTGCACTAAGACAGATTGCAATTTGGAATGGGTGCGTGCATAAGACAAGTGAGCAACAGAACTGTAATGGATATCTCCAGAGAGAATAACGACTTGTTGACGTTCTTCAAACAAGGTAGTTAGGAATTTAGCTAGTGCTTCCACATTAATGTTCCAAGCATCTCCAACATCGGTTGAAAAAACTTTCTCTTGTTTTAAGTTCCAATGGTGAATCCAATCAATGACTTGCATTCCAAATACATTCGTGGGCGCAATCACAAATGTAGTTTTAATCTGAGTTTCTTCAACTACTTTTTGTAAAGGTAAAACTAGTTGTTGTTCAAAGGCTTTTGGACACAACAGCATTGGTGGTGCAATTGGTTTTTGATCGGCTGGATAACCTCGCCAAGTGCGTGTATCCAGCACAATTACTTCATGGCAATCGCTTCTGACTATATAGTGCCAAGTGAGTGCTTCAGGATCTCGATCGAGAATGAATACGGAACCGTCTCGGACTAAAATAGGTAAGCCTGTGGCGGGATCATTGGCTGGCATACCGACATAACGAGCGATCGCATCATCAGCCTTTGCATCCATCCCTTGGGATGCTGACCAAGCTTGTGCCGCTAACAACAGCTTTTCACCGGATTTACCTTCTGCAAATTGACTTGGTGTATTGCCCCATCCTTGAAATACCGTGTAGGCTAACAAGGCATTTTGGACTATTCTTTGCCCCAAGGGACGACCTAGCACCCGCAAACACCAAGCTTGATTTAAGTTCCAGTCATCACTTACATCATGATCATCAAAGATCGTGTACGTGGGGACATTAGCAAGGGCGCGACGCACTTTCCAAAGGGTGTAGATGAATTGGCGCAAATGCCAGACTGCTTGGTTCCAATGTTTGATAGCATGGCGATCGCGCGTTACTTGATGTCCTTTTGGAAATGAGTCCGGCCAGCACACTGGCGACCAAGCTAGTAAATAAGTAGCGTAATATTCACCCAGGCTGAAAAGATGACTGTTAACTTTCTCCGATTTATTATGTAATCCTGCGGTCAAACCAGCTTGATTTGTCGCCACATCAGCCCGTTTTCCAGGGGGTAGTTGCTGGGGAGTGTAGTAAACTCCATTCACCGGAAGTTGTTCTTCCCAACCCAAGAGGGCATCACCAAGAGTAGTGGCAACCCACAACGACGGGTCTGCTACATCATCTCCGTAAATCTGATCTCCAGTGAGAAATAGCTGGTGAGGACGATGTTGGGGTTGATTGGCTGAAGCCTCAATTAAAGTGTCAAGAATCGGCAGTGCATCAAACCCATGACCATGAGGTTTGCGGCAGGAAGCATGGGCAATTTGCAAATCTTGCAGACGGTTTGGCGGTAAAACAAAGGTTGGTTTTTGATGAGCGAAGTAGCTGATGCTGGCTGTAGGAAAAGAGTTTGAGCATAATGCTTGTTGCATTTGCTGGGTTTGGTCTGCAATAGTAAGCTGGAGATCGTAAGCATAGAGGCGATCGCTAGTTAGGCGATATCCAACCGGGGATCGAGCCGTTATTGCAACTACATGAAGATATTTACCCAGGGCAAAGCTAGAGCGTTCTCCCTCTAATAAGCAATTTCCTAGCGTTTCACCATCATTTGTTGTTTCATAAACCTTGAGTTCTACCTGACAAGACTGTTTTAGAGCCACCCATACCGTTACTGACTCTGGTTCAGTATGTTTTAGGATTGGCCCCGCCAAAATTAACGGCAGTTGTTGTAAAAACTCGTCCCCAACTTGGTACTTCATTGCAAACAGTTGACAAATGGTGGTGTTTTGGATGATGTTGCTTTATTTATATAATCCAATCACCAAATGGGGACGAGTGTTTCGCCAGTCCTCAATCTGACATATCCATAATGAGCGATGCCAACTCTTGGCGACGCTACAAAGAAGGCAAGTTAGAAACAATACCTCAGCTATGGGCGTTAGAATTGAGTATTGAACAGATAGCCTGCAATCAAGTTCGGTTAATGTTTTTTGATGGAAATTTTAGATCGTAAAGACGCGATAAATTGGCATCAAGACAAAAGACTGATTATTGTAGAGACGGCGATTCATCGCGTCTTTTGCTTTAACCAAACAGTATTGAGATAGCCCAAGCATTAGGTTTGGACGAAGAAGTTGTTAGGCAAGCTGTACAACCGAAATCATAAAACGATCGAGAGTACCGAAAACGGTTTGCTAGTTTTGGCAATTTGCCTATAGTTAAGGATGTACTTTGGGACAGGCGAGACACCCATCCCACAAGAGTAAAAAAATTTAATTAATTCTGAGCGATACCTTCTTGACGCGCTGCTTGTTGTACAGCAGCAGCAACAGCATTGACGACTCGCTCATCAAAGACTGAAGGAATAATATGTTCCCGATTCAAATCTGAAGGCTTGACTAAAGAAGCGATCGCATTTGCAGCTTCCAAATACATTGTGGTGGTAATTGTCTTGGCCCGACAATCTAAAGCACCACGGAATACCCCAGGAAAAGCTAGGACGTTATTAATTTGATTGGGGTAATCGCTGCGACCGGTGGCGATAACAGCAACATCTTTACTGATTAATTCTGGCTGAATCTCTGGAATGGGATTTGCCATTGCAAACACAATTGAATCTTTCGCCATTGAATGCACCATTTCTGGTGTCAAAACTCCTGGTGCGCTGACTCCAATAAATACATCTGCCCCTTGCATTGCACCCGCTAACGTACCTTGAGCTTTCACGGCAAATTCAAGTTTTTCTTCTGTCAAATCGGTACGACTGTTAGAGATAATCCCTTTAGAGTCGCACATCCAGATTTTTTCTGCTCCAGCTTTCCGGAGTAAGCGAGCGATCGCTACTCCCGCCGCCCCAGCACCGTTAATCACGATGCGGATTTCTGCCATTGCCTTATTTACCAGTTTTAGAGAGTTAAACAACGCTGCTAAGGTGACAATGGCCGTACCGTGCTGATCGTCATGAAAAACGGGGATATCTAACTCTTCGCGCAATCTCTTTTCAATTTCAAAGCAGCGAGGTGCAGCGATATCTTCTAAATTCACACCCCCAAAAACTGGCGCGATATTTTTAACTGTCTGGATAATCTCTTCTGTATCTTGGGTTGCCAGACAGATGGGAAAAGCATCTAGCCCCGCAAATTCCTTGAATAGCATTGCTTTGCCTTCCATGACGGGTAAGGCTGCTGCTGGCCCAAGATTTCCTAATCCCAAAACGGCACTACCATCGGTAACAATGGCAACAGTGTTTTGTTTGATGGTTAACTTGTAAACTTCCTCTGGATCTTGAGCGATCGCTGTACAAATTCGACCAACTCCAGGCGTGTAAGCCATTGCGAGATCGGATACACTCTTTAAAGGAATTCTGCTAGTAATGCTGATTTTGCCACCGCGATGCAAATTAAAGGTGCGATCGTAGACACTGAGTAACTTGATGTCTGGCAATGCCTTGACTGCTTGCACAATGGTTTCAGCGTGTTCGGTACTAGCAGCATCAACGGTAATATCGCGGGTGGACTCTTTGCGGGTTTGCTCGATTAAATCAATTTGACCGAGATTGCCGCCAGTAGTTGCGATCGCCTGGGTTACTGACGCTAACATTCCCACACGATTGGGAATCTGCAAGCGCAGTGTCAAACTAAAACTAGAATTAGGAGTTAGGTCTGCCATGTTGATTTGAGATTTTAAGTTCTAGATTTTATATTGAATTGAGACGAAAACTAAAATTTGAGATTTGTAGTCAGTACAAGCATCATGAATGTAAACTCTTGGGATCAGCGTCAGTAGTTAGTTTCCTGACTGTTTACGATTTTGATAATTATTTTTATTGATACCAATGCATTTACTAATATGAATGAGTCACAATTTAGTAATTGTACCCAAATACACTAGATATTTTTTAATATTTTATCTATACAACTATTTGTATTATTTAATACATATTTTCAGCGTTTCTAAGCTAAACACTCAACAAACTTCGCGTGTTCTTGTGAATTTAACCCTTGTTGCAGCACTGCTAAAACTTTCGTCATATCCCCTGTGATTAGTGAGGTGACAGCTAACCACAAACCTGGAAATACTCTACTTTTAATCACACCATCTGCATCTGCTACAAGTGGCAAATATTCACCATTTTGCAAACAGAACCAGTCCAGTTTATTCTCTAAAGTCTGCCAGACGATATATTCCTGCACTCCATTGCGACGGTAGGCGCGTTTTTTGTCGTGCAAATCAATAGATGCACTACTAGCTGCAACTTCTGCGACTAATTCCGGTGCGCCTTCTATATAATCATCCTCACTGATATATGTCTGTCCCCTGGCTGGTTTTTCTATCAACAGCAAAACATCAGGCTGTGGTTCATTATCTAAATCTAAGCGCACGGTAGCATTGTCGCCTAACTCTACCCCTGGAGTGGAAACTTTGTAATTCCCTAACCAGATAATTAAGTTTCCATGAGGTAAACCATGACTTCTAAAACGCAGTGGTGATGCCACGTAGACGACTCCTTCGATTAATTCTGCTTTTTTATTAGGCATTGCTGTATAACGACGCTCAAATTCGTGGCGGGTTAAGCGATCGCCACTTTCTAAGGGAGGGATGGAAGCGCTATTATTTAAGCCATGTTCTACAGAAGCCGCCATTACCTGATTCCTCATTCACAGGAGTTGTAGCTTGAATTTAACATAGTGAAGCCTCATGTTTTCGAGAAGCCGCCAAGAGTATGTCTACGCAGACAAGAAGTTTGTTAATGTAACTGTCTATACTAGAATTGGATAATTCTAGGGAATATATCCTGTTGAAACTTGTTTGGCAGGGTTAGATAGTGGGTTTTTCTAATGAAAAAATTTCTGAGATACCTGGGTTTAGGTTTGCTATCTACCTTTTTGACTTCTACTCCCGGATTGGCGGCTGAACGCATTAGCTTTTTTTATCCTCCCTTCGGCGAATTCTCGTTGTCGGTGGACTCGCTGGAAACTTTTGCGAAAGTTGGGAAAATCGATCAAGATTTTTCATTTTATGCTAGCCGTGCTACTCCTCAACAACTCGCTCAACTGCGGGATTTGCTCCAGCAAAGGTTCAATATCACTCCTACTTTAGTATCTCAAGTCACTTACTCACCGATCGGCGAGGAGGTAGTGCAACAACTAGGAAAATTACTCCTCACTGAGTCTCGACAGAACGGCTTCTATGCCATACGCGCCTCTTTGATTTTGGCTGCTGCCGATCGAGAGGGTTTAACAGTGGTAAATTTGCTGCGGAAATTTCCTAGCAATACTATGCGGGTGAATTTCACAGAAGGGTTAAGGATCGTTGATGACTTATCACAGTTGCTCAAGAAAAAGGATGAAGTTGTAGCTTCTCTTCAAAAAGAAGCGATCACTCAAGCAGCCAATTCAACTGTTGACTTCTCAAAACAACCAGATTTGCGATCGCCAGGAAAATTCCGTTGGCAGAAAAAAAGCCTGGAGTTAAATGACGTTTCTCGCTCACGCCGTCTACCGGTAGATATCTATTTACCTACAACTCAAAACTCAGAACCCACAGATCAAAATTCTCAGTCTCCTCCCTTCCCCCTGATTGTCATTTCTCATGGTCTTGCTTCAGACCGCTCTACCTTTGTCTACCTGGCTGAACATCTAGCATCATACCGTTTTGCTGTTGCTGTACTGGAACACCCTGGTAGTAATGCCAAACGCTTTCAGGAATACTTTGCAGGTTTGGCAAGTCCACCAGAACCAGAGGAATTTATCAACCGACCTTTGGATATCAAGTATCTCCTTGATGAACTCCAGCGTCTAGAAAAATCTGATCCCACTCTCCACGGAAAACTCAATTTTCAGCAAGTTGGGGCGATTGGCCAGTCTTTTGGTGGTTATACCGTTTTGACTCTAGCAGGAGCAACGATTAACTTTGAGCAACTGCGCCAAGATTGTAATCCCAATTATTCATCCTTTAATTTGTCGCTGTTGTTGCAGTGTGAAGCAAGTAAGTTACCCCAAAAAAATTATGAACTCAAAGACGATCGCATCAAGGCAATCATGGCGATTAATCCGATTGACAGCTTAGTTTTGGGTGAGAGCGGAGTCAGTCAAATTAAAATGCCTGTAATGCTGGTAGCAGGTAGTCAAGATATTTTCGCCCCACCTGTATTTGAGCAAATTCGCCCCTTCACTTGGCTTTCTGATCCCAATAAGTACCTGGCTTTGATTGAAAACGCCACCCACTTTTCAGCGATCGCAGAACCTACTCCTGAAAATGATGTCTTACCTGTGCCACCTGCCTTACTAGGCCCCGATCGCGATGCTGTTTATTCCTATCTCAATGCCCTCAGCATCGCTTTTATGGAAACCCATCTCCTTAACCGCCCTGAATACCGTTCCTATTTGCAGCCATCTTATGCCACATTTATCAGCAAAGAGCCGCTTAATCTCAGTATTTTACAGTCGTTATCGGTAGCTCAATTTAATCAAATCTGGAGTGCGTCAATTCCCCAGTCAACCAAACTATCAAATCCTCAACCTACCCCGCGTTAGTTATGACCGGGATCATCGTGAAAAGAGCAGGGGAGAAAAGAGGATTACGTAAATATACGTGGGTGTGATGGAAGACAGAATATTAGAACTTAAAGCAAGATCCCCAACTTCTGGCAGAAGTTGGGGATCTTGCTATTCAGGAATAATTTAAATTAGCAACACTACAAGTCTCAAAGATTACTTTGATAAACTCAAAGCTAAACCCAAATAAATTACTAATTTACATGAAAATTTTAGTAGATAAAACGCTTGTTGTAATTTGCATTAAAAATGATGCACTAACCCTCTTAATATTATTTGAATAAATAAACCTCAGAAAGTTTTGTTTTCAATGAATCAGTAAATATGCTGATAGAAATCTGCGCGTTAATCAGTAACTCTAACTATTGCAAGCATAAACTCAAATTCTATATGTCTTTTTTGTTCCTAACAGATGAATTAGATATAACAATTGCCCGAAAAAAGGCTATTTGTCAGGAAAATGAGATATTTGTACTGAGGGATTTATAAAAACTTATTTAATAAAATATTTTATATATATATGCTTGTCGTTAAGAAGCATTAAGAAATCCTTATTAAAGAATATTGCAATACCTTGATTTAATTGCTAACGTGTGTATGACAAGGATGCTGATGAACGCTCTGATCTAGGAGAAATAAAATCTATGAGCTATAGCCATTCAGCCAAGTATGTAAGGCTTTGACGGGTTAAAAACAAGAAATTTCTGCCTCGTATAGACAATTATGAGGGATTGCAGATTAACCAAGAAATATCTCGTTGCCAAAGGCTTAATTTCAGTTTGATTTCAATTGCAATAGATTATTTGTCTTACTTGATGCCGACAAGCAAGTAACTCTTGATTGTGTATATCGGCAATAACGAAGAGGTTGGTAAGACTTAGATTTTGGAGGATAAAACCAATGGAGATTCAAGGTAAAGTTGCTCTGATTACAGGGGCTTCGCGTGGGATTGGACGAGCGATCGCCCTCGAACTAGCGCAACAAGGCATCAAGCGGCTGATATTGGTAGCACGCGATCGCCAAAAGTTAGTCGAGGTAGCTAAAGAAATCGAGGCGATGGGAACCGAAACTGCGATCGTGCCATTAGATTTGACTCAGACTATTGAAGTAAATATCGCTGTTGCCCAACTGTGGCGCAATTTCGGACAGATTCACCTGCTGGTTAATTGTGCGGGTGTCGCATACCAAAGCTCATTTTTGCAATCCAAGATGCCTCAAGTTCAAGAAGAAATTTCTGTGAACTTGTTAGGGATGTACAACCTCACGAGTCTGATCGCTCGACGTATGGTCAGCCAAAGGCAAGGGATAATCGTTAATGTATCGAGTCTGATGGGGAAGGTTGCAGCACCAACAATGGCGACATACTCAGCAACCAAGTTTGCCATCTTAGGATTCACCCAAGCTTTGCGCCAAGAACTAGCTGAACACAATATCCGAGTGATTGCATTACTGCCTTCTCTGACAGACACAGACATGGTGCGCGACTTAAAATTATTTCGCTGGGTGATCCCCATGACTCCGCAGCAAGTAGCCAAAGCACTCGTCGCCGGAATGCAGAATGATTCACCAGAAATTTTAGTCGGCTGGCAGAGTCATTTAGCCGTATTGTGTCAACGCCTTGCCCCTTGGTTATTAGAGCTAATTTTACGAATCGCAACTCCACCAGCGCCAAGAAAACAACAGCCTGCTGAAAGACTCAACAAGCTGATCCCGAAACTGAATTTTTTAAACAGAATCCATCGTTTCGGTGATTTGTTCTTGTCAAGAACATGATTTCTCGCGTGTCTGCACATAAGTCTTAAATTTTTTAGTGCATCGCTTATCCTACTGGGGTCAATTGCCTTTAGCTAAAAGGTGAAAACGGAAATACCCCATCGTATAAAACAGATTGACTGCAATTAGCAATCCTTTACCCCAGTAGGTTCGTGTGAAAGGAAACAGATAAATAGTTGCCCCTAGAACTAAGAGAATTTCTACCAAAGCTGCGATCGCCTACGGCGGGCGGGTACGCCATCGCACCATAATAATTTGAGTCCCAATAAGAAACGGGGCTAATAAAACGGTAATTACTGAAGGGAAAAAAGTGTCGGTGAGCGTCGTTGTTATGGACTGGTAAATCTAAAAGAGAATGTAGCACCATACTGGCAAAGCCAACTTCAATCAACTGCCAACTCCAGATATGGGCAATCAATATTCCAAGCAACGCTAGTGGAATTGAATGAAACGTACTGACAATAGCTTGCCAAAAAGGTTGATAATAAACTTCTGACCAAATCTGGCGTGTCGGCAGATGGTAAACAAACTTCATTAAAAAGTAGAACACAAAGATGGGAATATCTGGTAAGACTGCGCCGATGATAATTGCCGGACTTGCCTGAGTTCGCAATTGTTGATTGAAAATCAGCAAGTTGAGAATAGCGTGACTTGGAGTATTTATTGTATATACGCTGAGTTAAGTATTATTAAATACAAACGCAAGTTTTCTAGATATAACTCATATTGGAGCAACCAGAAATGCTTTCCTTCCCTACTACTCTCAGCAGTTTGCCCGAAATCATTGATGGCTTGCCGAATATTTCTGGTTGGGAAACAGAGGTTCTCTCTGTAGTTAACCACGATCAGCCAGTATTTTTACCAACAACAAATATCCGCCTAAAAGATGTAAATGCTGTGTTTGCGATCGCCTTACACATGCACCAGCCAACTATACCTGCTGGAAATGGCGGTACACTGATCAGCAATCTGCAATATATGTTTGAACATCCCAACGAGGGGGATAACCACAATGCAAGTCCTTTTGCATATTGTTACAGCCGTATGGGAGACTTGATCCCCGAACTTGTAAGTCAAGGTTGCAATCCCCGTGTGATGTTGGATTACTCAGGTAATCTTTTGTGGGGATTGCGGCAAATGGGACGCGGTGATGTTCTCGATAATCTCAAACGGATCACTTGCGATCGCAACTATCAACCTTATGTAGAATGGCTGGGTACAATGTGGGGTCATGCAGTTATTCCTTCTACACCCATAGCAGATATTAAATTGCATATCGTTGCATGGCAACATCACTTTGCGGCAATTTTTGGCTGGGAAGCACTAGCGCGAGTCAAAGGATTTTCACCTCCAGAAATGCACCTCCCAAATCACCCTGATGCTCTCTTTGAATTTGTAAAAGCGCTGAAAGAATGCGGATATCGCTGGTTACTCGTTCAAGAACATTCTGTAGAAACAATTAGCGGTCAATCACTTATCCACAAACATTTACCACATCGTTTGATTGCTCGCAATTCTCAAGGCGAAACAATTAGCATCACAGCCTTAATTAAAACCCAAGGTTCGGATACTAAATTAGTTGCACAAATGCAGCCTTATTATGAAGCTAAAACTTTATCCAAACAACAAATTGGTAGTGTTTTTGTGCCACCAATAGTTAGCCAAATTGGAGATGGTGAAAATGGCGGTGTGATGATGAATGAATTTCCCAGTGCTTTTAAACAAGCTTGGTGGGATATGGTCAATAATGGGGGAGGAAAATCAGGTGTTGTTGGAATGTGCGGTACAGAATATTTAGAATTTATCGAAGCTGCTGGATGTAAACCTGAAGACTATCCAACTTGTCAACCAGTGGGACAACATCAGATTTGGGAGAGAGTTTCACCAGGCAATAATCAACCGGAAGCTGTAGAAAATGCAATTCAAGAATTAAAACAAACAAACTCTAATTTTCATCTGGATGGAGCCTCATGGACAAATCATATCAGTTGGGTCAAAGGATATGAGAATGTGTTGTCTCCTATGTATCAATTAAGCAGTTTATTCCATCAAAGATTTGATCAATTACAGCAACTTAATTCAGCAGAACCTGTTACCAGACAATCTCACTATCGTAACCTTCTACTACACAACCTTTTGCTGCAAACCAGTTGTTTTCGTTATTGGGGACAAGGTGCTTGGACTGATCATGCAAGGGAAATTTATCAACGTGGCGAAAATTTATTGCAGATGAATTGAACTGAATAATGGGGCTGGGGAGTTAATTTTTGAGGAAATGCTCCCCAAGTTTTTTATACAGTTTTTGTATCGTCAGATGAATCGGAAAATAAAAATTCAGGTGAATTGAGATTTAGTTCAAGTAAGTGGGAAATCTAATTGTAGGTTCATGAGTGCTGCTATCCCAATGGAGTTAGCACCCTGGCATTAAAACTTACAATGAGGTAGTTGTGTTTCAAGTTGTTGTTGGTCATAGCGACGATCCTGATTCTCAAAATGCGATCGCTGAAGTTCTTCAAGAATGTAGCCGTTCTCTTGGGGGGTCAATTCCTCAAGCTGGAATTTTATTCACTGCTATAGACTTTGACCATGTGTTAATTTTACAGCGCATCCAAGACGCTTTCCCCGGAATTGAGTTGATTGGTGGAACGACAAATGGAGAAATCTCTTCAATTCTGGAGTTTCAGCAAGATTCTCTGACCTTAATGCTGTTTGCTAGCGATGAAGTGGAAATTTGTGCAGGTATTGGAAGAGGAGCCTCCAAAAATCCAGCCCTTGCAGCCCAAGAAGCGATCGCCCAAGCCAAGGCAAAGAGTGCATCTGTACCACAATTGTGCCTTACTTTCCCGGATAGTCTAACCAGCAATGGGGTTTTAATTTTAGAAGCTTTAAAACAAAGCCTGGGAGAAAATATTCCCATCATTGGGGGAATGACTGCCGATGACTATACCTTTGACAAAACCTACCAATTCTTCCAGGGTGAGGTATTGAGTGATTCTATTCCAGTGCTGCTATTCTCTGGAAAACTACTATTTTCTCACGGAGTTGCCTGTGGTTGGACTCCTATTAGTCAACGTAGCCGTGTAACTAAAGTGGATGGAAACGTAGTCTATGAAATTGATGGACAGCGTGCCTTAGATTTCTATCAGCATTATCTCGGTGAAGAAAGATTTGCATCCAATTATGCCATCTATGCTCTGGCAGTTTTTGAGGATCAAAATCATTTCTATTTACGGGCACCCAATGGCTACGATCAACAGTCTGGTAGCGTGAAGTTTTTTTTAGATATTCCTGAACAGGCCGTTGTACAAATCACCGATGCAACTCGTGACAATATTTTGTTAGCCTCTGAGACATCTTTGAAAAATGCTCTTGCCGATTATCCTGGTTTAAAGCCAACAGCAGCGTTGCTGATTTCCTGTGCAGCCCGTCGGCGAATTCTGGGAACTCTGACTAGAGAAGAGTATCAGCTTGTCAAAACTCATTTACCAGACGCATTGCCTTGTTGTGGTTTCTATGCTTATGGTGAAATTGCTCCTATAGCGAGTGGAGGCCAAACGCAAGTTCATAACAAAACCTTTGTCACACTGTTAATAGGAACAAAATGAGTTGTGTATGGATAACCAAGACAATTCCATACAGATGCAAGAGTTAGAAAAGACAAACCGTATCTTGCGGAAAAAGCTGGAACGCTGCGAATCTGAACGCCGCCAGCTAGAAACTGACATTTGCACAAAGGAATTTTTACTCAAGAAAGTCATTTGTGAGTTAGAAGATTCGCGCACAGATTTGCAGCACAGAGGGCAAGAGTTAGAAAATACGTTAGATAGTTTGCATCAAATGCAAGCTCAAATGATTCAAAGTGAAAAGATGTCTGCTCTTGGTCAAATGGTGGCAGGGATTGCTCATGAAATCAACAATCCCGTTAGCTTTATTTACGGAAATCTCAGCTATATTAGCCAATATATTCATGACTTACTGCGACTTGTCCAGCTTTATCACCGTTATTTCCCCAACCCACCGACTGAAATTCAAACTGAACGCAAAACCATCGATTTAGAGTTTCTAGAAAAAGATGCGATTATGGTATTGCGTTCAATGAATATTGGGACGGAGCGGATTCGAGAGATTGTGCTTTCACTACGTAACTTCTCGCGCCTGGATGAAAGTGAGTTCAAAGCCGTAGATATTCATGAAGGCATCGACAATACTTTGATGATTTTGCAACACCGCCTTAAAGCCACTGACAAAAGCCCAGTCATTCAGATTATCAAAGACTACGGTAATTTATCTCATGTAGAATGCTGCGCCGGACAGATCAACCAGGTGTTTATGAATATTTTAGTAAATGCACTCGATGCCTTGGAAGAATTCAATGCTAAACGAACTTATCAAGAAATCCGGGATAATCCCAGTATTATAACGATTCGTACCTCTGTCGTTGATTCACAATGGGTAAAAATTGCGATCGCTGACAATGGCTCTGGAATTCCTGAATCGATTCAAAAACAAATTTTCAATCCCTTCTTTACAACAAAACCTGTCGGTAAAGGGACAGGGATGGGAATGGCTATCAGCTATCAAATTATCACCGAAAAACATGGCGGCAAGTTAGAATTTTTTTCGACACCTGGAAAAGGAACGGAGTTTGTAGTTCAAATTCCTATCCAGCAGCAATTTCAGGAAATAATCTAATCTAATATAATCTTATCAAAGTAAAGGTAACAAAATTTCAAATTTTGTACCTATACCAATCTGGGAATGGAAATTTAATTTACCACCATGTCTCACGGTGATAATTCGATAACTTACTGCTAAACTAGTATTTTTACTATTCTTTGTTTCTAGAGAAAATGACTCCATAATTTGCTGTTGCAATTCTTGAGACATTCCAGGGCCATTGTCAGCAATGTGAATTAATACCCAACGAGAATCTGGTGCATTTGGATTGCTTGCTTCTTGCGAAATTACTTCTGTAGTAATCTCAATTCGAGGTTTTTGAACAGGATTTTTATCTTCTAAATGCAACTGTTGCCTAACAGCTTCATTGAGCAAAATATCTACAACCTCACTGAAAATATTCATCAAAACCTGGTTTAGCTGCCCTATAAAGCAATAAACTGGGGGTAACTGACCGTAGTATTTAACTATTTCAATTTCTCCTTGAAGACGGCTATTAATTAATAATATAATAGTATCTATACTAGCGTGTAAGTCTACTGGCTTTGGATAAAGTTCATCGATATGACAAAAGTTTTGTAAACTAGTAACAAGCTTTTTTAATCTTTCCGCTCCAGTACGGATACTAGCAAGCGATCGCGACAAATCTTGTTCTAAAAAATCAAATTCAATATCTTCTTTAATCTGATTAATTGCCTGCGAAACTGATGGTAACTCTTGATCGTAAGCAGCTATTAGCTTGAGTAAATCTTGGCTGTAGGTAGAAACATAAGTTATATTTCCCCAAATAAAACCCACTGGGTCTAAAATTTCGTGCGCTACGCCGTCTACCAAACGTCCCAGATTTGCCATTTTATCATTTTGAATCATTTGAGCTTGGCTGCGTTCATAGCGCACCAGATTGTCAATTCCTCGAATTTGCCAAGAAATAATATTCAATTCTTGGACATCTAACAATCTATAAGCACCAGATTCTGTGTGTACTACAATTGGTTCTGCTAATAATTCTGGCGATCGCTTTAAGCTAAGTTGCATCGCCGTTAAAATCGATGTTGTATCAGCAAGCAGCAACATCGGTATCCGCGCATAGCTGTAGAGAATGGCTAATGGTTGCTGAACCAACAACTCTTGTCCATAAGGACGAATTAAAAATTCCAGCAGTCGCCGCCGCGAAATCATCCCAATGAACTTTCCCTGTTCTACCAAAATTACTCCTGGTAACAGGGGGTATTTTTCTAAAAAATTAGCCACTTCCATCCCAGTGTGATTAATTTCCACAGGGAAGTTATACATTGGTAATTCTTGGAGGGTTGAATCTAAACCCAGATCGCGATCGCTACCAAGAGACAAAAATGGCGGTGAGATTTGGCAACTAAATTCTTCTGACACTAGACACCCTGGTTTTTACAAAGATTGGGTAAACAATAAGTTAATATTTTACATTCTGCCACCCTCGAAATGAGATCATGATGAAATACGTATGCTATTTTACACATATTTCGTCATGATCCCAACTTCTTTATCGAGATTTGCCCACACTTAATACAGTCGGTAATTGCTCAAAAGCCGACTCTAATATTGCCACCAAATCTACAGGTTAGCGCCAAGAATTAGATTCTTCCATGCGGGAGGCATTGGCTAAACCTTGTGCATTCTAATTTTTTTTAACTTTAGAGTCATAAGACTCATATTTGATTCTTGAAAAAATTTAGTATAGCTCAAAGAGGCTTATTGCCTGTTGCCCTCCTACACAAATTATGAATATCTAAGGCTGCTTTCTACTCTATTTCAGTTATCTATTTTTTGAAGTTGTTAATAGAGTTTGCTTCTCCAGGCGAGTTTGTAAATCTATAATCAGATTCTCTCCATCTCGTTGCGCCTCCCATAAACCAGAGTAGCGAGAGCCAATGCTCCACCTTCCTTGCATATAATCTTCGTTTTCTGAGACTGTTCCTGTGTATGTAACTGGTGAAGGCGAAGTTATTAAATAAAGCTTTGTAAAGCTGATATTACGTCCAATTACCTTACCGCTAACAGTCGCTTCTCCTAAATAGTTATCATCCAAAATAGAACCCTTGAGAACATTTCCATTTTGCACAAAAGTTGCTTCAAATCGACTTGGTATTTCATCTTGCCAGTAAGTTCCTAACCAATTACCATTTATGTCCGCCATAGAAGTTTACAGTAATTTATGTTTTTTAATCTATATTACTATTTTGTATAGCGTTAACGTGCCATCAAAGATTGACTCAACCAATATCCAATCGTCCCAAATATAATTATTAGTGTTACAGGCACAAACCATACCCCTAAATTGGGATTCTCTGTAGTTGCTAGATAGAATATTTGCCATTCAATATAAACAAATGTCCAAACCATTTCACTTTTTAACCAATTCAGCATTGAGCAAGCAATTTGATACTGTCGTAATGCATTCTCTTCGGTAATTACAACTAGATAATTAAATGTATGGGGATAACGACTAATAAATGTTAAAAGCCCATAAATTGCTAAACCCACAATTGGTAACAACCACAGAATTTTTTTGCTCCCCCAACCATTGGCTTTTCCATCAAATCCAAAGTGGATTGGTATCGTATCAGGTAATGTGAACCAAGCATAAATGGCGATGCCGAATAATCCCAAAAGTCCCGCAAGTGCGCTCAAATTTAGCATCTGTGCTAAATCCAATCCAAAAATTACAATAACAGGTTTATAAATACTCATATTAATAGCTTTTATAAGGTAATTTATTCTAACTTATCTTGACAAAAGGTAAATGATTTGAGTGCGGTACAATTTTAAACCTCACTGTTCTGTTAAACTATAGACACGTTTTAGTAAATGCGATCGCTACCCTCAGAATTGTCGCCTATCTTTTGGCATTAATAAGGGAATATCTGCTAGAAACGCTATTTTTACGGCGTTTCTAGCGACAATGGCAATCGAGTTTAGGTCTTGAGGAATGCCAGTAGATCGGTGTTAAATTGCTCTCGATGCGTGCTGTACAATCCGTGGCCTGCGCCAGGATAGACCTTTAGAGTCGCTCCCTTGACAATCTGCGAGGAGAGAAGAGCAGAGTTAGCGATCGGCACAATTTGGTCGTCGTCACCATGAACGATTAGCGTTGGCACGTCGAATTTCTTGAGGTCGTCGGTGAAGTCAGTTTCCGAGAATGCCTTGATGCAATCGAGTGCGCCCTTGAGGCCGACCTGCATACTCTGGAGCCAGAATTGCTGACGGAGACCTTGCGAGACTTGAGTACCTGGTCTGTTAGCACCGTAGAATGACTCACTGAGATCCTCGTAGAACTGTGAACGGTCGTTTGCAACACCCGTGCGGATGCTATTAAAGACTTCAATCGGCAGTCCGCCAGGATTAGCTTCGGTTTTCAGCATCAGAGGTGGCACTGCGCCCACTAGCACAACTTTTGCAACGCGATTTGTGCCGTGGCGACCGATATAACGGGTGACTTCACCGCCGCCCGTCGAGTGACCAACTAGGACTACATCATTGAGATCCAGTGTCTCAATGAGCATAGCAAGGTCGTCTGCGTAGGTATCCATATCATTGCTGTTCCAAGATTGGCTTGACCGCCCATGTCCACGACGGTCATGGGCGATGGCGCGATAGCCGTTATCTGCCACTAAAACCAGTTGCTCATCCCAAGCATCAGCATTGAGCGGCCAACCATGACTGAAAACTACGGGTTGTCCTATCCCCCAGTCTTTGTAATATATCTGCGTGCCATCTTTCGTTGCGATTGTACTCATATTTGTGTCACCTTTAGGCTGGTCCTAAAACTCCAAAACCAGAGTGTTCAAAACTTTGACTTTACATGAACTCTACAACAGTAGGGGGAGACTACAAAAAAGATATTACCAGCCGTGTTTCGAGTTTATTGTTGTGTAGTGTGAATCTGGGCTATGAGTAACGGTATCTTTTTTTTGGCTTGTGCCTAAGCAATCATAAAACTTTTCGGTTTAGTAACAAAGCGTATTTAAGCAGAAAATCTCTCTATGTGATGAAGATTGAATATTAACAGTGAATTAATGTTCTTGAATACACACAAAAAGAGAGGGTTTTTGCTATGGTTGCCGATGTATTCGAGTTACCAGCACCGTCGGTAAACTCTATTGTTGGACATTTATTTGAACTCGGACAAGACCCATTAGAATTTCTTACCCGTTGTCGTGACTATGGTGATATTGTTCCCTTACAGTTAGGGTTAACATCTAGTTGTTTAATAACTAATCCTGAATATATAGAAGAAGTTCTCAAAAATCGCAACGATTTTATTAAAAGCCGAGGCTTACGTGCCTTAAAAAGTTTACTAGGAGAAGGGTTATTAAGCGCAGAAGGAGAATCGTGGTTTTGGCAACGTCGTCTTGCCCAACCAGTATTTCACCAAAAACGGATTAATGGATATAGCCAAACAATGGTTGAGTACACCAACCGAATGGTTCAAACTTGGCACGATGGTGAAACTCATGACATTCATGAAGATATGATGCGCTTAACACTACAAATAGTTATGAAGTGCATATTTAGCGCTGATATAGATGCAGGAGAAGCAAAAGTTGTTGCCAATGCGCTAGATGTGGCAATGCAATGGTTTGAAAGTAAGCGGCGGCAAAATTTTCTGGTATTGGAGTGGTTCCCGAGACCTGAAAACCTTCGTTATCGTGATGCTATTACCCAAATGGATGAAGCTATTTATAAACTGATTCAAGAGCGTCGCAACAGTGGGGAAAAAACCAATGATTTGTTGACAATGCTAATGGAAGCGAAAGACGAACAAACTCTTCAACAGATGGATGACAAACTGCTACGAGATGAAGTCGCCACTTTAATGTTGGCAGGGCATGAAACAACTGCAAATACTTTATCTTGGACATGGATGCTCTTAGCACAAAACCCCGAAGTGCGTGAAAAATTAGAATCAGAGTTAAATCAAGTTCTGCAAGGAAAGTTACCAACTCTCCAAGACCTTGGGCAGTTAGTTTATACACAACAAATTATCAAAGAATCAATGCGATTATATCCTCCAGTACCTCTCATGGGGCGCGAAGCAGCAGTAGATACTCAGATTGGTGATTACGAAATTCCTCAAGGCATGGCAATCATGATTAGCCAATGGGTAATGCACCGTCATCCAAAGTATTTTGAGAATCCTGAAGCTTTTCAACCAGAAAGATGGACACAGGAGTTTGAAAAGCAGCTACCTAAAGGAACATATATACCCTTTGGGGATGGGCCAAGGATTTGTATTGGTAAAGGTTTTGCTCAGATGGAAGCGGCTTTGTTATTGGCGACTATCGCTCAACGCTTCCAAATAGATTTATTGCCAGGATATCTAATCGTGCCACAGCCTTCAATAACCTTACGCCCAGAAAACGGTCTGAAGGTGAAACTCAAGCAGATTGCATTAGACACTTCTAAATAAATTCTATTTAATATTTGGTTTTGAAATCATACAGTTGCCGAAAGTTCAGGGTTTATGTAACCTTAAAACCAAGAGATTATCCTTGAGTATAAATACTCCTCTTGGTCAACGAATCACAGAGCAAACTTATGGTTACAGTCACAAAAAGATAACAGTTAACATCCTATGCAGCAGTCCAAAAGAGGCAATTACCGGGATTTTTGGCGACAGCTTGTTACGTTGGCTGCAATCTTTGGTGCTTTCGTTATCAACGTACTATCGAACGTTTTTCCGCTCAATGGACTCAGTATAGGGGAAATTTCCAATACTTTGTTTAAAAATGTCCTGATTATCCCTGCCAATTACGCCTTTGCTATCTGGGGGCTGATTTACCTTGGTTTGTTTGCTTTTGGGATATACCAAGCTTTACCTAACCAACGAGATGAGCCTGATTTATGTAAGACAGGTTATCTGTTGGTGATTGCCTGTGTTGCTCAAAGTATCTGGGTATATCTGTTTTTGTCTAGGCTTTTTGCTCTTTCTGTAATTGCAATGCTTTTGATTCTGCTGCCCCTGATTGGTGTTTATGTACAGTTAGAAATTGGTAAATCACGTGTACCTAGGCTGAAAAAATGGTGTATTCACTTTCCGATCAGCATTTATCTAGGCTGGATTAGCGTGGCGACCATCGTCAATGTAGCGTGTGCCTTGTATTTTCACGGGTGGAACGGTTGGGGGATTTTTGCCATAACATGGACTCTCATCATGGTATTGATAGCAACAGCAGTTGCAGCAGTTATAGTTATCCAGCGTCGAGACATCGCTTATGCAGGAGTAATACTCTGGGCACTAGTAGGAATTGCACTCAAACACTCTAGACATCTCCAAAATAGTATCATTCTGTGATAAAAGAACATTAGAGAAGTTTTTTGACACATAAATATGAGTGATATACTGAAGCACATTGAAGAAAATCCTAAAGAAACACGGAGGTTAATTGGCCTGGAGTATGAACAGTTACAACAATTAATCAAAAATGCCGAACAATTAAATTATGAAAAACAAGCTTTAAAAGAATAAAAAAAAATTAGAATTATTGCTGGCGGTGGAGGTCGAAAACCAAAACTATCTCTTAAAGAACAAATAATTTTAACCTTGCTGTATCTCAGACAAATGACGACATTTCAAGTTCTTGGTATCCAGTTTGGAGTGAGTGAATCGACAGCGAATGACACATTTAATTATTGGTTGCCAATACTTAGAGAATTGCTTCCATGCAGTTTGATTGAACAAATAAAAAAACGAGTCTGACTTGATGGTAGTTCAAGAAATACTTACAGAGTATGAATTAATTGTAGATAGCTATGAACAAGTCAGGGAAAGACCCAGAGATAATGAAGAACAAGAAAAATATTTTTCAGGTAAGAAAAGTAATCATACATTTAAAAGCCAAATAATTATCATGCCAGATGGTAGAGATATCGTTGATGTTGTGGCAGGAGAACCAGGTCCAAAAAGCGATATAACAATGTTTAGAGAAAATCGTGATAATTTTGACCCAAAACAAAGTTTTAAGGGAATTTAGGTTATATGGGAGAAGATTTCATTGATACTCCAATTAAGAAACCAAGAAATAAAGAGTTAACAACTGACCAGAAAAAATCAAACAAAGAATTTTCGTCTAAACGAATATTTGTCGAACATCGAATCCGTTCGGTAAAAATCTTTCGAGTTGTTCAAGACAGATTTAGGTTAAATCCCAAAAAGTATACTGAGGTTATTTTGACAATTTGTAGATTAGTCAGATTACGAATTAGAGCGCTAATATTACCATTAGAAATATCTGCTATGTCGTTAGGTTAAAATTAACGCATATAACTAGATGTTTTTGTCTAATTATCAACAGTAAATATCTCAAAGCATTATTCTGTCGTACTGTACTAGCTAATTTAGGATGATTGCATTTACGGACTATAGCCTAGCCACATAAAGGTTTTTAACGTTTTCGGAGATGTCTTCTGATAACTCAATACTCAGAAATACCGTGTTTGTTTTGGCAATTGTCCTAGTTTTGAGCGCTACGATTAAAAGCTTACGTCCCCAACAAGAACATATTTAACTGCGATGGCGTACCTGCCCACCGTAGGCTCACGCCCCAGGCATATCTCACATTTCCTCGCTTGTGTTCTGGCAAGCGCTTTCGCCTTTAATAAGTATTTATACGCATTAAGGTAAATATTGGCTTGTCTTTGACATCAAGTGAATGCCAATGTATTTTAGTGTAGCGATCGCACTTAGATCGGAATTGTTAAGCTTTAAGTCTTGTTTGAATAATTTTCGATACATTACCGCAAATGCGCTGATACTTTATTTTCCCCTCTTCATAAATTCCGCAAAAACACCGTTACGCTATTTGTACTTGTGATCAAAACTTAGAACATCCAGTTTATTAGGGCGTGTTTATGACCAACCCTGTAACGACGGTTATCCAAGTTAATCTGGAGATGGCTCTAGAGGTAGCTCAAGAATTGGAGCAAGCTCCATACACTCAACTCGGTGCTTATTGTTTAGAGATTTTACGAGAAATAGGATGTCCTGGTACCGAACTCCCAGTTAACTTACAAACTCGCGATCAGCAGTTAAACTTTATCACAGGCTTTGCATCTTATGCTTTTGGGGAGGTACAAAGTGTACAGAGCATTAATTGAAGACATTTTCTACGATCCTGAAGAGACAGAAGAGACTACTTTTCCCGCCACAGATAAAGATTTGTTGATTTTAACAGAAAGATTTTTAGCGTTTGAAATTCCTTCAAAGGTTTTCTTACAAGCTATAGCCATTGCTGATTATGACGGTGCCGCTGCTTTCCGCTACGTTGATAGTTATTTGAATACTCTCAAGAATAAGAATAAACGTAAGCATAAAAAATTACTTGTTTTAGGTGCTTCTACTAGGTTTGATAATAATTGACGTGCTTCTTTACAAGCTAACTAACAACCAATACGATTTAGATAACATAATTTTCCCAATCGATGCAGAGACGTTGCATTGCAATGTCTCTGCATACATTTGTTACAGACAAATAAGAAAAAACAACTAGAATTTATCTAGAGGCAGATAGGCTTTCCCTAGACAAACTTGTTCATAGCTTTTACCAGCGATATCCCAAGTAAAATCTGTTTCTACCAGATGTCTACCGTTATGAGACAATTCTGCACGCAGATGTGGCCGATCGAAGAGTTGACTAATAGAGGTGATATACTCCGTTGGTGTATTTGCTCGTAATGCCCGTAATGGATGACTAACGCCATCTACAGCTAATCCTTCTAAGCCGCGATCGCTAGCTACTATAGGTAGACCAGCTGCCATTGCTTCTAAAGTTTTATTTTTAATGCCAAACCCAGTCCGCATGGGTACAACACAGATGGTAGATTTATGCAAGTATTCTACCATTGAAGGCACACGCCCAATTACATTAATTCCTGGTTTTTGATCGAGTGCTAAAACTTCTGGCACTGGATGAGAACCGACGATATCGAAAATTGTATCAGGATAAAGTTTTTGGATTGCTGGCAAGACTTCGTTGCTGAAGAAACAGACAGCATCAATGTTTGCCAAATTATCCATTGCACCGATAAAAATTAAGCGATGTCCTCCTGGATCGATGCTACGGTTGGGGAAAGAAACTAAATCTACGCCATTGGGAATAACTGTAATTTCACTATTAGGGTTAAGATTCTGTAGTTGAATTTTATCTTCTTGTGTTGTCGCTACAATTGCCGAAAACTTACCACAGTAGCTTTGCTCATAACGCCGCAGAAGCGGTAGATTAATTTTGTCTCTCAGGAAATTTTCTGAAATGCCTGTTGTTAGTTGGTTGCGACAGGTAGCATAAACAGAACTATGAACATTCACTATGGTTTTTAGCTGTTTCTGAAAATGCGTAGGCGTAGCCCGTCGTAGACATCGCACATAAATTTCATTGACGCTATGTTCGCAAGTAATTACATCACATTTCCCTGCTTCCACCCAGTTATCAACCCATGTTTGCATCTCAAGTGAGTAGCGGTTAAGTACGCTTGGTGGTGTACCTTGTTGCAAAAATCGACCAAATCGCTGTATTTTCTTCAATATTCCAGTGGTTCCAGAATCTGAAGGGCGTTCAAAAATGGCTAGATGATCCACATAATTGCCTAATTCTGCTACTTCTGCATCTGTCACATCGCCCTCGCGTTGAGTAGCGAGGGTAACAGTATGGCGTTGACTCAGGTATTTAAGTAAATGAAATGTCCTGACTTGGGTTCCCCCGCGCGTTGGTGGGTAGGGAAAGGTAGAAGATAGCATTAAGATGTTCATATTAGTTATGAATCAAATGTGATATGTACACCATGACCTCATTGGAGGCTGTATGTCATCATTCGATTTACAGTAGCTTTCAAATCAATAGACAATGCGTGTACTCCAATTCAGTGTGGGTAGTTCACATACTCTGGTTATTCTACCTACCCTTTGGATATAATTTCATAAACTCGCGGTAATATAGATTAAACAAATTTCGTCGTGATACAGGAATCCTGCTTGATTTCTGAAAAGATACGTAGTAATGCACCCAACCCTCGATAATGGTGCGTTACACACTCCATTCTAACACACCTCATACCTAATTTTTTCAGAAATCAAATAATAATCCTAGGATTTTCATTGCAAAATTATTGATGTGAAATTAATTAGACACAATATATTAAACAATTAGTGTCAATTTGTAAAGTTTAAAGTTAAGTTTATTTTTCCTTATTTAATATTTTCCTTATTTCGATATACACTAATAGTTAGTGTAAGCTGTTTGGGTTATTTCAATTACTATGAAGCGAGAACTGACACCAACTCATACTTTTCAATATATTGATGAAATCCTTGCCCAACAGTCTATTAATTTATTATCACTTAATCCCCAAAAGAAATTAATTACTAGCTTTGCTGAGTTGGAAAACGTAATTACTGAGCGAAACACTGATATTGAACTTCTTACAAATCTTCAGGAAACTCTCGAAATCATAGTATGTACCCAGTTAGAAAACTTCCCAGAAAATATATTTTGGGATTTTGATTTTCTAGTTAGTAGTATGCTCAGGCAAGCTTTAGTAGCAAATGAGGGCGCTATTACTTTTCTCAAAATTTTTGCTGAAAAGATGGTTTCTCTGATAGAAATGTTCGGAAATAAAACAGAAATTCGCTTTCGTTATGTTCACGATTTTATGTATGGGTTTGAGTGGGCGAGGTGGGTACAAAAAGAACCCCGAAAACGCGCATACATAGAGCCTTTTAGTCTAGTTTTTTTGGATTATTTACTCGCCAAAGGTAAGGAACTTGTACAACGGATTAATCATGGTCAGGTCGTATCTTATAAACTATGTGATACAGGCTACCGGAATCCCTTCACTTTTTCTCGTGAACCAGAAGACGAATATCGTCTACTAACTTATCTAGCTGAGGAGCAACTTATCCCAGTAGCAGTGTGGAACTGGAATGCTAGCCCAGCATGGAACAAACCTTTCCAAGAAATGCGCCAGGAATTAGCATTAAAATTAAATATTCAACCACAGAAACACTGATTAGCAATTAAAAATTGCTGAAGAAAATAATTATGAAAATTGCTGATTTAATTACTTGGTTTGAAGCATGGGCAAATCCCGCTTGGTGTGAAAGCTGGGATAATTGCGGCTGGCAGATTGAACCAGGAGTGTTGCAGGAAAAAGCACGGGTACTGGTTTGTTTGACACCGACTTTGGCAGTAATGCAAGAAGCGATCGCAGAAAATGCTAATTTGATATTCGCCCATCATCCCTTGATTTTTAATCCTCTCAAATCTTTATGCACTGGTGAAGCGATCGCAGAAATGGTACGGTTAGCTTTTAGCCATAATATTGGTATTTACAGCGCCCACACCAATTTCGACCAAGTACAAGATGGTACTGCTGAGGTATTAGCTCAAATTTTAGAACTCAAGCAAGTTACTCCCATAGTACCAACACAAGCAGGATTAGGATATGGTCGTGTTGGTTTGCTAGAGCCATTTTTGACATTACAGGAATTACTCGCAGCTATTCAAACCCGGCTTGCTCCCCCTAATTTGATTTTTTCCCCAACTGCTGACTTACAGCAAATAATTTCACGAGTTGCTGTTTTGGGTGGTTCGGGGGCTGGTTACATTTCAGCCGTCGCCAAAACTGGTGCCCAGGCTTATCTAACTTCTGACTGTAAGTTTCATCAGTTTCAAGAAAGCCGCGATCTCAATCTTATTTTAATTGATGCCGGACATTATGCTACCGAACGTCCAGCTTGCGATCGCTTGGTGCAAAAATTCCAGTCCTTAAACTTAGACTGGGTGCAATTAAGCCAAAAGGATGAAGATTTTCGCCAGTTTTTTGCTTGATTGCTTATGTTTCACTACATTTTAATATTGTCAAAGTATTTAGCTTACCAAGATTAATGCTGGATGTATTGGTATTAAAATCTCACCGTATACCCCGATTAATCCCATCTAAATCTTATATTTAATACCATTTCTGTGATACGGATCACTGTGTACGTGTAATTATAATCACATAATGTTAATGTTCCATATCAACTAGTTGCAGAAGAAAATGTTCCACACTTGATGTAACAAATTGTTTACTCTGTCCTAACCAAGATGATTCGCACAATCGTTGAATCTGCTTTCCAAACTGGATATCTTAGTGTTGAATCTGAGGGTTTACTCCAGCAAGTGCTAGCTACTAAATGCTATCAGTCAGAGGATTTGCCAGACCTTGCAGCCCTATATGACGCAGTTCGTGCAGGTAAAATTAAACGAGAAGCATCCTCATCGAACTTGCTTATAGAATTTCCACTACCACATAAATCTTGCTGATCCTCCAAAAGAACCAGAGGAACCGAGAAAAGCTTGTTGCAAGTATTTATGCTCACTCAGTATTCCATTCTCTTGCCCTTTTCTTACCCATCATCAGGCAAAAAACCTTAAAAATTCAAAACTATTTGGGTGTTGTTGCTGAAAACCATCAAGGTCAGCAAGAGAATGAGTTAAGATCAGATACAAGTGGGTTAAAAGTAAAGCCGAGTCCCCGGACTTCCCTGTAATGCCAATGAGTAAAAGCAGGCAGATTAAACAACCGCAATCAACGATTGTTTTGGAGTATTATTTATTACATAATGGTAAGAATGACTCACCAAGAAATATGAACCTGCTTAGGACAGGTTTAGAATTGTTTGACTTCTATGAAGCAGACGTTCCTTAGAATCAGCCCGAAGGAGATGAATTCATTGTCAGAGAAACCCATGATTTATGACCCAATATTTCCCAATATTTTGACAACTACAAGCAAATCTTGGGATTGGGTAATAAAGCCTACTTGTTCTCAACGGTGAAATTAACCTCCTAAAGGTGTAATGTAATGGGGTAGAACCCAGATTTTGATAGGTTTAACTACGTTGTTTAAAAAGGCAGAAACAATACATGCTACACCGCAAGATTTATCAACTCTGTTGCGATGGGCGCGAGGTATGTGTTTTCTTGCGGGACCAGCAACGCTGGATTGAACGCGCCCGCATCATCGACATAGAGGGAGATCTAGTGACCCTACGCTATGAAACAGAAGAAGAGGACGAAGTTTGTTCTTGGGAAGAAATGGTTCGCCTTGAGAGCATTGGTGCTGTAACGCAAAAACTGGCTTCAGTGCCACGCGGAAATGTGGAACCTCTGATGACTGAAGACTGTCCCGAAGCTGAACGCATCCACAACCGTTACACTGACTCGAATCCAGAATAATCAGTGGTTGAGGAGCCAGTACTAAAAACAGGTTTCTCATTGGAGGTGACTGGTTTCTGATTCTGCCAGCTTATTCGCTAGGCTCTCTCCTTACCCCAAAGGGAGAGCCTAGCGTCAAGGGAAAAGCGACTGGCTTTGCCTAGTGCCGAGTTCTAAGTCATAAATCCTAACTCAGGACTCAGCACTAGATAAACCTTCAAAAGCAGGACAGTAACCTTCGAGAGTTACCTTAAAGTTATATAACGGCGAAGCTGGGTTCCAACACCTCTGTCCCCTTTGATGTCGGCAATTACCACAACAGTCGACATCTGTCCATATATAGCGATCGCTATTTTGGCTAAGAAGTTCTCGTTGAGACAATCCCCTTAAGACTAGTTCTTCCCCTTGCCAACGAGCTTCGATTAAACCAGTATCGGCAAATTGCCGCCAACGCGGATCGGCAGTAATCATATTGGGTAGGGTAATTGTGATTACTGTTCCCAACTCTGTCAGTTCACCTTCGTAGTTAGTCTCTGGTGCTGCCGGTTGCAAGAATGTGTCGCCGATAGGCAGTTCTACTAAGGTGTTAGCTGCCGGAGAATGTATATGGTAGCGGTTTTGCAACTCTTCCAAGCTAGTCAGGTCTGCTAAGTAGGCAGGAGAACCGTGGACAAAAATGACGTGCTGCGGTCGCAAATTATGAATTAACTGCGTAGTACCAGGGCCATCACTATGTTGCGCTAAGAGATAGCTTTCAACAGTGGTGGGTGCTAAATATTCTTTATTAACTTTTATATCAATTTTTTCTGGAAGCAGGATCAGCCAAGGGCCGGTGTCTAGTTGGCAGTGTTTGCCTAAATCAGACGTAGAGTCGGTGAGGACTATACAAGGTGACTTACCCACTGTGGGACGATGTTCTGCTTGTAAACGACGCACGCGAGGACGTACCCGTTCATCCCAAAATAAGGGTTGATGGCGGGCGAAGTTTTGCACAGATGGGGGTAGGTGGGGTAGTAGTTCTAGATAAGCATCGCAGCCAGTAGCGACAGCACCATCCACCCAGATATCTAAATCTCTTCCGGTGAAGTGGTGATGAGAGCGTAACAGCATTAGCATCTCTTGACCCAATCCTAGAGCAGGAGTGGGAAGGATTACAGAACAATGGTCAGCGATCGCCCGATTAATTCGCTCTGCTAGTTGATTTTCCTGGTTGCGGCGGTGAGGATGACGGGATGTGCCATAACTACCTTCAATGATCAGCACATCCAAGTCTAAGCCCCGCAGTTCTTCTAAACGCAAACCTTCTACCAACCGAGAATTTGATAAGAAAAAATCCCCTGTATATAATAGCTTGTAAGTACGCTGCTTGGTGGTGTAGGTAAGGAGAATGGCCACTGCCCCTGGTAGATGTCCGGCGGGAAATAATTCTGCTACTAAACCATCTTGAAATTCCACAGGCGATCGCAACGGCAAAGCATGACAAAATTTGGAAATTTCCTCAGCATCTTGATCTAGCCAATTCAGGGGCAGTAACTTGCTGGTTACTTCGCTACCATAGATAGGTAACTTAGGAAAAGCTTTATGTAGTGCCAGCAAGCCTCTGGAGTGATCTGGGTGGGCGTGACTAATCAAAACTAAATCTGCTGGTAGGGGCGAATTAGATGCACGTTCCGACTTAGTAAGCGCCTTAGCCAGCGATGAAATATCTTCCATACCACAGTCTAACAGGATGCGGTGTGGCCCCATCTTTACCAATAAACACACGCCCTCATCGTGATGCTGGACACTATAGGGCAAACATTCTAATTCAGTACCCACTTCCGCAGCATCTACGCTAGAAGATGCCGACAGATTATCCCTCATAATGTCCTCCCCTCCAACCTCATCATCATGGACATATCCCAAAAGCCAAAAGTTACATTACACAAGTTTTGGTTTTGTGACTTAGGGGTAAGTTTTCGCGTGCGCCCCTACACCCTGAGAATACAGATTTTTGATTGGGGAGGACGCCTCAGCCGAACCCGCACTGGTTCGGAAAGGTGGGCTAACGAAAAGCCATCAAACTAGGAGCTAAAGGAGTTTGCCTCTTGTGTGTTTTACCTTTGCAACTTCTGAGCACTCTTAGCAAACTCACCATACGGAAAGTTGCCCAAGCCTCTACAGATTTATTTCAATGTGCGGAACCATTGCCGTGATAGTTATCTGAATCATAGAATCCGTTTTTCGTACCAAAGAATAAGCACGAAAGCGTGAATACAACTGTTAATCCAGCTAGAATCAGCTTTACATCCATTTTTTTGCTGCCCCTTACTCAAGACTTTCTTATATTAATTTAGTGCTTTCGCAATCAAACCGGATCGCTAGAAAATCTTTACTATGCTTATGTGGATTGGGCAATAGGTAACTTTACCACAATCAGTCAGATTGTAGAACTTTTCGGTTCACCTGTCCATCCATCTGATGTGAACTCTACAAAACTCAAGCTGAAACCAAACTTGAAAATCAGCTATCCAGAAATGTGGATAACCAATTCTCTTAAATGACTGTGCTGGCGATGTTCCCAAATATAAATTCCCTGCCAAGTTCCCAGTACTAGATGACCTCGATTAATGGGGATATGTTCAGAAGTGTGGGTAAGTGCAGTACGAATGTGTGCTGGCATATCATCGGGGCCTTCTGCATCGTGGATATATTTGCCTGATTCTGGGACGAGTTTTGCCATAAAATTGGCTAAATCCACAAGAACATCAGGATCAGCATTTTCTTGAATAACTAAACTGGCTGAAGTGTGCCGCAAAAATAAAGTACAAAGACCAGTTTCAACCCCCGATTCTGTGACTGCGGTTTCAATTTTAGCGGTGATGTTGTAAAAAGATTTGGCAGTGGTGGAAATTTTTAGTAACTTTTGGTAGTGAGTCATCTGTAATTTGAGAGAGATAAGTACCTTTGACAACAAGTTTTGAGGTAAGTAGCAGTCTGTTCACCACTATAAGTTAGGTAAAGTTTAATGACTGCGAAAATAGCTGATAATAGCATGAGCGATCGCATCATTACCATCCTTAGCAATTAGCTGGGATTGCTTTGGTAGTTGGGGTAACTGATACAGAAAATCCCAAGTCCCTTGAAAAAACTCAGATGGAGTGATGATTTGATGTTGGTTATAATTTTTTATGCCTTCTAGTAGAAAAGTTGCTTCGGCAAAATCCTCACGGGGAATAGTAACAATAGGTACTCCCAAAAGTGTAGCTTCAGCAAAAGTACTGTAGCCAGGTTTAGAGACGACTCGCCCACAAATAGGCATAAAATCTACTGGGCGGTATTTACGGTCATTAATTTTTACTAAATTAGGTAAATTAGGCGCAGATTGATCAAAGACAATAAATTGCCAATCTGGAAATCGCCGCAGGTTATCGTAGGGAATTTGCTGCAAACCCAAGCCGCCAAAGGTCAACAAAATAGTTTTTTCGATAGGTGCAGCTATTCCCCAAAGAGAACATAAATCATCAGCAGAGTAATGGGGGGAACCACCTATTAGCCCGACATCTGTGATATTGTTGAAAGCTTGCATCGGTTCGTGGAAAGGGAGACGGAATAGGCGATCGCACTTTGAGTACCAATCACTAATCCAATCTGCAACTGCTGTAAATTCCCCTCCCCAATCTCGGTAGATAAAGTCCCAGCCAAAGTTACTCATCATCCAGCAAGGGATATTTGCACCTTTGGCAAACCCAGGAGTCAGGAAGGGAATATCTGCCAAAATGAGATGAACGCGATTTTGGCGGATAAAATTTACTTCTGAGGCAATCAGCGAATTTTGATGTTTTTTAATATCTAGTAACTTTTCTAAAGTCGCTACTTTATCCATTGTCAAGCTATCGGTTTGCATCACACCCAAATCAAATGCACGGGGACGATAGATGAAATCGCCTTCTATATAGCACTCTAGCAACCAGCGCGGGGCAGTGGTAACAAGAATTAGCAAAATTTCTGGACATGATTTTTGAATTGTTGCAGCGACGGAAGCCATACGGGTAGCATGACCAAAGCCGTGGTTAGTGATGGCTAAGTATAAGATTGGGCGTTCCATTTAAAAGTTAGGAAGTAGTAGTGAGGAGTTATGCGAATTATGTATGAAGCTGCATAGAATTCGATCCCCCCTAGTCCACGCCAGTCGCTCCACTACAGCGCTTCGTGCATCCTGCGGCGGGGAGGACCCCAAGACCGCAGTGGCTCCCCTTATTAAGGGTGGAACCGGAACAACATCTATCAAAATCCCCCTTTTTTAGGGGAGCCACTGCGTTGTGCGGGCAATGCCCGACTTGAAGCACGTGGCATAGACTTAGGGGGATGGAGATATCTGCAACCTCACATTAAATTGGTATAAACTATATGAGCAACGAACCGCATTCGCGCAGCGTCTCGTTAGAGAAGAACGCAAAGGACACAAAGGAAGAAAGAAAATTTGGTGTAACCTCACAAAGAATTGGTATTAGGAGTTAGAAGTTAAAATCGTAATTACTAGACTGATAACTCATAACTCCTAATTTTTAACTAATCTTGCAAAAACTTTGAATTGCCTCAACTAATTGGTCGATTTCTGATTCTAAAGTCAGATAATGGATGGTGGCACGTATACAGCTAGGATCGGCAATTGTGCGAGTTAATATGTTTTCTGAGTCTAAAAATTGTACTAACTTGAGATTAGCTTGAGGCTGATTATTTACAAGTTGGAACGAGACTATACCGCTTTCGGGTGGGGATGTTCGCAAACATTTAATATCGGGTAACTCTACTAAGCACTGCCAAAGATACTCACTGTTTTGACAAATTTGCTCGTAACGTTCCTGTGAAGTTCCCCATTGCTGATGAATTGCGATCGCTTCCTTTAACCCAACATACAACGGATAAGCTAATGTAGACACTTCATACCGTCGCCCATCGGGAAGCCAGTCCACAGGCTGAGATTGACTATCTACAACAATGCCATTCAAGCCAATAAACGTCGGCTTCAGGCTTTCTCGTGCTTCTGGCCGGACATACAAACCACCAGCACCCGCAGGGCCACATAACCATTTGTGACCAGTGAAAGCATAAAAATCTACACCCAATTCTGTCAAGTTTAAAGGCAATAAACCGACAGATTGGGCAGCATCTATCAACAAGAAAGAATGATTATCTCTGCATACTTCGGCAATTTTATCAAGGGGTAAAACTTGACCAGTATTCCAGAAAACATGACTTAATATTACAAGACGGGTATTGTGACGTAAGTGTTGAGCAATAACTTTTACAGGGTCGCCTTCATTTAAAGTCGCCTTCAGAGGACATGTGGTAACTTCTACCGCGAATCTTCGTGCGATTTCTTGTGTGGTGGCAATCACGCCTGGATGTTCGCAGTCTGAGAGCAGTATGTGGTCGCCAGAATGCCAGTCTATGCCCCACATAGCGATATTACAGCCAACTGTGACATTTTGGGTAAGGGTAATTGTTTCACTAGGTGCATATAACTCAGAAGCGATCGCTTCTCTAGCGGCTTGAGTCTGCGGTGCTATCCAGCGATACGCCTCATTACCAAAGGGGCCTATTTGCTGAACATAAGCCTGAGTTTCGGTCATAGCATCCATTGCCCTTTGAGGCATTGGCCCTTGTCCCCCATAATTGAAATAAGTCTTATTGGCTAAAGCAGGAAATTGCTCTCGATGGCTGTGTAGCCTGGTTTGGGCGACAGAAAGACTAGTCATAATTTCCAAGGAATATCTGTTGTTTACAGGCTATTGATACTTAATAGCAATGGTAAAAATAGGGATGAGATTAATTTAAGCGATCGCAGCGCTTCTCCAGAGTGTGACTCGCTCGCAAATGAGTCATGGCTCATGTTGTTCTGTCATGTACCCTTGTAATGATGGATAAAACTTGATTTTGTTATTTTGCCTCATTTGTCACCTAGGATAAACGCAAACACTTAGCTGTTGACAGTATAGAGTAGAACAGCTAATCGGGTTTAGAGGCGTTGGCGTAGCCCACCGTACCCTATAGGGGAAGCAAGCTACGCGTAGCGTCTGTCTACGACACGCTGCGCGAACGCAGAGAAGGTATCGCCAATTCAAAACTTTAGTTGTCTGAGTTACTCCCACATAATACTAATTATTGTTAACTTAAAAGAATGCTAATCAATGCTGAACTCCTACTGCAATACCAACGTTGTAAACGCCGAACTTTTCTAGATATCCACGGTGACAAAAGTCAGCGCGATGCACCCAATGAGTTGCTGCGGAAACTGCAACAGGATAAAATCGCTCATCAGCTAAGTGCTTTGGCACAGATGACTTACCACCAACCAGATTATTCTTATGGAAATTGGGAAAAGGCAGAGAAGGCGACTTTAGAATTGATGGAACGTGGAGTTGAGTACATTTATAAAGGAGTACTGCTAGCAAATTATTCTGAAGCATATACCTTGCTAAGTCGTCCAAATTTACTCGTCAAACAGCCAGGACAGTCTCGTTTTGGAGATTGGATGTATGTCCCAGGTAGTATTGAATTGGGTAAGCGCCCTAAGCAAGAATATCAAGTTGTAGCTGCATTTCATACTCAAGTCTTGGCAACAGTGCAGGGAGTTGTACCAGAAACAGCTTTGCTGATACTGCGAACCAAAAACACCAACTATACGGTGGATTTATTTAAATGGATACCACGGATGCAGCAAATTCTGGAGGAGTTCATTGAAGTTTTAGAGTTATCGAACCCGCCAGAGGTGTTTATTTCTCGGCAAAAGTGCAATTTTTGTCATTGGTATAGTCAATGTTATGCGATCGCTCAATCTGAAAACCATCTCTCACTACTACCAGGTGTAACACCTCTTCGCTACACTCAACTCCAAAACATAGCCATCACCACACTAGAATCTCTCGCTAACACCAGTCCCAGAACCCTAGAAAACCTAGTTGGTTTTGACCCAAAAGTAGCACCTAAGCTAGTAGTGCAAGCTCAATCTGCATTGGAAAAAAGACCCCTAGTCTTACCTTACCCACTATCAATAGAAGATATTACATTTACAGCACCCATAGAGCTTTACTTTGATATTGAGGCACAGCCAGACTTAGATTTAGATTATCTTTTGGGAGTTTTGGTGGTTGATAGACTTACCAACACAGAACAGTTTTATTCGTTTTTAGCAGATAAACCAGAAGACGAAGAATTAATTTGGCAGCAATTTTTGGATTTAGTGTGGCAATATCCTGAAGCGCCAATTTATCATTTTTGTGTCTACGAGTTTGATACAGTCAAACGGCTAGCAAAGCTTTACAACACTCCCTACTCCTCAGTATGTCCTGTACTGAATCGATTTGTGGATGTGTATGAACAATTAA
This sequence comes from Nostoc sp. TCL240-02, assembly GCF_013343235.1. Classification (GTDB taxonomy): domain Bacteria; phylum Cyanobacteriota; class Cyanobacteriia; order Cyanobacteriales; family Nostocaceae; genus Nostoc. Next base: position 3,966,309 of record NZ_CP040094.1, on the reverse strand, counting down.
CCCAAAGTGTAGCATTACCAGTAGAAAGTTATGCCCTCAAAGCGATCGCACGTTGGTTAGGATTTGAGTGGCGGGAAAAAGAAGCAAGTGGTGCCAAATGTATTTACTGGTACGATCAGTGGCTAGAAACAGGCGATCGCACTTTACTAGAAATTATCCAAAGCTACAATGAAGATGACTGCCGCGCTACCCACAGAGTTAAAGACTGGCTTGTAAACTTTTTTCAGGATGAATATGGTTTGCGACTAGCTTAACTGACTTCGTATTTTCTAAAGAGTTTCAATTTATTTTAATATACGTTACTTTTAGCAGCGCACAGATATGTAGCTCTGTATTCTTCAGCGTGATATCTTATTTGTAATTTTATACCCGACCAAAAAATCTATGCAGCTAATTAAAAAAATCTTCGCAATCCCACGAATTATTTACCTCTTTATCTCGATTTTAATTATCAGTTTTTTATTAACAAACTTACCATCAAGTGCTGTTGAAGTTAGTAACATAGAGTTTATCGGTGAAGCTACTTTACCGAAAGGTTTAATCTTTAATAAAACTGAGGTTGGAGGTTTATCTGGAATTACATATAATGCAAAAAACAATCTTTATTATGCTATTTCTGATGACCGTGGGCAAAAAGCTGCTGCTCGTTTTTACACTTTAAAAATAGATTTAAGCAAAGGTTCTCTAAAAAAGAGCAGAGTTGTTGTAACAAATATTACCACATTGTTAAATGAAAATGATCAAACATTTCGCTCTGGTGAAACCGATACAGAAGGTATTGCATTAACCAATAAATCAAGTGTATTTATTTCTTCCGAAGGCGATGTTGCAAAACTAATTAATCCTTTTATTAAAGAATTTTTACTATCTTCTGGCAAAGAAATTACAACGCTTTCCATCCCAAGTAAATTTTTGCCAGACAAAAATGGTAAACAAGGTATCCGCAATAATTTGGCTTTTGAAAGCCTTACCATCACACCCGATAACAAGTATCTTTTTACAGCCACCGAAAATGCTCTCATTCAAGATGGTGTCGCAGCAAAACCTAACATTGGTAGTCCTTGCCGCATTCTACAATACAACTTGCTCAACAGCCAGCCAGAAAAGGAGTTTCTTTACCAAACAGAACCAGTTTCACCCTTTTTAAATCTGACTGGCAAATTTGCTAGTGGATTACCTGATTTACTTGCTCTCGATAATCAAGGGCACTTCCTAAGTTTAGAAAGGTCTTTTACTGGTTTAGGATTTGCTATTTCCCTGTTTCAGGTTTCTTTAGAAGGAGCTGATGATATTTATCAGATAAATAGTCTTTTAACAGTTGACTCCAAAAATATTAAACCTGTTCAAAAAAAACTACTGTTAGATTTGAGAACCCTAGATGTACTACTAGACAATATCGAAGGCTTAACTCTTGGCCCTAAACTACCTGATGGTCAACAATCATTAATTCTTGTGAGTGATAATAATTTTAACTCACTGCAACGTACCCAGATACTAGCCTTTAAAATGAAAATTGAAACACCACTAATCAGATTATTACGCCGTTTATTACCGAATCTCAATCGTTAACTAGACACAACCATCCCCCCTTTACTACTATTTAGTTATTTCTGCTTATTCCTGTGTATTCACGGAATCTACTAGGTAACTTTATCTAGCCTATTCGTAGTTTACGTGTAATTTCTCAACCGTATTCCTTAATAAATATGTTACATAATGTTTAAGAGATTTTGCAGGCAGATTAACCGTAATGGCAGTATATTATTAATTTCCGACAAATTCTGATATTTTTAGATTTAAATTTAGTACTTAACTAGACTGATTAAACTAATTTGCCAAAAATATTTTTCATAAATGATTTTTATGCCACAAAAAAAAAGTGAGAATATGGTAGGGCAAAAAGCAGAATTAGACGATTATATCGGACAGTTTTTAAATAATCGCTATTTAATCAGAGATTTAATCGGCAAAGGGGGGATGGGGAGAGTTTATTTAGCAGAAGATACTGCTAAAGGTGGTATGCCAATCGCAATCAAAATCTTATCATTTAGTTTGGCGAACCAGCACATGTCCCAACGCTTTGCCAGAGAGATTTTTATTGGGGCTCAATTGGGCCGCAAAAGTAAACATATTGTCCGTATTTTAAATTATGGGTTTACTGACGATAAAACCCCCTATTATGTAATGGAATACCTCCAAGGAAAAAATCTCAAACAAATTCTCAAAATTCAGCCCTTAACAATATCGAAATTTTTGGAGATTTGTAATCAAATTTGTTTAGGCTTACAATGTGCCCATCAAGGTATTAGCCTTAAAGGAGAGATTTATCCCATTGTTCATAGAGATATAAAACCCGAAAATATATTCCTTAGTGAAGATAGTAAAGAAGGAGAAATTGTTAAAATACTCGATTTTGGCATCGCCAAATTTTTAACAGAACGAAGTGGGATGACCCTGACAGATTCTTTTATTGGCAGTTTACCTTACTGTTCTCCAGAACACATGGAAGGGCGCAAATTACTAGATGTGCGCTCTGATATTTACAGTTTGGGAGTACTAATGTTTGAGATGCTAACAGGAAAACATCCATTTCAGACAAAAAGTAACTCCTTTGGTACTTGGTATCAAGCGCATCGCTTTCAAATGCCACCTACAGTTGAAGAAGTGAATCCGCAAGTCAAAATTCCGCAGATATTAGAAAAATTATTGATGAGTTGTTTAGCAAAGGAAGTAAGCGATCGCCCGCAAAATATCAACCAAATATTAGAAGGTTTAGAAAAGGTTAATAGTCAGATTAATGATGCTATTGCTAACAACAATAGTGACATTATTAAAGCCTCACTTCCAATTCAATTAGTACCTGCAACATTTTTGTCAGAACAAGAATGTTTGCAGAAAAATTGGCCTAAGAACAAACCAATTGGCGCAATCGGTTTTCCCCATTTATTACAAACTTCTCAAAGACCTATACCAACTTTTTGGGCAATGTTGCCCAAACAAGAAATTGTAAAATTTTTGAATAAAGTACACAGCACTGAATTTATTAGTAAAATTAATGTATATCCGATGCTATTGTGGGTAACAGTCCTATACGATGCCCAGCCTTCTATGACTAAGTGGCTACCTTATTTTCTAGATTTGAAAGATAATAAAGGGCAAAATATAGCACGTAGTTTAGCAGAGGTTGGCTACTATCATCTACTATTTTTTCCCCTAGAAGAGCCAAACCGTTGCTCTCATGTAACAACCTTAAGTCTCACAGCTAATCAGCGTCAGCAACTTGTAGACTGGTTAGATATGAGTCAACGATCAAATGAATTAATCTTGTCTAATCAAGCTAAAAATCTTCTAAAAACAGAGTACGAAAAATTAAAATTAGACATTTTACAAAAGTTAGCCGCAGATCATAAAGCTGAGAAAGAAGGGTTAAAGAATTGGATGGATAAATTCTTGGAGATATTTTTTAAACTTTTATCGCGTTCTTAAAACTGCATGATTAAAATACTTACCACCATTACTTAATTATATTATTATGTGTGTATTACTAACTTTAAATAGACTCAGCAGCAGAGGTGAATAAAGTGAATCAAAGCCCATTTACATCTCCAAGTAGTACGGGCTTACTTGCCAATCGTTATCAACTGAAGCAATTAATTGGTAGCGGTGGCATGGGTGAAGTTTTCTTAGCAAATGATATTTTGTTAGGAGGTATACCAGTTGCTATCAAGTTTTTAACTCAGACTGTTGTCGATAGCAAGATGCAACAAGACTTTGCTCGTGAAGCTTTAATGAGCGCAGCTTTGAGTCAAAAGAGCTTACACATAGTGCGGGCGTATGATTATGGTGTGAATGAGAAAGGAAAACCATACTACGTGATGGAATATCTATGCGGTAAGAGTTTAAAAGATTTAATTCCGCTATCATTGTCGATGTTTTTGATTCTTTCCCGCCAAATTTGTTTGGGCTTACAGTGTGCCCATCAAGGCATTAATATTGACGGCAAAATTTGTCCGTTGGTTCATAGAGATATTAAGCCTGCTAATATATTAGTTATTCCCGATCCGATATTAGCTCAGTTAGTTAAAATTCTCGATTTTGGGATTGCTAGATTTTTAAATTATGCATCAACAGCTAGTACAAGCAGGGGATTTAATGGCACTTTACCCTACTGTTCTCCAGAACAGTTAGATGGAGAAAAGTTAGACAGTCGATCTGATATTTATAGCCTGGGTGTGATGATGTTTGAAATGCTCACAGGCAAAAAACCTTGGGAACCAGAAACTGATTACTTTGGTGCTTGGTATAAAGCACATCACTTTGAACAACCCAAAACGATCGCAGATGTTAAACCAACTCTGAAAATACCTCAGAAGCTAAATAATTTAATCATGTCTTGTCTTGCAAAAAAATCTTGCGATCGCCCCCAAAATATCGCTCAAATTTTGCAAGTACTAAATAGCTTAGAACAATCTAATTTTACCAGTGTACCAACAAGTTTATCTTCTGATTCCATTCTGAATCGTCCCTTAGATTCTGGATTACCAATCATAGTAGAACAAAGCTGTAGGCAACTTTTGTGGCCTCAAAATAAACCAACCCAAGAAATTGTTTTTCCCCAACTTATAGATACTGCACAAGGATCTATGACAGCACTATGGTTGATGTTGCCTAAACAAGAAATCAAAAATTATGCTCTTTCTACCCGTTACAACCAGTTTATCTTCATGACATCGCCGCACCCAATGCTGTTGTGGGTAACTGTACTCTACAATCGGCAATTGGCTCCTAAGTGGCTACCCTGTTACTTAGATATGCAAAATTCCCAAAATCTTAGGATGGTAACTTTACTGGCTGAAAATGAACACTATCCTTTGATTTTCTTTACTCTGGAAGCACCACATTCCTGCGCCAATGTCCTCAGCAGTCGCATCGAGCCAACTCAGCGACAAATTTTGAAAACCTGGGTGCAACAAACTCATAGCCTACCACCAGCTTCTGTGCCCCAAGTCAGCAAACAGCTATTAAAACAGCAATATAAACAAATGCAATCCCGGATATTGCAGCATTTAGAATCTAAGCCCCAGGTTGTATTATCAAGGTCTATTTAACGGTAAATTCCCACATTGGAGAGACGGGATAAAAATAATTTCTAATTTTCCACTCCAAAATGCTTGACAAGCAGAAAAAAAATAGTGATAATAGCAAAGTTGACCAAACAAGGGACTGTAGTTCAATTGGTTAGAGCACCGCCCTGTCACGGCGGAAGTTGCGGGTTCGAGCCCCGTCAGTCCCGTTCTAAATTTATAAGTAGTGAATCACCGAAGTTCGGTGATTTTTGATTTGGAATTCCCCAAAAGGATTGACCCAGAATTGGGGGTTTGAATATAAGCTACATTTATCATGCTTTGCGAAAGAGAGAATTAACTGTGACTGTCAGAGTCCGTATTGCACCGAGTCCAACCGGAAATTTACACATTGGTACAGCTAGAACGGCTGTATTTAATTGGTTATTTGCCCGTCACCACGGCGGTAAATTTATCTTGCGAATAGAAGATACAGACCTAGAGCGATCGCGTCCCGAATACACCGACAATATTCTTGAAGGGCTACGCTGGCTAGGACTGAACTGGGATGAAGGGCCATTTTTCCAATCCCAACGCCTGGATCTTTATAAAGAAGCAGTACAAAAACTGTTAGAGCAAGGATTAGCCTATCGCTGCTACACCACCAGCGAAGAACTAGAAGCGCTAAGAGAAGCCCAAAAAGCCAGAGGTGAAGCTCCCCGCTATGACAACCGTCACCGCAACCTCACACCAGAACAACGTGCCGCTTATGAAGCAGAAGGTCGTTCTTATGTGATTCGCTTCAAAATCGAAGATGGGCGGGAAATTGTCTGGAATGACCTAGTAAGGGGAAAAATGTCTTGGCGAGGTAGCGATTTAGGTGGTGATATGGTCATCGCCCGCGCCTCAGAAGAGGGTAGCGGTCAACCACTGTATAACTTTGTCGTTGTAGTGGATGACATCGATATGCAAATCACCCATGTCATTCGCGGAGAAGACCACATCGCCAACACCGCCAAGCAAATTTTGCTGTATGAAGCAATGGGTGCAAAAATTCCAGAGTTTTCCCACACACCGCTAATTTTGAACATGGAAGGGCGCAAGCTTTCTAAGCGGGATGGAGTTACTTCTATTTCTGACTTTCAGAAAATGGGCTTTACCTCTGAAGGCTTGGTGAATTACATGACATTGTTGGGTTGGTCGCCACCAGACTCGACGCAAGAAATATTTACTTTAGAAACAGCAGCGAAAGAATTTGGTTTTGAGCGTGTAAATAAAGCGGGTGCAAAATTTGACTGGGATAAGCTGGATTGGTTAAACAGTCAGTATATCCACCATACGCCAGTAGATAAACTCACAGATTTACTCATACCTTTTTGGGAAGCGGCTGGCTATAAATTTGATGGTGGACGTGATCGCGCCTGGTTAGAACAGCTTGTAACTTTAATTAGCCAAAGTTTGACTCGTTTAGTAGATGCAGTAGCTCAAGGTCAACTGTTTTTTAGCGATACAGTTGAATTTAGCGAAGAAGGCAGTACACAATTAAAGCAAGAAGGTTCTACTGCTGTCCTTGAGGCGATTGTTACAGCTTTAGAAAATCAGCCGCAACTGTCAGAAGCCGCCGCCCAGGAGATTATCAAACAAGTGGTGAAAGAGCAAAAAGTCAAAAAAGGCTTAGTAATGCGATCGCTCCGAGCAGCCTTAACTGGAGATGTTCATGGCCCCGACTTGATCCAATCTTGGTTACTACTAAATCAGATTGGTTTAGACAAGTCGCGCTTGAGTAGGGCAATAACAGAAGCTAAGTAGCGATTACTTCCAGATTTTAGAAATATTTCAGATTTTAGGGGCGCACAAATGTGTGCCCTTATCCATAAGGTAGAGCAACTATAAGAACAAAAAATCATTGACTAATTACTAATGAATTATCCCCAATTTCAAATCTAAAATAGTAGTCAATTCTCCCCACATTGGGAACTTGGTGTGTAAAATTCATGTCTTCAAAACCACTTAGAAGCGAACGTAATTACAATGCCGACAAAAGCGCTCAATAGAGGGATGAGATTATCGTTGATGATAGTTACGCTCTTCATCACATCGACAGTTAACGCTGTGACTGATGCTCAGGAAGCGCCAACGATATTTGGAGATGTAACTATTAGTCCCCAGTTTTCGCCAGACCCCCTGACAGTTCGCGGGATGAGTGGTGGTTCAATATCTGGGAGTAAAGTAGGTGGGAGAACTGAAACAGTCACTGGCCCTTGTACTGGATTTGTTGATGAAACACCAGACCACACATTAGCGTTAACAGGTAAATTCGACTACCTAAAGTTGCAAGTCCAAAGTCCTGAAGACACCACCATAATTATCAAGGGGCCAGGTGGTACTTGGTGTAATGACGATTTTGATGGCAAAAATGCCGGCATTGTTGGTGAATGGCTGGCTGGAAGTTACCAAGTTTGGGTTGGTTCCTACGAAAAAGGTAAATATCTTCCTTACACTCTCAAAATTACAGAAGTTAAGTAGGGAATTGGGAATTGGGCATCCCTTCGGCTCCGCTCAGGGCAAGTGGGCATTGGGCATGAAGAAGAGACAAGGGAGACAAAGAAGAGGGGGGAGACAAGAGAGAGACTTGTTCAATTGTTCAATAATTCCCCCTTGTCCCCCCCTGCTCCCTGCCTCCCCTGCTCACTCATTTCCCCTATGTCACTGGTTGGAACAACATGAGCTTGCATTCCGTTGCGCTCTCTTTTCTGGTGCGATTTTGTATTAAAATTAAGTTAACTTTGATTAAGATTCTTGTTGGCATCGCCATAATGCTCTAATTGCCTTATGACAGTGCATATAAGAGGTCAAATTAAACAAAATGGATTTATAAACATCCGTTTAACAGCTTAAAGTGACAGAGTAATGAACACTAAGTTACTAGAGCTGATGAATTGTAGAGGCATCTAGAGGCAAATTAAGATGAAATTCTCTTGGAAAGTCGTAGTACTCTGGACATTGCCGGCTTTGGTAATTGGCTTTTTCTTCTGGCAAGGGGCCTTTGCAGGCGCTCCTACTGATATGAGCAAGAATGCAGCCAATACCCGCATGACTTATGGTCGCTTTCTAGAATACTTGGACGGCGATCGCGTCAGCAGTGTGGATCTGTACGAAGGCGGTAGGACAGCTATTATCGAAGCCCGCGATCCAGATATCGAAAATCGCGTCCAAAGGTGGCGGGTAGATTTGCCTGTTAACGCACCTGAGTTAATTAGCAAGCTCAAAGAAAAAGATATTAGTTTTGATGCTCACCCCATGCGGAATGATGGCGCAATCTGGGGATTGTTGGGCAATCTCATATTTCCAGTTTTATTGATTACTGGGTTATTCTTTTTGTTCCGGCGTTCTAGCAACCTCCCCGGCGGCCCAGGTCAAGCAATGAACTTTGGCAAATCCAAGGCGCGTTTCCAAATGGAAGCAAAAACTGGAGTCAAATTTGATGACGTAGCTGGGATTGAAGAAGCTAAAGAAGAACTGCAAGAAGTCGTCACTTTCTTGAAGCAGCCAGAAAGATTTACTGCTGTAGGCGCACGAATTCCCAAGGGAGTGCTGTTAGTTGGGCCTCCTGGAACTGGTAAAACTTTATTAGCAAAAGCGATCGCAGGCGAAGCAGGCGTACCTTTCTTCAGTATTTCCGGTTCGGAATTTGTAGAAATGTTCGTTGGTGTGGGTGCATCCCGTGTCCGCGATTTGTTCAAAAAAGCCAAAGACAACGCCCCCTGCATCATCTTCATCGATGAAATCGACGCAGTAGGACGGCAACGGGGCGCTGGTATCGGTGGCGGTAACGACGAGAGAGAGCAAACCCTCAACCAGCTGCTCACTGAAATGGACGGGTTTGAAGGTAACACAGGCATCATTATTATTGCTGCTACCAACCGTCCCGACGTACTAGACTCAGCCTTGTTACGTCCTGGTCGCTTTGACCGCCAAGTAACAGTTGATGCACCCGATATTAAAGGGCGTTTGGAAATCTTGCAAGTCCATTCACGCAACAAGAAACTAGACGCTAGTGTATCCTTGGATGCGATCGCTCGCCGCACTCCTGGATTCACTGGTGCTGATTTAGCTAACTTACTCAACGAAGCAGCAATTCTCACTGCGAGAAGACGCAAAGAAGCTATCACCCTTCGCGAAATTGATGACGCGGTGGATCGGGTAGTTGCGGGGATGGAAGGTACTCCTTTGGTGGATAGCAAGAGCAAGCGCTTAATTGCATACCATGAAATTGGACACGCTTTAGTTGGCACTTTATTAAAAGACCATGACCCAGTGCAGAAAGTTACCTTAATCCCACGGGGACAAGCACAAGGTTTAACTTGGTTTACTCCCAACGAAGAACAAGGATTAATTTCTCGTTCTCAGTTGAAAGCCAGGATTACTGGTGCTTTGGGTGGTCGTGCCGCCGAAGAGGTGATTTTTGGGGCTGCGGAAGTGACAACTGGTGCTGGTGGAGACTTGCAACAGTTATCGGGAATGGCACGGCAGATGGTGACTCGTTTCGGGATGTCCGACTTAGGGCCACTGTCGTTGGAAAGCCAGCAGGGTGAAGTGTTCTTGGGTCGTGACTGGACAACTCGATCTGAGTATTCCGAATCCATCGCTTCCCGCATTGATGGACAAGTTCGAGCGATCGTGGAAGAATGCTACGAAAACGCCAAGAAGATTGTCCGTGACCATCGCACTGTCACCGATCGCTTAGTCGATTTGCTCATCGAAAAAGAAACCATTGACGGCGAAGAATTCCGCCAAATTGTGGCTGAGTACGCTGAAGTTCCTGAGAAACAACAGTACGTACCCCAACTGTAGTAAGTGACTTATTTCCAGCTTTTTGTTTGGGAATGAGAAAAAAGTAAAAAATTAAATGAGGATGGTATGTATCATCCTCATTTTTTATGTGAAATTTTGTAGTTTATGAAATAAGAAAACTTCAAATTGCGTCATGCTAAGTAAAAATCTCTAGTATGTACAGAAGAATAAATGCCTGACCAATCCTCCCCCAACAACGATCCACCAAGTCAAGAAGGAAATTTAGCACAGCAATTGCCACCCCAGAACCAAGTTGCAGCGCCTATTTTCACTAATTGGCTAGAGGTTCTATCTTTTCTCTTAAGAACTAAACATGGTTTGCTCCTTATAAGTATCTTGATTATCGTTGTGGGAGCAATTGTATCATTTAGTCTTTACATTACCCGTCCTGACCAAATTGAAATTACAACAAAGGCTGGTAATATCACCCTCAAGAGAGGGAATAAACAGGATGCAATTCTCTTGTTGAACCCTGTTGGAGGGAAAAATACTCCCTGGGTTAGCACGGGAATTATGGTTAAAGCTAACGATAAGGTAACAATTACAGCAAGCGGACGTGTGAATACTTCATTAAAGAGAGTTGTTAAAGCGGCACAGACAGATGAAAAACTGGAATCACCTTGGGTTAGTCCAGAAGGAAGTGATCCTGATGAGGATCTTCCAAGAGATCGAATCAAATCTACAGTTATGCCAAGCGCAAATGGTGCTTACTATGGATACGGAATGCTGATAGCAGCAATAAAAGATTCAACAAAACAAATAAAAAATATAGAAAACATTGGTGAAAATAAAGAGTTTACTATTAAAACTGATGGTGAATTAGTTCTTACAGTAAATGACATTTGGTTGTCGAGTGATATGAAGGATGTCTATGCTCCACCATTCAATGATGATAATTTTCGATACTATCTCAGTCTAGCTGCTTTGAAGAGCGAAGACTCCAATTCTTGGTCGGAAAAGATGAAACGTGAAAAGGCTCATCAGGAATATCAGAATCGACTAAGAGCTTGGAATTACATCGCCGACAATAAAAACTGTAATGTTTGGTATAACGACAATATTGGTGCTTTTTCAGTTTCTGTAAGCGGGAATAAATGATAGATTTATGATAACTTTAATAATCCGATTTACATGAGTTCAATCGTAATATTAATCTGTTGCCTTGATTGAAGTATTAGACAAATTTTAGCAGTCAGCAGATTAAAAATCTAAAATTGCTAACATAGGTATTATATATAAATATCTAACCACTTTTTATTTGCAGCAAATGAATAGTAAAACTAAATTATTGACTTTTGCCACCTTCACTCTTGCTCTTTCATCTTTAAGTGTTGGAACGGTTATGGCAAAAGCGAAATTAATCAATCAGGCAAAACTGTTTATCAATGGAATCGGTACAGTACGAGTTGGGATGACTGTTTCCCAAGCAGCGAAGGCTGCTGGGATTAAGCTAGTGGGCGATTCACCGAATAACAGTTGCTACTACGTTAAGCCACAAAACCAACCCAAAAATCTTTCGTTCATGGTTACAGAAGGTCGCATTTCTAGAGTCGATGTCCGAGAAAATAACCAGATTACTACACTCAAAGGTGCAAAAATTGGCGACACTGAAGCGCAAATTAAGTCTCTTTACCCAGGACAAATTAAAGTTACACCTCATAAATACGTCCAAGGCGGGCACTACTTGACATTTATTCCGAAAGACCGTGCTGACCAAAACTATCGTGTGGTATTCGAGACTGATGGTAAGCGTGTCACTCAGTTTCGGTCAGGTAAACTACCGGAAGTTGAATTTGTTGAGGGCTGTTCTTGATCTGAGATATCATCAAACTCACTTCTGATGGCTTGTCGGCAATTTTTGTTTAGGGATAGTTAGTACTTTGTCAAGCTGTAGCAGTCCTAAATCATTCGTGAAATTCTTTTTCCTCTCCTTCTTCTTTTTCTTCGCGTCTATGCGCCCTTCTCTAATGAGACGCTGCGCGTAGCTTGCTTTGACCTAGGAGTATGCGGTTCATTAAAAAAAGTATTTTTCACAACTCATTTAGCATTTCTATAGTAATGAAAAGTTTGTAGTAAGCACTAAAGTCCTTACTACGAACTTGCTTACCCATCAATTGAAACTTGACAGATTAGTACACACCATCCCCATTTTTATCTTTCCACTTCATCTATTGCCTTGGGAACTCCCGCAGTTAACACCTCATGTCCATCAGGTGTAACTAACACATCATCCTCAATCCGAATACCAATACCAACCCATCGAGGATCGGTCTGTGGCTGGTCTTCTGCTAGTTTGGTGTCAGGCACAATATATAGTCCCGGTTCCACCGTCAAAATTTGACCTGGTTGTAAAATCTGCGGTTTATCTTCACCGTGCTGGTAAACTCCCACATCATGGACATCCAAACCTAACCAATGACTGGTGCGATGCATATAATATGGCTTATATTTCTCTTCTTCAATTAACTTATCAATTTCACCTTTGAGAATGCCAAGTTCAACTAAACCTTCCGTGATAACGCGCACTGCTGTATCGTGAACTAATTTGAAGGGATTACCTGGTTTAATTTGAGCGATCGCTTGTTTTTGCGCTTCTAGTACAATCTCATACAGTGTCTTTTGCTCTGACGTAAATTTACCCCCAACAGGAAATGTCCGCGTAATATCCGAGTTGTAATAACCGTAAGCACAACCGGCATCAATTAGCAGTAATTCTCCATCCTGCATTTGACGATTATTTTCAATGTAATGCAGTACACAAGCATTCACCCCAGAAGCCACAATCGAAGGATAAGCTGGCCCCATTCCACCCCGGACTCGAAATATCCGTTCCATCTCCGCTTGAATTTCATACTCATAACGTCCGGGTGCAGCAATTTCTTGTGCATAATTGTGTGCTTCGACTGCGATCGCAACGGCTTGACGCATTAACCCCAACTCAGCTTCACTTTTAATTAGTCTCATGCTGTTGAGGACAGGCCCAGTATCTTCAATAGCGATCGGCCCAGTACCGCGTTTAGGATAAGTCCGCAGTAAACTTTGGTAATGTCGTAGGATTTGGTCATTGAAAGTGCGATCGCGTCCTAAGTGATAGTAAAGGCGGCTGGCTTTTTCCAAATACTGCGGCAACTTTTCATCTAACTCGCTAATGGGGTACGCTTCATCAGCACCATAAATTTCCTTGGCTGCATCTACCCCAGAAAGATAACCAGTCCATACTTCCTTTTCGCGATCCTTCGGTTGGACAAACAGCACAAACCGATGTTCTGAATGATGCGGTGCTAACACTGCTACTGCTTGTGGTTCATTAAAACCAGTCAGGTAGAAGAAATCACTGTCTTGGCGATAAACATACTCGACATCGTTGTGCATCACTGCCATTGGCGCACTGCGAAAAATGGCTGTACCATCACCAATTTTTGCCATTAACTGCTCACGACGCTGCCGATATTCTGCTTGCATAGCTGATGTATGTATTAAATTATTGTGTTATTTTACACTTTTGGCAACTGGCGACTACACAGTTTATGCTTCTTGCTAGTTGCTAATCTAAGTTATTCTAACCAATATTTGTTTCCCCTCAAGTCATAAATCATTCGATAATAATTAATTGTCTTGAAAAATTCATATTTTTTAACTTTTAAATAACTCAAAAATCTTATTTTTATCGAATATTTTAGAATATTCATTAAAATCGCTTTTTAAGTGTTTATTTTATATAAATTATGGTATTCCGTAAATTCAACAACACACCAAGAAAATATGTCCACTCAACCGACAACAAAAAAAGCGATCGCTTACGTAACCAATAAAGATGAATTAATGGTGTTTAGACATACTGATTTTCCTGAAGCTGGCGTGCAAGTACCTGCTGGTACAGTTGAAGAGAGCGAGGAGCCATCTGAAGCTGTACTGCGAGAAATTTATGAAGAATCTGGTGTTAAAGGAGTTCGTATTATTGAGTTATTGGGTATTTATCAATACAATATGGCTCCATATCGCGACGAAATTCAAGAACGTTATGTTTATCATCTGGAATTAACTGAGCCTACACCATCTACTTGGCAATATTGGGAAATGCATTCAAATATTAGCAAAAACTCTATAGCTTTTGATTTTTATTGGGTTAAGTTAGATGGCTCAGATTTAGGTCTAGCTGGCGGTCAGGGTTATTTTTTATCTAAGCTTGCTCACAAGATAAAAAAGAATGGGAATTCAGCCCATAATTGAAAAAGCATCAAGAAAATGAAGGCAGTATTACATGAATTAGGACTGCTATAACGATTGCTTCTCTATTAACGTATTTAGAAGTTTGTAAAAAACATGGTGTAGATATAGGAATCCGATTTGATTTATGAAAAAATCTAAGTATGTATAGGGTATGTTATCGCGTAGCATCACGTACCAGAGTCTTCAGATGGTGTGTTAGCCAGAGACATAACGCACCCTACGTATATTTCCAAAAACAAATATAAGTACTATATTTGTTTTTTGATTGATTCACTCTATAGATAATAATCGGGCTGATTTACAGATAAATCAGAATATAGGACTTCGACAAGGATTCAATATTTTTTATATAAAAGCTTTAATGGAAAAACGTTTTAGTTTCAGTATACTTGTTACAAGCTAAGTTGGATTTATATGTACATAGATTACAGTAGAATATTTGATAATTGCTTGTATAAGACTTGAAAGTTTATTTAAAATAATTTAAAACAAACATACATTTATCTTCAAAGACTGACATTTATCAAAAATAAATAGTTATAAAGAAATATTGAAAACCTAGCAAATGTTATTTGGTTACAGAAAAGTATTTCCAAAAAAAGTTAAAAAAATATAACAACCAATCATAAAAATACACCATGTCTGGAAATACAAATTCCTCACCTTTATCTTTGAATACAACTGGATGGGCATCAGACTCTTTCAAAAAATCAGAAATATTGACATCTTCTCTTGAAAATATAGATTCTAATTTGGGATTTGGGAATAAGAGTTCCTCACTAGCAATACAAACTGAACCAGCAACCCAGCCTGTCAAAACGTCATCAAATCCCAATCCTAATCCTTACCTAACCAGTGCAGCCATTACTCCTGATTTCAACGGTGATGGCAAAACAGATAAAGTTTGGGTCGATTCTACAACCGGTGAGATTATCATTCGGTTGATGGATGGCACAAAAGTTCTTGAACAGGGTTCTCTGGGTCAATTTGACCTATCCGCCTATGATTACAAGATTGCTGACTTTAACGGTGATGGCAAAACCGACTTCTTATTACGCAATAAGACAACCGGTGAGAACAGCATTGTGTTGATGGATGGCACAAAAGTTGCTAATGCAGCTTCTTTAAGCAGCGTAGACCCAGCATGGAGTCCTCAGATTGGGGATTTTAACGGCGATCGCAAAACCGATATCTTCTGGCATAATGCTACAACCGGTGAAAACGCTATTTGGGAGATGGATGGCACCACAGTTGTGAATGCAACTGTTCTAGACACTACAGACACAGCTCTAACTCCTACCATTGTTGATTTCGATGGCAATGGCAAGAGCGATATTTTCTGGCGCAATGCGACAACTGGCGATAACAGCGCTTGGTTTATGGATGGTGCCCAAAAGACTGAATTTGCGCTGCAATCCCAAGATGCAGCCTGGACTGCTAGCCTTGGTGATTTCAACGGTGACTATAAGACTGACATTCTGTGGAGAAACGCTCAAACCGGTGAAAACAAGGTTTGGACGATGAATGGTATCTTAGTCACAGAAGGCGCTTTAGGAACACTTGATTCATCCTGGACTTCCAAAATTGGCGATTTCAACGGTGATGGCAAGACCGATATCTTCTGGCACAATGGAACCACAGGTGCGAACACCGCTTGGTTGATGGATGGTACAACAGTTTCGACTGAAGCTTTCTTACCAGCTAATAACGCGGCCTTGACACCATCCCTTGGTGACTTCAACGGCGACGGTAAGACCGATATCTACTGGCGCGATCAGACCGCAGGTTCAGACAACATTTGGACTATAGATGGAACAACAGCCGTTGAGAATCCTATCGGCGATGCAGATAAGCTTGGCCCACAGTGGTATACGTTCTAAAAACTAGGAGTTATGAGTAGAGACGCGATTAATCGCGTCTCTACAGGAGTTAGGAATTATTTTTCCTCATCTCCTCCTGCTCCCTTATCAGAAAAATGGGTCTAAAACCCTGTGCTTCACGCAATGCTTTAAAGTAATAAGTAAGGAGTAATGAGTAATGAGTGGATGAAAAACGGGTATTTACTCATTACTTATTACTTATTACTCATTACTCCAGAATCACCAACCATTCACGGCGGTGAGGATGTCAACCCCTCATTTCCTGCTCCTCAAAACTTATAAGTCAAAACCTGAATTTCCCCCTTTTCTGGCAATTTACCGGGGCTAATGGAAATACTATCTCCATTGCTACGCCGCACTGTCGTACCTTGCATTAAGGTCAAAAAATCATCAAGTGGTGAAATATCGCACTTAGCAGCATCAGCCGCCTGTGTCCGGTAATGAGTTGGAATCACCAGCTTGGGATTTAATACTTGAATAGCCTGCTTTGCTTCTTGAGCATTGTAGGCTTTTGCACTGCCTCCCACTGGAATGAATAGTACATCGGGTCGTCCCATCAAGATTTTTTGCTCAATGGAAATGGGTGCAGAGGCTCCCCCTAAGTGTAAGATATTAATCCCGCCTTGCTTCCAACTCCAAGCAGTATTTGAGCCAAATTGCTTACCACCTTTGCGATCGTGGTCTATGGCAATTCCTTGGAACTTAATACCTTTAAACTCATAAACTCCTGGTTCGTAGATGAGTTTTGCATTTCCCGGTAGTACGTCTACCGCACCTTCATCCAGTAATTGACTACTAATCAGTACCAAATCTGCTGCAACTTTTGGCAGTCGATATTTAGCAGTACAGCCAACCGTCCGAAATGGATTGACGAGAATTTTCGCACCACCACCAGTAAAAAGAAAGCAAGTATGACCCAACCACTGAACTGATAAACCGCTAGATTGTGCGTCAGCTTGAGATTTAGAACCCAAGGTAGTAACTAAAGCTGTGGCCAACCCCGCCCCAGCATAGCCCATCAACTGTCGTCGTTTCATTAATTATGCTCTTGACTGTAACTGTTCGAGAAAATTTCGTAATAACTGTTTTCCTGAAGATGTCAGGACACTCTCTGGGTGAAACTGGACACCCTGAATGTGAGGATAGTTCCGGTGTCGCACTCCCATGATGGTGTTATCTTCAACCCAAGCGGTGATTTCTAACACATCTGGGCAAGTCTCACGTTCGATTACCAAACTATGATACCTAGTGGCGATGAAAGGATTTTCTAATCCCCGAAAAACCCCCACCCCAGTGTGAGATACCTGAGAGGTTTTGCCATGCATCAACTCTGGAGCAGGAATTATTTTACCACCGAATACTTGACCGATGCTTTGATGTCCCAAACAGACACCTAAAATTGGCAAATCTTGTCCTAGCTGTTCAATCAATTCTAAGGATATACCCGCATCTTCCGGGCGGCCAGGCCCAGGAGAAATAACTACGGCTTCCGGCTTTAATGCCAGAATCTCATCTATGGATATCTTGTCGTTACGAAAAACTTTAATATCATTTGCTACTGAGAACTCTGCTGTTAATTCTCCCAGATATTGCACTAAATTATATGTAAAACTGTCGTAATTGTCGATAACTATAATCAAAGCTCATCACTCCTGGTTTTTAGCTCTCATCAGATTACTGATAATATATTGTTCGCTAGATATAAAAATAACGCTAACGTAGACACATAAATATGAAGCGGCTACTTTATAACAAGCCACTTCTTAAATTCTTAGTTAACGCGATGTGCAACTTATTCTGTCACAAGACCATCGAACTGTAATGGTTCCAAACCAAATAAACGATTTAACCAGACACAAACAGTGTGAGCCAATAGTTTGCGATTTAAACGACTCGTCAAATGCCACATATCTCTGGCCCAGACTTTTTCGATATTAAAGCGATGCCTGCGGCGAGCTACGCTAACGCTAAGTTGTCCAATTACTGTTTCAATTAGGCGACGGACAGTTTGAAGTAGCTTTACCCAATATGCAGGACAGTCGTCTTGCATATTGGAACGTAGGGGTGTTTGTAAATCGATGCCATAGCGTGCTAGTTCCTGGCGGAGAGTGGTACTTATGTATCATTTGTCACCTATTACCAACCCCTGAATCAAGGTCACGATATCCCAGATCGCTTCCCGTTCATCTCCCGAAGCAGAGGTTAATGTAAAGCTTGTAATCACCCCAGAGGCGCTAATGAGTAAGTGACCATGAAATCCGTAATATGTTTCCTTTTTTGCGGCACAGTAACCGTAGTTAGCAACTCCAGGAAAGCTACGACAACCACGAGCACGAGTAAAGCAACATAACGGTATCGGAATCCCGTCAATAATGTGTGTATTATCACTGAAAGCACCAAGTTCTATTGCTAAGGCTTGTTGTAGTTCTTGCTTGTACTGCCATAGGTTTGCAGCTTGTCGTACAAAGGTTGAACGGCTTTTCATCTGGGGAAACATTGAGAACCAATGACGGCGAAAGTATTGCCAAATACCTTTGTCCGTATCGATACCTTGAAACTCTGCCACAATTTCCATTGTAATCACTTCACTATCACTTAAAGATGGCTGAAATCCTCGACTACCCATAGGTTTACCATTGGTCACTTCCTTTAATAGATCATCCACACAGCAAAACACTGCTGTGATCAAGTCTTCCATAGATAACATTTGTTCCACCCTGGCAAGAGATAACAATCACAATCTCTCGGTTAAGCATAGGGTGGGACTTTTATCTTTGGAAAGAAAGTTGCACATCGCGTTAGTTTCTTAATAATGTCTTCTGCACAGTGAATTGGGTAGAGTGCGATCCTCTTACCAAATCACTTGGCGATACCTGGGTTGGGCTACGCCTACGCAAATCATATTTACAAAGCGGATATAATTAACCTTACCAGAGGAGGGAGCAATAGCGTACCAGCTACCAGCACCGCTACCAAAGCAGAGACAAGAACTGCACCAGCTGCACAATCTTTAGCGATTTTTGCCAATTCATGATATGTCTGCTTAACGGTTAAGTCCACAAGAGACTCGATCGCTGTATTTAGTAACTCTAATGCCAAAACTAAACCACTAGTTATACCAATTACCGCTATTTCCACAGCTTGCAGGTGCAAAAATACGCTGAAACCGATAGCCATTGCACAAACGCTTACGTGGATGCGAAAATTACGTTGAGTTTGAAAACTATAGCTGATTCCAGCCCAGGCATATTTAAAACTAACAAATAAATTAGAGGCTACTTTCCAGGAAAATTCCCGTTCGTTAGACACCAGTGTTTGTAACGAGGTAGGCGTTGGTGATGAAGAAATTTTTGGGGACATAGACTTAAAAATACAAAAATAGAGTTGCTACAGTGGGAATATTCGCCGATCTTAATGGCAGAATTAACTTTGAGGCAATCTTTAAGCAAATTTGCACAGAAGTATTATAAAAGTATTACCCAAAATTAACATTAAAAACACATAACTACTGCTATTCCATGTCAATAGCAATACCTATTTCGTTCAGCAATCTTACTTGCTGTTTTAACATTCGTCCCAAACTTTCTTCATCAGGATGATCCCAGCCCAACAGGTGTAATAAACCGTGAGATGCTAACCAAGCTAGTTCAGTTGGTAAGCTATGTTCCTGCTGTTTAGCTTGACGATGTGCTGTATCTAAAGACACGATAATATCACCTAAGTATAATGGTACAGATGCAAGCATTTCTTTGCTTTGCGGAAAATTCACTTCTAAAGCAGCAAAAGCTAAAACGTCTGTAGGCTTATTTTGTTGACGATACTGAGCATTCAGTTCTTGAATTTGCAAGTCATCTGTCAAACGCAGTCCAATTTCATAACTTGGCGCTGGCGGAATTTGAGGGTGAAGTATTTCCAACCAGTGATTAAACCAATTTTCCCAAGTTTCAGGAGGAATTCGCGTATCCGTATCCTCAATTTTTACAGATGTTGTTAGGGACAAATCGTAAAAAGAATCCTCCACATATAATTCAACGCTCAGGGGCACATAGTCTCCTTGTCTGAGGTTTGTTGTTAGGACTGTCCTTTGTCATTGGTCATCTTTCGTTTGGAAGATAAATAACTAATGACTAATGACTAATGACAACCCTCACCAGTTGCGTAATAGCTTAGTGAGTTAAGTAAGCAAGACCGACAAGGAGAGCTAAAAGCCCTACAGCAGTCAACGCAAAATGCTTCAGGGAGGTTGCACCCTTCCGCACCATGTTTCGCATGGCGAGTTTTACGTAGCTAGGTTGAGGTTCTGTTGAAGGAGAGTTGCTCATATTTATTTGTCTACAGACTCTTTTATAACTGTAACATTTGGTCTGGGATAGGATGGCAATCGCTTGCATATTACTCAGAAATTTCTCTGAAAACGTACCAATCTAAAATCCTCAAAAATTAAAAGTGCTAAGTAATGTTAAAAAATCATTACCTAGCACTTGCAAATAATCCCAAATTATGAGTCAGGGTTTTCTACTAATTTGTTTTCTTGGCGCAAATAAGCTTGAATGAATGGGTCAAGTTCGCCATTCATTACATCGCCAATAGCCGTTGTTTCTGTACTTGTACGTAAGTCTTTCACCATTTGGTAAGGGTGGAAGACATAGTTACGTATTTGGTTCCCCCAGGAGGCCTCCACCATATCGCCACGAATTTCGGCAATTTCTTGGGCGCGTTGTTCCTTGGCGATGACCAAAAGTTTTGCTTTGAGGCGATTTAGGGCTTTCTCTTTATTTTGCAATTGCGATCGCTCTTCTGTACAGCGCACAGCAAGACCCGTAGGAATATGAACAATCCGCACCGCAGTTTCTACTTTGTTGACGTTTTGCCCACCTTTACCACCAGAACGAGTTGTGGTGATTTCCAAATCCTTGTCTGGAATGTCTAATTGCACAGAGTTATCAATCTGCGGCATCACCTCTACCCCTGCAAAACTGGTTTGTCGCTTGCCGTTGGCATTAAAAGGTGAAATCCGCACTAAGCGATGTGTACCCATTTCTGAACGCAAGTAACCATAAGCATAGCGACCAGTAATTTCTAGGGTTGCCGATTTAATTCCGGCTTCATCACCCTCCGACTCTTCAGCTAAAGTTACTTTATAGCCGTGAGCTTCGCCCCAACGGGTGTACATCCGCATCAGCATAAATGCCCAATCTTGAGCATCTGTGCCACCAGCACCAGCACTAATTGTCAGTACAGCACCTTCCACATCATAGGGTCCGGAAAGTAACTGTTGTAACTCCCATTGGTCAAGGTCACGATTCAGTTTGGTGATGGTAGATTCCGCTTCTTGGAGTAGTGCCTCATCGGTTTCTAACTCCAACAACTCAACAACTGCCCTAGTATCTTCCAGATTAGTGTGCCAGCGATCGTATTGCTGGAGGTGGGCTTTCAGGTCGTTGAGTTCTTGCAGCGTTTGTTGGGCTTGGGTTTGATCATTCCAAAATTCTGGCTGCGCTGATATTTTTTCGAGGTCTTGAATTTTTGCTGTCAGTGCAGGTACGTCAAAGATAGTCCTGGGTTTTACCCAGGCGGCTAGACAACGTTTCGATTTCGCGTTTGAGTTCTAAAACTTCCATAGTGCTTGTTGAATGATAGATAGAGCGCTTTGGATTCGGAAAGTTGCTCTTTATTTTACTGACATTTATTAATTTTAGCTTTACTTGGGCAATTTCACTCCGCACGACTTATATTAAGTTACAAAAGTTACTTGAAATTATCAAGTGCTTCTTTGTCCTCTGAAGTAGTGTGATTTAGCTGTTGCAGATAGGCTTTGATAAACAGATCGATTTTACCGTTCAAAACCTCTATCGCCGCAGGTGTTTCTACATTGCTACGTAGATCTTTCACCTTGGTGTAAGGATGCAAGATATATTCACGGATGAGCTTGCTGGATAGAGATTTTATCAGTCGAGGTTGAATTTTATCAAGCTGGACATTTTGGGCTAGTGGTAGGCGTAGCCAGCCGTAGGCATCGCAAACAATTTACTCTTGAGAATAGCTAAGGCTTTCTCTTTATTTTTTATTAGACTACGCTCCTCGTTACAAAATACACTAATTCCAGTAGGAATATGAACCATCCGCACCCATACTTCTGAGCAGGGTAAGAGCATCTCAATCAGGCTTGATGCAAGGAATCGGAAGAATCTAATATATTGTCAATGAAACAACAACTAAGAACCTGAATCATATAATTATTATCCATAGCAGTGCGTTTCATTTTTTGACGAAGACTAGGTTTGTAGGTTTGTTCAAGGTTAAGGAAATTGAGAGCAAAGCGTCTTAAAAGCGCAAAATTCTGGGGACTATGAAAAGAACGAATGCGACAAGCATCTTCCGCAAAAGTACAGTCGAGAGTCCAATGAGCTTCGTTTTCAATGCCCCAGTGTTTTCGGATCGCCCGACCGATAAGTTGAGCATCACTGTTTAAAGAGGTGAGATAAAACTGAACTTCACGGGTAGTTTTGTTCCAAAGATGACGTACACGGACTACCATCACTAGGGTTTTCAATCCTGCCCGTCATTTGGGTTGATAAAGCTCGCCAATAGCAGCAACAGGTACAGTCCAAACCTCACGAATTTCTCGGCGATGATGTGCTTTCTCAATTCGTTTGTCATAACTATCAGTTGCAAACTGTAAAGCTTTACGCTCAAACCGACGATGATATGCTTTCTCAATTCGTTTGTCATAACTGACATCAACGCCTCGGAAATTATTGGCTTTCTCAGTTTCAAACCACTGTTCGACTTGAGAATAAAGAGTGGGATGATTGGCCTTGAGTGCCAAAACATAATCAGCTTTTTGAGCGACAATCTGTTTGGCAATTTCAGTTTGTGTCCCCATTGCATCAATGGTGATGATAGCACCTGTGATATCTAGTAACTCTAATAATGCAGGAATCGCCGTAATTTCATTGGATTTATCTTCTACTTTCACCTGTGCCAAGACTAAACGTTGTTGACTTGCCCAGGCACTTATGATGTGGAGTGCGCTTTGACTCTGATTTCGATCATAAGAACCTCTAATGGTCTTTCCATCTATGGGGATAATCTCTCCTCCCATCGAACCAACTAGGGTTTCCACCCATTGCAGAAAACATCGATTTAATGCTTCTGGGTCGATGAATTCAAATACTCGACCGAAGGTGTCAGACGCTCGAAGACTCGCTAACGCTACGCTATCAGATGGAATACCGTTTGGTAATGCCAAAAACTCTTCTAACCACTGTTGCTTGCTGATGCCATAATTCTCAATATCTTCCCACCCTTGCGCTCCAGCGATGATGGCTAAAATCGCAATTATTAAAATATCTGTAAGTTGATGTTTTTTGGTTCGATCTACTCTCGGGTCTTTGATATCTCCAAAATGCTCCACTAAACTCTCTTGAATACTACCGATGTCTGCTATTTCTTTTGACTTTCGCTGACTACGTGCGTTTTGAAGTTCATCCGCAGATTTTGTTTCAAAGCCCTGTGACATCAACTTGACTCCTGAAGATTTTGGGACAACAGTATTGAAGTCTTCTCATTAATCTTGTTCTTAAGTCAAGTGCATTTTTTCCGCCTTTGTTTATGCTTATCTTACTTAATTTGTCAAGCTCACTTTATACCAAATTAGATGAGCTTACCCTGCATTTTCAACAACCAAAATTGTAGCCATATTTATCCTTACTAGCTCACCATTATTAGATTCTGTGGTTAGTTTAAGTCAAATGAATGAAGACTATTTTAAGTAATTCTGCGCGAGTAAATGGTTTAGTCAAATATCCAGATGCACCAACCAATTTGGCTTTTACTTTATCTACAATTCCTTTATTCCCAGTCACAAAAATAATGGGAGTCTTTTGAAATATCGAATTATTTCGTATAATTCGGCACAACTCATAACCATCTATTCCGAGCATATTTAAATCCAACAAAATTAAGTCTGGTTTGTGCCTTATAATTGATAAAACGGCTTTTACTGGATCGTTAATAGTCACTACAGAAAAGTTTTCATTTTCTAAGAAACGGCTTATTTCTTTGAGAATTGTGGGGCTATCATCTACAGAAACGATTTTGTGGACTTTTTGTGCCGTTACAGTAGCATCTGTTACTTTTTGGGAAGCAGGGTTTATGTTATTTGATAGTGTTGGTTCCTGAAAGTTTTCTTGGGGAGGAAGAGAAATCTGTGGTAATAGTGAAACAGGAGATATATTCTCTTCAGCAATCACAGGGTAAGAGTTGATGGTGCTATTTAGCTCTTTTGTGGTATTTTCTATCTCTGGAATTAATTTTGATAAAAGCGTTTGCTCTTCAAATAGCTTTGGTAACTTATCATAAGGTGGATCGGGTTCATGCAAGATAATCGCACCATTAAGTATATAAGGGTATAAATTGCGAGCCAGTTGAATTTCATCTTGATTCAAAATTGTTGCCAGGTGACACAAGCTGAAACCCTTCATCCAATTAATCAAATCTGGCTGAAGTTTTGGTAAATCTTTTTCCTCAATTTTGCTGTTAATCAACAGATATGGACGTTGATATGGAGAAGAGATTTGCGGAACAAAAGCTTGCCAATTCTGTAATCTTCCTTGACAACGTTCTAGAATCTTCTCTACATCTAGCCTACAAATCCTTGGCATTCTCTCAAGTGGTTCTGTTAATTCATAAATACCTTCTTTAATTAGCAAAAATGATTCAATCACCTCTTTAACTAATTCTTGAATCAGCACTACTGCTTGTGTAGAATGTAGATGTTGTTGACTAACAAGCCAGGATATCGCCTGATATTCAGGAGGGTGGCTTCTGGAATTGCTGTCATATTCAAGTAACTGATTGTGTGAGTCAGGTTCAAATATCAGACGGACTTGAACCCGCACCTCGCTAGTAAGCAGGGGAATTTGGTGGCTGAGGCGGCGCAAATGGCGTTCTAGTCGATCAAAAGGTTCCACTGAATGAGTAGCGTAAGTTATTTTGCCCTGCTCTAAGTAAATTGACCAACAAGCTGAGTTACTTAATGCTTGTAAACAAGTACTATCGAAGCAATTGGATAACTGTCTTAACAAACTTAGAGGACGTAGTTTGGTGAATGAACCTGAGTTATTCATATTTTTCAACTTTCTTGCGGAATCAACAACTGAACATTTGTAGATTGAAAATATCAACGATGAAGTATTCTCTTCTTTGTAATATTTATCTACGTACAATTTATTCCTTTTAAAATATGTATATATTTTAAAAATTATAAGTTTTATAACTTATTTGTTACATTTGGTACTTTTTGCTTAATTTGTCTCGAACCACAAGTAGGTATGAATAAAGAGAAACATTTATCATAGCTAGCCTATCAGTAAATATTGGTTAATTCTGGATTTTACCAACTCCTGACAACTCTTACCTTAAGACCTTAGTAATGACGTTTATTTATGTATACTCACAAAAATCAGGCAAATTTGATTCCAAGTTAACGCAGTTACACTGGTATACTTCTGGAGCTAACGATCTTAATTATGGTTAATAATTTTTCTGTAAAGGAAGCATTCTTCTACATAAAATCTTTAAAAACTTATCTAGGAAAGTTTACGTATTTATTGTACTGTAGGTTTAATGGATATAAATTTTTGGTAGATACATTACAACAGGTAACACTAGGTTTTGATAAACTCTTTTTTGCTAAACTAAGCTGTAGTCAAGTTTTTCTTAAAAAATATATTGAGAACTTCATGAAAATAATTTGTTTAATAAAGATTAGAGCATCTACCACTAGATACTATATTCTGTAGTGACCTCGATGGCTGAAATTATATACTCGGACAAAAAGGAAATAAAGCTTTGAACTTTAACATAACACAAAAAGTTATGCATGATACATTAAGACTTGATGAAGTAGTAGAATTTGCTGAGAACCCAGAACCACGTTGTCCTTGTGTACTTTTACTAGATACATCTGGATCGATGCAAGGAGATCCGATTGAGGCTTTAAATCAGGGTTTGCTCAGTCTAAAGGATGAATTAGTCAAAAATTCCTTAGCCGCAAGACGTGTGGAAGTGGCGATCGTCACTTTTGATAGTAATGTCAATGTAGTACAAGACTTTGTGACTGCCGATCAATTTAATCCGCCCATTTTAACGGCACAGGGCTTGACTACAATGGGTGCAGGCATTCATAAAGCTTTGGATATAATTCAAGAGCGGAAATCTCAGTATCGTACTAATGGGATTGCTTACTATCGTCCTTGGGTATTCATGATTACCGATGGCGAACCCCAAGGTGAGTTAGAGAATGTAGTGGAGCAAGCATCTGTGCGCTTACAGGGAGACGAAGCAAATAAGCGTGTAGCATTTTTTACAGTGGGCGTAGAAAATGCGAATATGACACGTTTAAATCAAATAACCGTGCGTACACCTTTGAAACTCAAAGGACTAAATTTCATTGAGATGTTTGTCTGGCTATCAACTAGTATGTCAGCTGTTTCTCATTCGCAGGTAGACGAACAGGTAGCACTACCGCCGATTGGTTGGGGGACTGTTTAATTAAAAATCGCAGCTTGATGTTGACACAGCGAGCTGTTGAAAAAAATCTATGAAAATATCAAAACAGATTGCTCAATGGCGGATTGTGGCTGCGTCGGTATGTGGTACAAGTCACTTAAAAAACAAGCAATTATGTCAGGATGCTCATCACTGGCAAATATTGTCTGATAATGTTTTGGTGGCAGCCGCAGCAGATGGTGCGGGTTCTGCTAGTCTTGGGAAAGTGGGAGCGATGATTGCTGTGGAGACAGCAATAGAAAGCATTTCTAGCAGAGGAATCACCCAAAAAGTTTTGAGTGATGATGCGTTTGTGCGATCGCTCTTAAATGATGCCATACTAGCCGCCAAAAAAGCTGTGGAAGCTGAAGCGGCTACTTGTGACAAACAACCTCAAGACTTAGCAACTACCTTAATTATGATGGTTGCCACACCAGAAGTTGTAGCTGTAGTGCAAATAGGTGATGGTTTGGCAGTGGCAAAAGATAGCATGGGCAATCTCCTCGCTCTAACTATACCTGATAGCGGCGAGTACATCAACGAAACCACTTTTTTAACTTCTCCTACAGCCTTAGATACAGCGCAGATGAGATTATGGCGCACCGACATAGTTAATGTTGGTATCATCACCGACGGACTACAAATGCTGGCTTTGAATATGGTTGTTGGAGAACCACACAAACCATTCTTTTTTCCACTGTTTGAATTTGTAGCTAATACCGAAGATAAGACAGAAGCGAAGGAGCAGTTAGTAAAGTTTTTACGCTCAGATAGAATTACCCAACGCACTGATGATGATTTAACACTCATTATAGCTGCATTCAACGACTCATGAGCAATCAATTTACAGGTTTCACATCTTAAATAACTTCCGTTAGCGGTAATTTCATTATGCAGGTACTACGTTGTTCCCCTAGAAAAGAAATCCTCAGCCTCAATGTCAGTTTGGGGCGTGGTGGTGAAGCTTGTGTTTATGCAGTGCCATCTGATAATGACTTGGTGGCGAAGATTTACCACAAGCCAACTACAGCCCATGCTGATAAATTACAGGCGATGCTTGCCAACCCGCCAGAAAACCCTACAGCTAGTTTGGGTCATATCTCTATCGCTTGGCCAGAGGATTTATTGCGGACACCAGATGGCAAAAATAGCATCTTGGGCTTTTTGATGCCACGGATTCAGGGGATGCGTCCAATCATTGACTTTTACAACCCCAGAACCCGTCGTCAACACTGTCCCCTATTCAACTATCAGTACCTGCTCCGCACGGCTCGTAACTTGGCCGCAGCTTTTGCCGCTTTGCACGCTAGTGGATATTGTATAGGTGATGTCAACGAGTCAAATATCCTCGTCAGTGACACCGCACTAGTGACTCTGATAGACACAGACTCCTTCCAAGTACTCGACCCCAACAGCAATGTTGTTTATCGCTGCCCAGTCGGAAAACCAGAGTTTACGCCACCAGAACTACAAAATAAAACTTTTGCCCAACACGATCGCGAAATTTCTCACGATTTATTTGGGTTAGCAGTGCTGGTATTCCAACTCTTAATGGAAGGCACTCACCCATTTTCGGGGATTTTTCAAGGCTCTATTGAGCCACCGCCCTACGAAGCCCGCATTGCATCGGGTCATTTTACTTACAGCCAAAAACGGTACGTACCCTACCTACCTACCCCCATTGCACCCCCTTGGGAAATTCTTCATCCCAGCCTACAAGAACTATTTGTTCGTTGTTTTGAAGAGGGTCACAACAACCCACAGTTGCGCCCCAATGCCCAGACTTGGCTCTCAGCCATCGCTGAAGCTGAAGATTCCTTAATTACCTGCACCACAAATCCCCAGCATCGCTACAACAACCACATGCGTAGCTGTCCGTGGTGTGAACGGACAGTGCGATTAGGCGGACGCGACCCCTTCCCATCACATCGGGCTATAGAAGCGAGAGAACATCTCCAACCGCGAATCAAAGCGAAAAAGCGCTACACCCAGACACCGTATTTTCCCCAGCGCAGTATGTCACCGCACTTAGGTAATTATTGGCAGCCAGTAATTACTCCAAGCGGTTCATCTTATAAACGTTCCAAGAAGTCAAAATTGTACCCGGTTATTTGTTGTTTGCTGGGTTTCGGTTTATTGGGTTATGCGGACGTAATGATTAAATTCACTCAGCCGTTGGTTTCCCAAAATGCTTACACTCAACAAACATTGAAGTCTCGCCAGACAATTAACAAACTCAGCTTCGCTGACTACTATCAGCAGAGTCAAACTGCTTACAAAGACCGAGATTACGAAAAAGCAATTGCCAGCTTAACCGCAGCAATTGAACAACAACCAACACATACCACAGCAATTGTAAATCGGGGCAATGCCCGCTATAACCTCAAAGACTACGAAGGAGCAGTTACAGATTATAGTCAAGCTCTTAAAATCAATCCCAATCAAACCAAAGCCCTTGTGAATCGGGGTAATGCCCGCTATATGCTCGCCGAATATAGCAACGATCCCGATGCAGAGTATAACCTAGCGATCGCAGACTATAATCGAGCTATCGGTCTGGATAAAAACGAAATTGAAGCTTATATCAGACGGGGGATTGTCCGCACCCAAATGGCTAAATATAGCGGTGAATCTCAACAAGCTTACAAAAGAGCGATCGCAGATTTTACTCAAGTCATAAAACGTAATGTATCGAAAGCAGAAGCTTATTTTCAGCGAGGTGTTGTCTATTATCAAATTGCTCAATATAGCAGCAATTATGAACAAGAATACAATCAAGCGATCGCTGACTTTAACCAAGCATTAACCCTAAGCCCTAAACTAGCAAAAGTATATCTCAAACGAGGTATGGTTCGTTATGAACTCGCACAATATGGTGGTAGTGAATCTAACAAAAATCAGGCGAAAGCTATCGAAGATGTACAGGCATCTGCCAAAATGTTTCTTGAGCAAGATGATATGGATAATTATCAGCAAGCACTCAGTAACTTATGCGTAGTCGTAGAACGCAAATGCGATCCTTTATTTCAAAGCTCAAGTAATGTGGAAAAAACTAACTAAAAACAAGTAAGTTTTTTTACTAGTATATTATTGGTTTTGATTGGAGAAATCAAGCCTAACTAGGGTTAGCATCAGCTAGCCCTAGTTATTTATTTGGTAACATTTTTATTTAATTAAGCAATTTATTTTCATGTTTATAGATATTCATAGAGCTTTTATATAGAAAAGATGTTAATTTATCTTTCCTTTATAATTTCGGGGGAAATTACAGTTAGATTATTGACGGAGAAAAACAAATCAGAAATCAATTTTTCTCTATCTAAGTGCATCCTCTTCATGTCGAAAAGTCAAATAAAATAATATCCCTACAAATCTCCGAGGTAATTGCATGAAAGCGGTGATTTTGGCTGGAGGACTTGGTACACGCCTCAGTGAAGAAACTAGTATCAGACCCAAGCCGATGGTTGAGATTGGTGGTAAGCCAATTCTCTGGCACATAATGAAGACTTACTCCGCCCACGGCATTAACGACTTCATCATTTGTTGCGGTTACAAAGGTTACATAATTAAGGAGTATTTTGCTAACTACTTCTTACACATGTCAGATGTTACCTTTGATATGCGATTTAACCAGATGAACGTGCATTCTGGTTATGCAGAACCCTGGCGTGTTACCTTAGTCAATACGGGTGATAATACCATGACAGGCGGACGCTTAAAGCGAATCAGGGAACATCTTGGTAATGACACCTTTTGCTTTACTTATGGTGATGGTGTCAGTAATATTAATATCACCGAGCTAGTGAAGTTTCACAAAGAACAAAATACATTAGGAACACTCACAGCAGTTCAACCAGCCGGACGTTTTGGAGCCATTTCCTTGGGATATGAGCAAACTAAAATTACCAGCTTTCGGGAAAAACCTGAAGGTGATGGAGCTTGGATTAATGGCGGTTATTTTGTGTTAGAACCAGAAATAATCAATTTGATTGCTGATGACTCTACAGTATGGGAGCAAGAGCCATTAGAAAAGCTAGCTGATATGGAACAACTATCTGCTTTTAAACATGATGGTTTTTGGCAACCTATGGATACTTTACGCGATAAAAACTATCTAGAGGGGCTATGGAAAAACAATCAGGCTCCTTGGAAGGTATGGTAAGGGGACTGGGGACTGGGACTGGGAAAGAATTTTTCTAACCAATACCCAATCCCAAATAACTTTATGGATTTACTGTAATTTTAAGTGCGATAATACTAATGTATGATTTTGCGATTATAGGTGGGGGAATAGTTGGACTCTCTACAGCATTGGCTTTAGGAAAACGCTATCCCAATGGGCGTATTTTAGTACTAGAAAAAGAGAGTCAATGGGCATTTCACCAAACAGGCAATAATAGTGGGGTAATTCATTCTGGTATTTACTACAAGCCAGGGAGTTTCAAAGCTAAATTTTGTCGTGATGGTTCTCGCTCTATGGTAGAATTTTGCCAAGAGCATGGAATAGAACATGAAGTTTGTGGTAAAGTCATTGTTGCAACAGAAGAACAAGAACTACCACGTCTAGAAAATCTCTACCAACGCGGCTTAGACAATGGTATAGAAGTTAAGAGAATCAGCCCCGAAGAAGTCAGGGAAATCGAACCTCACGTAAAATGCGTAGGTGGGCTTCGGGTATTCTCAACTGGGATTGTTAATTACAAGCAAGTTTGTTTGAAATATGCCCAGCTAATTCAACAACAGGGTGGAGATTTGCATCTCAATACAAAAGTTCTGAAAATCTCCCCAAGTGGTAAAAATCAGGTACTAGAAACAAACAAAGGTAACTTTGCAACCCGCTTTGTAATTAATTGTACGGGATTGCATAGTGATCGCACCGCCAAATTAGGTAAAGTTGAACCCCAAGCCAAAATCGTCCCATTCCGGGGAGAATACTACGAACTCACCCCAGAAAAACGCTATCTCGTCAAGACACTAATTTACCCAGTTCCCAATCCCGATTTCCCCTTCCTGGGTGTCCACTTTACCCGGATGATTGATGGTAGCGTCCACGCAGGGCCAAACGCAGTTCTGTCACTCAAACGCGAAGGTTACAAAAAAACCGATTTTGACTTACGGGATTTTCTTGAAGTCGTCACCTATCCAGGTTTCTGGAAATTGGCAGCCAAACATGCTGATGAAGGCATCCAAGAAATCATTCGTTCCTTTAGTAAAGCAGCCTTCACCAGAAGTTTGCAAAAACTAATTCCCGAAGTCCAAGCAGAAGACTTAGTTCCCACCCACGCAGGAGTTCGCGCTCAAGCCTTAATGAACGATGGCAAGCTTGTAGATGACTTTTTGATTGTTTCCGGTCAAAACTCCATCCATGTTTGCAATGCTCCTTCTCCTGCGGCCACATCTTCTCTAGAAATTGGCAAAGCGCTTGTAGCAGAAATTCCCCAACCCTCGCATCTAAATAATGTAGTAACTGCATAGATATCATAGTTACTTCCGGTGCTGCTCAATTAAGGGATGAATCTTTTAGGGTGAGCATCTTGCTTGCTGGGAAGTACAAGGGATGAGTAATATACCCATTCCACAAGAAAAAGTTTAGCGCATCAGTTAAGAACCGCTATAGAGTGCTGTTACCCAATAGGTAAGTCAGCAAACTATGTAATGACTGTTAGCCTTATAGGTTGAGTCCAACGACCTAATCCCTAACCCCTTCCCTTGTAGGGAATGGAGCAAGATTCAAAGCCTCTCTCCTTTTAGGAGAGAGGTTTGGAGAGAGGTCAAATTATTGCATACAAACGAAAAATATAGCGGTTCCCTCTTGGATGCAACACCCTTTAGAACGCACATCTGTGCATCCCTACTAAACGAAAAATTTAATTCATCAATACAAAGGCATTAACCACAATGAAAATATTAGTAACTGGAACAGAAGGCTATTTAGGTTCATTATTACCGCCTCTGTTAATCGAACGCGGACATGAAGTTATCGGTCTAGATACTGGTTTTTATAAAGTCGGTTGGCTATACAACGCTAATGGGGTAACACCCAAAACCCTTAACAAAGATATTCGCAACATCACCCCCGATGATTTGGAAGGCGTTGAAGCAATAGTTCACATG
Source organism: Nostoc sp. TCL240-02 (assembly GCF_013343235.1). GTDB lineage: Bacteria > Cyanobacteriota > Cyanobacteriia > Cyanobacteriales > Nostocaceae > Nostoc. Next base: position 3,933,614 of record NZ_CP040094.1, on the reverse strand, counting down.
GCGGAACTTTCCAACGACCCAGCCGGACAATTAGCACCTAATATTACCTACGAAATTAATCATGTAGGTTCAGTTCGTCTCGCTAGCCTGGCTAAAGCTATGGGTGTGCGTCGTTTTGTATATATGTCTTCGTGCAGTGTCTACGGCGTTGCTACCGCAGGTGATGTCACAGAAGAATCCCCAATTAATCCTCAAACAGCCTACGCAGAATGCAAAACTCTGGTAGAACAGGATGTCAGACCACTCGCTGACGATGATTTCTCTCCCACCTTTATGCGGAATGCCACAGCCTTTGGTGCTTCTCCGAGAATGCGCTTTGATATTGTTTTAAACAACTTAGCTGGGTTGGCATGGACTAGCAAACAAATCAAAATGACTAGTGATGGCACACCTTGGCGGCCATTAGTCCACGCACTGGATATTTGCAAAGCAATAGTCTGCGCTTTAGAAGCACCACGGGATATTGTACATAACCAAATCTTCAACGTGGGAGACACAGCAAACAACTATCGTGTCAAAGAAATTGCGGAAATTATTGCTGATATTTTCCCAGATTGTAAATTATCCTTTGGTGACAACGGCTCAGACAACCGCAGCTATCGGGTATCCTTCGAGAAAATCAACACAATTCTCCCCGGATTTAAATGTGATTGGAATGCCCGACTTGGTGCCCAGCAGCTATTTGATTTATTTAGCCAAATAGATATGGCTGAAGACACTTTCTTGTTTAGAGGATTTACTCGCTTAAAACAGCTAGAGTATCTAATCCGTACCGAGCAAATTGACAAAGATTTCTTCTGGAATAAAAAGTAGATAGAGTTGCCTATCAACAAAGAATCAATAATCTAAGTTTCCGAATCAACAATATTTGGTTCGGACTTATTTCATCCATCAAATTATTTGTAATCAGTGAGTTGAAAAATATGGCAAACGCAAAATGTCGTTTCAGTGGTCAACCTCTGCACCAAACCTTTATTGATTTAGGAATGTCACCTTTAGCTAATGCTTATCTGACAGCAGAACAGCTAAATCATGCCGAAAAATTTTATCCACTCCACGCTTATGTGTCTGAAGAGACTCTTTTAGTTCAATTAGAACAATTTGAAACTCCCGATCATATTTTTAGCGATTATGCTTACTTTTCATCTTACTCAGTAAGTTGGCTAAAACACGTCAAAGCTTACACTGATATGATGGTAGAGAAATTTGGCTTTAATCATCATAATCAAGTTATTGAGATTGCCAGCAACGATGGCTACCTATTGCAATATTTTGTAGAAAAGGGAATCCCCGTTTTAGGAATAGAACCAGCCGCAAATATAGCTAAGATAGCTCAAGATAGAGGTATTCCTAGTATCAACAAGTTTTTTGGGGTTGAGACTGCCAAAGAACTTGTGATACAAGGAAAACTAGCCGATCTTTTGATAGGCAACAATGTTTTAGCTCATGTACCAGATTTAAATGATTTCATCGCTGGGATGAAACTTATCCTCAAACCGAATGGTATTTTGACGATGGAGTTTCCTCACATTTTGCAATTGATTGAACAAAATCAATTTGATACTATTTATCACGAGCATTTTTCTTACTTCTCATTTATTACTATCGAAAAGATTTTTGCAGCACACAATTTGCAACTTTTTGATGTGGAAGAGTTATCAACTCATGGTGGTTCACTAAGAATTTATGCCAAACATAACGATGCTGATAGTCCTGACATCAGTGACCGAGTTAGCCATCTGAAAGCAAAAGAAATTGCTGCCGGACTGCATCAGATAGAGACTTATATTACATTTGGCGAAAAAGTCAAAAAAACAAAGCATAAGCTATTAAATTTTCTTCTGAGTGCAAAAGCAGAAGGGAAATCAATTGTTGGTTATGGCGCACCGGCCAAAGGCAACACATTGCTTAATTACTGTGGGATTGGGAAAGATTTTATCGATTACACAGTCGATTGCAACCCTTACAAACAAGACTTATTTTTACCTGGAACTCATATTCCTATCTTTGAACCAGACAAAATCCGCGAAACTAAACCAGATTATGTTCTAATTTTACCTTGGAATCTCAAAGAGGAAATTATGGAGCAAATGGCATTTATTGGCGAGTGGGGTGGACAGTTTGTTGTACCAATTCCTGAAGTAAAAATTTATCCGTGTTCTATTCCGGATAGGCTTTTAATAGCGTCGTAATTACTAAATATAACCCAAAAAGCGCCTTTTATTACTATTTTATTTTTGTCAATATGAGCATAGAGAATAGGTAAAAAGTAATTAAAAGGCGTAGTTTAATAAAGCTTTTGTTGTTAAATATCAAAAAATCAACTTAGAAGCAGCTTGTTTATTAACAAGCTGTTGTTAATAGCCTCTTAACTATAGAATTAAGCTTAATATGAATAAACTCCTGACTATTGCCATACCAACTTATAATCGTGCCAGTTTACTTGATAAACAGCTAACATGGTTGGCTCAAGCTATCAAAGGTTTTGAAGATGAGTGTGAGATTTTAGTATCCGATAATTGTTCAACAGATAATACTCAGGAGGTGATCCAAAAATGGCAAGTAAAACTTAACAATATTACATTTAAATCAAGTAAGAATCTAAAGAATTTAGGCGTAGTTAAAAATATTATGTATTGCCTAAAGTCTACAACAACAAAATATGTTTGGACAATCGGCGATGATGATCCAATTCAAGATAGAGCAATTGCTTATGTGATTAGCAAACTCAGACAACACGAAGATTTATCATTATTATTCCTCAATTTTTCCGGTCGTAACCAAATTACTGGTGAACCAGTTCATCCACCAACAATCGTTGGTAATCGCTGGTTTGATGTTGATAGTGAAGATGCTAAAGGTGATGGTAAAGCCATATTTGAACATTGTTTTTCAAAAAGTGTCGGTGCAGTCATTTTTCTGACTGCTACAGTCTATCGCACTGACTTAGTAAAACGCGCTCTACAGGATTGGTCAGATGCTGAGAATAACTGGATATCTTTAGCATATTTAGCCGGATATTGTGCTGCTAATGGTAGTGTAATTGTCACTAAAGAGACTTATTTAGAATGTATTGTTGGTGTGAGTTATTGGCAGAAAGAACCAAAATCAGCACTATTAATGCAATACAAACATATTCCTGAAGTGATTTTGAAATTAGAGCAGAGTGGATATTCTAAGCAATTTTGTAGACGGATGCTTTTGCAGAATGGTAAAGAAGTCAACTTAAAAGTTTTCTTGGGTGCTTTAAGAAGATGGCCGATGTCTGCCATCAAAACAGTAGTTCCATTTTTGGCTTTAGTCAGCTTATGTGCTTTTGATGTAATGGTTTCTAAAGAATTCGGTTTAGCAGAATCAAGCGAAATATCTACTGAAGAAGTACGTATCTATAAGCCATAAACTACCTAATTACTAACAACTATATATCAATAAGAGAAGGATTTGCACCATGTTTAACGCGATTAAACGCAAAATAGCTACACTCTCATCTGACTTTGAATATTACCTAGCTCGTTGGAAGCATAGCAGAAATCTGCCAGCATTAGCAGGAAGCGATCGCAACATCCTTAAGACTCTCAAAAAAGATGGTGTTTACGTCACCAATTTGGCAGATTTAGGGTTCGACTCTAGCTCCGAACTGCTCAAAGCTGCTCACCATCAATTGCTTCAGATGGAAAATCCCACCAATGAGCATCTAGATGAAAGATTGCCACAAATTTACACAGTTACAGGCTTACCAGAATTTTATGCCTGGGGTGTAGAGAAAAGGCTACTCAACATCATCGAAAACTATATCGGTCTTCCTATTGCTTTTCATGGTGTACATTTACGCAAAGATTTCAAAAGCAAATATCAGTTTGGGACACTACTATGGCATAGCGATGCAGAAGATCGGCGGATTATCAAAATCATTATTTACTTGAATGATGTAGAAGAAAAAACTGGGCCTTTTCAATACATCCCTCGCTCCCTAACTTCCTTATTTAGTTGGAATTATGTTCGACTTTACTACAAACTTTGGAAGTCAAACTATATGGGTATCGACGATGAACAAGTAAAACCAGTCATCCCCAAATCAGCTTGGAAATCTTGTCCAGGCCCAGCAGGTACAGTCATTATTGTAGATACCAAAAATGCCTTACATCACGGCACAGTTCGTACAGAAGACCGGTCAACACTATTCTTTTGCTACACCGCTAATCCTCCTGAACGGCCAGACCTCTGTACCCAATACTGGGATGATACTTATCCCAGAATAGAGTTACAGTCTGCATCAGATGTAGTTAAAGTTTCAAATTAAAAACGTAAATTTAATTAACCGCAGAGGCGCAGAGAACGCAAAGAAAGAGAATGAGCTTTACATAAAGCTAGAAATAAGAGTTTATGTGTCAATTCAAAAATGCTATAAAAATCAAATTTGTAGGTTTAAAATTGATACAAAATATCTCTCAAACTCTCATATCTCCGTGCCCTCTGCGTCTCTGTGGTTTGTTAAGCAGTTAGCAAGCCAACATTCATCTCAAAGGAATCATAATGATTTTCACCGCAACCGAACTCAAAGACGCATTCATTATTGACTTAGAAGAAAAGCCAGACCACCGTGGTTTTTTTGCTCGGTCTTTCTGCGCTCAAGAATTTGAAGCACACGGATTAAAGCCAACAGTTGCCCAATGCAACCTGTCTTTTAACTACAAAAAAGGCACTATCCGAGGAATGCACTATCAAATTCTGCCAGCAGCAGAAACGAAGTTAATTCGCTGTACTAAAGGCGCTATCTATGACGTAATTATTGATATGCGTCCTGAATCTCCTAGCTTTCTATCACACATTGGGGTGGAACTAACACCAGAAAACCGCCGCGCTTTGTATGTTCCAGAAATGTTTGCTCACGGCTATCAAGCACTTACAGATGAGACTGAAGTTGTATATCAAGTGGGTGAATTTTATACGCCAGGGTATGAGAGAGGTTTACGCTATGATGACCCATTCTTTGCCATTGATTGGCCTCTAGATGTAACTGAAATGTCTGAGAAAGATTTAAGTTGGCCTTTGTTGAGAATGATGACTGTTGGCAGTGCCTCTAAATAAATACAGGGATATTGAATGGTTCATGAAATTATTTTTAACGAACCGCAGTCGCGTAGCGTCTCGTTAGAGAAGGACGCAAAGAGCGCAAAGTAAATAAAGAGATTAGAATTGATGTAGATAGAACTATCAATTACTAATTAAAGTTTGGGATATTAAGTTAATGAAATTAGGTAGAAATAAATGTCAAATAAGATTCTATCTCGTATCGCTAATACTATATCTTTTGTCTCCAACAAAGTACAAGCTCGGATTAATTACGCTAAGACCTTAGAGGTTGTTTCTCTAAAGCCAAAACAACCTTCTAAGGGGAATGTACTTCTTTCTTATCGAATTGAGCCATTCCTCTTAAAACCTGGTCAGCCAATGCCTAATGACCACACTTGGTACTGGGAAGTTTGGCAGATAGCCCAAACTTATTTAGACTTGGGTTATAACGTTGATGTTATCCAGTTCCACAATGATAAATTCGTTCCGCAAAAGGATTACGTTTTTTTCATTGATATCCGTCACCGGATGGAAGCGCTTGCGCCAAAACTTAATAAAGATTGCATTAAAATTTTCCACGTTGACATTGCAAATATGGTGTTTCGCAATGCAGCTGAATGCAACAGGCTTTTAGAAGTACAACAGCGCAAAGGTGTCACCTTAAAACCACAGCGATTTGAGGTTCCTAACTTGGGAATTGAATATGCTGATTGTGCAATTGTGTTGGGTAATGATTTCACAACTGATACATTCAAGTATGCCAACAAACCAATGTATCGTATCCCAATTTCTTCACCTGTCGTTTATCCCTATCCTGATAAGAAAGATTTTGAAGCGGTAAGAAAACGTTTTCTGTGGTTTGGTGGTAGTGCTTTAGTCCTTAAAGGATTAGATTTAGTTTTAGATGCTTTTGCCCAAATGCCGGAATACCATTTAACAGTTTGTGGACCGGTAAGTAATGACAAAGAATTTGAGCAAGCTTTCTATAAAGAACTGTACGAAACACCTAACATTCACACCTATGGATGGATTGATGTTAGTAGCCCTGACTTTATAGAGGTTACAAATAACTGTCTAGGGCTGGTCTATCCTTCCGTTTCTGAAGGACAGTCAGGAGCAGTAATCAGTTGCTTACAAGCTGGGTTAGTTCCCATTTTAAGCTACGAATCTGGTGTGGATGTTCACGATTTTGGTGTGATTTTCGATAACCTTTCCATTGAAGAAATTAAGGCGAAAGTTATCAGTATTTCCAATTTGCCTGTAGAAGACTTAAAGTTGATGTCTCGTCAAGCTTGGGAATATGCAAGAGCAAATCATACTAAAGAAAAGTTTGCTCAAGTCTACAGAAATGTTGTGGAGCAAATTATCGAAAATCACAGCCAGAAAAAACATCCTGGTTCTATAGCATCTAGCAAACAACCAGTTAGTAGCCATCACTAATCTTAATTCTGATGAAAATGTACTTAATATTTAGCTGTAAGAAATTATTAAGTGCAAGTTTATAGAGAATTTGTATCACAACCAACAGTTCCAAAAAGGAGTTTAGTTCATGATTATTATCGATCGCGCCTTACAAGCCCGTGCAGCAGCAGGAAATCCTATCAAGGTAGGAATGATCGGTGCTGGTTTTATGGGTCGAGGAATTGCCAACCAAATTGTTAATTCCGTGCCAGGAATGGAGTTAGTTGCTATCTCCAATCGCCAGATTGATGCAGCTAAACAAGCTTATTTGGAAGCAGGAATTGAAGATATTCAAGTTGTTGCAACTGTCAGCGAATTAGAAGATGCGATCGCAAACGGTAAGTATGCAGTCACAGAAGACGCTAAGTTACTGTGTCGGGCTGAGGGCATCGAGGCCATAATCGAAGTCACAGGTGCAGTGGAATTTGGCGCTCACGTCATCATGGAAGCGATCGCTCATTGCAAACATGTGATCATGATGAATGCCGAACTCGACGGCACTATTGGCCCCATCCTGAAAGTCTATGCTGACAAAGCAGGTGTCATTCTTACTGCTTGTGATGGCGATCAGCCAGGGGTGCAAATGAACCTCTACCGCTTTGTAAAAAGCATTGGTTTAACTCCCTTATTGTGCGGTAACATTAAAGGACTCCAAGACCCTTATCGCAACCCCACCACCCAGGAAGGATTTGCTAAACGTTGGGGTCAAAAGCCCCACATGGTGGCTAGCTTCGCTGACGGAACCAAAATTTCCTTCGAGCAAGCGATCGTTGCCAATGCCACAGGGATGAAAGTCGCCAAACGGGGAATGTTAGGATATGACTTCAACGGTTATGTCGAGGAAATGACCCATTTATATGATGTTGAACAACTCAAAGAACTGGGTGGTATTGTCGATTATGTAGTTGGAGCAAAACCAGGCCCAGGCGTATATGTATTTGCCACGCACGACGACCCCAAGCAACGCCACTATCTCAACTTATACAAATTAGGCGAAGGCCCACTTTACAGCTTCTATACTCCTTATCACCTCTGTCATTTTGAAGTTCCCTTGTCCGTAGCGCGTGCAGTCCTCTTCGGTGATGCCGTTATGTCTCCACTCGCAGGCCCGTTAGTAGATGTTGTCACTACCGCCAAAATCGACCTGAAAGCTGGAGAAACCCTAGATGGCATCGGTTACTACATGACCTACGGACAATGTGAAAATTCCCCCATCGTCCAACAGCAAAATCTCCTACCAATTGGTTTAGCCGAAGGATGTCGCCTGAAACGGGATATTTCTAAGGATCAAGTTCTCACTTATGAGGATGTAGAATTACCTGAAGGCAGACTCTGCGACCAACTAAGAAATGAGCAAAACAATTATTTCGCCCCAGAAAAAATCTTGGTAGCAGTTGGGTAATAGGGCTTCATATCATAAAACGCGGGGATGGGGGGATGAGGGAGATAAGGAAGATAAGGGAGATAAGGGAGAAGAATTAATAACCCATGCCCAATGCCCAATGCCCCATTCCCTATTTAGGTCAAATTCATGAAAATTGCTCTAGTCCACGATTATTTAACCCAGCGAGGTGGGGCAGAGCGTGTATTTGAACTGCTTTGTAAGCGTTATCCCGAAGCAGACATTTTCACATCTCTGTACGATCGCCAAAAAACTATCGATCTAGGCGATCGCATAGTCAACACAACCTTCTTACAAAAAATCCCTTGTGCAGCAAAGTATTTCAGGTCAATGGCTCCTCTATACTTTCCTGCCTTTCGCTCCTTGGATCTGCAAGACTACGATCTAATTATTAGCAGTAGCACCAGCTTCGCCAAAGCAGTACGAAAAAATCCTCATGCCCGCCACATTTGCTTTTGCCATAACGTCACCCGTTTCTTATGGGATACAGCAACTTATTTAAGAGAGTACGGAGACTATAGATATTTTGCACCTTTAATTGAACAAGTATTTCAAGTAATGAGAAAGGTAGACCTGAAATATGCCCAGGAACCTGACCTTTACATTGCTAATTCTAGTGTTGTTGCCCGCCGGATTGAAAATATTTATGGCAAAAAGGCAATGATGGTTAACTATCCAATTGATACTAGTAAATTTGTTTTTTCAGATATAAAAGATGAATATTATCTGGCTTCAGCCCGGATGATTAGCTATAAACGCCTTGATATAATAGTCGAAGCTTTTAACTGGCTAGGATGGCGCTTATTAATATCAGGTGACGGGCCAGAACTAGCACGGTTAAAATCTAAAGCATTACAAAATATTGTGTTCTTGGGACACGTAAGTGATAGAACCCGTAAAGACTTGTTTTCCAAAGCCAAGTCTATTATTGTCGCAGCTTTAGAAGATTACGGGTTAGTTCCAGTAGAGGCTAATGCTAGCGGCACACCAGTTATCGCTTATGGTGCCGGTGGAGTATTAGATACTCAAATACCAGGTGAAACAGGAGTCTTTTTCAAAAGACAAACACCCGAATCTCTACAAATTGCATTACAAGAAGCCAATGGCATTTCTTGGGATTACGATCGCATCCGTAATCATGCAGTAGCAAACTTCTCAGAGAATGCCTTCTTTGGGAAAGTTGAGCAAATTATTAACCAAGCTTGTGGCGGGCATCAAATATTCATTTGATTTCGGAATCTTTTGACACTATAAGATTACCTATCATTTTATCTATCGTCCTCGGCGGGTTGTGAAAAAATAGGTACTATTCGGGATATCTCTTAGCGTAAGTCTTGAAGACAAGGATAATAAAAGTGGTTCAAACTAGCCTAAATCCTCATATAACTCCAGCCTCTGAAACTGAGCCAACTTACGGACAATTGTTTGCCGTATTTGTGCGAAGATTTCCTTGGTTTTTAGCAGTATTAATTAGTTCTATTGCTATAGCAGGTATGGTAACTTTAAAAACCAAACCAACTTATAAAAGTTCAATGCAACTGCTAGTAGAATCTAACTATCAAGGTAAGAAAGAAGGAGCAGGGGTAGATAGCCAGTTTACTGACTCTAATATTGTCATAGATACTGCAACTCAGCTTAACTTGATGCAGAGTTCTGGACTTATCCAAAAAGCAGTTGATAAACTTCAGTCTGATTATCCAGATATCAGTACATCTGAAATTAAAGCTTCTTTGGTCTTAACTCAATTGAGAAGTAAAGAAGATAATGTCGCTACAAAAATCTTTCAAGTTGAATACACTGCTGGAGATCCAGAAAAGACACAAAAAGTCCTCGGTGCAATTCGACAAGTTTATCTGGAATATAACAAACAACAGCAGACTTCGCGGTTACAAAAAGGTCTGCAAATTATTAGAGAACAGTTAAGTAAAGCCAGTGAAGAAGTAAACGCATCTGAGACTAATTTACAAAGATTTCGCAGAAATCAGAACTTAATTGATCCAGAGTCACAGGCCAAAGCGATTGAGACAGCTTTAAATAATATCGCTCAAGAAAGACAGACAACTCGCGCTCAGTATGGCGAGGCCTTAGCACGCCAAAAATCTTTGGAAGAACAACTTAACCGTTCTCCTCAAAATGCTCTAGTTGCTTCTCGTTTGAGTCAGTCTACTCGCTATCAAGGCTTACTAAACGAAATCCAAAAAAGCGAATTGGCACTAGCACAAGAACGCTTACGCTTTACAGATCAGACTCCAAATGTGCAAAAGCTCAAAGAACAGCTTCAGGGTCAGAAGGAATTATTGCAACAAGAAGTAGGAAGGACTTTAGGCGGAAAGTCTGCTAGTGGATTCACTTCTGGAGACTCTCTTCTGGAAAAAGGACAACTTGGTCAAATTGATCTTAGTCTTGCTGGTCAGTTAGTAGAAACGCAGACAACTATAGTTGCTTTAACTGCTCGCGATCAAAGTTTAGCTCAGAAAGAAAACGAGCTACGTTTGGAAATCAAACGCTTCCCGCCTCTGTTAGCTTATTACAATCGGATGCTACCGCAGTTGCAATTTAGCCGTGAAAGGTTAGAGCAACTTTTAAGAGCAGAACAACAATTGCGGCAAGAACTTTCCAAGGGTGGATTTAATTGGGAAGTGGTAGAAGATCCCCAAAAAGGCACACAATTAGGCCCCAATCTTCAGCAGAACTTGCTGTTAGGTGCTGTGGTTGGGTTGATGTTAGGAGGCATTACTGCCTTCATTCGAGATTCTGCTGATGATGCAGTTCATACCACTGCTGAGTTAGAGAAGCAAATGGCTCTACCTTTGTTGGGAACAACCCCCAAGTTACCGCCAGCTAAACCCAGAGAATCAATGATTAAATTGCCCTTTGGCAAGCCAGAAGTTCTCGCCCCTTGGACAATTCAGGTATTGCAATCTCCACCGCGTTGGGAATCGTTGGATCTGATTTACAAGAACATTGAACTTTTAAACACTGTTGCTAACTTGAAGTCTTTGATGATTACCTCAGCTTTACCAGATGAGGGTAAGTCAGCTTTGGCGTTAGGTTTAGCGATGAGTGCTGCCCGTTTACACAAAAGGGTGTTACTAATTGATGCCAACTTACGCGATCCGAGTTTGCACCACCAACTGAATCTTCCTAATGAACAGGGGCTTTCAACTCTACTAGCAAGTGATGCAAGTCTACCCAGCCAGATTAGTCTTCAATACGCAGGTTCTTCCTACATCGATATTTTGACTGCTGGCCCTAAACCTGCTGACCCAGCTAATCTGTTGAGTTCTCCTCGAATGATGCAATTGATGGCAGCTTTTGAGGAAAACTATGATTTGGTACTCATAGACGCTCCCCCAGTTCTCGGCTTGGTGGATGCCATGCTTACCGCATCATCTTGTCGTAGCGTGGTTATGGTGGCAAGCATTGGTATTGTGACTCGAAGTCAGCTTACTCAGGCTACAGCAATGCTAAGTAAGTTAAACCTGATTGGGGTTGTAGCTAACGGGGTATCAAACTCTAGTAGTAATTACGTACCTTATATCAAACAACAGCAATTAGCTTTGCGACAAGCTGTAGAAAAGTAGCTAGTATGGCTGCGATTGATCCCCGACTTCTTTATATAAGTCGGGGATCTAATTAGTTTAAATACAACACATAGTAGGGTAGCACATCTGTGATGCCCTACTTTTTAATGAGCAAAATTTAATTTTATTGCTATCAGGAAAATTTTAGTATATTTATGCGATCTTTATGGGTTTTCAGAGAAATTACTGGCTCTTTAAAGAGTAAATAAAGAATTTATTTGAGCGATCGCTATTCCTAAATAGTCTTATATTCTAGAGATTAAAGCACTTCACAAAGGCTAGAAGATACGAGCAGACTGGTTTTGGTAAATCTATCGATACAACAAACACCTCAGTGCAAGTAAACGTAGATATAAATTTATGGGTAATTTCTCTCTACATATTTCTACTTTCAGTAGTTACCGGAAAATACCGATTGCCCATGAATATTGATAGTAACGTTGATTTGTAAACCTCTACACAAGCAGAATTCTGTACGATATGTGCTTGGCTGAGTGGCAAATAGTAACAACATATTTTTACCCTCAATTCTCTCCAATTTGGACTTACAACAAGATTCGGATTTGGGTCTTTGGCATTAATAGCCTTTGATAACGCCTCAGTAATTCACTCCTGTATAAACCCAAAGACATTATGACAACTTCAATAATTCCAACTCTAGAGAATTTATATGATGTAACCCAGGAACACCAAGATAATCGTGGGTACTGCACACTCCTGTGGCGGCGGGGTCAGCTGTTGGTAAAGCAGCCTGGACGAGTGAAACAACCACATCTGCCTGCATTAAATAGTAAGCGATCGCTAGTAGAATGCTTACAACATTCTCCTGTAAGTTTGGTAAACATAGATCCAAAGCTGGGTGAAACTTTGCTGAGGTTTTGGGCAGATGCATGTCAAGAAGCTCAAAAACCAATATTCCTCAGCATACCAGCTGGCAATAAACCTTCTAACCAACCCTGGAGACAATTGCAGCGACTAATTGATTGGATTGCTGCTTTGGTACTACTGCTATTAGTAAGTCCAGTAATGCTGGGATTGATTGCATTAGTGCAGGTTTACTCACCAGGAACGCTTTTTTGCCGTGAATGGCGTGTTGGAGAACGGGGTAAACTCTTTCAAGCAATGAAGTTTTACACGCACAACATTACACCACTAGGGCGTTGGATGGGTAAATACAATCTCGACAATCTCCCACAGTTATTTAACGTGCTGCGGGGTGACATGAGTTTGACTGGTGGTGGATCTAATTGCTGGACTTTAGAAGATGCAGTACAGCTAAATAAACTACCAGACATTAAAGCTTCCTGGGAAGTAGAGGCACAGTCTCACCTGTTACATCTAGATAGCCAAACACTGTAATTCATCTGTGCGGTAATTGATGATTTCATCTACCGCACTGAGGCTAACGCAAAAATTACTTACATTGCATCTATAGCGGTCTCTCTACCTTGCCAAACTATTATTATAAAATCCATGAATTTTCAACTTCCTCAAAAATTTCGTAGTCTGCTCAAAGCTTCTAGCTTTTGGCAAGACAACTCTTTGATATTGCGAGAATTTAAACACTTCCGCAAAATAGTAATTTTAGCTCTGACATTCTCGATTTTAGCAGCAACCTTTGAAGGAGTAAGTATTGGTTTTTTACTTTCCTTCTTGCAAAGCTTAACTAGTCCCAACGCTCAACCTGTCCAAACAGGAATAGAATGGTTTGATACTTTAGTCTTAGGATCTAAGTCATCATCAATTAACCGTCTATACCGCATATCTTCACTGATATTATTAAGTACTTGGCTACGTGTTGCCTTTAATTATTTTGGACTAGTTTATACTGAACTATCCCAACTGTATTTTGGCGATCGCTTACGCAAGCAAATTTTTGAACAGTTACAATCCTTATCGTTAAGTTACTTTGCCAAAACTCGTTCTGGCGAACTAATTAACACAATAACCACAGAAATTGAAAGAATTAGACAGGGTTTTAGTGGTGCAGCATTTTTAGTAACTAGAGGGATAACAACTCTTGTCTACTTAATCTCAATGTTTTTGATATCATGGCAACTAACTGTAATTTCAGCATTACTATTTACACTTTTAGGTGTAGGGTTATCTAATCTGAATGCCAGAGTCAGAGAATCCAGTTTTGGTATGACAACTGCCAATGCTAACTTTACATCAACAGCCATAGAATTTATTAATGGCATTCGCACTGTTCATTCTTGTGGTACTCAAGAATTTGAGCGCCAGCGTTACTACAAAGCTAGCGACAAGGTAGTAAGTACTACAACTAAAGTTGTCTTCACGTGGACACTTGTCAAGCCAATTGCTGAAGGGGTAGCTACTACAGTATTGGTGGGAATGATTATTTTGGCATTCACTAGCCTGGTTACTAATGGAACGCTTCAAGTTGCTTCTTTGCTAACATTTTTCTTTGTGCTATTTCGCTTCATCCCGTTTGTTCAAGATATTAATGGTACACGAGCATATCTCAGTACTCTACATGGTTCGGCAGACAATATTAAAAATCTGTTGAAAAGTGATGATAAAAATTATTTCCAGAATGGAAAACTTCAGTTTAAGGCTTTAGAAAGAGCAATAAATTTAGTATCTGTAGATTTCGGTTATGATGACCAAAACATAGTACTACATAACATTACCCTAACTATTGAAAAGGGAAAAATGACTGCACTAGTAGGAGCATCTGGTGCTGGTAAAACTACCCTTGCTGATTTAATTCCCCGATTTTACAATGCCACAGAGGGAAATGTTTATATCGATGAAGTTGATATAAGACTGTTTGAAATTAACTCTCTACGTCGGAAAATAGCTGTTGTCAGTCAGGATACATTTATCTTCAATACTGATGTTTGGCAAAACATTGCTTATGGCACTCCACAAGCCACTAATGAGCAAATTCAAGAAGCTGCTAAATTAGCGAATGCACTGGAATTTATTTTAGAAATGCCCGAAGGTTTTAATACCCAATTGGGAGATCGGGGTGTTAGATTATCTGGAGGACAAAGACAGCGAATTGCGATCGCACGCGCACTACTAAGGAACCCAGAAATTTTGATTTTGGATGAAGCAACTAGCGCCTTAGATTCTGTATCTGAGCGCTTAATTCAAGATTCATTAGAAAAGCTATCTGTGGGTAGAACAGTAATTGCGATCGCTCACCGTCTTTCTACTATTGCAAAAGCAGATAAAGTTGTGGTCTTGGAAGCAGGACGGATAGTAGAACAGGGCAAGTATCAAGAATTACTCGCACGCCAAGGCAAGCTTTGGGAATATCACCAGATGCAATACTATAATTCGTAATTTGTAATTCGTAATTTGTAATTTGCAAATTACGAATTCATTTCCCTACTCAGTTATTGATAATTTTAACGAGGAAAAGTAAATGGTAAATATAGGCTACCACACTGCTAAAATTCAGGGTAAATTTAATCGCTCTCTATATAAAGCAGCCCTTTCTCAGATTGTCAGTATTCCCATCAAACAAACTCGGCAAGTTCCAGTAAGTATCTATGCCTTATCATGCGAACGCGATTTACCAGAACAAGTGGCAAGTATTCGCTCATTCATTCGTCATATCGGCATTCCAGAGACATTTACTGTAGTTTCTGATGGCAGTTATACTGATTCTAGTTGTAATTTACTCCGCCGCATTCATCCCTGCGTTCAGGTAATACTTTTACAAAACTTCCTGAGAACAGATTTACCTCAATGTGTTCTTGATTATGCCCAACTGCATCCAATGGGCAGAAAGTTGTCGGCATTGATGTCTATTCCTGTTAATGGTACTACGATTTACACTGATTCAGATATTTTATTTTTTCCTGGCGGGATTGACTTAATTGATTTGAGTAAGTCGGACGAAAAATACTCTCTTTATCTACCTGATTGTTCTATGTCGCTTGACGAGCGAATTATTTATGATGAGTCTGAAAAGTCAAATCCTGTAAATGGTGGATTTATATTATTTAGGCATGAATTTGACTGGAGTTTTGCCATCGAACGTTTAGCAAATCTTCAAGAAGTTCCTAGTTATTTTACTGAACAAACAATTGTCCATTTGACAATGCACCACAATCATGGTAGACCTCTATGCTCAAATAAATATGTTCTCAATGTAGAAGATCAGTTCATCTATCCAGATAAATCTGCAAGTAAAAACATTGCTCTCAGACATTATGTGAGTGATGTTAGACACAAGCTTTGGTTTAATGTTGGCATATAAGTTGATGAAGATAAGCCTCTATTGATATGAGGAATCTAAATTAATAATAACGTAAAGACGAATGGTGATTAATGCTTAACTCAATCAATGATGCCAAACAAAATAATAAACAATTGCACAGAGGGATTTTTGAAGAAGACCTGATTTATCAATGCTCTAATTTTAATGTAGGTGAGGGTGGAGGTGTTGAAACTTATTTAGCTTCTCTGTTTGAACATCGACCACCTGAAGTTAGCGATCGCGTGATAAAATCGCTCAAGGGTGTTAACCAAAGCCAATTCAAGCTGCTGCACATCCACAGTCCAGATTTATTATTGCAGCTTACGGGCGAATGTCCTACTGTCTTTAGTGTTCATAATCACTCAATATACTGTCCTAGTGGCACAAAGTATTTAGCAGGACAGCGCACAATCTGCGATCGCAACTTCTCTTACTTGGGTTGTACTTGGGGTAAACTAGTAGATAAATGCGGTAGCCGCAGACCGTTACGAACTCTTAAAGAACTTCAAAATACTCATCAGTTATTAGATACCTTAAAAAAGGTAAAAATTACTTTTGTTGCTAATAGCGAATATGTGCGTCAAGAGTTGATTAAAAACGGTTTACCTTCTGAGCAAATTGTAACGCTACACTGTGGTATCTCTGTACCGCAAATAAAGACTGCTCCTCTAAGTTTAGAAGTCCATCAAAATCATAGAATTTTGTTTGTTGGTCGCATTGTTTCTGATAAAGGTCTGGAATGGCTGCTTAAAACCTTAATACATACAAATCCGCAAATTAAACTTGATATCGCAGGTGAAGGCTGGGAACGACCACGGTTAGAAAAACTAGCAAATACACTCGGATTAAGTAATCGGATTGTTTGGCATGGTTGGTGCGATGCTGACAAAATAAATCAACTTTATCAACAGTGTTTTACAGTCATATTCCCTAGTGTTTGGCCTGAACCTGCCGGTCTTGTAACTCTGGAAGCTTATGCTAATTATCGTCCTGTAATTGGTAGTGCAGTCGGAGGCATCCCAGAACATTTACGAGATGGAGAAACGGGTATTCTGGTTCCAGCTAATGATATCAAAAAGCTGGTTGATGCTATTCATGATTTGTATGAAGATTATCAAAAAAGCAGACAAATGGGTGAACAAGGCCATGCTTTATTGATGAAGGAATTTACAATGGCTGCTCATGTAAATAATCTGCGAACAATTTATACAAACACAATAGCTGACTTTCCTCCGAGAGCGAAAAAATTATATAGCATTCCTCAAGTGAAATAAGCTGAGTTTGGTCAATACTTTATAAGGTGCATCTTTTATCTATTAAATATAAAGGAAAACAATATGTCATTATCTCAAGAATGCCAACAGCCTTTAGTCAGCGTTATTATCCCTACTTATAATCGGCCAGATTATCTCAAGCAAGCGATCGCTAGTGCTATTAAACAAACTTATCGAAATATCGAAATTATTGTTTCTGATAATTGTAGTACAGAAAATACTCAAGCCATTGTCGCATCTTTTGAAGATTTACGCATCAGATTTTGGCGACATGAGCAAAATGTAGGTATGCTTGCTAACCAGCAACACGCCTTCAAAATGGCGCGAGGTAAGTATGTTGCTAGTCTTCACGATGATGATATCTGGAATGAAGACTTTCTAGCAAAACTTGTACCAATACTAGAAGCAAATTCTGAGTTAATTCTCGCTTTTTGTGACCAATATATAATAGATGCAAATAGTATAATTAATGATCCTGGAACTGAAAAAAATACACGCGGTTATAAGCGAGACAAACTAGCAAAAGGAATTCATCAACCTTTCTCTAAAATTGGGTTAATTGATAAAAGCATACCCACTGCTGCATCTTGTGTGATTCGCAATAATGTTATCGATTGGGATAGTATTCCTCCAGAAGTTGGCGGAATGTGGGATTTATATTTAACTTACCTCTGTTGTATATCTGGTTATGGCGCTTACTACTATCCAGAAAGATTAACGCGATATCGTGCCCATGAGCAAACTGATACCATGCTCAGTGGTAGTCGAGATATGCAGGCAAAAATTCGCAAAGCTAAAAGCGAAATGTTCTGTTATCAAGTTTTTATGGAAGACGATCGGTTGCAGCAATTTAGGGTATATTTTCAACAGAAATGGTTAGAGGCTAATACAACTTTGGGGATTGGTTTGCTGCGAAGTGAACAGATAGCAGTAGCACGTCCTTATTTTTGGCAGGCGCTGACTAAACAAAAATTTAATGTGCGGACTTTAGTGGCATTAAGTCTTAGTTTTACTCCGCATTTTTTTGCAAACAAATTAATAGAGTTGTCGAAATAATAGATTCTTGTAGAGGCGATTCATGAATTGCCTTTACCTGACAAATATTTCTTTTATTAACGAACTGCATAGACGCGGAGCGGCTACTCTTACGAGAACGCTTTCAGCGAACCCGCAGGGTAGGGCGCAAAGAGCGCGAAGTAAGATTATTTAAAGTTCTTTGGCGGCGGTTCTGGATGAGTTTAGATTACTAAAGAAGGTAGTGAATGAAACTTTGTATTGTTACTCATAAAATTAAAAAAGGTGATGGACAGGGACGGGTAAACTATGAGGTTGCGAATGAAGCAATTCGTCGTGGTCATCAACTTACATTATTAGCTAGTGAAATCGCACCAGAACTAGAAAATAATAGTCAAGTTAATTGGGTTAGAATTCTAGTCAAAGACTATCCAACAGAATTTTTACGTAATTTCATATTTGCTCAAAAAAGTACAGATTGGTTGCAGAAACATCGCTCTGAGATTGATTTGGTTAAAGTCAATGGTGCAATTAATCTGGCTGCGGCTGATGTAAATGCTGTACATTTTGTGCATAGTTCATGGTTGCGATCGCCTGTTCATATTTCCCGCAATCGCCGCGATTTATATGGTTTATACCAGTGGCTGTTTACGGCTTTTAATGCCCGTTGGGAGAAACAGGCTTTCCAAAAGGCGCAGGTTGTTGTGGCTGTATCGGAAAAGGTAGCGCAGGAATTAGTCAATATTGGTGTACCGCGTTCTCGCATTCGCGTAATTATCAATGGCGTTGACTTAGAAGAGTTTGCCCCTGGTGAAAGCGACCGCCAAAAGTTAGGTTTACCGGAAAATGTCACCCTAGCATTATTCGCTGGAGACATCCGCACACCCAGAAAGAACTTAGATACAGTACTGCACGCCTTGATGAAAGTTCCCGATTTACATTTGGTGGTAGTGGGACACACTCAAAATAGCCCTTTCCCTCAGTTAGCAGCCTCTTTGGGGTTAAGTGAACGTGTGCATTTTGTGGGATTTCGCCGTGATATCCCCCAAATTATGCAAGGAGTAGATTTATTTGTGTTTCCTTCCCGATACGAAGCTTGCAGCCTCGTATTGTTAGAAGCACTTTCTTCAGGACTGCCAGTAATTACTGCCAAAGCCACTGGGGGCGGAGAGTTGGTGACACCAGAATGTGGCATCGTCTTACCTGACTCAGATGATATTGATGCTTTGGCTTTGGCGTTGCTGACTTTGGTGAGTAGTCCCACGCTCATACAGCAAATGGGCAAAGCTGCTCGTTCTGTGGCAGAAAAACATAGCTGGACTACTATGGCACAAACTTATGTGGATTTATTCGAGGAGTTAAGCAAGAATGCGGAACACCGTTCTGATACCAACTTATCGCCGTCCACAAGACCTATCACGCTGCCTTTTGGCGCTACAGGAGCAAATTAAACCCGTCGATCAGGTGATAGTGGTTGTCCGCGATACGGATGCAGATACTTGGCAATTCCTGGCGCAATTAAACGCGCCCAATCTGCCACTGCATACCGTGAAAGTGACACAACCGGGGGTAGTAGCAGCCCTCAATGCCGGACTAGCAGCAGTAGAGGGCGATATTGTCTCCATTACTGATGATGATGCTGCACCCCACCCAGATTGGTTAGAGCGTATTGCCGCTTACTTTACCTCAGATAGTCGCCTTGGCGGTTTAGGAGGGCGTGATTGGGTATACCACGGCAGCAAATTAGAAGACGAATCGCGACCAGTAGTGGGACAGTTGCAGTGGTTTGGGCGAGTGATTGGCAACCATCATCTGGGAGTGGGAGAACCCCGCGAAGTCGATATTCTCAAAGGCGTAAACATGAGTTTTCGTAAAGAGGCCATCGGACAACTACGCTTTGACGAGCGGATGCGTGGTACTGGAGCGCAGGTACATTTTGAAATGGCATTTACCCTAACATTAAAGCGGGCTGGTTGGAAGATAATTTACGATCCTAATGTTGCTGTAGACCACTATCCTGCACAACGTTTTGATGAAGATCAGCGAAATAATTTTAATGAGATTGCCTTTATTAATTTAGTCCATAATGAAACCTTAGTTTTACTAGAACATTTGCCATTTATCCACCGGATTGTATTTTTATTCTGGGCAGTATTTGTGGGTACGTGTGATAGTTTGGGTTTCGTACAATGGCTGAGATTTTTACCTAGCCAAGGGCAGTTGGCGGGGAAAAAATTACTGGCATCTTGGCGGGGACGCTGGCAAGGATATAAACAATTTGTCATTGGTCATTAGTCATTTGTCATTGCAGATCGATTATTTCATTTGGGATTTTTTATGTGTAAATCTAAAATCTAAAATTGAATGAATTCTAGACAGATACTTTTCAATAGTTTTTTAGAAGAAAATTATTCTCCCGAAGAGCGATCGCAACAGGGGTGGATGGCGATCGCAGGCTTTATACTACTAATTGTAGTTTGCTATTTTGCTGGTGTTACTGCTGCATTGCGCCTAATTTATCCGGTGACAGCTTTAGCAGTAGCCGTATTCTTATACTTGCGGCATCCCATTCTCTACATCAGCTTTACCTGGTGGATATGGTTTCTCACGCCCTTAGCTACTCGCTTAGTTGACTATCGGGTAGGTTGGGACGCTACTCGTCAGATGCTCATAGCACCATACTTGGTGGTATTTGTAACTATAGCAACATTCTTGCGACATTTTCCCCGTGCCTCACGTCAAGGGGGTTTGCCGTTTGTTATGGCTTTTATCGGAGTCTTTTATGGCTTTCTCATCGGTCTTATTTATAACCCACCAATCCCTGTAGCACGCGGACTGCTGGATTGGCTCAGTCCGATTATCTTCGCTTTTCACTTATTTATAAACTGGCGAGATTATCCTAGTTATCGTCAGAATATTCAGCGAACATTTCTTTGGTCTGTGTTAATTTTAGGAACTTATGGCATATATCAATTCGTAGTAGCTCCTGAGTGGGATAGGTATTGGCTCATCCAATCAAAACTATTCATGAGTTCTGGAAACCCCGTACCTTTCGGGATGCGTGTCTGGAGTACATTGCACTCAGTCGGCCCTTTTGGTTCCGTCATGCAAGCTGGTTTACTGTTGTTATTTACCAGTTCGGGAAATTTAATTTTTCCTGCTTCAGCTGTTGGTTACTTGTCGTTCTTACTAACACAAGCGCGGACTAATTGGGGAGGCTGGTTATTTGGAATAATTATGATTGTGGGTTCAGTCAAGGCACGAATTCAAATGCGCTTGATTGTTATAATTGCGGTGATGGCAATTTGTGTTGTGCCATTGACAACCATTGAGCCTATTGCTGGGGTTGTATCAGCCCGTTTGGAAACTTTTTCTAATCTTCAAGATGATACAAGTTTTAAAGATAGATCGGGAAGTTATGACAAAAATCTTGGTCTAGCGCTTTCTAACGGTTTAGGTAATGGCTTAGGAAATATCTGGAAAGTCAACGAAAAAACTGGTCAAATTGAAGTTGTGGTGATTGATAGTGGCATTTTAGATATGTTTTTCACCCTTGGTTGGTTTGGAGCTATCTTTTATATGGGTGGATTACTTTTGTTAATTATTAGTGTTAGCAGTTATGGTGAGGGACGTTTTGATAGTTTTATCAGTGCTGCCCGCGCAATTGGTATCAGTTCTGCTACACAGCTAATTATTGGTAGTGGAATGTTAAGTGTGGCAGGGATGATTCTTTGGGGATTTTTAGCTATGGCTATGGCAGGACATAAATACTATAGCAATCCCAAGAGTTTATAAATTAGGAATTGAACTGAAAGAACTTGACTTAATTAGCTTTGAGAATGTACCTCATCAAGTCGTGAAGCACTATAACTATTTAAAACTCTTATTCCTTTGTGTCCTTTGCGTTCTTCTCTAACGAGACGCTGCGCGAATGCGGTTCGTTCAAAAAAATCTTACAACTTAAATTAGGACTGATATAAATTATGAAAACAATTATTGTGATGCCACTAGCCGAACAACGAGGCGGCGGTGAAATGATGCTTTGGGATTTGGTGCAGCAAGGACGTAATGCTGGTGTTGAGTGGCTGGTGATATTTTTAGAACACGGGCCAATGGTTGAACAAGTCAAATCCCTTGGTATTGATGCGCGAGTTGTGGAAAGTGGACGTTTACGCCAAATCCACCGTTTTATTGGCGCTGTTTTTCGGATAGCTGCGATCGCACGCCGCGAACGTGCAGATATAATTGTCAATTGGATGTGGATTACGCATATATCTGGAGGCTTGGCGGCGATGCTGGCTGGTTTGCCTGCTGTATGGTATCAACTAGAAGTACCTAGCGATAAAACTTGGTTGGTACGAATTGCTACTTTAATCCCAGCCCAAGCAATTATAACCCTTTCTGAAGATGGTAAGCAAGCACAAGCAGAGATTTGGCCCCACAGGCCAACACCCTTGGTTTATCCTGGTGTGGCGCTTGACCGATTTGAGCCTGATGCTTTGCCAACTCCTGAAGAAGCACGGCGAAAACTGGGCTTACCTTTACACGGCCCATTGATTGGAATTGTAGGACGATTGCAACGATGGAAGGGAATGCACATATTGGTGCAAGCGATGCCCAAAATTTTACAGAAGTATCCTGATGCTCATTGTGTGGTAGTTGGCGGTAAGCACGATTTAGAACCCGACTATGAAGACTTTTTAAAAGCCGAAATTGCTACCTTGGGCTTGAAAGAGCAAGTAATTATGGCTGGACTACAGCGTAATATCCCGGAGTGGGTGCAGGCGATGGATGTATTCGTTCATGCTTCGGATAAAGAACCCTTTGGAATTGTGATTATTGAGGCTATGGCGCTGGGTAAACCTGTAATTGCTGGCGATGCAGGCGGCCCGACAGAGATTATTACCGATGGGATGAATGGACTATTAACACCTTACGGCGATGCAGATAAATTAGCGATCGCAATTCTCCGCTATCTTGACGAACAAGAATTTGCCCGCAGTGCAGGCATAGCTGCCAGGCAACGCGCTTTAGATTTTTCAACGCAGAATTATGCTCAAAACTTTATTAGTGCAATTCGTTCTGTAATACCCAGTGTTTCATCTGCTGAATGAAACAGTAAACTTTTTGCAAAAGTCAATTTTAGGAAAATGAAACCACAGATTGATGCTAATGAATTATCTATGTGCATCTGTGGTTAAAAATAATATCAAGTGTCAAGCGATCGCAATTCTCCGCTATCTTGGCGAGTAGAGATGTTCCATTGCAACTTCTCTACTCTTAATTTTTGAAATTAATTACTTAACTATCTTATCTGTCAGCCTATTTGAATGATGTAAAAACTAACACCAGGCGTATCGCTTAACGATATGGATAAAGTCGAGCTAAATTAAGTGAGTGGGTGTAAATAATTGTAGTTGGGATAAGGCAATAGACAATAGTAAATAGTCAATAGGCATAAGGGTTTTAGCTTAGTTAATTTTTCTTTACATAGTTTAATTTTATTGTGCCAACTTACTTAGTCTAGCAAAAAAATTTTCCTTACCTAGCTGATTTTTCTTTTGATTTCATGGCTTAAATTCTTTATCTAACTCTTATTAATTTGCTTCATTCTACAAAATTGATCGACTATTACTTAAACATTTGGTACAAAGCTATAGCTATGCTGCTCTGTTATTTGATACACCAAATTCTTCAAATTACCGAACTCATCAAATCTTCATATATTTGAAGCATAGTTTATCTTTTATTGTAAAAATAGTGGGAATAATAAAATAAATTTGATTGAACAAAGTAGTTAGATATGAGCCAGATATGTTCTATCTCCAAAACCTGTGCTTGTCGCAATGTTGGACGCTGCCAGACTAAGGAGGCAGGCAGGCTCTTTCTTTGGTTCCCCGTTCCACATACTCTAAAAAAAGTCACCTCCTACCTACAGCAGCTTAGACTTGAGTATGAACTGATGTACGAGCGACCAGGTTTGAGTTTGAAGTGTAAACCCGGACAGTCCATAGAAATTGCCCGTAACCTGGCCAAACTACTTGCACCTAGAGAATTAAAAGAGACGCAAGTCCTTTTCATTCAAGGTAATATCCAACCTCAACTCCATGATTTTAGTGACATAGCCTCATTACAACGTTTCATTAAGTTGAACCAATCCGACTGGCTGGTTGAAATGCTTGCAACGGAACGATTCACCAGTTACTTTCAACCAATTGTCTCAATTAACGATACATCGCAGATTTTTGGATATGAATCGCTCTTACGGGGACTGGATGAAGAAGGGAATTTAATGCTACCGACACCAATTGTAGAGTTAGCAACCGAAGCCGGACTAATACCACAACTCGACCAAGTTGCTCGCCTCAGCGCAATCACTGAATTCGGTCGGTATCAAGTGAGTGGGCATATCTTCATCAATTTTGCGCCAACGTCACTTTACGATCCAGCTTTTTGCCTAAGTAGTTCAGTTGAGGCAATTGATACTGCTGAAATTTCCCACGATCGCGTTGTCTTTGAAGTTGTAGAATCAGACAATCCTCAAGATTTAACCCATCTCAAGGCAGTGCTTAAATACTACCGGGATGCTGGATTTTTAGTCGCTCTTGATGATCTCGGTTCTGGCTATTCCAGCCTAAACTTGCTGCATCAGTTACGTCCAGACTTTATCAAGCTGGATATGGAGTTAATTCGAGATGTACATCAAGACCTTTACAAAGCTTCGATTACCGAGAAGCTTTTAGAAATTACTCAAAAGTTGAACATCCAGACCGTTGCTGAAGGAATTGAGTGTATTGAGGAACTGAACTGGCTGCGAGAACGAGGTGCAAATCTTGCTCAAGGCTATTTGATTGCTAAACCTAGTGCAGTGCCTATCACTACAACCCCTCACTTTGATCCGATCACGTTAAATGTAGCATCGACAGATTCTAAGCAGGTTAAGCCGCATGTCCAACACCAAAATGAGTCCGAGCGAATTGTCGCGGCTGTGACGCAGCGCATTCGACAATCGTTAGAGTTAGACGAGATTTTGCAAACCACAGCAGCCGAAGTGCGGCAACTGTTTGAGGTAGACCGAGTAATAATTTACCAGTTTGAGTCAGACTGGAGTGGGTTAGTAGCTGTAGAATCCTTAGCAGAAGAGTGTATGTCCATTCTGGGATTTCACGTTATGGATACGTGCTTTCAATCTACCCGTGCAGTTTATTTTCAACAAGGTAACACCAGAGCGATCGAAAACATTGAAACTGCCGGATTATCTCCGTGTCATGTTGACCTCCTGCGGAGTTTACAAATCCGGGCAAACCTTGTCGTGCCTATATTGCAGAAAGAGCGTTTGTGGGGACTATTAATTGCTCACCAATGTCGTAATGCTCGACAATGGCAGCAATCGGAGATTAACTTGTTTAACCAGTTAGCGGGACAAGCTGCGATCGCTATTCAGCAATCAGAACTTTACCACCAATTACAACAAGCAAACCAGGAATTACAGCGCCTTGCCTGTTCGGATGGTCTGACCCAAGTAGGAAATAGACGCTGCTTTGATGACACATTCAACACACAGTGGCAACGGTTGGCACGAGAGCAAGGTTCACTATCTTTGATTTTGTGCGATGTCGATTACTTTAAGCTTTACAACGATACACATGGACATCTGGCAGGAGATGATGCCCTTAGACAGGTTGCCAAGGTCATCTCTCAAACAGTTAAATGTCCTGCTGATTTAGTTGCTCGTTATGGTGGAGAAGAGTTTGCAGTTATTTTACCGAATACTGATATTGAAGGGGCCATTGCAGTTGCAAGAGATATTCAGACCAATATTAGTGCATTAAAAATGCCTCATCCCCATTCTCAGGTCAGCAAATTCATCACTCTAAGTCTTGGTGTGGCAACCATCACTCCTCATAGCCAATTATCTCCTGCAACCTTAATTGCTGCTGCTGACCAGGGACTCTACCAGGCAAAAGCACAAGGAAGAAATTGTGTGGTGCAGATAAACTGTGGGGATGTTGAGCCTAAATCTTTCATTTAGCAGTAGTTTCCATTTCCTCTGCTGTATAACTACTATGTCTGAAGGGGTAGTCAATTTATATTTTTTAATATAGCTTGCTTTATTTCCACCCATTTGACTTGAGATTACTGGTAAAAAATATTATTCCCCAGTCCTAAGTTCCTGCTTCATGTATTTTGGTATATGTAGTTTATTGCGGTTACTTAACAGCTTGCCAAAGGCTACGCTTAAGCAGCTTATACCAGTGTTCACTGATAACTAATATGAATTTAGAACTTACGCAAAACTATACGCGATAGGGGCAATTGAATTGCCCCTACCCGAAAATCTTTCTTTTTGGATTCTTTTTTAAAATTGGTATAAGTCCTGGAATTGGCTCGCTTATCAATGAACATACACTTAATTATGTTCATTTTGAAGGTGATTTATGTAACCCTTGAGTCCGAAATTACACAAATATCTTCCTTAAAGGCTTTTTGGAAATCATCACTTAGATATAAGGTGATTTAAATATTAATAGCTTGACAACAGATGATTATATGAAATAATTATCATCTATCTTATAGAGATATCAAGGTATCTCTCAATAGGTTTTAATAATAAAACGCTTAAATTATTTAAGTTTTACGATCGCACATGAATATATTAATCATTTTAGCTGAAGTCAGCCTTGTAATCTTTGTTTTTTTATTACTGAACTGGCTTGTAAGCAAGTTATTCAAGCTATTTACAAAGACCTCTATATTAAAGAGCGAAGATAGGAGTATCAAAACCTTGCGTCGGAACATCACAGGGTTATTGTTACTTGCTTGCTTGGTGTCATGTATTTTGATTGTGGGTGCTAATGGTTATCTAATTTATCGTGGCGAAAACCTTCAACAATACACCCTGGCAATGCTTGAGCGTATTCCATCAGGATTTTGGATAACTTTAGGAATTGGCATAGCTCAGAGCATTGGCACTTTCATACTAGCCGCAATCGCACTGAAATTTTTTAAATATTGGCTGAAGGTAGCTAGCATTCGCGCCAAGAACTTAGAAAAAAATACCGCCGATGACGAAAGTATTGATGCTTTCTTTAAGGCGCTCTATCACAGAATTAGCGGTGGAATCTGGTTGTGGGCTGTCATTTTGTGTGCCCAGTTTCTCAAATTACCAGCAACGGTTTCGGAATATTTGTACATTGCACTGCGAATCTATCTAATTATTGCCGTCGGGTTGCTGATTCTCAAAGCAGTTGCTGCGGTAGTTGATTTTCTTGATGCTCTCAGTGTCAGATACTCCAACCCCGATAACCTCTTAAGATTCTACGATCGCCTCCGACACCTGATACCCTTTTTAAAGCGGTGTCTGGAGTTTGTAATTTATGTCTGCATGGCAACATTAGTGATTCAACAGGTGCAGTTAATCGCCAATATTGCAGCTTTTGGCCCGCGAATCATCAAGATCATCGGCATCATCTTCATTAGTCGTGTGTTGTTTGAGGTTGTTTACCTACTTGTTGAAGAGGTGCTGTTTAAAGACCGGAATCTAACTGATATTCAAAGAAGTAGACGCTTGACACTCGTTCCTCTTTTTCGTAGTTTCTTGCAATATTTTGTATACTTTGCTGCTATTATCTCTATTCTCTATACTCTTGACATTGACCCAACTCCTATACTGGCAGGTGCTGGTATTGTCGGTATAGCTGTAGGTTTAGGGGCACAGACACTGATAAATGATATAGTCTGCGGCTTCTTTATTCTGTTTGAAAACTATTACTTAGTGGGTGATTATATCGAGGCTGGGAAAGTCGAAGAGAAAGTTGTCGAAGGTGTTGTTGAGGCAATTGAACTCAGAACCACTCGTATTAGACATCCCAATGGTCAATTGCAGATTATTCGCAATGGAGATATTGGCTCAATTACCAATTATTCTAAACAGTATATCTTTGCAGTAGTGGAAGTTGGTGTGCCCTATAATTCCAACTTAGCTCATGTGTACAAAGTGATTGAGGAGGTAGGACAACAGTTAAAAACAAACGATCCAGATGTACTCGAAGGTACACAAATAGATGGAGTGGAAAGTCTTGGAAAGTCTAACTTGTTGCTGCGGACATTAACGAAGGTGAAGCCAGGAAAACATCATCAGATTCAACGCGTTCTTCGGAAAATTTTTACGGATGCACTACTGCGTGAAGGAATTGTAATTCCCATCCGTGCCGAAAGTGCTGAAGGTTAATTTGGCAGTTTATTTTTAAAGAGCTTTGCGAGTTGGTGTTATGTTAGGCTTGAAGAAATTTGAAATCTAGCTAAAATTGTGTCCATTCATACAACAAAATAGTAATGATTGTTATAGGCTTGAAAAGCCCTTTACTTTTATACTTTTGGCGAAACTTCACCGCCAAACAAGCACCAGAGCGATAGGAAATTACTTATGACCAAATGCGATTGATAATTATCAAACGTAAATCTGGTTAAGTTGAACATATCCCTGTCAGCAGCATAAGTGACTTCCTACGCCCTGGTTATCTCTTTTAACGGGACTTAAACAAAAGTAAGCCCAAATAAAGATGAGCTTCTGCGATCGCATCACAATTGATAATTGCTACAGCAATATTATATAGATAACTATGGAATCACTGAGCAAATTAATCAACTCAAGCCTATAGTCAAACATTGAATACTAACTTGATGGTTATTTTGTTAAAGTATAAAATTTGTCAGAACGCATTTGAGTGCCATTTCGCCAAACTTCCACTCTTTCAGGGCTGACTAAATAATAAAAACTACCATTATCTGCTCGATATCTGCCTTTACCAATATTCAAAGCTGCTATTTTTATAGGCTTGCTTGGGTCTTGCTTCAACTGCCCAATATAAAATAACTGGCCATTTTCTTCACAGACCTTGACACGAATATTTGCAGTTTCACCATCAATAATAGTAACTCCATTGCAATTAGTATCACTGCTTATAGGTGCAAAACCCATTGGAGGCAATGAAGGTGAAACTTGCTTTGTTACGGAGATTGTCGAGACTGGGCGGTTCGGGTTATCCACTTGCTGAATTTTAGAAGCAGGGGAAACACTTGCAGTTAAAGATGTCAATAGACGAAGGGGGTCAACTGCAATTCGACCATTTGGATGAACTTCAAAATGGAGATGAGGTGCTGTACTATTGCCTGTAGATCCCATCTCAGCAATAATTTGACCTTGAATGACCTGTTGATCCTTGCTCACCAGCAAACGGCGATTGTGACCATAAACAGTAGTGCTACCGTCAAGATGTTTAATAGTTATGGCATTGCCTAACCCCCAATTATCCCAACCTGCTTTTACAACAGTACCCGATGCAGCAGCAACAACTGGGGTTCCAGATGCCCCTGCAATATCAATTCCTTCATGTTGATATTTGCGAAAGCCTTGAGAAATAAACCCTTGAGTCGGCCAGATTAAGTTAGAAGCGGGGATAGGAGTTTGCCCAATTGGGGAATCGCTTGCTAACTGTGTTAGAGCATATGTAGTTGTACTTAACACGGCAGTTAAGGATATTAAACCAATTAGTCCATAAGTGCGGTATCGAAAAACGGTAAGTTTTTTCATAATTGCAAGCCTATTAAAACAATAATTCAGATAGTTTCTGATTATTTGCTGTTTCAAGCTAACTCGGAAAATATCAGGAAGTTTAGCAGATATGTTATTTTTAAGACCTTAGCCAGATACTTTCGTGCTAGAAGTACATAAACATCTCCAGAAATCAAATCTGTTTTATCCAGAACCCTTGTAGAGACTTCGCACTGCTAAGTCTCTACATTTATTTTCGAAGATGTCTAATATCTGCTCCGTATGCCAGTTATCGACGCATCGAACGGCGGCATACGTTGATCAATTCTAGAGTCTTGGGTTTCAGACCCCCAATGTTGTGTCAGCTTTCTGTTTTCTTACGAGAGTTCAGTGGCTTCAATTTAGGAGGGTTCGAATCCTATAAGTAATATTGCTCCTGCCTTGTCTGCGACACGCTGCGCGATCTACCTTTTGCCTCAAACCTTAGTGTAATTATCGATTACTTTGGCTAAGTCTGGAATAGCTTCTTCTACGTGCTTTTTGGCTGAACCGCGAAGTTTTTCATAGGTTCCTCGCACGATTTGGCGCTTGGCATTCTTGACTCTAGCATCAGTTACACCCAGTAGCGCGTCTGCCGTATGAGAGCGGTTTGCACTCAGGTATCCAATTGGATCGCCTTTTTGTACACCTTCGCTCCAGATGGGATCAAGTGCGGTGAAGCACTGCGGCAGGATCTGCTCAACTACGTAGGGGATATACCCTGGCTTGACTCCTTTCAGAGCAGCGAAGGCAGTTTTCAAAGCGATGCCGCTCATCCCTGACTTGGATGCAAGCTGTACTTCTATCATATTGCAACATTCATCTACGACCATAGCTTTTTTGGTCGGGTTTAAAAGTCCTTCGCTAAGTCCCATTCCACTTTTCCTTATCTCAGTACTTAATTTCTATTCGACTAACTTTTTTGGCAAGCAGGAAATTACAGAAAATGGTATCAGAGTTAGAAGATGTTATGAACATCACTTTCTCACTACTGAAGGCTTCATCCATAGTGCAATACGCTTGAGTTAAGACTTGATTCTCTCTAACCCTCCTTTTTAAGGAGGGAATTAGAGCAAACCTTGTGTTTACACAGTAGAGTTGGGAAGTATAGTAAAAATCAGGTTATCCCGTCCTGCTGAGACCTAAATTGTGTCTCTGGCTGACTTGAGCCAGCAGGTAAAGCCTTATGTTCAGATCCTGAAGCTTCATTAGGATAATCTGGAGGTTTTGAGCCACCTGATCGCTTCCGAGAAAATATAGCTTGAGCTAGGGTCTTGACTAAGATATACAAAATTGGCACCAAGAACAAACTCAAGAACGTTGAAAGCATCAACCCTCCAAAGAGCGCTGTTCCTAAAGACCAACGGCTACTGGCTCCAGCCCCTTGAGAGATCACCAAGGGCAAAAATCCTAACAGCGCTGCAAAAGAAGTCATTAAGATGGGTCGCAGACGTTCTTGTCCCGCTTTCACCGCCGCCCTTGTGTAGCTCATACCTTGCTCATGAAGTTGATTGGCAAATTCCACGACTAAAATCGCGTTTTTGGCAGCTAGACCAATCAAAGTTACTAGACCCACTTGGCAATAAATATCATCCACTACTTTGGGGAAGAGACTACCTGCCATGAAAATATTGGAACGTAGCCAAATCGCCGTCATCGCTCCCAAAACTGCTAGGGGAACTGTCAGCAAAATAATGATTGGGTCAACATAGCTTTCATACTGAGCCGCCAACACCAGAAAGACAATAACGATCGCTAAGGCAAAAATCAAGCCCGTAGCTCCCCCTGATGTCTTCTCCTGGAGATAAGTCCCTGTCCACTCATAACCAAATCCTTGAGGTAAGACCTCTGCTGCTACTTGCTCCATCGCTTTAATCGCCTCTCCAGAACTAGAACCGGGAGCAGGAGCGCCCTGGACTTTGATTGATCGGTACAAGTTGTAATGAGAGACGGTTTTTGGCCCCACAAAGGGAGTAACTTTCACCAAACTGCTCAACGGAATCATCGCCCCATTTGCAGAGCGAACATAGAGTTTGCCAATATCATCTGGATTAGAGCGAAAAACCCCATCTGCTTGGACGTATACTCGATACTGTCGCTGTCCTTGGACAAAGTTATTTACATATTGCGACCCCAAGTAAGTTTGCAACGCTCCAAAGATGTCGTTAATCTCCACATTGAGAGCTTTGGCTTGGTTGCGGTTTACCTGAATGTCAAATTGGGGAGTGTCTGCGGTGAACTGAGTGAAAACTCGTTGTAAAACAGGCTTTTTATTTGCGGCTGCAATAAATTTTTGAGCAGTCTCAACCAGGGTTTCAATCGGCGCACTTCCAGTTCGGTCTTGAATGATAAACTCAAAACCACCTGTACTACTTAACCCTCGAACCGGAGGAGCATTCACTGCGATCGCTCTAGCTTCTGTAATTGCCGAGAGCTTTTTGTTCAGCCTCTGAAGTATGCCATAGACAGACTCAGATTCTTTAGCTCTTTCTTTCCAGGGTTTCAGATTAGCAAAGGCAATACCTAAATTAGAAGCATTGCCATCAAAACCAAAGCCACTGATCATAAAACTAGCTCTAACTTCGGGAGCCGATGTTACTTCTTTGACAACCCGATCCATAACAGATTCGGTGTACTTCAAAGAAACCCCATCTGGCCCTTGGACAATTACAAAGAAGTAACCCTGATCTTCCTCTGGAATAAACCCGGTAGGAACTGCTCTGTACATTAAAACCGTTGCTACTAAACCAGTGATGAAAACCCCAATTACAATCGGTTTGACATGGGTAAGGTAGCTAACAAACCCGACATATCGCCGTGTGAACCAAGAAAATCCCCGATTAAATTGCGTAAAGAACCAACCTAAAGGGCCCCGTGCAGTCTGAGCAGGACGCATGAGGATGGCTGCCATACTTGGAGAGAATGTTAAGGCATTGAAGGTGGAAATGGCAATGGAGCAAGCAACGGTTAACGCAAATTGTTTGTAGACAATCCCTGTAGTGCCTGGAATGAATGCAACGGGAATGAATACCGCCATGAGTACAAGTGAAGTGGCAATGATTGCCCCAGTCAACTCCTTCATCGCTTCGACAGCCGCCTCAAAGGGCCTCATGCCCTGCTCCAGTTTGACTGCAACTGCCTCCACTACAATAATGGCATCATCAACAACGATCCCGATCGCTAAAACGAAACCAAATAAGGTCAGTGTATTAATCTGAAAACCTAAAACCAAGAGAGCCGCACATGTCCCAATCAGGGAAACGGGGATCGCAACAGTGGGAATGATCGTGGTACGCCAATCTTGCAGAAAGACGAAAATTACCAAGACCACCAGGATAATCGCCTCAACCAAAGTGTGCAGAACTTCTTCTAAAGAAATTTCCACAAATGGCGTAGTATCAAATGCCAACTGTGCTTTTAGTCCAGGTGGAAAACTCTTCTCCAGCGCTACGATCTGCTCTTCAACAGCATGAGCAACGTCTAAGGCATTACTACCCGGAAGTTGATATATCCCCAAACCCACGGCTGCTTTGGGAGCATTTCCTGGAATGGTAAATTTGGCATCAGCAAGATAGTTTTCTGCTCCTAGTTCAACTCGACCGACATCTCTGACTTTAACTAGGGTGCTATTCGTAGTGCTATTGCTAGTACTATTAGTACCACCTTGACTCACCTTCAGCACCATATCCTCAAATTCAGCCGCATCTTTAAATCGACTGGTTGCCCGTAAAGCAAATTCAAAGCTTTGATTGTCTGGTGCTGGTTCCTTACCAATCGCCCCTGCACCCACCTGAATATTTTGTTGTTGCAGGGCAGTTGTCACATCTTGAGGAGTTAGTTGATGTTGGGCCAGCTTGTTGGGATCGAGCCAAAGACGCATGGCATATTTGCGTTCCCCAAAAACTCTGGCACTTCCTACACCAGGAAGTCGTTTGATTTGATCGAGAATATAAAGATCGACATAATTACTGATAAAAATGTTGTCATACTCATTATTTTCTGAGTAAAACCCATAAACCAGAAGGAGACTGCTTGATGCCGTTTCAACTGTGACACCTGTTCTTTGAACAGTATCTGGCAATTGAGGTGAAGCAAGTGCTTCTTTATTTTGAACGTTTACTTGAGCAATATCGCTATTAACATTAGTTGGGAAGGAGACAGTTATATTGCTGGAACCATCATTACCCGTGTTAGAAGATATATAAGATACATCTTTAACACCATTAATTTGTCGCTCGATAATGTTGGTGACACTGCTTTCTGTTGTTTGAGCATCAGCACCAATATTGTTAGAGCTAACGGTGATTTGCACCGGAGCGAGATCCGGTAGCTGAGAAATTGGCAGGATGGGAATACAGATGCTTCCCAGCAGCAAGATGATAAACGTACAGACTGTGGTTAAGACTGGACGTTTGATGAAGGTGTTGACAAACATAAATCCAGGAACAGTTTAATTCTGGTTACGGACAGAGTAGCTTTTTATTAATATAAGAATTTATTAAGGTTTAGTGTTAGATATTAGGCATTGGGCATTTGGCATGGGGCATGAAGAAGAGACAAGGTAGACAAGGAAGAGGGGGGAGACAAGGGAGAGACTTAGTTCAATAATTCCCCCTTGTCCCCCCTGCTCCCCTGCTCCCCTGCCCCCTGCTCCCCCGCCTCTTCTGGTCATAATTTGGTCTAATCAACTGGAAAATGCGGTAACGAATCCAAATTTCTAATGAGATTTGCCATTATCTTGAAAATTTAACAACTGATCGTCATTGACCCAAATCGCTTGTTGAGGTACAGAAATAGAAATTCCGGCTTTGTCTAGGGCGACTTTCAGGCGACGGCGAAACTCTCGTGCTACATCCCATTGCTTCAGGGGCTGTGTTTTAAACCATACACGAATAATCAAACCGCGATCGCCAAACTGATCTATTCCCAAAACTTGGGGCGGTTCCAAAATTTGACGCTGCCATTGCATTTCTTGATTCATCTCGAAAGCAACTGTTTCAATCAAATTCAAAGCGTGTTCTGTATCGGCTTGGTAGGCAATGGGAACCGTTAAATCGGCTCGTGACCAACGACTGGACAGATTGGCAACAATTTTAATTTCACTATTGGGAATGGTGATCAAGCGCCCTTCAGAATCCCGCAGTTGGGTCATCCGCAAATTCAGATTTTCTACTAAGCCTCCTACGTCTCCCACATTAATCACATCGCCTAAAGCATACTGGTCTTCTAGGATAATTAGAAAACCGTTAATTGCATCTTTAATTAGGTTTTGCGAGGCCAGAGACAATGCAACACCAATCAAACTCGCACCCGCTAACAAGGGAACGATATCTATCCCCAATGACACCAGCGCTAGCAAAAAGCCTACTCCTACGCAGATACCAGTAGCGATGCTTTTAGTCACGCCAGAAAATGTGGAAACTCGCAGTTGCAGCCGTTCAGAACTTTCTGGAGTCAATAAAGCACCACTGCTAATTAGAGTGGTGGTGAAGCGGTCAATGAGGGCGTAGATGAGACGGATCGCTACGTAAGTTACCAGCAACACAACACCTAATCGCAAAGGAAATTGAGCAGCTGTGAGAATCCCTAGCTGAAATGGTCGTGTGTAGGGAAATAGACCCAAGATAAAGAAACTTCCACCACCCCAAATTCCAGCTTGAGTTAGCTGAAACAATCGTCTTTTGACTTCTTGGATATGCCGATGTTGCTGTTGATTTAGTTGTGTTGTAATTGGTTGAGCTGCTGCTGGAGAAATTGGGGAGTTTAGGGGCCATCTAAGAGGTTGGGAGGCAATGGGCTGTAGTGAATCTTTTTTGGAACGGCGCTGCCAACTATATATCCCCCAACTCATGATAATCATTGCCAGTCCCGTACCCGCAGCAATTTTACCTTGGTTGATTAAAAATTGAGTTTGTCTTTCTTGCTTTGCTTGTTGCAAGTCTTCTTGTAACGATTCCGCGATTTGATTTGCCGATGTCGATATATCTACCTCTCGCAATCCAGCATCCTCAGAAGTGATCGTCATCAGGTATTGATCGTTGACATAAATTACTGGTAAGTCGTTTACTTTACGAACTTCTACTTTGACTGCTGTTTTTGCTGGTGATTGAATGTAATTTTGGCTAATTTTCTCCAACTTCTTTTGGATATCTTCTGAACGCTCAGGAAAGTTGGCTTTTGATGCTGCGATCTGAAATAACCGCCGACCATCTAAATAAATCCAGCCTGTGACAAGCCGATCCTTTGAATCACTACTGACACTGCTGGGAGCTTGTAATTGAGGTAAAAATGGAATCTGGGCTGTGGCTTTTGCTATAGGTACAACGGCTATGGCCATTGAACTAGCGATGCCTACGGCGGGCAAAGCCAACGCCAAAAATTGAAAACGCACTCAAACACCTCCTTGAAAACAATTGACTATTGACTACTTCTATAACCATCCTCCACAATTACTTTGAGTAAATGTACTTATCTAAAGTTGAGATTTTCTGTTTAGATAATGAAAGTTCGATGTTGTTTTATTTGCCCTCTATCTTTAGATAGATGACAATGTACTTAGAATCAGCAAGTAAAGCTTAGAAGAGTCTTACTCTTACCAAAGATAAAACAAAAAGAAAGAACCTGGCGATGAAGTTGACATTAGGGTAGTCAAACGTCAAGCTAGTTTTCAGGACTATTGACAAGTGATTTGCTTTCTTTCAAGCCAAAATCGCAAGTTGTACAATAACCTAGTAGAGTGCGTAAAATTTACGTAACTTTTTTAATTTTTTGAGGTAACTTTTGATGACCGCAACTTCTCCCCGATTAAAGCACGAGGTTAAAGACCTCGGCCTAGCTGCCTTGGGAAGACAGCGCATTGAATGGGCTGGACGCGAAATGCCAGTTTTGAAGCAAATTCGCGATCGCTTTGCGATCGAAAAGCCATTCGCTGGTTTACGCCTTGTAGCTTGCGCCCACATTACAACAGAAACAGCACATTTGGCGATCGCTCTGAAAGCCGGTGGTGCAGACGCGCTTTTAATTGCTAGTAACCCCTTATCAACTCAAGATGACGTAGCAGCTAGCCTCGTCGCCGATCATGAAATTCCCGTCTTTGCTCAAAAAGGCGAAGATAACGCAACTTATAACCGCCACGTCCAAATAGCTTTAGATCATCGCCCCAACATTATTGTTGATGAC
The DNA here is from genome assembly GCF_013343235.1 of Nostoc sp. TCL240-02. GTDB lineage: Bacteria > Cyanobacteriota > Cyanobacteriia > Cyanobacteriales > Nostocaceae > Nostoc. The sequence continues at coordinate 3,896,797 of NZ_CP040094.1, read as the reverse complement.
GGTAGCGATGTGGTTGCAACTTTGGTACAAGAACGCCAACACCAAATCGCTGATTTGATTGGTAGCACCGAAGAAACCACCACCGGTATCGTGCGTTTACGCGCCATGTTTAGAGAAGGCGTTCTCACCTTCCCCGCAGTTAACGTCAACGACGCTGACACCAAGCACTTCTTTGATAATCGCTATGGTACTGGGCAATCAACCCTAGATGGCATTATCCGCGCCACCAATATTTTGTTGGCTGGTAAAAACGTTGTTGTTGTCGGTTATGGCTGGTGTGGTAAAGGTACAGCCCTCCGCGCCCGTGGGATGGGTGCTAACGTCATCGTCACCGAAATCGATCCCATCAAGGCAATTGAAGCCGTAATGGATGGCTTCCGTGTCCTGCCAATGGCTGAAGCTGCACCCCAAGGTGATATATTTATCACTGTGACTGGTAACAAGCACGTCGTTCGCGGCGAACACTTCGATGTCATGAAAGACGGTGCGATCGTTTGTAACTCCGGTCACTTTGACTTGGAACTTGATTTGAAATACTTGGTTGCACAAGCTAAAGAAATCAAAGAAGTTCGTCCTTTCACCGAAGAGTACAAGTTGAAAAATGGTAAATCAGTAGTCGTTCTCGGACAAGGACGCTTGATTAACCTAGCTGCGGCTGAAGGACACCCCAGCGCAGTAATGGATATGAGTTTTGCCAACCAAGCTTTGGCTTGTGAATTCCTGGTGAAGAATAAGGGTAAGTTAGCCCCTGGTCTGCACTCAATTCCTGTTGAAGTCGATCAAGAAATTGCTCGTTTGAAGTTGCAGGCTATTGGTATCACAATTGATAGCTTAACAGCAGATCAAATTGAGTACATCAACTCTTGGACAAGTGGAACTTGATACATTGATTAGTTGATTTTTTAAGGGATAGGCGTTTTGCTTATCCCTTCTTTATTTGTAAAATATCAATTACTCATCTTCCAGTCAGATATACTTAATTATTGAGTTAAGCAACAATCTTCAATAAACTTAGAACTGTTTGCCATTCCCTCATGCAATACTACTTTCCAGTGATTGTTGGAAAATCTATCCCTTAAACGTTGAGCTTCTTCTAATAAAAATTGTCTCACCCGTTCAATGGATTTTGCTTTTATGTGTGTTTTAATACTAGATTGTGTTTCTGATAATGCTTCTGGTGAACGGTTCCGAAATCTTTCTAGTAATTTTAATTTAGAATAATGAGATTTAATTAAACAAAATTGACTATCAGAAATACCAATTGTTTGCACTAAAAATCAATATGGCTCTGGGGATAACGTTGGTGGCGATAAAGTTATGCGTGATAAAATCGGCACTCAAATCAATAACTCGCAAAACTTGGCACAAGCTGCAAAAGATATTAAAGAACTTTTAGATCAACTCTCACAGGAATATTCTAGTACTGCGATGGTTGGCGTTAAAGCAGTAGAGGAAATAGAACAAAAGCCAAAATTGAAAGATCGAGTTGTCAATGCCCTGAAAGAAGCAGGATCAGAAGCTCTGGAAAAAGCAGTTGATCATCCTGCTGTTAGCATTGTCATAGCAGCCGCGAAGGGCTTCATAGATGCTTGAGAATATGGTGATATTAATCAGACTGAAAAGTAAAATTCTCTGCCTAAATACCAGCTTGTTTTACTAGAAACTTGAATGGTAAATTTTTTTCATTCAGAGCCACAAGCGATCGCACCACCACAACATCTTACTGTTATTCACCTTTTTCCTGAAGGAGCGATCGCCAATCTTCAATCGCCTTTTCTGTCCACAGCCAATTTTTAGCTAATTTATCAACCTGGAAATTTACTGAATCAGAGTTGAGAACCATTTGCCGCAACTTGATCGCTTCATTAAGATACTGTGTCTGCTTACCACTAGATTGACTAAGTGCAGATTTATACAGTCCAAGAGCTAAACCAGCATAAGAAGTTAAAGCATCTTCAGGAACTGCTGTCTTTGAATCTGTATTTTGTTCTTTGAGAGCTAAATTCAAAGCCTTGAACCAAGAGTCATTGGCTCGATTTAGATTGCCTTCTGCGTAGTAGGCAAATCCTAAAGCGTTATTATACAAAAGCGATTCTGGTTTAGCTTTGGCAGCAGTTTCCCAGTAACGGCGGGCATCATCGACGCTATAGTTATTGTCTCCAGTCCCGATAGACTGCCAAGCTAATCGTCCCTTATAAAAATTAACAGATGGATCGTCAACTTGCTTATTTGGAACAAGTTTAAGGGCAGTTTCCGCCGCAGCGAGTGCGCCACGATTGAGTAATTCTTCTACAGCCAACAATCCACCTTGTAAATCTCCCTGACTCAATTTTTGCGTAGCGCTAGTGGTGACAATTCCAGTGGCTGCTGTTTCTAAATCGATATTTTGCTGTTTTTGGATAGGTAAAGAATCGGTGGAAATTGCTGGGATGTTTGGCAGAGTTGCCACCTGGGATCGATTTTGCCACCACCAATTTAAAGCGATCGCAGCTACTAAGGCACTGATTCCTACAATACCCACAATTGGCCACAACTTGCGGCGTTGGGTACGATGTCTTGGTGAGGGTGATTGTGATGCCTGGGTTGGGCTATGCCTACGCGAAAACTCAGAATTTTGCTGGTTTCCTTGAAATTTACCAGTAATTGGAGGGGGCGGTGCCGGGATTTCTCCCCACAAATCTCCTTCTTCTTCTGGAGAAGTCATCTCTTCTGAAATCTGGCTTTGCTGAAAATTATTTTCTAGAATTTGTTGATCCGGTTCAGTTGTAGCTTTTTGGTTATCTAGCTGACGAAACAAATCCGAAACTATCGCAGAATCTTCTTCATAACTTGGGTCATCATACTCAATTTCATCAACAAGATCGCCCCAAGTATCCTCACCCAGCCAGTCTAACCCAGAAGAGTCACGCGCCAAACCAGCAGGAATCATTTCTTCCATTCCTAAAGGCATATCGCTATCATCTGCGATCGCAGAGTACATTGTGGAAGTTATTCCTAAAGGTGAACTATACTGATCCCGCAAGTCTGTATTTTCGGATACCTCAATTTCTTCACTGAGAAAACCGTCAGATTCTGGCTGGAGATATAAAATTGGTAATGCCCAGTACATCTGGTGAGAACCATAAGCAGAAATTAATCCTTGGCGTACCCGACTAACGCACAAATCTACTGGATATCCCTGACTCAAGTTGCGGTAAAACAATTGTGTGAGTGTCAATGCCACTTCATCAGGAATGCGTTCTGACATAGCCAAAACGCTTCTAATTCCGCGTTTCACCAGACTTTCTGCCAGATTACGTTCACCCGTATCTCCAGAAGGATCAGATGCAGCTGTGTACGCCCCCAAGCAGGAATTAAACACTGCCATTTGAATATTATTGTTGACGAGCAGACCTGCCAGGTCGTCTCCACTCAAGATTTCCGTTAAGCCAGTTCTGCGACTAACAAGATAAATTTCTCCGCCATTGCCGCCTAAGTTACTATGACCAGAGTAGTGGAGAACTTGGTATCTGCCTTGTTCTAGGGCTTGCGTCAGTTCTTCGCGTCCTGGTTGGTCTAAGACAGTGAGTTCAATTTCTGGGAACCGATTGTTACCTTCAGCAAGTCGTGATGTTTGACGGTGAAGTTCCGCTTGCAATTTAATCGCTTCCTGTTTCTGTAAGTCAAGACGGGCTTGATCTGAGGGAGAAGCAATTACCATCAATACTTTCACACTACCTTGTTCTCGTGTTATGAAAGTATTGCGCGATCGCAAAGGAGAACCCCCCAAAATGCCACTTTGGAAGCGAGAAAAAGCCACATAAGGCCCAGTAGCCAGAGGGCGATCGCCTGCGTGCATCACTTCCCAAGGTAGACGAGCTAACCTAGTGTCCTTTAGCCCCAAGCGTAAGCGTAGTACTTGCTGGTGATTCTGGGCGATACCTTGGGCGGTAATCCAACTATCTCTGAGAGTGCCTTGAAACAAGGCGTTATAAAATTGTTGACCCAACGCCACCAAGTTAACAGAGTTCCTGGCGATATTGCTTTCGTGCCCACCAGAGGTAAATGGATCTCCCTGCAACACCGACTTCAACGGGTCATTCATCAAATGCCCAGCAGCTATTAACCAATCAGCTACAGGCCAAGTCACCAATTCTTCTGCCAATGGTACCCCAGGCGCGACTTGTTCCGTCCGCACCAAGTAGTCATTTTGCCCTACTGGGGTTACGGAAATGTGAAATTCCTGGGTCACAACTTCTCCTGTCTGCCTCCTAAATCTGGTTTGAAACGCGAAAGTTTCAAGTCGATTTGCTCCCTCTGATAACTTAGATGTATCCCACCCCTGAATGTTTCTGATTCGGTGTTGTTTTGCTTTTTCTGCCTTTACAACTTTATCCGGATCGGATTACTTGGATCTAGAACACTTAATTGGTAGATGCACCTTGATCTTCAACTCCCCTAGTTGGCTAACACCTACTAGGGGTTTTTTTCAATTTTGGCAAACAACAGCAACTTTTAACGCAGATATTCTTTACCAAAAAATAGTGCTTAATCCTAGAATACTTGATTACTAGATAGATGTCCCTTGATTTTTAACTCCCCTAATTCAGTTAATATCTACTAGAGTTTCGTTGACACGCTTTTCTAATAAATTTATCCGGAGCATGGTGGCTAAACCTAGAACACTTAATTGGTAGATGCACCCTGATAACTAGCTCCCCTGGTTGGCTAACACCCACTGGGGGTTTTTTTATGAAGGAATTTAGCAGCAATCATTTCTGACGCATCAAATTTTTAAGGCAATGCACTGGTTATTTAATTGGTAGATTCACCCTGATAACTAGCTCCCCTAGTTGGCTAACACCCATCGAGGATTTTCTCTGGTGAGCGTCAATTTATCCGGCAGATTGCTCTTTAAGAATCTCTTTTAATCCTGATATAGGCTAGCACCTTCTGAATTTGCGCCAGTAGCCCTATGAGTATCATTTACAGATCAACGAGATTCTGAAAGACTTTAGCTTCACTTGAAACCAATATCTGATAACTAACTCCTCTGGTTGCTTAACAACTTTGAGGTTTTTTTCTGGTGAGCAAACAACAATAACTTCAACCTCTGCTATTTTATCCGGTAGCTACCCATTTACTTTAGAAAAGATGATCAATAGATGCACCCTGATAACTCACTCCCCTGGTTGGCTAACACCCACTGGGGGCTTTTTTCTAGTTAAGTAGGCGTGGCCCTTCCTAGACATGGCCGTCAACCCTGATTTCTGCCATTTTCCCCGGAAGATACTCGCTGCCCCTAGAAAACATTAATGGTAGATGCACCCTGATAATTAACTCCCCTAGTAGATTAACATCATCTGGGGGTTTTTTATTTTAAAAATAATTAGCCTTTGTCCAAATTTATCCGGAATATGGTGTTAAACCTAAGAACATTTAATTGGTAGATGCACCCTGATAACTAACTCCCCTGATTGGCTAACGCTCATCGGGGGTTTTTTATTTTAAAAAATAACTAGCCTTTGTCCAAATTTATCCGGAATATGGTGTTAAACCTAAGAACATTTAATTGGTAGATGCACCCTGATAACTAACTCCCCTGATTGGCTAACGCTCATCGGGGGTTTTTTGTGTAGACACGTAGCGGCTTGTCTTAAGATACTGCTCTACCATTTTCTGCTGATGTAACTAGAATGCACCACCACTCTTGTTGTTACTGCTCATAGGATATAGCATAACTTGCTCACTCAATTCCTGAATTCCTTTCTTTTTATTGTCAGCTAAAGATGCCACATCAAAATGATTGCTATGATATTTAATCATATTCTTAATTTTTTTTCTATATTTTGGCGTTTAATTATTTTGTCTGCCAGCAATCACTGCTTTCAGCTTCCGAATCAGAGCTTCCTTGCCAACTACATTTATATCTTTCTTGTTTCCATGTTCAACCTGGGAATGCAGTCCTGAAGGATCTTCTTCCCAAAAAACATAGAAGTAAGGACGCAAGAAAAGATACTGGATAAGGGTTTTAGCTTTAAGTTGACACCAATAACCAGCTATATGGTAATATTTCATGGCATTATGCTAAAAAACTTTGCTTAGAATCAAAGAGTCGCCAACCCATGAGTTTAGCTGTAATTAAGTTCTCTTCAGAAGAGTGCGGCATCTGCCATAAAATGTCTTTTTACGACAAAAAGGTGGCTGAAGAACTGGGTTTAGAATTTATTGATGTGAAAATGCAGGATACGACTGCTTACCGCAAGTATCGCAAGATTTTATTAACTCAGTATCCCGATAAATCAGAAATGGGATGGCCTACTTACATCATCTGCAATTCTCCAGAAGGGGAATTTCAGATTGTGGGTGAAGTAAAAGGAGGTCATCCCAAAGGGGAATTTAGAAGCCGTCTGCAAGAGGTTCTGGATTCTACAGGTAATCAGAACTAAATTACTTCAAAAGATTTGACCTCTAGGACAGGGCCAATCATGGCAATAGTCATGATATCTTCACGCACCTGTCCTTTTACTTTTGCTTTTTGTCCGGCTTTGAGTAAGCTTTTGTCAGCTCCTTTAAGGATTTCGTAAGTAACGCCCTCTTCTGTAACCAACGCCCATGCGCCTGTGCCTATATCACGGCGTTCGATTGTACCTGTAAGTGTAATGCTCATAAACAGTGCTGAGTTGTGAGTGCTGTTAGCGATAGCGGGGCGTTTAGCCCGTGCTGAGTGGGAGAGTCGGCAGTAGGGAGTTAAGAGTTAAGAGTTAAGAGTTAGGAGTTATTAAGAATTCTTTCCCATGCCCAATTCCCAATTCCCAATTCCCAATTCCCTATTTATGCGATCTTTTCTTCGTTTTTCAATGCTAAACGAGCCAGTCCATAGCAGATTAGGGCATTAACGATGAGGAAGAGGCGTGATATGTTGCCACTTCCCAAACCCCAAACAGCTGGATCTAAAAATGCACTTACTGTCAAGCAGGCTGCTATACCTAATGTTGAACCAATGGCAAACCATTTCCAACTAGGATTTCCCAGCAGCAATGCCATTAACAAAATGGGAATCAGTACACTGGCAAATAGGGGATTCAACGCATCAGTTCCCTGGAGGGTATTACCTAGTTCGGGAATTGAACTGCCCAAAATCCGGAAAGGCCATTGGGGAAGATCAAAAATATAGATTCCCTTGAGGAAGAATAAGCCGGAACTGCCAGCGATTAGTCCACTAGATAAAGACCAACTCCAAGAGAAGGGGAAGTAAACCCGTAAAAACCAAGCCAGTAGATAAGAGCCAACTACCATTAAAATCTTGGGTAATAGTGCCACTGCACCACCATCAATCCAAAAGCCAGGGTTAAGATAGCCGTTATCGCGTAACCACCGAAAGAAATCTGGAAAACTGATTTGTCCTCCAAAAGCTAGTCTGACTGCTGCTTCTGCATTGAGTTGTCCAGCGCCATAATAGTTCAAACCATCATCTTGGATAACTCGCGCTGACTGCTTGAGGACTTTTAAAACTTCATCTGGTTCTTTGATACCAGCAGCTTTAATTAATGCTGCAACGCCTGCAACGTGGGGAGAAGCCATGCTTGTACCCTGGAAGCCAAGAAATACTCCTTCGCCATTTTCGTCGATAGTTTCTTGGAGAATCTTACCAGCTTCACTACCACCAGGAGCCGAGATATCTACCCCAGCACCAAAGTTAGAATAAGGCGCTCTTTCGCCATCTGGGCCAATTGCCGAAACGCCGATTACATAAGGATATCGGGCTGGATAGCTTGCGCCATTGGTATTTTCATTCCCGGCTGCGGCAATGATAACTACACCTTTTCTATGGGCATACTCGATCGCTTCTTTCATCAACTTGCTTTCACCGCCACCACCCAAGCTCATATTAATCACATCTGCGCCTTTATCAGCAGCAAATTTAATCGCTTCGGCAATATCGGCAACTGTACCGCCGCCATAAGAACTGAGTACCTTTAAGGGCATCAGACTGGCTTCATAAGCAATTCCGGCTACGCCATATTTGTTATTTGTGGCTTGAGCAATAGTTCCGGCAACATGGGTACCGTGGCCGTTATCGTCTTTGGCTTCTTCTCGGTCGTTAACAAAATCATAGCCTTTGACGAATTTTGTTTCATATAAGTCGCGCACCTTAGTAATCCCGGTGTCAATTACCGCAACTGTAATGCCACTGCCTTTGGTTTGGCTCCACGCACCTTCTATGCCGATTTTGTGCAAGTTCCACTGCTTGCTGTAATATTGGTCATTGGGGCCAGTTAATGATGGGCTTGTCTCATCATCATTTTCTTGGGGTCTCAAAAATTCTCCTAACCAAGCTTTTTCACCTGGTTGTGGAATCTTTGTATATATGTAATTTGGCTCAATGAATTCTGTAGCTTGGGCAAACTGAGATTTTTTCAGTTCTTGGAGTCGCTGGCGATCGCCTTTGACAATATACACATGATCTTTTTCTGAAAACTTGTTGTCTAATTGGGGTGTAACGTTGTATTGTTTGGCGATCGCTTGGAGATTCTGTTGTACCACATCTGATGGAATATCTTCCCGAAAATCAAGCAAAATCGTCTCAAACTCTCCTTTAACTGCCATTCCCTGGAAATTCAGGAAACCAAATATGGCAGCTCCCAGCCCAATGACAAACAAGCACAATAATATAAGCTTTCTCATATTAACTCATCACCGCTTTTTGCCAGTTTTCTCACTACCATAACTTATCTCCATCCTTTGTTGGTGGATTTTGCACTTTTAGTTACAAGTCTCACTTCATTACTCAGGACTTTTTGAAACGATGGAACGTGGTCTTTTGTGGTTGCCGTTATTAGTAATGTTTTTCTGGTTGGCTTGGCAAGGCTCGAAGGAGTATCAAAAAGTTGAAGCCTATCGCGCTTGGGCAGAACAATTTGAACGGGCTAAGTACGATATTTATGCTGTATTAGGTCAAAAAGACAATAATCTCACTTGGGGAAAACCCACACCTCAAGGGCCTATTAAACTAGAAACATTCTCTTTGCTTGATATTAAGCAAATCAACTTTCTCGTAGATGATAAATCAGTAGATGTGAATAACATACCGCTGAAAGGGCGTTCTATAGAGCTAGAATTTCTCTTTTGCGAATCTAATAAATCGGTGCGTGTTCCATTTACCGAAATCCCTTTGGCGGCGGAATGGGGAAAGTTTTTACAAGTGCTATTACAAGACTTGCGAACAGAACCAAACAAGTAGTTATATTGAAGCTACAAGTTCTCGATTATACGGCTGTTTCTGTACAGAAAGTTAGATCGTGTAAACGACATAGCCTGCAATTCTGAAATACTCACAAAAGTTGTTTTTTGAATTATTAATTCTTACTCTAAATTATTCAATAAAAAATATGCATCTGGGTAGATGAAAAGTAAGTCAAGGGGTAGCATAAAATACAAAGATATAGATGATTAAACCGTAAGGAATACGGAACTTTACTACGCTAGATAGATGCGGTTAGAGAACACTAAATGTTAAAGGTTAACCGCTTGCGGCTGCAAGATATATTCAAAATCCCGAGAAATTCACTTGTGGCAAAAGTCGCAAGTGTAATACCCATCTTGGTTGGTAGCTTGGTGCTAATTGGCTGGTGGCTGGGAATTGAAGTTCTCAAGCGCGGCTTCCCTGGTAGTCCCGCCACGATGAAAGTCAATACAGCGTTGTGTTTTGTGCTGTCTGGTTTATCATTTTTGCTGTTTTTAAAGGCAGAAAATCAAGGGAAAAGAACAATTCAAAACTACCCTGACTCTTCGACCTTTCAACTTCTCAACTTCCCTACTCTGGTAATTTCAAGGGTCTGTGCAATAGCTGTCACCACAATTGCTGCACTTACACTGTGTGAATATCTGTTCGGCTGGAATCTGGGCATTGACGAGGTGCTGTTCCTTGATTCGCCAACTAGTATGACGACATTTTATCCGGGGCGAATGGGGGTAAATACAGCATTCAACTTTATACTAGTCAGCGTTGCCCTACAGATTCTGATTAATCCTAAAAACCACCGTAGTTATTGGTCTGCTCAGATTATCGCTCTGATCGCTACTTTAATTTCCTTTCAGGCACTCATGGGCTATGCCTACAAAGTGAAAGTTCTTTACGGACTTGCCCCTTATACAACATCGATGGCTTTACATACAGCGGTGTTGTTCATTTTGCTAAGTATAGGTATTCTGTGGGCGCGGGCAGAACAGGGGTTAATGAGGGTAGTTACAAGTGATACTTATGGTGGCTTACTGGCACGTCGTTTATTGGTTGCCGCGATCGCAGTACCTTTTATATTAGGGTGGGTAATTGTTGAAGGTCAACGCGCAGGACAATACGATCCGGCTTTTGCAGTATCGGTGTTTGCGATCATCTTAATTGTCATTTTTACTATTTTGATTTGGCAAAGTGCCAGGGTTATTGAACGCCTTAGCCATCAACGCGATCTTGCTCAGGAAGCACTAAGAACCTACCAGGATAAACTGGGGAGTTTCGTAGATTCTAACGTTATTGGTATTCTGTTTGGCGATGTGTATGGCGGTATCCAGGAGGCAAACGACGAATTTCTCAGGATGATTGGTTATACCCAGGAAGATTTGTCAGAGGGTAGGTTAAGTTGGAGCAATATCACACCACCAGAGTATCTATACTTGGATCTGCGAGGTGTCGCTGAAGCACAAGGAAACACTAACGCTACTTGTACGCCCTACGAGAAAGAATATATTCGCAAGGATGGTAGCCGCATCCCAGTTTTAGTTGGTTACGTGTTGTTAGGAGAAAAACGGGAAGAGTCAGTAGCATTTATCCTCGACTTGAGCGAACGTAAGCTTGCAGAAGCAGAGCAACAAAAATTAGTATCGCTGGTAGAAAATAGCTCTGACTTTATTGGCATCGCCACCCTTGAGGGTCAATTACTCTATATAAATGATGCAGGTCAAAAACTGGTAGGACTTGCTAGCCTTGATGAAGTGAGGCAAAAAGTAGTATTAGATTACTTCATGCCCAAAGACAAAACCTATTTTCAAAAATATATACTGCCGACTGTACTATCAGAAGGGCGCTGGCAGGGAGAATTCTGCTTTCGGCATCTCCAAACAGGAAAACCAATACCAGTTGATTACAATATCTTCACTGTTACAGACAACAACACAGGTCAGCCAATTGCCTTAGCAACTGTGACTCGTAACATCAGCGAACAAAAACAAGCTAAAGAAAAAATCTTACAACTAAACAAGGATCTACAGCGCCGCATTACTGAGTTACAAACTTTGTTAGAGGTAATTCCCATTGGAATTGGCATTGCCGAAGATCCACTATGCCAAAATATCAAGGTAAACCCTGCTTTTGCCAAGCAGTTGGGGATATCGTCAACTACAAATGCCTCTCTCAGTGTTCCTAATGATGAAAAATCCACAAGCTTTAAAATCTACCGAGAGGGAAGGGAACTGTCAGAAGAGGAACTGCCAATGCAATACTCTGCTGCTCATGGTGTCGAAGTTGTGGATTGTGAACTTGAAGTAGTCCATGAAAATGGCAAAATTGTCAACCTGTTGGAGTATGTTGCACCTCTGTTTGATGAAGAGGGTAAAACTAGAGGAAGCGTTGGTGCATTTTTAGATATTACGGAGCGCAAGCAGGCAGAAGAAATACTTCTAAATCAGCAAAAATGGCTGGAGGATGTATTAAATCTGATGCCAAGACCCTTGCTTTTTATCGAACCAGGAACGGCGCGGGTAACTTTTGCCAATCGCTCTGCTAATGAATTAGCTGGGGGCAAATTTCCTAAAGGTGTACCAGCTGAAGATTATCATACAGTTTACCACTATACAGATGCAGCTGGTGATCGCATTCCCAATGAACAAATGCCAGGAGTGCGGGTTGCACTTGGTGAACGTCTCAATGGATTAGAAGTAGATTGGCACACTCCCTCTGGTGTGCGCTCTCTACTGATATTTGCTGATACCTTGCCAGCGATGCACGGTCATCCGGCTACCTGTATCTTAGTGTTCCAAGAGATTAGCAACCTCAAACAGGCAGAAAAAGCACTCTCGTTAGGTTACAAAAGACTAAAGCTACTATTTGACACAGCCAACGATTTACTCTCAAGCCAAGAACCATTACTATTAATCGATAGCGTCTACCGAAAACTAAGAGAGCAAATTGGAATAGAAGTTTATTTGAACTATTTGGTTGAGGATAACTCTCAAGTAATGCAGTTAGGGTCTTACAGTGGTATTTCCCAAGAAGTGGCCAAGGAAATCGAGTCGTTGGGATTGGGTGAAGCGGTTTGCGGTACTGTAGCCCAAGAATGTTGTGCAATAGCTTTAGAAAATGTGCAGCAATCAACTGATCCAAAAACAGAATTGATTCGTTCTTTAGGTATTACTGCTTATTATAGTTATCCGTTGATTGCCCAAGGGCGGTTGTTAGGTACTCTTTCTTTTGGCAGCCGCACTCGGTTAAGCTTTACCGAGAATCAAAAGGGGATGATGCAAGCAGTATGTGACCAAATAGCGATCGCAATGGAACGTGCTAGTTTAATTGCTTCTTTGCAAAAACAAACTGAGCAGTTGCAAGAGGCGAACCGCATGAAAGATGAATTTCTGGGAATATTGTCTCACGAATTGCGATCGCCCCTCAATGCAATTTTGGGCTGGGCACAACTCCTGCAACGAAGCAAGCTGAGTGAAAGCCAAATGGCTAAGGCTACGGAGACAATTGAGCGTAATGCCAAAGCGCAAACCCAGCTAATTGAAGACTTACTAGATATATCGCGGATGATTAGAGGCAAGTTACGCCTCAATGTCCGTACTTGTAATTTGGTTCCGATGATTGAGTCGAGCCTAAAGACTGTTAGCCTAGCCGCCCAATCTAAGGAAATCGATTTAAAATTTTCCATCATTCCCTCAAAAGAGACACGAAATGCGTCACCGAGGATACTCCCCGTGGCAACAATCGCGCCAGATTCCGATTTGAGATTAGAAATCAATCACGAAAATCTAGAATCAAGAGAAGCACAATCCCAAAGCAATCAACGTTCAAAAGACAGCACGATTGGCGAAAATTCCCAATTCCTAGTTTCCGGTGATTTCGAGCGTTTGCAACAAATAATCTGGAATCTGTTATCTAATGCCATCAAATTTACACCCACAGGTGGACAGGTAGAGTTGCAATTGTCAGTGGTAACTAGCGAAGAAAAACAACACATAACAGAGAAATATGCCCAAATTCAGGTGATTGACACAGGCATTGGTATTAGCCCTGATTTTCTCCCTTACGTCTTTGATCGCTTTCGTCAAGCTGATAGTTCTAACACTAGATCATACGGTGGATTAGGACTAGGATTAGCGATCGTGCGTCATTTAGTCGAATTACATGGTGGTACTGTTCACGTAGATAGTCCAGGTAAAGAGCAAGGAGCAACGTTTATAGTCAAGTTGCCACTTTTGAAAAGTCATCTATTTACAGTCTCGCAGCCTCTCCCCGTTCCCTGTTCTCCTCTTCACTTCGTCTCCCTCCTTGGTGTGCGGGTAGTGGTTGTAGATGACCAAACCGATAGTCGTGAATTTATCACCACAGTTCTTGAACAGTGCCAAGCCGAAGTTAAAGCAGTAGCATCAGTTCAAGAAGCATTGCAGGTAATTGCACAATGGAAACCAGATGTTTTAGTTAGTGACATTGGTATGCCCAATGAGGATGGTTACTCTTTGATCCGCAAACTGCGATCGCAACCACCAGAACAAGGAGGAAATATTCCCGCAGCAGCATTGACAGCTTATGCTAGGGCAGAAGATCGGATGCGAGCTATACAAGAAGGTTATCAGCTACATTTACCCAAACCTATTGAAGCGGCTGAGTTAGCTACAGTAGTAGCTAGCCTTGTTGGACGGACTTAGAAGGAATTAGGCAGGAGATAGAAACATTTCTATATCTGATTTGATTTTGAGTCATGCATTTTGTACCTCACTGACTTGGAAACTTAAGTATTTGGCTAATGCTCATGTATAGTGTTGTTTTTTATGTTGTTCTTAAATTGATCCAAAAATGAATTTTTAGATCAATTTAACGTTATTCCTATCGATATACTGTAGTTTGCACCACGACTGAGCATTCAAGTAAAGTCAATGAGTTCGCCATAGGGATTATCTCCGTCTATTACCCTACCCTGCGGATTCTGCTTTAGCAGTACGGGTAACACTCCTTCTGGCACGTCCGTACTTCGACTTAGTAGTATGTCGCTAACGACGGAAAGCCAAGATGGGCGCTGGCTTACTTTTTACCGACTGCCAATTGCCTATTCTTAGCACGGCGACGAATCACCCATTTTTCAAGTTCGATTGCCCAAAAACCTACAGTGCTAATCGCCAAGCAGAGAACCAAGTCTCTAGTAGACAAGGCTGTGTCTGGAAAAACGATCGCAGCCAAGGAATATAAATAACTGCAAGCTGCAAGACGAAAGTCAGTGCTACTGCCCCTAAAATTGGTTTGTTACTCACAAGACCAATCCTAAATAGCGAGTCAAGATTAGATCGCATCGCCAAAGCTAGGCTCATCCGGGAAAAAGCCAGCGTTACAAATACCATTGTTTGGCAGTTTGCTTGGGCGGTTGACCAATACTCGTAGCCCAAGAGCAAAAAGAACAGTCCCATTAGTAGCCCTACCCAGATGATGTCTCTACCTACACCCCGGCCAAAGATATTCTCATTGGGACGGCAAGGCGGGCGTTGCATTGTGTTGCGTTCAGCAGGCTCGACGCTGAGTGCTAGTACCAAAAGTCCATCTGCCAACAAATTAATCCAGAGAATTTGCAGTGGTAGCAGGGGTAAGGGCATCGCCACTAGGGGAGCCAGCAACATAATCCAGACACCACTGGCATTACCTGTCATGCTGTACTTAAGAAACGTGCGGATATTGTCGTAGATTACCCGCCCTTCTTCTACAGCAGCGACAATGGTGGCAAAATTGTCATCCAGCAGTACCATATCGGCAGCTTCTTTCGCAACATCAGTACCTGTGATGCCCATTGCTACCCCAATGTCAGCTTTCCTAAGGCTGGTCAATATTGCTCGGATTCGCGCCCAGATGGTTCGAGTTCTAGAAGGTCAGCATATTGAGCTTCCCATGTCTACTGTTGGGGCAATTCATGCGATTCAGGCAAACCTGATTGCAGCAAATATCGCAATTACAGAATTGAAGCCGAAATATATGCGAGGATACGGTGCAGTAGGTAGCTCTCAACAAGAGAAAACAGCAATCCGGTACGATCTCGGTGAACTCAATCACTGGCAAGATACAGTAGAGGTATAAACTTCTGTAGCTAGCAGAAGAAGCTAATTCATTCATTGCAACTTAGTACCTCTACCCTCCAACTGACTTTTCCACATCCCGTGAAAAGTCAGGAGAACCGCTATAGGAATTGGAAAAAATTAAGCGAAGATGATTTAGAGATTTATCTTTTTCTTTGAATTATAATACTCGGAAACTAAAAATAAACAAAAGCGCTCTCCCAATCGGGAGAGCGCTTTTTGATTTAGTGAAACTTCAAAATTAACCGTTAATAGCAGGAGCAGTTAGAGCAACAGGAGCAGATTCAGCAGATGCCAAATCTAGAGGGAAGTTGTGAGCGTTACGCTCGTGCATTACTTCCATACCCAGGTTAGCACGGTTGATTACATCCGCCCAAGTCGCAATCACACGACCTTCAGAGTCAATGATTGATTGGTTGAAGTTGAAACCGTTCAAGTTGAACGCCATTGTGCTTACACCCAAGGCGGTGAACCAGATGCCGATTACAGGCCACGCTGCGAGGAAGAAGTGCAGTGAACGGCTGTTGTTGAAGGAAGCGTATTGGAAGATTAGACGACCGAAGTAGCCGTGGGCTGCAACGATGTTGTAGGTTTCTTCTTCTTGACCGAATTTGTAACCGTAGTTTTGTGATTCAGTCTCAGTTGTTTCACGAACCAAAGATGAGGTTACTAGTGAACCGTGCATTGCACTGAACAAGCTTCCGCCGAATACACCAGCTACACCTAGTTGGTGGAAGGGGTGCATCAAGATGTTGTGTTCTGCTTGGAACACGATCATGAAGTTGAATGTTCCTGAGATTCCTAAAGGCATACCGTCTGAGAAGGAACCTTGTCCGATTGGGTATACCAAGAATACTGCGGTTGCTGCTGCAACAGGTGCAGAATATGCAATTGCAATCCAAGGACGCATACCTAAGCGGTAGGATAGTTCCCATTCACGACCTAAGTAGCAGAATACGCCAATCAGGAAGTGGAATACTACCAATTGGTAAGGACCACCGTTGTACAACCACTCATCTAAGGATGCTGCTTCCCAAATTGGGTAGAAGTGCAAACCGATGGCGTTGGAGGAAGGTACTACTGCACCGGAGATGATATTGTTTCCGTAAATCAAAGAACCTGCTACTGGTTCGCGGATTCCATCGATGTCTACTGGTGGTGCAGCGATGAAGGCGACTACGAAGCAAGCTGTTGCGGCTAGCAAGGTGGGTATCATGACTACGCCGAACCAACCAATGTAAATCCGGTTGTTGGTGCTGGTGATCCATTCACAGAATCGATCCCATACGTTGGCGCTTGAGCGCTGCTGTAAAGTTGTTGTCATTGTTTTATAAGTGCGGTTAGTGATTTATGAATCAGGCTTGTTTGTCTTTGCCTGTAAATACACTTTACAATGCTTTACATTTTTTAATCAACTATTTCACTTTTGTAAACCTGATTGAACTCATCAGCTTTACTTATCAAAGTTCCAAGTTACGAGCAAGCGAGAGGATTTGATTTCAAATGAATTTCCGCGATCATTTGCCTAAATCTGCGATATTGCGGTTATTTAAACTATTTCTATGTGAAGCTGCACAAAACCAACCTTGACAAAGCAAGGGGGCTGAAGCCGCTTATATACCAATATGATTCATGATTCAGTTAAGGCTAAAAACTAAAACTGGCGTAAGTAGGTAGGCGAGAAAATTTATAGCTATGTAACGAAAGCTTAATCACAAGCACTAGAGTTAAATTTTACACGTTGCGTACTATAGTTTCCTTTTTCTCCCCTAGCTGTAACGCCATCAATGACTGCATAAGCAAGGTCTAACTCATCATCAAATATTTGCCCAGATAGCTCATTTTTTTTAAGGTGTTGCCATTCCAATTCAATTGGGTTCATTTCAGAGCAGTATTTTGGCAAAAAGAAGATATACAAACCCTGCCTCTCCCATTTCGACCACAGATTTTGTACTTCTTTGCATCGGTGGATAGGCCCGTTATCCTGCACAATTACCCTTGTACGTCCCGTTTTTTCGGCATCAGCTGCTTCTTGTTCCATCATTTGGATATAAGACTTGCGGTCAACACCCCCAATAACCAAACCATAAACAAAACTGATTATTGGTTGAAGAAATCCGATAATGCTTAATCTACGACCACGACGCTTTTTTTGTTCTAAACGTTTTTGTTCACCTCTGAAGTAATAGGTGTAACCTGGCTCGCTCCATACACAAAAGCCTGACTCATCAAGATACTTGAGATCGATTTCTCCCGATGCTGCGGCTAATTCCAGCATATCTAAGTCTGCTTGCTTCTTAGCTTGGGCTATCGGATCTTGTTTTCCTTTGTGGCTCTTTCTTGCCCGCTTCCATTTGACCCCCTTTTTTTGAGTACCCGTCTTAATCTGTCAGGACTCAGTTTCACATTGCGCTCGCGTTCTAATTTTTTTGCCAATTGAGGACTGTTGTATGTGCGTGGTTCTTTCTTAAGGCACTCTTCCAAAAACACTATGTCAACTTCAGTCCACTTGGTCTTCCCCCCTCGACCAGGTAGTTCCCAAAGCCCTTTTAGACCTTGCTTTTTCCATTTGTGCAAAACCTCTCTCACTGTCTGTGGAGTCCAATTTAAATAACCCGCTATTTTTTCCACATACCAGCCATGTGCGTTTAACCTGATTACTTCTGCTCGGTCTTTTATCTTCTGGGGTACATCTGCTGTTCTTAGGGTTAACAGGGTTTGGTCTTGCTCACGAGTCAAAAATACCCTTAAACGAGCGCCCATCTTTTAGTTACCTCAGTAGATGTATTCTCCGTATTTACTTCTCTTTACATAGTTTGGTTTTTTCCTGCCTACTTACTTATGTTGGGTTGAAGAACGAAACCCAAGCGTATTGGCTTATATACAACTTCACAGATAACGGTGTTGGGGACAAAAATATTCCAACCAATGCCCGTAGCGACTGTCTTGAAAGTCGCTACAATTATTTGCACTTAACCTAATGAAAAAGTTCAATGTGTTGTAGTTTATTTAAATAACTCTAAGCATTCATTTTTTAAAACGCCTTTGGTGACTTTGATGCTTCTAAATGATTTAGCAATTACCTCTTCACAAGATAGATTAATTTGTGATTGATTTATCGAGATTAAGTCTTGAATTGAAGCACCATATACAATTTCTGATAAACCACTCCAAACACAAGCAGTTGCACACATTGGACAAGGTTCGCAAGTTGTATATATACAATAACCTTCTAAAAAATAGTTTTTAAGTTTAGCTGTTAAACTACGAATAACGTTGATTTCAGCATGGGCTGATGGATCGTTGTCTCTGCTTACAGTATTATAAGCTACGGCAACAACTTCATTATCTTTAACAATCACAGCACCGTAAGGTGTATCTCCTTCTTTTGCTTGCGCCAAAGCTAAACCCATAAAATATTCTGGAATCATAGAAAGTGAGGTTAATATAAGGATAGTGATTAATAATATCGTATTTCTGATGCTATAACTGGGAATTAAGATTAGTTAATAGTCGAATATGTTATTGAGCAGACAAGAAACAGAATTCTACTTAAAAGACCTAGAAACACCAATAGGTAAGGCGATTAATTTAACACTTGCCGCTTTAGTACTATTATCATCAGGAATTTTCGTCGCAGAAACTTATAATATTCCTGATTCTGTGCGATTTCAATTACATCTAGTCGATACTGCGATCGTCATCATATTCGTGGTGGAATATTTACTCCGTTTGTGGAGTGCAGAAAACAAAATTCAGTATATTTTTAGCTTTTATTCGATTATTGACCTAATGGCAATTTTGCCATTCTTTATAGGGATGGTGGATATTAGCTTTATCCGGCTACTGCGATGGTTTCGGATTTTACGATTAATCAGATTTATAGATAGAAAATTTTTATTCGCTACTATCAGCACCGAAGATGGCATGATCTTTGCGCGGATATTATTTACATTATTTGCAATTGTTTTTATTTATTCTGGCTTAATATATCAAGTAGAGCATCCAGTTAATCCTCAAAATTACGGGACATTTTTGGATGCATTCTATTTCTCTGTTGTCACAATGACAACTGTGGGATTTGGCGATGTTATTCCAATTTCTGAATTAGGACGTTTGCTAACGGTATTGATGATTTTCACAGGAATTGCACTGATTCCCTGGCAAGTAGGGGATTTAATTAAGCAAGTTGTGAAAACTGCTAATCAGGTAGAAATGGTTTGTTCCAACTGTGGATTGGCTTTCCATGATATAGATGCTGGATTTTGTAAAAGGTGCGGGACTAAATTACCTAGTCACAAGGTTGATTGAAATGCGATGCCTACGGCGGTATATAGTGCTAATTACCGGGTAGTTCAAGAATATAGTCAATGCCTAACGTCAACGTCATTTCAGAATATAAAAGCTTCGGTGGCAAACTCGGCTTTTACAGCCATTTCTCCTCAACCTGTAATGGTGAAATGCGTTTTGCTGTTTATCAACCACCACAAGCAACTCATAAACCTGTGCCAATTCTCTATTTCCTCTCTGGGTTGACTTGCACGGAAGAGAATTTTATGGTGAAGGCGGGGGGAGTGCAACGCTTTGCGGCTGAGTACGGCTTGATGCTGGTTGCACCAGATACTAGTCCGCGTAATACTGGGATTGCAGGCGAGGATGATAACTGGGACTTTGGTACAGGTGCAGGCTTTTATGTTGATGCTACAGAAGAACCGTGGCGTAAAAACTACCAAATGTATAGTTATGTCGTCTACGAACTAACTGCTTTGATTAACGCAAATTTCCCCACCCAACCTGAAAAACAAGGTATTTTCGGTCATTCAATGGGGGGACACGGGGCACTTATCTGTGCGATGAGAAACCCAGAACTTTACAAATCAGTATCAGCCTTTGCACCTATCACTGCACCTATGCGTTGTCCTTGGGGACAAAAGGCTTTTGGTGGTTATCTTGGCAAAAATCAAGAAAGTTGGCGTGCTTATGATGCTGGCGAATTAGTCAGACAAGTAGGATATCACAGTTTAATTCTTATTGACCAAGGGACTGCTGATAAATTTTTAGCAGAACAATTACTACCGGAAGTGTTTGAGAAAGCTTGTGCAGATGTTAAACAGCCGCTAAACTTGCGTTACCAAGAAGGCTATGACCACAGTTATTATTTCATCGCCAGTTTTATTGAAGATCATATTCGCCACCATGCAATCGCTTTATTGATTACAGCAGTTTTCATCTATTTAAACCCCACGTTTCTATTTTGATTTTTGAACAAGAATACGAGAAAATGGGGAACCGGAATAAAAGTCCCCCAATTCATCGGGAGATTTAGGAGGATCTAGAGCTTTTGATACCGACAAGAGGACTTTTCAAACATCTTCTAAAAAAGCAGTTATGATTCCCACAATCATTACGCCCCATCTCTTAATACTTTCCAGGATTAAGCGGCATTCTTGGCGTTCAATAAGTAGTTAAGCGGACATAATATTTAGTTAAACGGCAATACATGACAGATATATAATTAGTTGAGTTTTATTTTTGAGCAATAAATATGAATAATTTTGTGCCTTCTCAGCGTAGAAAAGACTATATTATCCTCTTAATAATTTGGCTGATAGCATTAGCTATAGATAGAACTTGGTTTTTATTAGATGATTCGATTCCATCCTACGATCAAAGCGCACATTTAACTACAGCATTACATCATTATAGAATTTTTCAAAACTTTAATATCTTCTCAGGAAATTGGTGGTTATCTCTGTGGCAATTAACTCCAAGTTATCGCGCTCCTTTTTTATATATTTGCACCGTACCATTCTTGATGTTGTTTGGGCGTGGATATGACCAGGCAAGCTTGGTGAACTTATTATATACTGCAATGATTATACTTTCAGTGTATCATTTAGGTAACTTTTTATTTAAAAACCGAAAAACTAGCATAACTGCCAGCATATTTTGTTTATTGTTTCCTATTTTAGGAATAATCAGGACAGATTATTTATTAGATTATGGGTTGACAGCAATTGTTATAGTAACTTTCACAATTTTGACAATTTGGAAAGATAGTTATATTGGTTTTTTGTCATGGGGGTTAACTATCATATTGGGCGTAGGTATAGGTTTAATATTGTTGACTAAACCTACAGGATTTATTTTTATTTTAGTTCCTAGTATTTGGACATTAATTAGTTTTATTAGAAAACGTAAATTAATAAAGCTAATACAAGCTTGCTTATCTTTGATGATAGCTTGGTTGATTTGTGGTTTTTGGTATAGCTTAAATTGGTTAACAATTATTACATCGGCGCTAAACGCTAACCAAGTCGGAAAAGGAGAAGGCGATCCTTCTGCTACAACTATTGCTGGATGGTTATTCTATCCAAAGATGATCCCAGAAAGCGTTGGTTTACCGATATTATCTGTGAGTATTGGCATTTTATCGGTTTATCTTATTAAATATAAATTTACTACTAGTTTCATTCCCATATCTTTCCATAAATCAGCTCGAATTTGGTTACTAGTTACTTTAGTAAGTAGCTATATAATTTGTACTTTGGGTACAAATAAAGACATTAGGTTTATTCTGCCATGCTTCCCTATAATTAGTTTGATATTGGCGGATTTATTTAACTTAATTGAAAATATATATTTTGATAGGCTGAGATTAGCAACTCTGGTATTAAGTAGTATATTATTAGTCAATAATTTGTTTCCCTTACCCCTAATTCAAGCATGGGGTGGTAAACATTTTCCTAACAATGATGTCAACAAATATCCCTTAGCTCAACTGATAAATAAAATTATTGAAACAAATATATATTTAAGGTCAACTTTAGGGGTAATTCCTGTTTCTACATCTCAGGTAAATGAGTTTACTTTAGATTATTTTGGTGCATTAGCAGATTTCCGCGTATATGGCAGAAAATTCACATATAATTTATCTCAGGTAGAGGAAGATTTACAATATTTTTCTTGGTATGTCACTAGAGATAATGAACCAAACCAACCAGGAGACAGTGGAGAGATTAAACGGAAATTAAACTCTTTAGTTAAATCTTCTACTGATTTGAAATTACAGGGCGATTGGATATTGCCTAATGGAGATAAACTTCGATTATATAACCGCAAGAATCCTTATGTAGTTGTTCAAAAAATCAGCAATACTGAGTCTGTAATTAGTCTAGAAAAAGTTGAAATTTCTCAGCAATTAATTTTAGATAAGAATAATCCTGTAACATATCAAATAACAGGTTCATGGGATGATTTGCAAAATGGTATTTTACTATTAAAATGGCAAAATACCCAATCATCTTGGGATCACGATCATGCCATTGGCTTGGGAAATTTATACTGTGGGATCAAATGTCATCCTGAAGGAACTTTCCAGGTGAAAGAAGCCTTAGCCACATTGATTCCTAAAACATTACCAGTAGGAAAATATAAATTATCAGCACTATATTTAGATAGAAGAACCAATAAAGTCACATCTTTAAGTATTCCAGATATTACTGTAGATGTGACAGATGTAGGAACAGCAGAAAAATCTCCACCTCCAGATTTCGTTACTCGAACTTCACAACTAGCACAAGAGTTACAACAGGGTAAATTAAATAATATATTTGCACAGATAGATAATTTCAATCTATACGATCCTACTCAAGATTATTTAAAACAGATTGGATTTGCGGGTAATTATCATCTGCAAAGAGAGCCAAATAACTTAAATTGGCGTTATACTCTAGTCTTATCACAAGTTTTACAGCGACAAGTGCCAGAATTAATCCAAAATTTAACAGAATTAACTAAATATGATGCTCAAAATCCTTACACATATCTTTATTTAGCTATTGTTTATTTATATGACTTTCAACCTGCACAAGCTGAACAAAAATTAGCGATCGCAGAACAATTAAAACCAGATATTCCAGAATTAAAAACTTTAAAGAAAGTAACAAATATTATGAAATTTTTGCCACTAATCCATTTTTGAAAGATTAGCAAGGAACAAAATAATATAGCAATCTTTTTTGATTCGGAAAAAATAGGGACTTGCGGAGAAAAAATGCGCTTTATTTAGCTGAAGTTAGCCGTTCCATCGCTGAGTGCATAGCAGTCAACCGCCGGACAATCTGATCAATCTCCAAATCTAATATGCTGTAATCAATGACTGCTTGACGAACAGGTGTATGTCCTTGATTGACAGCTAACTCTTGTATTCGCGCTGTACGCAGTGCTTGCAGGTGCGGTTGGATTTTTTGCAGTGTTTCTTCCAAGCCAGGTAAGGGCGGTGGGGTAATTTCCAGTTGTACTGAATCAGCTAACTGCTCTAACATTAGCGAAACTTGGCGGACAAAAGTTTCTAATTCCGGCAGTGGTACTGTTCCTCGAAAATGTTCGAGATGTACTGCCAAAACTGTCACGGAGTTAGTAAAACGCCCCATATACACCAAGAGCGTCATCACTGGTTCTACTAATTCTTTGGGCATTTGGGGTTCGCGGAGCAATCCTTGGAATGAGGCTTGAGCATTGCCAATTGCCAATCCCGTTTGTCGCCGTTGACTGATAATGGTGGAGTCACGCTCTTTTGTTCCCTGGTAAACAGCCATCACATCCCGAAAGTATTTGTGGCATTCTCGCAGTGCAGTGGCGAGTTGACTGGGTAAGCGATCGCGTTCTCGATTTGGCAATATAAAGTAATGGCTTGCAAAAGCCAGTCCCGCCCCAATTAATGTATTCAAGACGCGAAAGCCAGCAAATTGCCAACCAATGGGATTACCAATATCGATAATTAGTAAGACAAATATTGATAAGAAAATCACCGAATACCCATAGTTGACAGTGATTAGGGAAATGCCAAAAAATACTGTCAGCACGATGATGATGTCTAACACAGTCTTACTAGTGATGGTTGCGACTAGAACAGCTGCTAACACGGCTCCCAAAATCGTCCCGCCAACTCGCTGAAAAAACCTCTGGAAAGTTGCACCTAAGTTCGGTTTGAGGACTAGGATGCTTGTCAGTGTCACCCAATACCCCATTGGTAAATTAGTAATGCTATATAGGATTACGCCTACAGTTAGAGTTACACTAATGCGGAGAGCATGACGAAAGATTGCTGAGTCTAAGGTGAGGTTGTCTTTGAGTAAACTTAAGAGCGATCGCTGTTCATCTTCAACTACAAGAAGTTTATCTATATCTCGGCGACTCATGTTGTTATGTTCTACCAGAGATTTAACTGTCTGGGCCGTATATTGCAACTGCTTGCTCAGTTTTTCGATCATCAGCACCAGGTTAGTGAAAGCAACGAGGGTTGTGTAGTCTGTCTCACTCCCAGCAATTGCTTTTCTTTGCAGACTTTCTTGTTCCTTTAGTGCCTCATAAATGCGGTTAAGATTTCCCAGATCGATGCTAGCTGGCTTGCGAGATATGACTTTCGCTATGGCTTGCAGAACGACTGATATTTGTTCTAGTGCATCGTCTACTAATTGCTGAACTGCGTGATATTGCTGTTGTTTGAAGTGTGTTTCTAGTAACTCTGTTAAGGCAATAACTGAGCCAAGTAAGCGATCGCCATCCTGAATTAGTACCAATAACTGCTCATCCATCCAACTCCGAGCCGGTTTTCCAATCCGTCCAGTACCTAAAGTAGTCCGTGCTGTCTCTAATGCCTGTCTAATTTCGAGAATATTTTCAGGTGTTGTCACCTTACCAACAAATGCCTGAATGTACTTGGCAATTCCACTGAAGCAATCAGCCAAAGCTATCCTTAGTGGGTCATAAGGTCTAAAAGGCCACATTACTAAAGAAAGTAACATTGCCCATCCACCTGCAATTAGACATAGCAGCGATCGCATGAGTGCGGCTTCCAAATTTCCTGGCTGTGCGATCGTGGAAATAAATGATACCCCTACAACCAGACCGACATTTGCACCAGCGTTACCATACATCGACGCAAAACCTGAAGCAAGTCCCCAGAGAAATGTCAGTACTACAGATAATCCTAGAATTTTAGCGACTAGAGTACCCACAAATACTGAAACAGCCATTCCCAAAGTAGCCGCCACCATCGCCTTTGCTTTGATCTGGTAAGGGCCACCAACATTTGCTAAGTTGACAAAGTAAGCCATTAAACCGACAAATAATCCGCTTTCCCTTTGGTTGATGAGTTGCCCAATTAGCATCGGAACTCCCAACGCTAATGCAGCTCGCAAGCCGTTGGATATTGCTGGTTTTCCTGGCTCTGGCTGGATCAGAGACCTGAGAAAATTATTTCGATTCAACTGCATTGTTTTTGTTAACAAAACAAAATTTTTATTTGGATTTTTTTAATATTTTTATATATTTAGATTTATTCTAATTCATTGTGGGCAAGTGAGAGCTTTTCGAGAAAGTGAATATTAGGATTCACCTTTTGCTACTTGATCACTGACAGAATGATTGCCAACTAAGCTTCACAGGTGTATGTCCCAGAGATTGCTAAGGCTGTGTAACCATTTTTATCCCAAGTTATTCTTTAAATAATTTGAAGTGACCCGAATAATTTGCCCCCATTCAAGTAGAAACTAAAAACGGCATTTTTTGAAATTAAGTATGAATTTGATCTGTCTCTAATTTAAAACCATTTTTTAGGGGCAATTCATGTAACTGCGAATGCGTCTACATGAATTGCCCCTACAAAAATAATCCAAATTGTGCAAAATAAATTAGTTGAATAATCAAGCAGTCAGAATATAAGGCGAGTTGATCGCCGCTACACGACCAGCATCTACCAAGGCTTGGTATACCATCGCCGCTACCTCAGCGCGTGTAGCATCACGGGTAGGATTGAGTTGTTTGAGGTTCGGGTAATTGACAATAATCTCCTTGTTTATAGCTTTTACTACCTCATCCTTGGCATATTCAGGAATCTTGGCTTGGTCATCGAAAGCTTTAATAGATGCTGTACCATCAGCAGATAGACCCAACCCATTCACTAGGGAGACAATCACTTGCACGCGCTGAATATTTTTGTTCGGGCCGAAAGTATTGTCAGGAAAACCAGAGAGAAATAAACCTTGATATGCCTGCTGAATAACCTTAGATGCCCAGAAATCTGCGGGTACATCTTTGAATTTCACCACGGGACGGTTTGGCGATGGGTTGAAAGCTTTTACTAATAATGCGGCGTATTGTGCCCGTGTCATCGTAGCATCGGGTTTAAATGTGCGATCGGGAAAACCATTAACTATCCCCAATTTGACCAATTCCCGAATAAACCCACCTGCCCAATGATTACTAATATCGGTTAATTCGATAGTTGGTGTCGGCGTAGGTGTTGGTGTTGGGGTTGGTGTTGGGGTTGGTGTCGGTGTTGGTGTCGGTGTTGGGGTTGGTGTTGGTGTGGGTGTCGGGGTTGGCGTTGGAGTTGGGGTTGGTGTTGGCGTTGGAGTTGGGGTTGGTGTCGGTGTTGGCGTTGGGGTTGGAGTTGGTGTCGGTGTCGGGGTTGGCGTTGGTGTCGGCGTGGGAACCGAACTATCTGCAAACTCTATGCTTCCCGCGACTTTAGACGCATCTATTTTATTTCCTATGGAAACCAGCTTGTTGGAACTGGCATTTTGCAAATCAAATTTATCGTTATTGCGTAAAGTATTACCTCCTAAGTTATTAGTACTGCCGATATCCGGTAAGGCAGTTCCAATTACTGTGATACCATCATCAGTGTTATTTTCACTGACATTATTACGTAATAGAGGACGGGCACTACCAGAGATGACAATCCCAGAACGGTTTTCGTAAATTTTGTTATCTCGAAGGATGGGTGATGCAGTATCACTAATAGCGATGCCAAAACCTGTTTTGACGCAGGTATTACCTTGAATTTGACCTTTGGAATTTTTAGCGATCGCAATTCCATTGGCTGCATTTTCACTGAACAAATTACCTAGAATAATTGGGTTAGCCTCACCTGTAGCAAATACTCCCTCCCGCTTACAGTTGATGAAAGTATTATTAGCAACAGTAGGAGCAGTTGACTCAATCCAGACACCACTACCACGGCTAGCAAGATTTGTTACAGTTACCCCCCTGAGTTCGGCTTTATCCTGCAACACAAATGTGACATTCTGAGCAGCGAAAGTACGGCTCAAGTAAGTACCACTTCCTTCTATTAAAATGCCATTGCCAGTGTTTGTTTCATTACCCACCACTGTCACGCCAGATGGAACCGTTAACGGAAAGACTTCACCGCTAGCTGCATTGTAATTACCATCTGCCAGTTGAATCTTGGTATCAACAGTAGATACCTTAAGGGCTTGCGTAATAGTTTTGAATGGGGCTTGTTGGCTACCAGCGTTGGTATCGCTGCCTGATACTGGATTTACGTAAAAAGTTTGAGCCATATTTATACTTCCAAAAAATACATAGCTATCTTAGCGCTAACTATAAAGGTGGGTAGCGATTGATGCATTAAGTAACTTAAAGTACTTCTCACTGCAAAGTGAAAAAATTATGCCAGTATTTTTGGGTTTCACTGGTACTCGACAATTCAAAATTTCTGGGTGGAGAGTGGAAAGTTAAGAGTTCTGAGGTGGGATGACGAAATGAATATAGAGACGTGGCAGTGCTATGTCTCTATAAGGGTTCTGGATAACGCATGATTTAATTTCTGGAGAAATCGTAAAAAAGCGAGAAGCAGGGAGAAGATTTTCTCCTCTGCCTCTCTACCCTTATTTCCTCTTAATAGGGCCACTTCCAGTCACGAATTTCCGGCATATCGTCGCCGTACTTCTCAATGTAGTGCTTGTGTTCGATCAGCTTATCTTGCATCTGCTGTTTCACATAAGCTGCCCTAGATCCGAGTTTAGGTACGCGATCAATTACATCAATTACCAAATGGAAGCGATCTAAATCGTTAAGCACAACCATATCAAAGGGAGTGGTGGTAGTTCCCTCTTCCTTGTAGCCACGCACATGGATGTTTTTATGATTAGTGTGGCGATAGGTTAGGCGATGAATCAGCCAGGGATAACCATGAAAGGCAAAGATAACGGGTTTGTCGGTGGTGAAAAGTGTGTCAAAATCTTTTTCACTCAAACCGTGGGGATGTTCGGTTTTTGGCTGTAGTGTCATCAAATCGACTACGTTCACTACCCGCACTTTTAAATCTGCGAAATGCTGACGCAGGATATCTACAGCCGCCAAGGTTTCTAAGGTGGGAACATCTCCAGCACAAGCTAGCACTACATCTGGATCACTGCCTTCGTCGCTGCTTGCCCATTCCCAAATGCCGATGCCTTTGGTGCAGTGCTTAATGGCTGCATCTATGTTGAGATATTGCAATGCTGGCTGTTTTCCAGCAATGATGACGTTGACATAGTTGCGGCTTTTTAGACAATGGTCAGTTACCGATAGCAGAGTGTTGGCATCAGGGGGCAAATACACGCGGACGATCTCAGCTTTTTTGTTAAGTACATGGTCGATAAAACCGGGATCTTGGTGAGAGAAGCCGTTATGGTCTTGTCGCCAAACGTGAGAGGTGAGTAAGTAATTGAGGGAAGCAATCGGTCTACGCCAGGGAATATGTTTGGTGGTTTTCAACCATTTGGCGTGTTGGTTGAACATAGAATCAATGATGTGGATGAATGCCTCGTAACAAGTGAAAAATCCGTGACGACCAGTGAGGAGGTAGCCTTCTAACCATCCTTGGCAAGAAGTTTCACTGAGAACTTCCATCACCCGACCATCGGTGGAAAGATGGTCATCTTCAGGGTAAATCTCGGCTGTCGAAACTCTGTCAGTAACTTCCAATACAGGATCTAGACGATTCGATGCTAATTCGTCGGGGGCGAAGATGCGGAAATTGCTACTTTCTTGGTTAAGCCGCATGATATCCCGCAGAAATTTCCCGGTCACTTTGGTAGCTTCTGCGATCGCTTTCCCTGGTTCAGAGACATCTACAGCATAGTCTTGAAAATCGGGCATTTTCAGGTCATGCAGCAAAATACCGCCGTTAGCGTGGGGATTGTCACCCATACGCCGATGCTTTTTGGGGGCTAGTTCTGCTAATTCGGGAATCAGTTTACCGTTAGCGTCGAAGAGTTCTTCTGGTTTGTAACTCTTCATCCAATCTTCTAGGAGTCTCAGGTGGTCTGGCTGTTTGGCGATGTTACCAAAGGGAACTTGATGCGATCGCCAATAACCCTCGGTTTTTTTGCCATCTACTTCCTTGGGCCCTGTCCAACCTTTAGGGGTTCGCATGACAATCATCGGCCACTGGGGACGTTTGGTGAAACCATGTACGCGGGCTTCCCTTTGGATACTTTGAATTTCTGCGATCGCTGTTTCTAGAGTCGCCGCCATCTGCTGGTGAACATCTGCGGGATCTTCACCTTCTACAAAGTATGGTTTGTAGCCGTAGCCTACAAATAAACTCTCCAACTCATCATGGCTAATCCGTGCCAATGTCGTTGGGTTAGCAATTTTATACCCATTCAGGTGCAGAATTGGCAGTACAGCACCATCACGTACTGGGTTAAGAAACTTGTTGGAATGCCAGCTAGTTGCTAAAGCGCCTGTTTCGGCTTCACCGTCACCCACAACAGCAGCAACAATTAAGTCAGGGTTATCAAAGGCAGCACCATAAGCGTGGACGAGGGCATAACCTAGTTCCCCGCCTTCGTGAATCGAACCAGGAGTTTCTGGTGCAACGTGACTAGGAATACCACCGGGGAAAGAGAACTGTTTAAAGAGTTTCTTTATTCCCTCAGCATCTTGGGAGATGTTGTGGTAATATTCGGTGTAAGTGCCTTCTAGGTAAGTGTTGGCTACCAGTCCAGGTCCTCCATGACCGGGCCCAGCAATATAAATTGTGTTTAGGTCATATTTCTTAATGAGTCGATTCAGGTGAACATAGATAAAGTTCAGCCCTGGCGTTGTTCCCCAATGCCCTAAGAGTCTGGGTTTGACGTGTTCCAGCTTTAGGGGTTCTCTGAGTAGCGGATTGTCGAGTAGATATATTTGCCCAACTGAAAGATAGTTAGCTGCACGCCAGTAGGCGTTTATCTTACGTAATTCTTCATCTGTTAAAGGCTTTGTTTGTGGAGTCGTTGCTAATGTCATTATCGACACTCCATTCCAAAAAGGATTTTGATGGGCTCATCAGTAAGCAATTATACTTTTTTTCAAGATTATGACCATCTACCCATGATAAATTTTTCAGCCTTTGTGACTAAATTCCTTGGCTTTGGGCACAGGATGGAAAGCGATGTCTACGAAAGGCTATGCCTACTAGTCATCAAATTCATTTTGGCGGTTAGAGAGACGCGATAAATCGCCGTCTCTACAGGGAACTTACCCATCAATTATTTATTGACAGACTACTACTCTACTGCATTTTATTCAGCTTGATTTATTAATGGATAAACCAAACTACTCTGTCTTCAAATTTATAAATGATCAATTAATAATTATTTGCTCAAAATATATCTAAATTGAAATATTACCCGCTTGAAAAATCTGTAGTTACGACTTTTGGTAAAGCTTGAGTCACGTCGCTTTGCTCCGAATTAAAAATTAATAATCTCTATTCAATTAATGACCTAATTATTAATTTCCAATAACCCAGGCGGTGGCGTAATTTCAATACGATTAGATTTCAAGTCTACGACTGGTGCGATCGCTTCCACAAATGGAATCAAAACAGTCTTTTGCTTTTTGTCAGTCGCAAAGGATTCATGGAACTTTACTTCTAACAAATCATTGCCGGCGGGGATGATGTCTACCACCGTACCAACGAGTTCGCCAGATGCTTGCATAAAGACTTCCACGCCAATCAAATCGAGGACATGATATTCATCTTCGGCTAATTGGGGGCGATCGCTCACTGGCACCATTAGTTTACAACCACGCAACGCCTCTGCCTGATCGCAAGTTTTCACCCCAGCTAATTTGATTACATACAAGTTTTTGTTACTGATATAACGTCCTGTTAATAATTCGATTGGTTGTGGTTCTGTGCCATCTAAACGCAACAACCAACGTTTTCCCGGCACTTCAAATCTTTCGGGAAAGTCAGATACAGGATAAACCTTCAATTCTCCAGACAATCCTTGAGGGGAAACAATCTTACCAATTTCTAACCAGTTATCGAGATTAGGGACTAGGGATTGGGTATTGGGAACTACGGGCTGGGGATTAGGGGCTGGAGATTGGACATTTTGAATTTTTGAATTTCCTCCTACTCTCTTGCCCCTGTGCCCCTGTGCCCCTCTGCCTCCGATCTCTTTATTAGCTTCTTCGTGTTTCATTTCCATTTTTCCTACTAGTACAACGCGGCGGAAATAAACCACCCATTCCAAATCAATGAAATGCTTATACTGGATTCATTTTTAATTTTTAATTTTTAATTTTTAATTCCGCCTTGCGGTACTAGGCAGTCACCGCTGCACCTTTATAAGCTTCTTCAGTCACTTTTGCTAAACGTTGCATAGCAATGGCGATCTCTTCATCTGTACCTGTGAGGCTGATGCGGAAACATTGATGCTTGTGCGCCCACTCTTCCTCTAAACCAGGGAAGAAGCTACTTCCTGGGACAATAATCACACCTACTTGCTTAACTAGCTGGTAAAATTCCCAGTCTCTCATGGGTAAATCCTGTAACCACAACCAAGCAAAAATTGCCCCTTCACCGCGATGGAGGAACCAAGGTAAATCCTTGGGCATCGCTTGTTCTAAGCTGGTTTCTAAAACGGTAAACTTATTTTGGTAAAACGGACGGATGACAGTGTGAGAAATTTCTACTAAAGCACCAGAATTGATTGCAAAAGCTGCGATCGCTTGGCCGTAACGTGAAGAATGGAGACCAATATTTGCCTGGAAACACTCTAGTACCTCAATCCACTTTTCATCCCCAATGGCAATACCAACCCTTTCTCCTGGTAATCCCGCTTTCGATAAACTCATACAGTGTAATATATTATCGCCAAACACTGGTGTCATTTCGGTAAAGTTCAATGCTGGGAAGGGAGGCGCATAAGCCGAGTCAATTAACACGGGTAAATTGTAAGGCGCAGCCAGGGCAGCAATCTTTTTCACCTCATCCTCAGTGAGGACATTACCAGTGGGATTACAAGGGCGAGAGAAGAGGATACAACCCGTATTTTCTGAAATCGACAGTTGGCTGAAGTCGGGGCGATATTTAAATCGGTGGGCGGCTTCATCAATATCGAGAGTCGGTTTGTAGGCAGTTAAAGCTTTTGAAACTAAGGAGAGGCCGCCGTAACCTGTGTAGTCAGGGCTGAGGGGCAAAACGATTTGTTTTAACTCGCCGCTAGAGGTGTAGCCACCGAAGCTATTCACAGCGTAGAAGTAGAGGGTTTGACTACCAGGGGT
The DNA here is from genome assembly GCF_013343235.1 of Nostoc sp. TCL240-02. Classification (GTDB taxonomy): domain Bacteria; phylum Cyanobacteriota; class Cyanobacteriia; order Cyanobacteriales; family Nostocaceae; genus Nostoc. The sequence goes on along the minus strand of NZ_CP040094.1, from coordinate 3,864,127 downwards.
GATGAGGATATTGCGATCACTTAAGTTTAACCCGTAGCGTTTGTTAAAGTCGTTAGCGATCGCTTGAATTAACGGTGTATAGCCTTGACTTGAACCGTAACGACAAACTACCTCACCATATTCTGGACTAGCCAAAAGCTGTGCAGTACAATCCCGCCATAACTGCTCCACTTCTGGCAAAATCAACGGATTACCAGCACTCAAATTAATAAATTGCTGCCCTGCACCCCCTCTTAATGTCTCGATAATATCCTTCATGATTGCTCTTACGCCAGTCAGGTTGGACATTTGAGCGCCAATTTGAGTTAGGGCAGGGTTCATAAGCTGTGACAAGATAATGTATTAATCGAGAGGTGGACAAATTATTTGGGGGTTGCTGCTGACATCTAGTTTACATCGTTGCCAAAACAGCTGTCGCCGCCTTAACCAATCTAGCGAGAGAATGATATTTTAACAAAGTCAGGACTTACACAAAAAATAGCCTAAACTTTTATTTTCCGATAGGGTAATTCATGTAGACACAAAGCGGCTACACTACTAGTTCTCCAACGGAGTACCCGCAGGGTATTGCCTTACCGCGTGTAGTTTTGCGTAAGTCCTAAAAGTGAAAGAATTCGCGTCTTGAACCACGATGGAGAACGTCAAATAACTATTAACTATATATAGGAGGAGCTGAGGTTGCAAGTTAAAGCAGCAGTGGCTTACAGCGCAGGTAAGCCGTTAACGATTGAAACCGTTCAACTATCAGGGCCACAAGCTGGCGAAGTGTTAGTTGAGGTAAAAGCCAGTGGGATTTGCCATACCGACGCTTTTACCCTATCTGGTGACGATCCCGAAGGTTTATTTCCGGCTATTTTGGGGCATGAAGGCGCTGGTGTGGTGGTAGAAGTAGGCACTGGTGTCACCAGTCTCAAACCAGGGGATCATGTGATTCCCCTATATACTCCCGAATGCCGCCAGTGCGAATATTGTCTAAGCTTCAAAACTAATCTTTGTCAAGCCATTCGCTTAACTCAAGGACGCGGTGTGATGCCCGATGGTACTAGTCGTTTTAGTATCGATGGGCAGATGATTCATCATTATATGGGTACATCCACTTTTGCTAACTATACGGTGCTGCCGGAAATCGCTCTGGCAAAAATTCGAGAAGATGCCCCATTTGAAAAGGTTTGTTACATTGGCTGTGGTGTTACTACTGGTATTGGCGCAGTTATCAATACTGCCAAAGTGGAACCAGGAGCAAATGTAGTGGTTTTTGGCTTGGGTGGTATTGGCTTAAATGTCATCCAGGGGGCGCGGATGGTAGGGGCGAATATGATTGTTGGGGTAGATATTAATCCCAGCAAACGCGCCTTGGCAGAAAAGTTTGGGATGACGCACTTTGTCAATCCCCAAGAAGTAGAGGGTGATTTAGTTCCGTATCTGGTTGACTTAACAAAAGGCGGTGCTGATTACAGTTTTGAATGTATCGGTAATGTCAAAATTATGCGTCAAGCATTAGAATGCTGCCATAAAGGTTGGGGTGTCAGTGTGATTATTGGTGTTGCTGGTGCTGGACAGGAAATCAGTACTCGTCCTTTTCAATTAGTAACTGGGCGCGTTTGGAAAGGTTCAGCATTTGGAGGTGCGAGAGGGCGTACAGATGTACCGAAAATTGTTGATTGGTATATGCAAGGCAAAATAAATATTGATGATTTAATTACCCATGTGATGCCGATTGAACAAATTAATGATGCTTTTGAATTGATGCACAAAGGTGAATCAATTCGGAGTGTGGTTACTTTTTAGCTGTTAGATTCAAAGCTTTTTCTCAACATAAAATTAACAGTAGGGAAGTATATCTGTCAGTTGTGTCAACTTAAGCTAAAACACAAGATAAAATCTCGTGTTTTAGCCTTCCTTGCCCTCAATTTTTAGAAACTTCTGGACTGCGAATAATGATATGTCCCTTATCACTTTCTTGAATAGCTAAAACTGACGGTAGCTCATTAGGCTTTGCATTTAGGGGCAATGCTCGAAACAAATAAATCCAGCCTCCACGTTCTAGGAGTAAACGCCAGACTCTCGGCTCTTTTGGATTGCTGATATCATTATCTTCCCTACCTCGTAAGTCATCAAATAGACCGCGATCGCCAATAATGCGATAACCTTTCAAAGACGGATCGGTAAATATATCATCAAGCTTACGTCCTACAGCAAACTTTTCTTCAGGTGTAATTAAAGCTACAACAGGTAAAGTGGAGTTTTGACCAGCGTCTCGTCGTGCATCTGCAATGCCTTGCCAACGAGCTAACCAAAATATCACTATTAATACCCAGGATACTATTACTATCTCATTGACTAGCGATCGCAGAAATTCAACTGAGCGCAATTGCCCAAAACTAAATTCAGCTAGAGATTTAAGCTGTATAGCTGTCCATGAGCGTTTGTGTTGAGTTGCAGAGATGATGCGATTCAGTAGTAATTTGTTTACAGAGACTACCGTATCACTGATGGTTTTAATTAACCATAACGTTGCTTGAATTGCGATCGCAGCTATAAAAAAGGCGATCGCAGTTTTGCAGATTGTCCAGCCATCTCCGAGAAATATTTGCAGGGGAACTATCAAAAAAGACTGTGCAGGTAAGTCGAGGGTATTGAGTTCTAGTTGAAAAAAGTAGAAATATGACCAACGGTAAATCCACCCTGCAAAGAAAAGCGCCGCACCCAGCAAGCCAAGTACACTGGTAAATTTACTTAAAATATTGGTTTCTTGGTTGGAGGTTTGGGTCATAGGGGAGATGGGGGATATAAGGGAAAAAATATACTGTGACCTCTCTCCAAACCTCTCTCCTAAAAGGAGTTATCATGGGTAGGTTTTTAAAATTGTTTCTCTTCAATTAATTACTATGATTATCTTTCAAAGAAATCATAATTAGACAGAAGTTCTCTATGTAAACAAGAGGACTTTATCTTCTTTTGTTTTCAAAATGAGAATTGCTGAGTTACGCCACAACAATTTGACAAACTCAAAAAGCAGCATAGACTATCTGTGGCTGAACAACGCTATGCACTGTCTCACGATAAACCTCCTCGCAAGTATTACCTTTATTGTTTAGCAGACATACTAGACCTGTACTACACTGTTTCTACTTTGAACTAAATTTTTGAAGCATATATTGAGCTAAAAGTTTATTTTATGATTCAAATCACAAGAGCTACCCTTAACTTTTTGGATAATTTATTAGTTTTAATTATATTATCTTTACAGATGACTTTTAAAAAAGCGTATCAAAAAGTACATTTCTTTAGTCAATAATAAGATATGCATGTATCGATCACAGAGCGATCGCAAAACTTTTAGGTCTACTGACTGTATAAACTATTGCTGGACGTTATTTGATAAGATTATTGAGCAATATTCAACATTTGTGTCAATCATGACAGTTCAAACTATCAGTCTCTTCGGAACCGTAAGCTATACCAATAATCGTAACACTGCGTATACGAACGATTACAGCAGCATATGGGCCATCAAAAATGCCGTCTTCAAATTGCAAACCGGGGATCCAAATAATGTTTATAATACCGCTACCAACACTGATCCCAACTCATTTGGTGGAACCAGCCTGAGTAATCTGGCTAACTTTGATCCAAAGAAAAAAACTATCTTCTTAACTCATGGATGGGGTAGTACTCCTAATCTTGCATTTTATAATGCCGCTTCAAAGCAACATTTAGAGGATCAGTTACAAGCTCTTAATCCAGGAGCAAATATAATTGATGTTGATTGGAGATTAGTTGCTGGTTATTGGGATAGCAGTAACGCTACATACGGCAAATACAGCCAAGGACCATTGAATTATAGTAACACAGCAGCGCGGGTAGGGGATGTAGCCCAAGCTTTAGCAAACGCAATGCAACAGTTAGGCATTGATCCAAATAATACTGAAATTGTTGGACATAGCTTGGGAGCTCATGTTGCAGGATTGGCAGGACTAGACTATAAGAATGCCACAGGAAAATTGATTCAAGAGGTTGTTGGACTTGATCCAGCAGGCCCTAATTTTTCTCTTAATAATGGGCTAAATCCTCAGGATGCCCAAAGAGTTGTAGCCATTCATTCTAGCAGTGCTATCTTAGGTCCTCTATCAGCAGTTGATACGAAGTCCCTCGGTTATGTTGTCAGAGAGCCTTCTACAAATGAAGGTAATTTAGATATATTTCTTCAGACAGGTGGTTCTATTTATGGTAGTGGATACACCGGGACTTACTCCGATCATTCTCTAGCAATTACTGCTTATGAGAACTTAGTTAGTGGGTCAGTATATCAAGGACTGGATATTACTACTCATTACGTGAATTACGATAGCTACGGGATCCCCACGCAGCGGCCCCTAGTGCCCTCTAATAGTACTAATTTTTTCAGTTTGACCCAGTTAGACAACTTGAATATTACAGGTCAGTACACTATAAACCTTGACAGTAGTAACACGGCTAGAACATTCAATCCCCTAATAGTTCCCGGCTGGCTTGGTGGCTTTGATACAACTCAAACATTTTTTACCATCGATGCCTTTCAACATGGCCTCGACGATCTTGTCCAAATTTGGAATAATAATGGTACTGCTATTGCTAGCGTCAGGAAAAATGATGGGAATGGGAAATTTGGAGCTTATTCGGGTGAAACCCAGTCTAATATAGGGGGTTTTGCTGGAGTTAAAAAATTCCTAGCTATGGATGCAAATAACGATAAGAAAACCGATATTGTCGAACTTTGGAATAATGGTACCGCACAAGCAGCTGTTTACCAAAATAATGGGGATGGTACATTTACTGCGTTAAAGAACACCTCATTAGGATTCGCTTTTAATAATCAGGATCAGTTCCTAAGTGTAGACAACAGTATTGTTAAAATCCATGATAACGGGAACGGCACTGTATCTGCTAATACTTGGTCGTTGAATGATTCTCTTCATCCGGGTGCTTTAACCAATTATTTGGGCGGATCTGGTGGAGGCCGGCAATATGTCCCTTTAGATGCAAATGCAGATGGGAAAACGGATATTCTTGAAATAGGCGGTAATAACTGGACTAGTGTTTGGGCAAACAATGGCGATGGTACATTTGGCTACCTGAACGGCGGCTGGTCGCTGGGAGGTGGCCAACCAAATAGCCATTATGTGGCGTTAGATATTAATAGAGATGGTAAAACGGATCTTGTTCAAACCTATGACAGAGGAGACGGGAATGCCGCAGCTACTGTTTGGTTAAATAATGGCAACGGGACATTTAACCAGGGGAGCAACACTAGCTGGTTGGGAGGCTTGACGGGCTTCAATAGCCAATATTTAGCCCTCAATCAACTAGGGGTGCCAGATATACTTCAAGTCTATGGCAGTGGAGGCTCAGTACACGCAACTATTTGGGCCTAAGAAGGTTCTCTTAGTGCGATCGCCGCTCTTGTAGTGGCGTGTCTAGACTAAAATAGTGCGTTAGATTAGAAAAAATTAACCGCCGATAAACGCAGATGAACGCGGATAAAATTAATCTCTATTGCAACATTTTAGCCTAGACAGTCCAGTAGGAGATGAAATGAGCCTACTGTCCCATAAAGGTTTCAGCAATAGCGATCAAAATGGATAAAGTCGAGTTTAGAGGTTGTTTGAAAAGTCCTCTTCTGAGCTATTTAGATAGACGAGTCATTTCAAACAATTGCTGGGCATTACTTCCTAAAAAAGCATCGAAAAGTATCTGCTTTCCAGGCTCGACTTCGACTAGATAACGCTGGGCAATTTCATAATAAGCGTAAGTCCAAGGGATCTGAATTTCTGCACCACTGTTATCATCTAGCACTGTCACCATTTCTGTTACAGCTTGAGTTGCAGTTTGCCGCAAACCACAGGCAACATTTCCCTCTATCTCTGCTTTCATTGGTACACCCAGATGAGCCAAACCACTAGCGGTAGTATCAATATCTGGATATTTTGGAGTATTCTGTCCGTTGACGTAGCCTGTAAAATGGTTGACACCATATCCGTGCAGCAACACCCAAGCTCCATACTGAGTAACCTGATTGACCTCTTCGACAACAGAACGCCTGGGAGGTAGCCAAGGACGGGTAAAGACTTGCTGAAGTTGTTTGGCAATGGTTTCAATCTCCGCGTCTTTTTTGAGAAGAGTAACGGGTGAGGCTAGTTGGTGTGGGATTGCAGATACTGTTTTAGAGATGAGTTGAGCAATATTAGCAGACAGTTCATCAACAATCAACTCGCTGATAAAGAGTTTGGGTAAGTTAAATTCCTCTTGCTGTGGATGGCGATAATGACGGGCATATAGATGAGTTTGAGCAAAATTATATTCTCCAGCCGCCACGTAACCCAAAGCGTCTGCAAATTGTGCGAGATAGTCAATTCCCAAATTAACTTGACCTTGCGGACTATCTACTAATAAACGCAAAGACCGAAAGGCGATGTGGTCGTTGGCAACAATTCCACCCGCAGTAGTTATCATTTGCTGGTAAGTACGGGCATGATTTACTCTGGCGCTGTATTCTTGCCAAAGTAATTTCCATAAATTTAAGGCTATTTCGGGTTTCATAAGTATTGGGGATTGGGGATTGGGGATTGGGGATTGGGGATTGGGAATTGGGAATCGATAAGAGATAGGGGGACAAGGAAGAAGGGGGAGATAGGGGAGAGACTTGTTAAATAATTCTCCCCTTATCCTCCCTGTCCCCCTCATCTCCCCCTGTCCCCCTGCTCCCTTGCTTCTTCCCTAGTCCCCTATTCCCTATTATTTTTTAAGAACTTAAAATCTCACTAATAATCTGAAGGGCTATTTGAATTTGGTCGCTGTCGATAACTAGAGGGGGACAGAAACGAATTGCCGCTTTACCGCAACCTAGTAATAATAAACCGCGTAAAAAAGCTTCTTGGATAATGCGATCGCGCAATTCACGATCTAGATTACCTTGTTTATCCAATAAATCCACCGCAACCATCAAACCTTTACCTCGTGGCGGCGATACTCTGGGAAATCTTTGATGCAACTTGGTAAGGCTAGCTTGTAAGAATTCTCCCATTTGGGTAGCGTTTGCCATCAAACCACTTTCTAACAATCGCAGTGTGGCAATACCAGCAGCACAAGCAACGGGATTACCGCCAAATGTGGTAGCGTGAGAACCTGGAGGCCAAGTCATTAGCTCTGGTCTGGCAAGTATCGCACCTAATGGCAGACCACTGGCGATACCTTTGGCAGTGGTAATGATATCAGGCATCACGCCCCAATGCTCGATCGCAAATAAACGACCAGTCCGCCCCATTCCCGCTTGCACTTCATCCACTACCATCAGAATACCGTGGCGATCGCAAATATCCCGAATCCGTTGTAAAAAACCATCCTCTGGTACGATATAACCACCTTCTCCCTGAATCGGTTCAACTACGATCGCGGCTACTTCTTGCGGTGGTAAAATTGTCCCAAATAGCTGTTTTTCCAGGTAATCTAAGCTGGCGTGAGTGCCGTAAGGGATATGAGTTACACCAGGAACTAAAGGGCCAAAATTTGCTCGTTGTACTGCTTTGGAACCCGTGAGAGACATTGCCCCATAAGTGCGTCCGTGAAATGCGCCTAAGAAAGCTACAATTAGCGATCGCTTGGTGTAATATCTAGCTAGTTTAATCGCTCCTTCGTTTGACTCTGCCCCGGAATTGGTAAAAAATACTTTTGCGGGGAATGCACTGTTAATCTGTGGTTGAGGAAACGAAGCGCGAATCGCTAGTTGTTCCGCCAGTTCCACCATCGGTTCATAATAAAAATCCGTCCCTGACATGTGCAGCAGACGCGCCGACTGTTCCTGAATTGCTTTGACGACTTCCGGGTGGGCGTGTCCGGTGGCGGTAACGGCAATACCTGCGGTCATATCCAGAAATACATTGCCATCCACATCTTCAATCATACAGCCCTGACCGCGAGATACAACTAATGGGTAATCGCGGGTGTAAGAAGGGGAAGTTACCGCGCGATCGCGTTGTACAATTGCTTGAGCGCGAGGCCCAGGTAAGGAAGTTATTAAATGCGGTGTCCGAGGTAAATTTAAGTTAATAGGGATACTTAACATTATTTTTTCTATTGTTTTAAAGATTACTGATGATTAAACGCTAAAGTTTAATTGCTGACAGTAGCATTTGATTCCATTAGTGAAGAAATTACGCATTTAACGAAAAAGCTTCATAGTAAAGATTTTTGTATTTCCTAAGACTTTGCCCGTTTTTATAACACAACTTTTGCGATCGCGTTATATTACATTTTTTGAAGCAAGCATAAAATTAGATGTCAGGGTGCAAGCTACATGAAAGTGTATTAAATTCACAGGAGAATTGCTATATGCAAAAATTAATACAAGTCTCTGAGATAATTAACCAATGACTTGGGCATCTGGACAAAAGTTACACCGCGATCGGTATGAAATTAAACAACAGTTAGGACAGGGAAACTTTGCTATTACTTATCTTGCTAAGGATCGGGATGTCAAGGATGTTGTAATCAAAACATTGAATTCCAATTTGCTTAATCAATTAAGTAACGAAGACCGCGATCGCTTAAAATCAGGTTTTGCTGATGAATCGCGCAAATTAGCAATATGTAAACATCCGAATATTGTCCAAGTCATTGATACCTTCGAGTCAGGTGATTTAAAATGCATGGTCATGGAGTATATTCAAGGAGATAATTTAGCCAAGATTGTCCAACCGCGAGGATTTCTACCAGCAAAAGAGGCTTTAGATTACATCCAACAGATTGGAAAAGCACTCATAGTAGTGCATGAACAAGGATTTTTACATCGAGATGTGAAACCAGAAAATATCATTCTGCGGTCAGGTTCGCATGAGGTTGTTTTGATAAACTTCGACTTAGCACGAAGATTTGTTGATAACCCAGTGTCAAGTCGTGGTAACTTGGTTGACAAATTTACACCAATTGAACTTTATTCCAACTCTCCTAGACAACAGGCGCGACGTAAGCCTTGGACTGATATTTATTCTCTTGCGGCAACTTTATATTTTTTATTAACAGGAAAACTGCCAGAAAGTGCTATTGAGCGTCAAGATAATAATAAGCGTTTAATTCCACCTCAAGAATTGAATAATCAGATTAGCGATCGCGTCAATGATGCCATTATCCACGCAATGAAATTAGAATCAGACAAGCGTCCCAAAACAGTAGAAGACTGGTTAAAGGAATTGGGTTGGAGAAGAAGATTTACTTTTCCTAGTTTGGGAAATAAACGTTTACAGTTACTGCTAGCAGCAATCCTGGCAGCTGGCGCACTTGCAACTAAGATAGAACCTTTGATTTCAGCACTTAATAATGGTGTTCAATTGATTGATAGATTTTTCTCAAGTCCATCAACACCGACCAATCCCTCAACACAACAAACGCCATCATCGCCCACTCAACCACAAAATAGGTAATAACGACCAGCTACACCTATGTAATAGTTAGATCGGCAGCCGCATTAGTAGCTTTTGCGACTCCAATAGTTGGTTTTCAAGTCACATTAGCTGCTTTTGCGACTTCAATAGTTGGTTTTCAAGTCACATTAGCTGCTTTTGCGACTCCAATAGTTAGTTTTCAAGTCGCATTAGTAGCTTTTGTGACTCCAATAGTTGGTTTTCAAGTCGCATTAGTAGCTTTTGCGACTCCAATAGTTAGTTCAGCAGTAGCCAGAAAACTTCAACTTTACTCTTTGCGCCTCTGCGTGATATTCAGCAACGCTAACCACGATAACTCACAAAAAGCGTGTCACAATCAACATTAGCCATTAATAAATCTGGGCGTATGTTCTGGCAAGACGGACAGCTAATATATAACGGCAAATATAAAATAGAAAAATACTTGGGTGGTGGCGGTTTTGCAGTTACCTACCAAGCGATGCATACCAAGCTAAACCGCCGAGTCGTCATCAAAACCCCCAACATCAGCGTTCAACGTGACCCAAACTATCTTAAGTATGTTAAACGCTTCAAAAAAGAAGCCGAGATGCTGGCAATGTGTTGTCAAGATTCACATCCTCATATTGTGCAAGTATTCGACTTTTTTGAAGAAGATGGTTACTACTGTTTAGAAATGCAATACATAGCAGGCCAGAGTTTGTGGGAGTATGTGCAAGGCCAAGGAGCATTACCCGAAACTGAAGCTGTAAAATACATCTGCCAAATAGGTTTAGCCTTAGTAGAGGTACATAAAAAAAGAGTTTTTCATCTCGATGTCACTCCTCCCAATATTATGCTCAACTTTGATCCAGGGATTCCTAACTCTGGCAAAGCGGTATTAATAGACTTTGGTATTGCCGGTGATATGTCTCCACCAAGCACCCTGTCTAGGTCTTTTGGTAACAAGGCATTTGCGCCTTACGAGTTAATACACAAAGGAATTCGTCACCCAACAGTTGATGTATACTGTTTAGCGGGATCGTTGTACTATGCCATTACTGGACAACGCCCTACCAATTCCTTTAACCGCAAGTATGGACAAGAGAAATTAGTACCACCAAAGCAACTTGTTCCCACTCTTAGCAATGCGGTAAATCAAGCGATTCTGCAAGGAATAGCATTAGAGGCAAAAGACCGACCCCAGACAATGCAAGAATGGTTAAATTTACTTTCCTCTTCGCAACCAGAAAGTAATTTAACAAAAATGATATTAGCTCCAATGCAAAAGTGGTTGAATTTAGTCCCGTCCTCACAAGCAGAGAGTAATTTAACAAAAATAATATTACCTTCAGATGTGGGGTTAGATTACCAAAACCTAGAGAATTTACTCAAAAAAGGGAAATGGAAAGCAGCAGACGAGGAAACCACTAGAGTCATGTTCAAAGTAGCCAAAAGAGAACAGCAAGGCTGGCTTGATTATAAATCCATTGAAAATTTTCCCTGCACAGACTTACGCACAATTGACCAATTGTGGGTAAAATACAGCAATGGTCATTTTGGCTTTAGCGTACAAAAACGCATTTGGCTAGAATGCGGTGGCAAAGTAGATTATGAAACGGAGTGTCACTTGGGCAATCGCATGGGCTGGCTCAAAGCGAGTCGCTGGCTATCCAAAGATGAATACAACTATTCCCGATATGCCCTCCAAGGGCATCTCCCGGCTTTTTCTAGGGGTACTTTCATTGACGGTTATCGAGTCAGTGGCTATCCACACACATTAGTACATCTTCTCTCGCGTCCAGACTTGTAAATTGTAATCTATAAAGGTTTTCGAGATTTGTAAAACTTTGTGAACAAGATATATTCCACGAAGCCTTGCGGGTTCTTGCTTTTCGTTAGCTGGCATTGTTTAAATAGGCAAGGCACTAAGGCGCACGCTTGGCAAACACAAAAAGCCGAAATCAATATTTCAACATTAGATAATATATAAATCAATACCCAGTTTTTCAACCTTGTAAACACAGGGCTAATAATGACTACTAAGGAACAAATTAATCAAGAACTAGAAAAATTACCTGAACCCTTATTACAGGAAATTTTAGACTTTGTACAATTTTTGCAAGTCAAACATGAAAAAAATAGTATATCTTCAGATACCCAACCTGATCAAACGCTTATAACAGAGCATACCTTAACAGGTTTTACTGCTGAAGATTTATTAGAATTTGTCGGTAGTTGGGAAGGTTCAGATATCAGAGAATGCCTGCAACTAGTTCATGACAGTCGCATACCTCTAGAATTTTAATTATGTATCTCTTAGATACTAATCACTGTTCCTTTTTGATAGAAGGTGTACCTGGCGTTATAAATCACTTGCGATCGCTTGGTCAGGTACAATTTAGCAACTAGTGTTATTGTTGCGGGTGAGTTGCACTTTATGGCACAAAACTCACATCAAAAAGCTGCTAATTTAATAAAAATTAATGCATTTCTCAAACGAATTAACCTATACGGGATCGACAAAGAAACAACAGAAATCTACGGTGATTTTAAATCAGAAATTATCAAACAATTCGGCCCAAAAGAAAAAAATAAACGTAAAACAACCAAACTAAATACCATAGGCATTAGTGAAAATGACCTCTGGATAGCTGCTACAGTTTTACGTCATTCATTGACTCTTGTTTCATCTGATAGCGACTTTGAGCGAATGCGACAAGTAAGAAAAATTTCTTGGGAAAGTTGGGTGTAAATTAAACAGGGTAAAAAAACAGCTAATTTACACCTACTCAATTAATTCAAAAACTTCTCCACGCATCTAACAAATATTTCCACACCCATTCCCAAGGCGGTTTCGTCAAAATCAAACCGGGGATGATGATGAGGATACGCCAAATCTTTCTCTGGATTCGCAGAACCTAAAAAGAAATAGCAACCAGGAACCTCTTGCAAGAAAAATGACATATCTTCAGCAGCCATAGTTTGGCATTCTGGCACAATACCCAACGGCGTTTCTACCACTTCTTCTGCTACAGTTCGCACCAATTCTGCAATCTTAATATCATTAATTACTGGTGGATAAAGTGACCAATATTCTAAGTCATAACTCGCACCATGACTTTTACAAATTCCAGCAATAATCTGCTCGACACGCTGGTTAAAAAAGCCTTTCAAACTAGGATTAAAATACCTGACAGTAGCACTCATTCTCGCTGTATCAGCAATCACATTCCGCTTGGTTCCAGCATGAAGTTCGCCTACTGTCACCACTGCTGAATCAATGGGATTCACATTCCGAGCGACAATAGTTTGCAGAGCATTTACAATTTGGGCAGCAACTACCACAGAATCCACAGTTTGATGAGGTAGTGCGCCGTGTCCACCTTTGCCCAAAATTGTGCAGTTAAAGCACTCTACAGCAGCCATCAACGCCCCAGCCCGCACACCCACTGTTCCCAAGGGTAAATTATTCCACAAGTGCAAACCAATAATTGCGTCAACATCAGGATTTTTCAGAACTCCAGCTTCAATCATCGGCTTTGCACCTCCCGGTGATTCTTCTGCTGGCTGAAAGATAATTTTCACCGTACCGGAGAAGTCTTGACGATGCTGCTGGAGATAGTAAGCTGTACCTAATGCGATCGCAGTATGTCCATCATGTCCACAAGCGTGCATCACTCCATTATGCTGCGATTTGTAGGGCACTTCGTTAAGTTCTTGAATTGGCAAAGCATCCATATCTGCCCGAATCGCTAAAACTTTCTCTGCACCTTGTTTGTTACCTTTAATGATGGCAACAATACCAGTGTGAGCAATGCCAGTTTGATGTTCAATTCCCCACTCTTGCAGCTTTTGTGATACAAACTCAGCAGTTAGTTTTTCTTGAAAACCCAACTCTGGTTGTTGATGCAATCGCCGCCGCCACTCTACTAATTGCGGTTGCAATGAGCGAATTGCCAGGCGGATGCGAGATAGATCAACAGAAGAGGAATTGGGAAAGGTAGAAACCATTATGAAGACAAGCTAGTTTAAGTACAGCTAACTTAGTCTATCGTAGGAAATGGCGAAGAATCATCATCAGAATCTTCTTAACCAGTTACCAGGTAAAATCAATTCTGCAACCAACCAGCCATCACAGCAACTATCAAAAATAAACCCATCGCAAAACGGTAGAAAACAAAAATCAAGGTGCTGTGTTTTTCTAGGTAGCGCAGAAGTCCCCAAATTGCGGCAAAAGCGGAAATGCTAGCGGAGATTAAGCCTACCAACAAAGTTAACCAACCGGCTGTACTCAGTCCTGCTTTTGTAAGAGTATGGAGTTCCACAGCACCTGCCAAAATCACGGCTGGTAAGCCCAACAAAAAAGAAAATCGGGCTGATGTCTCCCGTTCCATGCCCAAAAATAACCCAGCAGTAAGGGTGGAACCAGAGCGAGAAACGCCAGGGATCAAAGCAAAAGCTTGAGCAACTCCTACCCAAATGCCATCCCAGAGGTTGAGGTTGTCAAAGGTGCGATCGCGTCCTCCGCGTTTTTCGGCGATCGCTAGCAATCCTGACATAATAATTGAAGCTACACCAATAACTACTAACCCTCGCATCGGTGAGTTACAAGCGTTCAGAATTGGTTTGAGTAGCACACCAGCCACAGCAATGGGAAAGGTTCCAATCAATAAGCCCAACATCAGTTGCAAAGAACTAGATTGATAGTCTTGTCCGCTAATTGCCCTAACCGTCTCTCCGGTTAATTTTTTTAAGTCCTGCCAAAAATAAACTAAAACAGCAGTCAAGCTAGCTAACTGCATTGCTGCTGAAAAAGCGGATCCCGGATCTTTCAGTCCCAGTAGAGTTGGTACTATCCGCAAATGAGCAGTACTGCTAATTGGTAGTAATTCTGTAATTCCCTGAACGATGCCTAAAATAATCACGTCAATCCAGCTAAGGTTAGCAAAGTCTAGATTCACTTCACTACCATTGCCACAGACTGCACTCGCCACCACAAAAGAAAGCATCATATCAGGCGTAAATAATTTACTTTTAATCAAACACCGACAAAGTAACTTATGTTAGTGACGCTTCTGTGACTAAGACATGGCACTTGGATGACATCTATAGCAAGGGACTGGGGACTGGGGACTGGGGACTGGGGACTGGGGACTGGGTGAAAAATCTTTTTGTGTCTAAGTTTCATCATCTGTTGATGTCCTAACCACCTTAGCTGTTGCTATAAATACAAATAAAAAATATCGTGTGTTCAGGTAGCGTACCGTTAGGCAATAAATACTATTTGGTTATTTAAAAACATCTTTAACTAGTCATATTTCGCACATCCGAAACCTGCTAATGAAGTGTTTTTTTAGCCGCAAAAATTAAATAAGGCAGGATTTACCTGCCTTGTGTGTCACCAAAGTTAGGTTAGCTTCACTTCTCTTACCATTGCACGTCTTATTGACAAAGCTATTACCAAGTTATGTCAGAACTGTGACTGCATCATTTGTAAAAAGTGATTGGACATTCGCTACTTTTTCCCCAATGCCCCTCATCAGTGCTGAGTGCTGAGTGAAGAGTGAGAAGGGATAGACCAATTCCCAATTCAAAGCATCAATGTTTCCCAATCTAAATCTGACACTACTTGAGCAAGTTTATCTAAATCAGTCAGATTATCTAAATAGGGTAAGCAGCCTAAAACAGGCATGTTAGTGAGTGATTGAATCAATTGCTGTGGTGTCCAGTCGGCTATTTCTGCATCAGTTCGAGGTTGTATGCAGTTCAAAACAATGCCTTTGAGATTAACGCGCAATTGCCTAGCTAATGCGACGTTTGCCACTGCTTGAGCGATCGCACCCAATCTAACTGGTACTACTAATACTGTTGGTAAACGCCATTCGCCGGCTAAATCAGCTACTGTTAACTCCTCAGTTACAGGCGAACCTAAACCTCCTAAAGCTTCTACAAGCACAAAATCACGTTGCGATCGCAACTTAGACAAAGCTTGCCACACAAGAGCTAAATCGACTTGGCGATTTTCTCGTGCGGCGGCGATGGGAGGGGCTAAAGGTGCTTCAAAGTATAACGGTGTAATTTCTTCTAAAGATTGTTCTAGCGCAAATAGCTTTTGATACCACTCGCGATCGCCAATTCCCGATTGAATCGGTTTCATGATTCCCCAGCTACGCTGCGGGTAATATTTTTGCCAATAGGCTGCTAAGGCTGTTGTTAAAACAGTTTTACCAGCTTCGGTATCAGTTCCAGTAATCAGTAGTGTGTTTAACATTAATTTCTTTGGCCAGAAAATGGTTGTGTTTCATTAACTGGCGGCAAGGTTGGCGTTTCACCAGTGGTCGGAGGTGGAATCGGTATCTCTGTGGGAATTGGGAAGGGTGTTTCTGTAGGAATTGGGAGGGGTGTCTCTGTAGGAATGGGGATCGGTGTCTCTGTGGGAATTGGGAAGGGTGTTTCTGTGGGAATTGGGAGGGGTGTCTCTGTAGGAATGGGGATCGGTGTCTCTGTGGGAATTGGTTTGACTGATTTTTCTAATGAAACATTGAGATTGTAATTGCTTTCGGCAACTCCCGAAGCCAGTGTTAACTCAATAGTATATCTACCAGTAACTAGCAATATGCCTTCATAAGCTGTTATTGGCTGGATATTTTGAGCAAGTGGTTGTTCATTGGGACTTAAAACTGTGAGCAATACGCTGCTTGTTGGGTCAATCAACGCAGTTAACTTGTCACCTTTTTGCCCAAAAAAAGTATACCGGATGATTTGATTTGTTTTGAGAGTATCTGTAACTGTGGCTGTGTTATTTGCTCCCAGATTGAGCCGCCTAGAAATAGGTTGCTCAGTGGTAGGTGTGGGTGTTGCTGTGAAGGTAGTACCACCAGAAATAACTGGTGAAGGGAAATTTTGTGGAAGCGTTTCAGTTGGTGATGGTTTCGACTGACTGCGGATGGAACTGACCAATGCCCAAGAACCAAATCCGGCGACAAAAACTACAGTAATGGCAATTGCCGCGATCGCTAACGGATTATCCAAGACTGAACTAGTGGAACTTGGTGGAATCAGAGGATCGGGTTGTTTCTTCGGCAAAGCTGGTGGTGGTGCTGAGTCAGGACGGCGGCTAACAGCCATTGTCTGCAAATTAGACGCATTCAGGGGAGGAAGACTAACTTGTTCTAAAGGTTGTAGTGCTTGAGATACACTAGCAGCACTCTGATAGCGATCGCTCGGTATATGATTCAACATTCGATTCAAAACTTGAGCAAATCGCGGACTCACCTTTACCCATCGCTGCCAATTCCAAGTTAGTTGGTTTTCATCAAATAAATCCCTCGGTTCCTTACCAGTCAGCAAAACAATCGCGCTTACCGCTAAAGCATACAAGTCACTGCTAGGGTAAGCTCCCCCTGTTTGCATTTGTTCACTCGGAGAGTAGCCTAATTTTCCCACAGTGGTTTCGGGCATGGCGCTCTCTGGCGATCGCAAACGTGTTGCTAGTTCCTTTACCACCCCAAAGTCAATTAACACAGGTTTAGCGTCACTATCTCGCAAAATAATGTTTTCTGGCGAGATATCTCGGTGAATGATCCCTCGACTGTGAATATGCTCTAAAACAGGCAACAACGACTGTATTAGCTGCAAGACCTCAGCCTCTGTGAAGGTTTTACCAATAGCTTGACGTTCAGCCAGCATCGCTCGGTAGGTTTGACCTGCAACATAGTCCTCCACCAAAAATAAGCGTTGGTCTTGCTCAAATCTTTCCCGAAATTTGGGGACTTGTGGGTGTTCAATTTGATATAAAATGGCAGCCTCTCGGTGAAAAAGCTCCTTTGCCTTTTCCCAAGCCACAGCCTCCGTTGCTGTTGAAATCAATTCCTTGATCGCACAAAGTTCGTTAAATCGCCTCTGATCTTCTGCCAGATAGGTTCTACCAAATCCTCCTTGTCCGAGAATTTGAATTATGCGATAACGGTTTTGCAAGACAGTGCCAACTGTAATGGGTGGTTGCATGAGCGATTGATTGAGTGTAGGAGCAACTGAGGAGAGAAGTCACCCACCAAGATTAAGTCTGAGAGGCGACACAGTTACATGCAGCGATATTCTACCTTACCTAATGGGTATACCCCCAGTTAGGAGTATACGCAAAGTCACGTTTCAAGTGTCTTATGCAACTTTAAGAACTGTCCACGATAGGAGGGGGAAGGGAGAAAGGGGGAGTAGGGGGAGTAAAGAGAAGATTTTAGGAATTTTTCTACCGAAATAGCCATGAATAGACTTATTTATTTCTTACCCATCTCACTATTAGAGCATTGCTCCCCAGAAGGTCGCTGGGGGAGCAGAACAAAAATTAGCGCAGCTTGGCGCTCTCAGCCTTGCACGAAAACCACACCTATGAGAGTTTGTTTAAATACAACCATTCTGGAATTTTATTGTGTGAATTAAAACTTAAAATTAAATCTGCCAGTTTACTTATTTATTGCTAGTATCGTAGAATATAATAGGATACAACTTAAACACTTAGTTCCAAATGCTCCTTGTCTAAGAACAAACTTCAATACCACTTAAAGTTATAAATACTTTACTGTCAGTAATAAATGATGTATTTAGAAGAAGCAATCTAGTACACCAATCTTTGATAGCTTGAGGTTATTTGTCTCAACTCAAAAATTTGAATTATACATCTACTGGACAGATTTGATATCAGTTAAGCTATCAATGGTTTGCTTCCAAAGAAAATTAGACAGTTAGCTAATGATAATTTTATGGAGAAATGCTTAAATTTTGTATGGAAGCTTTAATAAAACTCACAGATGTTTTTTTTAGGCTATTTCTCAGTTAAATCTATTAAATCTCTAATGATAATATTGCTATGAATTCAAATAGAGGATCTGCTGTTCTTAGTTCTGCAACTTTCAAAGTGCAAGCATCTTCAACAGGAATGACTGATAATCATCGCTTGCGGCTGTTTTCGGGCTCTGCCAATTTACAACTGTCTCAAGAAGTCGCTCGTTATCTGGGGATGGACTTGGGGCCAATGATTCGCAAAAGATTTGCGGATGGAGAACTTTACGTTCAAATCCAAGAATCAATTCGGGGTTGTGATGTCTATTTAATTCAGCCATGCTGTCAACCCGTGAACGATCATTTGATGGAATTATTGATTATGGTTGATGCCTGTCGTCGAGCTTCGGCGCGACAGGTGACGGCAGTAATTCCTTATTATGGCTACGCTCGTGCCGATCGCAAAACGGCAGGAAGAGAGTCAATCACTGCCAAGCTGGTTGCTAACTTGATTACCGAAGCAGGTGCCAACCGCGTTCTAGCAATGGATTTACACTCGGCGCAAATTCAAGGCTATTTCGATATTCCCTTTGACCATGTTTACGGTTCTCCAGTATTGCTGGATTATTTAGCAAGCAAGCAATTGCCCGACCTTGTAGTTGTTTCCCCCGATGTTGGCGGTGTAGCACGAGCCAGAGCATTTGCCAAAAAACTGAATGATGCTCCCCTGGCGATTATTGACAAACGTCGTCAGGCACATAATGTTGCAGAAGTGTTAAATGTCATCGGCGATGTTAAAGGCAAAACGGCAGTGTTGGTGGATGACATGATCGACACTGGCGGCACGATCGCAGAAGGGGCGCGATTACTGCGTGAAGAAGGAGCGCGTCAGGTATACGCCTGTGCAACTCATGCAGTATTTTCCCCACCAGCGATGGAGCGATTATCCAGTGGTTTGTTTGAGGAAGTCATTGTCACCAATACGATCCCCATACCAGAAAACAATCGTTTTCCTCAACTAGTAGTGTTGTCAGTAGCTAATCTCTTAGGAGAAACTATCTGGCGGATTCATGAAGATACTTCAGTTAGTAGTATGTTCCGCTAAACTGTCATTCGTGTTACGGGGATAAATTACCCACGCTGACCCCTTGATTGGGTGCAGTGTGGGCTTTTAGTAGTTTAAAACTTTCTGTACTGAGATTACGACACAAATAGTTCGAGCTTCCAAGCTGGTTTACAGAAAACTCTTTCTCTCCCTGCTCCCTTACCGATACAACCAAACTCGGAGTAGTGAAAGTAGTTGCTCAGTATCTACAGGTTTGGTAATGTAGTCAGAGGCTCCAGCTTCGATGCACTTTTCGCGATCGCCTGGCATAGCTTTAGCAGTTAAAGCAATTATTGGTAATGAGCGAAACTGTTGTTGCTGCCGGATGGCACGGGTGGTTTCATAACCATCCATTTCTGGCATCATAATATCCATCAATACTATATTGATGTCGGGATTAGTTTGCAGTCTCTCTATGCCATCTCTGCCATTTTCGGCAAACAGCACTTGCATTTGATAGCTTTCTAAAAAGCTTGTCAGGGCAAAAATATTCCGCAGGTCATCATCTACAATCAAAATTTTCCGATTAGCTAGCACCGGGTCATTTTGATGTAGTTGCTCTAGCATTTGACGCTTTGGTGGGGGCAAATTTGCTTGCACTCGATGCAAAAACAGGGCAGTTTCGTCTAATAACCGCTCTGGCGATCGCACATTTTTAATGATAATTGTCTCTGCTAATCCCCGCAGTTGGGTTTCTTCTTGGCGGCTGAGTTCTTTGCCGGTATAAACGATAATTGGCAGTTTCAACAGCCTGGTTTCTTGCTTGATTTGCTCGATTAGTGCAAACCCGCTCATATCGGGCAGACCAAGATCCAGTACCATACAGTCAAAGTGCTGCGATCGCAAA
Source organism: Nostoc sp. TCL240-02 (assembly GCF_013343235.1). Classification (GTDB taxonomy): domain Bacteria; phylum Cyanobacteriota; class Cyanobacteriia; order Cyanobacteriales; family Nostocaceae; genus Nostoc. The sequence continues at coordinate 3,843,981 of NZ_CP040094.1, read as the reverse complement.
ATCAACAGCGCTTCTGCTCCCGTACCCACTGCTGTACTGTGGACATCACCATTACCAATCAATTCGATAATACTTTGGGCTTGTACAGGATCGTCTTCTACGATGAGGAGATTTCTTACCTGACGCTCAATAAAACCTTTAATATCAGTCAATACCTGAGTTAGCGCTTCTGGAGAAACAGGTTTTTGTAGGTAAGTAATTGCTCCTAGCTGTAATCCCCGTTGCTGTCTTTCATCTACGGAAAGTATATGTACTGGTATATGCCTAGTATCTGGTTTATGCTTTAGACGATCCAGCACCGTCCAACCATCCATTTCTGGCATATAAATATCTAGCATAATCGCATCGGGTTTAAACTGTTGCGCGAGTGCTAGACCTTGTTTGCTCTGTAAGGCAACTATGGCCTTAAAGCCTTGCTCACGAGCCATATCTAGTAAGATGCGGGCGAATTTATCATCATCCTCGATAATTAGCAAAGTGCGATCGCCCGGTTGAATTATTTCCCGGTCATCTGGAATTTCGTGGGCAGAGGTGGTAAGTACTTTCGCTGTTGAAGAGGTGTCCACATTTGTGGGTCTGTTTTCTACCAAAGGCACTTCTTTTCTAGTCGATGCTTGGCGGATAGTGATTGGTTGAGGAGGTGTAAAAGTATTTTGATTATTCTTTTCCTGTCGTCTGGGTAGGTAGAGAGTAAAGGTGCTTCCCTGCCCTGGTTCGCTGACTAATTCAATTCTCCCTCCCAACAGTTGAGCCAATTCGCGGCTGATGGACAAACCCAAGCCAGTGCCGCCGTACTTACGGCTGGTTGTGCCATCTGCCTGCTGAAATGCCTCGAAAATAATCTTCTGCTTCTCGGCTGCAATGCCTATACCCGTATCGCTAACTGAAAAAGCAATCATCGGATTCTCAATTTCGGCTGCGTCAGAAGACATACTAATTTCTAACTTCACGCCTCCTTGTTCAGTAAACTTAAAGGCGTTAGCTAAAAGATTTTTTAGCACTTGTTGCAGACGTTTGGAATCGTTATAAATGGTCGAGGGTAACTTACTATCCAGTTCAATAGTAAAACTGAGTTCTTTATTGTGCGCTACTTGCCGGAAAGTCTGCTCTAGAGATGTCTCCAAATCTGCAAAAGCAATTTGCTCAATATCGAGCGACATAGTACCCGACTCAATTTTGGCTAAATCTAGAATGTCATTGATCAATTCCAGCAAATCAGTGCCAGCCGAGTAAATAGTCCGGCTGTACTCTACCTGTTTATCGGTCAAGTTGTTAAGAGAATTATCTGCTAACAGTCTGGCTAAAATTAACAAGCTATTTAAGGGAGTCCGTAATTCGTGGGACATATTCGCCAGAAATTCCGACTTATATTTGGAAGACAAAGTCAGTTGTTCAGCTTTTTCTTCCAAAGACTTCCTCGCCCGCTCAACTTCCTGATTCTTGTGAGCGACTTCCCGATTTTGAACTTCTAAAAGTTCTGCCTTTTCTTCTAACTCCTCATTTAGTTGTTGTAATTCTTCGTTAGACTGCTTGACAAGAAATTGTGATTCCTCTAACTCGTGTGCCTGTTCTTCTAGACGTTGATTGCTCTGCTGTAGTTCTTCTTGCTGGGTTTGCAATTCTTCTGTTAAAGCAACAGACTCTTCAAGTAGTTGCTGGGTTTGCAATTGTGAAGCGATGTTATTTAAAAATACACCCAGATTTTCACTCAATTGCTCTAAAAATGTCAGATGCAGATGGCTGAAAGACTCAAAAGAGGCAAGTTCAATTACGGCACTCACCTGCGTCTCAAAGACTATAGGCAAAACAATAATATTTAGTGGTGGTGCTTCTCCCAAGCCGGAACTGATGCGGATATAGTCACTAGGAACTTCTGTGAGGAGGATTCTTTGTTTTTCTAGAGCGCATTGTCCTACCAATCCTTCGCCCAAGCGAAACTGATTTGCTAAGTTTTTTCGTTCTTTGTAAGCATAACTACTCAACAACTTCAGTACTGGCTGGTCGTTTATAGAGGTCATTGCATAAAAAACACCCTGTGATGCCCCAACCAATGGCGCTAAATTCGACAATATCAAGCTAGACGCATTTTCCAGATTTCGCTGCCCTTGGAGCATCTGGGTAAATTCAGCTAAGTTAGATTTTAACCAGTTTTGCTCTTCATTTTTTTGAGTTGTATTTCGCAGATTAACGATCATCTGGTTGAAGGTGCGTGTCAACACGCCAATTTCATCGTAGCGATCGCTATCTGGTAAACTCACCGATAAATCCCCATCGGCCATTTTTTCTGCCAAACCAGAAACTTGCTTTAGAGGTGCTGAGATATGTCTGGTTAAGGCAAATCCGATTAAACCTAAGATTGAAGAAAATAAAGGAATACTATAAATAATACTGGCGATCGTTTGCCGGGCAGCTGCTCGTGCTCTCTCAGAGCGCTGTTTGAGCAGTGCATTCTCCTCAGTTTTCATCGCCTGGATAACTTTCTGAATTTGATCCATCAGCTGCTTACCCTGGTCTGTCAAGATAGCTTTCTGGGAAGCTTCTAAACCCTGGCTTTGCCGTAGCTCAATGACATCTTTCATTACAGCCATTCTTTCAGTTAGTAGTGGCTGCAAAGTATCAAGTCGATTTTGTTGGTTGGGGTTATCTGCTGTTAACCTTTGAAGTTCCTTGACTTTTTGATTCAGTAATTCAATAGCAGCGTTATAAGGTTCTAAGTAGCGCTGTTCGCCCGTAATAATGTAACCGCGTTGCCCAGTTTCAGCATTTGTCAGTTGCAGATTGAGGTCTTCAAGCTGACTTAATACCTGGTAGGTATGGGTTTCTTTACGCGAAGTTTCAATTAGATCGTTGGTGCTTTGGTAGGAGATCAGACCAATGGTGGTCAGAGTTGCCAAACTCAAGGCAAAACTTACTCCAATCTTGGTTCCAATCTTCAAACGGTTAAACATTATTCCAGACAAATATTTAAACTATTTCTGTTTTTAAGACTATTGCGATTATGTTCTAACTATCCAAACTAAATGTATGATGTTTGGTTTATCTGCGATATGCCTAGTTTTTGGCATGCTAAATATTATCACTTCCATCCTATATATATTTACAAATGTAACGCTATTTTAAATAAAGTTCTAAATAAATAATTTTTTCTAACGTTTTTATATTTTAACAAACCTTAAACTTTGAAATAGCATAACCCTTTCAAAAGGAGTAACTACTTTTTTGACAATTTGATCTTGCGGTGGATATTTAAACAGTTGTTATTAGATTAGAAATTTAACATCAGAACTTTACAAAAACAGGGTGATTTTTATGATTGCAGTAATTGACATAGCAAGACTCAAATTCTGCAAAGGGCAAAAGGTGGAATTTATTGGTTGGTAAATTGAGAACCATAAGAGAATGTCATCCTAACTCTGGAAACTGGTCGTATCTTGTAGCAATGGAAAGGGGCTCAGAACCGAAAATGGGTGGAATTGGTTATGAGACGACTATTTTACCATTTGAAACAGATATTATTTTACTCTAAGGCTAACCTCTTGTTGTCGCTTAGATTTAATTTGACATCACCTTTTTATCAAAAAAACCTTGGAGAAAATTAAATAATTTCACCAAACTTTAATATTCTCTAGTTAAAGTTCAGCCACTTGAGGAATAGATAAAAATCTTGAATAATACAATTAACCAGATAGGATAGAGTAAGTGAACTTCGTTTTATATAAACGTTAAATATAGTAGTTTTTGCGGATGGATCAAACACTATTACTATTGTACACTACTATAGGCAACAACCTTAACTTGAGTTATCATAAGCAATATTATGCTATAAAATTAGGCTTTCAAAAAACAGTATCTACTTGCGTAAAGCATTTCATCTATATAAAAAATATACTTTCCCTATAAATTTCACGTTATTGAAATTAACTAGAAGTTGGTAATACTCTAGCGATCGCTTTTAGCCAGATCGAGTTCAGATTGGCTATGTATACTAAAATCTTTGATATTGTTACTTTCTAAAATCGCTCTTGCACCTGCTATGTAGATATCAGTGCCTTTTATTACTATTAGATAGTGTCCACCTGCTACCTGATGCTGATAATATCTAGCGAGATCGTCAGGAATTCCTAAAGTGGGGTAGATATCTTGAGAACTGCTGATATTTACGTCAGAAATATCACTTATGTTGCTGGTAACTTTAGCAATTATTGATACTTGACTCATCGGAAAACCAGCAGTTCTCAGTTCAGTAAGCGCTCTTTCTAGATTATGGTGCCTAGAAAAAATACCAATAGCGTGCTTATAACGACTATTTGGGGTGGAGTATGACTCATAAACACCCCAATGTTGAAGATCGCGGCGATTAAAAATCCTCTTAGCTAGACGAATTTCTATGTCTATGCCGGTTATCATCACCAAATGATAACCTTTACAGACTAGATCGCTGTAACCCTCTGCTTGCTCTTTAGGAATTCCTAAACTTACCAATACATCCGGTAAACAACTTGCTAGATTGCTAGCGATCGCTATTGCTTGTGCGCCGGCTACCATAACTTGGCCTACACCAGGGATTACCCGGAAGACTAGACCGGCTAACAAGTCATTTAAATCGCCTAAAGCACTACCAGTCAATGCTATATCGGTGCCTTCTGAGGATGTATTGCTAGTGCTATCTTTAACTTCAACACCAGCAATATCACTTTGTTCTTCTGCATTTCTTGCAATTACAGAAACTTTGTGCATTGGAAAATTAGAAGCTTTTAGTTCCTGAAGTGCCAATTGTGCGTCGGAACATTTAGCGAAAACTACTATAGTTCTTCGCTCTTTTTCTAATGTCATTTTATCGGTTTATTGCAGTTAGAAGTGATTCCCAATATTATTAGCTAATTGAAGGTAATTATACAGCTCGGCGAGTCAGTAAACCCCACAGGAAAATCAGTAGCATAGCACCTAAAACAGCAAATAAAATGCTTCCCAAAGATAAAGCTCCTACAGATGCGGCGGCGGCTGAACTACTCCCTAGTAAAACTTGACCCAAATAACCACCGACTACCGCTCCAAGTATTCCTAATATAATCGTGGAGAGAATACCGCCACCTTGGGTTCCTGGATAAAATAACTTAGCTAACGCGCCTGCAATTAAACCCAAAACCAGCCAAGCAATAATGTTAGTCATTGAATCTTTCCTTTGTGAGAATGTGCTTTGTCATTTCCTTTCGACTATTTCATATTAAAGTTTGCCTCTAAAATTACCGATCTATCTAGAGAACTAAAATCAAAAATCTTTAGATATCATTTGAATATTCACTGATTCTCCGGTAGGGGAAATACCCTACGGAAAGCCTTTCTGTATCTAGATAAATTGCTACTACAGGGTATAGTTTTGCGTAAGCTCTAGTAGTATTTTTATTAGTGGTTCAAGACTCAGGAGTAACAACCAAAGAAAGAGCTAGTTGATAAAGTTGGCGACGGGGAAGGGAGGTAAATTTTGCTAACTGACGGCTAGCTTGCGATCGCGATATTCCCTGACTAATTAACATTTTCAATTCGGCTTTCAATTCCTCTTCTGTCAGTTGGGGCTGACTGGCTGGAATTCCTGCCACTACTAATGTATATTCACCCTGGGGTTCTCGTTGGCTATAGTGAGCGATCGCTTCGGCAATTGTCCCCCGCCAAAATTCCTCATACAATTTTGTTAACTCCCGCCCTAGTACAATTTGGCGATCGCTTCCCCAAACTTTTGCTAAGTCTTGTAAAGTATCTCGCAAGCGGTGAGGCGATTCGTAGAAAATCAATGTACGAGATTCTGTTTGCAGAGATTCTAAATATTCTTGTCTCTGTTGAGTTTTCGCCGGGAGAAAGCCTTCAAAGACAAACCGATCCGTTGGTAATCCAGATGCACTCAAAGCGGTAATTGCTGCACTAGCGCCAGGAATGGGAACTACTGAAATCCCCGCTTCAATGCAGGCTTTCACCAGTTCATATCCAGGATCGGAAATTCCTGGCATTCCAGCATCACTCACAAGTGCGATCGCTTTATTGTTAACTAAATGCTCTAATAATTCCGGGATGCGACTGGTACGATTGTGTTCGTGGTAACTCACCTGGGGAGTTTTAACTTGAAAATGCTGTAATAATTTCCCTGTGTGACGGGTGTCTTCGGCAGCAATGATATCCACAGTCTGCAAAATTCGCACCGCCCGAAAGGTTATATCTTCCAGGTTGCCAATGGGTGTACCGACAACGTAAAGTGTTCTTGGTTTTGGATCGGTTTGCATGAGAGAGAGTTAGGAGTTTTTGTAGAGACGCGATGAATCGCGTCTGTGCAGGAGAGACAAGAGAGACTTGATGAATCGCGTCTGTACAAGAGTTAAAAATAATAATTTATGCAGCTATACAAACATATATGACAAATGGATCGTCCAAAATTCAAAATCCAAAATCGGATCGTGGTTTATTTGTCGGTTTAGTAACTTTAGATTTGATTTACCTTGCTGAATCTGCCCCCAAAAATAACCAGAAGATTGTCGCTACTGACTATACTGTAGCGGCAGGTGGCCCAGCAACAAACGCAGCTGTAACTTTTAGGCATTTAGGTAATCAAGCTACAGTCTTAGGTGTAGTGGGTTCTCACCCAATGACACAGCTAATTCGAGGCGATTTGGCAAATTACAAAGTTGCGATCGCAGACCTTGAGCCTACCACTGATTTAGCACCGCCTGTCTCCTCAATCATTGTCACCCAAGCCACAGGTGAAAGAGCCGTGGTTTCCATCAATGCTGTCAAAACTCAAGCCAGTAGCGCATCTATCCCTTCAGATATTTTGCAAAATGTCAACATAGTACTGATTGATGGGCATCAGATGGCTGTAAGTTATTTCATAGCCCAAGCAGCTAAAGCCAAAAATATTCCAGTAGTAATCGATGGTGGCAGTTGGAAGCCTGGATTTGAGCAAATTTTGCCGTTTGTAGATTATGCCATCTGTTCAGCTAATTTTTATCCCCCCAACTGTCAGACTGAAGAAGACGTTTTTGCCTATCTGGCCGGCTTTGACATTCCTTACATTGCCATTACCCACGGACAAAAACCAATTGAATACTTGAGTTGCACTGCATCTGGTATCGTAGATGTGCCGCAAATACACGCGGTTGATACATTAGGGGCTGGAGATATTTTCCACGGTGCTTTTTGTGATTACATTTTAAGGGAAAGTTTTACTGATGCGCTGGCGCTGGCAGCTAATATTGCTGCTGATTCTTGTAAATTTTTTGGCACTCGGCGCTGGATAGATTTAAAGTGCTGAGTAATCAGTTTAATCAAGGCTAATTTAATGAAAGACTTACAAGAAATATTAGCGATCGCTCGTGAGATAGGTTGGGGTGCAGCAGATATACTGCGATCATATTACCACAGTACCGCAAAAGACCCTAACTTAGATGTGCAATACAAACAAAATGAGCCTGTTACCGTTGCCGATGTAGCTGTGAGTCAATATATCTTGCAGAAGCTACAAACAGCTTTGGGTAATGAAGATTTTGCTTACGTCAGCGAAGAAACTTATCAATCGCCAACTACAGGCGCACACCCTTTTGTCCCTTGGGTATGGATAATTGATCCTTTGGATGGCACACGAGACTTTATTGAAAAAACTGGGGACTATGCAGTTCACATTGCTTTAGTCAAGGAAACACGCCCGGTTTTAGCAGTAGTGGCAGTACCAGAGGCAGAAAAATTATATTATGCTACCAAAGGTGGGGGGACATTTGTAGAAACCAGTGATGGCTCTGTTCCTTTACAAGTGTTGTCAGGTAAACCAATTGAGGATTTAACCTTAGTGGTTAGTCGTTCTCACCGCAACCAGCGCTTAGATTACTTGCTAAAAAATTTACCCTGTCAAAATCAGAAATCTGTAGGTAGTGTCGGCTGCAAAATCGCCACTATTGTCGAGCAACAAGCAGATATCTACATTTCCCTTTCTGGTAAGTCTGCGCCCAAAGATTGGGATATGGCAGCACCAGAATTGATTTTAACAGAAGCAGGTGGTAAGTTTACCCACTTTAACGGCGCTCCGTTGCAGTATAACACTGGTGATATCAATCAATGGGGAGGTTTGCTGGCGAGTAATGGTGAATATCACGAAGCACTGTGCCAGCAAGCAGAAAAGATTCTAGCGCAGTTCGACCATAGCTAATGGGACATTTGAGGATGAATATTTTTTAATTTGCTTTTAAAACAGCTAGTCATGTTATGATTGCACCCACCACCGATAATAATCTTTACCTCTAAGTCCACAGCTTAATTTTCAAAACACTAAATACCTGCGCGATCGCAGATTAAAAGTGTAACTTCTATAGTACAAGTAACAAAAGCCAGCCAATGGAGAAGTCTGCAAACCTGCTTTAAGGGTTTGATTTGTGAATAAAATTCACTATTAGACGATATTCAAAGGCTGAAGGCTGTGCTAAACTCATGGACATAAAGATTATTTTCGGTTGAGTAACTAGTTTTGATTTCTAAAAACCGTCTCTCCGAATTTAACTCTCTACACTCCCTGAATTCGGAGACTTCTATGTCAATTTACGTCGGGAACCTGTCATATCAGGTTACAGAAGAGGACTTAAAGCAGGCTTTTGCAGAATACGGAACAGTAAGTCGTGTTCAACTACCCACAGATCGGGAAACAGGCCGGCCTCGTGGGTTCGCTTTTGTGGAAATGGAATCAGACACACAAGAACAAGCTGCCATTGATGCACTTGATGGTGCTGAATGGATGGGACGTGACTTGAAAGTGAACAAAGCTAAACCTCGTGAGGATAGAAGCAGTTCTCCTCGTGGTAGCTGGGGTGGTGGTAATGCCCGCCGCAACAATAACAATCGTTACTAAAGTCGATTCCTAAAAGTTTTACATTTAGAGTCTCCAGCAGATAAAGCCAAAGGCTGCCCTCTGCTGGAATATTTTTTATATCTAACCTTAAACCATTCATCTATTGCAGCTTCACAAAAAATGGTACTATGGAAGAGAGTTTTTATCTACTTGAACCTTTTGAATTGCGCGTCGTGCTTGGATGGAAACTTCTCTATCGGGATCATCCAACGCTTGTTGTAAGGGATTAATAGCATCAGGATGAGCTAAATTACCAAGTGCAATTACTGCTTCTTTGCGAACATCTGCATATTCATCTGTTAATGCTTGAATTAATCTCGGCATAACTTGAATATGTGGGATTTTTTGCAAAGCTTGTGCTGCTGATTTCCGCACTTGCCAATGTTCATCATTTAAAGCTATTTCTAATGCTGAAATTGCTTGATGATTTTCATGAATAGCCAGAGATTTAGCTGCATTCCGACGAACTTGCCAGTCATTATCATTTGTGAGTGCTTGACAAAGTATTGTAATCACTTCTGCATCTTGTAAATGTTCTAAAGTTAAAGCAGCAGCACGACGTACACTTGCTTCTCTATCAAAAATTAGATTTAAAGCTTGGGGACATTTTTCTAGTTGATTGATGTATCGTAGTGTACTAACAGCTGTTTCTCTTAACTCAGTATTTTTTGATTCTAGAAATGGCAAAACGTAGGGTAAACATTGAATATCATGTATCTTCCGCAAAAGCACTAAAATATTTAATTGGAGATTTACATCATTACTTTGAAGTTTATCTAGTAAAAGTAACAATTCATCTTGTGTTATTAACTCACTTAATGCTGATGCCGCTTCAGTGCGAATATCTGTATCCGATGAACTAAGACATTCAATTAAAGCAGGTATTGCTACAGGATTAGCAATTTCCCAAAGGGCAGATATCGCTATTTTTTGAACAGTAATATGTTCATCTTTCAAAGCGATGAATAAAGCATCTATTGTTTCTTCATCGCCTAAATGCTGCAAGGTTTTTACAGCTACTATACGAGCATTTATATCAGGCGATCGCAGCATTTCTAGCCAATATTTGAGGTCATCATTCATTAATTTTTACCACAGATAATTAACGTAGCAAAAAGGGAATTTGTACTGTAATTGCATTGGTTGGACATTCTTTTTCACAAGGTAGACAAAACCAACACTCATCATATTTCATGTAGGCTTTGCCTGTTTCTGGATTTTTTGCCAACACATCCAAGGGACAAACCTCAATACAGGCTGTGCATTTTTCTAAACATTTTGATTCATCAACGATGACAGGAACATCTATTCTTTGATTAATTAAAGCCATAAAATAACTCCATGATTTTGTACTGAAGCTGCTAAAAGGTAAAATAAATGGGGTAATCTTGCATGAATTATCTCACGATTGTAGATTGTTTAGATATATACGATGTAGTTCATTCAAATGTTTAAATCGTAGACGATCAGCAAGCATACGGTGAGTGGTAAATGTATTAATTAACTGTATATTTGTCACTAAAGCAATTTTTTATGAAAAGTTAATGATTGCTTGATATTGGTATAACCAATTTTCTCATAAAATAAGTGAGCTTCTTGGCGTTTAATATTAGAACGTAACAGAACACTATCACATCCAGCCAGAGAAGCCCACTGTTCAATTTGCTGCATCAAAAAACTTCCAATTCCACTATGACGATAATCTTCATCTACAACTAATCCCAAAATAATCGCTGGAGTTGAAATAACTATAGAGTTACAAATATGAGCGTGCGCCCAACCAATTACATATTCATCTTCTAAAGTGGCAACATATACAATATGAGTATCGTTATTTTTAATTTTAGTAAGGCGCAGCTCTATTTGTTGATTTGTTACAGAATATTCAAGTTGTTCGCAAAGACTAGCAATTCTCTCTACATCTTTAATCTCAACTTGTCTAATTTTAATTTTCTCACCTACACTAACTTTGTTTGTCATAATTTAATTTTAAATTACAATTATTTAGTTATCCAGGGTTGCACGGATAAAACGATAGCCTATATCAATCTCTGTCAAATTGTGAATATCATCATATTTTTTGCTCCATTCTCCACTACTTAAATCTGCTGCAAGTAACTTTACTCCTTGCTCAATTAAATTTTGATTAGCTAAAGCAAAAGACGATATACCTGCACGTACTTCTGGTTGAAGATATAACTCTGGTCGTCTCCAGCCTGCTGCTGCGAATAAATCAGATAAATCGTATGGTAATAAAAGGGGTATGGCTTCAACACGCCTTTTAGTATTACTCTGAATTAAATTAATCTGTTCGTTAAGTGGTAAAAATCGTAACGCATCTTCCCACAAAAATGGAAAATAGTCATAAAGCCATATCTTCTGAGCTAATCTAATATCAAAAGTTAGCAAAACTATTGCCCCATTCTTAATTATTCTGTGCATTTCCTGAAAAGCTTTTTCGAGATGAGAAAAGTGATGAATTGCCAGAATACTTATAACGCCATCAACAGACTGATCTGGTAGAGGTAAGTTTTCTGCATAGCCAGTAAACCACTTAATTTGCATATGGTCTACCGCTTGTTTTTGCATAACTACAGAAGGTTCAACAGCATTAACAAGAAATCCTTTATTAGCTAGTGCTAAACTGTAACCACCAGTACCAGCGCCAATATCAGCCATAATGCTACCTTTGGGTAAATTGAGTAAATCAATTAATTTATTGACAATACGGATATCAGGAACGCGAGTTTTAGAATATTGTTGACCAATTGAATTATAAATAGACATTTTTTTTTATAAACTAATATTTACGGTAGTTGGGGATTATTTCAAGTCGTTGTAAGCAGGCGATGTCTACGACGGGCTACGCCTACGCACTAAATGAGTATTGTTAGAATTTAGTATATTCTGGTACAAATTAAAGACACAGTATTCTTTGTTGTTCTGACCTCGACACCAGCAATTTGAGGATTACAGAGGCAAAACTCTCGTTTGTAATCTATATTATCTTTCCACTCTGGCGGCCAAAGTTCTACTGGAGTAAGGTCATCCATAATGATTTTGCCTCCAATACGAACCAGAGATGCTACCTGTGGCCAATTATCGGCATCTATCAGCACTTCTCTAGCATTTACATCGAAAAAAAGCAGATCGAACGGTGCTTCTGCACTCAGTACTTGCGACCAATCTCCTGCTCGAATCTCAACAAACTGAAATTCTTTGAAAAAAGATATAGCAGCACTAGCTAGTTCTGGATTTATTTCGCAGGATAAAAGAGAGCTATTCGGCAACATACCACTGATGAGCCAAGCCGTACTGACACCTGCACCAGTACCAATCTCGCATATTCTTCCTGCGGGATAGCCAGCAACAAGAGCGCGAAGTAGCGCACCATCGGCTGGCGTAATTGTCGTTGTAGGTGCAGATTTTCCGATGGGACGACCTTGCGGCATCATGGGGAAACCAAGATGCTCGGCTTGCTCATGAGAGCGAATTACGAGTGTTGGCAGTTCTATATTGTATGGATATGACATCGTAGGTAGCTAACTATTTAATCTAAAAAATCCCGCAAATTTAAGAGCTGATTTACTATTATTAAGGGAAATAATTTCTGATATCCCGCGGCCATGCCAATAAATTCTGAATATAAATCACAAGTTTGGTTAATTAGTTCAAGCATTTTATAAAAGTCATTGAATTGCTGATTGTGCGTTGCGCTACGCGACAATACACTCTTGATTTTGCCTAAAAATTTGAAAATATTCTCTTACTTAGCTGCAACACTATACGATTCTTTGACTGTATCTACTTCCACAATGTAAGGATCTACAGGACGTTTAAACAATATCATTTGCCCTAATTCATCTTTCTTTAAATTGACATGGCAAAACCATTCATCATCATTCTTTTTGGGATAATCTAAGCGGTAATGATAAAGACCCCAACGAGTCTCTTGACGATATAATGATGCTCTAGCTGCCATTTCTGCACAGTCCCGAATAAAATGAACTTCTAGACTACGCATCAATTCATGAGGGTCACGAGCGCCCATTAAATCTAATGTTTCTTGATATTGCACAAAATGTTTTAAACCAATCTCGATTTTATTACCTGATTTTGGCGGTTGTAGATAATCATTAACTAAGCGTCTTAATTTATATTCTACCTGGGTGTGAGGTACACCATTTGGACGAGTTAAAGGTGCATAAATTCTGGCTTTTTCAGCTTCTAAAAAATCTACATCCGGTTCAATAAAATCTAAATCTTGAATATATTCAATGGCATGAGTTCCAGCTATGCGACCGAAAACAAATGCGCCAATCATGTAATTATGGGGAACGCTGGCCATGTCTCCTGCTGTATATAAACCAGGGACGGTTGTTTGAGCGTTTTCATTCACCCACACGCCAGAGGCACTATGACCACTACATAAGCCGATTTCCGAAATGTGCATCTCTACGCCGTGAGTGCGGTAATCTTCATTTCTGCCTTGATGAAAGCGTTCTCTACTCGGTCGTTCATTTGCCCAAAGTATTGATTCAATTTCAGCAATGGTATCTTCATCAAGGTGGGTCATTTTTAGTTGGACTGGCCCCTTACCAGAGTTTAATTCTTTCCAGATTTCCAACATCATTTGACCACTCCAATAGTCGCAACTAATGAAGCGATTTCCTTCGGCGTTGGCTGTATGCGCGCCAAAAGGCCCGGCTACATAAGCACAGGCGGGGCCGTTGTAATCTTTGATTAAAGGATTAACTTGAAAGCATTCAATATTACTAAGTTCTGCACCTGCATGATAAGCCATTGAATAGCCATCTCCGGCATTGGTAGGATTTTCGTAAGTGCCGTAGAGATAGCCAGAAGCAGGTAATCCTAATCTGCCGCAAGCACCTGTACACAAGATCACTGCTTTGGCTTGAATGACAATATAATCGCCGTTTCTGACATCAAATCCTACTGCACCAATAGCATGACCTTCTTTAACTAACACTCTTGTTGCCATGACACGATTTGTCACTTTGACTTTGTGGCGTTTGACTTGGCGGGTGAGAATGGTTTTTAAGTCTTTACCTTCTGGCATGGGTAAGACATATTTACCGACGCGATGCACTTGTTTTAAATCATAGTTACCTTGGACATCTTTTTGAAATTTCACACCCCAACTTTCTAATTCTTGAATGACTTCATAACCTAATTTGCCTGTTTGATATACGGCTTTTTGGTTGAGAATACCGTCGTTAGCTAAGGTGATTTCGCGCACGTATTGTTCTGGGGTAGAATGTCCAGGAATGACTGCGGTGTTTACCCCATCCATACCCATTGCGATCGCACCACTCCGTCGGATGTTAGCCTTTTCTAAGATCAGCACCTCTGCATCAGGATTTGCTTGTTTGGCTTTGATACCTGCCATTGTCCCGGCTGTACCGCCACCAATGACAAGTACATCAGTTTTTATCCGTTGGGTATTGATGTCCATAAGCTTTTAGAAGTGGGGAGAAACTTTAAGGATTTATTACCGTTCCAAACGATGTCTTTGACCTTCAGAACTATAAGCACATTCCATACTACGCTAAAACGAGCAATTTACCGTACTTTTTTGATAAAATATTCACATAGAACCAGAAAAAGTAGCATCTAACGCCCCAGCAACTTGTACAAATACTTGACTAGCTTTGGAGTTAGGGTCAACCAGTGTTAGGGGTTTTCCGATATCGCCACCGTTACAGATGAGGGGATCAATGGGAATCTGCCCTAAAAGGGGTGCTTTGAGTTCTTCTACTAACTTTTGACCGCCACCACTACCGAAAATCGGAATTTTTTCGCCACCATTCCCCATGAAATAGCTCATATTTTCGATAATACCGATAACAGGAACCCCAACTTGACGAAACATATAAACGCTGCGGCGGACATCCGAAATTGCCACATTTTGCGGAGTTGTTACCAATATTACCCCGCAAATCGGGCTTTCTTGCACGATAGTAATTTGAGCATCACCAGTACCAGGAGGAAGGTCAATTAATAAATAATCCAGTTCTCCCCACTCGACTTCATGGATAAACTGGGTGATGATTTTATGTAAAACTGGGCCGCGCCAAGCTAAAGGATGGTCTGCTTCAGCCAACAGTCCCACAGACATCACTTTAATACCGTGGACTTCTAATGGCACAAACCTTTGACCTTTGGGAGTATCAATAACTTTCACTTCAGATTTACCCAGTCCCAACATTTGGGGAACATTGGGGCCGTAAACATCAGCATCCAACAGACCGACTTTTGCCCCAGCTAATTGTAAAGCTGCTGCTAAATTAACCGCAGTGGTAGACTTGCCCACACCCCCCTTACCACTGGAAACTGCTAGAGTTGTTCTTACTCCTGGAATGGTGCAGAGTTGAATGTAAGTTTTTTTGCTCCAAGTTAGGGATGATAATACAGTTTGAATCTCGGTTTCTAATTGATGTTGATGGGAACCAATATACAAACGCAAATATATATAATCATCAACTATCCGCAGATTTCGCACCATCCCCAGACTAATAATGTCATTTTTTAGGATGCGATCGCTAATTTGCTTCAGAAGTTGCACAACTTCTTGTTTCCGGGCGATGGTGAGGGAGTCGCCAGAAGAAGCTTGTACTTCTTCATCTGAACGCTGGAAAGGTAATTGATGGCTTGACATGAAGAACTCCGCAAAGATAATCTATCAAATCTGGCGTGCAAATTAAATATTCGACACCTTGGGTGCTAGTTTTGTGATGCACATAAATTTTGGACAAGTCTGATTGGGAACACTCCCTCTTATAGGATTGAGCGCCCCGACAATGAACGCGCTCCTAAGAGAACTAAGCTATGGGCAAGTATTAAATTATGGGGTATTTTGACTCTAAATTTTGAGAAGAAATATTTGCTGAAATACTTGTTTTTTAGTAAAGACTATGGAATACTCCTGATATAATACAGTAAATCAATCGATAAACAGTATTTTAGGCGCTGGTAAGCTTGCCAGTCAAACAATTGGCGTTGCTGAATTCAGGTATGAAAATGATTTTGCATGATTTCAAAACCTTATATAGAGACGTTCCATTGCAACGTTTCTACACCAAGATTTATATATCTAATCAGCAACACCAAATAATTTAACTTGTAGGAGTGAATTTATAACTTTACTTTGCGACAGAGATTTTTACGTATTCTGGGTTTAACAGTTTCATCGGCGTAAAATGCGAAAAAAACATTGCTTTTTAACGCTACTGCTGATTCAGCTAGTTGCACTCATATTACTATTGAGCAATTTATCCGCATTAGCAGTTACCGTTAATCTCTGTCCTCCAGAGATGGTACTCATTCCTGGAGGTATTTTCAATATGGGAGCGGATGATTCGGGTTTTGTGGAAGAGCGAACAGCGAAAAATGTCACAGTTACCTCCTTCTGCATTGATAAATACGAGGTGACAAACACTCAATTTGCTGAATTTGTCAAAGCAACAAAGTATGTAACAGTTGCACAACGCCCTTTGCCAAAAGAGCAGTTTCCCGACTTACCAGATGAGCAGAGATTACCAGGTTCTCTGGTGTTTCATCAGCCAAAACAAGGTGTTAAGCAAGTCCAATTTCTCAGTTGGTGGCATTGGACACCTGGTGCTAACTGGCAGCATCCCTTCGGCAGTTATAGCACTGTTGTAGGTAAAGAAAACTACCCAGTTGTGCATATTGCTTACGAGGATGCCCTCGCTTATGCAATATGGGCAGGAAAATCCTTACCAACAGAAGCACAGTGGGAATATGCGGCCCGTGGTGGCTTAGATAGCGCAACTTATACCTGGGGTAATCAATATTCGGAGAAAAAAGCCAACACCTGGCAGGGGATTTTCCCTTTTTTCAATACCAAAGCTGATGGTTACATAGGAACGGCAAAAGTAGGCTCTTTTTCGGCCAATGGTTATGGACTTTACGATATGACTGGTAATGTTTGGGAATGGACTTCCGACTGGTTCAGTTTAGGACATGACAACAAAGCTCACAGTGTTAACCCCACAGGAGCAAGTAAAAGTTTTGACCCCAAAAAACCCACAGAAATTGCTCTTCATGTAATCAAAGGCGGCTCTTATCTATGTGCGCCAAACTATTGCAGCCGCTACCGTCCAGCCGCACGAGAGTCTCAAGCCCCCGATACAGGAACTAGCCATATCGGGTTTCGCTTGGTGAAGAACCTGGTTTAAAGCAATTTTCATTAGATTGCATTCTTAAGTCCTTTGGAGTACCTCTGCGTCTCTGCGTGAGAAAAAAATAGCTATAAAAGGTTATTATATGTTGAGTTTAATTTTTCGGGCAATCGTTCTATCTCTGGTCATCACCTTGTTGATAGTTAGTAACCCTGCCCTAGCAGCTACATCAAAGGTTCTCCCTATTCGTCCACCGTCTTTTGAAGGTGAAATTGGCATAACTTACAAAGAGTCAACACCCGATTTTCCCGCCCCAATCACCGCTCCTAAAAATGCTCCTAATGTCTTATTAGTGCTACTAGATGATGTGGGTTTTGGGCAGGCAAGTACCTTTGGTGGTTCTGTAGAAACCCCCAATCTGACTCGTTTAGCGGAAAAAGGATTACGCTACAACCAATTCCACACTACAGCCCTTTGCTCACCTACCAGGGCAGCTTTGTTAACTGGGCGCAATCATCATTCTGTGGGTACAGGCGTAGTGGCAGAGTTAGCAACTGGTTATCCAGGTTACACGACTATTTTACCCAAGAGTGCGGCCACTGTGGCGGAAGTGCTACGTCAAAATGGTTATAATACTGCGGCTTTTGGCAAATGGCACAATACACCAGATTATGAAACCAGTGCAGTGGGGCCTTTTGATCGCTGGCCGACAGGTTTAGGATTTGAGTATTTTTACGGTTTTCTGGGTGGTGATACTAACCAATGGAGCCCGGCTTTGGTAGAAAATACCAAGCGGGTTGCACCACCAATCAACAATCCTGATTACCATTTAACTCCAGATTTAGTAGACCATGCGATCGCCTGGATTCGTTCTCAACAATCCATTGCTCCTGAGAAACCTTTCTTCACCTATCTGGCTACCGGTGCTACCCATGCCCCCCACCACGCCCCTAAAGCCTGGATTGACAAGTATCAAGGCAAATTTGATCGAGGCTGGGATAAATTGCGGGAAGAAATCTTTGTCCGTCAGAAACAACTAGGTGTAATTCCTGCCAATGCCCAGCTTACTCCCCGTGCCAAAGAATTCCCCGCTTGGGATTCTCTATCTCAAGATGAACAAAGAATTTATGCCCATGAGATGGAGGTCTTTGCAGGATTTTTAGCACATACAGACTATGAAGTCGGACGGTTGATTGATGCTATAGACAAACTTGGGGAATTAGATAACACCTTAGTAATCTATATCGTTGGTGATAACGGCGCTAGTGCCGAAGGTGGTTTAACTGGTAGTGTCAATGAACTGAAAGTCTTTAACAGAATACCGGAAAGCCAAGAACAACTTTTGGCTTCCTTGAATGACTTAGGTAGTCCCAAAACCTTTAATCATTATCATGCAGGCTGGGCTTGGGCAGGAACTACACCCTTTCAATGGACAAAACAAATTGCCTCTCACTTTGGTGGGACTCGTAATCCCTTAGTTGTTGCTTGGGGCAACCAAATTAAAGATCGTGGTGGACTCCGCAGCCAATTCCATCATGTCATTGATATTACACCCACAATTCTCGAAGCGACAGGAATTACCGTACCTACTGAAGTTAACGGGGTGAAACAACAGAAAATTGAAGGTACTAGCCTAGTTTACACATTTGACGATCCTGATGCTTCTTCCCAACGCAAAACCCAGTATTTTGAAATGTTTGGAAACCGAGCTATTTATAATAACGGATGGATAGCTGCGGCTCGTCACCCGCGCTTGCCTTGGCAGGGGACAATCAATGCTGATTTCGAGCAAGATCCTTGGGAACTATACAACATTGAGAAAGATTTCAGCGAGGCAAATAACCTAGCAGACAAAAATCCAGAGAAACTGGAAAAACTGCAAAAGTTGTTTTTATCAGAAGCCCGTAAACACAAAGTTTTACCATTAGACGATCGCGTTTCTGAACGGTTTGATGTCAAAATTCGCCCCTCTCTAGGCGCAGGACGCACCACATTTATTTACTATCCTGGTGCAGTACCGATTCCCGAAGGTAGCGCCCCAAACCTCAAAAACAGATCATTCACCATCACAGCGGATGTAGAGATTCCAGAAAATGGTGCTGAGGGTGTCTTGTTAACTCAAGGTGGACGCTTTGCTGGTTGGGGCTTTTTTCTTGAAGATGGTAAACCAACTTATACCTACAATTTTGCAAATGCAGAGCGATACAT
This sequence comes from Nostoc sp. TCL240-02, assembly GCF_013343235.1. Lineage (GTDB taxonomy): Bacteria > Cyanobacteriota > Cyanobacteriia > Cyanobacteriales > Nostocaceae > Nostoc. The sequence continues at coordinate 3,824,733 of NZ_CP040094.1, read as the reverse complement.
TATTCAATCTCCTGAAAAATTACCCCCAGGGAAAGCAACAATAGGATTTGATTTTGATTATGACGGTGGTGTTGGTGCAGGAGGAACTGGGAAATTGTTCATTGACAATCAACAGGTAGCTCAAGGTCGAATTGAAAAAACTATACCTTATCGTGTGGCTTTAGATGAAACCTTTGATGTTGGTCGAGATACAGGTACACCTGTAGTTGACACCTATCAAGTACCGTTTGCTTTTACAGGTAATTTACAGAAAGTTACCCTGAACCTGAAATAAGTTTAGGGGTATAGACGTTCCTGGTAACGTCTATACAATAATTCTCGGTTAAGAGGAAAAGGGGAAAGGGAAAAGGGAAAGAAAAAACCTTTAACCCTTACCCGATTCTGAGTTAAAAATGTAAAAAACGATAAGTATTGCCTCTACATCTACTATTACAAGATCAATAAAAATGATCGCGCGAAAGCAAAAAATTATGAATGAGATTATCCCCATACTTGACAAACTCGCATTTCTGTCATTTGTCGTTGCAACTATGTTTGGTACAGGGTTGAAGTTAACTTTACAGCAGATTTGGGAACCACTCCGCAATATCCGTTTAGTTATTTTATCACTGGTGGCAAATTTCTTAATTGTACCCCTTTTTATCTATTTGCTGTTGCAAGTAGTACCTGTAACTGAACCAGTGAAAGCTGGTTTTATCATTATGGCGTTAGCATCAGGCCCTCCAGCCTTACCTAAACTGGCTCAAATAGTTAAGGGTAATTTAGCTTTTTCTACAGGGTTAATGATGTTACTAATGTTTGGCACAGTATTTTATATGCCGATTGCACTACCGTTAGTTTTGCAAGGTGTACAAGTCAATTCTTGGGATATTGCCAAACCTTTAATATTGTTGATGTTAACCCCATTAGGAATTGGGTTATTTCTTAAGGCAAAATCTGAAGACATAGCCCTCAATTTTCAAGCAATTACGTTCAAAATATCGAACTTTGGATTACTTCTAGGTTTAGTGGTAAGACTAGTAGTTCACTTTAACGAGATTATCATCTTATTAAAAACAGGTGTAATCTTTGTTTGTGCTATTTTTATTATCTTCTCTTTTACTGTGGGTTATTTACTGGGTGGTCCTGGTATTGATACTCAAAGAGTTTTAGGAGTAGGAACGGCTCAACGTAATTTTGCTGCTGCTTTATTAATAGGTACGAGTAATTTTGACGATCCTAATGTGGTGAGTACTATTATGGTGACAAGTTTATTAATGATGGTTTCAGTTCTGATTTTGGGGAAAAAGTTAACAGAAGTAGACCAAGGACAGGGTGCAAAAGTAGAGTCGGTAGAAATTTCATGAGTAACCCTCCACTGCTCCCATGACCGAGTTGAGTACAACATTGCTCTAACTTTCAGAATGATAACTTGAGTCAGCTACTCACACTAAATTTTTGAATAGTATAGGAATCCGCTTTGATTTTTGTATCCCTCACGGGAGCGTAGCCATATTTACTTGCGTGGGAAGGCAAGAGGCAATAGGAAAGAAGGCTTTTTGAGTTGTACGGAGTTTTTTCAAAAATCAAATATGAGTCCTATAGTATTTACAACTCAATGATAAAACTGTCTCGCAGATGAAAATCAGCCTCTGTGCCTCGATGAGTTAACGCCCAGTAAATTACTTCACCATCTCTATCTTTAATAACGCTAGTAATGGCAACTTCAATTGCTTGCTCCATAGAAATGATTTTATCTAAATCAACATTTAAGGCTAGTGCTAAACTATCAGATTGATTTTGAACATTAAAAGGGAGATTTTCAAAAGCTGTTTCCTCTTGCATTCCTTGGCGATACCCATCAAGGCGATAAACATTCCAGTGTCCACTTGGGGACAGGTTAAATTCCCAATACTGTTGAGAATATTTGATGCCAAGGAAAAACTCGAAGCAGGTGTCTTTCCACAATTCATGCTTGCGTGACGGTGTATTTGATGGTTGGGCAATCGCAATTTCTTTTAAATCGCCTTCAAGCAGATAGTGGATGGCAAATTGATTACTATTTCGGCTGATATTGCCTGCAATTTTCAAATTAGGCAGCGATTTAGTAGAAGGGAAGGGTTGTAGAGAAAATGTCTGGTTGTTCATTTCAAATCTTTGATAATGTTACGAATCTGCGTTTCTTGAGATTCAATACTTTCGGTAAGCTTAAACTGCACGATCGCTCTTGCCAAGTTATGTTCTGGGTGCTTAACTTTAAAGTAGACATTCCCGGCTAAATAATCAGCAAAAAATCTCAATCCTAATTCAAAGGCAATGAGACGGATGGCATCATATATGTATGCATAGTCATTATCGGTAAGAAACGCCTTTGCCACAGAGAGATAGCCTTGTAAGATTCCCTGACAAAGGTCAGTATCGAAATGAACACTTTCCCAATTCTCTGTTTCTTCTCCAGCCTGATTGCAGCCCGATCGCAAACAATCGCCAATATCGTAATGTACCAGACCGGGTTTAACGGTATCGAGGTCGATCACACTCACGGCTTGCTGGGTAACAATGTCGAACATAACGTTATTAATTTTGGGATCGCCGTGCATCAGACGCAGAGGTAGTTTGCCCTCAGCTTTGGCATTTTCTAGGATATGTGCAAAGGCTTGGCGATCGCTAACAAACTGTAAACAATAATTAACTTCCGAAGATTGGCTAGCACTAGTTTTCGCCAACACTTTTTCGTAATCCTGGAGGTAAAGCGGTGTAATATGGAATCCTTGAAGAGTGTCAGCGAGTTTTTCTGGTGGTAAATCACTGATTAAATTGTGGAACATCCCCAAGGCATAACCGATTTCTTTTGCTTGTGAGCGATCGCGCATAGTATCAAAAGACTGAGAGCCTTCAATAAAGCTAATCGCCCGCCAAAAGGAGCCATCTGCATCCTGACAGTGGTCTTGAGCATCCTTAGTTAATAGTACGCGCGGTACTTCCCAGCGACGATTGAGGGAAATATGCTGTAACTGTTTATGAACATGCTCAGTTAAGGTACGCATATTCTGCATAATCAGTTTTGGCTGACGAAATACCTGCGTGTTGATGCGTTGCAGGACAAAATGTTGTTCTTTTGGGGAATCTAGAGTGACTAAGAAAGTGTCATTGATATTACCACTTCCAAAGGCTTTAACGGCTGTAACCTTTCCTACTTGGGCGAATTGATCTGCGATCGCAACCAAATTCTCTGCACGTTGTCTATTAAATTCTTCTGTCATCTGTTTAACCTGCACTACTCCTCACGTATATTGCACAAAGGCAATAGGGGATATGGTAGCGCGTCAAAATAATTCGTAATTCGTAATTCGTAATTCGTAATTTTTAAAGGTAATAACCCTAGCACAGGGTACAACACCGATAGTAAGTATTTGTCCAGTGTGGGGAAGCAAGCGTAGAGAGGGTAATAACCCATCGTAGATATCGCTCTTGTCGGCCCTGTGCTAATTCAGTACTTAAGAAATTTCGTCGCTATCAACCCACTCATCATAAGATGAGTCATAACCAACATAGTGAACAAAGTATTGCTGATTTTGGATTTGCTGAATCGTTGCGGAATACCAAGCCTCTTGGTCTTCATCCCAACATTTTACTTTTTGACCAACTGCATATCCATTGTCATCCGCAGCGCGAAGATCGCGAGTTCGAATGTCATCTTCACCTACCCACTCGTCATAAGATGAACCGTAGCCAAGGTAATGAATAAAGAATTGGTCATCTTGGATTTTCTCAATTGTTCCCTGATACCAATCTTCGTCCTCACCATCCCAGACTTCTACTGTTTTGCTGACTTCATACTGAACTTTATCTGACTTGACAACAGAAGCTGATGAAACATCTTGAATAGGCTTTTGTTGTTCTTGTTTCATTTCCTCTTTTACTAAAGTGTATGCTTCCAAAATCAAGCCGCGAGCGACGGTTTGAGTTCCGGTATGCTCGTAGTAATTGGTAGTTTGATCTAGGAATACAGCGACAAAATCTAAATTATCATCAGCAATCTGAATAAAACTACCCAAATTACTAGAAATTGATTGCGGGGTTACACCTGTTTTGGATACTAAGTTATTCATCCAACCTTGTACGGAGTTAAAACCCTGACTGATAAAACCAACTTTATCAGAGGGATTATTACCTGGTAAAAAGTTATTAACAGCTAAGAAAACCGGATTTTGAGTTATTGCGCCAGCATCAGTGCCACTAATAACTCCGTGAATTTTGCTGAGAAAATCGGGGCCTAATGGCAGAATTCCGTCTATACAAACTAAAGCTACCATCCGCATTAAGGAGGCATTTTGATAGTTGTTAGTCAGGGAATTAGCAAACTCTTGGGGGTTGGGCTGAGGAATGCCGTTTAATTTGCAAAAGGCGATGATTTCGACAGCAATTTTTAGTGCCAAATCAATAGATTGAGTTACGTCAGCTTTAGGAGTAATGTTGCCTAAAAAAGACAGAAAGCCGATTTTCTCACTAACTTTATTCGCTAAAGCTGCTGCTGCCATAGCTGTGTCTGCCTTATCAATTGTTTGATAAAGTTTAATTGCGAACTGGTAGCCTTTTTGAGGATCTTCGTATAATACGACAGCGCGATCGCGGATTCTCTGAATTACCTTAGCATCGGTAACTCCTGTAATGCTGCGAATGCTATTTTCAAACCCCGTCAAATTGCTCCACTCACCTGGCGCTACATAATCAAGAGCCTTTAAAACTTTGACAGTGATATTGTCAGTTGGTAATTCGTCAACCAACTGAATAATTGATTTATCCATCAGCCGCTCCTCAAAACTCAAAGTTATGCTTACAACACAGTTCAACTAAACCCACAACAAATACCAGTTGCTTAACTTACGGGAGGCCTTTCTCTGGCCAACGCTGCGCGAATTACTGAACCGTATTAATAGAGTTCCCTGAGTTGACCAAAAAATAACAAGTGGCGATCGCTACCTCGTAACACTTCTCTGTTCAAGTGGAAGGGTTTAAAGTCATTCCTTTCCCTTTTTCCCAAAACGGATTCCCACAACAGAGATGGAAAGTATTTATCCGAGCAGTATTGGATTGCCTCTCATCTGCTGACTTTTCAATTAGCTGAGTCTACATTTGAGCCTAACTCCATGCCAAATATTTGTTTTTTTAACCTTTTGCTAGCTGTTCCTTAAACTTACCGGGATAGGTTGAAGTTGATAAGTACGAATTAATACTAATAAAGTATGTAGCTATTTTTTGCTATTTACTTCGGTCTTTCATGATGATCTTGTCTTATGTTCGCCCAAACGCTGAAGTAAGTTTTTGCATCTATCCTTTTGTGTCTATGGGAAGCGATCGCCCCACAAATCAGTGTAATCGCTCTGGTGGGTGTAGCGATCGCTTTAGGACTGTTTATGAAGTGCGGACAACTTTGGATAAATCCCAAGAGCGATCGCACTTAATACATCGCTTCGGATCATTTGGTTGATTTTTTGAGAATCTGAAACAAATTAAAGAGGTTAATAATTCTATGGCTTTAACACAAGGGGATATTGCTTTTATATCCTTCAATGCCGATGAAGATGGCTGGTCTATTGTTACATTTGTAGATATAGACCCGAACACGACGATTTATTTCACTGATAACGAAGCTACTAGCACGACAGCTTTTAATACTGGTGAGTCTTATTTTCAATGGACATCAGGATCTAGTACGATAAATGCTGGTACAGTAATTCGCTTTACTGGAGTTGATGTTGCCACCCTTGCTGCATCAGTTGGAACTCTCTCTCGTGCTACGGTATCAGGTAGCAGTAACTACGGTCTTTCTACAAGTGGTGACGTTATCTACGCTTTTCTTGGCTCTAGCGCAGCTGCTCCAACTACGATTTTAACTGCGGTATCATCAGGAGATGTTGTAACGCCTGGTGATACAATTGCAAATGCAGGATTAACGGTTGGAGTTAACGCAATAGTATTAAGAACTAGTGCTGACTATGGCGAATATAGTGGCTCTAGAACTGGACAATCTAGCTTTGCAAACTATAAATCTTCAGTCTTTAATGTTAACAACTGGACGGTTGATCAAACTGATGGTAACTATACTACAACTGCTCCAAATACCACAAATTTTACGATCGCTGCATCAATCCCCACTGTGACGATCGCAGCCCAAGATGCCAACGCCGCCGAAGCTGGCACTGACCCTGGTATCTTTCGTATCTCTCGCACAGGTAGTACTACCGATGCCTTGACGGTAAATTACAATGTTGCAACGGGTGCTGGACAAGCCACAAGCGCAGATTACACACCAACCTTAACAGGCACAGCAACCATTGCTGCCGGACAATCCTTTGTCGATGTTACCATTACACCCGTTGATGATACGACAGTTGAAGGAACTGAAACTGTCACTCTGACTTTGAATAGCACCGCCAACTATACTCTGGGTACTGCTACTACTGCAACAGTAGTGATCGCTGATAACGATACGGCGGTAAGTTCCATCGATCTCTCCACCTACGTCCGCATCGGACGTTACGACCTACCCGAACCGACGCGAACCACTCCGCCAACTAACAGCTTACTAGCTCAAGAAGTCTCGGCAGTTACCTATAACAAGGATACTGACACGCTGTTCGTTGTTGGTGATGGCGGCAGAGCGATCGTGCAAGTATCGAAGACGGGACAATTAATCGACTCAATGACGCTAGCTTCTGGCAGCAGTCCCCAAGGAACGGAATTTTACGATACAGAAGGGCTTACCTATGTTGGTGATGGCAAGTTTGTCTTGATCGAAGAGCGAGACAGACAGGCTAATTTGTTTACTTATGCCCCAGGAACCACCCTTACCAGAAGCAACGTACAAACCGTAAAACTTGGTACGACGGTTGGAAATATTGGGATTGAAGGTATCTCCTATGACCCACAGACTGGTGGCTTCATCGCAGTTAAGGAGATTACACCCGAAGGAATTTTTCAAACAAACATCGATTTTGCGGCGGGAACTGCAAGTAACGGTTCGCCCACCACAGTCAACTCTACCAACCTTTTCGATCCAGCATTGGCTGGGCTTGCGGACTTCGCGGATGTTTTCGCATTGTCGAATGTATCAGCCTTGAACGGGCAACCTGACTCCAGCCACCTGCTGATTTTAAGCCAAGAATCGGGCAAGATCGTCAACATCGATCGCACTGGAAATATCTCTAGCTCATTAACCATCGTCTCCGATGCAGGTAATCCTTTGTCCGTTGCGGATCAGGGGAATGAAGGAATCACGGTGGACAAGAATGGATTGATTTATGTCACTAACGAGAATGGCGGAGGTGATATCGATCACCCCCAACTTTGGGTCTATGCACCGTCCTCATTTACATATACTAATCAAGCCCCTGTAGCCGTCAGCCTTGCGAATACCGTCACCAGCTTGTCGGAAAGCACCAGTACTGCAACTCCCTTTAAAGTCGCCAACATTATCGTCAGTGATGACGCTTTGGGAACAAATACCCTCAGTTTGACTGGTGCAGATGCCAACTCCTTTGAGATTACGGACAATGCTTTGTTCCTGAAAGCGGGAACCACCCTAGATTTTGAAACTAAGACCAACTACAACGTCAGCGTCAATGTAAATGACACCACCGTTGGCAATAACCCAGACGCAACTACGGCATTTACCTTATCAGTCACCGATGTCAATGAGAATCCCACCACCAGCAGTATCTTCATCACTGAAGTAGCTCCTTGGAGCAGTGGCAATTCGCCCGTCGCCGCAGACTGGTTTGAGCTTACCAACAAGGGTTTGAGCGCCGTAGATATCACAGGCTGGAAAATTGATGACAACTCGAATAGCTTTGCTGCATCTGTCGCCTTGAACGGCATCACCAGCATTGGCGCAGGTGAATCGGTAATCTTCATCGAAGGAGCTACCGTCAATCCGACTTTCCTATCCAACTGGTTCGGCGCAAACCCACCAGCCGGCTTGAAAATCGGCAACTACTCTGGTGCGGGCGTGGGCTTGGGTGCGGGTGGTGATGCTGTAAATATCTATAATTCCACTGGTGCTTTACAGGCTAATGTCGTCTTCGGAGCATCTCCAGCCGCAGCCCCATTTGCCACCTTCGATAATGCCGCCTTGTTAAACAATGCCACGATCGCAACACTGAGCGCTGTGGGAGTCAATGGTGCATTCGTCGCTGTAAATTCAAGCACGGAAATCGGTTCTCCAGGGACTATTGTTTCGTCTCTACCTACAATTGCGATCACCGCCCAAGATGCCAACGCTGCCGAAGCTGGCAGTGATCCTGGCATCTTCCGCATCTCTCGCACAGGCAGTACCACCAATGCCCTAACGGTAAATTACAATGTTGCCACGGGTACTGGACAAGCCACAAGCGCAGATTACACACCAACCCTAACAGGCACAGCAACCATCGCTGCCGGACAATCCTTTGTCGATATCACCATTACACCTGTAGACGATCTGACAGTTGAAGGAACTGAAACTGTCACTTTGACTCTGAATACCACCACAGACTATACTCTGGGTAATGCTACTGCAACAGTGGCGATCGCTGATAACGATGTCGCTCCGACTCTGATTCACGACATTCAAGGTAGCGGCTCAACGGCAGCTTTAACAGGAACTCAAACCATTGAAGGTATTGTTACCCGTGCATTCCTCGGTTCTACCAAACTTAACGGTTTCTACGTTCAAGAAGAAGATGCCGATGCTGATAACAATGCTGCAACCTCAGAAGCCATCTTTGTTTACGACCCAAATGGCAAATTTACTGGCAACATCGGTGATAAAGTCCGTATCACTGGAATCGCTAAAGAATTCACTACTACTAGCGGTGGAAACACCAGCAGTCTGACTGAACTGGATATCACTTCTGGAACTGTTATCAATCAAGGAGCAAGCACCCTACCCACAGCAATTAACGTCCAGTTACCAGTCACCAACGTCAGCGACTTGGAACGCTACGAAGGGATGTTAGTCAATCTCAGTGCTGGCAGTGGCAACCTCACTGTGACTGAGTATTTCCAATTAGGTCGTTTTGGAGAGGTTCTCCTCTCAGCTACAGGCTCCAGCAACCAACCCGGTACAGATGCCAGACTTGACCAATACACTCAATTTAATGCTCCTAGCGTCAGTGGAAACTCTGCTTATCTAGCTGACATTGCCAAGCGGAGAATTTATTTGGATGACGGTAGCAGTACTCAAAACCCTGACCCCATCCTCTTTGGTCGTGGCGGTAATCCTCTGAGTGCGTCTAATACCCTGCGCGGTGGTGATACCGTTGCCAGCATTACTGGTATTTTAGACGATCGCTTTGAAGGCTATCGCATCCAAACCACAACTGGAGTTAACTTTACCCCCACTAATCCCCGTCCCGTCACCCCTCCAAATGTCGGTGGTACCCTAAAGGTTGCCAGTTTCAACGTTCTCAACTTCTTTAACGGTAATGGCACAGGTGGCGGCTTCCCCACATCACGCGGGGCTGAGAACCTGACTGAGTTAAACCGTCAGCGCGACAAGATTATCCAAGCCATTGTCACATCAGGAGTAGATATTGTCGGGCTAGAGGAGATAGAGAACGACGGTTATGGTTCTACCAGTGCTATTCAAGATTTAGTCAACGGATTAAATGCAGTTGCTGGTGCTGGGACTTACAGCTTTATCAATCCTGGAACCAGTTTGGCAACTGACGAAATCACAGTTGGATTAATCTACAAATCTGGCAAAGTTACCCCAGTAGGTGCAGCAGCAACCCTAACCACCAGTGCAGCTTTTAACTTGGTGGGACGACAACCCCTCGCGCAGACCTTCGGACAAAATTCAAATGGCGAACAATTTACAGTAGTTGTCAATCACTTCAAATCCAAGGGTTCAAGTTCAGGGGGTGTTGGTGATGCTGATGCTGGGGATGGTCAAGGTTTCTCTAATGGAACACGGACTCGTCAAGCTCAAGATTTGGCAGCATGGCTGGCGACCAAACCCACCGGAACTAATGATACAGACTACCTAGTTGTCGGCGATCTCAACTCCTATGCGAAGGAAGATCCGCTAACAACCCTTGCAGGTGCAGGGTATAATAACTTACTCCCTGACACTTCCTACTCCTATGTTTTCGACGGACAGGTAGGTTCCCTGGATCATGCCCTAGCCACTGGCAGTTTAGCTGCACAGGTAAGTGGTGCAGAAAAATGGCACATCAATTCTGATGAACCCAGTGTGCTGGATTACAACACTAACTTCAAATCAGCAGGTCAAATCAGCAGTTTATATAATGCTGACCAATTCCGTGCCTCTGACCACGACCCTGTACTGGTAGGGCTAAATCTTGTTAGTGCCAACAACGCTCCCACCAATTTGACTTTAAGTCCTAGCAGCACCAATGAAAATGTGGCCGCTAATAGCGTAGTGGGTACATTTAGCACTACTGACCCAGACACAGGCAACACTTTCACTTACAGCTTAGTTGCTGGAACAGGTGATACTGATAACACTACCTTTGCGATCGCAGACAACACCTTAAAAATCAACGCCTCCCCAGACTTTGAAACCAAATCTGCTTACAGCATTCGGGTACGCAGCACCGATAATGGTGGACTTTCCCTTGACAAGGCGTTGACTATCCAAGTTAATGATGTCAACGAAGCACCTACAGCCGTAGTTGATACAATCAACGTTGCCGAAGACGCAACTACAGTTAATCTCCGTAGTATTTTACTAAGTAACGATACTGACCCTGATGCCGGAGACACTAAAAACATCATTGCTGTTAACACAACAGGCATAAAAGGTACAGTCACCTTTAACCCAACCACACAAAACTTGACTTACACAGCCTCCAGTTTTAACTCTCTACCCCAAGGGCAGACTGCAACTGATAGTTTTAGCTATGCGATCGCAGACAGTAAAGGTTTACAATCTACAACGATCATTAATGTCAGCGTCACTGGTGTCAACGATGCTCCGACGGTAGTGCAACCTCTTGAAGACAGAATCATCTCTACAGGCAAGCTTTTCTCTTTCAACGTCGGTGACAAATTTACTGATATAGATCGAGGCGACACCCTGACCTACACTGCTACGGGCTTACCCACTGGATCTGATATCGCTAACACAGGTCTGATATTCGGCAATGTCTCCCAAACTGGTATTTTTGCCGTCACTGTTACCGCTGCTGATGGCAAAGGTGGCAGTGTTAGCGATACCTTTGACCTGACTGTTGCCAATAACAAGGCGACATCTGGCAACGACATTATCTTTATCGACCAACTTGTTGGTGTAAGCGTATTCAATGCTCTAGGTGGCAACGATCGCGTGATCGGCACTGATGCCAATGAGACACTCAGTGGTGCAGCAGGCAATGATTACATTGATGCCAAGGGCGGTAATGATTCCCTTTTGGGGAACGATGGCATTGACACACTTTTAGGTGGGGCAGGTAATGACATTCTTGATGGTGGAGCAGCCGATGACATACTTTTAGGTGAACTTGACAATGATACACTTCTTGGTGGGGCAGGTAATGACATTCTTGATGGTGGAGTAGGTAATGACAACCTCAATGGTGGAGCAGGTAATGACACGCTTCTAGGTGGACTTGGCAATGACATCCTGGCTGGAGGTGGTGGCAATGACCATCTAATTGGTTGGGGAGGTGGTACAAACGAAATTGACCAACTCAACGGCGCTCAAAGTGCAGATACTTACATTTTGGGTGATGCTAGTTCAGTTTTCTATACCAAATCTGGCAATGGTGACTACGCCGATATTGTTAGCTTCAAAGCAAGCGATCGGATTCAGCTTAAAGGATCTGCTGACAATTATTTCTTAGGGTCAGCATCAGTATCTGGATTTAGTAGTTCATCTGTGGGCATTTTCGCCAATAATGGGACGCAATTAGAATTAATTGCGGTTGTGGAAAGCGGATTAAATCGCAATTTGGCAACAGATACTCGCTTCGTGTTTGTCTAAGTCTACTTTTTCTAAGATAAAAAGGTGCGTTATGCCTCTGCTTAAGGTACTGTGACAGGCAAGATCAAAACGAATGCGTTACTTCCTTGACGCACCTAATAGCGCAATACTCAAGTTTAAGTCTGTCCCTTTCTGAGTTGGAGAGGGACAGATTTTTTGTAGTAAGTCAGTAATTCGTTAACCAATTGAGAGCAAGGCAGGAGTTAGAAGGAAAACTGCGCGAATTACTGAATTGTATTAATAGAGTTCCCTGACATGACCAAAAAAACCAATTAGCGAAGCGATCGCTACTGATGTCTATTGCCTATTTTTCCATCTCCAGTTGCTCTCGTTGCTTACCATACTCCCGCAGCTGTTTTAACAGAACTTCTTGGGATGAGTTAGGGATAGACGGATTGGGAGTTGGTTGAAGGTTGATGTCACTACTTTCAAAATTAGCAGGTGAAGGATTAACTTCATAGACGGGTAGCGACTTGTCATTAGACATTGCTTGTTGGGTTGGTGCTGGGGTAGGAATTAGATTATTTGGTTTGCTCACAGCAGCTTTGACCGAATCTAGAGTAGTAGCAACTTGTACTTGTTGCTGCATCTCTTGTGTAGAAGAGACTAAACCACTTAAACCATTCACTAATTGCCGCAAATTTTTTCGGAAATTAGGATCGCCTGTCAATTCATCCAAATCAGATGTAATTTTTTGGGTATTTTCAAAGGTGACTCGTGCTGAATCTAAAGTTTGTTGCAGCAGCACCGCATTTTTGGGATCGTTTAAGGTTTTAGAAGCATCGCGTAAATTAGCTGAGGCTTGCGCTGCATTTGCTGAAAGAGCTTCTAGATTGTTGAGTAATTCTCCTTTAGTCAATCGATTCACAGATGGTGATAGGCTACTGACTGTAACACGTAGTTGGTTGCTGGTTTCGGTGATATTATTTAAAGCGCCAACCAACGAAGAACGATTTGTTGTCAACAGATTATCCAGGTTGTTGAGCAAACGATTTGCTTGAGTTGCAGTTGCACCGAATTTATTTACTGTTTGATTTGCAGATGTATTAAGTTGGTTAGTCGCTCGTTGCACTGAATTAGCAGTGGCTGAAAATGTATTTAATTGTTGTCGCAAGCTTTTAGTCAAACCTTGTAAATCCTGACTTAGCTCAGTAAAACTGGATGCTGCACCTGTGGTAGTTTCTAGAACCCTATTGACATTTCTATAAAATTTGGGGTCATTGTATGATGAGGCTAGATCAGTTGAACTGCGAATTAATTCATCAACACTGATGCCAATCTGACCTTTTAAGCGAGAGCCATTACAAACAATCAGACTGGAATCGCAACTTTTATCTAGGGGTCTAGCAATTACAACCCCAGCAGGTAAAGTTGTTTTTGGTGTAATGTCAATAATACTTTCGCTAATTAATCCACTTTGATTAGCTTCCACCACGACATTCCGGGGGATAATTAAGTCAGTTTGGGCAATTTCAATTTCTATATCAATCGCATTAGCTTTTGGTAGAACCTGAGAAATAGTTCCTACTTTAACACCTCGATAGCGAACTATTGCTCCCTTTTGCATTCCGCCAGCATTAGCAAATTCCACAATAATTTTGTATGAACGGCCAGCAGCAGTAAATCTATTTAACCACAAAAAGAGTAACCCGAATACTCCTAGTCCTACCAGGAGCAACAACCCCACAGAGCCTTCTCTAAATGTTCGCCCAGACGCGAAGCGGCTTGTCATAAGACCTCGCATATTTTTCCTCTACCCAATAATTAGTTATGAGTTGGGAGTTATGAGTTAGAAGTTATGAATTGAATTTAACTCTCATTCCTCATTTTTCACTCCTCACTTTTTACTCCTCACTTTTCACTTTTTAACCGACGACTTGAATCGGCCCTTGCACGCTTCCACTCATAAATTGTTTGATCAAGGGATTTTCTGTGTTGTATATCTCACTAACTGTACCCTGCCACTGCACTCTACCTTCATAGAGAAATATAAGTCTATCAGTTGTCCGACGGATAGTGCTGTCCTGGTGGGTAACAACGGCATAAGTACTACAAACACCATGTAAACATTGCAAATAGCGGATTAAATCTTCGATTACAGTTGAGGCAATAGGATCGAGTCCGGCCGTTGGTTCATCGTATAGTAGAACTTCTGGCCCTTCTGAGGGATTATCGGGGTTAGACATGATTGCACGGGCAAAACTTACCCGTTTTCGCATTCCCCCGGACAGTTCGGCTGGGTAAAGGTGGCTTATTGATGGCAAACCGACCATTTCCAATTTTTCTTTTACCAAATCTCGAATGCGCGATCGCGGCAGCTTTGAATTTTGATAAAGTAAAAATCCCACATTCTCCTCCACTGTCAGCGAATCAAATAGCGCCGCCTGTTGAAACACCATACCAATGCCAACTGGCTGTCCAGCATCCTCAATCAAACCGTCCCGCCGCACTCCTTGCACATAAATTTCTCCTTCATCAGGAGCAAGTAACCCCGCCATCACCCGTAGAATTGTTGATTTACCAGTCCCTGATGGCCCAATAATCCCCAGTGCTTCTCCCCGGTAAATGGTCAAGTCTACATTATCTAGAACTTTATGGCTACCAAAGGACTTAGAAACACCTTTTAGTTCAATCAATGGTTCAGTCATTAGTTATTAGTCATTAGTCATTGGTGAGCCGGTGCCTTGGGCAGGTTCCCCAATTTGTACCCTTACAAGTAAGCAAGCTACTGGCCAGGGCATTGTATAGTACATTATAAGTATATGAGTGGCATTCTAATTAGCAAACTTTATTTTTTTAGCATAATATTTACTTATTTGCCATTTTCAATGTCCCAAAATATCCTCAAACCAAAGCTGAGAAATACACCGTAGTAACTTAATGTCTCAGTAAAGGTAAACTAAGACTCCAGTTTTCTGTGGACATTAGCAAATCTATTTAATAGTATATTCATCCTATTAGAGGCTATAACGGCTCAAACAAAAGCCAAGAAATAATTAACCGTTTAATGTAAGATATAGGAATTTTATTTTTGAAAATCAAATTTTGCAAACTACTAACTTCGCTTACAAGCTAGGCTTATAGTTATTTAAAAGGAATTTCCGATTGCTCTACAAATATTTAATTGATTATCATCTAAAGTTATTGCCATTAGTAGAGTTGTTATCTAATCTGAGACATTAATAATATTTTTCCTAAACCTTGTAGTTGTCAACCACAAAAAATATTTACTAATATTGTAATAATTACTAAGAAAAATCAAACTAGAGATTATGAGTAGCAACTTAGAACAATTTGCAAGTGATAATTCTTCTGGTATTTGTCCAGAAGCACTGGAATATACGATTAGAGCAAATCAGGGTAGTGTTCCAGCTTATGGGAATGATGAATGGACTCAAAAAGCAACAGATTATTTTCGGGAACTCTTTGAAATTGATTGTGAAGTATTTTTCACCTTTAATGGTACAGCCGCAAATTCTTTGTCTTTAGCTGCCCTTTGCCAGTCATATCACAGTGTGATTTGTCATGAAACATCTCACATAGAAACAGATGAATGTGGCGCACCTGAATTTGCATCTAATGGTTCTAAACTTTTACTGGCTCAAGGGAAAAATGGCAAGTTAACATCAGAATCGATAGAAGCAATTGTCACTAGACGCACTGACATTCATTATCCAAAGCCTAAAGTTATTAGTATTACCCAATCAACTGAATTAGGAACTTTATATTCTATTGAAGAACTTCTAAAAATTAAAGAAGTGGCAAAAAAGTATAATTTAAAAATTCACATGGATGGCGCTCGTTTTGCAAATGCAGTTGCCGCTATGAATAAAAGCCCTGCTGAAATTACTTGGAAAACTGGAGTAGATGTATTATGCTTTTGTGGTACTAAGAATGGAATGGCATTAGGTGAAGCAATTCTTTTCTTCAACAAAGAGTTAGCAGAAGATTTTGATTATCGATGCAAGCAAGCAGGTCAGTTAGCTTCAAAAATGCGGTTTATTTCTGCTCCTTGGTTGGGTTTGTTAGAAACTGGTGCTTGGCTAAAAAATGCCAAACATGCTAATCAATGTGCTGAATATTTAGAAAATCAACTCTTAAATATAGAAGGCGTTGACTTGATGTTTCCCAGAGAAGCCAACGCCGTATTTGTGAAATTACCTGAACAAGTCATTCACACCTTAAAAGCAAAGAACTGGCAGTTTTATACATTTATCGGTGTGGGAGGAGTACGTTTTGTGTGTTCTTGGAACACTACACAATCAAGGATTGATGAATTGATTGATGATATTAAAAAAGCAATCATAACTATCTGATTGATAAAAATTGGTGTTATCTAGATATCCGATTTATTTAAAAATTTGTGTATCTAATATAGTGGTTATTAGTTGATTACAATACAGATCTAACCCCCAGCCCCTTGCCTATATGAGAAAGGGACTAAGATTCAAAGCCTCTCTCCTTTTAAGAGAGAGGTCAAACTATATTGCTTCTATTAGAGAATTAGAAAACCGCTATATCAATTACATCTGAGGTTGCTCCCAAGCAACCGGATTTGATATTACTTGCTATGAAACTTCAATTGCATGTTTGATTGCTGCCACAATCCCAGATGCTTATTTTTAGCATTAGCTTCTGCAATTAAATATTGGGTTTTGCTTTCGTAGCAATTTTGTAAAGATTCTCTGTCAACGACAGCATTACCTGACTCTACCAAAAGGAGATTTACTGATCGATTATCCACAAACACTTCACCAACTGTACGGCCATTTTGGAGTTGTTCAATGCTTCTAATCACAACAGGAGTTTTAGGTGGTAGTAGCTGTTTTAAGCTTTGTGTCGCTGCTAAAGTATACACTTGTCCAACCGCCTTTGGTGCATTGATACACGCTAGCCTAACAGGAATTGTTTGTCCGGCATTATTTTTAACTAAAATTGTGTTTCCGTCTGTAACACCAACTACTGTAGCTAGCACCAACATTAGTTCAAGTAATTCCATCATTTTGTATGTAAGAATTTATGCATAAATATCATGTTATTGCAGTGCTTAGGTTGCTAGTGTGATTTGACTCACAAAAGACTGTTTAATTGATAAATGCTTTGTAATCTTCAATTAACTTTGCCAAGCGGCAAGCAAGAAATGGACTTGCATCCTGCAAAGCTTCATAAATTTGAATACCTTCTTCTCGATATCGAATAATTTTATCTTGAGTCCAATAATGTGGTGGTGCTTGTAGGTTAGTGATTCTATCGGCTAATTTCACCATCCATATTTCTTTTGGTTGCTTTTTTATCCTTTGTAAACTATCTGCCATTTGGAGATTTTTTGCTAAAGTTTCATCTTTAGTCAGTGCAAGTACACCATTAGCTACTGATTCACCAAATTCGGTTCTAATTTCTTCAAACGTTGTATTAGTATCTTCGATTGTGTCATGCAAAATAGCACATTGAATAGCAAGATTTCCATCATGTTCTGTTTCCACACTTATGGCTGCAATTACCTCCATACTCACAAGATTCAAGTGCATAAGGTAAGGTATTTCTGAACCTGCCATTTTCTGACCTTGATGTGCGTATGCTGCTTTCTTTAAGGCTTTAATGTAAATTTCTTGAGACCAGTTTTTTGGGCTGAGTTGGTATTTTTCCATTTATCGATTTTTCTAATGAAGTGATGTTATCTATTCTGCCACAATCATAAATAGGATAACTGTAGCAGAAGAAATACTTGATATCAATCAAAAGCTCTAAAAAGGAACTACAGGTAATTGAATACTTACTATAGTACCTGTTAAAATATCAGAACAGATTGATAGTTCTCCATTATGAGCATTGACGATGCGTTTAGTAATAGCAAGCCCTAGCCCAGTGCCACAAGGTTTTGTGGAGAAGAATGGCTGAGAAAGCTTGCTTATAAATTCTGATGGAATTGGTGCGCCGCCATTATGGACATTAATATAGACTTTATTTATATCAGAACAACCCACTTCCCATTTAACAATATCTCCTGGTGCAACTGCCTCGCAAGCATTCCGAAGGATGTTAATAAATACTTGTTTAAGTTTGTCCTTATCCCCCAAAACTTTTACTGTAGGTAACACCGGAACAAATTCAATTTTTCGTTCCAGAGCTTCTGGCATTTCATGAATATATACTAGTAAATCATGAATTAGTTCATTCACATCTAATTCACAAAGCTGCAATACTTGAGGCTTGGCGTATAGCAAAATTTCACTTAGCAGACGCTCCAAACGGCTAGATTCATTCAATGCCAACGCTAATCGCTCTTGAGCAGATTCTGTTAAAATGGTTTTTTGGAAATACTTTAATCCCATAATCATTGTAGTCAAGGGATTACGAATTTCATGCACAATCATGGCAGCAAATTCACCAATAGCAGCCAATCGTTCCTGTTCTAAAAGCTTGGCTTGGGTTGCTTGTAATTCTGCGGTGCGTTTTTCTACCTCAGCTTCCAAAATATGATTAAATTTGCATTGTTGTTGATAAAGATGATAGTTATCAATTGCTGTTGCTGCTCGTTCAGCGAACAATTCCACAATTTGAATATCTTCTTTTGTAAAATCACGTGGTTGGTGATTAAAAGAACAGATAGTACCAATTACCTTGTTTTCAGCAGTCCGCAGTGGTATCCCTAAATATGCACAATAACCTTCTGGAGCCTGTCCATATTCTGGGTGTTTTTGAGCATCTTTCACGGCTAATGAGTGACCCATTTGAATAACAGTACCAGTTAGTAAACCATGTAGTGAATAAATATGTTCACCCTCTCCCATTTCAAGACTACTGGCTAGAACCGTTTCAAACCCCTCCTGGCAAAAAGTAACAACTGTCCAATCAACTCCAATAAGTTCGCTGACTCCACAGGCAATATTATGCAAGTAGCTGCCCAGTTCGCCAGTTAGATAGTTTAAAGAAGACAAACGGATTATGATTTGTCGCTCGCGCTGCCAAGTTTGGTTGTGCAACAATATTTCGTCATCACTAGTTTTACTCATGGATAGTTATTGCATAGATTATGAAAATAATTTAAAAAATCGACTGGATAGTTATTTTGACCAAGCTGTACTATTTTGAGGGAAAGATTCTACTAAAGACATTATGCTATTTACATACAACAAACTGATTAATTTTTAGGTGAATAAATGTAAAATCATCCAAGAATGAGATATTGAAAAATCAGTGGTGTGATCGTGACTAAAGTCAAACAATCTCAGAGTATTATGTAGCGTAATTAATCGTAGATATCGCTTGCCTTGAGTTTGCTCCATTTACGATGATATGGTTAAGTTTATTTATATCTAAGTACTTAAAGAGTGAAAAATTAGATTTTTCTGAGAAATTTGTAATAGAAAACATCTAAAAAGGGAATAACTATGACAGTCAATCTACAAGGAATATTACAGCAACCGGGACAAGGTTCTTCATACTGGGTGCTTGGAGATTTGTATACTTTTAAGGCAGTGGGTGAAGAAACTGGTCAAGCTTATGCTCTAGTGGAGATTACCGTTCAACCACAAAACGGTACACCTCCCCACATTCATAGTCACGAAGACGAAGCTTTCTATATTCAAGAGGGAGAATTGGAATTTCAGCTTGATGAGCAAATTATCATAGCAACTCCTGGAACTTTTCTTCACTCTCCCAAAGGTCAACTCCACAGGTTTTCAAATATTGGTGCAAAGCCAGCAAAATTGCTTTGTTGGTTCACACCAGCAGGGTTGGAGAAATTTTTTATGGAAGTAGGTGTGCCAGTCTCAGACAGAATGCAATTACCTAGCGTTAGTCCCGCAGATATGGAAAAAGCGATGACAGCTGCTTCAAAATATGGTCTTGAAATTATTCCGCCGTCTGCTGCATCTTCGCAGGTGTAAGGTAATATAACTACAAGCGATCGCAGTTAGACACCAAACAACAGTGCTAGCAAGTCTCAGAAGAGCGATCGCTAACTAAGCTAATCAACCATAGTTTAGCTTTTACTCACAGAAATGTCTTACCAAAGATACTTGTATTTAATATTACTCGAGACGATGTATTTTATTTAACCGCGATCGCAGTTAAGATTTTAGAACTCTTAATACCATTCTCGGCACACTAGAGGATTCATAATCCATAATCCAAATATTGATCCCAAGGAAAAGTGTTGACTTATGTGTATAGAATTTGGGCGGGAAATCTGCGGCAATCTTGACACGGCAGAGTCACGGGAATGGTTAGTTACTAACGGTATTGGTGGTTACGCTTCTGGAACTGTGGCTGGTTTATTGACCCGCCGCTATCACGGACTATTGCTAACAGCATTGAAACCACCTTTAGGTCGTACCTTACTGCTGGCAAAACTAGATGAAACTATCCTGTATGACAATCGCTCTTATTCTCTAGACACCAATCGTTGGGCTGATGGGACTGTCAGCCCTCACGGTTATCAAAATATTGAACGTTTTTCTCTGGAAGGTACAATTCCCTTATGGCGTTTTGCTGTTGCCGATGCCTTGTTAGAAAAACGGGTGTGGATGCAACAAGGTGTTAACACAACTTATGTCCAATATACTTTGCGTCGTGCTACGCAACCTCTGAAGTTGACCCTCAAAGCAATGGTCAACTACCGCGATTATCACAGCGACACCCAAAGTAATGGCTGGAAGATGTCTATTGAGGAAGTCGAACAAGGGATTTGTGTAACTGCTTATCCGGGTGCTGTACCAATGTATTTACTGAGCGATGGTGGTAGTGCATCTGTCGCCGACAATTGGTATTATGGCTTTGACTTGGCTGTTGAGCGCTATCGGGGATTGAGAGATAGAGAAGACCATCTCCACGCTGCGACTTTTGAAGTAACACTAAATCCTGGGGAAGCAATCGCATTTGTAGCCAGCACAGAAAAGCAAGCAAATCTTAATGCCGAGGCTGCACTTAAGTTACGTCGCGCTCAAGAGCAGAAGCTAACAGGAATTTGGAAAACTAATCAACCCCTCAAGACGAAGGAATCACCTATCTGGATCAAGCAACTAATACTAGCTGCCGACCAGTTTATTGTTGACCGTCCAGTGCCAGAAGACCCCAACGGCAAAACCATCATCGCTGGTTATCACTGGTTTGGCGACTGGGGACGCGACACCATGATTAGTCTACCTGGTTTGACAATTTCGACTGGTCGCCCAGAGGTAGCACGCTCAATTCTTCGCACCTTTGCCAGATACGTAGACCAAGGAATGTTGCCAAATCGCTTTCCTGATGCAGGTGAGCAACCAGAATATAATACAGTCGATGCCACTCTCTGGTACTTTGAAGCAGTCCGCGCCTACTACAGCGCTACGGATGATGATACTTTGCTTGGTGAACTCTTTCCTATACTTGCAGATATCATTGATTGGCACTGTCGCGGTACACGCTACAACATCCATCTCGATCCGGCCGATGGCTTACTGTTTGCAGGTGTTGCAGGTGTACAACTGACTTGGATGGATGCGAAAGTTGATGATTGGGTAGTTACGCCCCGAATTGGCAAACCGATTGAAGTTAATGCCCTCTGGTATAATGCTTTACGGAGAATGGCAAAGTTTGCCCGTCACCTTGGTAAACCACACCAAGAATATGAGGCAATGGCAGACCGGGCTAAGTATAGATTTTCTCGCTTCTGGAATGAAGAGACAGGTTATTGCTATGACGTTCTAGACAGTCCTGATGGTGATGATGCAGCATTGCGACCTAACCAAATATTTGCTGTTTCGCTACCAGAAAGCCCGCTAACACTTGCCCAGCAAAAGAGTGTAGTGGAAGTTTGCGGGCGATCGCTGCTGACTTCTCATGGATTGCGATCGCTTGCCCCTGACCATCCCCAATATCAGGGTAAATACGGTGGTAATCAGTATCAACGTGATGGCGCTTACCACCTGGGGACAGTTTGGGGTTGGTTATTGGGGCCCTTTGTATTAGCACACCTGCGCGTCTACAAAAATCCTGAGCAGGCTCGTCAATTTTTAGAACCAATGGCTAATCATCTTACTACACACGGTCTTGGTAGTCTCAGCGAAATTTTTGATGGTGATGCCCCGATGACTGCACGGGGATGTATTGCCCAAGCGTGGACAGTGGCAGAGGTTTTACGCGCTTGGCTGGCGACAGAGAATTGATGCGGGGAATAACTATCGACTGCTTACCTATCACCTCAACCAAAGTTGAGCGAAACGTTCAGCCGTCCATTCTACAATATCTGATACCTGCCCATCACCAATTTCTACGATCCTCTTAGTACCGTCTCTACGCTCTATTACATCTACAGAAAAAAATTGGCTTCCAATCCGCTTTGCACACTCTTCAACAATCTCTGGAACTTCTTCATCTGGTAAAGCGGCAAAAGCTTTACCAGATACAACAAAGTAACGCCTCTCCGTTTCGGGTACAAAATCTTCAATCCGCCGCACACAAATACCTCCCTCAATACTGCCTCGAAACTTCTGCATTTCAGACACCACTGTTCCTATTTCCGAAGGTTTATTAATTATGGAACCAACTGAGGTTTTGAGAGATTTAACGTAATCTTTGATAAAAAATCCGTTCCAAGCAAGTCTGTTCAACTCATTCTCTAAATTATCATCAACAGAATAAAATTTAGTCTCTGGAGTTAAATCGGCTAAAAGTGCAAAATTTTAAGGTAATTCTCATATTAAATTAATTTAATTAACAGTAAATTAATTTAATTTATTCTTAGAGAAGGATTTGCAGGGTTGAGAGGGCGATTAAAAAAAATCTTTCGCAATTTTTCTGGAATGGCTGCACTTTTCATTGTAGGTATACAACAAAGATAAGTTAAAATCATCTGTAACTAAAAATTTAACGGTTAATAGCAACTTTACATTTAGCATTCTGATTTTTTTATTGAAATATCTTTATTAAACACCTAAAACGTAACCAGAAAAGTGAAGCAAATCAGAAAAGTTTGGATAAACATAGACCTATTTTCCTTACAGTCACGCCTCACAATTGGTATTGCTGCATTCTCAGGTTTGGTATTAGGTAGCCTTGCTACATGGACTAGTTGGAAAATGCAGCAAATCTTAGTTGATAGTCATAAGTACAATATAGAACAAATCGCCAAACGCTTGCCGCAAGATGTACAAATTTATAGTGAAATGATGCAACCGGAAACTGGGTTGCAAAAGGCGATTAATAACTTGGCAAATACCAACATATTATTATGGTTAAAAAGTCCTGATAATAAAATTATAGTAAAATCTGCCACTTTAGATTTGGTATCTGATACTAAAGTAGCTGAGTTAATGTCTTTAACTAAGATGCCAATTAAACCACAAGTTTATCAAGTCAACGAAAGCTATTTTGTTTTATGTGGTAGTTCTGTACAAGTGAAGGGTAAGTTATTGGGTGAGTTATTTGTAGTCAAGGATATTACCCGCGAACAGAAAATGTTTCTGGGAATGGTGCAGAGTTTAGCGATTATTAGTGTTTTGGCAATTATTATTTTAACTGCTGCGATCGCATTTTACATCCAGCGTTCTCTGCAACCTCTACGCCAGCTAAATCAAATGGCTGCTGTGATTTCGGCTGAAGATTTAGGACAACCACAGCTATCTGTAGATAATGCGCCCAGCGAAGTTAAAGAGCTAGCTCAAACTTTAACTATGCTGTTATCCCGTTTATCCCAATCTTGGAAGCAGGAACGGGAATTTGTGAGTAATGTTTCTCACGAATTACGCACACCTTTAACCATTGTACATGGTTACTTACAAAGCGTCTTACGAAGGCAAAATAATTTAACACAAACCCAACAAGAAGCTTTAGAAACTGCGGCATCGGAAGCTGAACGCACTATCCGTCTGCTACAAGATTTACTTGATTTAGCACGAGCAGATAATGGTTACTTATATTTTCAAATGAAATCTTATGTGCTAAATGACTTGGTTGAAGAAGTGGTGATGATGGCAAAAAAATATAGCGATCGCATAATTAAAATCGAGTCAAAATTCGATGGGATTGAGGTGAAAGCAGATTACAGCCGCCTTAAACAAGTATTATTGAATTTGATTGATAATGCCATTAAGTATTCCGAAGCTGATACACCCATAATTTTTAAATTAAACCAACTTGAAGATAAGGCAATCATTCAAGTTTGTGACAAAGGTTATGGAATTCCTTTGCAACAGCAAGCACGGATATTTGAGAGATTTTACCGCGTAGATGAATCCCGCTCTCATACTACCGGGGGTTGTGGTTTGGGTTTATCTATTGTCAAGACACTTGTTGAGGGTATGGGGGGTAGTGTCAGTGTCCAATCAAAGTTAGGGGAAGGGAGTACATTTACAATTACTTTACCGACATATAGCAGTGCTATCTGAATTTTTAAAACATCCTCTTAAGAATCAGAACTTTTATAGAGGAGGAACCACCACAACTCTAGTCCCATAAAGGCTAAACCACCGATCGCAACACCAACTTTCAAGCCCAAAGGTTGCTCTATATGGTTAAATTGACCATTTTGCTCTGACGAGTGAGCTGTCATTTCTGCTAATGTTACACTTGGTGTTCCGGTGAGAAACACTAAAGCTGCAAGGCTTGCCCAAAGCATTTTTTTACTGAACATTTTCTAAATTAACCTGCAATTATGAGTTAGTTTTTGGTCGAAAGTTACGCAATCTGAGGGCGTTGCTAACGACAGAAAGCGAAGAAAGAGCCATCGCAGCGCCGGCGATAATTGGATTGAGTAACCAACCAAAGATAGGGAACAAAATTCCAGCCGCGATGGGAATACCAATGACGTTGTAAATAAAGGCAAAGAAGAGATTTTGCCTGATATTGTTGATGGTGGCACGGCTGAGTTGAATAGCTGTGACGATTCCTTGCAAATCTCCAGAAATTAGAGTGATATCGCTAGCTGCGATCGCAACATCTGTTCCTGTACCAATAGCAATTCCCACATCAGCTTGTGCTAGGGCTGGTGCATCATTTATACCATCGCCCACCATCGCAACAAGGGATTGGCGATTGGGTACTGGGGACTTGTACTGAGCGACTTGTGCCGAGCGAAGTCGAGGTAAGTCGAAGTATTGGGTATTGGGAAGAATTTTCCCCAGTCCCCAGTCCCTAGTCCCCAGTTCGCCTTTCTGAAGAGATTGGATAATCGCCGCCTTTTGATCTGGACGCACTTCAGCAAAGATTTGCTCAATGCCAACTTCTGCTGCGATCGCATCTGCCGTTTTCCGATTGTCTCCAGTCAGCATTACTACTTCTAAACCTAGCTTCTGTAAAGCTTTTACCACTGCTGTTGATGAAGGTTTCAGGGCATCGGCAATACCCATTATTCCTTGTAGTTCACCATCTACAGCAATCAAAATGACTGTTTTACCAGCAGTTTCCCAGGCATCTTTATACTGCTGAAGAGTCATGGTGTTAATTCCAAGTTCTGTTAACCAGCGTTGTGTACCAATTTGTACAAGCTGATTTGAAACAACTGCTTGGACACCACTACCTGCATTAGCCTGAAAATTCTGTACCTCCGTTAAACTCACCTCTTGAGACTGGGCGTATTTCACCACCGCTTCAGCTAAAGGATGCTCAGAATTCCGTTCTACTGTTGCTGCTAACTGTAAAAGCTTGATTTCATTCCCATTAGCTGTACCGTTAACAGTCACAAAGTCTGTAACTGTGGGTTTCCCTTGAGTCAAAGTGCCGGTTTTATCTAAAACGATGGTTTGAATTTTGTGTGCTAGTTCTAAGCTATCCGCACCCTTAATCAAGATGCCATTTTCTGCACCTTTCCCTGTCCCCACCATTACAGATGTGGGGGTAGCTAAACCCAAAGCACAAGGACAAGCGATAATTAGTACACCCACCGTTGTCATTGTTGCGAGGGTAAGGTTGCCAGTGAAATTAAACCAAATGACGAAAGTGGCGATCGCGATCGCAATTACAGCTGGTACAAACCATCCTGTAACTTGATCTGCCAAGCGCTGAATTGGTGCTTTAGAACCTTGGGCTTGTTGCACTAGTTTGACGATTTGAGCCAAAAACGTATCATTTCCAACTCGTGTCACCCGAAACTGAAACGCACCCGCACCGTTAATCGTCGCCCCAATCACTTCATCTCCTGGCTGCTTTTTGACTGGCAAACTTTCACCAGTCACCATCGCTTCATCTACTGTCGAAGCGCCTGCAATCACCTCGCCATCAACTGGAATCTTTTCACCAGGACGTACCAAAATCACATCGTTGATTCTGACTTCAGCAACGGGAACATCAATTTCCACACCATCACGGATAACTCTGGCATCTCTGGCTTGCAATCCGATCAGTTTGCGGATAGCTTCAGAAGTTTCTCCCCTAGCGCGATTTTCCAATAACCGCCCCAATAAAATTAAGGTAATAACAATGGCGGCAACTTCATAATAAACATGAGGTATCAAGCCCTGAACAATAAAAAATTTCGGGAAAACAGTGACAAACAAAGAATATAGATACGCTGCACTTGTACCCAAAGCAATCAGCGTGTCCATCGTCGCCGTATGGCGCTTGAGACTTTTCCAACCATTGCGGTAAAAAGATCCACCACACCAAAATATGACAGGTGTTGTCAGCGCTAATTGTATCCAAGGATTTTGCAAGAAGCTGGGAATTAAGGGGAAGTTCAGCCCAGTCATCATGGGCAACGACCCCAAAAAGAGGAAAATGCTGATTACACCTCCCACAATTACCTTGAGGAAAAGTTCGCGTTGTAATGCTTGCCTACTTGCAATCTCTGCATCATCTTCTTCAGAGAGCAATTCTTCCTGGAGTGAGTCAGAAGAGTATCCCGCAGCTGCGATCGCAGTTTGAATTTTCTCTAAATTGGCTAGAGAGCGATCGTACCTAATGGCGGCTTGTTCTGCTCCAAAGTTAACGTTGCAGTCAATCACCCCAGGAACAGAGCGAATTGCCTTTTCGATGTTGTTGGCGCAACCAGCGCAACTCATGCCTCGAAGTTTGAGTGTGAGAGTATCCATATTGGGGATTGGGGATTGGGTATTGGGCATTGGGGACTTGGAAACAGAAGGGAAAAGGTTAGAGGGCGAATGGATAGTTTTTCCTTTGCTCAGTAACTAGTACCTAGTCCTCAGTACCTAATCCCTTAAGCAACTGGATAGCCAGCAGCAGCCAACGCTTCCTTAATTTCTGTTTCTGATGCTTGAGTTTCTACACTGACAAGCTTGGTTGTTGGATCAGCCTGAACGCTAGCATTAGCATCGACTGCCTGAAGTGTTTTGGTGATGGTGCTTGCACAAACAGAACAAGACATATTGGGAACTGTGAGTTGGAGAGTCATAGATTTACGGGATAAAAATGAACAACCTAGCCAAACCAAGTTGGATGACTGAGGGACAACAGTCAACAATCAGAAATTTCTGGTTGAGAGTCCCCTTGAATTCATACTAGACTCTCTAGCCGGCTGGAGAGTCTAGAGAATTTTAAAAGTTTTTTGCTAAACTTCAAATTTCTTTACAGATGTAGTATGTAAAATGCAAAGAATACAAAATACTACAAAACACTTGTTTTTCAATGCAAGTGTGTGTTATCAAAGCTGTATAACTTGTTGTTTTCCCCACAATTCTGGGAAAATAACCCTCCGCACCACTTGAGACGCGGCTGCTGAACCCAAGTCTCCTACCTCTTCACAACCAAGAGTCTTTTTTAAGGCTCTATTTGGAGTTTTCATGCAGCCAAAAAATTTAAAACGTCTCCTGCGTGCTTTAGAGCGGCAAGGTTTGGATGTAACTTACGATAATCGCACTTATTCTGTCCGTTTACTTAATTCTCCTGATGCCCCTGTAGCAGAAGTGCTACTGCCAGAAAGCTTCCCCGTAGAAGCTAAGGCACTGAAGCAGCTAGCGAATTTGGCAAGCGTCCGCCATCCATCTGGTGGATGCGTTTGCCGTGCCTGTGCTACCCCTGACTTTCACCCAGGTGATGCGGGTGTTGCCATTGGTTCAATTGTGGAAACTGTGGGTCAGGTTATCCCTGGCGCTGTCGGTTCTGATATCAATTGTGGAATGCGCCTGCACGTTGCTGATTTGACAATTGACGAATTCATGGCAAAGCGCGACCAATTCGTCGAAAAAATGAAGGGGGATTACTTCTTTGGTACGCGTGATGTGACAATGACTGCTGAGGCAATGCGATCGCTATTTCAATACGGAATTCCCGGTTGGTTGGATGCCATGCTAGATCGGCCTACGGGGAGTGTAATCAAATCTGATTTGCAGCAACTTGCCCAAGAGAGCGAACGCATCTTCTTAGGTGGTTCAATGGATGGTAACTGGAAACTCGCGCCTGAAGAATTGGTTCCCGATAGCGGAATGGTACGCGATGGCGGACTGGCAACCATTGGCGGCGGCAATCATTTTGTAGAAGTGCAGCGAGTTGATAAAGTCGAAAATCGCCCACTTGCCCACGTTTGGGGAGTGCGCGAGGGACAACTGGCTTTTATGATTCACTCTGGTTCTAGAAATGTGGGTAAGTATATCGGGGGAATGTGGCGAGATAAAGCTAAGGCGACTTGGCAAAAAGGTCTGAAGTACCCTGATTCTCAGATTTTTCCTCTCTCTACCCATTCTCACCCCGAATTAGTCGCCAGTTACCTGCAAGCTGAGGCAACTGCTGCTAACTATGCTTTTATTAATCGCCTGCTATTAGCAGAACTGCTACGTCTGCGTTTGCGAGAAGTATATTATAAAGATGTGGAAGCACCTCTAATTTATGACTTGCCGCATAATATCATCTTGCCAGAAGGTAATGGATGGGTAACACGCAAGGGCGCTTGTCCCGCCCATACAGGGCAACCAGTGATTATCCCTGGTTCAATGGGGGCTTATTCTTATCTGATGGTGGGTAAAGGCAATCCAGCCTTTTGTAATTCGGCCTCACACGGGGCGGGAAGAATTCGTTCTCGCTTCGACCTCAATCGCAGAGGTGCATCTCAAAATGAGGCAGAACTGGGATTAACCGGGATAGACTGCATTACCTTGCGTGAAGAACGCCGCATTGAAGAAGCACCAGCCGCCTATAAACCGATTCAGTCTGTAATTGATGTGCAGGTTGAGGCAGAAATGGTGGACGTTGTGGCGCGATTGAGTCCGGTATTGACGTTTAAAGCGTAGCCTCTAAATAAAAAGCCCCTGGTCAACCCAGGGGTATCCATCTTTATTCCCTAATATTAGAATCGCATCTGTGAAACTATTATAAATCCGTACCAATGCAATTAACGCATAAGATTAATGATTATTTTGCAATAAGTTAGATGGAATTTACCCAGTGTCATCAATGCTACGGTGTACACACAAGTTAGATCCAGTTTTAGTTTTATCCCAATACGCTTGGGATAAGCCAGAAAGCCCTCATATAGAAACGCGATTTATCGCGTCTAAAAGACTGATATGTTAGAGAGACGCGATAAATCGCCGTCCTCAGAGAGAATGTACTCGTCAATTATTCTTTGACAGACCACTTGTGTGTACACCGTAGCCGTTTCGGAGAGAGGAATGGAAGTGCGGTAAAAAGTCATGCCACAAAATAAGAAATCAATACTTTATGTATTTTTCTTTTTTCGTATGAAACTACCCAGCGTAGCCTGCCTCCGCAGGGTACGCTATCGGCATCGCTTCTTTCTCTTCACTTGATCAGAAAATAAGTCTAGCTCAGTGCTAAACCTATAGATTTAGTGCTTAAGTAGACATTTCAGATTAATTTAGACTTACTTTTCTAGCAATTTATCTTCCTATAGACTGTATCCAAATTTCTTGAAGACTTGTACATAATAAAAGGCTTGGTTAAACCAAGCCTCTATATATACCAAGCATTTACTACACCAAGATTAATTTAGACTGACTCTTACTTTAGTTCATCTTCCTATAGACTGTATTCAAATATTCTGAAATCTGATAGCACACTTCCTGGTTACTCGTTAAAAAAAAGGTTTGGCTGTGAACCAAACCTCAATAATTGCTGTGCTTAACAACGTACAAAATTAATTTAGTTCTACTCTGTACTACAGTTCATCATCCTAGAGGATGTGTATAAATATTCAGAAATTTGGTATTTCATAACTTGGTAAAAATCTTAACTAATTTTTTGAAAAAATATACAAAAAATCTACCTAAAGTTAATCCTATTTAAAGATTTCTGGATTAGGCTAAAGACTCTAATCACCAAGGTAAATTCTGATATATCCCCTCTTTATTTTTTCTGCTCAATTTAGTGTATAAAAATATCACCCATCAATTTACTTTTAATCTGATGAAAGTCTATCTTTTACTCATAATTTAAAAGAAAAGACCCTGGAAGGGTATCCAGGGTGCATACACGTTTTTCAGGCATTAACAGGCTGAATAATAACTTTGTAAAATAGTTATTTCTACTATCTATAGAATGATACGAATATTGATATATATATGGTACTGATGGTTTTTTGTTGCTTGTTTTATTGATAGATAGTATTAAATAATACTAATAGGCATGTTTTTATGAGCTTTTCTATTTCTTTAGGATAGTGTTAAACAATGTTTAACATGATATGGATAGATTATTAATAGGAAGGTAGAGGAGA
The DNA here is from genome assembly GCF_013343235.1 of Nostoc sp. TCL240-02. Lineage (GTDB taxonomy): Bacteria > Cyanobacteriota > Cyanobacteriia > Cyanobacteriales > Nostocaceae > Nostoc. The sequence continues at coordinate 3,794,161 of NZ_CP040094.1, read as the reverse complement.
TTTTGAAAATAATTTTTGATTAATACTCATATATCAAGTACGAATCTAGGGTCAATATCCTGTGAGTACTCCGTTGAAGAACTTGTAGAGCCTCGCCGATGCCTTACAAAGGATGCACAGTAGCATATATGGGCTATTTTTTACCTCACTAACTTGAAATATGTTGTATGTTTCAGTTGGTTAGTTTCAGTCACAAAAAAGGCATGGCTAAAAGCCACGCCCTATATATACCAAGTGTTTACCATACCTTGCTAATTTATAATTACTTTGATTTCAGTTCATCTGTCTAGAGTGTGTTGACATACTCTAATGATAGGCATGAAAAAAGGTTTAGCACTCAGCTAAACCTTCATTGAAAGCAGTTATTCGACACACCAAAATTAATTTAGAGCTACTCTTAATTCTGGTCATCTTCCTCTAGGATGTGTACAATAATTATAAAATCTGGTATCAATCTCTATCGACAATATGAGAATTATTTCAACCCCCTTTAGATAGATAAATATTCCAATAGATGTGATCAAAAACTAAATTGATCGCAGATAAAATTAATAGGCACTAGTGGTCTAATTTAACAAAGCTTAAACAAAATTATTCTCAAGTTTTTGGTTGCATTAAACTTAATACGGTTCAGTTAAAAATAATAGTAGTGGTCTATCACATTAATTCTGATAGCTGAATCAAATTTAAATTTACCTTCTTTCCTTCTTCCTTTACGCTCTTAGTGTCCTTCTCTAACGAGATGCTGTACGTAGCTTGCTTCTCCGTAGGAGTATGCGGTTCGTTCTCTTATCCCTTAAATGTAATGAGACAGACTAGTAGTCTCTCAAGAACTAATTGATGGATAAGAAAATCTTTCAATTTTTCTTCTTTCCTTCTTCCTTAGCGCTCTTTGCGTCCTACCCTACGGGTTTGCTGAAAGCGTTCTCGTAAGAGTAGTCGCTCCGCGTCTATGTGGTTCGTTCCTTTATCCATCAAAATGTATTTGACAGACTACTCTTTTAAGATACAAGGTTGGGTGGAGTAATGCTTACACTCAACAAATGTTATAAAGCTGTATATTCTCTTTACTGTTGTTTTTGTAGTATAGAATATTCACAATAATCTCAATAGAATAATCTACAAACAAATTTCTGCATAGGTGTGGCCCGTCGTAGACATCGCGCTATAGTAAAGTAGTAGATAGCCTTGGACAAAAGATGAAAAGCTTTTTCTTTTCAGGAACATATCAAAAATAATATCTTGGTTTAACATAAACAATCGCGTCTGTACAACCAATAAAGAGTGTGTCTAAATTATATTCAGCACGTAAGCTTTAGTACAAAATTTAACAGTTAATAACTTGAATTACTTGTTTATTTAGTATCTTTAAAATCTCAAAGCATACATAGTTCAAGCCGATACTTTTTTAAATCATCATCTGATCTTTTTACATAAAGTTATGGTGAATTTATTAAGAAAATATTCTGTAATTTTGCGTATAATCGAAAAGTATCCGCTAAACCTCTCAGCTTGAGGTTTTCTTCCCTCAGCAATTTTTGCGTGGGTAAGAATTATCAAATAGGCAAAAGTAAAACACATTAGCTAATTCTGACCGAGTACTATTTTATATGTTCGCGCGAAGCTTTGTCTGTATCTCCCTAATAGAGACAGACAAAGAGTCCTAATAAAATCTTCTGGAGAAGAGATGTATTTGGCACATTCATTCATGAGTGATGAAAAGCAGCAAAACTCTCACCAGCCTTTGATTTTGGCAGTGGAAGACCATGATGATAGTCTTTTGCTGATTAGTTATGCTCTTGAGTTAATGGGTTGTAGATTTATTTGTCAAACAGATTGTTCTGCAACAGTGCTGGTGGCTAAAGAATATCAACCGGACTTAATTTTGTTGGATATTTTGTTACCAGGTCTTAGCGGTATTGATGTTGTGCGTCATCTAAAGCAAGAACCCTTAACTTCCAAAATTCCAGCGATCGCAGTCACAGCTTTAGCTACCACGGAGGATCGAGGGCGTATCCTCAAGGCAGGATTTGATGACTATATCAGCAAACCCTATATGATTCAAGACTTAGAGGCTATAATTCGCCGTGTATTGGGAGGAAAATTCTCTCCTCACTCAGCTTTTGAACTTTGTCAAGATTAGCAATCCAACAGAAAAATATCCCCATGAAAAAGTTAAATGTTCTTGGGTAGTTGGACAGTGAACAAAGTACCCTTACCTACTTCAGAAGCAACCTGGATAGTTCCTGCGTGCCCTTCTACAATCCTGTGGGATAAATGTAGCCCTAAGCCACTACCTGAACGTTTATTTTTGCCTTGGCGAAATCGCTCAAAAATTGTTGCCTGATCCTCGGCCGCAATTCCATATCCTGTATCTTGTACCTCAATTGTTACCGAATCTTGATTTACTGGAGGAAGTGATGTTTCAAAAATGCGGATTGTGATCCCTCCTGTATCCGTAAATTTGATGGCATTGGCAATCAAATTGTTTAGCACCCGCCGTAGTTCCAAGCGATCGCCCATAATAATCCCAGCCTTTTTACCCAGTGGTTCTAATTTACTGGTGTCTATTGTCAGGGTCAAACCTTTTTCATTAGTTAGGGGGCTTAGTTCGCTCACTACTTCTTCAGATATCTCACGTAAATCACATACTTCCCAATTCAACGTTTTTTTACCTGCCTCGAAGCGATAGACTTCTAGGAGGGTGTTTACCATTTCCATCAAATTTTGGTTACTGCGAATCATAACTGCGATCGCCTGTTTCATTTCCGGCGAGATTTTGCAAAATGTTTCCATCTCAAACAAATTCAACATCCGATCGGCGGCTACTAAAGGAGTTCGCAAATCATGAGTCAGACGGGAAACAAAGTCTTCCCGTTGGCGGGTCATTTTCTGTTGTTCGTCCAGACTGTGCTTGAGGCGTAATAGCGATCGCACTCTTGCCAGTAGTTCATCCGTATCAAATGGTTTACGAATAAAATCGTCAGCACCAGCATCTAAACCTTCGACAACGCTAGATTCATGAAAAGCAGTAATCAGCAGAATTGGAATATAACTAATTGCTGGGTTATTCCGAATCCGACGTGTGACTTCATAACCATCCATCCCCGGCATCATTACATCTAACAAAATCAGATCGGGTGGAGATTTTTCAACTTGCCTCAAAGCCTTTATTCCATCTGAAGCCAAATCAATTTCATATCCCTCACTTTCTAAAATTGCTTGAACCAAAATAAGATTATCTCGAGTGTCATCAACTGCGAGAATACGATAAATTTTATTATTTTCAACTACAGACATAATTTATAAATTTTTTTCAGTTTTTTTGGAAGTAATTTATAGTTTATATTTAGGATATCCTATCGGTGCTTGCCTAGCTTGAGAAGATGACTGATCGGTATTTTTTGCTCTACCCAAAATTCCGTTGCTGTCTAATTGTAAATTGGGAGGGTCATCTGCCACATTTTGTAATGTGATTTGACGCGGCAATTCAATTTTAAACATTGAACCAATGCCCAATTTGCTCTCCAGAAAAATTTTGCCGCCCATCATTCGCACTAATGAATCTACAATTGCCAAACCCAGACCATTCCCTGGATATTTGCGAGTGATAGTTTGATCGACTTGGCGAAATGCTTCAAAGATACGTTTAAAATTTCTGGATGCTATACCAATACCTGTATCCCGAACAATAATTACTACTTTATTTGTAGGTAGTTCCTTAACCTCAACCCAAATCTCGCCAGACTCTGTGAACTTAATCGCATTGGAAAGTAGGTTAGTTAAAATTTGTCTGATCCGAACAGGATCGTTAAATATCAAAGGATTTTGCAAATCGGTTTGCACTAACAATGACAGCTTTTTAGCATCAGCAAGGGAACGCATTTCACCTACAGCGAGATTTATGACCTTTGATACATCAAATATTTCTGCCTTTAAGTCTAATCGTCCTATCTCCAGCTTAGAAAAGTCAAGAACTTCATTGAGTAGCATCAGTAAATGCTTCCCATTATTCAAGATGCGCTCAACCATATCTGCTTGCTGGTTATTTAGTTGACCAAACTTAGGACGCAGAAGTATTTGCGAAAAACCAATAATCGCATTCATCGGCGTTCTGAGTTCGTGGGACATAGTGGCTAAAAAATGTGATTTTAACCGTGATGCCTCCAACAGCTTAAAGTTTTGCATTTGAATCTGTTCTTGTTGTCTCTCCAATTCTTGGTTCTTACGAACGAGTTTTTCATTACTTTCTCTAAGCTGCTCTTTTGCCAAAGCTGCCTGCATTTCAGCCCGATAAATCCGAATTGCACTCCGCAAAATCTGTGCCAAGTTTTCTGGCGATACTCTAGACTTAGAGAGATGGTCTGTAGCACCAGCATTAATTAATTGAAAAGACATTTGTTCATCTCCTTGACTAGTCAAGACTACTATAGGAACTTTAATTTCCGAAAAACGTAGCCGTTGAATCAAGGTTAGTCCATCCTGGTTTGGTAAATCATAGTCGAGGAAAACACAATCATAAGCAGTACTGCTTAAGGCAGAAAACGCATCATTGCCATCGCCGACTTCAGACAGTTCCATCTGAATACCTGCTATCGTCAGACCCTGACGGACTACCATCCTGTCTACTTCGTCATCGTCTACAACCAAAATTTTCAGCGTCTCTTCCATCGTTTTTTATTTTTGCCGCCAAACATAGGTTGATGTATAACATTTCTCTTTTGAGATTATCCAATTAAAAAAATATAAGATTTTCGGGCATCTAAAATCTGTAACTTGATTAACTAAGGCATTTAGCACAATATCCAATACTTGTTTCGCGTTGCCATCATCTTGACAAAGTTAGGCAAGGTCAAAAGCTTGAGGATATATCTGGCTAGATTTAAGTCGTCAGCTTTAACTCGGTGTTGATCTTGATTTGAGGTTGTCATTACAATTACAGGAGTTGCTTTCAAAGCTAATTCTTTGGTTAAATTTAGTCTGTTGTATCCTTAATCTGGTTAGTTTGCCAGACTATTGAAATTAAACTCCTGGCAAAGGACCAATGGCTTTCAAAAAACTAGCAATTAACAAATCGAAAACTATTGCTCTAGGCACAACAGACAGAACTTATATAAAGTAAAATAAAGTACTTTACTAAGCTTAAACCAATTGTAAATGAGTGAGCAAGCGACCGTCGTCAGCCATTGGTGAGAGTTGCATACCATTATCGTGTACCATAAGCTTGAGCAGTTTTAACCATTAGATTTGGTTAGACCAGGTAAATAAGAAAGTGCTTCCTATACCTATTTGTGAATCACAAGTAATCCTACCTCCTGGAATTTCAACAATTTTCTTAACGATCGCAAACTTTCACAGTTTGGAAAATTCCCAAAACCTCCTCGCAAACTTTAGGAAGAATACCAAGCTCTTCTAAGCCTTTTGGCATTAAAAAGATTACTTGCTCACTTTGACTGCTGAAGGGTTTAACTTTTGAGCCGTAAGTCTTCCAGTATTTGGGCGCACGAGTAATTACCTTGTGCAGTTGTGGTTGAATTCCTTTTGAGATTGCCCACCATCGAGCCTGACTTTTCACGTGATAGGGAAAAGAAGAGGCGAAACCTAAACCCCTAGCCTCCAAAGTTTGTAGGGTTGGGGGAGAATTTAAAATCTCTTTCCTATAAGAAAAAAAGAATGAAAGTGAGGTTTTCCAGATCCCTTTAGAAGTCAGAACTTCGTCCATTTTTGTAAGCTTTGTACAAGATAATAGGAAATAACTAATGGAAGATGGCAACTAAAAGCTGAATTCTAAGCAAGGGAGAGCAATTTGGCATTCGTCTCAATATTTCATACTTTTTGTGCAAGTATCTATATATCTCCAGCTAGATATGTCCTCTATCTAAATATCAAAAAAGAGTAAATTTATTATTTCTAGCGATGGATGCAGACTGGTTAAAATATCATCTATCTTTGGTTTGGGGAAATAAGAGAAAGCGCTAACGAAAGGTAATACTTTGAAAGATGCAAACAGCGTGAGAGCGAGTATAGCGATGAATGAAATTAGCATTATTTTAATTGAAGATCATGACTTAACACGAATGGGGCTAAGAGCGGCATTACAGTCTCACAGCGCCTTGAAGGTAATAGGCGAAGCAGCAAATGCGACTCAAGGACTAAAACTTTTAGAAACGGCAAAGCCAGATGTAGCTGTTGTAGACATCGGTTTACCTGACATGGATGGCATTGAACTCACCCGTAAATTCAAACGCCATCAAGCTGAAACTGGTCAGACGACAACGAAAATTCTGATCCTAACAATGGATCACACCGAAGACGCTGTACTTGCAGCTTTTGCAGCAGGTGCTGATTCTTATTACATGAAAGAAACAAGCATCAGTAAATTAACTGAGGCGATTCAAGCAACTCACGGCGGTAACTCTTGGATCGATCCGGCAATTGCCAATGTGGTATTGCGAAAAATGCGCCAAGGTATTCCTGGAGAAAGCCAAAGTTCTGATAAGCCGAAGACTGTAAAAATTGAGGCACTAGCCTCAGAATACGAGCAAGTTTTAGAAACATACCCCCTAACTCAACGGGAATTGGAAATCTTAGAATTGATTGTAGCTGGGTGTAGCAATGGGCAAATTGCCGAGAAACTCTATATTACAGTTGGTACCGTAAAGACTCATGTTCGTAATATTCTAAATAAATTATGTGCTGATGACCGTACCCAAGCTGCCGTCAGGGCCTTACGTTCTGGATTAGTAGCATAAGGAGTGCTGTACATGGATAGCAGAGGTCTAGCTTGTGAGGATCAAAGATTGGGAAGATAAGGGAGTCGGGGAGCAAGAAAGTGGCAAAGATGAACGAGAAGTAATGCCCAATCCCCCTTCAACTCAATCGTTCCTGTAAACATTCTGCAATGCGTAGTGCAGCTCCTGGTTTACCCATACGTCGCAGACCATTTTCGGCAATAATTTGCAAAATATCAGGATCTTTGAATAGAGACTGGACGATCTCGGCCACTTCAGCTGGTTGCTGGACTAAAATCAAAGATGAGCCTAAAAGACGGCTTTGAGCTTCAGCAAATGCAGGGTTATATTGGGGGCCATTGCCGGGAATAGCGATCGCAGGTTTCCCTAAACCGATAAACTGTTCTGTGGCTGTACCTGCCATTGCGATCGCAAAATCTCCCAAATGTAAGCAGTCATTATAGGCTTGTTGAGTCAGCAAAAAATAAGCGTTTCTTTGTTTAAATGTCAATACATTTGGATCGGGAAGTTGGATAGGACATACCGATTCCACTCGCCAGCCTTGGGATTGCACGCTTTGGGATAAAATATTAGAGTCTAAGCCCGGTGCGATCGCACCTAAAAATACCACCGTACCAGAAGTGTAAAACACCGAATCTCGCTCCTGGAAACTTGCCATCAGTGCAGATACAGCAATCATAATTTTTTCCCAGTTGGTGTATGCTTCTGGCGGACGGGAACCAGGAAGAAGAGTCACCATTAAAGGTCTAACCGTTTCTTGCTGGTGACTATCCCGACTATAAAATTGTTGGCGTGAAAAGGTCGGTTGTAGACCATCCATCATGGGATTACCCAAATTAAAAGCGGGAATTGGCCATTGTTTTAATGTTTCCGTCGTCAGCACATCTCTAGGAAACACTGCCTTACAACGGCGACGACTCATTAACCAACGTTCCCAAGGATGGTAGACTGAACCAGAAAAGTTTTCCCAACGCGCATCTTTGGATTTCCGTGGTAATAATCCAGCTTCATCGCGCACATAATATTCAGATTTCGCCGTACCCACAAAAGCATAATTAGCGCCACTAAAAGTTGCAAACAACAGGGGGACGATATCTCCCACAGCTAAAATCGCTCTTTTATTACCTAATTTTTTTTGAGAACTCACCCATCGGCGGACAGCTTTAATCTGGCTGAGGGTAAGTTGCAATAAACCACCGCGTACATCCCGCGCTAACTGGCGGCCATCCATATAAATAAAACCGCCAGAAGGCATAGTGCGGACTGAACCGATAAGAGGGATATCCAACTGTTGGTAAGCACGTCCTTCACCCACCAGAGGTAAAGCAAATATCTCTGGTGGGTTTGATTGTCGTTGGAGTTCTTGCAAAATCCGAACTGCAATTACATCTTCCCCATGACCATTACTTAATACAAGTAACCGTAAAGGAGAAGTTGCAGCCTGGGAGTTGGAAGCTACAGATAAGCGGGATAAATTACTCATAAGAAACAAATTATCAAAATTAACTGTCGTTTGGGTAAGAGGTGTAAATAGGTGAAATCGGCGAATAAGCTGGAAGTTAGTATTATCGCTATTTCTTTGCTTTCCTACAACTAATGCCAAATTCTCAAAGGATGTATTGTTTAAAATTATTGGAAAAGCTTTTTAATCAAGTCTTTTAATCTAAAATCTAAAATCCAAAATTGATATAACTCCCTGTTAATTAGGTTAAATATTATGCGAGTTTCTGCTACTGCAATTTTTACTTTAGCTACTTTAGCTGCTGCCAATGTGACTCAGCAAGCAACGGCTGCATCTGCTAAAACGGTTACTCCAACGGCAAAAGCCGGTAACTTGGTAGTGCCGATAATTGAAGACACTCCTGCACGGATAGAGACAATTGCAACTCCTGAAACTATAGTTGCACAACAATTTTCTCAAAATTCCGTCGCCGCACAAACAGGTGCAAGCAAAAATTCCCCAGTAGTCTTAAAGTCAGCAAAAGAATTAATTTCCCAAGCCATCCTCCCTACCTCCCCCTCGCCATCTTCCAAAACCCCTGCTACTGATAGCAATTTGGTAGTCACAGCTACAGATGTACAGGTAGTGGGAGCCAATCAAGAATTGCAAGAGATTATTCGTAAAGTCATTAAAACTCAGGTGGGTGGAGAAACCAGTCAAAGCCAGCTACAAAGAGATGTCGCTGCAATTTTGGATACAGGTTTATTTAGCAAAGTCAGTGTGAATAGCTTTAGCACACAAGCTGGATTGAATGTAGTTTATCAAATGCAACCAGTAATTGTGCGATCGCTGCAATTATCTGGTGCAAAAGTCCTCACCTACCAAGTAGCCCAACAAAGTCTGCAATCTCAGATTGGAACCACCATCAGTCCTGCTGGACTCCAGCAAGCAGTAGCACAAATTAACAAATGGTACGCCGACAACGGTTATAACTTAGCACGAGTACTATCAATTAAACCCAGTTCTCAAGGCATTCTCACTGTGAATGTTGCTGAAGGCTTAGTGAGTAATATCAAATTTCGCTTTGTCAACGACGAGGGTAAAACCGTTGATAGCAAGGGTAATCCCGTCGGAGGACGCACCAAACCAGATTTCCTACAACAGCAACTCAAACTGAAACCTGGTCAAATTTTCCAAGAAAATGTCGTCAAGCAAGACATCCAACAGCTATATCGCACTGGTTTATTTGAGAGTGTGAATGTTGCCTTAGAAGGAGATGCGACAAAACTTGATTTAGTCTACCAACTTAAAGAAACTGGGGCGCGTGGTGTTAATTTGGGTGGTAGTTACAATGCAGATCAGGGTTTAGTAGGCACAATCAGCTATCAAGATCAAAATGTTGGCGGTATTAACGATACATTAGGTGTGAATATTGGCGTAAGTAGCCGGGACTTGCAATTTAATAGCAAATTTGTCAGTCCTTATCGGGCAACAAACCCCGATCGCTTGGGGTACACTGTGAATGGTTTTCGTAATCGGGAACTTTCGGAAACCTTTGATGACAAGATTAAGCTAGCTAACGGCGACAAAGTGCGGGAAGGTCAAATTGGTGGGAGTGTCAGCTTACAGCGACCAATTGACAACTGGAATACCTCATTAGGATTAAACTATACCCGAACTAGTATTCGCGATCGCCAAGGTAATATTACTCCAACTGACGCTCAAGGCAATCCCCTCTCTGTCAGTGGAACTGGTGTTGATGACCTAACTACCGTATCCTTCACCGCCACAAAAGACCAACGAGATAATCCCCTCAACCCAACTCAAGGTTCCGTTCTGAGTTTGAGTACAGAACAATCTATACCTATAGGTCAAGGTAATATTTCCCTCAATCGCCTCAAAGCCAATTACAGCCAATATCTACCAGTACAGTTATTTAACAGCAAACAGCCACAAGTCTTTGCTGTGAACCTGCAAGCTGGTACTGTTGTTGGTAATTTACCGCCTTATGAAAGCTTTAACTTAGGTGGTTCTAATTCAGTGCGCGGTTACGATTCCGGTGATGTGGGAAGTGGTCGCAGTTATGTCTTAGCTTCTGCTGAATATCGTTTTCCAGTTTTACCAATCGTAGGGGGTGTATTATTTGCCGACTTTGCTTCAGACTTAGGCTCAGGTGATACTGTATTAGGAGATCCTGCGGGTGTGCGAGACAAACCCGGCTATGGTTTTGGTTATGGGGCTGGAGTCCGCTTAAATTCACCACTAGGTTTAATTCGGGCTGATTATGGCATTAATGACCAGGGAGAAAGCAAAGTGCATTTAGGTATAGGTCAGAGGTTTTAAGTATATTCAAACTTTCTTTATGAGGCTGCGCCGAATCTTTTGACTTACTCTTTCTTCCTTTGTGTTCTACCCTTCTCTTACTTATATTTCATAGTTTGGCGCATTTTAATACAGAATTAGTATAAGAGGTTGTTTTAAAAGTGTTCGGCTGCGATTTTAGGCACTTAATTGATCCTCCCTAACGCCTATTTTTAAGGGATAAACGGAATCCAAGTCCCCCTTTTTAAGGAATATTTAGAAGGGGATCTAAAACATTTTGCTACAAGAATACTTTTCAAACATCCTCTTAAAAGGGGGGAACCGGAATCAAATTCCTCCTGGTCAGATTGATTTAGAGGAAAATAACTGATGTCTGATTTAATGAACAAACAAATCATCCTCAAAAGCCGTCCAGTCGGCGAACCAAAAGAGAGTGATTTTGCTTTAGTAGAAACACCAACTCCCGAACCGGGTGAGGGCGAAATTCTTAGCCGCACCCTTTATCTATCTCTCGACCCTTATATGCGTGGTCGCATTAGTGCAAGTGAGTCTTATGCTGCATCAGTAGAATTGAATTCTGCGATCGTGGGTGGTACAGTCAGCCAAGTAATTAAATCAAATCATCCTCAATTTCAAGTAGGGGATTTTGTTTTGAGCAATAACGGTTGGCAAACTTATGCTGTATCTAAGGGTGAGACACTACGTAAACTTGATCCCACTCAAGCACCTTTATCTTATAGCTTAGGTGTACTGGGTATGCCTGGTCTGACTGCTTATGCTGCTTTGCTTGATATCGGCCAACCGAAAGAAGGTGAGACTGTTGTGGTTTCAGCCGCCTCTGGTGCTGTGGGTGCAGTAGTCGGTCAAATTGCCAAAATTAAAGGTGCTAGAGTCGTGGGAATTGTCGGGAGTGACGATAAGCGGGACTATATCGTTAAAGAATTAGGTTTTGATGTTGGCATTAACCGCAAAACCCAAGAACTTGATTCAGCACTCAAAGAAGCTGCACCTAATGGCATTGATGTTTACTATGACAATACAGCAGGTGTGATTTTAGAAACTGTATTGCAGCAGATCAACCTTGGGGCAAGAATTCCACTAGTAGGTTTAATTTCGGAGTATAACGCTACATCTACTCCATCAGGGCCTAATTTAATGCCATTGCTAGTCAAACGAGCTTTAATCAAAGGTTTCTTAGTTACCGATTATCAACATCGGCTTAATGATTTTTTGCGTGATGTTTTTGGATGGTTACAGTCTGGTCAACTTAAGTATAAAGAAGATGTAGTTATTGGTTTAGAAAACGCTCCTCGTGCATTCATCGGTTTACTTCGAGGTGAGAATTTTGGCAAGCTGATTGTCAAGGTTAATGACGACCCAACAGTCAACTGAAAGGCACATCACTAAACAGAAAGGAGCAAATTGCTGAAAGTCAGCGTCAGTAGTAGATAATTCAACTAAAGTTTTAGGTGTAACTAAATGCACAACGATTTTAGGAGTAAGCTGCCACTACTGCTGACATTCTGCTTATTTACGAGCTTTTTGCCTGCCTCTGGTTCAGTTTTATGCCCAGCCGTTGCCTCTGACGAATATTATAGAGTAGCCAGAAATAATGGCAGAGATGGACGTACAGGAACCGATGGGCGATCGGGTAGAAGCGGTGAAAACCAAAACATTTTTGTTAATGGTTCACCCGTTAATCTTGATTTGTCCGGTAAAGATGGTGAAGATGGGGAAGACGGGGAACATAGCGATCGCCCTGACTGTGGTTATCAACGCGATCACGTCAGCCATGATATAAATGCACCAAATGGTGGCAATGGCGGTAACGGCGGTAAGGGAGGAGATGGTGGAAATGGTGGTTCCCTCACAGTGTATTACAGCAATTTAGCAGATTTACGAAACATTTCCGTTCGGGCAACTGGTGGCCAAGGTGGACGTGGCGGTAGAGGTGGCAATGGTACGCAGGGTTGTCGCTGTCACAGACGGAGTTGGGAAGTGAAAACATGCAAAGGAACTCCCGGTAGCCCCGATTATAAGTGTACTGACAAGGTTTATCGATGTAGTGACGGTAGTGATGGGCGAGATGGCAGCGATGGTAACGATGGTAGCCAAGGGCGCTTAGGAACTTTAAGTATTGTTAATGGTAAGGAAGCTTTGGCAGGCGATAATCCAACGGTGCAGCTAGCAATTTCGGAACTGACAAACAAACCAGTAAACCTTTCGAAGAACAAATGGAATCTTCGCAAGGGTGCAGCTTCTCTACTTGCGCCTGGTTCTGCGATCGCAGATGATTACCTTGAGTTTGAACAGCGTCTAGAAGAAACTTTTCAAATAGTTTGGCAAGAAAAACAACCTATTACCAGCTTTGGCAATCAAACTGTAACACTTAATTTAAATGACAACAAACAAGTAGAAGTTACTTTTGCCGAGGACTTATGGGTTGATGGTAGCATTAAAAATGAAGCTAATTTAACAACATTTACCGTTAACCATGCCATTCCCAAAAAAGATGTCACCCGGTTAGCTGTAGCAGAGTTTGCCGAAGCAGGACAAAACCTCAACTTAAAAATAGTTGATTTGGCAGCGAAATCTGATGCTATTAATACTCAGTTTCGCGTCAAATTCCGCGCCCAGGATAACTTGTACGGCTTTTCTAGTTACAAAACTGAATATGAAGGGGATATTCCCAACGAACTTGTGACTCGTGACTACAACCGTTTTACTCTAGCTTTAGGCAAGCTCAAAATTCCTGATTCAGCTTTACGTCCTGGTGTCAATGTTGATATTGAAGTCGTAGCAACTCGTTTCTTGGGAATACGTTCTGCCAAGCAAACTATTAGCTGGCAGGGTGCAATCCGCAAACCTAGTACCGCAAGGCGGAATTAAAAATTAAAAATTAAAAATTAAAAATGAATACAGCGTAAGCATTTCATTGATTTGGAATGGATGGTTTATTTCCGCCGTGTTGTACTATATAAAATTTAGGAAGATTTTTTCCCATCTGAAACCATTTGCGAGAGGATATAAGCTGCAAAATCTAGCAACTGATCCAGCAAAAAGCCAATGATACCAATGTAGAGGATCACCTGAATTATATAATCAGCATTGCCAGCTTTATAAGCTTCCCAGAGAGTAAAGCCAAGTCCTTTTGGTCCCGTCAACATTTCTATAGAAATAACTATAAACCAGGCTACCCAAATACTAACTTTCAAGGCATGAAATATATGGAATATAGCTACTCGAAAGTTATTATTCTGCCTACGAAAATGTTGCATACCAATTGCCGTATTAATAATCATCGTCCAGAGAGTTCCTAGAAAAACTACTGTAGTTGCAGCCGAGTCGCTCTCTTGAAACACTATTAATGCAATAGGTAGTAAAGCTATAGGAGGGATACTATGTGGTATTTGAAATATCAGCCTAAATAGTTGATAAATCATGCTATTCATGCCTATTAGATATCCAACAAAACTACCCAATACGGCGGCTGGAATGTAACCTACAAACAATCGTTGCAGGCTAGCTAAAATGTCTAAAAACATATATTCTCTCTGCCTCAGTTCTCATGGAAAAGATTTAGAAAATACTGTGGCAACAACACAAAATAGCGAAGATAAAAATGTGTTAAATTACACGCTCTCTTTGAAGAATACAAGATTTTTTCTATCTTCTCCTAGTTTATAATTAATCAAGAAAAGTTAGGTATTATTACGATGCTTTGGTAGTAATGCAAAGAGGGGTAAAGCTTGACTTTAGTAAACTTTATCAGAAAAATAAATCCTGATTAGTAAATTAAATACAATTTCCAGATTTTAATTGTTTGATGATTGTAGTAAGTATGAATATGTAATATTTTTAATATTAAATAAATAGCAAAAATTGTTATGAGCAATACAGAATATTTGTAAAATAAGGAGTAATAAAGATATTTTATCAGGTGAAAACAAAATTACTTTAGAGAAGCCAATGCGTTGCCCGGATTTTTCATGGGTAAAAAATCCGGGTGTCCATTTCTTCAAAAATCAACTTTATTAGCATTATTTCAATGCAAACAAAAAGAAAGACATGATTGGCATTTCATATAGCGCTGCGATTGGTTATACCATTTCAATCGATACTCCTAAAAATTCCCCTAAGAGCCGACATCACCAAATCTTTTGAACGATTTGCGTTTAAGTTATAAATTTCAGTGCGTCCTTTTTATCAAGATGCGATTATTTCCCTAGATTCCGCTTCATTTGTTCTAACTCGTTTTGGGTTTCCCAGCTACGAAACTTCTCTTCTAAGTCATCAAACCCACTAGAAGAATAACTGCTAGTTTTATTTGACCAGCCACTGGTTTCAAAACGCTGTTGAGTTTGTGCTTTATCACGAGCTGTTTGTGCTTCGGCTGCTTTAGCTTGAACCTCTTGTCGCCGTTGCTGAATTTTTCGTAGTAGTTCTTGAGATTGGTTAATGCGTTCTTTCAGCCCTTGCATATGTCCCCAGCGCTGATTTCCTTCGCGCAACAGGGCTGCTTCTCGCTCACCCGCCGCACTTGCCAAATCTTCTCTATTAGCGTTTTTGGCTTTTTGAACACGGATATGCCAACGCTGAATTTCTTGAGCGGTGGAGAGAATTTCTTCTTGCGATCGCTTCTCTTGTAATTGTAAATCTGCGATCAGCTTTAATGTGTCTTCTTCTTGCTCACGCAGCTGTTCTAGCAGCGCCTCTAACTCCAAATGTGGATTGTTACGCAAGAATTCTTCTAAACGGTTTTCTAAAAACCGACTCAAATCATCAAATAAACCCACTGCTAGAACTCCAGAGATCGGGTGCGTGACTATTTTATTGTAGTAGTCAGGTGGACTTCTGGGTGTTAGTTAGATTTCAAAGTTGGGAAGAATGTATTTGGTGAAACGACGCAAACAACGCTGACTTATAAAATAAGGCTTTAATCAGTATGAGTTCTGATTTTCAACCGCCACCTAAGAACTTGTCCATGCTAGCTTCTGTAGGAGGGGTACTTACGGCTGTAATCGCGATCGCAATTTTAAATGGTTTGTCTAAGCAACTTTCCCAAGCTTCCATAGAAAAACCGGAAATCTCA
Organism: Nostoc sp. TCL240-02; assembly: GCF_013343235.1. GTDB lineage: Bacteria > Cyanobacteriota > Cyanobacteriia > Cyanobacteriales > Nostocaceae > Nostoc. The sequence goes on along the minus strand of NZ_CP040094.1, from coordinate 3,778,554 downwards.
ACATCCGAAACTGCTTCACGCCAGTTGGTACAACCAAAGAAACCCCAAAACCCTGCCTCTAGTGCTGAAGCAGCTGAAATCATTGCCAGTCTTGATGCTAAATCTGTAGTTTTACCAGGTCAAGCTATTCCTAAGAACCAACTCACAGTAGCGATAATTCCATACATTGCTCCGGGAGTTGGAAAACTAACTCCAGAGGAAATGACAACGGCACGTATTGCTTGGTCATATTTCCAGCGCAACTGGAATGATGAAACTGGTTTGGTAAATTCCGTTGATGGGTTTGCCTCTATCAGTATGTGGGATCAGACAGCAGCGATCGCAGCTTTAGTTAGTGCTAGAGAACTCAATATCGTGCCTGCGGCTGAATTTGAAGCCAAAATGAGCAAAATGTTGAAAACACTGGCATTGATGCCATTGTATAAAGGGGAACTACCCAACAAAGTTTACAATGCCAAAACCCTCGTACCCGTTAATTATGGTCAACTAGAAAAACGCGAAGAAATTGGTTGGTCAGCTATAGATTTGGGAAGAATGGCAATCTGGTTGAAGATTGTCGAGGCAAAGTATCCACAGTTGCGATCGCTTTCTACAGACGTTTGGAAACATTGGCAAGTTAAGCGTCTTACCACAAATGGAAAAATGTACGGTACTGCCGTTATTAAAGGCAAAGAACAATACAATCAAGAAGGGCGCTTGGGCTATGAGAATTATGCTGCTTATGGTCTGAAGCTTTGGGGCTTGAATGTTACACAAGCCTTAGATTATCAGTCCAATGCTGCCTTTGTCGATCTTTACGGACAGGGAATTCCTTATGATCGCCGCGACTATAAAAACTCTGGAGCCAATAACTACGTTCTTAGTGAACCCTATATTTTAGATGGCATTGAAACTGGGTTTCAAGCTTTGCCGAAAGCTTATGCCGATCGGATTTTAGCTGCTCAAGTAGGGCGTTATGAAGCGACAAAACAATTAACCGCCGTTACCGAAGACAACTTAGATCGTCCTCCATACTTTGTTTACAGTAGCTTGTTTGTGAACGGAGAACCTTGGGCAACGATCGCAGATACCGGAGAAAAACATAATAATTTGCGATTTCTCAGTGCCAAAGCTGCGATCGGCTGGCACGTACTTTATAATACTGATTACACGCAGCAGTTATTTAATTTCGTCCAAGCTAACCTTAACTCTAAAGATGGTTGGTACAACGGCTTTTATGAGTCTATGCGTCAGCCAAATAAAACTCTCACCGCCAACAATAATGGCGTGATTTTAGAAAGCTTACTGTATAAACAAGTTGGACAACCACTTACCATTTGGGCAGGAGTTAAAAGTCAGAAATCAACCCAAAGGGCGATCGGAAAACCGCAAGTTACAACTAAGATTATCAGACCATGAAAAAATTGGCGTTGCATAATAGAAGTTATCTACTGTGCAATGTCCATACCGTGTAACTACGGTAATTTGCAATATCCATTCAGTAACGCTACTTTATGGCAAAAGTCTCTGAACGGACACTGAAATATCTGCGAATGCTAATGGTGTAACCGTTCCTTGCGTAAGGGTATATTCTTCAACATACTTACCGTTTTGAGGATTTCTGAACACAATCATCTGTTTAGCAGATAAATTTAAAACCCAATATTCCTGAATCGCAGCCGTAGCATAAATCGCAGCCTTGATCTCCAAGTCCTTGTTTAAGCTGGTTTTAGCAACTTCTATAATCCAAAATATATCTTGAGGAGCAGGATGGCGATCGTTGTAGGATGATTCTGGAAGTCGAACAATTGCAATATCAGGTTCGGGTTCCGAGTCGGATAGTGTAATGGGCCCATTGAAACGAACATCAGCTTTACCTGATAGCAATTCTTCTAAATATTTTGCACCTCGTTTTGCTGTGGTGTAGTGAATAGGGGTTTCTGGACTCATCTCAACAATTTCGCCTGCTAGCAGTTCCACATGACGACCACGCAGAATGCCCGCCTCAACCATGCGGTGATAGTCGTCTACAGACCATTTAGCCAGGGTTTTCATAGCAGAATTGCTCACATTCTTGTGATAGACCTAGTTCAATTTTAAAAGTTGCTTGACTGCATTTGTGACAATCTGAAAATACAATCGCCATCTTTGCCTGACAACCAACTACTCGCTATCTTGCGCCCCCAACTGCTGTAACAACTCATGAATTGACAAAACTGGTACGGATGAACTCAAAAAACCTTGCCTATCGCGTGTCACAATAGCATCTAAACCTTGAGCAATAGCACAAGCGATTTGAACAGCATCTTCAAAATCAGCTAAACCAGATCCGAAGGCTGATTTCAAGACGGCTCGATTAACGGGACAAATTACCATAACAGTCAGCGTTTCTGAAACTGCTTGCCGTGCTTGCTCAATGCTGCGCGTGTGTCTTCGGGAAATATAAAAAATATCTGTAAGTGTTGTTGCTGTGATACATCCAACGACACGACCAGAATCAATCTCCTGAAACAACAGTTCCGCGTCTTGGAAAAATGGCGATCGCTGCAACAGAAAATCTAGGACAATATTGGTATCAATTAAAACTTTCATTAAAGATACTTGTCCAATCGTCGCTCTTCTAACATTGCAGCCACTTCTTCATCAGTTAGTGCTGGCTGGTCTGTTTTTAGCAAGCCTCGCATCCGTCTAATCGCGCTAGAGCGCTCAGGCTCAGAAATTGGCGTGTCTTGCAAGGACTCAATGATGGCGCTCACCAGTGCAAGGCGATCGCTTGGTGGTAACTTGAAGACCTGCTCCTTCAATTCTTGTAGCAACATAGACGGCTCCTATGGTCGAAGGTGTCTAACATCTAGTATGGACGATCGCGCCCTCTATGACCAGATTTATTGACCCTGCTAAAGTTGCCAAGGGCTAGTCTTGTATGTAAAATCCTGTATGTACCGATAATCTTATCTTAAATTTTGCGATTGCACCCCACCCCAAAAATCATCCAGCGATCGCGGGAGTAATGTCCAAGGTGTGCATCAACTCATAACCTTATTTACCCAATTTGTCATAAATATACAGAAGCTTTCTCCGTAACATCTCTTTTTGGGCAATATACAAATTTTTTCCGTATACAGACTCCGTTTAAGAAAACAATATAGAAAATTTCCGTATATTCACCCTGATACCCAGAATTTTTACGACTATCATCCTGTAGTCAGATACTATACAGACTTTTTCTGGATATAAAACTATGCAAAAACGCCTGAAGAATTTAATGGAAGAGGTTCAGGATGTAATTGCCTTAAACATAATTCGTACAGTATTGAGAAAACCTATATTTTGAACCGTGGTGGTCGGGGTGTTGTTAGTCCACTTGACTCATAAAAAATCTATCATGAGTACGCGATTTGATATTGTTAGCTGACACTAATCGACTAAATCGATAAAGCTGTTACGAAAAGAATAGACCTGATCAAAGCTCAATTTATGAAATATAACTGTACAGACGGGCTACTACGCTTCTAACTCTTTCTTTACATTATGATATACAAACACCCTCAACAAAAGCTGTTGAGATGGATTGCATTGTTCTTAATTGGAACATTTCTGCAATTTTTGTTTTACATCCCGACACCAGTCTTATCTCAAAATTCCAATAGCTGTAGCAATATTACAGCCCCGCTCACATCTGAAGAACAAACTTACGCTCGTGGTGCTTGGCAGTATTTTGTCAAAAATTATCAGCCAGCAACAGGATTTACCAATTCTACAGGGGGTTATCCTTCTGGTACACTTTGGGATATGGGTAACTACCTGATGGCGTTGAATGCTGCACGGTGGTTGAATCTCACTGACCAAGCAGATTTTGATGCTCGTCTCAACAAATTTTTAACGACTCTTAGCAGCTTAAAGTTATTTGAAGATACTTTGCCCAATAAAGTCTATAACGCAGCCAATTCACAAATGGTTGATTATGGCAACAATCCTCTTGAGCAGGGTATTGGTTGGTCTGCTTTGGATGTCGGGCGAGTATTGGCGGCGTTTGATGTTATCCGTACCTGTCATCCGCAATATAAAGATTGGCTCAAAGGAATTGTAGCAAAGTGGCAAGTGGCGCGATCGCTAAAAGATGGACAACTTTTTGGCGCTACTGTTCTCCCAGACAACAAAACGCTACTGGTGCAAGAAGGACGACTCGGCTACGAAGAATATGGCGCAAGGGGTTATCAACTTTGGGGTTTTTCTGCACCGAAAGCTATTGCTTTAGAACCCTTTAAGTTAGTTGAAATTAATGGTGTGCAAATTCCCGTTGATACCCGTGACTTTAAAAGCACCAATGCTAATAATTACGTTGTTAGTGAGTCTTATATCCTTGATGGGATTGAGTTTGGCTTGCAAGGTGAATTAGCTGATTTTGCTGCCAGGGTTTTAGATGTACAAAAACGGCGTTACGATACCACAGGGCAGTTGACTGCTGTCACAGAAGATAATATTGACCAAGCGCCTTATTTTCTCTACAACACCATCTACGCCAACGGTGCAAACTGGGCAACAATCACGGATGCCAATCAACCTTATCCACAGTTTCGCAGCATCAGCACCAAAGCGGCTTTTGGCTGGCGTTATCTTTTTCCAGAAAATGCTTATGCTCAAAAAGTTTTTGATGCTGTCAAGGATCTCCGCAGCCCTGATGATAGTGGTTACTATGCTGGTATCTATGAAGAATCAAAACAACCCAATAAAGCTTTGACAGGTAATACTAATGGGTTGATTTTGGAGATTTTATACTACAAAGCTAAGGGAAATCACCCTTTAATTGCTTCTGGTTCTACGAGTGTATCTACTGGCAAACCCAGTGAAAATGCTTCTCCTGCAAGACCCTCAAATCAACCCAGTTTTACTGTTACGCCTCCAACTGCAAATCAACCGAGTTATACTGTCACGCCTCCAACTGCAATCCCTACAAATACTCCCAAACCTACAGAAGTAGCTGTTGCACCTATTCCACCAGTCGATAGTCCCCAATCATCTAATCTCAAACTAGATCGATCGCTGTCGGTGATTGAACGGCGTTATGCAGAGGCGGCTTGGCGGTACTTTCAAGCGAATTATCATTCCAAGAGTGGGCTGATAGACGATCGCAGTGATTTCAAAGGTGCAACCCTCTGGGGACTAGGAGATTATCTCGCAGCCCTCCATACGGCGCGATCGCTCGATATAATTACTCCCAAGGAATTTGACCAGCGCACCCGCCATATTTTAGCAGCCTTGACAAAGTTACCATTGTTTGCTGGAGAATTGCCTGGTCGGGGTTATGATACGCGATCGCTCCAACCAGTAGATTATGGTGGAAATCCAGCCCCAGAAGGAAACGGCTGGTCAGCTTTAGATTTAGGTAGAATGCTGGCAGCGCTTTACAACTTAAAAACTTGTCATTCAGAGTATACGGCTGCGGTAGATAAAATTGTCCTGGATTGGTCATACTTGCGTGTGGTGCGCGAAGGTATTCTCTCCAGTGCTACCGTTACCAAAGAGCAAGAAGGGCGATCGCTAATTCGCGTCAACCCAGAAACTCGCTTGGGATACGAAGAATATGCAGCTAGGGCTTTTCAATTATGGGGATTTAACGTTGATAGTTCTGCTGTTGGCGGAGAATACCAAACTGCCTTAGTAGAGGGAGTGAAAGTCCCAATCCAACGCCGTCGCAAAGATACCAACTCAAAAAACCAATACACAGTTAGTAATCCTTTCTTACTCTATGCTTTGGAGTTTGGACTAGATCCACAAATGCGATCGCTCTTTGAACCAATTTTTCAGGCACAAGCTGAACGTTATCGTCGCACCGGCACCCTCACAGCCTCAGCTACTACCTTGATCGATCGTAAGCCTTACACTCTCCACAGCACAATTACTGGAAAAGGTAAGTCTTGGGTAGCTTTAGGAGATGACGGTCAATCTGTGCCAAAAGGACGATTGGTAAGTACAGCAGTCGCTTTTGCCTATCATGCCCTACTTCCAGAAAACAAGTATAGTCAAGAGTTACTGCAAGGAACGACTGACTTATATAACCCATTAGCCGGATTTTATGAGGGTTTCTATGAAAGTACGGGTAAAACGGCAGTTGGTTTCACCAGCAGCACCAACAGTATGATTTTGCAATCCTTGTTGTACAAGGCGATGAATCAACAACCTTTAATTCGTCCGACTGTCAACATGAAATCTCCTTGGTGGGTAGCAGTTAACAAGGCTAATTCTGGGCGAGGTTTACCCAACATTCCCACACAACGAACCAGGTTAACTTCTGATAGTTCTGGAAGTTACTGGGTTTCAGGTAGCGAAAAGACTCCGCTAGTAACTGGTACAAAAATCACAGAGTAAGTTGAAACGCAATTTACTTTAAGCTCATCCCTTGAAGGGGTGGGCTTTCACGCCGAATTTCTGTAATTACCAAGTTGTGTTTGTTACTAATCAGTTGTATTTGGGAATACTTGTATATGATGCAGTAGCTTTCACAAGCAACAGACATCTGGATTCAAAATCCCTGTTTATTCGTTCAAATCTATGGACAAGATACGACTGGCGCTGATGATGCTAATTTTACTAGGAAGCATCTTTGCGAATAAAAATCTCATGGCGATTACTGATGCCTCAAGGCAACTCGAAAACCGGAAATTAAACCAAATTCGCAACCAAACACTTTCCAGTACTTCTGTACTATTAGGACTGTATGCCCCAGATTATCTAGGAAATCAAAGTACAATTGACAGCCAATTACGTCAAATCGATCAATGGGTTGGTAAGCGCCATTCTATTGCTGGATTGTTCTTGGATATCGAGGGCTCAAATCCTGCTTACAACATCCCAGTGCCCCTAGAACAACTGAAGCACAACGGATACACAGCTTTTATTAATCTCAAATCTACTCGTTCAGCAGCGCAGATTGCTAGGGGAGACGTAGATAGTTCTCTACAAAAAGTAGCAAAAGCCTACGCTGATTGGGTAAAGAAAGGAGAGGGCCGGATGGCGTTTATCGCGCCGTTGCAAGAGATGAACATTTCTGGAGAAGCATACAGCCAAGACCCGCAGAACTTCAAGTTAGCTTATCAACGTATTCAAAAGATATTTAAAGAAGCTGGTGTATCTTCACAGACAATACGTTGGGTATTTGCACCTAATGGTTGGAGTGAAAAGAATGAAAATCGCTTTGAAAACTACTATCCTGGGGACAAGTCGGTAGATGTCGTTGCCTTTAGTTCGTACAACTGGGGATATTGTAATAATTCTTCTTGGAAACACTGGAATAACCCAAAAGAAGTTTTTGAACCATATATCAAGCGGATGAAGGTTATGGCTGGCAGTAAGCCGATTTTCATCGCTCAAACAGCTAGTACAAGTAATACGCAAAATGGTTTACAAAACAGTGCCAAAGACCAATGGTTACGAGACTCTTACACTCAGCTAGCTGGGATGGGTGTAAGAGCCATCCTTTACTTCAATATTAATAAGGAATGTGATTGGGCAATTAACAGTAATAGTGGCAAATCTGCTGGTTATAAAGATGCGATAAATAATCCGGCTTTCGGCTATTTATCGCCTACTGAATTGGCAAAGAAGATATAAATGGCAACAAGCGGCATCAAAAGCATGATTTTGCAATCAGTTTTGTACGCAACGACAAATCAACAACCCCTGCTTTGTCCGATTACGGCGAGGTGGCAATGCTTTTCTACCCCATCTACGATCATTGCTGCCCCTGATAACTTTAACCCTGATGTTCAAATACCATCGCCACAAATCGTTCCAGAACGGAATGCTCCCCCAGTCACGCCACTACCAGTAAAACCAAAACCAACAGCTACACCAGAAAAATCTGTTACTCCTTCGCCAACAACCTCTTTACCAAGATTGACCAAAGAAGCGGATCAAATTGCTGCTGGGCGGGCCTGGAAATATTTTGAGCGTAACTGGAATCCCCAAACAGGTTTAGTAAATTCGGCTGACAACTTACCGTGGACAACTTGGTGGGATCAGGGTAGTGCCTTATTGGGAATTCATGCAGCTTACCAGTTAGGGTTGTTGCCGCAAGACATATTTCAACAGCGAATGAACACATTGCTAAAGACGTTGGAAAAACTGCCGCTACCGGCAACTGGTTTACCCAACAAAGCTTATAGCACCCGTACTGCCGAAATGCGCCAACTCAATGACACCCCCGATCCCAAAGGTAGAAGTGGTTGGTCAGTTTTAGATATGGCGCGATTTTTATTAGGATTGCATGTTATGCGATCGCATTATCCAGAATATAGCGATCGCATTAATCGCATCGTCGCTCGCTGGAATCTAGCCAAACTTGTTAAAGATGGTTGGTTAAATGGTGCTATCCCCAGAGCAGGCAGACTTCTTGAAGTGCAGGAAGGGCGGTTGGGCTACGAGCAATATGCTGCTCACAGTCTAAAGCTGTGGAATATTCAAGCTACTAATGCTCTCTCTAATCCACCAGTAAAGACGGTTCAAGTGGATGGCATTACTCTGCAAGTTGATCAACGGAATCTGAAAAACTCTGGGGCTACTAACTACCTAACGAATGATCCTTATTTACTTTGGGGTTTAGAAATGGGTTGGAATGATGCTGTTAAACCTCAAGTGCAAAATCTTTTCAAAGTCCAATTACAACGATTTAAGCGCACTGGAATTTTAACTGCTGTAAATGAAGATTCCTTGGATCGTCTTCCTTACTTTCTGTATTACAGCGTCTACTCTAATGGTCAATCTTGGCAAGCCGTTAACACAAGCGGAAAAGCCTATCCCCAATTACGGTTTGTCAGTACGAAAGCGGCATTTTCTTGGTTTGCGCTCATGCCAGACGACCCTTACACTAAAAGGCTGCGAGACTTTGCTCAAAATTTATCTGATAAGAATCGCGGCTATTTTTCAGGACGATATGAAAATTCCCAACGAGGTATTAATGCTTCAATTGACATTAATACAAATGCGATCGTTTTAGAGAGTTTGCTTTACCAAGCCAGAGGCAGACATCCACTAGTGCTTGAAGCCAGGAGCCAAGGGAGGCAGCAGAAATAAAAAAATATTAACAACTTGTAACTCCAAATTCAGCATTTTTTACCATTGCATTATCCTTTTACATTAATTACTAGTACTAAGATGACTTCAGTTTCTATTAGTGATAATTCTTCAAACTTTTCTGGTAACAGTCGCTCATTACTCAAAAAAAGAACGCTGTTATTTCGCTACTTGGCAGAAATAAATTTAATTTTTGGAATTTGGTATTTGCAATGGCGCATCATTCATTCCATTAATTTTGATGCCCTGTGGATCTCTATCCCTTTGCTGATAGCAGAAATTTATAGCTATTTCGGCGGCGTGATGTTTGTGATTGGGTTATGGCGACCTTTAGTGCGACAGGTTAAGTCTCTCGACCAGATGACCCCACCTCTACCCAGATCGGACTGGCCAACAGTGGATGTGTTTGTAACCTGCTACAACGAGCCGCCAGAAATTGTAGAAGAAACTGCCAAAGCTGCTCTGACAATGGATTACCCACCAACAAAGTTACGAGTTTATGTTTTAGATGATGGTAACTCGGCTGATATGCGGGCTATGACAGAAAAATTGTGTATTGAGGATTTGCAGTCACCACAACTACAACAAGAAGCAAATCGGATTGATGCAGAACACTCTTGTTTGTTGCAGCGTCTAAAGCAACTAGAAAATCTGACACCTAATACTCAGGCCGCAGAACAATGGCTGCAAGCATCATCATCAGAATCAGTAGTTAATCAGTTGGCTACTGAATTTGTGCAAAGTCTACGACAGTTTATTCTTTGGATACCTCCAGATTATCAAAGTATTAGTGATTCTCCTGCAAAGACGCTACGCGAACGCCTCATTACCGAACGGAAAGCTTTAGAAAAAAATATTCAGAAGAAAGAACTCGAACTTTTAGAACTCTCCCGGTTTCGCTACATTGCTCGTCCCAAGACACCTGGCGTAGCGCATCATGCTAAAGCAGGCAACATCAATTACGCAATTTTTTCTGGAGAAACAGCAGGAAATTTCATTGTTACTTTAGATGCAGATCACATTCCCAAACCAAATTTTCTGAAGCGAGTTGTGCCTTATTTCTATACATATAATATTTCAACAGGAAAATACGACCAGAATCAAATTGCTTTTGTACAGACTCGCCAGGATTTTTACAATATTCCTCCAGGCGATCCTTTTGGACATCGAGCAAATTTATTTTATGGGCCACTCCAACAAGGTAAGGATGGCATGAATGCTGCTTTCTATACAGGCACAAATGCGATATTGAGGCGTGAGGCATTAGTTAGTGTAGGACTGCAAAATTTTGCTGATGAATTTGCTAAAGATGAAAAACGTTTAGATGAATTTGATTTAGTTGGTGGAGTATCAAGTAATAGCATTACAGAAGATATGAATACAGCCATGCGTTTGCATAGTGCCGGCTGGAAATCTATTTATCACAATGAACTTTTGGCAGAAGGTTTAGCACCAGATGACCTGAGTTCTACTCTTAAGCAGCGACTACGCTGGGCACAAGGAACTATCCAAGTGCTAGTTAGGGAAAATCCACTGACAAAATCAGGGCTAACCTTTTGGCAAAGGTTGCAATATTTTAAGACGATGTATAGTTATTTCTCTGGTTTTGCAACTCTGGTGTTTATTTCTTGTCCAATCATCTATTTTTTTACGGACATTGTTCCAGTTAAAACCTATGGGTCTGACTTTGCTATACACTTTTTTCCAGCTTTTATTATCAACCGTCTCACGTTCTTAGCAGCGACCTGGGGCATTCCAGCTACAGAAGTTTGGCGTTCTGAACAATATGCGATCGCTTTATTCCCCCTGCTAATCCAAGCTGTATGGAGTGTGTTCACAGGACAAAAACTCAATTTTCAAGTCACACCTAAGCAGAGGCAATCCGGTATTTATCTTCGGCTGGTTTGGCCGCAGTTAGTTATCTTTATCCTCACTATTCTAGGGATATTATGGAGTCTTTATCGCTTTGCAATTGGTCATCTAAATAATCCTTTGGTTCACCTACTCAATGGTGCATGGGCTATCTATAACTTGTTACTTTTGTCGGCTATCATCCGCGCATCTGTTTGGCAACCTCCAAAAGAAACCTAAGAGTCAATATAGATCAGTTAAATTTTCCTTCTCTCTGTGTCCTCTGCGGGAAGATGCTTTGCGTCTACGTAAAAAAAATTGACTTTGACAAAGAGTTTTTTGAAGCTTAACTGAACTGTATTGGTCTAATAAGGATGCAAAGATCAGGAGAATAACTCTTAACTCTTAACTCCTTTATAAATCCAATCTAGAAAACACAAATATGAACACTGATTCAGACTCAAAAAACTTTGGTCAACGAACTGTCTTAACAATTTATGCTCATGCTGATGATGAAGTTCTACCTGCTGCTGGCACTCTCAGTTTGATGTCCAAGGCAGGGTGGAATATTCGTTGCTTAATTTTGACTGATGGCAGTCTTTCCAGTTCGCCTATTAAGGGTACACGTCATCAAGAAGCGGATGCAGCAGGTAAAATCATCGGTGCAACTTACGAGTTTTATGCACTTGAGGAGTATAATTTTTCAACTCAAGCAGTGATTAAAGTTACAGAAGAAGCTATTGGGCGTTGGCAACCGGATCTGATTATTACTCATGCACCACAACCTGAAAAATATGGGCATAGAGATCATGAAGTGTGTGCGATCGCAGTTTCTAATGTTGCTACCCGCAAAAACATAACTTTGTGGTATTCAGCCCCACCTGTTTTTTTACGTGGTTTTGAACCCAACTTTTTTGTGGATATTACATCTGTAATTGAGGAAAAAGTTGCAGCTATCGGTTGTTATGAATCAGAGGTAAACAAAGCATTTATGCAACTTGATGCCATACTGGTTTTATCTCGTTTTTGGGCACGGGAGTTAGGCCAGAAAGATGGCTACTTTGAAGCTTTTGAAATTTCCCGACAATGTGTAGATGCTAACTTTTTTACAGCAATGGCTAATAATCACCAAGCAATTAAAAACAGATGATTGTTCATAGATGCGTCATTTCATCTCAACTACTCATTTTCGATCAGAACTGTAACAGATGCGATCGCAATCAACATTTCATCATTTTTATCGTTTAGTTCAGGAATGGCCCGCCCTTGAACTATCATTCCCCCAGATTCTACGGTAAGACTTTTCCGACCAAATGGTAGGACAGCCAGTACCTCTTCTTCTCTAACTTGTTCTGGATATGGAACTGCTACCTGAACCTCTATAATCATTTCATTGGGATGACTTAAACCTGCAACTTCCCAAACACCAGGTAAAGCATTGTGAGCGATCGCATTCCTTACTGCCCTAGATGATGCTACTGTTGGCTCTTGTCCATGCTGATCTATTCCCATCCCCATCTCAATAATCAACCGTTTACGCACCATTACTACCTCCGGTAAATTCTCCACCTTTCACCACCAAAGGCAGCTATAGTGAGGACAGAAGGCTCAGTTGGAATACTGCATCTCTTCCTGACAAGACCCTTCACGCAGAGTCCTAAGATGAGAGCCAGATATTCTGCCCCCTGCCCCCTGCCTCCTTTAAACCAGACGCTGTAAGCGACTAAGACGCTCTGAGTAACTTTTCATCACCTGTATGGCAAACATAGGTGTTTCCTGAACGGCAAAGAGAAACCCTTCTTCATTAAGAAAACCTAGTTTAGTATCCACCTTGGCAATAGCTGTGTAATTTCTATTTTTTATTCCTACAAGTATTCCAGCACCAAAAACTTCGCCCTTCTCAATGGTTTCTACAACCTTGTCATTAACTACTATCTCTACCTCTCCTTCCAGAATGCCGTACATACTATCACCAGACTGTCCTTCTTCAAAGATGACTTCACCTGCTGAGAATGCTTCAGGATCGGGTTGTTTTTGAAAGATACTGACTGTTATTACAGGACTTAGCATTAGAGCAACCCCAAAATTTTTGGTTTTTAGACGAAACTTTTTGATAGTTTTAGGCGAACCCAGAAAAGTATACTACTTTATGTCGATTAACTCTCAATCTCCGCAAAATTCCTGATTAGTCTCCTAATCGCCTAAAAACCTCTCCCTGGTTTTACTATGCAGACAAAACCGTCCCTCTCTGAGTCCTACGGTGTACACACAAGTCTGAAATAGCTAGATTAACAAAGGTTTAACCCCACCCTAACCCTCCCCTTATCAAGGCCACGGTGTACACACCAGTCTTCTAGAGTTGCGCTACAGGCTTTTGATCCCCCCAACCCACCTTAAAAAAGCAGGCAAAAAGCTCTTAAAGTCCCCCAATTTATCAGGGGATTACAGATCAAGTTTTGTAACTGTTCTGTAGTCATGTCTTTTATTTTCATAGTTTATCCGAAGAATTTACTTTATTTACGTTTGGTAATTAGCCAACCTAAAGCGATAAATACCACGGTAGCAATGATGCTTAAAGTTAACGGGAGCATCTCACTTTTTAAAGTGGCTCAAACTGACAATAATCCATTGAGGTAAGCACAGCGATGGGCTAGGACTTGAGGCACATTTTCTCGTTTCCATTGTGCCCCGGAAATTTTTGTTCGACGGTCAACCTGTTTAACGGCAGATTCAACTGAACCTGAACCAATTGAACAAATTTCTTCAGCTTGATAATATTCGTAGTTGATAATGCGATTGCGATGCTTATCAAGATAACGGCAAAAGTTTTGTACTTGTTTGCCTTTACAATCTGTAAATAAGGCAATAGTAGCCTCAACTTGGCCTTTCCATAGTAGATTTTGTGCTTGTTTCAAGCGTTTTTGTGAACCCCCAACTTTGTGGAGGTTTTCTATTAAATGGAACCAATCAAGTATTTCTCGACGTTGTGCATCAGGTGCTAATTGGTCAATTATATTCCAAATGCCGTCATGTCCATCACCAATACAAGTGAGTGGGCTAGCCAGTGGTTGGTCATTAACCCAATCAATCACAATCTGATTATTCTGAAATGAAGTTCCCAAGATTCCGAGATGATGTAAGCTAATTGCTTTATAGCCAAGCCATGCACATATTTGACCTTTAGGAGTTCGGACACGGATGTTTCCACCATCGACGCTTAATTCTTCAATTGTCTGTTCTGGTGTTGGCAACTCAAAATTCTGGCGATGCACTAATCTCTGTTGACTGCTGTGAGAAACCTCTATGCCCGTAAAATACTTGATGTCTGATGCCGCATCTTCATAGCTGACATTCGCACTTACCCTCAAACAACAAGTTTCTAGATATGGACTCAGTTGAGTACTTGGTGCGACTTCTAATTCAATGGCTTGTTTGCTCGTTATTGCTAACTCTCCAAGAATGCTTTTGAGCCGTCGTTGGTATCCTGCGGTTGTCCCTGTAATCGTTTCGATAAAAAAACCCCTACTTCTGGCATAACATGCTTCTGCATTTGACTCCGCACTGCTTCTTCAATTGCTGCAAGATTTGTGAGCTTTTCTTTTGACGTATCTTCATACAATATTTTAGCAATCGCCTGAATATGTTTTTGAAGAGCTTGCTTTTGTTCTGGGGTCATCGGTAAGTAAATACACTCGTCTTACCTATCCTGACTGATTTTCGTCTTCTTTGCAAAAAACTGGGATGCTCCCAAAGTTAACGATGCGTAAAGGGGATGTTTTTGTACTAACGGCAGATTAATTTTATCAATATGTGTTGTGAATACACCAGAGGCGATCGCACCACCGCCAAAGCCGATACCTAATATCTGGATTGTGTTTTCTAAAGAGCGATCGCGCTCAGTTTGTTCTGTTTCTACTATACCTCGGATAGTATCAACGAATTGCCCAAACAATTCCTGACCTGGAGTCAGATAGTTAATATCTGTTTGGATTTGTTCTCGCCATTTCTTACATTCTTTGTTGAAAAAATCTTGCCAGAATTTTGGTCTATTTCCGTTATCAATAGTTTTAATCTGGTCTAAGCAAATTTTGTAGTTAATAATATTAGTAGTAATTGCTGTATGGTGTGTTTGTAAATCTTGCAAACATCTGGTGTAATCAAAGCTTTTTTTGGGGATTTCTCCCATTAAGCTTTTTAAGCAAGATAATTTTGTTTGGTTTTCAGATATCAGGCTGTTAAATTCTTGAATTTTATTTTCTAAATCACTGTAAATTGTTCTCGCATCTCGGTAGCGTTGACGCGCTAGTTGATAAATGTAAAGTATTTTATGGTAGCTACATAGTAAATTTAGCAACCAGTCATAAGCTTCTGCTGCAAGTGTTGCTGTTGCAGCTTGACTATTATTAATGACTATTAAAATATGGCATTGTTTGGCAGGATTATCTGGTTCATCTGGGTCAAGTGCTTGGTATTCAAATAAAAGACTACCAAACAGTCCTCCTTGTTGCGATCGTACAGGATTTAAATTTGTGCCAGCTACTAAGGCTATGGCTAATTTTTCAGCTAGTGTATCACAATCTTCAGTTGGCTCTACTTCTCCATAAATCGATAATGTTTGTCCTAAAGATGCTTGAATATTAGATGGTAGTAGGGAACTTGGTTTAAAATGTTGCAGTTGTGGTATGTCTATGGAAATGTTTGGTGATTCTGGAACAAGAGTTAAATCAACTGCGTAGGTATCGTTAAGCAAGAAAGGTTGAAGATTAGCATTAATTTTAAAGCCTTCTGTTGTGGGGAGACTACCCAAATCTAAATCTTGAGCATCAATTAACCGTTCTGGTATTCTTCCTATTTCCCGCTTGGGTTCGTATTTACCATTTTGATAACAAATTAATTTTGAGCGTAAATCTTTCAACCCAACAAAACTTAGTGAACCTTCACCCACTTTCACCAGATTTTCCCACAAGAGATTAGCATCTGTCACAACTTCACCGGGAAGTTCAGTTAGGGTGTGGCGGAGATGAAAAGCATAGAGGCTGAGGCTGAAATTCTTCACTATTTTTTGTCGGGTTTCGTGTTTTCAGACAAAGGAGAGTTGTTTTTAATGGCGTTATCTACAAGTTCCTTTGATGATTCACTAGGTTGATTGACTGGAGTTTGTGATTTACTATTAGCTATTCCTATGTTTCTGTCTATATCAATAGGAGATGCAGCAGTGAGTGATTTCAGATATTGCTTGTAGTCTTCTAGAAGTTGACTACGGGATTCTGGTTGCAACCAATTTTCTAGGATTTCTGAAATTTCCTCATCGTCTTCTGGGAACTGACTCGATAGTTGCTGCAATTCATTCCAGTCTTGAGTAGGAATCAATTTTGATTGAGAGTCAAGCACTTGAATAAAAGCTAAGACGCTATTTCTATAAACTGACATTTTCTAAAATCCTTTACCTATATTACAAAAAGCAGCCCAATAAAAAGGTGATTCAAAGGGTTTAGTTGAGGCATTGTTATGATTATCATCAAAATATTGATTTAGTTGTGCTTGCCAAACTAGACTTAGTGAGGAGTTAATCAGCCAATCTTGAAAGCCTTTGACTGTCGTATCCCTTAACCAACGTTGTGCTGTATTTAAAGCTAATACAATATTACTTTGCTGCTGTAGTTCTTCGTAAAATTTAATCATCAATAAAGCTGTAGCTGTAGCACTGACTGTCCAAAGGCTACTGACTACATTGGTGCTACCTGCTAACAAAAATCCACTGGGTAAACCAATGTATTCATCACTGGTGCTTGTGAAGTCGGTAAAACCCGTTTCGCAAGCAGAGAGAGTGACTAGGCGACAGTTTTCTAGTTTGAAGTGAGTAATGATATCTGCTAAAGTCAGGTTTCCATCAGCTAACTGTAAACCAGAATCTTGGGGAGAAGCAGAGTTAAAGTATCCATGACAGAAGAAAAAAGCACAGCTAGCTTTCAGCAATTTTCCATGCAGCATGACATTGTGAGGGTTTTCATTCATACAGAGAATTGCTGATTTTTTTGCTTGGTCTTGTTTCAAAATCTGAGCATCGGTAAACTGTTTCTTGATGGCTGCAACGGCTCCTAAATCTTTTTCGTAGCCTTGATATAAGTCTTCTGTGGGATTTTGGATGGCAAATAAAGATTTAAAATCAGGACGTTGACGCAGTTGGACTTGTTGCAAAAGTTGACAACTGGGTGCATAGCCTACGCCGTTGGTAAATAAGTCAATTAAGTATGATTCTTTGACAGGTAAAGCGTGGAGAGGAAAGAGGTGTAAGTAGCGATGAGGAATAAGGATTAATCTGTAGTATTGTTTGGGTATTTGGTCTAAAATTTCCTCAAGATGCAGAATTTCTCCTAACTTTTTCAGGCGTTCTTCTAGCTGATTCTGCCATTGGATTTTATCTTTGTCTTCCAGGTTGTAATAGTCGCGTAGATATTCATTTGTCCAATCGATTAAGGCATTTAAGTCTTGTTCATTAGAATGCCAGATTATTGGCTGATTATTCTCGTGGGTGATGATAAAAGCGCGAAAACAATTATTAAAAATGTACCACTGAATGATTACAGTTTCGTTGTCTAAGAGGTTTTGAATTTGTGAAAAGTGGATGCTGCTACCAACTAAAGGAACCCTTTCTAGGTTTATTGATGTTGCTTTAGTTAACAGTTCTACTAAATTGCGGGTTTTGCTACGTTCAATATATTCTATTGCCTCGGTCTCTTTAGCCAATGCTAGGCAAACTTCCACCATGCATCGATAAAGTTGATTCCATTCTTCTGCTTGTTTGCGCTTAACTTCTTCGCCAGAAACAATTTCACCCCGCAAAGCTTCCACTGTTTCTATTGCTTTAATAAAGGTATTGTAAGCTGAGTTAAATTGTTCTTCATCTTGGTATAATCTGCCGAGATTTAACAAAGTTTCTGCATGGTTTTGAGGAAAGGCGCTGCGGGTTCTAACTTCCAGTGCAGCAGAATAAGCAGCGATCGCTTCTTCTATATTCTCGGCTCGTTCTCCTAATATTCTGTCAGAGTAAGCATTCCCCAGATTATTTTGCGTCATTGCCCAATTTTCAGGAAAGGCGCTGCGGGTTCTAACTTCCAGTGCAGCAGAATAAGCAGCGATCGCTTTTTCTATATTCTCGGCTCGTTCTCCTAATATTCTGTTACCGTAAGCATTCCCCAGATTATTTTGCGTCATTGCCCAATTTTCAGGAAAGGCGCTGCGGGTATATACTTCCAGTGCAGCAGAATAAGCAGCGATCGCTTTTTCTATATTCTCGGCTCGTTCTCCTAATATTCTGTTACCGTAAGCAGTCCCCAGATTATTTTGCGTCGTTGCCCAATTTTCAGGAAAGGCGCTGCGGGTTCTAACTTCCAGTGCAGCAGAATAAGCAGCGATCGCTTCTTCTATATTCTCGGCTCGTTCTCCTAATATTCTGTCACCGTAAGCAGTCCCCAGATTATTTTGCGTCGTTGCCCAATTTTCAGGAAAGGCGCTGCGGGTATATACAGTTAGGGCGATTTCATAGCCAGTAATAGCAATTTCCATGTTGTTGGCTTTACTACCCAAGGGAAACTGCTGAATCAGATTACTAAAATTACCAATCACTGCGGCGATGGATGTTGCTGCATCTGGTTCCGCTTCTGTTAGGGTATTTGTTGCCCAATGACGCAATAATTGAGCAAAAATATCATTGAGTTTATCGGTATTAGCTGCCAGCAATGGGTAAATTACTTGAGCATCGCCGTTGCTTTCTGCTGTTGCTTGCAGTATTTCTATTAAAAATTGCAAGTAAGTCTCTATATCTTCTTGGGTGATGGGGGGAGTTTCTGAGGTGAGATATGTTGCTAGGTTTCTCAACCAGTTTGCAGTATTTTCTTCTCCCTGCTGGGCAAAATACTCTGCTGCTGCTACAACAACCTGCACAAAGTTAGCATCTAGTAATTCTGTATTCGCTGCTAATATCTCTGGTTCTTCCCCGCTAGGGCAATTTAGCAGGGTTTGAATTAGCTGATTATAAGCTTGTAAACGCTGTTCGTTCATGAGCAGGTGTGAGTTAGACGCATCTTGATGAAGCTTCAACAATATTATGCTCAATTTCGGAAAAATTAGGGGTAAAAAGTTTTAGATCCTCTTTAAAAAGGCTACGGTGTACGCGCAAGTTATTGAATTACCTCACCCTAACCCTCCCCTTTACAAGGGGAGGGAACAAGATTTCTTATTTCCCCCCTTTCCAAGGGGGGATTAAGGGGGGTAATCCTGGGAATAATAAGCAGAGTCCAGGAATATGAAAACGCTGATGACAAAGCTGTATAACCTAACCTCAGAAAAGCAAAAACGGCAAACTCTCAGAAACAATATGCCCCCATCTGAAAAAATAGTTTGGGCAAAACTTAGAAATCAACAAATTGAAAGCTGTAAATTTCGCAGACAATACAGTATTGACAGATTTGTAGTGGATTTTTATTCTTCGGAATTGAGACTTGCCATAGAAATTGATGGTGATAGTCACTATCAAGATGGAGTTCCAGAATATGACCGCGATCGCCAAGCATTTTTGGAATCAAAAGGTACGAGATTTTTGAGATTTACGAATCAAGAAGTTTATCAAGATATTGATGGTGTGATGGATAAAATTAGGGAAGTTATTTGTAAGTTGAGGAAATTTACCCCACCCTAACCCTCCCCTTATAAAGGGGAGGGAACTAGATAGATTCTCTTGTTTCCCCCCTTTACAAGGGGGGATTAAGGGGGGTAATTCGACTTGTGTATACACCATAGCTTATAAAGGGGAGGGAATTAGATGTTCTAGTTTCCTATAATGTTATTGTGGCGATCGCATAATGTTATTGTGGCGATCGCATTTGCTGATTCGGAGATCGCATTTGTTGATTCGGAGTTCGCATTTGTTGATTCGGCGATCGCATTTGCTGATTCGGCGTTCGCATTTGTTGATATGGCGTTCGCATTTGCTGATTTAGCGATCGCATTTGTTGATTCGGAGTTCGCATTTGCTGATTCGGCGTTCGCATTTGCTGATTCGGCGTTCGCATTTGTTGATTTAGCGATCGCATTTGTTGATTTAGCGATCGCATTTGTTGATTTAGCGATCGCATTTGCTGATTGCACTTATTCTCAAACAACAAATCGATATAAAAAACAAGTAAAAATACAGACAAACTCGTAATTATTTCATTAAAAGTTCAACGAAATAAATCCACAAAACTACCCATCTCAGTCAAAAGAATACTCTACTATGTTGAAAAAGGAATTCTTAAAAAAAAGGATATCTCATGTCTTTAAGAACTCGTGGTTCTGCTGCTGTTGACAAAGCCCAACTTCGTCTCGCCTTGCTTAAATCTGTTGATGAAAACCTGGATTTAGGACATGGATTAACCATTGAAGCCTACAACTACCTTATCAACACTACCCGTTCGACGCTAGAAGCTCATAACACGCTTGTATCCAATCTTGAAGAATCGCGTAAGACAATAACCCAGATGGATAAAGCCCTCTCCGAAATGTCTGAACGAATGTTAAGTGGAGTTGCAACTATCTACGGCAGAAACAGTATACAGTATTCCAAAGCTGGCGGTTCTAATGGAAAAAGAAATAAAAAATCTAGTTCAAAAGCTGCTCCAATTGTAGCGGTTCTTGCCAGTCAACCTACTCAAGCTGCAATTGCGAATGCGTCAATTAACGGTAATGGTACAACTCCTTTGCTGCAATAATCCACTGACTGCATAAATTTAGTGCTGTGTCAAGGCTCAATTTGTGCATTAAATGTAAGTTGGGTTTCCTTACCTCAACCCAACCTACGTTTAATCCATCTGAATTTTATAATGGCGATATCTACGATGGGCTACGCCTACGCCCTTGTGGAATCCTATTTTTTATTTGCAACTTTATTAACGAAAATTCAAGGTAGGGAGAGGTTTATCAAACTCGCTCTCAAAAAGCGAATTTTGGTTTTCAGGCTATCTTCTATAATTGATAAAACCTACACACCTAATTCTAGGCATGAGACTGTGACCGAATCAGGAAGTTACAAAGATACTGTAAACCTACCCAAGACTAGCTTTGATATGCGGGCAAACGCCATCAAGCGTGAGCCTGAAATCCAAAAATTTTGGGAAGAAAATAAAATTTACGATCGCCTTTTTGAAAATAATCCCGGCGAACTATTTATACTGCACGATGGGCCTCCCTACGCTAATGGCTCACTCCATATTGGTCATGCCTTAAATAAAATTCTCAAAGATATTATTAATCGCTACCAACTACTACAAGGGCGTAAAGTTCGCTACGTTCCTGGTTGGGATTGTCACGGTTTGCCAATTGAGTTGAAAGTTTTGCAGAACATGAAGTCAGCAGAACGGCAAAATTTAACGCCTTTACAACTGCGGCAAAAAGCGAAAGAATTTGCCCTAGCTACGGTAGATAATCAGCGCCAAAATTTTAAACGCTACGGTATTTGGGGTGATTGGGACAACCCTTACCTAACTCTCAAGCCGGCTTATGAAGCGGCTCAAATTGGCGTGTTTGGTCAAATGTTCTTGAAAGGCTACATCTATCGCGGTTTGAAGCCTGTTCACTGGAGTCCGAGTTCTAAAACCGCTTTGGCTGAAGCTGAGTTGGAATATCCTGAAGGTCACGTTTCTCGTAGTATCTATGCAGCTTTTGCAATCACAAGTTTGTCCGAAGCTGTAAAACCACTATTGGCAGAATATCAGTCAGATTTGGGTGTGGCTGTTTGGACAACTACACCTTGGACAATTCCGGGAAATTTGGCGGTGGCGGTGAATGCAGATTTGAACTATGCAGTGGTGGAATCCCATCCAGAGGCGCAGAGTAATTTTAAATACCTCATTGTTGCTGCTGATTTAGTCGAACGTTTATCTTCAACGTTGGGACTTGAGTTAACTATCAAAGCCACCTTTAAGGGGAATGACTTAGAACATACTACTTATCGTCATCCTCTATTTGACCGTGAAAGTCCAATTGTTGTCGGCGGTGATTATATCACTACTGAGTCGGGTACTGGGCTGGTACATACTGCACCCGGTCATGGTCAAGAAGACTACATTGTTGGTCAGCGCTACGGTTTACCTATCCTTGCACCAGTGGATGACAACGGCAATTTTACCGAAGAAGCGGGAGAATTTGCGGGGTTAAATGTGCTGGGTGATGGTAATCAGGCGGTGATTGATGCACTGGCTGCGGCTGGTTCTTTGCTGAAGGAAGAAGCATATCCCCACAAATATCCTTATGATTGGCGGACAAAGAAACCAACGATTTTCCGCGCAACTGAACAATGGTTTGCTTCCGTGGAAGGATTTAGAGAAGAAGCACTAAAAGCGATCGCAACGGTAAAATGGATTCCAGCCCAAGGTGAAAATCGCATTACGCCAATGGTAGCGGAACGTTCCGATTGGTGTATTTCTCGTCAACGCGCTTGGGGTGTACCCATTCCCGTTTTCTACGATGAAGCCACCGGGGAAGTACTGCTGAATGAGGAAATTATCAACCACGCTCAAGGAATCATTGCTGAAAAAGGTTCTGATGCTTGGTGGGAATTATCCGTTGAGGAATTATTACCAGAATCCTATCGTAATAATGGTAAGTCTTACCGCAGAGGTACAGACACAATGGATGTATGGTTTGATTCTGGCTCATCTTGGGCAGCTGTCGTCCAACAACGTCCAGAGTTACGCTACCCTGCTGATATATATTTGGAAGGTTCCGACCAGCATCGCGGTTGGTTTCAGTCAAGCTTGCTCACCAGTGTAGCGGTAAATGACGTTGCACCTTACAAAACTGTGCTAACTCACGGCTTCGCTTTGGACGAACAGGGCCGGAAAATGAGTAAGTCAGAAGGAAATGTGGTTGACCCAAATACAATCATTGAAGGTGGGAAAAATCAAAAAGTAGAACCGGCTTACGGTGCAGATGTCTTGAGATTGTGGGTATCATCGGTAGACTATTCTGGCGATGTCCGCATTGGTAAAAACATCATCAAGCAGATGAATGATGTCAGAGGCAAAATTCGCAATACAGCGCGGTTTTTGCTGGGTAGCTTGGATGATTTTGACCCGGAAAAAGATACAGTTCCCTTCGAGGAATTGCCAGAACTTGACCGTTATATGCTGCACCGCATCACTGAGGTATTTGAGGAAGTAACGGAAGCCTTTGAGAGTTTCCAATTCTTCCGCTTTTTCCAAACTGTGCAGAATTTCTGCGTGGTGGATTTATCCAACTTTTATTTAGATGTTGCCAAAGATAGGCTGTACATCAGTGCAAAAGATGCATTCCGCCGTCGCAGTTGTCAAACGGTGCTGAAAATAGCTTTAGATAATTTAGCACGAGCGATCGCACCAGTACTATGTCATACTGCCGAAGACATCTGGCAATATCTCCCTTATAAAACACCTTACAAATCGGTGTTTGAAGCCGGTTGGGTGCAGATTGAGGAAAAATGGCGTAATCCAGAATTGGCAGAATTTTGGGAAACACTGCGACAACTCCGCACCGATGTTAATAAGGTATTAGAACAAGCCAGGATAGAAAAACTCATTGGTTCTTCCCTGGAGGCGAAAGCTTTGATTTATATACCTCACAAACAATTAGGTGATGCTATCAAAGCCTTTAACACTGTTAAAAGTAACGGGATTGACGAACTGCGGTATCTATTGCTGACTTCCCAAGTGGAATTATTAGATTCTGCTCAAGGGTTGCAAGGATTAAAATATACGGCGCAGACAGAAAACTGGGGAGTTGGTGTAGTGAACGCAGAAGGGCAAAAATGCGATCGCTGTTGGAACTACTCTACTCATGTGGGAGAATCAGAAGAACACCCCTTAATTTGCGAACGATGCGTTGCAGCCTTAGCCGGAGAGTTTTAGTAAATATACCTGAGTTCAACAAACCTCTCTCTGCCTTGAAATAAAGTTCAAGCCTTTCCCTCTCTAACTCGGCTACGGTGTACACACAAGTCTTGAAATCCCACCTAAAACTTGCTTTCGTTGCCCTAACCTTAAAATTAGCGGGATAAATGGAGTTTCTAGTTGCCCAAAATTTGGGTATTTACGGGGCTAAAAGGGTTGAAACCTTTGCAGACTATACTTGTGTGTACACCGTAGCTCTAACTCGGAGAGGGAAAATTTTCTGTACTAAAACCAGCGAGAGGTCTTTTCATCCAGGTAATGAGACAGACACGACCATTAAACAACTTTCTTTCGGTCTGGGAAAACAAGGGGTAAAGGTGAATTCAAACCCTTTACCTCTCCCCTTTCCCCCTTAACCCAATACAGTTCAGAAAAGACCAAAAGACTTGTAGAGACGGCGATTTATCGCGTCTCGAAAACCCAAGCGTATTGCCCCTTAACCGAAAAGTATTGCTACCGAATCCGTATAATTCACGCTAAATCAGTTTGTAGTCACTGCCTGAAAAAGATATTTTGCGTAATACACATTATAGCTATTTTGTAAAGCAAGTAATTTATAGGGGTAATATACTTGTAAGCGAAAACTCAGGTATTTTTACTGAAGCATACTAAGTACTTTCACCATATCCTTTTCATGTATAGAGCAGAGTTACAGTATTGTAAAGAAAACATAAAGGTATGGATTAATACGTAAAGTTCCGATTAAAACATCCATTAACTTAATCAAAATTCAAGAGATACAAAGATATGTCAAGTAAAGTTGCTAAAGAGTTGGCAGATTTTTTGCTGCAAATAGAACAGCGATCGCAGTTTCATGCAGGCTATCCCTATAATTTAAGTTGTGATTACAGTGCGATCGGCAAATTTTTCAATCATCTGTTAAATAATGCTGGAGATCCATATATTGAACCAGATTTTGGTCTTCATTCCCGTAAGTTTGAGCAAGAAGTATTATCTTTTTTTGCTCACCTCTATAAGATTCCAGAGAGCCAGTTTTGGGGTTATGTTACTGCTGGTGGAACTGAAGGTAATTTATATGGAATGTTCTTAGCAAGAGAAATCTACCCTAATGGGATTCTTTACTCATCACAAGACTCTCATTACTCAATTCCCAAAGCCGCGAAATTATTCCGCATTCAACATAATGTTGTGAATTCGCAAATTAATGGAGAAATTAATTACGACCATTTTGAACAACTAGTTAGCGAAAATTGTAGTTATCCAGCCATCATAAATTTAAATATTGGGACTACTGTCAAAGGTGCAATTGATAACTTAGACAAAGTTCTAGAAATTTTAGAGCGCAATCAGATTAAAGATTACTACATTCATTGTGATGCTGCACTTTCAGGGCTAATATTACCGTTTTTAGATGGCGCTCCGCAAGTGAACTTTCAAAAATCCATAGATAGTGTAGCTATTTCTGCTAAATTCATTGGTTCTCCCTTACCTTGTGGTGTAGTTTTAACTAAGAAAAAATGGGTAGAAAAAGTTGAAACAGAAATTGAATATATTGGTTCAAAAGATACAACTATTCTGGGATCTAGAAATGGTCATACCCCCCTAATTCTCTGGTATGCAGTGCAAACAAGAGGTTATGATGGATTAGCTAAAGAGGCTAAGACCTGTATTCATAATGCTCAATATCTTTTCCAACAACTTCAAATCAGAGAATATCCATGTATGTTAAATAATTTTTCCAACACAGTAGTTTTTCAAAAACCTTCTCAAAAATTAATTAAAAAGTGGCAATTAGCAGTTTTTGAAAACTCGGCACACATGATAGTAATGCAAAATATTGGTCGGGAGAAAATCGATATTTTTATTAATGAACTATTGTTAGAAGAAGGGTTAGTTAATAACGCAGAAAATTTTCAACTACAGTCAGTACTACAACACTAATCTATATCCTCAAGTATAATTGCTTTCTCAATTTTACAAGGTGTTTCTCCAAACAGAATTCGATACCAAACAACTTATCTCTTTAAAAAGTTTTTGTAACACAAGTTATCACCAAGTAGCATTTCTACTTCTGCACTTTCCATCGGTGGTAAGAAAAAATACCCTTGTCCATAATCACATTGTAACGCCTTCAATTGTGCTAATTGTTCTACAGTTTCTATGCCTTCTGCTGTAACAGACATATTGAGATTATGAGCTAATGTCACAATCGCTCTTACAATTTCTAAATTTTCTCCTCGCCTACCTATATTAGTGACGAAAGAGCGGTCAATCTTCAGAGTTTTGATAGGTAGGCGGTGTAGATAACTCAAGGATGAATAACCAGTTCCAAAATCATCCATGTGCATCTCGACATTTAGCTCTGTTAATTGAGAAAGTACGGTGGTAGCTAATTCAAAATTATCCATCAACAGGGTTTCAGTAATCTCCAACTTCAAACTACATGGCTCTAGTCCAGTTTCCTGTAAAATATGTTTAACTTGTTTAAACACATCGGGTTGTGTGATTTGTTTCCCAGAAAAATTAACGCTAATTGTCAGAGATAGTGAGCTAGGAAATTGTTGATGCCATCTGTGCATTTGCTGACAAGCTTCAGAAAGCACCCATTGCCCAATACTAACAATCATTCCAGTTTCCTCCGCTAGGGGAATAAAATCTTGAGGAGAAATAAGACCTCGTTCTGGATGATACCAACGTATCAGGGCCTCAAATCCAATAATTTTGCCAGTTATCAGTGAAATAATTGGCTGGTAATTAAGGCGAAATTCTTCTTGTTTGAGCAGTGCATTTCGCAGAGCAGTTTCTAACTCTAATAGCAAAGATGCACCCTCGTACATCTTTTGATCAAAGACCTCATAGCGTGCTTTACCAAGTGATTTGGCGCGGTACATTGCAACATCAGCATCGCGGAGAATATGCGCTGATTGTTTATAATCTGGTTTACTTAAAGCAATGCCAATACTAGCATTAGTAAATACCTTATGCTCATTTAATTGAAATGGCAAAGCTAGCACCTTTTTAATTCGCTCGGCTACTTGTATAGCGATGTCAATATCCTCAATTTCCTCAATTAAGATGGTGAACTCGTCTCCACCAAAACGAGCAACAATGTCTCCGCCTCGCAAAACTGACTTTAATCGATGGGAAATTGCAATCAAAAGTTGATTTCCTAGTAGATGTCCCAGACTGTCGTTAACAACTTTAAAGCGGTCTAAGTCTAAGAAGAGTACGGCAAATAAATAATTATTTTGCTGTTTGGTACGTTCTATTGCTTGCTGCACTCGCTCCATAAATAATCGTTGATTAGGTAAGCCGGTTAGCCCGTCATGAAGACTATTGTGAAGTAATTGCTCTTGTGCTTGTTGACGCTTGATAATGTCTTGTTCTAGTTGTTGATTTACTCTGATAAGTTCAACAGTGCGTTCTAGAACTAGTTGCTCAAGCTGATAACGATATTGGATTAATTCTTCCTCTACTAACTTCCGCTTAGTGATGTCACGGATAATAACAACATATTCCCGTAGCTGAGAATTAAATGGCTGTGAAATAGTCGATTCAACAATTCTTAGACCTTGGTTTATTTTTAAAGTTTGCTCAGTCCTGATAGACCATTGCTTTGGTTTGCCGTGATAACATACTAAGAGTTGATTCAAGTTTTGCCCAAGTAACTCCTGAGAGTGTGTTTGAAATAATTCTTCAGCCGCAGCATTGGTCTGACAAATTTTACCGTTTTCATCTAAGACTAAAACAGTATCTGGAACAGTATCGAGAGTAGTGATAAATAGGCTTTTTGCTTGTTTGCGTGCTTCATCAATAGCAACGATTTGTGGTAGAGTTGTCCAGCAAGCGATCGCTACGCCAATCAAAGAAAGCGTTACTAACAGAATAGCTAGTAAAGAATTTTGAGGATTATCAGAAACCTTACCTAATAAATCGCGGATAATCCAACTGCTTGTAGCAGTAATACAAATTAATGATACTAGGACAATCACCTGTAGTATCAGAAAGTCTGAATTGTTTGTGCTAGACCGAGTGTAGTAACGCTGTGTCCACCATTCCAACTGTAATGGTGCAAATCTTAAGCGACGTAGCCCAACATCTCCAATCATCAAAACAATGGGTAATAATAATCCCACTGAAAAATCTCTCCAATTCCAAGCTAAACCTCCGACTATTAGAACTACCGCTTCTAAACAGAAAAAACCAAGTGACCACCAAGGCCATAACACCTGGGGTTTTCCTCGACACAGCCATAATCCCAGATGTAATCCCATAATGGACATTAAATAACAGGTGCCTGCCACTGTGACAAGTTGAGATACATTTCCCAAATTTAGACACAGCAAACTGATTAGAAAGGTCAGGAAGATAGCAGGACCAAGGACACCTTGACGGGAAACTAATGCAAATATGGGAGAAATCTGTCTGTCCAAGGCAAGTTGGTATAATATCCGAGGAGAATTAGAAACTGCCGTAGCAGAACTTAGAAGGCAAGATACAGTAATCAAAAGTGTTGCTAGAAAAGAGGCAGATTCACCCCAAAAAGGCTTAGAAGCTGCTACCAGATTTAAGAACGCATCATCACCTATTGTAGAATTTTGACCCGAACACATTAATACCCAAGAACCACCTAAAAAGACTGGAGGAATTAGCCAAGCAGCTACGGTTAAGAAGCTTAAAGTTTTATACGGATGGTGGCTATCAGCTACAAAAGAAGAAGTGGTTTCACAAGCATAAATTGAATAGCTAGCCAGAAAAAACCACTTAGCCCATTCTTCAAAGCTCAGACTATGTGTGCTAGTTGAGATAAATTTAAAACTAGCAGTTGAGAAGACTAACCATAAAACGCCTTCAATAGAAAACAAAAGCAGTAATAAAATTGCTGGGAATACAAAAAATAAATGCAAGAGCGCTAAAGCACGAGTGCCACTGAACGCTAAAATAAAAGGAATCGCTGTAAATAAAACTTTTAATAAAGTTTCTGGACAAGAAATACCTAATGTTCCAAAATTGACTTTAATTAAGTCTGTGAGAATAATCGCATACAGTGCCGGTGCTGCTGCCCAGCTAAAAAAGTATCCTAATGCTACGTAACGACCTAAGCCAGGAAAATTTTTTAATAGCCTTGTGGTATAATTCGGTGTTCCTCCAGCGACATCTGGCCAATGTCTACCTAGACTTTGCACCTGCAAGTTCAGTAAAAAGGAAATAATCGTGCCAACAAACCAAACTAAAATCGCTTTAGGCCCTAACGCCGCATGAATAATAGGGGCAGTACCAATCCATCCCACATGACCCGTTAAGCCAAAGCCCCAGGTTTCGAGATAACTCAGAGTCCGTGGTAAACGTATTACCAAGTTCTGATTTTTCTCTGTCGGTATAGAATTTTGAGTAAGCATTGTTTATTAGTAAGATTTACTGACCTTTTCACTCAATAGCCGAATCTCGCTGTATATAGCTTCCGTATAAGTGCTGAACTTATAGAAAAGATAACTTACTTATAGCAATACTATCTAATTTATGAAAATTCGTGCTGTCCAGATCCCCGGCAACTTTTATGAAGTCGGGGATCTAATGTTTAATGAATGATTTAGGACTGCTATATTACCCTCATTAGCTTACTGATTAGGTCTTTATAGCTTTTGCAACAACTCCTGAGTTAACTGAAAAAACGCTTTTGAACCAGCTGATTGGGGAGCATTTAAAACAGCTGGCATAAAACTATCAACAGCCTTAGCAACATTGACATCAACTGGTATTTGTACTTTACAAATTTTCTCTACTCCGAAATCTTCGACAACGCGGTGCATCACTTGTTTATAGTATCTGCCAGTGAGAAGGTTAGCAGTAGACATACTGAATACAATTCCCAGCATTTTTATATCTATTTTGGTTTCATGTCCATGACTATCTTTCAATTGGGCGATGCGTCTTTCTAGTAGTTGAATACCCACCACAGATAAGGGTTCTGGTTTTGCCGGAAGTATGTAGAAATCGCTGGCAGCTAAAGCGCTACGAGTCAATAAATTATATCCAGGGGCACAATCGAGAAGAATAAAATCATATTCTTGACGGACTGGTTTTAAAATGTTATTAATCAAGACTCTTTCAAAGCGATTCCAAATAGTTTCAAAGTCCTGTTCTCCTAATGCAGTTGCTTGTTGATGTAGCATTTCTGATACAACAAATTCATCATATAAGTCGATATCTCCTGGTAATAAATCCAGTCCGGGAAGATTACAAACCTGGGATTGAATGATATCTTGAATTGTAAGTTTTGCTTGTGGGTCTGGATTTATAACTTCGTCGATTAGATACCTAAATGTCTTGCTTTGTTTACGACGCTTGGCAAAATCTAAAGGCGACATCAAACTGAGTGTGGCGCTAATTTGACTATCTAAATCAAGGACAAGCACCCGCTTGCCATGATTTTTAGCTAAACAGGTAGCTAAGTTGACGGTGAGGGTGGTTTTACCAACGCCACCTTTCATGTTTGCAGTAGCAATTACATATCCCATTGGTTGAGTCCTCTATTGACGCATTCACATCTAGGTAGCGTACACCTCTCTCGATTTATTAAATCTTCCATTAAATTTAATATTTTCGGAAACTCAATGAAGAGGCAGGGGACAGGGGGAAGGGGGAAGAGAGCAGGGGGAAATGACTAATTATCCGTGTCGTGGGTAGATTTACCTGCTGCTGTACTAGTTAAATTTCTGCCACTTTGGTTGAAAGCTAGATAACATTAGATTCGGCGTGTTTACTGTTCGGGAGTGCCAAAATGTCTAAACAGCTGGGTCAAAAAATTGCACCTACACCAATATCAAATGATATCAATGTAGTGGATTTGATCGATCAATACTTCACTGCTTACAACTCAGCGCGGTTGCGGGAAATCTGCCAACTTATGAGTCGTGATGTGCTAACCGAAGGTGTCACGGTGGGAGTTAGCCTTTCCGGTGCGATGACACCAGCAGGATTTGGGGTTTCAGCGCTTGCACCCTTAATTCGTAATGGCTTTATTGACTGGATGATTAGCACTGGTGCAAATCTTTACCATGATATGCACTACGGTTTGGGTTTTGAACTCTTTGCTGGTAATCCCTTTTTGGATGATGTGAAACTGCGTCAGGAAGGGACTATTCGCATTTATGACATTATCTTTGGTTACGATGTGCTACTAGAAACTGATGCCTTCATCCGCAAGATTTTGCAAGGGGAAGCGTTTCAGAAGCGGATGGGAACTGCTGAGTTTCACCATTTACTAGGTAAGTATGTTCGGGAAGTAGAAAAGCAACTGGGTGTGCAGCATTCCTGCTTGCTTGCTACAGCTTATGAGTATGGCGTGCCTATATATACGTCTTCTCCAGGAGATAGCTCTATTGGGATGAACGTGGCAGCTTTGGCTTTGGAAGGTTCGCAGTTGGTGTTAGATCCATCAATTGACGTAAATGAAACGGCTGCGATCGCATATAATGCCCGTGAGTCAGGTGGCAAAAGTGCGGCTGTAATTCTCGGTGGTGGTAGTCCTAAGAACTTTTTACTACAAACTCAACCACAACTTCATGAGGTATTAGGACTAGAAGAACGAGGACATGATTACTTTGTGCAGTTTACCGATGCACGTCCAGACACAGGCGGTTTGTCTGGAGCAACCCCATCAGAAGCCGTTAGCTGGGGTAAAATTGACCCGGAAGAGTTACCTAACACAATTGTTTGTTATACCGATAGTACAATCGCTCTACCACTGGTAACAGCATATGTCTTGAATAAGTGCCAGCCTCGTCCCCTGAAGCGTGTTTACGACAAGCGAGAAGCCATTTTGGATAAACTGGAAAAAGACTATCTAGCAGCCAAAACCCAACCATCGGATCAGGTTCCCGCAGCAGTGGCAGAAAGTGCCCAAAAGCAAACAGCGACTTATCCCTGTGGGCGGCTGATTCCGAATACGTAGGGAGCAGAGGAGGCAGAGGAGAAGAGGCAGAGGAACAGTGAGCAGGAAAGGATTAGGGGGACAAGGGGGACAAGGAGGACAAAGAGAAATTATTGAACAAGTCTCTTCCTTGTCTCCCCTCTCTCCTTTGTCTCCCTTGTCTCTTCTCTATGCCCCATGCCTATGCCCCTCATCCCTTTTGCCCAACCAAAAAATAAGTTGTCATTTTCCCTTTGCCTTTAACTTCGATTTCGCCCCGCTTTTGAAATAAAAATTTATTACACAAAGAGTTTTAAGTATTTTTTGTAACCTGTATTTTACCAACAATACCTTGAGATTCCATACAGCTAGCGATGTTTACCGTGTTTTCCCAGAGATCGCAAGTAAATTTGTTGAGGTTAATTACTCCCGCCACTATGGAACCACTATGGATGCCAATACGGATGTTGAAGTTTTGGTTATTTTCAGTATTAAATAGAGCGATCGCAGTTTGGATATGTAGTACCAATACTTTAAAAAGTATAAAAAATTATTCTGTAATATAATAATTGTGCTTTTTATTAAATATCGTTTATGCCTTATCGCAGAAAATTTTTAAAAAGAGCAGGATACACAACCCTTTCTGCCTTATTGACTATGGGTTTTTTACAAAAGGATAGGCAGAAGGAAGATGGTACTACAAATGCTGCTACGGCAAATTATCTAAGTGCAAGCGCAAATGTTAATTCTCCTCTTCGACAATTAGCAGCTGCCAAAGGAAAGCGTTATGGCGCAGCAGTTTCTAGTGAATTTTTGCTACAAGAGAAGGGCTACGCTGACCTAATTGCTCGTGAATGTTCGATAGTGACACCAAATGGTGAATTAAAATGGAACGCCACTGAACCACAGCCAGGAAAATTTACTTTTGAGTCAGCAGATGCGATCGCTGGTTTCTGCCAAAAGCATAATATACAATTGCATGGGCATACCCTTTTCTGGCACATGGGAAAACCAGACTGGCTACCTTATCCCCCCACTCTTAAAATGCTCGAACGCCATGTTAAAGGAGTTATGGGACATTATCGCAATAGCCCTGTTTTAAAGTCTTGGGATATTGCCAATGAAATTATCGCTGATAGTGAAAATGAAACTGATAATCCTACCTACGGTTTGCGTAAAGGGGTAAAACGAGAATTGATTCGAGATTTGTTTTTAATTGCGGCTTCAGTTGATAACACCAAGAAATTTTACCTAAACGATTTCGGCATCGAAGGCGCTACATGGAAATCGGATCGTTTCTTAAAAATGGTCGAATATCTCAAGAATAGTGGCGTTAAAATTGATGGTGCAGGTATCCAATCACATCTATGGTTTTCTACTGCTTATGGTTTTGATCAAAAAGGATTTAATTCTGTATTAAAACGGCTTAATGATCTTCAAGTTAAACCAATAATCACAGAATTAGATATTATTATTGATGCCCCACTGCCCGATAGTATCAAAAAGCTAGATCAGATGGTAGCCGACAGTTACAAGCGATATCTTGACCTCTGCTTTGCGGCTGGAGTTGATACTGTAATTACATGGGGAATTACCGACCGTCATACCTGGATACGTCATCCCGACTGGATGCCAGGAAAAACCTTTAGAAACAATCCAAGTCTCTGGAAATTTCTGCGTCCACTTCCCTTCGATGAAAACCTGCAACCTAAACTTGCTCACAACGCTATTGCCCAGGCTTTTCAGCAAGCAAATTAATACTTCATTAAGACATAAATAGCGCTATTAAATGCCATTTTTAAATAAGGATGTGAGGATATTCTTCCTTATTGACGATGATGAAAGATAAAATGTCTGAAGTAATTAGTGATTAAACTTTAATACAGTATTACATAAATTCGTGACAAGTTGAGTGACGTACTGGTGAGGCTTGACGAAACTCAATTATGCTACAAACTTGTGGAATCTTGTAGTGAGAAATAGCAGCATTCTATTTTTTTTTTGTTGGCTTGGCATACTCCAAATTTCTCGTAAAAATAATGTAGCTACAAACCAAGGCTCAAGCAAGTAGCGTCTCCAAAGTCTTTTCGGTTCAGATAACAAACGATACAACCATTCCAAGCCAACCCTTCCCATCCAGCGAGGAGGAGTAGGTACTGCTCCTGCTACATAGTCCATACAGGCTCCACTAGTCAAAATAGTGTTGGCATGAATATATTCCAGATTTTCCAAAATCCAATGCTCTTGGCGTGGCATACCCATCCCCACCATTAATACATGAGGTTTATAAGCATTAATTGCAGCCAGAGTCGCGAGATTTTCTTTACTATCTTTATCCATATCAATATAACCATGAGCGCAAGCAATCTGTAAACCAGGAAATTTCTCGCGCAAAATACTTGCTCCTTGTTCCGCCACTCCTGGCTTTGAACCTAAATAGAATACACGCCAGTCTTTATTGGCAGCTTCTACCATCAGAGGCCATACCCAGTCGGCATAGGTTACTCTTTGTTCTCGTTTCATTGGAAAACCTAACAACTTTCCAATAAACAATAGAGGCATACCATCAATATGGATATATTCGGCCTTAGCATAAAACGCTTGCATTTTTGGATCGTTATGAAAGAGATAAAGACTATGCAAGTTGTGATTAGCAATAATCCATTTTTCGTTTTTCTCAATAGATTCTTCAATTAATAAATTTAACTCTGGGATAGAGAGTGCATCAAGTTTAACACCAAGAAATTTATAAGAAAATCGATTTTTCATGACTTAAAGGATTTTTATTTTTAGAATTATGAGAGTTGATTCCAGAAGCAAGGCGATTATTTAAAAATTAATTACTAGCAATATTTAAATATTTCAAATCTTCAATACTAAAAAAATTAAATTTAGTTTTTTTTAGACGGATAGATATATTCTTTGAAATAAATAAATTTAACTAAGAACGACTTACTTCCATGAGAATTTGTGCAATATTCTGCGCTCTTGCATTCCAAGAATATTTCTCTGTAATTAAGGTATATGCTGTATCTACAATTGATTGATATTTATCAAGATTTGAAGCTGCATCCAGCAGTGTATTAGCGACTTCTTCAGTAGAATATCCTGTTACTAAAAGATGTTCTAAGTGTCGAAATTCTTTTAAACCTCGCAATCCTTCTGGTGTTGATACAACTAACTTTCTACTAGCGAAATAATCTAACGCTTTATTACGAGCGCCACCTGCTACTGCTTGCTTAGAGAATGGCAGCAAAGCAATATCTGCATATTTAACATGTTTAACAAAATCCTCTCTTTTAGGTAAAAATCCCAAAAAAGAAATATTAGAAGGTATTGGTTCTGAAATATCGCTGTTATCCCTACCTATAACAACAAAATGTATTTTCTCCTGATGATTTTCAATATGTTTAGCAATCTGAATAGTCATTGACACAGACATATCATTACTTGGAAACTGAAATGTTTTAGGTGCAATAAGAAGCACTATTTTTGCTGGCCTAAATGCTTGATAAGGATCTTTACTCAAAAATGATTCATCATTTAGTAAGTCTTCAGTAACTCCATTTCCGATACTATAAATCTGGTCTGGAGTTTTACCATACCACTGGGAAATTAGTTTAGGAATTGAGTCACCTGCTGCAATAATTGGCCTACCAGAAAATATCAGAATTCCCTGAGCAATATATGTCTTAATACATTGTACAAACTCTTTGAAAGGATTGGCAACTGAAAACAAGCGCATCCAATATTCATACGCTGAAAATGTATGAAAATCTAAAACAAGAGAGGAATTTCTGCGTTTTCTAAGCCTCAGCGAAATCAAAGCAGCTAATCCAGGTAAGGTTTCTTGAGCATAAACGATATCTGGACAAAACTCATCGATACATTTTTCTATAGTTTGAATATATGACTTCAGGCTTCTTGATCCAATCGAAATAGAAGGTGCATACTTAACAGATGAACAATCTAATCCTAGCTGAAAAACATCAAAATCTTTAGTTAGATATTGTCCTAGATAAAAAGGTCTAGTAAATGCACCAAATGGTTGACTAGAATCAAGTGTTGAGACAATTAGTAAACGTTTGCCCATAATTTATTGATGATTTGAATATTTAAAGAATTGATTTTTGAAACTACATTTTTTCACTTATTTAGATAGCTATGAATTATCCAAATATCATTAGTTAATGATCCTAGTAGCAGAATCAAACTTCTGATTTACTTTGGTTAATGTCTTCAGAAAATGTGGGAGAAATTGCTAAATTTTTGTAACCAATAATTGCTCTTATATAGGGTAAAAACCAATAAAATATCCATAACGGCCCAGAGTGTCTGATACAAAATATAGTCCAGGGTTTTAATGGAAATCCTTTAATTTGCAACGCCTTTTGTAAACGCTGTAATATACTTAAATTAGTATCTACCCAACTGTTACGGATAGAGTTTTTAGTACAAGTACCAATATATCCAGGAGCTACCCATATTTGACAACCTAATTTACGCGCTCTAAGGGCATAATCTAAATCTCCTAAACTGTGAATAAAAGCTGTATCAATATTGCCAACTTTTACAGCAACAGTTTTATGAATTAGTACACAATTACCATACATAGCATCGCATTTTTGAATAACCGAACTTGGTTCTAAAAATTCAAATTTGTTAGAATACCACTTTTTAGATTTTACTGCTCCTCCATAGGTTGCTTTTTCTGTCATTGGGTCTTTAGTTGAACCAACTACAATTGAGTCTGGATAACCTTGTGCAGTCAAATCTTGATGAATCTGTAATAATTTGCTGACAGCATTGGGTTCTAGAAATGTGTCATCATTCAACCATAGATAATAATCATATTGATTCTTTATCGCCTCATTAAAGGCAAGATGCATTCCTCCTACCCAAAATAAATTACCATTACCCTGAAGAATGTGTACGTCTGGATATTCTGCTTTGATAGCTTGTGCAGTCCCGTCAGAGCTACCATCATCAGTTAGATAAACATCACAATGATGTTTTTGCTCATATAAAGTATGTAGACAGACAAGAGTTGTATTACGCCTGTTATGACAGGTCATAACTACAGCTATATTTGCTTTTTTCATCTTATTTACCTCACGTAATTTCTATGGAAATGAGCAATACAAATAATAAAGTTATACGTAATTATTTTTATTACGTTTAAAGTTTAGCCATTTTTTCTATCCAGCTACTCAAATTAATATCTAAATTAAAATTTCGTAGTTTTTGTTCCATTCTTCTAACTACCAACATATATCTGTGTAAAACTGATACACGAGGCATTTTTAGTCTGACAACCTCTTGACACAACCATAGATATTTTTCGGAATTAATGTTAAGTTGTTTCAGTTTTTTGATTTGTGTATTCCAATCGTTATAGAAGAATAAGTTGAAATAATGAATTGATATAATATCATTCCAATGTTTAATTTGTAATTCTGTTGATAAACGGTTATGTAAAGGTAATGGATAACTATAATTAGCAGGAAGATGCTCGACGTTTTCTTCCAAGGCGCATAAAGTTACAGACAAAACAGACTGCTCAACAAAATAAATACCTTGGGGAGGAGTGATATCAAGGCGCATGACTTTTTCAAAATTCTCTTTCCAAGCTGTAAATATACCCGCACTCCTTCTCACAACAACTAAACCAGAATTCCAGTAAGCTCTAATCTTCTTTTTACCAATTGGTGTTTCAACAAACACCTCACGTTTTACACCCAGCACTTCATATAATTTTTGCCAGTACCATTCTTGAGAGTCTCGAAAACCTGTAGAACCAATTCCTTGACCATACTCAGGACGTAAACGAACGTTGCAATTAACAGGTAATAAAAATTCTTTTGGTGCAGAAAAAAAGCATTTGTCACTGTCTAGAAAAACTAATATTTCTGCATCAATATTTTGTTCTGCATAGGCGCACGCCAGGGGCTTATTTGCTAAATAATATTCATGGAATTCTTGATTGATAGGGACTTGTTGATGATTTACCTGCAACGCTTCAAATGCTTTTTGGGTTTGCTTTGATATTGGTTCACCTACTCTAGGATGAAAACTATATATAGGTGTATCTTTCAATTCTCCACAGAACTTACGAATACTTTCTGCAAGCATTAATGACTGAGCTTCTAAGCGCCCAGGTTCTGTACAAATTATAAAAGCTATAGGTATTGACATATTATGAAGTATTTATTTACTAAATTAGTTACTAAATGGAGATTTCTTGGCTACCATCAATATTTCCTCAAATAAAGCTGAATAACGACGTGCTTGAAGTTCTAGGGTGAATTCTTGTTCTGCTTTCTTGCGAGCATAGAATGACAGTTTTTCTAACCTCTGCCCATTTTCAAGTATCCAAGCAATCCCTTTGGCGAAATCGTCAACTTCATAAGGGTTCGCTAAATAGCCATTTTGCTGATGATCGACAATATCTTTTAAACCAGTAGAATTAAATGCAACAACTGGAGTACCACAAGCAAGTGATTCAGAAGCTGTCTGTCCAAAAGATTCTTGCAGAGATGGCACAAGCATTACATCAGCTGCCGAGTAAACAGTTGCTAAAGATAGATCATCATATAAATGTCCTAAATAGTATGTTTTAAAGCCTAAATCGGGTGGATTTTCCGGTTGAGATGCCCCAAAAATAACCACTTCAAAGTTGTCCTTCCATCCAGCCTTACTCAATTCTTGTAGAGCTGGCTGCAACAAATGAAATCCTTTATTTCGATCGCTTGTTGCTTCTATGGCTCCAAAGAGAATCAGCTTCTTATCTTGAGGTAACTTCAGTGTTTCTCGTGCAAAATATTGATTAATAGGTCGATATTTTTGAATATCCAATCCGTGAGGAATCATCTCGATTCGCAAATTCTGGAACAAAGAACTAGAACGAGCGCACTCTGCTAACCAAGAACTTGGGGAAACCAGAGTTAAATTAATATTTTTCCAAGCTTTTACTTTGCGCTGCCATACCCAACGGGATAAATCCCATTCATTAATACTGTTGAGTTGGGGACAAGCTCCACACGATACTTTGTAGCGATCGCATTCTCCAATAACGTGGCACCCTCCAGTAAACCCCCACATATCATGGAGAGTCCAAACTAGAGGACGCTTTAGCTTAGAGAACGTTTCTATTTGCATAAAAGCTCCGCTAATCCAATGCAAATTGATTATATCTGGATTAATCTGAGCAACTTTAGGAACAATTCTATCTGGCAACCATTGAATAAAAAATGGAGTATTTTTCTTTTGAGTATAAAGCTTTAATGGTAGGCTTTCAAATGTCAATTTAGCTTTGGCGATGCCTTGAAATAGTCTAATTTTAGGGGCAATTACTGTTTTATCATTACTAGATTTTTCCTGAACTAGCATTTGTGACTGTAGTCCTATATCTTGCAAACCTGTGTGCAAACGATAGGCAGCCCTTGCAGCACCTCCACCAATATCGTGAGTACTAAGATGTAAAACTTTCATTTTTTTTAACTTCGTAATTACTAACTAAAATATTTTTCTGATTTCGTTCATGTTCTAGAGTCAAAGATAGCGACGTAGTTACATACATTAACCAATTCCAACTGGGAGTTAATAATCTTGCTTCTGAAAAATTGACTATTACAATGATAATTAGCATCTGCATTGGCCAATAATCTTCCGGCTTTTTAGCAACAGAGATAATTCTAGTTAATGCCATTATAAAGAACCGGAAAAAGCCTGCTGCAAAAGTCAAAAAACCTAAAAATCCTAATTCTAATAATAGTTCTAAAAAACCATTGTGAGCATTACTTGCCCAATCATAAGTAGCTCTCAGATTAGATGCAGCAGTACTAGTCCAAAATCCAGAAAATCCATAACCTAGCCAGGGTCTTTCCCAAATCTTGGACATCACTAGCTCCCAGAGATCAGAACGTCCATTAAAGGTAAGGTCTTTGCCAGAAGTACCAACTACGATATCGGCATTATTGATAAGTAACATTAAACCGATAATGAGTAACATTAAAGTCGAAGTAATTAGAATAACTTGTAATTTATAATTAGTTTTTTGAAATGATTTATAGACAGGTAAAAGTAATATCATTGTTAATATAATCGTCAAAGATGTTGTGGAACGTGAGAGGATAATTAGACATATAGATATCCCACATATTCCCCACATCAACCAACGATATTGATGGCTACTAAGAGCAAGGTGCAAAAATACTCCTGTACTCCAAGCCATCATATATCCTAATTCATTTTTATGACCATAAATTCCGCTCCACATACCTACTAATTCAGGTGATTGATGAATATAACCTGGTATGAATGCAGAAAATATCATAGATAATAATGCAGATACACCAAGCGCCCAAGCGATTAGTCTCATTTGTTCGCCCAGAGAATAACGCATTGCCAAATAGATTGCCAGAAAATATAGTCGGATTAAACCTCTCATATAAGTAAGACTAGAACTTAAGTCTCCTGACCACAAAAGAGAAAATATAACTATTGTTATTAAAAGAAACTGTAATGGACTTTTAGTAGTTACATAAAGAAAACCTTTCCAGTATAAAAGTAGGAAATAAAATAAAATAAAATATGAAACTATATTGAATATAGTATCTAGCTTATCACCTCCAAGGGTAGATATAGAAATCTCTTGTGCAGGGTGTATAGTCAATGCCCCTACAGTGATGAGTAATAGTAAGACAGTTAATATTTTTTCTGTTAATTTTACCTTAATTTCTGACATTTCATCTGTCTATTAATTTACTAGATGGGTTACTATCTTTTAACTGTTGAGTAATTTAATTTTTTCTTCAATTCTTCTTTAAAAATATCCAATGCTGTTGCTTTATAGACTGTTTTCTGCGTAAAAATATCTGCCTCTATATTCCTCACAATAAACGGTGGATGCTTTAAGGGAAATTCTATTGCTTCCATCGACATATTAATGAACGAAAATTTTTGCTTGGAATTGAAATGAGTTGCATCTGCACCAACACCAATATTAGAAATTAAATTTACATTGGGAATAATGCTTAAGCTGCCCTGCATCCAGCAAGCAAATGTCCATTGATAATCCCAAGTTATACCTGTAGGATTGTTATAAATAGACTGAAATATTCGTCGCCAATAATTTACTGCTTTTGTATCTATAAGAATGTCATGTAAAAGGTTTTCTGCTTGCACCTCTTTCCAGAGTTTCATAGTCAAATCATAATGTTGCCAAGCACGTCTCCAACTTGCCCAACCCCAGCAGTGGTTATAACGAGAAAAATAGTAACTGTAATTTGTGCGTTTTCGTCCAAATTGAACATTTTGGGCAGATATGGTGCCGATTCTAGTATCATATCTATATTTTTCCAGTAGTTCTTCACTAAATCTGAAAAAAGTCGGGTGAGGGATACAATCATCTTCTAAAATAATTGTTTCTTCAACATTCTTAAATACCCAATCTAAACCACTAGATACTCGTTTCGCACAACCTAAGTTGATATCAGCATAATTCTTAATAACTTCACATTCCCAATCAACTCTCTCAATAATTGCCCTAGTTTCTTCACATTTTTCTACCTCACCTTCGCGGTTGCTGCGGGGACCATCTGCAATGACAAAAAGCTTTTTTGGCTTGGCTTGGCGAATAGCTTCAAAAACTTTCTCTGTTTTTTGTGAGCGATTAAAAATAATAAAAGTTATTGATGTTTGCATATTTGATTAATTTTGCTAATATGAATTGATAACTTAAAGTCTAAAGATAAATAACAATCAAAATTTATAAAAAGGAAGTAGCGCTCGCATCTGAATTTTAAATATTTTTTTTGTTCTTTTATCAAACCCATTGCATAGGAAAGCAGCAGAAGCTTGGGATATTATTGTTGCGATCGCAGCACCAAATCCAGCATATTTAGGAATTAACAATAAATTAAGAAGAATATTCAATATTGCCCCAAATAAAGTTTTACCTAAAGAAACATGATTCAAACTTTCAGCAATAAACCATGGTGATGTTGCAAGACCCATAAATACAAATAAAGATGTCCAAATATGAACTGCTAGTATTGGTCCTGCTTCTGCATATCCACTTCCAAACATCACCATAATTATCTTGTCAGATAGAAATGTCATTGGCAGAGCAATTGCAAAGGATATATATGTGAGGAGACGGAGTAATTGCCCTATTTGCTGATAGTAAAGACTTTCTGATTTTTCCTTGGCTGCATAAATTGAAGGAGCAACAGAAGAAACAATAGCCCCTGGAATAAAATACCAAATTTCAGAAACACGTACAGCAGCAGAATAAATTCCAACCTCCTTATCTCCGATCATTTGACCTAACATTACCTGATCGATTCTCATAAAAATCATGATGGCGAACCCTGAAAAAATTAGAGGTAAACTCTCTTTCAAAAGAGTTTTGGCAGCAGTAAAGTTCCAACGCCATAACAACACCGAGGTTCCTCTGACCTGGTAAACAATCAACAAGCCAATTGCACTCATTGCAAATTCTGCTAATGTTACCCAAGCAAAGGCTAACAATGGTGCTTTTGTTAAAATTAGTGCTATTTTGATGAGAGTATTTAGCAGAAAAGCTATATTTTTAGCGATTACACTGTATTTTGACTGCACCTGTGATTGAAACCACAATTCAATAGTATCAGCCGCCCTAAAAATCCCTGCCATTCCTAAAATTGCAACTAGCCATATCTTCAGTGTTTCATGCTCACCTAAGAAGAACATACTGCCAACCGCCAATAAGACAGAGGCAATTCCACCGAGCAACTTTAGCCAAAAAGTGGTTCCTAAAATTTCCTCTTTGTTTGATGATTGACGGACAATATGGCGAACTACTACATCGTCTAGTCCAAGAGTAAAAATCGGACTAAATAAGCTAACAAAGGCTAAAACATAGTTAAATAGACCATACTGCTGTACCCCTAAATAGCGTGCTACCCATACTCCTACCACCAAACTTGCACCCATACGGAGAATGCGGTCAGCAAACAACCAACCTGTATTAGCAATAATTGCACGTAACCTAGAACGAGATTTTAATTGTGATAAGTTTTTAAGTCTTAATTTACTTAGCATTACTTTGTTTAACCATGTGACACTCTTTATAACAATATGCAAATTTTTACTAGCTTGCTAAATTCATCAAAATAGATTGAATTAAATTAGTATTTTACATAATTATTGGCTACTATTTTTTAATTTCCCAGCCATCAAAATTTTTAAGAAGTAGTTGAATAATAAAATAATGCCTTTAATTTTCCAATAAATATTAGACTCAAATAAAAATATTATTTTCAAATATGAAATAAAATCTTTAAGTTTCGGACATGGTATTGTTTTTAGCTCATAAAGAGAGGTGAAAGCCAATAATAATGGTAGGCTAAAATGATTTTTTTGAATAATGTAATTAAATAAAGAATTGCGGTTCCAAAATCTTTTATATTCATAGTTTTTGTCTATATCTAAAAATTTCTTATTGTGATACTGGTTATTCTGATGTATTCTATACATCACTAAAGGATTAGACATATAAAACTTTTTAGCCCCTACCAAAGAGGCTCCCCATACCAGGCAGTCATCAGCCCTTACACGCCAATCTTCTGTCTTTGGAATAGGTAAAAATTTTCTAATTATTTCTCGACGTATTGACAATGTTGAAGTTATGGAGCCAATCCATTCACCATTGCATAAAGTTCGGATTACTGAATAACCCAAATCTAAATCAACTGCATCAGCTTGAAATATTCCTTCTTCTGCCCCAAATTTTTTATATGCACAAAATAGGAAGTCACATTCACTACGTCTCTTATAAAAATTTAGGGCAGTTTCTAAATATTGAGGTTCATAAATATCATCAGCATCTAAAAAAAATATAATCTCTCCAGTCGCAGCTAAAAAACCTTCGTTAAAGGATGATAATTGTCCTTGATTTTTTTCTTTGAAGATACATTTAATATTGTCTATTTTAGTAAATCTAGTAAGGACTTCCGCAGAATTATCTGTTGATGCGTCATCAACAACAATAATCTCATCAAATTTAACCGTTTGATTTAAAGCACTATCAATTGCGTCTGAAACAAATTCAGCATAATTGTAGTTATTAATTAAACAAGATGTTTTAATTTTGTGTTTATCCATATAGAAATGCTTCTCAAATGCAAAAAAAATAAATTAAGATACTTGCAGTGACATTTATACGATTAATGCTCTTTGGTAAATTTGGTTAAACTGCTAGATACTAAATCTTCTT
Organism: Nostoc sp. TCL240-02; assembly: GCF_013343235.1. GTDB lineage: Bacteria > Cyanobacteriota > Cyanobacteriia > Cyanobacteriales > Nostocaceae > Nostoc. The sequence goes on along the minus strand of NZ_CP040094.1, from coordinate 3,734,558 downwards.
TAATTTGTCTTTTTTTGCTTTCAGGCAAATAATTATTAGACTCATTTTTAATATTCACACCATTAATGACTATCCCTAACACCTTCTGACCTGACTGATTTAAAAATTCTTTAGCTGCATTGGCACTGTTCAAATCAACTACTCCAGGGCGGACGACTAATAGGATACCGTCAGTGAGGGTGCTTAAAACAGCAGCATCTGCTATTCCTGAAAGAGGTGGCGTATCAAAAATAACTAAATCATAATCTCTACTAAAGTTACTTATCAATGTTGCCATCCGTTGAGAATCTAGCAGTGCTACTGGATTGGGAGGCAAAACTCCAGAAGTAAGAACTTCTAGGTTAGGCATCACTTCTTGAACAACTGTATCTAAAGAAACTTGACCAACAATGACATTACTTAATCCAACTGTATTGTTTAGACCCCAGACATGATGCTGTATGGGATTACGCATATCTGCATCCACGAGTAAAACTCGACGACCCGCTTGAGCCATTGTCACAGCTAAATTTGCAGATACATCAGACTTTCCTTCTTTACCAACAGAACTGGTGATTACAACGCTTTTGAGCGGTTTATCAGAACAGAGGAACTTCAAGTTTACTTGGAGTATTTGGTAGGCGTTACCAAGAGGAAAATAAGGAATATCTCTGCCAATAATTTTGGGAATAGTTCTATCAATTCCTGCTATGGAAGAATGAGTTTTAGGATTTTTGCTCTGTGTAGGAATTACTCCTAAAACAGTGTATTTCAAGACTTCTTTAGCCTCTTTAACTGTCTTCACTGAGCGGTCTATCAAGTCTAAACTAAAGGCGACAATGATACCCAAGAAAAGACCAACTGCTCCTCCACCAACAATAAACAGGATTTTGCGAGGCCCTTCTGCTTTATCGGGGACTAAAGCTAGAGAAATGACACGAGCATTAGGAATCTTTTGGTTCTGTGCAATATCAATTTCTTGGCGTTTCTTTAAGAGGGTTTCGTAAGTCGTTTGAGCTGCTTGCAGTTTCCGTTCTAGCTCTCTTTGAGTCTGTTCTAGTCTTGGCAAATTATTTGCTCGTTTGATGTAAGCATCTTGCTGTCGCAAGAGGGTGGCAATTTGTCTTTCTAGACCAACGCGTTCTGCTTGAGCGCGAGTAATATCTGCAATTAAGCTTTGGCGCAGTTGCCCAAGCTGTAAACTTCCCTCTGTTATCTGTGCTGTCCCAGCGACTTGTCCTGTCCGCTCTTTCAACAAGTTCTTAAGAGCTACGACTTTTTCTTCTAAGCTAGTAATTGTAGGGTGTTCAGGTGAAAAACGAGTCCGCTCTATTGCTAGTTGACTTTCCGTTTCTTGGAGTTGGATAAGCACTTTTTGAACCCCAGGTGCTTGACTCAAGTCAGATGCGATTACACCCTGCCGTGAATCTAACTGAGCTTCACTGCCTAACTGTTGTAAACGACCTTTGACATCATCTAGTTGAGCTTGAGCTTGAGAAATTTGATTTCCTAGCTTGGAAATTGTGTCGACTGCTGCGGTTGCTTCTTGTTGCAGGACAACAACTTTATTTTGTTCTTTAAATACCCGCAGTTTTGATTCAGCTCTCCTGACGACTTCCTCAGCTTTGGGTACTTCTGTTACAAGAACCCCTTTGGCTGTCCGTGCTTCATCCTGATTAGCCTGGATATTTAAATCGATATAACTTTTGATAACTTCATTGACGATTTTGGCAGCCAGTTCAGGATCGTTGTTTTTATAAGAAATTTGTACAACATCAGTACCTTTAATTCCTTCTATTTTTAGTTGGGTCGCTAAGTCGCGAATCGACAGCATTTTGCCTTTATTATCTTTGAGGTTGAGGGTATTAATTGTTCTGTCAATAACTGGATTTGAGCCAATAACTCTCACCTGGGTTTCCAGGGGATTGTCGTTTATATTCAAAGCTTCCAAGCGTCCTATGTCGTCCGGTAAACCTGTGAGTGAGGAAGATCGATTTGTTTTAATCATCAAACTTCCTTCTGCCTTGTATGAGGGTTTTAGTGAAAAGGCATACAAGCATCCAAAGGTAACAGCTATGCTAAAAATTCCGACTAGAGGTAACCAACGCCGTTGAATAACTTCTAAGTATTTCTGAATATTTACTTCTTCAAACTGTGGTAAAGATTCCATCGTCATAATAAAAAAGTTTTAAAATAATGACTATTTGTATTTGTAGTAGATTTTTCTCAGTATTTTAGCGCAACAGTACTATAGATTACTTCGTGTTGCCAATGTTAGCTGTATCATATTGATGATTTTGTTAATGTTTAATTGTTTTAAAACCAAAGTATTTCGGATATACTTTTTTACGGAATATATTCACTAAACTACGCACAACCTGTTCGCTGCATATATATTAGATAGTTTAACAAGTAGCGATTGTAACTTACAGGGATTTATACTATCCTGATAGAAACAACAGAATAATTTATAATTTTCTTCGTAATTTATTTAACTAGTGTTCTTTTGTTTGGTTCACTCACTTTTATTTTGATACTGATGTAATTATTGATTAGTAATCTAACATTCAATATCATATTATGTAAGAACACTTAATTGAAGAACTTTACAAAAAATTCATATAATATGCCAGTATATTCCTTGCACATTCGCTAATTTTGAAAAGATGAGAGGAATTAATACCTCAAGGGTAAGGAATATACAATTTTGCCAGCCTACAAGCAATGTAAAGACTTCAGAGGTAGGTTTTCGTAGTTAAAAGGGATATTTACGTAAGCTTTTTACAAGCTTTCAGCAATAATTAATTCTTACTCTGAATAACAGTAAGTTTTGTAATTATCCAGGACTGGCAACACTAAGGTTATGTGAGTTGGGTATTGAAATTGTAATAACTCATACTTATGTTCAATTTGCCCAAACTGATGAAGATTTTTTGATCTGGCTTGAGGTGTGAAAATTACAACACAGTTCCCATCCTTGGGTTTATATCCCAATATTTTAGGTTTAACTGTAAACTTGCAATCACCTTGGTTATATTCTGCTATGGATGCAAAATACGTCTTCCAAGATTTATCTAAGAGTTTGGACTTTGTCTTATCAGTGTAACTGTATGGTAACACGCCATAGAGATAAACGGCTAGTAATATGGGTAACGAAATATTAATTAGTACAGTTACAACGAGAAATAGATAACAGGGTAGTGTCAAATTCAGATTGCTTAACGATCTCTTTCTGGATAAAAGTCTATGTACACTTAGACTCCACTATATTTTTAATGAAGTTTAGCCATACTCCATAATACCTGTGTTAATCTTAGGTACTCAAACTAGACTGCTATTTTTGGGTGTTTGTGTCTAGCGAATTGTAATTATTAGACTGACATCAAGAGATTGAATTATGAAATCCTCTTTTATCACCTTAGTGGTTGTAATTAGCCCACTCTTTCTATCTCCGAGTGTCTATGCTAACCAAGAGAATGTTCCCATTGTAACAGTTGATGCTGATGCTCCAGAGAAGTCGTTTCACGATCGCAATCAGGCTGGAGTTTTATTGACAGAACCCGCGACGATTACCACTACATGGAGTAATTTTACGGGACAGACCAATAATCCCAAACAAACTGCTGAATCAGTTTCGCTAGTGCAGGAGCGAGGATGTCAAAAGATGAGTCCGCTTGAGTTCATCAATAATCCAGATGCTTTTTTTAAGGAATGTCAGAAGCCAACAACTACCCAAAGTTCTCAAACTACTGAACCAATTGAGTATTTTAAGGTTCCTAAACTCGATTCTGGTATTAGTGTGACAGTTACTAAATTTTGATGTAGGAATTTTTTATCCAGAGATAATTAATTTTTGGTAGTGTAATTTATCTAAATAATTTACGCTCAAACATGGATGATATATTTATGTTGGCTGCTTTAGCTCAAAGCAGAAAAGCTTTGCCGGAATGTTTGCCAAACCCACCAGTAGGTTGTGTAATCGTAGATACCCAAAAGATAGTAGCTCAAGGGTACAAGCAAGTACCAGGAAAAGACCATACTGAGGCTGACGCACTTAAACAGATTGAAGGCAAAGCTTTCAAGTTTTTGAAAATGTATGTAACTCTAACTACCCACCTCTAAATATAAATTTTTTCGTTTTAATAAGATATTTAGTAGCGATCGCAGGTGCTACTGTCTTGCCAAGTACTATCCTTGGTGCTAGTGTTACCACTGTTACTACTTTTACTTCCAAAAATGTTTTTAAGAGCAATCAAATTGATGATACCGCATTCAATGCAGATGTCTGCGTGCAGTATGACACAAGTACAATTGTCACAAATACCTCCGTCTTCGTCATCCTAAATCCCTAATTATAAGTATTGAACTGGACTCTTAAAGGAAGCTGTTTTTGAACAGGAGAAGTGCATTCGTTTATATTTCAAAATCGGCTGCTATGTACTCGGCTTGAGATAGTTTTATTATCTAATAAAAAATAGAAGTAAAAAAGGGATATTTTATATTTAATTAATTTCATTTAATGGGAATTACATAGATATATATCCAGACTATGAAAATTTAAAAAAATTTGTGATTTAATAATTCAGAATTGTGTTGGCATTTACTGTTAGTCATTTATCTTGTGGAGATGGAATCGTTGCTTGGTCAATATTTCATTTTTCCGTTAACTCCATTAGATAATTTAAGTAGACATAATTGTGTTTGAAAATATGCAATTTTTCAGAATAAAATAGTGGGATTATTTCAAAGGATATGGTGATAATACTTTAGGGTAATTGATTTGTGACTGGTGATAATGTTAGTATTATGGGGTGGGTTGATTTTTGGTTTATTATCTCCAACAATTGACTTGTAATGTATCATAGACCAGAATTCATCAGTATTGCCAATTGATTGATTAGCAGTGTGAAATGGTTGTGGGCCTGAATATCTAAACTTGATACCACTAAATTGATGAGGTTACAGAGGAGCAAATAACCATGAGCAACTTAACATCTCCACCTACCGAAGTTCAAAAAACGAAGAAAAAAAGTTTAGCCGCAGATAAAAAACCTCGAGCTACAGATGATATTGTGCGTAGTTATCTGCAAGAGATCGGGCGTGTAGATTTGTTGACTCGCGAACAAGAGGTTATTTTTGCCCAACAAGTGCAGCTGATGATGAATTTACTAGCTGCGAAAGAAGAATTAGCTGTGAAATTAGACCACGAACCCACACTGCAAGAATGGGCAGATCGAGTGGAGTTAGGTACTGAGGTGCTAGAGCTACAGTTAAGTCAGGGCCACCAAGCCAAGCAGAAAATGATTCAGGCTAATCTCCGGTTAGTGGTAGCAGTGGCTAAGAAATACCAGCACCGCAATCTGGAATTTATGGATCTAATTCAAGAAGGTACTTTGGGTTTAGAGCGAGGGGTGGATAAATTTGATCCTGCTCTTGGCTATAAGTTTTCTACCTACGCTTACTGGTGGATTCGTCAAGGAATTACGCGAGCGATCGCTCAACAAGGACGGACAATTCGCTTACCGATCCATGTCTTTGAGAAACTGAACAAAATTAAACGGGTACAGCGAGAATTATCTCAACAGCTAGGTCGCGTTCCCACTACTGCTGAAATTGCTAATGCATTATCTTTGACACCTAGCCAAGTTAGAGAGTGTTTATACTTGGCTCGTCAACCTTTCTCCCTAGAGGCGCGAGTTGGTGAACAACAAGATACAGAATTGCAGGACATCCTAGAGGATGACGGCCCTTCTCCTGAAGATTATGCTGTTGAAGAATCTCTCCACCAAGACTTACAAGACTTGTTGGCAAAGTTGTCTCCGCAACAGCGAGAAATATTAACCCTGCGATTTGGTCTGACTGATGGCTATGAACTTTCTCTAGCACAGATTGGCGATCGCATGGGTATTAGTCGAGAAAGGGTACGTCAGATTGAGCAAAAAGCTCTCAGTCTTCTCCGACGACAAAAGGAACAAGTACGTAGTTATTTAGCTAGCTGAGGTTATTTTTCCACAATTTAGAGCAATAAAATTTGGTCATTTTGGTGGAAAATAAACCTAAGCAATCTCTATCAAAGATTTGATATGGGCACATCAAAGACAGTGCAACAATTGCAAGCGCAATGGGTGAGTTCTGAAAACTTTCGGCGTTATGGACAAGTAATTTTTGCTAGTCTTGATGGCAAAGGTTACGATGTTGAAGATGCCCAGTTAAACCTGCAAAACGGGATTCCACGATTTTATATCATGCGATTGGAGAAGAGAGGGCGAAAGTTTCACAAAATTACTCGCCATGTACAATGCACTCAATGTCTGGGTTCTTTGGAAGGCAAAGATTGGTTAATTGCTGTTTGTCCTTCTCATAATGATGTGAATGAACCAGTACTAGAAGAGATTGCTGCTTTCCGCATTCCGGGAAATTGTTTTATCAAGCTAAATGAGGGTACATGGCACGCTGGGCCACATTTTGACCATGAAGCTGTAGATTTTTATAATTTGGAATTAGCTGATACAAATGTGGTGGATCATTTCACTCATGATTTTTTTAAGAGCCATCAATTAGAGTTTGAGATGGTTTCATAAATGTGGTTCTCTTATACTTGCGATCGCTTCTTGTTTCACTTTCTGAGTATTCGGCTATCAACCTAGAATCGTTGCAGTGCATCCTCTATTCGCCAACTTTCTCCTCAAAGGAGTTGGCGATTTGGGCTTTCAAAGCCAATTACCGATCGCAATCATTGGTGCCCAATATGCAGGATTATCATAGCTGGGATTCATCCCCTCAGATGATAATTTCTTAGCATGAATCATTCTAATTTGAGCTTGTTGCAATGCTTCTGCAATACTCATGCCAGCGTTGCGATAGTTGCTGTAAAATGTTTCGACTAGTTCGGATGTTGATTGATCACTGACACTCCACAAAGAGGCGATCGCACTTTTAACCCCAACTTGCAATGCAACTCCAGCTAATCCTAGTGTGGCCCGGTCGTCGCCAACTGCGGTTTCACAAGCAGTCAATGTGAGTAGTTCGACACTATCCGATTTGCTGGTGAGGTTTCGCAGTGAGTTTTCTAATTGACTAATGGTAAGTTTTTGGTTTTTGCCTGTGACAATGAAGGTGTCTTCAGGAATGATCCCAAATTGGGCATGGCTAGCTATGTGAACAATAGGATATGTGGTTTTGTCAAGTGTTTTCTCAAAATTTTCAGGGGAAAAGTTTTCATCAATGAGGTCGGTATGATTAGGAAATATACTTTTAACTGCGCTAACTTCATTGGGAACAGCAAGAAGTTGATCAAAAGTCTTCCCGTCAATTGTGGCTTTTTCAGTTAAACCCAAAATCAATGCTTTTTGTGTACTGCGATTGCGGGCTTTGGGTGTGGTAAGTCGTAAACTGGGGGTTGTGGCAATTGCATAAGTTTCGACTAAATATTTCTGTTGTTGGCTGTCGTAAAGTGCTGCCATTGGAACACTACGCAAAAATCCATCCTGAATAAATACCAAGGTTTTGACTTTCTCCGGCTTGATATCCTCAGCAAAGGGGCGAATTATCCAATCATAAAGCTGTGCCGCAGTTGTTGTATCGTAGTTAAATTCTTCTTGTCCTTTAACTAATTCTGTGCGAAACTCGGCAATTTTTTGCTGTAGGATGTTGCTGCTAACTATTTTACCTTGTTGATTGGGGTCTTCAATCCACTTAAATTTAGTTGCTTGATTGGGTAATTGCAATAACATCCCAGTTTTGCCATCTAAAATTATTGAACTCAAAAATCCAGTATTCTTAAAGGCTACACTATTATCCTTGAGGAGTTCTTCCACCTGTTTGGGATTTAAGGCACTTAAAATACAATCATTACCAAAATAATTCTGTAATTCTGCTAGTTTCAAAGCATCGATAGTTTTAACTACTTCTGATAATTCCTTGGCGCGTCGTTCATCGGCGATAGCACCAACTCCTAGCAAATCGAGCCGTGACTGTGCCAAGGTACGGTACAATGGTCGCACAACATCGCGGAAGTCAAACTGTACATCTCGTTCGGCGGTTAGAATATCGCTGCGGATATCTTCGAGGGTATCAAATGCTCGTTGATAGGATGCGATCGCTTCTTCTTTTCGATTCTGTTTATCTAAAATTCGTCCTGCTTGCCACTCCCACAAATACAAGCTATCTTTGGCACTCAACTTGTTATCTGCTGCTACTATTGCAGTTTGAGTATATTGTAATGCTTCTATTTCTTGCTTTGGTTGACACTCCCAGAAATGACCCAAAGCGCCGTTAGAATAAGAAAGTAGACGATTATCTTGTAAATTTTGACTTGCTGATACTGACTTTTGTAGCAAGCTTAATACATCTGCATTGGGTAAAATAAATTTATTTGGACAGTAAGTAAAAGGTGAAGTTCCTTTAGCATCTGACTGCAAGTATGCTAAATCAATTGCTCCATAGACTTTTGTCACTGAATCGGGTAAGAGTTCAAGAACCTTCAAAGCATCGTTAACACTTTGCTTAAACTCTCGATCGTTAATAACTTTATTCTTATTTGTCTGGGAACCCAACTGAATTAAATTTAACAATCCTCGCATCTCCGCTAAAGTTTGTTTTTGGTCGCTGGCGAGTTTTGCACTTTTTTGGAAATATTGATAAGCTTGGTTATAGTCTTCTATAGACTTTTGAGTAAATTCATTTTCTTTACTAGAAATACCAGCTTTATTTGCAGAATCTGCTTGTAACTCTCGCAATTGAGCGCGACTTTTGTAAGCATTACCCAAACTATTTAACACCAAAAATTCATAAGCTGGATAAAGTTGTTGTGCTACCCGCAAATATTTAATTGCTTGGTCATAATTGCCGATTAAGCGATATGCTTCACCGAGAATTCCCAAAGCTGCAACTTGACCGCTTTTGTCGTTATATTTGGTGGCGATTTGTGTAGCACTGTCTGGAGTACATTCTATTTTTTGACTTTTATCGGCTAGTTGACCACATAAAAGTGCGATCGCTTTGCGGGGTTGTCCCAAATTGCTGTAAACTTGGGCTAGTTCTGACTTCATGCGTCCCACTTGCTGGATATTTGCTACAGCGCCATAGTCACGAATTGCTGCTAATAAGGATGCGATCGCTGCTTTATTTTCTCCTATTTGTTGGTAAGCACGCGCCAAATTTTCATTTACAACCGCCGTAGCTGAAGGATTATTTTTATACTGATTTAATGCATCTTCCCAGTGTTTTACCGCATTGTGAAAATTTCCGGCATCATAGTCTTTAATTCCTTGTTCAACTGATGCGGTCACTCTAGACTTGTCCGAAAACTCCAAAGCCAGACTGTTCAAAGCTTTGAGGCAAAACTTTGATATTTGCGGAAAAACGCAGTAATAAGGCTTTGAGACAGTTACTGTTAGTTTAGAGGCATAAAATATCACTCCTATTTTTTGAGATTTTCCTAACTACTCTTAGTAGTTAAGTTGGCAAAATTAAGCTACCTATTCTTAATCTAACCAATCCACATACTGTGAAAATAATTTGTTCATAAGTATCGAGCTTTAATCGAAATCTTTGTGAAGCTATGCGAAATATTTTAAGTAATCGAATTAAATGTTCAATGAATATTCGATTACTAGATAAAGCCTTGTTTTCATCTTTTTGCTGTTGAGTTAATTCTCGCTTCGGTTTTCTTTTATGAGGAGTAGTGATGTTTTCGCCACCTTGAAACCCTTTATCACCTGAAAAAGTTTGAGATTTATCAAATTTGTGCTGAGATTGACGAAACAATTTTATATCTGCTGTTGGCCCAGGAACGCCTATCTCTACTTCTACAATATCCTTACCTTCTGGTATCCCAATCATTAAACTTTTTAATGTATGTTGCCTCTTCTTACCAGAAAAATATTTTTGTTGTTCCTTTTGGTCAGAATCCCTATATATTGGTTGTTCTAGACTATCGACTAACAGCCGAAAATTGGTTAATATTTCTTGAACAAATAGTAAATCACTCTCATTATTTGATACTTGTTCTAATAAACTAGCGGGTAAAATGTCTCGCAGGATTGGTATCCAGTAATGAAAAGTATCGTTAGCCTCTGTCTTCGATACCTCAAATAAAATTCCTAATACAAGAAAAGTTGGCATCTGTCTTAGATAAAATAAGCACAAACATACTTGTTCGTCGGTTGATAACTTTTCGGGACGACCACCACCAGATGCATTCATTCTAATTTTCTGACTCTCCTGTTTAGTTTTGATGTCTTGGTGTCGTTTTATGGCGCAATTTAATAATGATTGTAGTTGCTTGTAACTAATCCCTAAAATTTGTTTTGTTCTGTGTGGATATTTCTCGATATAATCAAAAACCATAACTAATTCTGAAAAATGGTAAACGCTCAACTTAACGTTTTACCATTTTTATTTTCCTAAGTTAATATTTCGGACAAGTCTATTTGGAGTTTGTGCAGATACGACTTGTCTAAACAAAAGATATGTTAGTAAAGTTGTCAAAAATAATATTTGAATAAATCTATGATGCCGATTTGGTTTTTGGTGTTGCTGAGTAGAAAAATAAATTAGCCTCTTGCCGAGGTTTCCAACCTTCAGCAACATCTGCATCCACCAATGTACAGAGAATAATATTTGAAGATATTTACTTTTAGCTTTCATATTTTTCCAAATAGATAAAATGTTTATTTAGCTTTTATTGTTTAAATTATCAGAAATTAGCAGAAAAAACTGAATTTTTTAAAAGTGTGCAGTTTTCTGCAATTTATCTAAGAATAAACCTGTAGTACGAATAAACCCAATATTATCAAGATTTTTACAGTTTTTACTATTGCTCAAGCTAATCTATTATTCTTATTAAATCATTATTCAAACTTAATTTAATTCATCTGCAAGCTATTTTTGGGACTAGAGAATAATTCGCCCAAAAAGAGTTCGATAACTGCGAACAAGAATCAAAGCGAATTTCTATATGAGATGGTGATATAGAAAAAATTGCAGTTATCCTGGCAAACTCCCTAGTATTTTTATAGACGATCAATTATCTTGGCATTTTCTGGTAGTTTGGAGTCTCGTTGCCCAGCAGTACGTGCCCTCGCTGTGAACAAACCAATGGGAGTATTTAATAAATCTACAAGGATGGCTTGACCCACGATGCCTGCGGTGGTCACTGAGCTTTGTCGAAGTGTGGGCTGCGCCAACGCCTTTTTAATATCCCTTGGTACTTCCTTCAATAACCAACGTGCCAAACGATAGCCACATTCTTTAAGTGTAATTTCTCGCATCAAATCTACACCGTGCAGTTCGTGGAGATAGCGATTTGAGCGTCCATAGCGCCGCCATTGACTTTGCAGTTCCTTAAGTGTAGTACGGTGGTGGTGCTGAACGATCGCATTTGGGGCAAATTCCAAACGCCCGATATTTTCCTCCAAAATCCGCCAGCAAATATCGGCATCGCCACCAGTGGTAAGATAGGGACGAAATAAACCCGCTTTTTCTAAGGCGATGCGTCGAATTGCCAAATTAGCGGTTTGTCCATAGGGACGAAAGGCATGGTTAAGGGTATGCTTTTGCGACAAAGTTTGTTCACGCTCTGCGTGTTGTTCTAGTAGGGTTGTGCCTGGTAATGGCAAAACTTCACCAGCGACAATTACCACTTCTTTGTTGACAAAAGGCTTAATTAATGCGTCTAACCATTGAGGTTGTGGGCGACAATCTGCATCGGTAAAAACTATAATTTCGCTCACAGCAGCGCGAATCCCAGTATTACGAGCAGAGTATGAGCTTTGAATTTGGTTTTCGCTCAAGGGACGAATTGTAATTGGGCAGTTTTCGGCAGATGTTTTGAGGATGGTAAGAGTGCGATCGCTACTGTTATTGTCCACCAACAAGTACTCTACCCGGTCTTTTGGGTAAGTTTGAGACAACAGACAATTGATTAACTCTGGTAAATCCGCCTCACCGTTATAAATAGGAACAACCACCGACACCATTGGTAAAGGGCTGGTGGCGGTGGTTGCATCAACTGGCTGATGATTCATAAATCTGAGATTTGAGAGATGGGATTACTAACTAGTATTCCCAAACCAAAATCCTAGAACGGTATATTAAGCAGTTTTCGTAACTCCAAAAATCTGGATTTGGGAATACTACTATATAAACACCTGCGAAGAAATCATTTGCATCAATCTAAAATTTCAGGTTATCAGCGCGGCTCATGGGTCGAGCAGGCTGATTTGCTGGCGGCTGGGCGAAGTTGTTATTTGATAAAATGGCGATCGCTCTGGCATATTGCGGATCGCTCTTAGTTCCGATTAAATCTGGATTAGAAGCTAACTGCCGCTCTTGTGCCTCTGTCAAGTCTAGCTTGACATCTGGGGCAATCCCTTTATGGTTAATATCTGTTCCCGCCGGAGTGTAGTAATGGGCAATGGTGACAGCCAAGCCGGAACCATCTGCAAGTTCATGAACTGACTGCACTAGGGCCTTACCAAAGGTTTGACCACCTACGACTACCGCCCGCTTATTATCCTTAAGCGCCCCTGTGAGGATTTCGCTAGCACTAGCTGAATTACCATCTACTAAGACTGCCAAGGGACGATTTGTCAAAGCAGTGCGATTAGCTTTAGTTTCTTCAGTGCCGCCCACACGGTCTACTGTCTTAACAATTCCGCCGTCATCATACCACATCCGAGCAATTTCAATGCTCGCTTGTAACAACCCGCCAGGATTTCCCCGCAAATCTAAGACATAAGAATCAACTTTCTTAGTGTTCAAATCGCGGATGGCTCGTTGCATTTGATCTGCGGCGTGGGCGCTAAATTCCCGTAAACGGATATAACCAACGCGGCGATTTCCTTCTTGTCTGAGGGTATAACGTACCGTTGGTACTTCAATACTTGCTCTTGTCAGTTTCAACTCAAAGGCATTTTGTCCTGTTCGTCCCAGCCGTAGTTTGATGGGAGTACCTGCTTTGCCACGAATTAACTTGGAAGCGTCATCCACTTTCATTTTGAGAGTGGATTTGCCGTCAATTGCCAAAATTTCATCGCCTGCTTTGATCCCAGCTTTCAGTGCTGGAGAATTTTCTATGGCTTCGACGACAGTGAGGCGCTGAGTTTTTTCGTTTACTTCCATCCGAACGCCAATACCAGAGACTTCCCCAGATGTTTGGCTAGTTAGGGCTTCAAACTGTTTGGGGTCCATGAATCGGGTGTAAGGATCTCCCAACTTTTGTAAAGCTTCGCGGATGGCAGTGTATGCTTCTTCCCGGGAAGAATAGTCTTTGCTCAACAGGCTTTGTCTAGTTGCTTGCCAATCTTGTTGATTAAATTTACCATCAACATATTCATGATTCACCAGTTGCCAAACTTGGTCAACTATCATTTTCGGGCTGTCTTGTAGAGCTAAGGCGGCACGGACACCACGAGTCCAAGCGGAGCCAAATACAGACATCGTAGCAGTCGTAGCGATCGCTCCACCAATCAAGGCTACTTGGAGCGGTGAGTAACTTTTCGCAGATTGGTTCATGTATATTAACTGGAATAATTGTGTTGTTGACAGTTTAGCAATCAGGCTTTCCAGAAATTTTTAAGTTTTTATACCCCAAACTAAGCTATGCTTTCCTCATCATTTTTATCGTTGCAATGATGCCGAAAAATACTGCATTATTAACAACCATTTCTCAGTTTGTTAGCCGTTTCCGGAAGGCTATACTGAAGATGTGACACTTTGATTAGCGTCATGTTTGTATTGATTCATTACTTTTATAAGATAGCACTTTGATCGCTTAATTGCAGCCTTGTTAGACAGCTATTAAATCAGGTTTTCTTACCGAAGTCATGAAACGTAAATTTACCATCAAATCGTTAATTTCTATTAAAAAAAAATTTGCTAATCTGTGGCAATTGTTACAAAAACTAACTAGTGTATTGTACTTTGTCTTAGGCACTTGGCTGATTTTTACTACTATAACCTTAGTTTTTGCTTCTTCACAGCCAGTAGATGCCTTCTTGGTTCTTGGTGGCAGTATTCGTCGAGAAACTTATGTGGCCCAACTAGCAAAACAATACCCACAAACCCCAATTTTAATTTCTCATGGTTCCCCAGACCCTTGTATATGGTTAATTTTTCAGCCAGAATTAGTAGAGTTACAAAACGTTTGGTTAGAAAAGTGCGCGAATTCCACTTTTGAAAATTTTTATTATAGTATTCCAATTCTCCGGCGTTGGGGAGTGCATAAAGTCATGTTGATTACTTCGCCAAGTCACTTACCCAGAGCTAAATGGATGGCACAGATTCTCTTGGGCGCTCATGGTATTTGGGTAGAGCCCGAAATTGTTGAGGAGTCGGGTATTCCTGGTAATAATGAATCTTGGGGCAAAACTGGATTAGATTTAACGCGTAGCGTATTGTGGGCAATTTTAAGTCAAATTATTCAACCGCAATGCTCAAATGTGACAAAGCTTGCCGAAGTGGATATGCAAGCTTGGGAGCATAAAGGTTTTCATTGTGAACACCAGGGGGGTTGGGGAGATGAGGGGCAGGGGGCAGGGGGAAGGGGGCAGGGGGCAGGGGGAAAGAATTAGAGAATTTGTATCAGACATTTCGTGAAATGGTAGTAAGCTGCATAGCAGCTTAAATACCCTCTAGACTAGTTTCTAGAACTTATTTTCAAACTGGTTTTGATATTATTTACTAGTTGTAGAGAATAAAGGTTTGCATATACTCCCCTTTGCTCCATCAATTGTGTATGTGTAGCTTGTTCGATGATTTGTCCTTGCTTGATGACTAATACCTTGTCTGCGTTAGTGACTGTAGCCAGACGATGAGCGATGATAAAGCTGGTGCGACCTTGAAGTAAATTAGCGATCGCTTCTTGAACTAATTTCTCTGTTTGGCTGTCAATATTACTAGTTGCTTCGTCCAAAATCAAGATGCGCGGGTTTACCAAAACTGCCCGGGCGATGCTGATTAACTGTTGTTGTCCTTTGCTGAGATTTATCCCCCGTTCCCCTAATTGCGTTTCATAGCCTTGGGGTAAGGTCAAGATAAAGTCATGAATATTTGCAATTTTTGCAGCCGCTTCAATTTCTGCCGTTGTTGCTTGGGGATTACCAAAGGCAATATTTTCGGCAACGCTACTGCTAAAAATCATGGTATCTTGCGAGACAACACCAATTTGACGACGTAGGCTTGCTTGTGTAACTTTTCGGATATCTATATCGTCAATTTTTATAGCACCGCTTGACACATCATAGAAGCGGGAGAGTAGGCTAATTATAGTAGTTTTTCCTGCACCAGTAGCTCCGACCAATGCGATCGCTTGTCCTGGTTCAGCGTCAAAAGTTACATTTTCTAAAACTTTTTGACCGAGTTTATACTCAAAATTGACAGATTCAAATTGAACTTTACCCTGAATTGGTGGCATTGCGATGGCGTTGTACCCGCCGGAGGCGATCGCGTCTGTGGTATCTTCAAGTTGGACTGGCTCATCCAAAAGTAGAAAAATTCTTTCTAATCCAGCTAATCCAGATTGTGCTTGAGTATAGAAGTTAGTGATAATTTGGATGGGTTGAAAAAATTGCTGGACGTAAAACAAAAATGCGGTAACAGCTCCCACAGTCATGATATTTTTATAAACGAGAAAGCCACCATAAGCTAATACAATACCCCAAGTAAGTGTATTAAATAAGTCTATTGTTGGCAGGAAAGCAGCAGAAATTGCTGTTGCTTGGATATTAGCATTTCGGTTATCTGCGTTAAGTTTTTTAAACTCTTGAATGTTGATTTCTGCCCGGTTAAATGCTTGAACTTCTTGAATATTGCTAATATTTTCTTCTAGTTTAATTGAGAGTTGAGAAATTGTTTGTCTAGTAATGCGAAACTTTGCCCTTGCTAATCTGGCAAAAAAAGTCGTTGTTAATAACATAATTGGCACAATCAGGTTAGTAATTAAACCTAATTGCAAGTTGATGGAAAGCATGAATATTGCACTTGCTAATAAGCCAAAAAAGCTTCCAATAACTTGCGGTAGAATAGGGCTGAATACTTGATTTAAAGTATTAACATCACTCAGCAGGCGACTCATTAAGTCACCAACTTTACTCTTATCATAAAAGCTAAGGGGTAATGTTTGTAATTTGTTCATGATATCTTGGCGTAATTGTGCAAGTAAATGCTGCATAATTACACCAACTTTAACAATCAAAGTCCGATTGGATAAAAAGCCAGTAAGGTATACTATTGTTAATACAACTAGCATCCATAACAGTCCTGACCAATTGCCTTTAAGTATCAAGTTATCTATCGACCAACCAGTAAGCAAAGGTGCTATTGTTTGGGTGATAGAGCTAATAATAATTATTCCCAGGATGATGGGAATCTCTTTGATATATGGACGAAAATATTGACTGAAGCGGCGGATAACAGGTAATGGTGCATTAACTTGTGATACCGATTCAAAAATATTAATTTTTCTGTTCATGAATGACAATTTTATGTTGAAGAGTCTAGCAAGGTTGATTTGAGATATAAATAATTTTCTATAGATCCAAAAATTAGAATTTCTATAAATAACTAGTTTTTTAAGATGGCATTTTCAATTAGCTCTGCACCGGAAGATGTTTTAACTAATTTACCTCGATCAATTATGAAAATCTGGTCAGCATTATTTACCATATTATTAATCCGTTGAGTGAGAAAAATTATAGTAAATTGACGCTGTTCCATCATAACTTTGAAGGCTTCTTGAATTAATGCTCCTGTCTTCGCATCAACAGCAGAAAGACTATCATCTACAATCAGAATTTTGTAATCATTTAGCAATATCCTAGCAATAGTAATTCTTTGCTTTTGCCCTCCCGATAAGCCAATTCCTCGTTCGCCGATAACAGTATCGTAACTATCAGGGAGGCTAATAATAAAATCGTGAATTTGAGCAAACTTAGCTGCTTCAATTACCTTTGAAAGAGGTGCATCTGGTATTCCATAAGCGATATTTTCACGAATTGTTCCAGAAAATAAACTTGCTTCTTGAGAAATCAAACCAATGTGAGAACGTAAACTGACTAAATTTAAAGAGCGGACATCATAACCATCAACCTTTACTATTCCATTTGTTGCATCATAAAAACGTGGAATCAATTTAGCAAGTGTACTTTTACCTGCTCCCGTCGTACCTAAAATTGCCACTGTTTGCCCTGGCTGGATTTCAAATGAAATACTATTTAAGGTATTTTCATTTACTTCTGGGTAGCGAAAATCAACATTTTCAAAAGAAATTTTTCCTTCGCATCTGTGCAAAAAGACTGCATTGGGAGATTCCTTGATGGCAATTTCTGCATCTATCACCTGATAAACTCTAGTGGCTGATGCTGATGCTTGAGCAACAGATTGAAATGCAAAAGTCGTCTGAAAAATTGGTTGGATGATAAATACTAAATAGGAATTAAAAGCAACTAGTTCGCCAATAGAAAAGCTGTGGCTGATTACCTCTAAACCCCCATATCCAAAAATAGCGACTGCAAGTAAATTGCTCGCCAAAAAAATTATTGGAAATGTATCTCGCAGTGCATAAATGGTTTTGATACTTGTTGTACGGAAATTTTCATTAGCAACGGCATAGCGTTTTATTTCTGTTTGTTGACGCACAAAAGCTTTGACTGCACGCACACCGAGTAAATTTTCTTTTAAAATTGAGTTTAAATCATCTAGCTGCCTCTGTGCTTGAGTAAACAAGGAAGTATTTTTTTGAAAAAATCCGCCTAATAAAATGAAGGAAGTCGGGATAATTGCTAATGCTATAAGTGCCAACTTCCAATTCATGAGTA
Source organism: Nostoc sp. TCL240-02 (assembly GCF_013343235.1). Lineage (GTDB taxonomy): Bacteria > Cyanobacteriota > Cyanobacteriia > Cyanobacteriales > Nostocaceae > Nostoc. The sequence goes on along the minus strand of NZ_CP040094.1, from coordinate 3,716,760 downwards.
GCAAAATTGTCGCACTACTGAATAATACGATCGCAGCACCAAAAATTTGCAGCAAGGTAGCACCAATAAAAACGCGAATTTGTTCGATGTCATTATTAATACGTGTAAGCAGTTGTGATGTAGGTGTGCGATCGTAGTAACTTAAATCTAAATGCTGGGTTTGACTAAAAAATTTATTCCTGATGTCATAAGCGATACTTTGAGATACTATCTCTGAAAAAAAACTTTGTCCAAAATTAAACAATCCCCGAATCAAAGCCACCAAAACCATCAATCCCCCACAAGTCAAAATCACTTGTAAGTTATTTTTGGCAATACCAGCATCAATTCCCCAGCGAATAATTTGAGGTGCAGCGATATTAGCGACTGTCGTCATTAATAAACTAGCGATCGCAGCTAATACCATTACTGGGTATTTCAGCAACATTTTCAAAATTCGCTTTAGTGCCTCAATAGGCACATCTGGTTTTTGCTTCATATATAATTTACGTATTTAATGTAGTGAGTGAGCTAATCTGTTGCTGGTAATTGCTAATCGTGCGATCGCATCTCGTCGTGCTTGTGTAGCCAGCATAATATCTACAATCGGCGCAGATTGAGCAATTAAACGGCTAATTATACTAATTTCTTGTCTGTAAATAGAAGTATAAAAATCTAAGCTGCGTTGTATATTAACATTTTCTGCCGAGAAAAAACACCTAAGCTGAGAGTCGCAAAATTACTAATTGCTTGCACCAGTACCATCATATTGATTTTTTGGCAATTAAAAAATATCTTCAATGGATGTATTAACAGGTTGTTCAAATTTGACTTTCCCCATAGTTATAGGAAAATTCCAGTAGGGATGAACAGACATTAATGCCTGATTAGGAACATTTTTTGGTTGAGCTACAGAATTTTGAAAGGTGTTTTCAGGATAGCGAAAACGAACTGATAGCGCATACTTTGATTGACGAGCAACTTTGGGTACAAAAAGGATAAACTCATCATCTTGTGGAGAGTCTTTCGGAAGATTGGGAGAAGCTTTGACTAATTCAGGACGGAGTAAAGTTATAATAGTTCGAGCTTCATCATGGGTTGCTCTTTCAGGACTTTGAGAACCTTGTTCTGATATTTCATCGCCAATATTTACCGCATATTCGACGACAGAACCGTCGTACTCGCTCAACATATCTGGACGAATTGGTGCGCCTCCTCGGATTGAGTCATCAAAGATAAAGTAGCCGTTGGCTTGCTCGCCATTAAAACTAAATGTAAGGCTGCATGGGCTGGGAGATGATCAATTATTCCCTGAGTGAAAAAAACTGCGAAAGTTAATATGGATGTAATTATTAGTTTCTTCCAAAAGTTCATTATTTTTTCCTCTTTTTTACAAGTAATAGTTATCGGCTTGTAAAGACGTTGACATACAACGTCTCTACATCTTAATCAGATATCTTTTCTATCTTGGTTTGTACGGGTGCTTTAACCAAGCTTTACCTAATGTTTTGGGAAAATCTACTTTGGGAAATACTTCTATTTCAGCCATTAGATGAACCTCTGTTGGTAGTCTTGTAGATCCGTTGAACGTTTCTTGGGGATACTTGAAATAGCTAACTAGAGAATAACTTGACTTTGGCTGTCGTTCAAAGTTACGTACTTGTAAAAGGAATAGATCGGCAGGTAATAAAACATTATGCTCGTCATCTTTACCATATTGTTTATCGTGTTGCGCTCGAATTTTTGCCAAGACTTTATCTTCTTCTCTGGACAAAAAAACAATGGCATTACTAACTGTGCCTTGAAATAATCCTTTGTCTCCTAAATCGACTTTATAATCGCGCCCTCCACCGTAATATTGAGTCATGTAGGGCGATTTTGTTTCACCTTTGGCAGCAGTATCATAAATAAAGTAACCGTTGGCTTTTTCACCAGTGAAAGTGAATTTGTATGTAGCAGCTTGAGCCGAAGATGTGCTGATTATTCCTTGAAATAGGAAGACTGCGATCGCAATCACAAATACAACCGATATTTTTTTCAAGAATTTCATAAAAACCTCACAAATTTGATAGGTAAGGGAACGAACCGCATTCGCGCAGCGTCTCGTTAGAGAAGGACGCATAGACGCGGAGCGGCTTCCCGCAGGGTAGAGCGCTAAGGAAGAAGGAAAGAAGAGAAATCAAAATTAATGAGACAAAGCACTAGGAATGAGAATTTTCTGATTGTGTAGGGAAAGGCTTAAGGGGGGAGCGGGTGGAGTTCCTAATGCAACATCGCCCCAACGCATGACGCTAGCACCTGCATTGGATGAGGAACCCATTGTATAAACGAGAACTAAATCGTTTTCCCGGATTTTACCCGCTTGGGCGGCGTGGTAGAGATTGGCTACGGGGAAGGTTGGGCCAATATTGGCGTAGAAGGGATTCAGGTTAATAGTCCGTTCTGGATTAATCCCTAATGCACGGGTGCAAACCTGCGAATACCAAGCGCTGGGTGTGTTAAAAGCAAAAAAGTCAATTTGATCTAAGCTGACATCAGCAGCTGCGATCGCTCCGTGACAACATAGACGAATAAATTTTACGGTTGTCTCGTTAAACATCTTACTTGCGCCCTTACCTCCCCGAATGAACATTCTGATGTTTCCTTGTTCATCGGTGGTGAATTCGTTATAAAAGGCTCCACAAGTGGCAGCGGTATTGGCAATTTTAGTTCCCAAAATTCCTTGATTGGGTTGGAGTTCACCCACAATAAATGCTCCAGCTGCATCGCCTGACAAGAAGGCGAGGGTATCATTCTCATCGGTATAACGGGAATATGTAGAGGAAACAACCACTAATACATTGCGATATTCTCCCGTTCGGACTAGAGAACAGGCTGTTTGGAGGGAAACTAATACAGATGTGCAGGTTGATTCTATATTCCAAGCTGCGCTGGATAATCCTAATTTACCGGCGAGAAAAGCTGCATTTCCTGGTGTGACTTGTTCGGGAAATAACGAAGTTACAAGCATCAAGTCGATATCTTCGGGCTGTAGTTTTGCTGCTTGCAGAACATCAATCGCTGCTTGATATTCTAGAGATAAAGAGGTTTCATCTGGGCTGACTACTCGCCGTTCAACAGTACCGCGAAAGGGATCGGACATATAAGGGGCTACTTCCTGTGACCAGATATCTGTAGAATTATCTGTGACAAACAACCTAGCCAAGGTTTTTTGTTCAGCTTCCGCCACCATCTGGGGAAAATTATTTCTGTAATAATCGTTGGTGCGGATGGTGCGAGGAAAATTCAGGGCGATCGCTCGAATGCCAACTGGTTGTAAAATCATGATTGTTCTCCTTTAGATTCGATTGCTCCTTGTTGAATGAGGCTGCGAATTCTCCCGCCAATGGGAGCAGCTTGTTTGGGGTCTAAGTTAATGTCAACAACGAAGGGAACAGTAGCAGCCAAAGCTCTTGTTAACGCTGCTTCTAGTTCCAATTCTGTGGAAACGCGGATACCGTCTGCACCCATTGATTGGGCAAGTTTGACAAAATTGGTACTCGGTATTTCCGTAGCTACGCCTTGAAATCCTTGTAAATTCATGCCTTGGGCACACATATTGTAGCGTCCGTCATTCAGTACGATCCAAACGGCGGGAATGTCGAATTTAACGGCGGTGCTAACTTCGCTATTCATCAACATCGCGTCATCTCCCACAATGGCCACGGCTTTACCATTTCCTCCCCAAGTCGCCCCCACAACTCCAGTCACAGCATGACCCATCGCCCCCACACTGGTACTAATGCGGTAGCGTCCAGGTTGGGTAAAGCGCAGTCTGTTAGTCGCCCATGCGAAGGAATTACCAGCCTCAGCGAGAATCACAGCATCGCTATCTTCAACGATGATTTTTTGAATTGCATCCATCAAAACTTCTGGTCTGACTAAACTATCTATATGAGGAGAAAGCGGTTGTAATTCTGGATTGGGCAATATTGGGGAATTGCCTCGACGTTGGGGAAAATATGCTACTAGGGATTTGAGGTAAGGCTTTACTTCCGATTGAATTGCGAAAGTTGGTACAGATGGATAGGCTACTCCCGGTACTTCTGGATCTATATCTACATGGATGAAGCCACCAGAAGGAATCATCAAGGAATTCCAAAAAGAAGTTGGTTCACCTAAACGAGTTCCTAAAACTAGGATGCGGTGAGGTTGCTGTGACTGCATATATGCGAGGACAGAAGTATGACCACTGAACCCGGTAACGCCGATAAACTGGGGATGATTTTCGGGAAAAATGCCCTTAGCGCGAGGCGAACACATCACCGCAGCACCAGTAGATTCTGCTAATTGGCGAACTTCGGCGGCGGCTTCTCTAGCACTAAAACCTAGCCAAATCGCAAAGGGTTCTTGAGAAAGCAACCGTACCGACTCAGCGATCGCTTCTTCGCTGGTAACTGACACCGCACGAGTAAATCCAAATTGCGATCGCGCTGTGCATGGTTTGGTTTGAATTGGGGTAGGAATACTGATATGGGCGACAAAAGCGCCTGGTTGGGATAATCCTTGCGCCAGTCTGCGGGAAATTTCTGGGATTTCCTCGCCAGTTTCGACGATGGTGGCGTAATTGAATAATGCACCTGGGGTAAATATACCTGAAATCGGCAACGTATGAGCGCTGGTTTATTGACAAGCCCAGCGTCCGCGATTTCCAGATGCGGTGGTTGCAGATAATAGAATTACTTTTGCACCTTCGCCTCTGGCAGCTAGTAATCCGGTGAGGGCATTGGTGATACCGGGGCCAGTAGTGACGAACACAACAACGGGGCGATCGCTAGCAAAGTGAGCCTCACAAGCTGCAAAAGCTGCTCCCGATTCGTGGCGAAAGTGTAAAACTTGAATTTTGCTGCGGTTGAGGGATGCCCACAATGGCCCAATTCCACCACCAGAAACACCGAATGCAGATTCGACTCCCATATCTTCTAACATCTTGACTACAGTTTCTCCAACGGTGAGTTCGGTTGATGTTAATTGAGTCAGTTTGCTGTTTGTAGGTGGTGAGAAAATGGAAGATCCAGATGTATTTGTAACTGTTTTTGTGTTCATACAAGTAAATTTGATGCGTATAAATTAAGTAGTCTTTCTTGAGCAAGAATTAGGATTTACGACCAGTAATGATGCTCCAGTAACTCGAAGCTGGTTTAATTTCAATGTCGATAAAACCTGCTTGTTCCAACATCATTGATAATTCCTGACCTGAATATTGTTGACCTCCCAGCTTTAAAGATATATTTAGGTTTTTAACTGCTACTGGGAAAGGGCCTGTTTTTTGTTCGTTAAATAGCATTTCATGGAGGATAATCCGCCCTCCACTCAATAAGCTATTAAAGCTTTTTTTTGTGAGAATCTGACATTTATCTTGTTGCCAATGATGATAAATAGCACTATAAAAATGAACATTGCCTACGGGAAAAGGATCACTCCATATATCAAATTCTTGTGTTGCAATCCGATTCTGCAAGCCATAATGTATGATAAATTCCTGAGCTATTTCGCATACTGTAGGTAGTTCGAGAACAACGGCTTGCAAATTCGGCCATTTTAACGTTGCACCAATTGAATGAGCCGCCGAACCTCCACCAATATCAATAAACAATTTATATTCAGATAAATCGATGAGTTCTGGCCAAATTAATGCAGCCGCCATACTTGGCCCATGCATACTAGAGATAAAGCTACGGATAAATTTAACATTATTACCAAAGGTGATGGCACGCATAAAATCATGATTTTTACTCAAAGATTCCATCACCTTTTTACCAGATAAATTATTGGTAAATAAAGACTTTTTAAAATTATCAAATGAGGATATATGCTTGCGTTCGTCAAAGATCATCATTTCTAATAGAGCACCAAAATATGTGGGACTACTTTCGACCAAATAGTCTGTAGCAAGAGGAGTAAGTGAATAAAAATTATTTTCTATTCCTACTAATTCAATAGATACGAGAACTGCTAAAATAGCTTCTGCTGGACGTTGAAAAATTTTTAGTTCCTGACAAATTTCTGCTAAAGTGCATGGTTGTTGAGATAGAAGAGCGAATAGTTTGATGTCATAAGCAACGAGTAATACTTGACGACCTGTATCTGCAAAAATAAGATTCCATAATAATAGTTCGTCAGTTTTGGGTTTTTGAATTGTTATAGATGTAGTTGGATTCATGATTTTTGGATGTGTTTGATGAGTTAATTGGAGTTTTAGGTAGTAGCAATCCTGTCTGATGTTTTTTAATTAACCGCAGATGCACAGATAAGCCAGTGCATTGGGCGCGTTCTCTCAACTGGCGCGACGCATAGAGAAGAATGAGAAGAGGTTTCAGTGAATAATTGAGAATTGCTAGATTTATCTTAACTGTGTGGGAAAACTTAGAAATTTATTGGATGTACTGGTAAATTCTTCGTCACGTAAAAATCGCTTTATCACCTTGCCTGTAGGATTTTTTGGCAGTGAATTCACAAATTTAATTGTTTGAGGAATTTTGTAAGTTGCTATTTGTTGAGAGCAGAATTCCAGAATTTCTTTTTCTGTGACTTTATGACCATTTTTAACTATGATGTTGGCTTTGACTATCTCGCCTTTTATGGGGTCGGGAAGTCCATAGATAGCAACTTCAGCAACAGCATGATGTTTATAAATGACATTTTCTACTTCTGTTGGATATACCTTAAATCCACAGACGTTAATCATATCTTTTAATCGATCGGCGATATAGAAGAAGCCTTCTTCATCCAGGGTAAGCTCATCTAAATTGGTATAGTATGAACTTGACAAAAGAAACAAGATAAAGATTAGTGGGCAGATAAAAAATGTACTTGACATCAGGGCAAAAGAAGTGAGATGAAAGCAATGCACTCAAGATAGAAAACTTCTCTAATGAAACTTTATGTCTGAAGGATTTAAGACTAAATCGGCTCCAGCCAAAAAAAGTAATCCTGATCAGCCAAAGCCGCAAGAAGTAGCATCAATGGAAGCTATTCAAAAAAGTTTAGTGGATAATTTTGGAGACATCAAAGACCCAAGAGTAGAGCGAACAAAGAAGCATCAACTCACAGATATCGTGGTAATTGCGATTCTGGCAGTCATAGGTGGAGCGCAAGGATGGGAAGACATGGAGAACTACGCCATCAGTAAGCAAAAGTGGTTAGAAGAATTTTTAGCATTACCAAATGGAATCCCTTCCGATGACACCTTTCGACGGGTATTTGAGTTCATCAATCCAGAAGAATTCAACCGTTGTTTCTTGAGATGGATAGAAACCCTAGTGACGAAGATGGGAGGAGAGATAATTCCCATAGACGGAAAGACTATTAGGGGTTCTTATGACCGAAATCAAGGTAAATCCGCATTGCACGTAATTAGTGCCTGGGCAAGTGAACAAAATTTGGTCTTGGCACAGATGAAAGTGGAAGATAAATCTAATGAGATTACAGCAATTCCGGCATTATTAGAGTTACTGGATATCACAGGCTCTATCATCACTATTGATGCAATGGGAACTCAAACCGAGATTGCCAACAAGATTATCCACAAAAAAGCAGATTATGTCCTAGCACTCAAGGCAAATCATCCGACTCTCTACCATCAAGTAAAACAATGGTTTGAAACAGCATCTGCACAGGATTTTCAAGGCATTGATGTCAGTTACGACCACCGCATTGAAAAAGGACATCACCGCACGGAAATTCGTCAAGTTTGGTCTGTGCCAGTTTCTGCTCTTGGTGAAATTTACCAACCCAAAATCTGGGCTGGACTCCAAAGCATTGTCATGGTTGTTCGGGAGCGTCGTCTTTGGAACAAAACTACTCGTGAGATTCAATTTTATCTGACTTCTTTGCACAGCGATGCTCAACTTTTAGGCCGAGTTATCCGCAAACATTGGGGTATTGAAAACCAAGCTCACTGGACTCTGGATTGTACTTTTGCTGAGGATTCTTGTCGCATTCGCTCTTTTCACAGTCCCCGGAATTTTGCTCTTTTACGACGCATTGCTCTCAATGCTCTCAATCGTGAACAAACTTATAAACGTAGTCTCCGACAAAAAATGAAACGGACTGGTATGGATAACGATTATATGATTCGAGTTCTCAGTTCTTGTTTCATTGACTCTACATTAGATTCCTCTCAGCCCTTATGTCAAGCCTAGTTGAGATGCTCTTACCCTGCTTCTTCATCCATGCGACCAATATCACCACTGTGTAACCAACCATTTTTAATTACTTTTTGAGTTTCTTGAGGACGATTCCAATAACCAAGCATCACATTGGAACCTTTGATTACTATTTCACCCAATTCTCCTGCTGATACTTGATAACCGTCAGCATCTACAATTCGCATTTGGACATTTGTAATTGAGACACCAATGGAACCAAACTTATATTTTAAATTGTGGTTATAGCGGTTATCAGTCTTGTGAGGTACAGTAGCAGCAGTGAGTAAACCAACCCAGCAAATTCTCTATTGTCACTTCTGCGAATGCCGTATCTAATGCCTGGAGTAAATCAGGGTATGTCCTTGCACCGATGCGACGGAGAATGTTCTTAATCTTGGACCAACAATTCTCAATCGGTGAAAAATCGGGAGAATAGGGGGGGAGATAAATGAGATGAGCGCCAGCAGCGATGAGCAAAGCTTCAAGTTCATCACTTTTATGGATTGAGCAGTTATCCATGATCACCACTGCACCAGGCCAAAGTTTGGGTACGAGCTTTTGGGCGATGAAGGCATCAAAAGTCAAAGCATCGATAGAACCTAAGCCACTCCATTGGGTGAGCAGTCCTTTCAAGCTAATTGCACCAATTACCGAGACATTTTTCCCTTTGCGGTTGGGCTTTTGAGCATAGGCCTGAAGGCCAGGCAAGGCGCGGGCACATTTGCGGATGAAGGACAGATTAACTCCCGATTCATCTAAGAAAATCAGCTCTTCGACGGGTATCCCCCTCAAGAGTTTCCAGTACTCAAATCGGGCTAGTTGGACTTCATCACTACCTTTTTTGTGAGGTGGAGACTTTTTTTTTGAGGTTGAGGTGAAGTTTCCAGCGAACCATCCGATTCACCGTAGCTACCCCAATTAAGACCTCTGTTTTCTCGTAAAGTCGTTCCCGCAATTCGCTTAACGTCGCATCGGGCTGTGCTATGACGAGTTGGCGCAGGATTTCTAACTGTTCAGCATTCAACTTTGTTGCTGTCTGCTCAGTCCGCACCTTGGGGCCTATCATCCCCAATTCTCGATGGCGTTTGAGTAAATTTTGCACAAAACTTAAGGTGACACCAAAGTTTTTAGCCAGTTTTCGTTGGGAAATGTCACCGCAGGCATAAGCATCAACTATTTTTTGACGCAAGTCGAGAGAGTAGGCTTTCATCACCACCAATTATCAGTAGAATTGCTCTCTCCTACTGTACTGAAGTAGACTGATAACCGCTATACAGATGCTAGGGTGTTGAAACTGGAATTTGCACCTATAGGTAAAGTGTCAGGTGTGGGTACTTCGCATTAACATTAGATTATCTAAGGTAAACAGATTACTTGTTCTAAAATTTACTTAACAAAGGCGGTAGAAAATGGGTAGACTAAATCCTTATACACTGCAATTGCAGATTACCCGAATGTTTGAGCAAGGGCAATCATTTTTTGCCACAACCAAGGTACAAGAATGGTTGAAAGAACGCAAACATAATCCAGAAGATTATGACATTCTTTTCCATAAAAAACCCGCGCCTCCTGGTTCAAAAGAAGTAATGGTAGTGGAAATTGAATTACGCCGCAAAGATGGAGAACCTGTAGATCCTTGGTTACAGGAACAAGCAAATCTTCATGCCTAATTTTATCAACTAGCATTTAATTCATATTACCTTAACAGAATTTGCTAAAAGATAGCGTTCCCAATTACGGAACGCTTTTTGCTATTTTTGTATTCATAAGTTATTTATAAAAAGAAATTAACCGCAGAGGTGCAGAGAACGCAGAGAACGCAGAGAGAATAATTGGACATTTTGACGATTCATTCGTTTAGGATTGCTATATATAGGCAAATTCTACTTCTGCTTCTGCACTTTTCCTATTTCTGTGGTAGGTTGCGGTAAGTTACTACGTATGTATATTAATCAAAATCACCCAATCAGGTGAATCAAATGGGTGAGGTACAAAAAACATAAATTATCGTACCTTAAGACTATAAATAGTTGCTTGGTGCAATAATTTATAGCCTCAAATTTTAGGAAGTAGATGATGACTGTAAACCCAATTATTGGAGATTCACCAAATCAGATTTATACCAACTTTGGTAAACCTTTCTTTGCCTGGATGATGGCTCAAAGTAGCAGTACGTATGATAAAATCGTCGGCGACCGCAAACGTTCTCTTTTTGCAAATCTCCAAGGTAAAGTGTTAGAAATCGGCCCAGGAACAGGCCCTAACCTACCCTACTACCCCAAAGATATCCACTGGATAGGAATCGAGCCAAACCCACACATGCACTCCTATCTGCGAAAACAAGCAAAAAAACTCGGCTTAAATATCGATCTTCGCATTGGTAATGCTGAATGGTTGGATGCTGAAGATAACAGCATAGATACTGTTGTTAGTACTTTAGTTTTGTGTTCCGTGCCGAATATAGATTATACATTACAGGCAATCTTAAGAGTACTCAAACCAGGTGGACGCTTCTTATTTATTGAACACGTCGCTGCAACTAAAGGAACTGTATTGCGACAAGTACAAAGTGCAATTCGTCCGATTTGGAAAGTGATAGGTGATGGTTGTCATCCAGATAGAGAAACTTTGATTGCTTTAGAAAATGCTGGTTTTGCTAGTGTTAATTTTGAGCGATTTGATGCACAATTGCCGATTGTCAGTCCTCATATTATCGGCATAGCAACAAAGTGAAATAACTTTTAGAGGTTGCTGTATAAAAGTATGAATATCTCACACAGATAAGCGAGTGTCTGAGACTAATTTATATTTTCATCCAGTAATGCCTCTTTTATAGAAAATTTTTCATTTAGGGATAAATATTAAGTATTTGTGCGATTACCCATATCAAAAACATTAAATTCAATCCCCTCTAACTTCAAGCTCAAAGCCTCTAATAAGAGGTTTATCCTTTCTTCAATAAAAATGCTTAGGGCATTTTCCGGAAGTGCATCAGCTTTTGACCATTCAAGAATAGTAGTTGGTATAAGATGAGAGCGTAGCACTGCTTCTAAAGTAGGATCGTCATATTCTTTGAGATAATCTAATGGATTTTTATCGCTAATTTGCAAATTAGTTATTTGAGACAGATAGGCAATATTCATCAAGCTGTCACATTCTATTTGACTAGCAATACCACTCTGTTTAATAAAGTTAACTGGAAATATATGGTGCAAGTTAGGCTTATCTGTTAGCAAATAATAAACATCAGACAAAATATCTCTATGAGGTTTTGCCCAATCTTGCGGCCTGTGGTTTGCATAAAGTGATAGTATTGCTCTGGATAAGCGACCTCTATAACTGTAGAAAGATTTTCTTATCAAATTCTTATCAATATCAAATTTATTGAATGAGTAAGTAGTATTAGCCTTTTGTTGATTAACAAAGTATATATGTTCCCAGAGGTGAGTAGTGTTTGTTAGTAAATCTGCATTATGAAAACTATAATACCAAAAATATTTATTTAAAAAACTATAATCTGGTTTATCATTCCGATAAAAGTATGCTGTAATAGTCAGGTATAAATATCGGTAAGGGATTAATCTTCCACCTTTAATATGCAAAATATTATCAAAGAAATCAAAAGTTTTAGCAACGGCTATTTTAAAATTAGACCATACAGCTTCAATATGTTCTGTTTTTAGTTTATTAAGATACATATCAGTAATATTTTGTATACCAGCTTCGGGAAATTCAAGTTTTACTACTACAGCTAGCATCTGGAGCAATGTCCAATTATCAATATTGGCATATTGACTACTAGAAATAGTTTTTTTAAATTTATCAAATAATTCCCGAAGATAGAACCCAGAAATATTATTTGTCTTATTTTCAGAACGAAAAGTCTTAGCAACTACAATATCAAAGATATCCAAGGGTTTGCCAGCTTGATTAATCCGCTCAAATATTTGACAAACTTCCGCAACTTCAATACCTCTTAACTCAATAAAGGAAATTTTGTAACTAGCCAAAACTTCCCTAATTCTCCTAAATTGTTGCATGTAAGGATGATCGAATTCTCCATTAACACTTACATAAATATTTCTTTCTATTTCTCCACGGTCTTTAATTATATCTATTAAGCCAGAAGTGTTGAATGTTAAGAAAAATCCGATAAAAATAGCCCAAAATATGGTAGTTTTGGGCTAAGGCTTAAAATATATTAGTTTGATTGTGATTATAAATTCATTTCCCAAAATTGTCAAAGATATACTGAAAAGCCTGCCAAAAAACGATTATCCAGTATTGAACAGTCGTCTGTTTTTTGAGTGCTGGCTATCCTATGCCCTGGATAACAGCTTAACAAGTATGCGAGATTTGTTTAACAGATTAAATAACAATTGTTTTGAGGTAGATATTTCTACTTTCTCTAAAGCAAATTTACATCGAAGCCAAAAACCTTTTCAAGAGATTTACCAAAAATTAAATGAATTAGTACAGAAGAAAGTTCAAAAAAAGTTACACAATAAATATGCAATTTGTCCAATAGATTCAACAATTATTACTCTCACAAGTAAATTGTTATGGGTACTAGGTCATCATCAAGTCAAGCTGTTTAGTTCCTTAAATCTCTCCACAGGAAGCCCAGAAGATAACTTCATCAATTTTGGACATGACCATGATTATAAATTTGGTTCCAAAATGATGTCTAGTCTCCCAATAAATGCTGTTGGAGTAATGGATAGGGGTTTTGCTGGATTAAAATTTATCCAAGAATTAGTACAAGAAAACAAATATTTTGTTTTGCGGATAAAAAACAATTGGAAACTAGAATTTGATGGCTCAAATGGATTGGTCAAAGTTGGTGCATCTGATGATGCTCAAGCTTATAGAGTAATTAATTTCTGTGATTTAGAGACAAAAACCGAGTTTCGCTTAGTGACTAATTTACCAGAGTCGGGAGATGCAGCTGTTCATGATGATGAAATTAGGGATATTTATCGATTACGTTGGGGAGTTGAATTGTTGTGGAAGTTTTTAAAGATGCACTTAAAACTTGACAAACTCATTACCAAAAACGTCAATGGTATTACCATACAAATTTACGTGAGCTTGATAGCCTATCTGATTTTACAGCTTTTATCTATTCCCGAACAATGGGGACATACACTATTAGATAAATTCCGCTATCTTCAATCTTGTATGTGTCAGAAAATCAGCTATGTTCATTGGTTTGAGGAGATGATGTTTTGCTGACTAATTTAAGCTTTTGAGACTTAGTGTAACTAATAATGTAAAGTTTTGTATCAGCATTCAACATTTCTGCTATTAAGCTGACAATTAGTTTATCTTGATAACGTTGTTTTTTTCCAATATTTGCTTTTAGCTGACTATCTCTATCATCGATTTCGTCCCAAAATAAAAACCTTTTTGCATAGCTTGTGTCATCAGTTGCATCAGTAAGTTCAATAGTCAAATCTATATATAGTGTTGGATCAAAATTTTCGTTATTAGCAATCTTACCCCCATGTATTGATGTTAATAAAGAAGTTGTTCTTTGTTGTCCATCTAAAATGTACTGGTACTCATTAGAGTAAAAATTATCAGCAAATTTTATACCACCTATTTCTCTATGGCTTTCTAGCTTTGTATTAGTTTTCCAAATTAGAATACTTCCTAAAGGATAAAACTTATAAATACTATCCCAAAGTTTTTTTACATTCTCTTTCTCCCAGACAACATCTCTTTGAAAAGTTGGAATTTGATACTTATGTGAGAGAAGATTTTCCAAATAGAGAGGAATACTCTGAGCATCTGGCTTTATGCGTTCAGTAGATGTAAACATTGAATTAACCTTACCTAACATTAAGTAAATATCAAGATTGATGTGTGAATTTCACTTATTCAGTAAAATTCCATACAAAGGTAACTGATATTTAATTAAGTGGCAACTTATATTTTAGAAAATCTCTGCAACTTTTCTTCCATACCAACGTTGCCCTGTAAGCCTCCTGTGTGTACCAGCAGCAACGAATCGCCTTTACCAAAAAATCCCTGCTTTAGTAAATCTATCACACCGTAAAACATTTTGGCGGAATATACGTAATCAAGGGGTATGCCATGTTCCTCCCTGAACTGTTGGCTAAACACTAGCAACTCGTCGTTTATCTTTGCATAGCCGCCAAAGTGGTAATCACACATCAATTCCCAGGAAGCCGGAGAGTTAGATGGTGTAGGTAAACCAGAGGTGAGGTAATTTGTCAATAAACTTTCGATTTCTTGTGCGAGAAATGCGCCATTTTTCAATACGGGAAAAGCGATCGCTCTTTGTCCTTGATGTAACGAAAGCGCAATACCAGCTAGTGTAGTAGCCGTACCGCAGGCTACGCATATATGCTCAAATGCGTAGGCGTAGCCAGCACTTCGGCTGCGCTCAGTGACCGCCGTAAGCATCGCATCACCAATGATCTCTGTACAGCCGCGCACACCATTTAAATTACTCCCACCTTCAGGAATAACAAAAACTTCGCCAAAGCGTTGTTGCAGATATTCCTGTATTACTGGTGTGTTGCGCTGTCGATACATTTCGCGGTTCATGTACACAAGCTGCATACCCTGTTGGATAGCAAAACTCAGTGTCGGGTTTAGTGGTAGCCTCTCCTCCCCACGAATTACACCAATGGTACGAAAACCGAAAAGATTACCAGCCGCCGCAGTTGCATAGATGTGATTGGAATAAGCGCCGCCAAAAGTAAGCAGCGTTGTAAGATATTTCTCCTTGGCCTCTAAAAGATTGTATTTCAGCTTAAACCACTTATTGCCGTTAACCCACGGGTGCATGAGATCCAGGCGTAGTACATACAGATAAACACCAGCGCGATGGATGATTTCGCTGTTGATTTGTTGTATGGGAGGAGGAAAAAATATTAACGACATGCGGAACTATTCTAACTGATTATTTACATTTTCTCACATTCATTATTGATGATAAACATTGAGTAATTCAATGGTAAATCAATCTAAATAATGAATAAAACTTTCTGATGATTAGCTTTAGAAATTGGCATTTTACTAATTGAGTATTTCAGGTAAATATAAGAGACATAACGCTCGCTTCATATAACAATCTTTTTGGAGAAAACAAATGGTCGCACTTATACAGCCCACTCAAGTTACTCCCAACCCAGGACGTTTGACAGTTGAAACTGTTGAAATTGCTCCTCAAACAACTGCTATTCGTTGTCTAGACTGGGATAGAGAACGTTTTGATGTCGAGTTTGGTCTACGGAATGGTACGACTTATAATTCTTTCTTAATTCAGGGAGATAAGGTTGCCTTAGTTGACACATCTCACCGCAAGTTTGAGGAATTATATCTTGAGATAGTGGTGGGATTAATTGATCCAACTAAAATAGATTACTTAATTATTAGCCACACAGAACCAGACCACAGTGGCTTAGTAAAAAATATTTTGCAATTAGCTCCTTCTATTACTGTTGTTGGTGCTAAGGTAGCTATTCAATTTTTAGAAAATATGGTTCACCAGCCTTTTAAATCAATGCAGGTGAAAAGTGGAGAACGATTAGATTTAGGCAACGGGCACGAATTAGAATTTATCTCTGCACCTAACTTACACTGGCCTGACACAATCTTTACTTATGACTACAAAACTAGCACTCTCTACACCTGTGATGTGTTTGGGATGCACTACTGTGATGACCACACTTATGATGAAAATCTCACCTTACTTGAGGAAGACTTTCAATATTATTATGATTGTCTCATGGGCCCTAATGCCCGCTCTGTTTTGGCAGCTTTAAAACGGATTGAAAAGTTAAAAATAACAACAGTTGCTACGGGACATGGCCCTTTATTGCAACACTATATTTCCGAATGGCTTGGACGGTATCAAAACTGGAGTTTAGAACAAGCGAAGACAGAGACTTTAGTGGCTCTATTTTATGTTGAAGATTACGGGCATAGCGAGCAGTTAGTCCGTACCATAGCTCATGGATGTGCAAAAACAGGCGCATCGGTAGAATTAGTTCCTCTTAATAGCTCTGAGCCTCAAGAAGTTCGAGAATTAGTGGCACAATCTTCTGGTTTAGTAATTGCAATGCCACCCCAATCTTCGGTGATGATTCAAGTGGCTTTAAGCACTATTTTAGCTGCTGTTCACAAAAAGCAGTCAATTGGTTTATTAGAATCGGGAGGTGGAGAAGATGAACCAATTTATCCTTTACGTAATAAGTTTCAAGAACTGGGATTAACTGAAGCCTTTCCACCTATTTTAGTTAAGGAAATTCCTACTCAAGCAACGGAACAGCTTTGTGATGAAGCTGGAACCGATTTGGGTCAATGGTTGAACCGCGATCGCACCATTAAACAAATCAAATCTATCAATACTGAGTTAGAGAAAGCTTTAGGGCGGATTACCACAGGATTATACATCATCACCGCCAAAAAAGGAGAAATTCAGAGTGCAATGTTGGCTTCTTGGGTGACACAAGCCAGTCTTGAGCCTTTAGGAGTTGCGATCGCAGTATCCAAAGATCGAGCAATTGAATCCTTGATGCACGTTGGCGATCGCTTTGTTCTAAACGTTTTAGAAGAAGGCAAATATCAAGGATTAATGAAACATTTCCTGAAGCGTTTTGCTCCTGGTGCAGACAGATTTGCGGGCGTGAAGACATATCCAGCTAAAAATGAATCGCCCGTTTTAGCTGAAGCCTTAGCTTACATGGAATGTCAAATCACTAGCCGCATGGATTGTGGAGATCATTGGGTAATTTATAGCACAGTTCAAACTGGAAGAGTTGCCAAGCTAGATGCACTTACCGCCGCCCATCACCGCAAAATTGGCAATCATTACTAATTAGTCATTTGTCATTTGTCATTAGGCTCCCCTGCCCCCTGCTTCCCTACTTTTGTACAGACGCCATTAATCGCGTCTACTCCTCACTCACTAATCACAGAAAACTATGTATAAATCTGTTGAGAATACTCCGATTACAATGTATGAAATCAATCGGGGGCGCGTCGTGCGAACCTTGGAATTTATCCAAGATGTGATTGTGATTTCTTTGTGTATCGGTTTATTTAGCTTCATGGTGCTTCAGGTGAGAGATATGTTTCTCTCCTTACTTCCACCTCTAGATTTCCATGCTGTTACTGCCGATATTCTCTTTTTACTTATCTTAGTTGAGTTATTTCGACTACTGATTATTTACCTACAGGAACATCGAGTATCTATTGGCGTAGCTGTTGAAGTTTCCATTGTTTCTGCCTTGCGAGAAGTCATTGTTAAAGGTGTTCTAGAAACTAATTGGAGTCAAATTTTAGCGACTTGTGCCTTTTTATTAGTCCTAGGAGTACTATTATTTCTCCGAGTCTGGCTACCCCCGACCTTTGAAGGTATCGACCCAGAACAAGAAGTATCTAAACGCTATAGAAGCAAAGTTAAGTCTGAATTAACACAAACTAATGGTCATTAATAGGAAGCAGGGGAGCAGGGGGCAGGGGGCAAGGGAGAGAATAATAAAATTAATCTCTTTCCCCTCTGCTCCCTGCTCCCTCCCCCTCTGTCTCTTGTGCCCAATTCCCAATTCCCAATTCCCAATTCCCAATTAAAAGATTATGTCTGTTGCAACATTAACGCCCAACCATAGCAGAGATGTCCAAGTTGCTGAAATTGGTAAAAATACTCTGATTCTGCGATCGCGGACTTGGGACAGATTAAAATTTGAGGTGGAGTATTCCCGCCAACGGGGAACTACGGCAAATTCTTATCTGATTCAAGCTGATAAAAAGGTTTTAATTGATCCTCCCGGCGAATCTTTTACCGAAATTTACCTTGAGCAACTTGCACAACATCTAGATTTCATTTCCCTAGATTACATTGTTCTCAGTCATGTCAACCCAAATCGTAGAGCAACCTTACAAGTTTTGCTCTCTCTGGTTCCTCAAGCTACTCTAATTTGTTCTCGCCCCGCCGCCAATGCTCTCAAAACCGCTTTTCCCGAATTTGAATCACCTATTCAAGGAATGCGATCGGGGGATACTCTAGATTTAGGACAAGGACATCTTCTATCATTTGTCACCGTACCAACTCCCCGTTGGGCGGATGGACTTTGTACTTATGATTCTGCAACAAAAATTCTCTACACAGACAAACTTTTCGGCGCTCATATTTGCGAAGATCCTTTATTTGATGAAGATTGGAAAGGATTAGATGCGGAACGTCGTTATTATTTTGAATGTCTCCATGCGCCCCAAGCCAAACAAGTTGAAGTAGCCTTAGATAAATTGTCACTTTTGGGAGCCAGATGTTATGCCCCAGCACATGGCCCGGTTGTTCGTTACAGCCTCAGCCGTTTTACTTATGATTATCGTCAATGGTGTCAAGGACAAAAATCTCAAGAATTGAGTGTCGCTTTGCTCTATGCTTCTGCTTATGGAAATACAGCAATTATGGCGAATGCGATCGCACAAGGTTTGATTCAAAATGGAGTTAATGTACAATCAATCAACTGTGAATTAGCTGATTCTGCCGAAATTAACCGCATTGTCGAAACTTGCGACGGTTTGATTATCGGCTCACCCACTTTAGGCGGTCATGCACCGACTCAAATTCAAACAGCTTTAGGAATAGTCCTCTCGGTGGCGGCTAAAACTAAGTTAGCAGGGGTGTTTGGTTCTTACGGTTGGAGTGGAGAAGCAATAGATTTAATCGAAAGCAAGCTCAAAGATGCAAATTATCAACTAGGGTTTGAAACAATTCGGGTGCGTTTTAGCCCTACTCCTGAAATTCTTCAGCAATGTGAAGAAGCAGGTGCTTTTTTTGCCCAAAACTTGAAGAAAACTAAAAAGCTGCGTAGTTCTCGCCAGATTGTGACAGAAACCCATGTAGATCGTACCGAACAAGCGGTGGGGCGAATCGTTGGTTCTCTGTGCGTTGTAACAACTCTTGATGAAGAAACTCACAAAGGGGTTTTAACTTCTTGGGTATCTCAGGCAACTTTTAACCCGCCAGGAATTATGATTGCGATAGCTAACGAGCAGAATGCAGAGTTAATGCATCATCCTGGCGATAAATTTGTGCTGAATATCCTCAAAGAAGGAAGAAATGTGCGACGCTATTTTTCTCGTCATAGCACTTTAGGCGATAATCCCTTTGCAAATCTTTCCACAAAAACTGCTGATAATGGTTGTTTGATTTTGAATGAGGCATTAGCTTATTTAGAATGTACGGTGCAAAATCAGCTTGAATGTGGCGATAGATGGTTAATTTATGCCGTTATTAATCACGGTGAAGTGTTGGAAAATGATGGTATCACTGCTTTGGAGCATCGGAAATCTGGCAGCTATTATTAACAGTTATCAGTGAAGGATTTCCAATAAATAAATTATCCAAAATAATTTGTGCATTGGTAAGGTAGCACAGTTGTCATTGGTGTCAACTTAAGCCTAGGCGAATGGAATTCGCGGCTACACAAACAAAGTCCGTCTGCGCGGACTAAGAGAAAATTAATATTTTTAACCCACGAAGGTGGGTTTTGTTTGTGTAGACGCGGTTTCTAACCGCCCTTCTAACTGTTCCGATTCCAAAATCAGGATACAGGCAATTAACCACACCAAACCTGCGGCATAGCCAGCTGTCACATCAGTCAGCCAATGTACTCCCAGGTAAAGCCGACTAAAACCGATCGCAGCAACCAAGAAAACGGTCAAGCCATAAATCCAAAAGCGCCATTCAGGAAACTGCTTTGCCAGAATATAGCCAGTAAAACCGTAAATTACTATTGAAACCATTGCATGGCCGCTAGGAAAACTGTGTTGGCCGACATTAATAATATGCTTCCACAGTGCTGGACGCGCTCTACCAAAAAATATTTTCATTAAACAATTTAGCAAGATTGCACCGACTCCAGCGATACCCAAGATAGTTGCTTGCCTGCGACGATTAGAATATAACGGACTAATCGCCAGCCCCAAAGAAGATATCAGCATTACTAGGGGATCGCCTAGAAAAGTGATACCAAGCATGATGCGATCGCGCAGTGGTGTATGCAGCTTCTGGATCAAGAGCAAAATGGCTTCGTCAAGATTATATGCGTATAATAGTGCAGTGCCACATACAAGGGCATAAACAACCGGAATAAGTTGACTGGCCGTTTGGTTTAATTGTCGCTGCATAGATATTTGAGACAGTACGGCTGAATTAAATATGTTTCGATTATTACCCCCAACGAAACCAATATTTTCTTTAGTGCCAAAGGAATACAAGTTACTAGTACCAAGTGATTTACTGACTTTTTTCCGATAATCTAAGACAATTTCTTGGATAAACGATGCGATGGTCGAAGACCCGCCTTCGGCGTTCGCATTTAAACTTTCATCTGGATGAAAAATAACAAGTACATTCCCTGTGTAACTATTAGCACGAGCTTGCGAGATTATTTTATCCTCTAATAATCTCGATTCAAGATATCTTTTGAGAGCTTCTGAATGATAAAGCCCATTTACTTTATAGAACCCATTTGACATCTTTTACTGTATTGAAGTAGAGTGACGGCAAAAGACATATCCAGCAGCCATGCCGTACTCTAGCAGCCTAACAGACGAAGAATGGGAAATTCTCGAACCCCTACTGCCGACTATATTGCCTGCTAAGAAACAGACTAGACCCGCCAACTGGACAAAAAGAGAACTCTTAGATGGCATCTTCTATCAACTAAAGAATGGCTGCAATTGGGAAGACTTACCCAAGGACTTGCCCCCCTACTCGACTGTATATTGGCATTACAAGCAGTGGCGGGCCAAAGGAGTGATAGAAGAATTGATGAGAGTTTTACATGGACGAGTGCGTGAACAGGTAAAAAAAAAGCTAAGTGGACGACGCTGATAATTATCGACTCTCAAGCGGTGAAAAACACCTGTAATGCGAGTATTACATCGAAAGGGTATTGTTTCTACTTTCTCGACAAATGGCATTAAAAGACATCTAGCCGTTGATACCCTGGGGTTTCCCTTCTTTACTCATTGCACTAAAGCAAATGTATCTGATGATAGGGGTTTGATTGAGATGTTGACTAAAAACATTGATTATTTCCAGTCAAAACCCGTCAATATTCCCAAAATCACCATTCTGCTAGACCACGGTTATCACCCTGAGTATTTGAGGGAGGAGCTAGAAAAAGTTTATCCCCAAATGATGACGAAAATCAGGTTTGAACTTTCGGCAAAACCATCAAAACAACAAAACAAAGAATTAGGGAAATCTGGGTTTGTTCCGGTTGCCGCGAGGTGGGTAATTGAACGGTCAAATGCTTGGATTGAGAGATGCAAAATTCTCGTTAAGAACTTTGAGAGAACTCTAGATAATGCAACTGCCAAGGTTAATCTTTGTTTCATTCGGCTAATGCTTCAGAGGCTTGCAGCCTCTTCTTAGATGTCAAATGGGTTCTATATCTAGCTCTTCCCTTAACAGCAGTATGTATTGCTTGAACCCAATGGGTTTGATTAAGAAGTTTTTGACAGTGAGGAGTACCCATTTGTTATTGATAATAAAATTCTTTGATTGAAGGCTAGGTGAGCTGAAAAGCATCTAGGTTAAATAATCAAATTAAATAAAAGTCTTGTGGGGTGGGCATCTTGCCCGCCCTAATTATACAAATTAAATGCCGAGTAGCTTAAAAGACATTTTCATGAGTTATAGTAAATCTCAGCTTTTTAGAGCTAATTACTCTTAACCAGAAATCATTTTAATCGCTACTAAATAAGTTGGCAAAATAAAATCAAAATCTGCAAACAAAAAACGCAACCAGGCTGATAAACTTATCTGTTGATGTTTTAAGAGAGCGCTTTATTGAACAACTCTACTCTAGTCATACCTATTTTTTTGAGTGAAGAAATCTATCTCAGTAGTGAATCTAGTTCTCGTTGCTATCAAGTTGATTAAGTTTCTTTAATACTATGTTTATTTTAATTTACAGGGATTTAACTACATAGATTTATTGACATATAACGAGTTTCATGTCTTAAGTTTGAGTTACTATACTCTCAAGTAGTAACATCAAGGCTATGTATGAATTTGCTGGATGAAAGTATTACCCTGATTTCATGTAAGCCTTGCTTATTTATTTTATCAAAACAGAATTCAAGAGTCAGGAATCAAAATTCATTCTAAATTTTGACCGAAAAAGCGGATAGTACAGCGTCTTGTAGAGAGCGTCTTGATTATGACTTCTGAATTCTTCTTCAATTAGTTTCTAGGTATGTGTTTATGCAGCAAGGGTTAATGTTACTAATTCAACTGGTACTAGAGTTTGCACCTGTTGTTGCAGAGCTAGTACAAAATAGAAATAAATCTAGTTTAGGACTGAGTAAATATGAACCGATTGAGGCAATTCCTGAAATACTCAAAGTTCTAAATCCTTCAAATAAAAAAAGCGGTGATGTTAAAGATTTGGAACAAGCAAGAATTTTCCAACAGCAATTAGTAGCCGATAATCACCAAACACGATTAAGAATAGTCGCACAAGAGCGAGAAACAGCGCTTAAGTTACCAGAAGTCAATAAAATTTTTGATAGCTGGCCCTTAAGATTATACCCTTCACAAATTTTAGACCACACCAATTCTGGATACACTCCACTTAAAATTTTTATCGCTCCTCCTCAAGTAGATTTTGACCAATTTGGCGATCGTAAAGATGAAAATATTTTTAAATTTGAGTTAATGTTAGCTGAAGGATTAAGAGATTTTCTCAACAAAGATTACTCTTTACACAGTCAAATTAGACCAACAGAGTTATTGGCAGGAGCCTGGGATAGTAAACGTTTTCACAGTGAATCAAGTATTAAAGCTCTGTTTGGAATGTTGAAAACAGAGCCAAGTTTGATTTTAGAGTGCGAAAATGATGGAGATTATTTAAATTTTAGGATTGCCTACTGGGGTTTAGGGCAAGACAATTATTTTTATAAAACAATTGCTCGTTTACCTTATCGAGAAATTCTGGAAGAATCTGCTAGAAGGCGGGCATTAGAATGGAAGGAAATTAGAGATGAACTTGTAGCATTAGGAGAAAAATTAGAGGAAATTAATCAGCTTGGAAAAGATAATGTGATAAATTTAGAAATTTTAGAAAAGGTAGAAAAATGGCATAAAAAAGGAATTGATATTAGTAAGTTATCTTTACAATATCAAGTCAATCGTCAGGATTATGAAAAACTTTGCCAGGTTTTGATTACCTATCACTGTTTGGTTGCAGGTTGGGTAGCAGATATTTACCACCTGGTTGATCGTGGTGTACCTCCGCTACTACCAGAGTTGCTGCCGAGTTTGCTGTCAGATACTTTTGATTTACAATCAGTAGGGGTTATTGCCTCTGGTTACAAACAAGTTTACCAAGCTCTGGAAAATGAGCGCTGTTACTGGATTCCAGAATTGGCTTTACAATTAGCCCAGAGTTTATGCCATTTAAGCGATGCCTACGGCGGTAAACTACGTTCTTGGGCAAACGAACAACTTGATTATTCTGTGAATACATGGTTACAACTACGCCAAATATCACTAAAGGATTCTACAAACCCGCTTCAGGCAATGCAATCAGCCGTCACCGTTAAAGATGAAGAATATATCAAAAAGTTAAGAGAATATTTTGTCGCAGTCGGTGATAGTCAGAGTCTTGCTGATGTTGAAGAAATTTTAAATTGCGTCGCCAACCTCAAACACCAAGTTACACTACAACATATCGTTCTCAGCCATACCCTAACTGGACATTCAGAAAAAGTGACATCTGTCGTCATTAGTCCTGATTGTGAAAGTTTAGTTAGCGGGTGTGCAGATAAAACTATCAAAATATGGAATCTTAAAAGCGGCAAACTTATCCGCACCCTCACAGAAGATTTAGGCAAAATATCCTCTGTTGCGATTAGTCCTGATGGACATTATCTCGCCGTTGGTAGTTGCCAACATCCCAGAAGTAATGTCAAAGTATGGAATCTCAATTCTGATAAACTCCTCCACACTCTGTTAGGACATCAAAAACCGGTTAACTGCATCGCAATCAGTCCTGACGGGCAAATTCTTGCTAGTGGTAGTAATAAAATCAAAATTTGGAATTTGCATAAAGGCAATCGCATTTCTACCCTTTGGCATTCATTCGCAGTTAATGCTGCTGCTATCAGCCCCGATGGGACAATCCTTGCTAGCGGTAGTTCTGACAACAAAATTAGGCTGTGGAATCCACGCACGGGAGAGCCATTACGCACCCTCAACGGACATTCGGCTGAGGTGAAATCAGTAATCATCAGTCCTGATGGCGAAATTCTTTTTAGCGGTAGTGCAGACAAAACTATCAAAATTTGGCATTTGGCTACAGATAAAGTGCTACATACCTTGACTGGACATTTAGAAGAGGTAAGAGCCTTAGCTGTTAGTCCTGATGGAGAAATTCTCTTTAGCGGTAGCGTAGACAAAACCATCAAAATTTGGCATTTGCAGACGGGAGAGTTACTGCAAACTATCACAGAACACTCAGGGGCAGTAAACTCTATTGCTATTAGCCATGATGGTCAATTTTTGGCTAGTGCTAGTTCTGATAAAACCATCAAAATTTGGCAGATAAATTAAGCTTTTTGGTTACTCATTTGCTGATTCTTCTTGGCTAGTTCTATGCAACTTAATAAAGCTATCAAAAGCATACCATGCTAAAACATACCAAGGAATAACTTCTAACTGCAATCCTTTATTTAGTAATTGTCGCAGTGAAAGGCTAGCTAATCCCAAAGGGAAAAGAATTCGCAGATCAAAAGCACCATGCGTTGACTGTTTAACACGTTGGTTTAAGTCAACAAGCGCAGATGAGACTTCTGCTGCTGCCTCGGTGTTACCCTCGGTAACATCAGCAAAAATTATTCCTAAATCTTTAAGTGTTGCTAGCACATTTTCTAGACTCCCATCTTTACCATCGTCATTGATAACAATACTGCCATGATGGACATTTATCTTTACTTGATTAATGTGAGGATTTGCTAATAAAGCATTGGCGATGCTTTGCATTTTTTCTGGTTGACGATGGGAATGAGCCACTCTCAACCGCAATCTTCCAGGAGTCGAACTTACAACTTTTGTAGATATAGGTTGTGGTGATGTCTTGAAGCTGGTTTTGTCTATAATTTCCGGCATTTTATTGTAAGTGCTATAACCATTTGTCAACATACAACTGCCTTTTTGACTTGTATGAAGGTGGATTCTTTGTTGTGGGTTTGTTATTGTCAAAAATTAAGGAAAAACGAACCGCAGAGGACGCAGAGAACACAGAGGAATAAGAGGAGCGAGAGAGACGTAGGTTGGGTGAAGCGGAGCGCAACCCAACATATATCAGAATGTTGGCTTTGGCAAAGCCTCCAACGCCACTTGCTACAACGCGGGAAACCCGCGCAACGCAGTGGCTCCCCAACCTACAATTTTTTTGCTATTTTCGTAGGTGCGTTAGGTGGAATACCGTAACGCACCTTACTAATTTGATATTTTGGTAATTGGAAGTTGCCCATGGCAAAGATTTTAACTTGCTAATGGGCAGATGAAATTACGCACCATTATCGGCGACATTATCCGCATTGGTGGCACTAGCTTCAAATACGGGTGTTTCTTTTTCATCAGCAAGTTCAGCTCTGGCTTCGGCTACCATGTCTTCCCAGGTTTCTCCCATTTCTGCAATGGTTCCTTTGCTTCTTTCATAAAGACCAATTCCGCCTTTGATGACTGACTTGACGAAGGGTTTACCAACTCCAGCGACAATGGGCAGCAGAACAGGTGCTAAGAGGACTGCACCAATTCCGACTATAATACCGGGAGCGCCTGCATCTTCAACAAAATCACTAATTTTAGCCATATTCAATTTCCTCCTGTTAATTGAGAAATCTGGGAAAGCCTTTTAAGATACTCTTGTCGGCATAGTTGGATCATCTTGCCGCTGGTAGAGTTTTATGTCGAGAACTTTTAAGAATTGGACGCAAACCGTTGACTCCGGCAACTACGGTTGAGCCATTGTTGACTACTGTTGCAGCTAAGGGGTTAAGACCAAAGAAAACGGCGATCGCTAATGCTGCTAAATTAGGAACAGCAACAAGTCCTGTGTTTTGCCGAATCAATTGCTTGGCTTGACGAGCGATCGCGATTGCTTCTAATAAACCATACAAGTCATTCTGCATCAACACTAAGTCTGCTGTCTCGCGGGCAATCTCAGAACTGTTGGCAAAGGATACGGAAACATCAGCGTAGGCTAAAGCTGGCGAATCGTTGATCCCATCGCCTACAAATGCAACTGTTTTACCTTGTTCGTGTAGTTGGCGGACAACTGTTGCCTTTTGTTCCGGAAAAGCTTCGGCGTGAGTATGCGTTGGCAAAATACCAAGTTGAGCAGCAACAGCAGTAGCAGTTCGCTTATTATCGCCGGTTAACATGTGAATCTCTACACCTTCGACCGTCGAAAGTGCTGTGATGACTTCCCGGCTTTCGGGACGGAGAACATCACTATATTTAATAATACCTTGAAGTTGCCCGTTGCTGGCTACATAAATCGCTGAATTTGCAGATTTTTGTTGACCATTTAACGCTGCGGTATCAATGCTACTGGAGCGCAAAAAGCGATCGCTCCCAACATAAACTGTCTCTCCATCAATCTGAGCTTGGACACCCAAACCTAGTTGATAATCCCACTTGCTACGCAGCAAAATTTCCACTTGCTCTGCTTCGGCATAGCGAACAATTGCCTCTGCTACTGGATGAGTTAAACGCTGTTCGGCGGCAGCTGCCAATTCCAACACCCGCAATCTTGAGGTTGCTGGATTGAGACTTTCCACACTGACTACATCGACTTCTCCTTTAGTCAGTGTCCCCGTCTTATCAAAAACTATAGTATCAACTTCTGCTAGTTGTTCTAACGCCCGTCCGCTACGGATGAGAATTCCCCGCCGCGCTGCATAAGTTAATGCTGCTAAAACTGTTGTCGGGACTGATACTCGAATACCTGTAGCAAAGTCTAGAGTTAAAACGCTGGCTGTCCGTGAGGGGTTACGGGTTGCGGCAAATACTGCCCCAGCAAGTAACAAAGTTGGCATAACAGCTTTTTGAGCAAATTTCGTGGCATAATTCTCCATCCGCGTATCGTGGACAGGCGCTTCTTGCATTAACTTAATGCTCTGTCCGGCGCGGGTATCATTGCCTATCCATTCTGCAAGAATATAAATTCGTCCTTCCCTTACCAACGTTGAAGCAAAAACCGGTTGTCCCTTTTTCTTCAAAACTGGCATCGACTCGCCAGTTAGTTTTTGCTCATCTAGCAGGGCTTTACCTCGCAAAATGCGACCATCAACCGGCACTTGTTCGCCAGGATAAACAATTACTGTATCGCCACGCTGCACATCTTGAATGGGAATTTGTTGCTTTTCGCCATTGCGTTCCACCCAGACAAATTGCCCTAAAGAACTAAGTAAATCTAGAGTTTGTTGAGCAGAAGAACGAGCCGTGCGATCGCGGATATTTTCGCCCACTTCAATTAAACCCAGCATCAGCGATGGTGTGAGAAATTGCCCTTGGAAGGTAGTAATCGCGATCGCCATTAAATCCAAAAAGTCAATATTCAATTTTTGCTCTCCCCTAATACCTTCCCAGGCTCGTTGCATAACGGGTAGTGTAGCTAGAGCGATTGGAAGCACTACTATCAAAGGCGGGATCGGTAATCCTAGCGGGCCTCCCAGCACTGCTAAAGTAGTCGCAACAGCCGAGAGTTGTAAACCTGGCCAAGAGTTCTCTTTTTTGGTTTCCGATAATGATGCAGAGTTTTTGAGAACGACTACAACACTTGCAGCCTGAATCAAATCGTGAAGGTGCGATCGCATCTTCGCATCGGAAACTTTATCAGATTTATAAGTAACTGCAACCGACATTGCCGCAGGCTTGACACGGACATTCTTTACCAGCGCATCTGCTGTTAACAATACTTCGAGACGCTTGGCATAATCTGCATCACAGCGTAAACGAGGTAGGCGAAACCGCAGTCTTCCCGGAGTTGTATGAACAATGCTGTAGGTAACGTTAGGGAACTCTCTTCGAGAATGTCCATTAGTGTCAGTTAAAGAAGCTTTTCCATTTCCTTCCAACACAGTGAATTGAGATTTTGGAGGTGATGGGAGTTGCAGTGCTACTTTTGCCATTACTTTTGTTTAATCCAAAATTGTTACACTTCGATAAAAATCAGGCTCTTTGCTGGGGTATAGAGAGCAAATTAGCCACCAATCCTGCGAGATTGATTAGCTATCAACAGTTTGGTTATTTATCATTTGCTAGATTTCTTAGCTAACTTATCGCTGTGGCGGGATCATTGGCAGATTCAATTAGATTGGCTAGATGAGATATTGCTGCTGACAAAAAGCTTTGCACTTGCTTCTGAGAATCCCGCATCATTCCAGTTTTATAGGTAATGACAACTGATTTAGCAGCGCTATTAACTCGCTCACTGGTAACTGTAGAATCTGATTTGAGTAATGCCTCTAACCGTTGGGCATATTTGGGATCGCAGGCAATTCGCGGTACACGAAACCGCACTCTTCCGGGAATGGCATGAGCAATGCTATAAGTTACTTTTGCAGGCTTTCTTGCTTGTTGAGTTACAAAATGAGCCGAAGATACCGAATTGCTTTTAGTCTTAGAGACTGATGTATCCGCAGAAGATAAAGAGAATGTTGCTGATTTCGGCTTCTGTGGTTGCATTGCTGGCTTTCTATCCTGCCTGTCTTCTCTTGCCACTAACGCTGAGTATGGTTTCAACTGATTTGCAGTTGCTAGTACCACTTCTGGATTACCAGCCAACTCAATCAAATTAGCCAAGTGCGATCGCATATCAACATCTGACATGACATCAGATTTATAGGTAATGGCAATTGACCCTACCATAGTATTATTGACTTGCCGATCTATTACCAAAGGCTCATTAGCAATCAAGGCAACAAGACGTTCCACATATTTTGGATCTTCGCTAATCTGAGGGATGCAAAATCCCACTTGTCCAGGAAATGCACAAATAATGCTATATACTACCCTTGAAGGCGGCGTTACTGGGTAATTAATCTTGTCTGTGACTGTTAGCTCTGGTTTTTTGTCTAAATCTGCTACCGATTCTAAATTTAAAACAGCCATAATTCCCCTCCAGTATTCCGCAATTTGAAACTGTATATTTAGGTTTGCAAGGGTAAGTTCGCCATAACACCTAATGACAAAGACATGGCAGGCGGTTTTAAGTTAGTCCACAGACTCGATAACTCTGAAGTTGTTGAGTTGATAACTTCAGGAGTCTGAGTAACGGGAGTAGTATGATTTGCCGTTGTTGCGTCTGTAATTTGATTGGTCTGATTTACTTCTTGTAGAGTCTGGTTAGCCGTTGTAATTGGCTGCGTTGGTGGGTTCATCTCCAACGCTAATTCCATCAGACTCACCCAATGAGATAATGGAATTTCACGAGACTGATAAGCGATCGCGATCGATGCCGCATCAAAATTCATCCGCACACTTGTAACTTCAGCATCGGTTTTCACTATTCTCTCAAGTCGCCGCCCATAAGCTCGATCTTGAGCGATTTTTGGTATCTGGAAGCGAATACGTCCATTAATTGCATGGATGACGCTGTAGTCAATCTTTGCAGGTGCTGCCACTTTGCTAGTTTTCTCAAGATTATTTGTTAATTTTTCTTGTTGGGTACTAGATTGGCGTTCCTCTTTTGATAATTGCGATATCGCAGAACTGGTATTATTACCGTCGTTTTTTTCTAATGTCGGAACTTGAGAGCCAAGATAACCAATTACACCACGGGTTGCATCCGCCGCAATCACATAAACTGGAATCGATACCCAGCCATGAATTCCTAACCCTCCTGTTACCGCCAAGCCTGTCATCATCGGAATTAAGGAAATACCCTGCTCTTTCCAAAATGAAGGTGATTTCCAAGCTGCAAAGGGATCGGTCTTGCTAGATGAATCAGATGAAGCTTGCGGCTGTTGGATCTCAATATCGGATCTTAACGCTAAAATTTGCGGTAATGACAGCTTATCTTCATCAAAATTAACTACCAAACTGCCCGTTTGCTCATTCACAGTAACTTCCCGCACTCCCTCTAAGGAGCGTAAATCTTGGGCTATGCTGTCTAATATCGAGTTCAAACTACTGTCAGTGCTACGGAGTCGCACGCGTCCGGTAGTGACATGAACTATTTGCAACCCACCTGGAGGCTGTAACTTCGTTGACTGTGACATCTTAGTTGCTTTGTTCTGTAGAGATTAAATTAGGAGATACTTTAGGGACAATATTTAATTTTTCACAATTACTAATATTTTTAGTCATTTACCTGATTACCCAATAGCTAGATCAAGTGAATAGGTTAACAATAGATTAAATTTAGCTTAACCCTGAGTATAAAGTATGTGTCTTCAGAATTATTTTTAACAATAATTTTCATGATAATGATTATCCAAAAGAGACGGACTTCCGAAAGCTCCCACTTCAGCCTTTAGGCAGGTGCGAGTTATTTAGTTTAGACATAATAGAGGTAGATTCTCGCTCCCAGAGTTGAACATAATTGCTGAGTACGCAATTATGCTAATAATTTGTGTTCAAATACAGAAACCAAGGTATTTGAGCATTTCTAAGGGAGTAAAGGCTGAAAGAATTGAGAGATTTTATGATCGAAGTTGAACATCTGAGTAAAATATACGGTTCCACCCCAGCGATTACTGATGTTACTTTTAGCGTCGAACCTGGGGAGATTTTAGGTCTTCTGGGCCCCAATGGTGCTGGTAAAACTACAACCATGAGGATTCTGGCGGGTTATTTACCGGCAACAAATGGTAATGCCCGCATTGCTGGTTATGATGTCCATGAAAATTCCCTGGCTGTGCGCCAACGGATTGGTTATTTACCCGAAACACCGCCGTTATATCCAGATATGACAGTGGAGGGATTTTTGCATTTTGTTGCCCAAATTAAGGGAGTACCAG
Source organism: Nostoc sp. TCL240-02 (assembly GCF_013343235.1). GTDB lineage: Bacteria > Cyanobacteriota > Cyanobacteriia > Cyanobacteriales > Nostocaceae > Nostoc. Next base: position 3,685,561 of record NZ_CP040094.1, on the reverse strand, counting down.
CAGGCGATCGCGCCAACAAGGTAACAGCCGCCATTAAACGCTGCAACTTAGAAGATAAGAGGCGGGTAATTATTCGCAAACTCTCTAAAGGATACCGTCAACGTGTGGGAATTGCTCAAGCGATCGTTCACGATCCACCAGCGATCATTCTCGATGAACCCACCGTTGGACTCGATCCTCGACAAATAATTGAGGTGCGGAATTTAATCAAAAGCCTTGCTGGGACTCACACAATTATTCTTTCCACACATATTCTGCCAGAAGTAAGCATGACTTGTAGCCGTGTCGCTATTATTAATCGCGGCAAAGTTGTGGCAACTAATACACCAGAAAACCTGATGACTCAGTTGACAGGCGGTTCCGGGTATGAATTGGAAATAGAAGGAGAAGCTGCCCTAGCGAAACAGGTATTGCAAAATGTCGCGGGTGTGAGTCTGATAGAATCAATTCCGACCGCCGGAATGCATGGACATCAACCGCAGACAAATCGCGCTTACCTGCGGGTGATATCGCAACCGGGAAAAGAACCAGGAAAGGATATTGTTGCCACATTAGTGCGTGCAGGCTTTGGTTTACATGAACTGCGGCGAGTCAACGCTACCTTAGAAGATGTATTCTTGCAACTAACCACAGAAGAAAAAAATTTTGAGACTGAGGTAGACTTAGCAGCAGACAGAGAAGGAGAGGCAGCGTAAATGGGTGTAGTTCTGAGTAATATTATTGCCATTTATCGCCGAGAGTTACAGAGTTATTTTGTATCACCTTTGGCTTATGCGATCGCAGGCATATTTTGGTTCATTGCCGGGTTATTTTTCGTGATGATTTTGCTAGGGCCTGATGGCATTTTGCTAGGAGTCGCGGCCATAGATGCACAAGGGCAACAACTCGGAGTGCCAACACCGCCGATAGATGTCCCCTACGAATTTGTCCGAGCATTTTTGGATCGTATGGGGTGGCTATTGTTGTTTATCTTGCCGATTCTCTCGATGGGACTCTATGCCGAAGAACGCAAGCGGGGCACTTTAGAACTATTAGCCACGTCACCAATCACCAATTGGGCGGTAGCAGTAGGTAAGTTATTAGGTGTGCTAACATTTTTTACCACGATGGTTGTACCCATGCTAGTGTTGGAAGCGATCGCGATCAGTGGATCGAATCCACCAATGGGATTCTCAATTCCCTTGCTGGGTCATTTTGGATTAATCTTACTAGCAGCAGCAATTTTATCTGTAGGAATGTTTATTTCCTCCTTAACAGACAGTACAATTCTGTCTGCCGTATTCACATTTGCAGTAATTTTATTATTGTTATTGATTGATTTAATCGCCAAAATTGTCCCTGGACCAGTGGGCGAAGCTTTAGGTTATCTGTCGTTGCTGAAACATTACAACACCTTAATTCAAGGCATTTTTGATACCAGTGCCTTAATTTTATTCGCCAGTTACATTTTTTTGGGCATCTTTCTCACCGCCCAATCAATTGATGCACTGCGCTTTCAAAGGCAATAGTCATTTGACAAATTATGAAGATAGTTGCAAAAAAGAAACTGTGGAAATATTTGTTTTGGTTGGGCCCGTTCCTAATTGCTGTAGGCTTAACAGTTGGGTTAGTCTCTGAACAGTGGGGACTAATTCCATTAGCATTTATGATTGCGGGAATTGTAATCAGTGGGTTTGGAATAATATGGCAAAGCTATGAGACTAACTGGTGGAAACGTCGTTCTACCCAAGCCGGGACTAGTGCCTTAGTAGCAACTCTAGCAGTATTGGCAATTTTGGGATTGATTAACTTTTTAGGTACTCGCTACCACTCGCGGGCAGACTTAACAGAAAGTCAATTATTTACCCTTGCGCCCCAGTCACGTCAATTAGTGAGTGTTTTACCACAACCAGTTAAGGTGTGGGTATTTGATATTAACCAAAATCCTCAAGACCGAGAATTATTAGAAAATTATCAACGGCAAAGCTCAAAATTTAAATATGAATACATCGACCCCCAAGCTAGACCAGGACTTGCAGAAAAGTTTGGCGTTAAAGATTATGGGGAAGTTTATTTAGAATCTGGAGATAAACGGCAATTAGTACAAACAGTAAATCAAAATGAGCGATTATCAGAAATTAGATTAACTAGTCGGCTGCAACAACTAACAAATTCAACCACAGCCAAAGTTTACTTACTCCAAGGTCATGGCGAACGCCAACTTTCCCCCGGTAAAGATGCAATATCACAAGCTGTTCAGGGATTAGGCGACAAAAATTTCACAACATCACCACTGAATTTAGGAGAAACTTCTAAAGTTCCTCAAGATGCGTCTGTAGTGATAGTAGCTGGTCCCAAGCGAGGACTATTTGAAGGCGAAGTCAAAGCTTTGCAAGAGTATCTTAATCGCGGCGGTAACTTACTGCTAATGATTGATCCTAATACCGATCCCAAACTTAACAGCTTGTTACAAGAGTGGGGTATTCGTCTGGATAATCGTTTAGCAGTTGATGTCTCTGGCGAAAGCGTCGTGGGACTTGGCCCTGCTGCACCCTTAGTAACAGAATACGGACAACATCCAATTACCAAAGATTTCGGTAACGGTAATTCTTTTTATCCGATTTCCCGACCACTGGAAATTACCTCTGTGCCTGGTGTTCAGGCTACTCCATTGCTACGAACTAAACCCTATCCCAAAAGCTGGGCAGAAAGCGACCTCCAAAGCGAAAAATTGGAATTTAATGAAGGTAAAGACCTGAAAGGGCCTTTAATTTTGGGCGTTGCTTTAACCAGAAAACAAGTAGCTAAATCTGCTTCAACTCCCCAACCTGCAACGACACCTTCGCCACTACCATCACCAACCACTCAAGGCAAAGTTAGCCCCACCCCTTCCACCTCTCGCAGCACTCCACAAGCTTCACCTTTGCCATCACCAACCACCCAAGGTAAAGCTACCCCCACTCCCACATCTGCGGCTACTGCTTCTCCAACTCTTTCATCTCAAACAGCTACCGAATCACGCTTAGTAGTTTTAGGAAATTCCAATTTCGCCACCGATGGCTTGTTTCAACAGCAATTAAATGGAGATGTATTCCTCAACTCAGTTACTTGGCTGAGTCAACAGGATCAACAACCCCTTTCCATTCGCCCCAAAGAACCAAAAAATCGTCGGATAACCCTGACAACCACACAAGGCAATCTTTTAATATTGTCATCTCTATTGATTTTGCCTTTAATTGGGTTTGCGATCGCAGTTATTATCTGGTGGAAACGACGATAGACGCGATTAATCGCGTCTGTACAAGAGTTATAAGTGATAAACACTAACTCTTCACCAATAACAAATGACAAATGACTAAAAAATGAAATTGCCGAGAACGACTTTAATTTTGATACTGCTAGCGCTGGGTTTAGGTGGTTTTGTTTACTTCTCTGAGATTCGGGGTGCGGCTGTGCGAGAAGAAACCAAGGAGCAAAAGCAGAAAATTTTCTCTTTTGCCGCAGATGATGTGCAATCTCTAACAGTCAAGACAAAGAAACTCTCCCTGAATCTAGAACGTAACCCTGAATCTAGTAACCCCAAGTGGGTAATCAAATCTCCCATATCGGGCCCAGCCAATGATGCCATTGTTTCTTATTTGATGGATTTGCTAGTCAAAGGTAAGAGCGATCGCACCTTGTCAACTCCACCAAAAGAGCTTAGGCAATTTGCTTTAGATGAACCCCCAGCAACCATCAATATCACCCTAAAAAATCGACAAAGCCATCAGTTGATTTTGGGTAAATCTAACTTTAACGGGCATTTCTTGTATGCTCAAGCTGACCCGCCTGCTAAACCCGATGGAAATATAAATGTGCTGCTGGTATCTACAGATTTTGCAAATGCCGTGAATCGGGATCTGTCAGAGTGGCAGCAACCGGTAGATAATAGTCAGAAACTACCTCCGCTCACCATCCCTAAACCTAGCCCGACAAACAGCAAATAACTAATTAAAAAATCTGGCGATTTTATGACAAATCCGACAGCAACATTGCTGATTTCCTGCCCAGATCAACGGGGACTGGTGGCGAAATTTGCCAATTTCATCTATTCTAACGGTGGTAATATTATTCATGCAGATCAGCATACAGACTTTGCTGCTGGGTTATTTCTCACCCGCATTGAATGGCAGTTAGAGGGATTTAATTTACCGCGTGAGTTTATTGCGCCGGCTTTTAATTCCATTGCCCAACCTCTTAGTGCAAAGTGGGAAATACGTTTTTCTGATACAGTACCACGCATTGCTATTTGGGTAAGTCGGCAAGACCATTGTCTATTTGATTTAATTTGGCGACAACGCGCTAAAGAATTTGTGGCTGAAATTCCTTTAATTATTAGTAATCATGCTAATTTAAAGGTAGTTGCAGAACAATTTAATATCGACTTTCAGCACGTTCCCATCACTAAAGATAATAAATCGGAGCAAGAAGCCCAACAACTAGAATTACTCCGCCAGTACAAAATAGATTTAGTTGTATTGGCAAAATATATGCAGATTGTTAGTGCAGATTTTATTAGTCAATTTCCACAAATTATTAATATTCATCACTCATTTTTACCAGCTTTTATTGGCGCAAATCCCTATCATCGAGCTTTTGAACGTGGGGTAAAAATTATTGGTGCGACGGCGCATTATGCTACTGCTGATTTAGACGCAGGGCCAATTATTGAACAGGATGTGGTACGAGTTAGTCACCGTGATGAAGTTGATGATTTGGTGAGAAAAGGCAAAGATTTAGAGCGAGTTGTATTAGCAAGAGCGGTGCGATCGCACTTACAAAATCGTGTATTAGTATATGGTAATAGAACAGTAGTGTTTGAGTGATTTTATATCCAAAGGAATCTAAACAGTCAGTTTTAAGTTAGAAAGCGCCTTCATTGTTAATGATCGGCAATTATCCGATCAACAATTTGCTTCATACCTGCTGGCTGAAAATTCTTATCACGCATACGAGCTAAGATTAAATCTCGAAACCTTTCATAAGGAATACCTCGCCAAAATCTTTCTACAAAGAGGTTTATAATGTCGCGCCCAGGAAAAATTCTACGCCAAGTGCCATTTCCAAGAGATGTAGTTGCTTCTAAGCGATATTGTTTTTCAAGGTCAGTGAGATGTTTTTCAGAAAGCTCATTTAAAGTCAATTTTTCAATGCGATCATGGCATCGAGCAACTGCTTTTGCAAGTTCAGATCCTACAGATTGGATACTTCGATCAAAACCAAGATCAAGTTTGCTTTTAAGTTGGCGATCTGCGTGCTTAAGCAACTGATGTCTAACCACATTAGTAATTATCTTAGAAGCGAACTCTCTAAGCTGTTTATCAATATCTTCCTCCGTCGCAACTTCTTTACGTAAGGCATTTATATCCCGAAGAGCTTGGAAAATGAAATGTGGTTCGAGGAGATAGTTCTCAATATGATAAACATCCCAACTCATACGATTAGAATTTCCAAGCACATCTGAATCATCTGTATCGCGGTCAGTTACAGCGTAAAACTTTGCAGGGATATAACGCCGCGCATTCTCCAGTACTTCGTAAAGGTCTGCAACTCGCCTTTTGTTACCACCTGATATAAAGTTGACTGTATCTGAAAATTTTGGGAAGAGCTGACTAACCATCCAACGGTCAAACTCAGTATTACCCCCGCCTTCAAAAATTACAATTTTGGCACCTGGGCGGTAAGCTGCAAGGTCTCCAACGAGGTCTATAATTATTCGCTCAACATCCTCATTTGCTTTAACTACTGTAGCCTGATTTTTACTATCAAAATTGCTAGATGGCTGGATATGAAATACTCGGAAGTCATCACGCTCAACTGCTTCTCTGATAAGAGTGTCAGAATGCGTAACTAACCATATCCCTCTTCTGTCACTCTCCGAGATAAGCAAGTAGTAAATAAGTGAAATCATCCAGAAGCAAAAAAGGGTTTAAATTGGTTCATGGCACAAATTAAATGATTAAATCCTAGCAATAAATGAGAATTTGGAAAAATATCTAACCAGGGATAAATCAGCCAAAATAGTAAAAGAGGTTGGACAATTAAACGAAGATTATTAAGAGTATTCTTCCATCCAGAATTATGATTCCATTGTTGATGATGAGAAAAATCTACACAATTAACATAACTAGTACCTATCACCTCAGTTTCAATTTGAAGAGATTGATTTAAGGCTAAAAAGGCTGGGGAATTTAGACTAATCATTGTGTAAACACAAAAAATAATTTCCCACCATCTCTCTATATGTTGAAAATTTGTCAAGCGATAATCTGTCCAGCCGAGTTCCTGTTTACATTGTCGAAACCCATATTCTACCCAGGTTCTTAATCCATATAAATCGCCTAAAGTTTTTTTGAGATTTCCTTGAAGATTCGTCATGACAAATGAAGTGGAATTATCCGGCATTGTTTCTGGATCAGTAGTTATTTCCCAGTAAGTTATGGCTCTTTTTTTACCATAAATTATTTCTCGGATATATCTGATTTCGGATTTTTTATTACTAAATGTTCTCTCAAATTTGCACCACTTGTTAGCTCTAACGCTCTGATTAGCTGGTAGCCAGACTCCGTGATTACTTCTAATTGCTACAACATAAGCTAATTCATATTCATTGAGCTTTTTGATGAATTTGCTACTTTCACCATATAAACTATCGGCTAATACTAATTCAATATTAAACCCCTCATTTATTAATTCTGTAATAATTTCTGACGCTAACTCTATTTTGGTTTTATATTTATCTCCTGATTTGAGCGTCCCTTTCGGTTTAAATACTTTGAAACTTAATGGAAATGTTACATTTTCATAAACTCCATAAGCATTGACTGATACTATTCCATTATCTATTTTTCCTACACTCCCTAGATATTGTCTTGCAACATAATCTGTCTTTTTACCTTTTTTCCTATCTCCAGTTTCATCTATTACTACGGTTATCGCCTGACTATTTAATGCTTTCTTTAATTTATCTAATCTTCGGCTCTTTAATTTATTTGCTGACCAATCTGAATAGGCTATGAAATGATGTAATGACTGTGCCGAGTTTATACTTACTACTTTGGCTATTTCTGGTAATGATTTTCTTTTTATTGGTGCAATTATCCCTAAATGTAAATATTTGAAGCATTCATAATTTCTTACTTCTTTGAACAGGTCTTTATACTCTGCACAATATTCATCTATGATCGCAACTGTTGGCTGGGCATCTCTTGCCAAATGTTTTAGGATTTGTAATTCTACATCCATTGCCCTGCTTACCTGAAGAGAGTTTTTTCTTTTAATCCTTTTATTCAGAATACTCGGAAAGTGACAGAAGAGGGATATAGCGGTTATCAGTCTTGTGAGGTACAGTAGCAGCAGTGAGTAAACCAACCCAGCAAATTCTCTATTGTCACTTCTGCGAATGCCGTATCTAATGCCTGGAGTAAATCAGGGTATGTCCTTGCACCGATGCGACGGAGAATGTTCTTAATCTTGGACCAACAATTCTCAATCGGTGAAAAATCGGGAGAATAGGGGGGAGATAAATGAGATGAGCGCCAGCAGCGATGAGCAAAGCTTCAAGTTCATCACTTTTATGGATTGAGCAGTTATCCATGATCACCACTGCACCAGGCCAAAGTTTGGGTACGAGCTTTTGGGCGATGAAGGCATCAAAAGTCAAAGCATCGATAGAACCTAAGCCACTCCATTGGGTGAGCAGTCCTTTCAAGCTAATTGCACCAATTACCGAGACATTTTTCCCTTTGCGGTTGGGCTTTTGAGCATAGGCTGAAAGGCCAGGCAAGGCGCGGGCACATTTGCGGATGAAGGACAGATTAACTCCCGATTCATCTAAGAAAATCAGCTCTTCGACGGGTATCCCCCTCAAGAGTTTCCAGTACTCAAATCGGGCTAGTTGGACTTCATCACTACCTTTTTTGTGAGGTGGAGACTTTTTTTTTGAGGTTGAGGTGAAGTTTCCAGCGAACCATCCGATTCACCGTAGCTACCCCAATTAAGACCTCTGTTTTCTCGTAAAGTCGTTCCCGCAATTCGCTTAACGTCGCATCGGGCTGTGCTATGACGAGTTGGCGCAGGATTTCTAACTGTTCAGCATTCAACTTTGTTGCTGTCTGCTCAGTCCGCACCTTGGGGCCTATCATCCCCAATTCTCGATGGCGTTTGAGTAAATTTTGCACAAAACTTAAGGTGACACCAAAGTTTTTAGCCAGTTTTCGTTGGGAAATGTCACCGCAGGCATAAGCATCAACTATTTTTTGACGCAAGTCGAGAGAGTAGGCTTTCATCACCACCAATTATCAGTAGAATTGCTCTCTCCTACTGTACTGAAGTAGACTGATAACCGCTATAACTGATTTCCTAATGGCTTTCCAAGATTCTTGTGATAAAAAGATGCTAGGCCACTTATCAGGCGTGGATTTAGGTGAAGTTCCGGTTCGTCCATTAGAAGTACAGAATTTCGAGGAGCTGTGTTCCGTAAACGCAGATAGCCGTAGAGAACTTCCTTCTCACCAGAACTTAGCTCATTGATATATATCATGTATGGCACCAGAGGTCGTTCGCACAGGAAATAGAAGCTGTCCATCAGCCTGCGGTTGCGCTCCTAAAAACTCTTTACCAGGGAAAAAAGTTGCAAACAGTTCTTTTAATGTATTAGTTAGCGTGTCAATTTCGCCACCTGTTGTGCTAATCTCTTTCGCAAGAAGTTGACGAATATAGCCTGAAGCCATTTCTGCCTTCAAGTTTAAATATTTGTTTGTGTAGTTGTAGAGTGTATGTTGCCGCAATTGCTGTTCATTCGATTCAAGACTGAGGTTAATTGCGTTAATTTTTTCACGGGCGTAATTTCGACTAGCTCCATGATAATCAATAATACCAATGTGCTGGGGCTTATAATTGCCGAATACAAGCTCAAGAATTTGTGATGGTGCTATGTCTATAGTACTATCAGGCTGTATTTTGATACGACCAATGTGAGAAGTCTGGTTTAAATTATTAATCAGAGATGAAACTGTCTCTCTGGTATGCTGTTCTACAATAGGCGTGTATATGCGTTGCTCCATTGCCAGGGATTCTGCATTAGTGAATCCCCCCTTCCCATGTTGAAGTGAGACCCCCTGCCAAATTTGATTTTGTAGTAGCTTATTTGCCTCATTTAAAAGGTAGTTCTTTTCTTGAGGAGATAACAAAATTTCTACAACTACTTCTAGTGGCTGATTCTTATCTTGAAATAGAGATAACATATCCTCTTTTCTACTGCGATTAATTTGGAATTCATTGAACCACTGCTGCAACTCATTCTGCTGATAACCTCCATAGAATGACTTTAACAGTCGGATTGCATCCAAAACGCATGACTTCCCACAACCGTTTGGCCCAGCAATAACAACAACCTCGCTCAAGTCTGTAAGCTTAAGACCAGTAATCGCACGAAAATTTTTGATTTCAAGGCTACAAATACGCATTATTTAGCTTTAAGACTAATACTACCCACATGCTATTTTAATATACGCAATCTTATTGATGTTTGATGGTGGAATAGTAAAAAGTAAGCACTCTCTTAGTCAAATAAATAGAGTCATCGAAAAATGTTTAGATGGGCTATATAAATCTCAGGACACTTTAGATGGAAAAATTAAAATTTCTGAAGTGGAAAAACATAAAGTTTTAGAAAAAATAGGAAAAGCCAGTGGGCACGATGTCAGAATCCGTGTATTGGCAGATCAACTTATAGACCTAGTATTTGAGCAAATTGCTGAATCTTGAGATAATCGTGTAAAGGATTAAGCGATCGCACTTTATGAAAATCTCCTAGAACAGCAAGATAAAGCTCACAATGAAACTCTGGAAGAACGTGAAATTTAAAAGATGTGTATTTACAAAAAGCGTCAGTAACTTGAGCAAAGACAGAATGAGCAGAAGTCATTTTAAATAAATACACTATTGTTTAACCGATTTGTAAACTCAGAACCGCAAGCATGTTACTAAACAAAAACATCTCCAAAAGCTGTCAAACTTTTTGGAGATGTCTAATCAACTGCAATGATATTCAGTTACACACTAATACTATTAGTAACAAGCCTCGGTTTCAAATAGTTGTAATTTATTAAACGACTTTTGTTATTCAACTCAATTTCCCGCTCTGCTTCATTCAACTCTTGCTGTAATTTAGCTAAAACATCCTGAGCCTCTGGGTCTAAAAATTTATCATCATAGTACCCTAATCTGTCATAACGGTAGGCCGACAGGATAAATAAAATCGATAATTGGTCAGCAGTTTGCTTTGACGGTGGCAGAAATGATAATAGACTTTTTAGGTCAGGAATAGTGCCTTCTGCTGTCATTTGTTTATAAGCAGCAAGGGGCATATTGGGCATGAAAGTCATATATTCATATTGTGAATAGTTGACAGCAGCGTGTTGTGGCCCACAAGTGAAGATAACCGCAGTAGCAATATCAACTAATTGGTCTAATATGTCGATGCGATTGCTAACACCCTTAACTCGTCCGCCTGATTGAGAAACTAATTCCTGCGCCCAACTTTGTAATTCCAAGTCTGCTGTTAAGTCTTGGGGAGTTTTGTAGTATATCTGCAAGTATTCAGACACAAACTTTTTAATGGCATTCCACAATAGCAAGCCATCGTCTCGATAGGGATAGTGAGGTAAGTTGTCTGGATCATCCATGCCCCGATTTTTTAGTTCAGTAGGTAAGGAAAACTGATCTAAGCTCCATTCTGTATATGCGTTAACGACAATTTGCAATGATTCTTGCAGAGTTCCGGCTAGCAATTCGTCAACAGGGCCACCTCTACTAATTAGGCGCTTACGAGCCAAGTCATTATTAGCCAACATGAAACGGAAGTGAGGTTTTAGTAATAAGTTGAGGGGATGGTTCTCGGCTAATTGACGCGCTGTAACAATAGCAAAGGGTTCCATAACAAAGTGAGTTCGACACAAATGGCTACTCATTTCATGATGGTTAGCATCAGCAATTTGAACACAAAGCTTGGCATGAAACCAGGTTAAAGGGTCATCAAAAGGTGTAATTAGCTGGCTCTGTTTACCATCTATGGGGTTGATTTGGATGGCAATCGGTACTAGTTGACCGCGATCGCTAAAACCAGAACTGCGCCAACAAAAGAAAGCTATAGGGGTTGGTAAATACTTCTTACCTCTTTCATAAGTACCTCCTTTAACAAATGCAAGCGCTCTGTAATCAGCTACATATAAATTTCCATTCGCAAGTTTTTTTACTAAGTTGATAGAGTCACCAAACTTTTCTTGCAGTTCTAAAATTGTAAAGGCGAAGCCATCTGGCATCTGCTCAATTCGATGTAAAACAAAAGGATTTGCTCCACAAAGCCGTTGTTCACAAAAAGAGTCATCAGTTTGGTATGTTTTGATGACATTAGGTTTAGGCAAAACTGGAAAATAGTCTTCATAGTCTTGCAATTCATCTAAAGGGTCCCATAAAGAACGGGTTTTAACGGCTAACATATTTATAGGTAGTTCTGCTGTCTCTAACGTCCGTTCAGCAATATACTTAGTTGAAAAGTTTTCTATAGAAGGTACATTTTTTAGCATTGCCATAGGCGCTAAAAAGTCGTAATCAAATTCATACTCCCCTTGATTTCTCTCTAGCAATATTTGACGTTTTGTAGGGTCAGGATCATTTTGAGGAAGGTATGGCTTCATAACTTTTTGTGCCAATTTAAGGTAAGAACAATAACAGGTAATTTTACCTCTAAAATCTGGATTTTAAATTTTCACATAAAATATTTAACAGCATTTATTTTGGTCTATCTGCAAACGACATCTATAGGTTTTAAACCGCTTACTATGAATCAGGCTTACTTATTGCTGTTATGCAGAATATCCATATTTGTAAGATTTCTTCACTGATAGTCAAATTCTCATGGGGAAATTACATCGTCAAGGGATTTGTAGAGACACTTGATACAGAAGGTGTGCGATCGCATCATAATAAAGAAATATTAAGCTGCACTCAGAAAACTCTCAATGAGCCAGACTACCTTAAATTTAGTTGCAATATCTATCTTTCTCATGACCCTATCGGTACTGCTGGGGCCATTCTTGAATTTGTCGCCAGCAGTACCGGCACTTGCAACCTTTGCTATCTTAGGCATAGCTACGTTAGATAGTTTTAGCTTGCAAGGCAAGGGTGGTACTATTTTTTTAGATTGGATTGCTGGTTTTTCAAGTGAACACCGCGATCGCATCCTCCACCACGAAGCAGGGCATTTTTTAGTTGCTTACTTGCTGGGGATTCCCGTTACCGGCTACACACTCAGCGCTTGGGAAGCCTGGAAACAGGGGCAACCTGGGCAAGGTGGTGTTAGCTTTGATGATGGCGAATTAGCTTCTCAATTAGAGATGGGTAAAATCAGTGCCCAAATGCTAGACCGCTACTGTACTGTTTGGATGGCTGGGATTGCTGCTGAAACCCTAGTTTTTAATAATGCTGAGGGTGGATCTGATGATAAAAGCAAACTGATTGGAGTCTTGACAGTTTTGGGCTTTTCTGAATCAGTTTATCAACAGAAACTGCGCTTTCATGCTCTCCAAGCAAAAACCCTACTACAAGAAAATTGGTCTAGTTACGAAGCTTTAGTTAATGCTATGCGACAAGGCACTTCAGTAGAAGATTGTCATGCTGAGTTAGGAGCGGGGCAGTAGGGGAAGAATGAATGACAAATTATGAAGAAACAACTTTCAAATGTGAATGAGATACGTAGTTAGAGTGAATAACTCGATTACGCCCAGCATTTTTAGCCTGTAAGAGACATTGATCGGCACGATTCAATAGACTTTCTCCTTGTTCATCATCATCAGCTTGCAGACTGGCTGTACCTAGACTAATGGTGATATTAATAGTCAGTTTATTACTGAGTGCAAATGGTTCATCGCTAACTACGCGATTAAGACGACGGGCTACTAATAGTGCTTCCTCATCGGTAGTGTTAGCCAGAAGAATCACAAATTCTTCGCCACCATAGCGAAATGCTGTGTCTTGACAGCGCAGATTGTGTCGTAGACGCTGACATAATACTTGCAAAATGCGATCGCCTACTAAATGCCCGTGAGTATCGTTAACTTTCTTGAAATGATCTACATCCAGCATAATCAAACTCAGGGAAGTTTTTTGAGTTCTCGCTCTTTGAATTTGCCTCGGTAAATCCCATTCTAAAGCACGACGATTATTTAATTCTGTCAACGAATCGGCTAAAGCGATCGCTGATAACATATCATTTGTCCGAATCAAATCTCGATATTTTTGTGCTTTTCGCAAACCAACAGTCAATTGAGCAAGTATTAATCCATGATTGGCAGTCAACTCTGATAAATTATGGTCTGTTTTTTCATTAATAAGATGCCAAATATAAGCATCGGCTCCTTGCTTTAGGACCGCAGCACTCATCTCTAATTCTCTGTGCCAACCCTTATTTCTATCAGCAAGCTGCTGGAAACGATCCTCGAATAAAATACAATATATCCAGGATAGTTTTGTCTGCTCTTTCAACCAATTGCACAGTTCCATACTGCCATCCAAGCTAGCCTGCACAAGTATTATATCGGGGGGCGCTATTTTAATCCGCGACACTGCTTGATTCAGATTGTCTATAACTTCTACACTAAAAGCAGCCGCATAACGGATCTGATCTGGAAGTGTGGCGATAAAATTATTTTTTCCAAAGACCAGAATAGAAATATTCATTGCTTGATTTTTTATCCTATTTAAATTTTAGAGACATTAAGTTGAGTCATTTACTAGTATCATTGCCTAATACTAAATATCATCTTTTAGGCTGAGTTAAAACACTGGTTATATACTTTCACTGACGACAAATTCCCAATATTTTTCCAAATTGGATCTCCTTTTAAGAATTTATATTTACTTCTAGGAATTCTGAAATATTCACTTCTGACAACTAATGTCTTCTTTACACTATGTTTTTCAAACAGTAAAAATACTGAATAATATTGAGACGTATCAAGCCTATTCATATGCTTTCTTAAGTGTTGTTTTGCTGATTAAATTACAAAAATAAATAGCTTTAAATAACCTCCACATTAGACAAATAATTTTCTTTTCCTATAGAAAAATAAAGACATTATATTTTTTTTTTAATCCAACGATCAAAATCTAAATTTGATTGTTGAATTAAAAATGTTATTTTTCATAGGTGACTTCAGCCTTTTGGTTTATAACTTAGGCTTTAATAAAGTATTAAGGTAAGAGTGAAATCAAAAAAGAATGCGAACTAAATACACAGCAAAACTCCCTGCTGCTATGGGCAGGAGATTTCTGGCACGAATAAGCTCTAGAATTCCAGAGCGAATTTATCGCGTGAAAAATACCCAAATTAAGTAAGAAGTAAAACTTGGGTTCACAATGTGTAAGCAGGATAAATAAAATATCTCTGCCTACGCACTTTATTTGTGTTTCTTTGCTTAAGTCACATCTTTGGTTTAACTGGTTGTTTCATTGATTGCAACATCATAAAATCTCGGAAAAAAGCTAAATAAAAAGTTTGATGTCAAAACCTGACCCTAAAGTGGGTAAATTAGTCAAATTTCGCCCTTAGAAAGGCAAACAATATTTAATACTTCCAGTTTTAGTGCCATTTGCTACCCTAGTACGGGAATTTTAAACTATTTCTTAAGGATTAATCTTAAAGACCAAAATACGATGCCTAGGACGGGCGCAGATGCAGCACATCCTACCAAAGTCAGATAATGTGGGTCTCAAAGCATCCTCATCACTGTATATAGCTCACAGACTTGTACAATTTGCTGGCGGTAATATGGAACAAAATGCAAGAATATATAAAGCTATTTATAAAAATACACTTACCCAGTGCCGCTACGCCCAAGTCTAGAGTCTAAAGTCTCAAGTTAAAAACACCTATGTCTTCAAATCCCCAGTACCTAAGCGGTAACGAAATTCGCAACACATTCCTCAACTTCTTTGCCCAACGGAGTCACCAAATCCTCCCAAGTGCGTCTCTTGTGCCAGAAGATCCAACCGTACTGCTGACGATCGCGGGGATGCTACCATTTAAGCCGATATTCTTGGGGCAGAGGACACCAGAATTTAAGCGGGCTACAACTTCACAAAAGTGTATCCGTACCAACGACATTGAAAATGTCGGACGCACTAAACGGCATCACACCTTTTTTGAGATGCTGGGTAATTTCAGCTTTGGTGATTATTTTAAAGAACAAGCGATCGCTTGGGGTTGGGAAATCTCCACGCAAGTGTTTGGTTTTTCTCCTCAAAATCTGGTTGTCAGCGTTTTTGAAGAAGATGATGAAGCCTTTGCTATCTGGCGCGATCAAATCGGTGTACCGATAGCGAGAATTAAACGCTTAGGCGAAGATGATAACTTTTGGGTATCTGGCCCGACTGGCCCTTGTGGCCCTTGTTCAGAAATATATTACGACTTCCACCCAGAACGCGGTGACGAAAATATCGATTTAGAAGACGATTCCCGGTTCATCGAGTTTTACAACCTCGTATTCATGCAATATAACCGGGATGCTTCAGGCAATTTAACGCCACTGCAAAACAAGAACATCGACACAGGTATGGGTTTGGAGAGAATGGCGCAAATTCTCCAAAAAGTACCCAATAACTATGAAACTGACCTGATTTTTCCAATTATCCAAACAGCCGCCCAAATTGCTGCCATTGATTACCATAGCAGCGACGAGAAAACTAAAGTCTCTTTGAAAGTCATTGGCGATCATGTTCGTTCTGTTGTCCACATGATTGCTGATGAAATTCGCGCCTCCAATGTGGGAAGAGGTTATGTACTGCGGCGATTGATTCGGCGGGTGGTGCGTCATGGGCGATTAATTGGGATTTCTGGCGAATTTACTACCCAAGTGGCTGAAACTGCGATCGCTCTTTCGGAATCAGCTTACCCCAATGTGCGCCAACGGGAAGCAGCAATTAAAGCTGAGTTGCAACGGGAAGAATCGAATTTTCTCAGAACTCTGGATAGAGGTGAAAAACTCTTAGAAGAAATTATCCAAGAGGTGAAACATCAAGGAAACACTCAAATTAGTGGTGAAAGTGCATTTACCCTTTATGACACCTACGGATTTCCCCTCGAACTTACTCAAGAAGTTGCCGAAGAAAATAATCTCACAGTTGACGCTGAGGGATTTGAGGCACAAATGGAAATTCAAAAAGGACGTGGTAGAGATGCACATGAAACCATCGATTTAACTGTCCAAGGTTCCCTCGACAAGCTAGCAGAACACATCCAAGTTACCGAGTTTTTAGGCTACACCCAATCGGCGACGACGGCAATAATCGAAGCGATTTTGCTAGAAGGTGTTTCTCAAGAAGAAGTCGAAGCGGGGACACAGGTACAAATAGTCCTTGACAAAACGCCATTTTATGCTGAATCTGGCGGACAAATCGGCGATCGCGGTTATATCTCTGGTGATGGGATTCTTGTTCGCGTTGAAGACGTTAAAAAAGAATCTGATTTCTTTGTTCACTTCGGACGCATCGAACGCGGTACACTGCGCGTAGGCGATCGCGTCACCGCCCAAATCGATCCGGCTTGTCGCCGTCGCGCCCAAGCTAACCATACCGCAACGCACCTATTGCAAGCGGCGTTGAAAAAAATTGTTGATGATGGCATATCTCAAGCAGGTTCTTTGGTTTCCTTTGACAGGTTGCGCTTTGACTTCAACTGTCCCCGCGCATTGACAGCAGAGGAAGTGCAACAAATTGAAGAACAAGTGAACACTTGGATTGCCCAAGCCCATGCTGCAAAGGTGGAAGTATTGCCTTTAGCAGAGGCGAAAGCTAAGGGTGCTGTTGCGATGTTCGGTGAAAAATACGGCGACGAAGTGCGGGTAATTGACTTCCCCAGCGTATCAATGGAACTCTGCGGTGGCACTCATGTCAGCAATACTGCTGAAATTGGCGTGTTTAAGATTATCTCGGAAGCTGGCGTGGCTTCTGGAGTGCGACGCATTGAAGCTGTTTCGGGGCCAGCAATCCTAGATTATCTCAACCTGCGGGATAAAGTAGTTAAAGATTTGAGCGATCGCTTTAAAGTCAAACCCGAAGAATTACCAGACAGAATTACAAGTCTGCAAAGCGAACTCAGAAATAGTCAGAAGGAATTGGAAACCTTAAAGGTGCAATTAGCGATCGCTAAATCTGACAGTTTGCTGCAAACAGTAGAAACTGTAGGCGATCATAAAATTATCGTCGCCCAATTAGAAGATGTCGATCCAGAATCATTGAAAACCGCAGCCGAACGCCTGTTACAAAAAATCGGCAACGGTGCAGTGGTGCTAGGTTCTGTTCCCGAAGCTGATAAAGTCAGCATCGTTGCAGCTTTTAGTCCAGAAGTTAACAAAAAAGGTTTGCAAGCTGGTAAATTTGTCGGTGCGATCGCTAAAATCTGCGGCGGCGGCGGCGGCGGAAGACCAAACTTAGCCCAAGCTGGCGGACGCGATGCCAGTAAATTACCAGATGCGTTGCAACAAGCAGAAAGTGATTTAAAGTCCGCATTGGCTTAAACCCACATCTGACAATCCCCAGTTCGTTGCTATTAGCTTTGGAATTCTATTCTGAGGCTAATAGCTAAAATCCTTTGAAGATGCTCTTGAAGAATAATTCAGGAGTCAGGAGTCATATCATGTCCGGTTAATTAATTATGATTACCACATCTGTGCAAAAATCGGAAAATCCTTTTTCCCCCTGCCCCCTGCGGTCTTCATGATAAGTCTTTAAGCTGACATGATATGACTGATCATTGATAATTCTTAGCCAGAAGTTTTTGGTAACGCGGCAGTAATTTGCCGAATCATCATGACTTTCCAGTAAGGTATGGGAGCAAGCAATACAGTCCCAGTTCCCTCAAAAGTATTGACGAGAAATTCACCAGAAGTCATCGAACCTAAAAGAGATTTGGTAGCTTTTTCAACGCGATAATTTAAAGTATTTGTGCGAGCGATCGCAAAATTTCCATCGACAACTAATCGGTCATTTTGTAAATTTATTACTTCTACAGGGCCTTGTGCTACCATTACCACTTTACCTCTACCTTTGACTTTTGTTTGAAACAAACCCTCGCCACCAATTAAGCCTGATACAAATTTGTTTCGTTCAATTCCTACTTCTATACTGCCATCACTAGCCCAATAAGCACCACTATCTAAAATCCATTCACTACCGTCTAATTCGAGAATGTGATATCCCGCTAAAGACGGCTCTAAATATAATTCACCCGTACCTGTATATGTAGGACGGAAAATGTTTTCTCCTGTGGCTAATGATTTTAAAAACCCGCCTGCTGAAGGGGCTTTAGATTGCATCTGAACGTTGCCACGAATATAGTACATAGCACCAGATTCAGTCCGTACTGTTTCGTTTTGCAAAGTTACTTTGACTAAACGTAAGCTTTCTTTTTCGATTATTTCAAAATGTGCCATCATTCTCCTATTTGTTTTTACACAAATGTGTACTTGGCTCTTAGACAGAATTTATATCCATTTTTGGCATCTATTTTTACTAATGGCAAGTAAGATAAATTTAATTACTGTCTGATTTAATGTGAGATAAATTAGTCTAACAAAAAGACCTCTCCCTGGTTTCTACTAAGTAAAACCTGTCCCTCTCCGAGTCGGAGAGGGACAGACTTGAACGAAAGTTCAAGGCAGGGAGAGGTTTCTTTAACTTATGTTAATTTAGAGTGAATATTTATAATTTAAAAAATATAGTTGATGAATATTCACTCCCAAGTTTTAGCTCCAGATTTATGTTTGTTGCTAACTTCTAAGGGAAGGAAAATCGTCAAAACTTCCCCATAGTGTGGACGCTGACGCACAATCAATTTACCGCCGATCGCTTGAAATAAATGCTTGGTTGCAGCAATATTCAAACTAATCGTACCCGTTTCTGGTTGGAACATCAGCAATTGACCAAGGGCTTTGCGAATTGGTGGCGTTGCAGGTGTGGCGGCTTTACTGGAATCTTTGCATCCAAATTGGGGCGATAATTGTAACTTCAGTTGATCTCCAGCCGGAATAACTTGCACTTGAATATGGCTACCAGAGGGCAAGCTGCGAGTGAAATTCTCTATTAAACCGGTGAGTACCTGATCGAGCATCATGGGATTACTTACCACAGTTGGTAGTTGCTGGGGTAAAACAACATTTAAAGTTAAGTTCCGACGATGCGCTGCTTGTTCCCACCGAGGAATGCTCTGCTGCAACACTTGATCTAAAGACATCGGGGTGAGTTGAGTTTTTGAACATTTTGTAGAGGCAGTAGTTTCTAATTCTGCTGCCTTAAACAGCAACTCCATGCGATCAATTTGCTCAGTACATTCGTGATCGATAATTTTTAAGCGATTGATCACACTAGCATCTAAATCTCGCCGCTTCAGCAGTAGACGAGTCATGGTGCGAATAGTTGTTAAAGGTGTGCGGACTTCGTGAGCGAAGGCTTGGAGCAGTTCGACATCAGGATTTGGGGATTGGGAATTGGGAATTGGGAATTGGGAATTGGTATTTTTCCCCCTGCTCCCTGCTCCACTTCGGCTACGCTCAGTGACCACCTGCTCCCCTGCTTCTTCCCCAGTCTCTTCTGCTTCTGTTAATTCCTGAAGCAGCAACTGACTAAACTGAATCATGATGCGGCAATCTGGCGCTACCGGAGAATACTGTTGTACTAATACATCCAGGCGGGCAAAAAATTCTGGATTAGCCAGCATTACTCTGGCTCCTAGCGATCGCCAAGCTTGCTGTACTACTTCCGGTTCAAAAGAAAATGAAAAGGTTTTTTTACCGTTTTTATGGGTTGCTAAAACTAGTACTAATCTAAATTTATCAGTAAAAACTAAGCAAAACTGCTCTGTCCCCAGAGGATCAGCAGGTAATAAGGGAAGTACCGATTCATGAGGAGCGATTTCTTCATTTATAGTTGCAATCGCATCTGGCATCTGAAATGGCATCAGTGCCAAGGGATTAAATGGTTTTGCTGTGAAAGTTACTGTCTGTAAGTTTTGAGTCAGTTTTGGCTGACTGAATAAGGGTGCAGGTGCAGCTAAAACTAATCCTTGAGTTGTGTCAACTGAATTAGCTGCTAAAGTATTTAATAGCAAATGTTCAGTTGCCGCGAGGCTGATACGCCACTGCCGTTCTGCTTTACCAGGTGAACATTCAGCCACACTTGATTGATTTTGGGCCAAGATTTCGCTCAGACTTGGCAATATCCATTCGTACACAGGCTTTCACCCCTTAATTCAAGAGCGACTAACAACGTCTAAGGTAGACATTTCGCTACTACCTACGAGGTTATAACCATTTGTGTACTGTTGAAAGTGGTAGAACCGAACAATTCGGGCGCAATTTCCGCTATATAGCGATGTCTACGACGGTCACTGAGCGCAGTCGTACCACTTCGTGCAAGCAAGCTACGCGCAGCGTCTCGTAGAGAAGTGCGGGCTACGCCTACGCAGTTATGGGCTGAAAAACACTCATACTTACCCTATTATGCGATCGCTGATTGATGATTGTGCTAATTTCGCTGCTCTAATTGGGATTGCAATCACAAACTCTGCACCCTGTCCCGGTGATGAGATACATTCCAAAGATCCACCATGCTTTTCAGTAATTATCTGGTAGCTGATCGATAATCCCATACCAGTCCCCTTACCAACTGCTTTCGTAGTGAAAAAAGGGTCAAATAAACGCGACTGAATTTCTTTTGGAATTCCCGATCCATTATCAGTAATCCGAATCACAGCATTTTCATTTACCTGTTCCGAAGAAATGCGAATCAAGGGATTTAGACAAAGTTCTTTTTGGAAAGCCTCTTCTAAAGCATCGATTGCATTTGCCAAGAGGTTCATAAATACCTGATTCATTTGCCCTGCAAAACACTGAATTTTAGGTATTTCTCCATATTCTTTGACCACTTCAATTTGAGGGCGATTATTTTGTGCCTTGAGCCGATGTTGCAAAATTAACAGGGTACTGTCTATTCCTTCATACAAATCAGCCGTTTTTAACTCAGCTTCATCCAAGCGAGAGAAAATTCGTAGACTGAGAACAATTTCCCGGATACGTTTAGCCCCCATTTTCATTGAGGCTAACATCTTAGGCAAATCTTCTATTAGATACTCAATATCGTTCAGTTGGTTAGCATTTTGAATTTCTGGCTCTGGATAGGGGTAGTGTTTTTGATAAAGCTTAATTAACAGCAACATATGTTGAGTGTAATCATCAGTGTATTCGAGGTTGCCGTAGATAAAATTAACCGGATTGTTGATTTCATGGGCAACTCCCGCCACTAGTTGACCCAGACTTGACATCTTTTCAGATTGAATTAATTGGATCTGGGTTCTTTGCAGTTCTTTTAAAGCTTGCTGAAGTTCTGCTTCTGCCTGCTGGCGATCACTAATTTCGTCTCGTAATTGTTCATTGGTATTGACCAACTTATCTCTAGAATGTTGAAGATCGTCCGCCATTTTGTTGAATGAGGTAGCTAAATCGCCAATTTCATCCTGGGAGCGAATACAAACTCTGCTATCCAGCTTCCCTTCAGCCAGATTTACCACAGCTTGCTGGAGTTGTTTAATCGGTTTTGAGATGCTTCTGGAGATCAAATAGCCTACTGATAGTGCCAGTATGCCAGATGCCAAACTAATAAACGACGTGACAATAATATTTTTTTCGGCTGTTGCTAGTGCTGCTTTGTAAAGTGGGGTATATTCCAGAATGACTGCACCAATTGTTTTACCCTTGTTAGTTTGAAAAGCAACAGCAATCAATTGAATCCCCTTTGGGTACTCAGGACTAGTCTCAACATAAGTTCTGGGTATATAGCGGTTATCAGTCTACTTCAGTACAGTAGGAGAGAGCAATTCTACTGATAATTGGTGGTGATGAAAGCCTACTCTCTCGACTTGCGTCAAAAAATAGTTGATGCTTATGCCTGCGGTGACATTTCCCAACGAAAACTGGCTAAAAACTTTGGTGTCACCTTAAGTTTTGTGCAAAATTTACTCAAACGCCATCGAGAATTGGGGATGATAGGCCCCAAGGTGCGGACTGAGCAGACAGCAACAAAGTTGAATGCTGAACAGTTAGAAATCCTGCGCCAACTCGTCATAGCACAGCCCGATGCGACGTTAAGCGAATTGCGGGAACGACTTTACGAGAAAACAGAGGTCTTAATTGGGGTAGCTACGGTGAATCGGATGGTTCGCTGGAAACTTCACCTCAACCTCAAAAAAAAGTCTCCACCTCACAAAAAAAGGTAGTGATGAAGTCCAACTAGCCCGATTTGAGTACTGGAAACTCTTGAGGGGGATACCCGTCGAAGAGCTGATTTTCTTAGATGAATCGGGAGTTAATCTGTCCTTCATCCGCAAATGTGCCCGCGCCTTGCCTGGCCTTCTTCAGGCTATGCTCAAAAGCCCAACCGCAAAGGGAAAAATGTCTCGGTAATTGGTGCAATTAGCTTGAAAGGACTGCTCACCCAATGGAGTGGCTTAGGTTCTATCGATGCTTTGACTTTTGATGCCTTCATCGCCCAAAAGCTCGTACCCAAACTTTGGCCTGGTGCAGTGGTGATCATGGATAACTGCTCAATCCATAAAAGTGATGAACTTGAAGCTTTGCTCATCGCTGCTGGCGCTCATCTCATTTATCTCCCCCCCTATTCTCCCGATTTTTCACCGATTGAGAATTGTTGGTCCAAGATTAAGAACATTCTCCGTCGCATCGGTGCAAGGACATACCCTGATTTACTCCAGGCATTAGATACGGCATTCGCAGAAGTGACAATAGAGAATTTGCTGGGTTGGTTTACTCACTGCTGCTACTGTACCTCACAAGACTGATAACCGCTATACCATCTTGAATAGTTTTACCAACTTCATTATTGTGATCGTGATCTAATCGCGTACCGATATCTTCTGCAACTACATCTGCCAGAATGATTTTATTACGATCTACAATTTCTAGATCGCGCTGACGTTGCTTATGTAGCGATTCTACATGCTCTTGTAAATGGGCTAGTATTTTCTCACGCGATCGCAGTTCGTGGTCTTCAAGCTCATGACTTACGAAATATCCCAGTAATCCAGCAACCTCTTCAGCTTCTTGTTGAGCAAGATATTTAGCCATCTTCAATTGTTGATGGGCACTAATCGCACCAACGATTACTGAGATAGTAGCCATTCCCAGAATACCCGAAATTAATTTTTGACTAATTTTCATTCCTTGCTTGAAACCTCAAGTGCTTGCTACTGTTCTGATTCAGTTTTGGGAAATTTGACCTGGTTTTAAAATTCCCAATTGTCAGCCTGAAAGCTACAGAATCAACAGCTATTAGCCAAATTTTTAATCTGAGTCTATTTTGGCGATACCTTCTGTGCGAAACGCTATGCGTAGCTTTCTTCCCCACAGGGTACGCGATCGCATTTTTTGAGTAGATTAAAAAGAGACTATCTCAAAGGCAATTTATGACTTCTTTTGATTCAGCTGAAGATTTGGTACTAGTTGCTGGTGCTACTGGTGGAGTGGGGCAACTGGTGGTAGGCAAACTCCTGGAAAAGGGTTTGAAAGTTCGCGTTCTGACACGCAATGCCGCCAAAGCCGAAGAAATGTTTAACCAAAGAACGGAAATTGCCCTTGGTGACATCCGTCAGCCAGCTACACTCCCAGCCGCAACGCAAAATGTCACCCACATAATCTGCTGTACTGGAACCACCGCTTTTCCCTCTGCGCGATGGGAGTTTGACCAAACCCCGAACTTGCTGGAATGGGGAATCACCTTCCTTAACCCCAAATCTAGCGAAGCAAAAGCAAAGAATAGTCCAGCCAAGGTTGATGCCCAAGGTGTCAGCAACCTTGTTACAGCAGCACCCCAGAATTTGAAGCGATTCGTTTTCGTCTCTTCTTGTGGAATTCTCCGTAAAGATCAGTTTCCTTTTAGTATTCTTAATGCTTTTGGCGTGTTGGATGCCAAACAAAAAGGTGAGGAGTCCATTATTAATTCAGGATTGCCCTACACGATTATCCGCCCAGGACGCTTGATTGACGGGCCTTATACTTCATACGACCTCAACACACTGCTAAAGGCCAAAACAGATGGTAAATATGGTGTGATTATAGCCACAGGAGATACACTTTCAGGTGATACCAGTCGGATTGATGTAGCAAACGCTTGCGTGGAATGCCTTTTTCAGCCAAGTAGTTCCCAGAAAATTTTTGAAATAGTCAACCAGGGACAAAGACCACCTGTAATTGATTGGGAAACTCTTTTCGCTCGACTTAAGTAACTGCTAAGTGCTGAATCATATTTTATCTAATCCCCAATTCCCAATTCCCAGTACTTTACCTCTAAAGACGGCAAACACCACTCGGATGTTACGGTTCACCCTAATTACTGAAAGTATTAATTCTCATACATTAGACAGAGTGAAGGCAAATCAATCCATGAACCAACTAAAAAAACTATTTAGTTAGTCTAACCGTCCTAAGCAAGGTTCGGGAAACCACCCTTCATGGACTGGCTACCCCTAAGCTTCAGTATATATATCAGCATAATCTGGAGTTTTAGTCCCAGGAAAGCCAAATCAAAGGTATTCATGCTGAATTGGCTGATTTATTGACCTGTTGGTTCAAAATTTAGTCCTTTATATTCTCATTCATTCATTTGTAGTTATACGGAGCCAGCACCTAAAATGGCAAAAGTAGTTGGAATTGACTTAGGAACAACGAACTCCTGCGTGGCAGTGATGGAAGGTGGTAAACCCACAGTAATTGCTAATGCTGAAGGTTTTCGGACAACGCCATCAGTAGTGGCATTTGCGAAAAATGGCGACAACTTGGTTGGCCAAATCGCCAAACGCCAAGCGGTGATGAACCCCGAAAATACGTTTTACTCAGTCAAACGCTTTATCGGTCGCCGCTACGATGAAGTGGGTAACGAAGCAACTGAAGTTTCTTACAAAGTTCTCAGCAGCAACGGCAATGTCAAATTAGATTGTCCGATAGCTGGTAAACCGTTTGCTCCTGAAGAAATTTCTGCAAAGGTTCTTCGCAAACTAGTTGAAGATGCCAGCAAATACCTTGGTGAAACTGTTACCCAAGCTGTAATCACCGTTCCTGCATACTTTAACGACTCTCAACGGCAAGCGACAAAAGACGCTGGTAAAATCGCCGGGATTGAAGTTCTGCGGATTATCAACGAGCCGACTGCTGCTTCTCTAGCTTATGGGTTTGACAAGAAGAGTAACGAAACCATTCTCGTATTTGACCTTGGTGGTGGTACCTTCGACGTATCCGTGCTGGAAGTAGGAGATGGAGTTTTTGAAGTACTAGCTACATCTGGGGATACACACCTTGGTGGTGACGACTTTGATAAAAAAATAGTTGACTTCTTAGCTGAAAAGTTCAAGAAAGCCGAAGGAATTGACCTGCGGAAAGATAAACAAGCTTTACAACGTCTGACTGAAGCCGCAGAAAAAGCCAAAATTGAGCTTTCTAGCGTTACCCAAGCAGAAATCAACCTACCATTTATCACCGCTACCCAGGACGGGCCCAAGCACCTGGATACAACCCTGACTCGTGCCACCTTTGAAGAACTTTGTTCTGACTTAATCGACCGTTGCCGTATCCCTGTAGAAAACGCTCTCCGGGATGCCAAGTTAACCAAAGGCGATATTGATGAAGTGGTATTAGTTGGTGGTTCTACCCGGATTCCCGCAGTCCACCAAATTGTGAAGCAGGTATTGGGTAAAGACCCTAACCAAAGTGTTAACCCTGATGAAGTTGTAGCAATTGGTGCAGCTATTCAAGCAGGTGTATTGAATAATGAAGTTACTGGCATCTTACTGTTAGATGTATCACCGCTTTCTTTGGGTGTTGAAACATTGGGCGGCGTGATGACCAAAATTATCCCCCGCAACACGACAATCCCCACCAAGAAATCGGAAGTTTTCTCTACCGCAGTGGATGGTCAAACCAACGTAGAAATTCACGTCCTTCAAGGTGAACGCGAATTTTCTAACGATAACAAGAGTTTGGGAACCTTCCGCCTTGATGGTATTCCTCCTGCACCACGTGGCGTTCCTCAAATTGAAGTGGTGTTCGATATTGACGCTAACGGTATCCTTAACGTCACCGCTAAGGACAAAGGTACTGGTAAAGAACAGTCCATCAGCATAACTGGCGCTTCCACTCTGGATAAATCTGATGTTGACCGGATGGTAAGAGAAGCTGAACAAAACGCTTCATCTGACAAAGATCGGCGTGAGAAGATTGAACGCAAGAACCAAGCCGACTCCTTGTCATACCAAGCTGAAAAGCAGTTACAAGAATTGGGCGATAAAGTTCCGGCTGCTGACAAGACTAAAGTTGAAGGTTTGGTAAAAGAACTGCGGGAAGCAGTTGCCAAAGAAGACGATGAGCAAATCAAGAAGCTCACCCCAGAATTGCAACAAGCCCTATTCGCTGTTGGTAGCAACATCTATCAACAAGCTGGTGCCGGTGCAGCACCTGGTGCTGAACCTCAAGATGGTGGTTCTAGCTCTACCTCTGGTAGCGGCGACGATGTGATTGACGCTGATTTTACAGAGAGTAAATAATTCTTCTACTTCTTTCGGGATAATTATTTTGTCCCGCCTCATATTACCCATCCAGGTATTAACCTGGGTGGGAATTTTTTTAGGAGTTATGAGTAAAAATAAATAATATTGCTATTTTAATTGATTTCTAACTCCTCACTATTAACTCCCTTATGCCATATCCACAGGCACCTTGGACACTTCAAGGCTACGCTATCCAAACTCTTCATTTAGTGAATATTGACCTAGTACGCCCTTTGATTCCTTTAGAGTTAAAGATTATTTCTGTATGGCCTGGTAAAACCATCGCTAGCGTGTATTTATCTAAGTACGGTTCAGGCTCGGTACTAGAATACAGTGAGTTAATTATTGCCCCAGCTTTGGTTAATTACCAGAGAAAAATCGGCGGTTGGATTTCTCACATTTATGTAGATAATGCTGATTCGGTGTCTGGTGGTCGAGAAATTTGGGGACTACCAAAGGAATTAGCTGATTTTACCTGGAAAGAAGGAGAGCATATCACTGTGCATCAGGGAAACCAGAAGTTGTGTAGTCTTAAGTATAGTCAGCAAACCTTGGCATGGAGACAGGGTTTAAGTGCTTCTGGTTTCAGCGTCAAGGGTACTGATTTGATGATGTTCCCTGCTAAATTTGAGTCTGTATTGGGTTTGATTGGTTCTCAGTTAGAAATCCCCACCGAAAGTCCTTTTTCTGGAATAGGTTTAGGTCAGCCTTTATTAACTGTGCGTTGTGAGCAAATGAGTTTGCAGGTTGATGCCCCAAAAGTTGTAGGTCAATCGAGTGGAGATTTTAGATTAACCCCATAAGTTTTTCTGGAAAAGGAATTACGGTTCAAAGCGCTACTTGTACAAAATCGTGGGTATTGAGAAGCGATAAATCGCCGTCTCTACAAGTGTTTTGGTGTATTGAATTATATTGGGGCATAATTCGGAATGCTGCACTTTGATCTTGTAGTTCTAGATATACCTAAAAAAGTAAACAGCAAATGGTCGCTTGAAAGTATATAGCAATCCTATTTGAGTTGTGAAAAATGTAGATTAGGAAACGAACCGCATACTCCTACGGAGAAGCAAGCTACGCGCAGCGTCTCGTTAGAGAAGGACGCAAAGGACGCAAAGGGAGGAAAGAAGAAAGAGAGATGTAGTTTTCACGAATGATTTAGGACTGCTATATGGGATAGATTGGATGGTCTATCTCGCTATACATTATATGTAATATCTAGCAATTTTTTAAATTTAAATTATTTACTTAATTAGCAAGCTTGAGAAAACGACACCCTTATTACCCTACTGATAATCAACAGTAGGGTTTTTTGTTGAAAATAACTAAATTACCAACTTTTAATACAATTTTATTTATTATTAAAGTCCATACAAGGAGCAACACAGCTAGTCTTTTAAAGGTGTTTTATACTCTAAATAAGACAAATTGAGATTTGATTTGCTGGTATGGATGTAGTTACAGAAATAGCGATCGCTATTTCCCCCTTCAGATTATTCTGAAAATATCCTAACTTCCCAACATCTGCAAGTTATGCAAAGTCGCATAAAGCCCTCCCTGTTCCAATAGTTCATCGTGACTTCCCTGTTCGATTAATTCGCCACGCTTGAGAACAAAAATCCGGTCTACATTGCGAATCGTAGACAGGCGGTGAGCGATAATAATGGCGGTACGTCTGAGCATTAGCTGGTTTAATGCTTGTTGCACTAAAGCTTCTGTGCCAACATCTAAACTAGCGGTAGCTTCATCTAACACCAAAATTTGAGGATCGCGAATAGCAGCCCGCGCAAAGGCTAAAAGTTGCTTTTGACCACTAGAAATATTTGTGCCGCGTTCTCGAAGTTGAGTATCATACCCTTGAGGTAGTTCTTCTATAAATTGGGCAATGTTGGTTTGCTCTGCTGCTTGCTGAATCTGTTCAATGGTATAGCCATCTCCTAAAGAAATGTTGCTTTTAACATCGCCAGCAAACAAAAAGCCTTCTTGTAAAATTACTGCCATGTAGCGCCGCAGTTCTGCCTGTGGGACTTCTCGAATGTCTACGCCATCGATGAGAATGCGTCCTTTGCTGGGTTCATAGAGGCGACATAAAAGCCGGATGATCGAAGTTTTGCCCGCACCGGTGGGGCCAACTAATGCCACTTTTTCACCAGGACGAATGATGAAATCTAAGTCTTTAATTACGTAATCATCATTTTTATAAGCAAACCAGACATGATCAAAGCAAATCTCTCCCAGTTCAGGCGGGGAAGTAATATCTGGGGATTCTAGATTTGCAACGATTTCGTCTATGTAGCCGAATTTAGCATCAAATATTGAGAATCGCACATTGGCGCGATCGCGGATTTCTATCGGTTCATCTAATATATCGCCTACACGCTCAATGGCAGTAAAACCAGCTTGGATTACCGTAAATTTTTCGGCAAAATCTCTTAAAGGATCAAATAATCGCTGGGCATACAAAACAAATGCCGATAAAGTCCCAAAAGCTAAACTTTTTCCTAAGAGTAACCAACCACCCATACACAAAACAGCTGCGATCGCAATCAGCCCAATCCATTCTAAGGTTGCTGAAATAAATGAATCATAAAAAATGGTTTGATCCATTTGCTGAGTGTAGCGGCTGTTGGTAGCACGAAACAGTTCGGAATTAAATTTTTCCCTGCGGAATAACTGCACTACGTTAATCCCAAGGACATTTTCTTGTAGCTGTGAGTTCAATATAGAAAGTTCTTCCCGCCCTTTGTAATTGGCTTTGCGGTACTGTTGCTGAATGTAAACAATTAACCAGGTAATTGGTAATAACATTAATAGCAGCAAGCAAGTGAGTTGCCATTCGATGGAAAACATTAAACCCAAAATCACCAGCATAGAAAACAAATTGGACACAATGCCAATTGCTCCAGTGGAAAAGACATCGCCTAAGACTTCCACATCGCTGGTGATTCTGGTGATTAATTTACCTACGGGTGTGCGGTCAAAAAAGCGTACTGCTAGGGAGGTTACGTGCTGAAATAAATCTTGGCGAATTGCGGCGGTGATTTGTTGCCCTAGCTTCTGTACTAAATAACCCTGGTAGCCTGTAAAAATCAATCGGATTGCGATCGCCACAAACAACAATCCCTCCAGGATATTTAACCCTTCGGACAAGGGGCGATTCCTGAGAAATTCGTAAGCGCTTGGTTCATTGCGAATAAGAGAGATAACTTGGCCAATCAACAGAGGTTGGACGGCATTAGCTAGGGCGATGGGTATGAGTAGACACATCGACAGCGCCAATAGTTGTCCGTTACGACGGGCGTAAGGCACTAGACGCAAAAACAACCGCCAGTCATTTTCACGCCGACGAGGTTGCGTATAAGATTTTTTGAGAGATTGATAAATGCTCATAGTAAGAGCATTATATTAATGTTTCTAAAAAAATACGCATATTTAAAGTAGCCTTTGTCCTGCGACTCTGATACCATGCCTGAGATAGAAACCGCAAAATTCCTACTCAGACATAGATGTAGCGTATTATGCTCTAGCTGGTTCAAAATGGCAGCTAGATGATTCTCTTGACCATTTGTATTACTATTTTTTTGCCGCTCAACGACCGGTCATCTGCTCCAGCTTTTCGGGGTATCTCGCCCCTTGCACCGCGATCTTGGAGGTGGCATCATCGATGTCACGCAGATCGTCAGGCGTGAGTTCAACGGAGACTGCCCCAATGTTTTCGTCCAAGCGATGCAGCTTTGTGGTACCTGGGATCGGAACAATCCACGGCTTCTGAGCTAGCAGCCAGGCAAGTGCGATCTGAGCAGGTGTCGCCTGCTTCTGTTCTGCAATGCTACCGAGCAGATTAATCAGAGACTGATTCGCCCTGAGAGCTTCCGGCGTGAAGCGAGGCAGGGTGCTGCGGAAGTCGGAACTGTCGAAGGTGGCGTTTTCGTCCATCTTGCCAGTGAGAAAGCCCTTACCCAGTGGGCTGTACGGGACAAAGCCGATTCCGAGTTCCTCAAGGGTCGATATCACTTCCTTCTCAGGAGTCCTCGTCCACAGCGAGTATTCACTCTGGAGAGCAGTGATCGGCTGAACTGCGTGCGCGCGACGGATAGTTTGCACTCCTGCTTCAGAGAGTCCAAAGTGCTTAACCTTACCTTCCTGAATCAGTTCTTTCACTGCTCCTGCCACATCTTCGATCGGCACGTTCGGGTCAACTCGGTGCTGATAGAGTAGGTCGATTGTCTCGACCTTGAGTCGCTTGAGCGAACCCTCCACGACTTCCTTAATATGCTCCGGTCGGCTATTCAATCCGGGTGAACCCTTCATGCCACGGGGATCAGAATTCGGACTGATGTCGAACCCGAATTTGGTGGCGATGACCACTTGGTCGCGGAAGGGAGCGAGAGCTTCACCGACCAGCTCTTCGTTGGTGAAAGGGCCGTAGACCTCGGCGGTGTCAAAGAATGTAATGCCGCGATCAACGGCGGCCCTAAGAAGATCGGTCATCTCCTGTGTGTCTTTGGGTGGGCCATAAGAAAAGCTCATTCCCATACAGCCAAGCCCGATCGCCGAGACTTCTAGATTACTGTTTCCAAGTTTGCGATTTTGCATTATTACTCCTTTGAGGTTCTACCTCGGTTATGCAGATTTAAGGGATGCCATATCAATACAGAAGCGGTACTTCACATCAGACTTGAGCAGGCGATCGTAAGCTTCGTTGACCTTCTGGATCGGGATGACTTCGACATCGGCGGTGATGTTATGCTCACCGCAAAAATCAAGCATTTCCTGGGTTTCAGCGATGCCGCCGATCATAGAACCGGAGAGACTGCGGCGGGCCATGATGAGGCTGAATGCCGAGACATCTAGGGGCTTCTCGGGTGCGCCGACCAAGGTGATGTTCCCGTCGAGACGAAGCAGGTTGAGATAGGCGTTGATGTCGTGTTTGGCGGAGACGGTATCGAGAATGAAATCGAAGCTGCCAGCGTGCTTTTGCATTTCGTCGGTGTTACGGGAGACAACGACTTCATCGGCACCGAGGCGGAGCGCGTCTTCCGTCTTATCGGGCGAAGTGGTGAAGACGACGACGTGGGCATCGAACGCACGAGCTAACTTCACGCCCATGTGGCCCAGCCCACCGAGACCGACCACGCCGACCTTCTTACCCTTGGTGACACCCCAGTGGCGCATGGGCGAGTAGGTTGTGATTCCGGCGCAGAGGAGCGGCGCAACCCCAGCGAGATCGAGGTTGGAGGGAACGCGCAGAACGAAGCGTTCATCGACGACGATGCTATCAGAGTAGCCACCATAAGTGACACCTCCAAGGTGTTTATCCGGGGAGTTATAGGTTTGGGTCATGTTCGAGCAGAACTGCTCAAGACCACCCCTGCAATGGGGGCAGGTGCCATCCGAGTCAACCATGCAGCCGACCGCGGCCAGGTCGCCAGGCTTGTACTTTGTAACTGCCGAGCCGACCTTAGTGACACGGCCGACAATCTCATGACCGGGAACAATCGGATAGACCGTGGATATGCTGCTGCTCCACTCGTTACGCACCGAATGGAGATCGGAGTGGCAGATGCCGCAGAAGAGGATTTGAATCTGCACGTCCTGTTCAGTTGGATCGCGCCGCTCGATATTGGTGGAGGATAGCGGTGATGTTGCACTGGCTGCGGAATAAGCTTTTGTGTTGTACATAAATTGATGCTCCAATCTTGAAGATAAGCTGGTTTCCTTCTACTCGGTCTTGAATCTGTCTTGATATTGCTCGTCGCTGACCTTTTCCAGCCAGTCCACGGGCTTGCCATTGAGCGCCTCCTGAAAGTCAAAACTGAGTTTTCTCTTAAATAAAAATCCAGAATGCTTATAAAAAGCCGAAATCATTTTCCATTGCTTTAGCTTCATTCTAAGAATCCTCAAGGGCAAGCAATAGAACGATCGTCTAAGATTGTTGTACAATCCTGCAAACTTAGAAATGAACGCTGCCAATATCGATTTAATGAACGACCCGCAGGCAAAGCGCGAGGCAGACAGAGCGCAAGCCAACAGAGACGAACTAAAAGAGCATATTGCACGGACTATTCGTCATGATGGGACGATTGAGCCTCTGAAAGGATTGCACTTCAACCGCTCCTGTTCGCCTTCGGAATGTGTTCATAGTGTCTCTATCCCTGCTTTTTGTGCGATCGCTCAGGGCAGCAAAGAAGTTCTTCTGGGCAGCGATCTCTATCAGTATGACCCGATGCATTATCTGCTTGCTACGGCCGAACTACCGATTGTCAGCCAAATTCTGGAAGCATCCAAGGAGCAACCGTACCTTAGCCTTCGCCTCGATCTCGACCCCACCCTCGTTGGCTCAGTGATGGTCGAGGCAGGGCATCCCTCATCGAGCCGTACTGATGTGAAAGCGATTGACGTAAGTCCGTTGAATGCAAATCTGTTGGACGCTGTGGTCAGACTCGTCAGGCTTCTAGATTCCCCTGCTGAAGGTCATGTTCTTGCACCACTGATTAAGCGGGAAATCATTTACCGACTCCTGATGGGAGAGCAAGGTAATCGGCTCCGCCATATTGCAGTTCTGGGTGGCTACACCCACCACATCGCCAGAGCCGTCGAGCGACTTCGTAAAGACTTTGACCAGCCGCTTCGGATTGAAAGCATCGCACGAGAGTTGGGAATGAGTGTATCGGGCTTTCACCATCACTTCAAGTCTGTCACTGCAATGAGTCCCTTGCAGTTCCAGAAGCAACTGCGGCTCCAAGAGGCTCGCCGTGTGATGCTGGGGGAAAACCTTGATGCTACCAGTGCTGCCTATCGAGTGGGGTATGATGATGCCTCGCACTTCAACCGGGAGTACAAGCGGCTCTTTGGTGCCCCACCGATGCGCGATGTGGAGCGGCTGCGAGAAGCTGCTAGGGAGACTGCTAGTCCAATCTGATCTCCTCAAGATGCCCTAATATTGCCAGAAATCGCTGTTTATGGGCAGTATCACTTCAATCGGGATGTATCTCAGCAAGAGACAGTAACTCCGAGCGTTACGCCAGCCTGGGTTTCAGCCTTAACGACCAAAATTTTCCGTTTGATAAGACTAAGCCAAGCTTTTAGCCGTTGCATGGCACTTCGTTGCAGCCTCGCTACCTTTACCCCAAGATCGTTCTAGTCGCCTCATCTTGTTGAGGACAGTATTCCTCCAGTAAGACTGCCTCTACTCTAGAATTGCCTGCTAACATCTGACAACAAAATTGCTGAATTCTGTCAAAATTCGGCAATCTCAGCCTTTCAATTACTTGGAATATAGGTATTTACTAGGGACGCACAGATATACGCCCTTATTGGAGTATTTGTATTGATTGCTTCATAAATATTCCTATAAATATGGAACGATATCATACTTCTCTATTTACGTCTTATATCTAAAGATAGAAGATTAAGGTTAAAATTTGGGAAACTTAAGAGGGGTTCACTCCCAAGAGATTTCCTGCCTACTTATCGCAGAAAGCAACTGAGGTCAGATGAAGCAACCTTTAAATCAAGTCAAAGAGTGGGAACAACGTCGTGATGAAGCAAACCGCTACTACCAGCGCGGTAAATTTCAAGAATCTCTCGATCTTGCAACCAAAAATTTACACTTGGCTAGAGCAATTCGAGATCGAGCCAGAGAAGGTCACACATTGAACGATCTCGGTTTAGCTCACCTCAGTTGCTGGCAACCTCAAAGAGCATTAGAGCGCTTTAATCAGGCGCTTTCGGTTGCTATTGAAATTGGCAACCCGCCAGCAGAAGCAACTGCACTTAGCAATTTGGGTTCTACCTACAGCCGTCTTGGACGCTTTTCGCAAGCCTTAGAATATTTTGACAAAGCACTGCCAATCTTTAGGCGATCGCAAGATACTCAAAGTGAAGTTTCTACTCTTAATGATGTAGCGCTAATTTATACCCGCTTAGGAGAACCGAAACGGGCACTGTTGCTACAACACCAAATTTTGAGGATGCGGCGATTGTTAGGTGACTTTTCTGGTGAGGCAACAACGCTCAATGGCATTGGGTTTGCTTACAATGTCTTAGGCAAGTTTGAGCAAGCACTAGAATTTTTTGAAGCAGCACTTCCAATTCAACGAGCCGTCAAGAATGTGGTTGGTGAAGCAACCACTTTGAATAATATTGCCTCAATCTATAGTGATTTAGGAAAACCGAAACAAGCGCTATTACTGTACTCTCAAGTTCTTTTGACACGTCGAGCAATCAGCGATCAGGCAGGCGTTGCAACAACCCTTCACAACATTGGTTTTACCTACAGCACCCTGGCACAGCATCGCCAAGCAATGAAGTTCTACAAGCAAGCCATTGTGATTTATCAACAACTGGGCGATAGTCTCGGAGAAATTTCAACTTTGCTTAATATGGGAACCCTTTACGCCACAACGAAACGTAAAAAAATGGCGCGATCGTGCTACCAAAACGCTCAAGATTTAGCAGAGCAAATCGAATACCAGCCACTCTTGGAAAAAGTACAGCAGTTTATAGATTCTCTGTAGCTTGATAGTCAGAGGACAGGGGGCAGAGGGCAGGGGGACAAGGGGACAAGGGGACAAGGGGGAATTATTAAACAAGTCTCTCCGTCTCTCACCTCTTCCTTGTCTCTTCTTCATGCCCCTTCCCCTCTGCTCCCTGCTCCCTGCCCCCTGCTCCCCTGCCCCCTCATTCCTGCTTATTAATGCCACAAGCTCAAATTCCCGAATTCTTAAAGAATTCGGGAATTTTTTGTTCGAGTTGAAGCTCAAAAAGTTCGCAACTTCGTTACCGCCGACCATATACTAATCAACAGGTTACGATCAATTAAGAAGTAATAATTTTTTATGGCACCGCCAGGAGTCTTTTTATGTTCATTAATGAATTGTCACCTATATTCAGAGAATTTATCCAGCATCCAGCCTCATTTGTCGGTGGGTTATTCTCTGGTGTGCTTCGGCTCAATCTAGCAGACGATCCTGTTAAAAGCTGGCTGGATCAACAGAGCCGCTCAAATAGCTATACCAGCAGCACAACAGAAGCACATAATGGCAAAGCAAGTGGGCCTCAACAGATTTCAATTGATTAAATTTTTGATTAATTGCAAATCCGGTTAATTATTATTGGTAATAGGGAATTGGGAACAGGGAATAGTGATAGAAACTTTAGTTATGGGTCAAAATCCCATTTGAAAAAAGATGTTTGTCGAGACGCGCAGCGCTCTTAAATCGGTGTCCTTGCTACAATTCCACGCTTGAAACCCGTAGGTTTCCCCAATTCCCAATTCCCAATTCCCAATTCCCAGTAAATATGGAATCCCTAACCTCTCGTATGCAGGGTGTACAGTCGCCGATTATTCCTGTGGTTGGGGAACTGATTAAAAACTCTCCAGGAACAATCTCTCTAGGACAGGGTGTTGTTCATTACAACCCACCACCGGAAACTATCGAATTTTTACCTAAATTTCTCGCCGATTCCGCTAACAATTTATACAAATCAGTTGAGGGAATTCCCCCATTGCTGACAGCACTTGCTGGAAAATTGCAAGCCTTCAATGGTATTGAAATCAATGGGGAAAACTGCATCGTCGTGACAGCAGGAAGCAATATGGGATTTATGAATGCCATTCTTGCAGTCACTAACCCAGGCGATGAAATTATTTTGAATACGCCTTACTATTTCAACCATGAAATGGCGATCGCAATTGCTGGTTGTCATCCGGTGTTAGTGGCGACAGATGAAAATTACCAACTACGCCCAGAAGCGATCGCTCAAGCAATTACTCCCAAAACACGGGCTGTGGTAACAATTTCGCCCAATAATCCCACTGGAGTCGTCTATTCAGAAGCAGCATTGCGCCAAGTAAATCACATTTGTGACACTAATGGCATTTACCACATCAGCGATGAAGCTTATGAATACTTTACCTATAACGGTGTAAAACACGTTTCTCCTAGTGCATTTGGGAGTAGCAAGTATACTATTTCTCTATTTAGCCTTTCCAAAGCATACGGTTTTGCTAGTTGGCGCATTGGCTATATGGTGATTCCCAAACACTTATTTGTCGCTATCAAAAAAGTCCAGGATACAATTTTGATTTGTCCACCAGTCATTTCTCAATATGCAGCTTTAGGGGCATTGCAAGCCAAAGAGGAGTATTTGCAGATTAATATAGGTGCAATTTCTCAAGTGCGGCAATTAGTACTCGACTCCCTTAACCGCTTACAAGGTTTATGTAGCATCACGCCTGCTAATGGCGCTTTCTATTTTTTCCTCAAAGTTGATACTCAAATGGATGCTTTTGAGTTAGTTAAAAGACTAATCCAGGAATATAAAGTAGCAGTCATTCCAGGTACAACTTTTGGTATGGATGACGGTTGCTACCTGCGCGTTGCTTACGGTGCGCTGCAAAAAGAAACAGCCAAAGAAGGTATAGAAAGATTAGTACAAGGTTTGGAAACTATAGTTAGAAATTAGAGGTCATTCATTCTGCCTTCTGCCTGCTCTGCAATCCTAAATATAAAGTTGAACAGATGCCGATTATTAATAAGCTAATTGAAATTGAGACTAAGCCAAAAATTAATATTTATAATATCACACCACAAATTGAAGATTTTCTTGCTTCAAAATCAATTAAAAATGGACAAGTTTTAGTATTTTCTCGACATACAACAACAGCTTTAGCTATCAACGAGAATGAAGTCAGACTGTTAGAAGATATAAAAGTATTCTTACAAAAACTAGCGCCAGACTCGGACAGTTACTTGCATAATGACTTGCATTTAAGAGATGTTCCAGAAGATGAGCCGATTAATGCTCACTCTCACTTAATGGCAATGATGCTGACCACTAGTGAGATAATTCCCATTGTGGATGGTAAATTAGCTTTGGGAACCTGGCAATCTGTGTTGTTTTTTGAGTTGGATGGGCCGCGCAAAAGAACGGTATTTGTCCAAATTTCTGGCGAATAATGCAACTTCACATCTACAATCCTCTCAGAACAACCCAAATCTGAGAGAATTACGAACACGACTAACAAGTGCATCAGTTGAATTTACTTACAGCAATTAAAAATCTCAAAGAATGTTTCTAAGCATAACCTTCCTTTCCACAAACCAGAACTTTCGTTGTGTCAAAGGCAGAGGCAATTAGTGATGAAAAATAACGATAACTTTGTATTACGTAATACTTGGTACTATGCTCTGCCTAGTAATCAGATAAAGCCAGGTATGATGATCAGCCGCATTTTCTTGGGTGAACCTGTGCTGTTAGTCCGAGACCAAAATGGTAAAGTCTCGGCTATGAGAGATATTTGTCCTCATCGTGCCGTGCCTTTGAGTTGTGGTAGATTCGATGGGCAGGAAGTGGAATGCTGCTATCACGGTTGGCGCTTTAACTCAGGTGGACGCTGCACTGCAATTCCATCTCTTGTTGAGGAGCAACAGATGGATTTAAGCCGCTTTGACGTACAATCCTACGAAGTTCGGGAAGCCCAAGGGAATATTTGGATATATATGGCTGATCCCGATAAATCTCAGCCTGCTGCTTCTGAGATGGAAATTCCGGTGATTCCAGGGTTTGAGGAGCGATCCCTACGGGGGGCTGCGCCAACGCCCCAATTTGTAGAGGTGATGAGATTTCCCTGTTTTGTGGATCATGCAGTAGTAGGTCTGATGGATCCTGCTCATTCCCCCTATGTTCATCGTGCTTGGTGGTGGCGAAGTGGGCAACTGCATGAGGAAGTCAAGCAATTTGATGCTTCACCCTACGGCTTTACTATGCGACGACACCGATTACCAGCGAATGGAGGTCGATTATACTTGCTGATTGGTGGTGGTGTGCCGGAAACGGAGATTTCTTTTCGTTTACCTAGCGTCAGAATAGAAGAAACCACAATTGGCAAGCATAGAGTTGTTAATTTAACGGCAGTTACCCCTATTTCAGACACAGAAACTGAGGTAACTTTTGTTCTTTACTCGACACTTCCCTGGGTGGGATTTTTCAAGCCACTGCTGCATGTATTGGCACAAACCTTCCTAGGTCAAGACCGAACAGTTGTGGAAAAGCAACAGATTGGCCTTAAATATAATCCTGTACTACGACTAATTAAGGATTCAGATATGCAGGCGCAGTGGTATTACCAGTTAAAGCGGGAGTATGCTCGGTCTGTCGCTGAAGGACGAGAATTTGTGAACCCTGTTAAGGATCAAGTACTTCGCTGGCGTGCGTGAACTACCCCAACTTACCGAGTACGGTTGAAGTTGGGGCTTCTGTAATCATGGGGGAGTGCCTAAACTTAGACTTTTGCCCAAGAATAGGACTTACCTCCCCTCCTACAGCAGAAACGGCTGAACCTTCCGCCTTTATCATTTCGACTGTGCTCAATGCAAGCATTCTGATAACCTCTGCTCTAATATTCGCTGCTGCGTTCCCATCCCTGTCATGATGAGTATTGCAATGAGGACAAGTCCATTCCCGGACATCCAATGACAACTCACTGAGTTGATAGAAACAATTAGAGCAGAGTTTTGAACTGGGGAACCATCTATCAATCTCAACTAACCTCGCACCTTTCCGTTCTAGCTTGTAGGCAAGAAAATTAGTGAATGTTCCCCAACACACATCAGATATTGACTTTGCCAATTTATGATTGCGTACCATGCCTTTGACATGAAGATTCTCTATTATGACAGCTTGGCTATCGCTGACCAACTTATAACTAAGTTTATGTAGAAAATCCTGCCGCGAATTAGTAACTCGCTCGTACACCTTGGCAACAATCATGGATAGCCGAATTAGTTAAATTACTCCAAACTAAATTCTGCAAATTCTGGGCACCTTAGCAGATAA
The DNA here is from genome assembly GCF_013343235.1 of Nostoc sp. TCL240-02. GTDB lineage: Bacteria > Cyanobacteriota > Cyanobacteriia > Cyanobacteriales > Nostocaceae > Nostoc. The sequence continues at coordinate 3,646,038 of NZ_CP040094.1, read as the reverse complement.
TGATACCCTGACAATTTTGAATTAATTTCTAGTACAGGCTCCCACTGATTCTTAGAATCAGTGGTGGTTTCAAGCCCCCACTGATTGTCTTTAATTTTTAATTTTTAATTCCCCAAAGGGGCTGACTTGGGCAAGCAAATAGTAAAACAAGTTCTACCTGGACGTGACTCAAATGAGAGCGTACCGTGATGACGATTTTCTACAATCCGGCGAGTGGTTTCCAAACCAAGTCCTGAACCACGCCCCACTGATTTGGTGGTGAAGAAAGGTTCAAAAATGCGGGTTTTGATTTCAGGTGGAATTCCACTACCAGAATCGATGATGTCAATATGGGCAAAGCGATCGCAATGGTATGTTGTAATTTCCAGCAGTCCCTTACCATCCATTGCATCTATGGCGTTATCAATCAAGTTCGTCCACACCTGATTTAGTTCACTCCCATAAGCAAGAATTTTAGGAAGGTGTTGATCGTAATTGCGTTGTACTTGGATGCCGCACTTGAGTTTATGAACAAACAGTCGCAATGTATCTTCTAAACCTTGATGTACATTGACTTCTTGCTGAACGCCTTGATCGAGGTAAGAGTATGACTTCATCGCTTGCACAAGTTCGGAAATCCTCTCGGCTCCTCGTAAACCATGTTTAATCATTGACATGACTTCAAATGAGAGCGATAGCCAGTGCAATCCCATTTCTCGCAATTCAGTCTCGTCGTTGCGCCAACGTTCCATCATCTTATCTAGGGTTTCGACCTCAACACCACCTTCTGCTAAAGGTTCGGCTAATTTCCATGCCTGCTTCACACCATAATCTTCTAACCATTCCAGCAAGACGTTTTCGCGATCGCTTAGTGTTACGGGATCTAGACGATTATTTAAAATCGCATCATAGCCCTGATCCCGGATTCTCAACCAGTCTTGAGTATGGGCTTCTTCAACATTGCGTTGCCCATAAACTAAGTTCATTCGTTGTAGTTCCAGGATGGCGGCTGGCATTTCCCCTAAAGTCCGAACGAGGGCTGAGGCTGGGTTGTTGAGTTCATGAGCTAGACCGGCGGAAAGTGTCCCTAGAGCGGCCATCTTTTCGCGTCCCCGAATAAAGGACTCTAGTCCCCGTAGACGACGTTCCATAATGCGGAAAACCATCCGCTCAAAATTACGACATTCATGGAGCAGTTTACGGAAATCTTCTCCTTTGAGTTGATAGAGGTGGCAATTTGTCAATGCCCGCATTGTGACAGGTGCAGGTTCATCTGTGAGTACTGGAATTTCACCAAAAAAAGATGGGGCTTCGTGTTGCCCGATGGGAATTTCAACTCCTTCACTGCGGCGGGTGATCTTGATTTTCCCTTTGACTAAGATAAATAAGCGACATGCAGGGTCTCCCTCATGGGACAACACTTCTCCAGCAGAAAGTTCAACTGTTTGAGCGCGATCGCAAACCCACTCCAATTGCTCTTGAGAAAGCTGTTGAAACGGGTCTAAGTTGATCAATTCTTCAATACACAACATGAATCAACCTCCTTAGTTTTTCCTGTTCCAGCTAAACATTGCTCAAGTAGCGGTGAACGAATTGAATAGCGATCGAACCTTCACCCACACCGGATGCTACCCGCTTAATTGACCCAGATCGCACATCTCCGGCTGCAAAGATGCCAGGAACGCTGGATTCTAACAAGAAAGGTGAGCGTTCCAAAGGCCAACCTGGAGGAGATTTGCCATTTTGCGTTAAGTCGGGGCCTGTGATGATAAATCCCTGAGTATCGCGTCGAATCACACCATCGAGCCAATCAGTTTTGGGGATAGCACCGATGAAAATAAAAAGCGATCGCGCTGGCATGGTTTCAGTTTGTCCAGTCTTGGCATGGGCGATCGCAATTTCTTCTAGATGTTCATCTCCCTTCACTTCCACAACGCTGCAACCTGTGCAAACTTGGATATTTGCAGTCGCCGCAATTTGGTCAATCAAGTATTGGGACATACTCAATGAAAGCGACTCGCCCCGCACCAGCATAATCACTTTGCTGGCATACTTAGAAAAATGCATTGCTGCTTGTCCGGCAGAATTTGCCCCACCTATGAGGTAAACCTCTTCATTGCTACAGGCGATCGCCTCAGTCATTGCAGCACCGTAATAAATTCCGGCTCCTGTCAACTTCTCGGCTCCTGGGACATTTAGCCAACGGTAGGAAACGCCGGTTGCAACTAAAAGTGCATGGCAACTAATCTCGCTACCATCCGCCAATTGCAGAACCCGATAAGGATCTTGCAGCTTAACTCCAGTTACTACTTGAGGAGTGAGAATTTCTACCCCAAATCGCCGCGCCTGAGTGACTCCCCGCCTGGCCAAATCGCTGCCGCTCAAGCCAACAGGAAACCCCAGATAGTTTTCAATGCGCGAACTCGTGCCTGCTTGACCACCCGGAGCTTCACGCTCAATTAACACCGTACTCAATCCTTCAGAAGCGCCATAGACTGCGGCTGCCAGTCCAGCAGGACCACCACCAACGATCGCCAAGTCATAAAATGGTCGCTCTGCCTGAGTTTGCAGTCCAATTTTAGCGGCAATCTCTAAATTAGATGGTTGGATTAATCTGGAACCATCGGGAAACAGCACCAAGGGCAATTGCTGTCTACCATCAGCTTCTGCGTATTCCAGTAATTTGGCTGCATCCGGCTCCAGTTCAATATCCAACCACTTGTAGGGAATCTGGTTACGCGCCAGGAAGTCTTTTACCTGATGGGAAAAAGGCGACCAGCGATTACCAATGACTCGAATCCCTTCAAAGGGTGGACGGAATCCCGCTAGCCAGTCATCTAGTAAATCATCCAAAACCGGATATAATCGCTCTTCTGGTGGATTCCAGGGCTTAAGTAAGTAGTAATCAAGTCTGGCACTATTAATTGATTTAATCGCTGCATCTGTATCTGCATACGCCGTCAGCAAAGCACGTTTTGCATTAGGAAAGATGCCTTTTGCCTGTTCAAGGAACTCCACACCTCCCATTTGGGGCATTCTTTGATCCACCAAGAATAAAGCAACTGCTTCATTTCGTAATTTGAGTTGCTGTACTACCTCCAGAGCGGTAATACCAGAATCTGCCCGGACAATGCGGAAGCGATCGCCATACTGATGCCGCAAGTCTCGTGACACCGCTTGCAACACTTCTGGATCGTCATCGACGGTTAAAATTGCAGGTTTCGCCATAACTACTGTTACTTAACAATTACAGTACCTAGCTGTTATCTTCAAAAATTTGTCGTTAAAATATCTACTGTTTAACCAGTTGCTTTAAACGAAAGTATGCCTCTTCTGGTGTCAGCGCTTCTGATTGACTTTCATTAGGTATATAAAATACCCAGGTATCAGGAAAGTAATGCACTACAAAGCTGGGAATCAGACTCAAACTTACTGCTTGCTTTCCAAGTTTCTCCGCTTGTTCCTCTAAACTCAGTTGGTCATGAAATGGGTGTTCAGCCATACTTTTCATCTCCCTACACTTTATTTGACCCTGAAAGAACGTTCAATACCCAGATTGCACGAATCACTTTTAAGGTAATTTACTATATTTCAGACTGAGTTTGAGAATATTTAGGTTTAGTACCACAATATTTTCAAATATGGTTTTGTAGAGAATCATAAAGCTATTTTGGTCATTTAGGGTAACGCGCGGTTTCACAGCCCATACAGCATGGGGAATATTACTGGTCTATCGCATTAATTTTGAGGGATAACAGAATGAACCGTATACTCCTGCAAAGAAGCAAGCTACACGCAGCGTCTCGCAGAGAAGGAAGAAGAGAAATACAATAATTTATTTACTCGTCAAAATTAATGACATGATCCACTATTGGTCTGTCCCATTAATTACGAGGGATAAAAGAACGAACCGCATTCGCGTAGCGTCTCGTTAGAGAAGGGCGCATAGACACGAAGTGGCTTCCCGAAGGGTGAGCGCAAAGTAGAAGAGGTAAAGAAGAGAAATTTAAAAGTGATTCACCTATCAAAACTTTTGGGACAGACCACTATGCAGTTTAAGGGTTTTGGCACTAACTAAACCGTATACGTAAAACAACCGGGAGCTTGGTAGCTCGTCAGCTTTAGCCAGGGGTGGAAAAGCGACACTTCTTTAATTTATTAGTGAAGTAAAATCCCAACCGAGCAGTGTAGCAATCTGAGCAGGCAGGGTAACTGGATCAAAAGGTTTAAGGATTATACCTGCAACTTGATACTGTCGCAGAATTTGCGAATTCAGCCATCGTACTTTAGCACTAAGCAAGACTACAGGAATAGCTTGAGTTTCTGGATTATGTCTAATTTTATTTATAAGTTCAAAACTGGCAGTATCACGGATTGAGATATCTAATACAATCGCATCGGGACTATCGCGTATTGCACTCTGTAATCCTTCTAATGGAGAATCTGCTGTCACCACATTCCAACCAGCTAAATCTTGGAGGCAAAGTTTTACTATCTCACGCACATTCAATTCATCATCAACTAGCAATATCGTTTTGCTAATTGTATTTACCTCCTTTACGATATTCATTTCATTTAATTAGACTTTCCTATCATTCAAAATATTTTTATCTGTAACTAAGAAAGATAAATCCAAAACATAAAAAACTAATGAAGATATAGAATTTGTTACAAAACCTCGAAATTAATTGTCCCAACCCAGAATTTCTATAATTTCTTTGTAAATAGAGTTGAGTTTAAAAAGTTTGGTAATCACCCCGACAATTCCGATCTGATGGTAAACGGGTGCGATCGCCAGAGTCAGCCAGAAAATGATGACTAATGTAACATTTTTGAAATAATTCGAGTGTAAAGAATAGTATCAATGAAACAAAAATTGCAGCTAAGGGTAAGAGATAAACTGCTGAGTTCTCTGTCCGAAACGCAGTTTCCAGGCTGGATTTGTCTCCTTTTCCTGCACCGTCGCAGATATTAATGCAATTACCTTAAACTCTCATTGATGCGAAAGGTATCAATGATTTTTCATAAAAATGTTTCTCACTGCATTGTACAAACAGATTACAAAGACTGAACCTCTCAGTTTTGAGATATAACTTTACTCAATTAAACAAATTTAGGAGACTGGATTAATGTTAGATGCCTTTACCAAGGTTGTTTCCCAGGCCGATACTCGTGGTCAGTTAGTCAGTAACGAGCAAATTGATGCTTTGTTGACTGTGGTTAAAGATGGTGCGAAGCGCACCGATATTGTGAACCGGATTACAAGTAACTCTTCAGCGATCGTCACCAATGCAGCTCGTGCATTGTTTGCAGAGCAGCCCCAGTTGATTGCTCCTGGTGGAAATGCTTACACCAACCGTCGGGTTTCTGCCTGTATGCGCGATATGGACATCATTTTGCGCTATGTCACCTATGCGATGTTCCTGGGAGATTCCAGCGTTCTGGACGATCGCTGTTTGAATGGTCTGCGTGAAACTTATTTGGCTTTGGGTGTTCCTGGGCCTTCCACGGGAATCAGCATCATCAAGATGAAAGAAGCTGCCATTGCGATCGCAAACGATCGCAACAATATCCAACCAGGTGACTGTAGCTCTTTAATGGCTGAATTATCCAGCTACTTTGATCGGGCGGCAGCAGCAGTAAGCTAAAAGTCTGTAGACTCACACGCATTTTTTCAGACAAAATTCTCAAGTGCTTGTCACCTTTTCAAAGAGACGTTCCAGCTAACGCTCTTTGGCACTAAAGCTTTGTCCAGATAAAACTTTTTGAAACATTAGGAAAATATCATTTAAATGAAAACACAATTGACTGAAGCGGTTGGATCTGCTGATTCTCAAGGTCGTTACTTAGGCAACGTCGAACTTCAAATTGCATTTGGTCGCCTGCGCTTGGCTACCGCAGACCTGGAAGCAGCAAAGCAGCTGGGTTTGAAAGCTCAACAGTTGGCTGAAGGTGCTGCGAATGCAGTCTACCAAAAGTTCCCCTATACCACCACCATGCAAGGCAACAACTATGCTTCTGATGGTCGCGGCAAAGCTAAGTGCTTACGTGATATCGGCTATTATGTGCGGATAATTCAATACTGCCTGATTGCAGGCGGTACGGGCCCTGCTGATGATTATATGTTGGCAGGTCTGGCTGAAATGCACAGTAGCTTTGAATTGGTTCCCAGTTGGTATGCTGAAGCGCTCAAGTATATCAAGGCTAATCATGGTTTAACAGGCGATCCTGGACTTGAGATCAACTCCTACATAGACTACATCATCAACGCGCTTTAGTAGTCTGTTAAGGAAACTTTGTGATGCGTTTGCATTGCGTTACTCTCTTTTTTCGTTGAGTAGCAGCAAGATTTTCAAAGATAGCTTTAATCATGGCTGGCGTGAATTCTTTGGAAGATAAACCGTAGCGACCACCAATAATTTTAGGCAAAGGTGCAGAGGAGCGCAGAGGTAAGGGAGAATCTAACTCTAATTTTACCTCTGATCCTCTGCTTTTCTGCTCTTCTACTCCCCATGACTCACGGATAGCAGCGACTACATCCAAATACAATGGTTCACCAGATGCGCCTGGTTCTTTGATGCAATCTAAAACTGCGATGCTACGGGTAGTTTCTGGCAAAGCAGCAACAAAGCATTTGGCATCATAAGGGCGATATAGTTTAACTTTCAAAACGCCCACTTTCTGATCAAGGGTGTTAAGGTAATTTACTATTTCATGTACCGCTTCGCAACCGGAACCCATCAGCACAATAACTCGTTCTGCTTCTGGGTCGCCGTGGTATTCAAATAGTTGGTACTGTCGCCCAGTCATCGCAGCAAATTCATCCATGACTTTCTGGGTAATGTCTGGACAAGCTAAATAGTAAGGATTAACAGTTTTCCTGGCTTGGAAGTAAACATCAGGGTTTTGTGTTCTACCGCGCAAAACAGTTTTATTGGAGGTGAGGGTGCGTGACCGATGGGTGAATATTAATTCATTGGGAGTGAATTCTCGCAGGTCATCATCTGTTAAAGTCTCTACTTGGTTAATTTCATGGGAAGTACGAAAGCCATCAAAAAAATGCAGAAAGGGTATTCGTGATTCTAAAGTTGCCCGTGTTGCGATTAGAGCAAAGTCTTGTGCTTCTTGCACTGATGCGGCACACAACATGGCAAAACCAGTATCACGTGCTGCCATAACATCGCTGTGGTCGCCGAAAATAGATAGAGCTTGGGCGGCTAGCGATCGCGCGGCAATATGAAAAACTGTAGGTGTGAATTCTCTGGCAATTTTGTACATATTGGGGAGCATCAACAATAACGCCTGCGATGCTGTAAATGTGGTTGTCAGTGAACCAGTTTGCAAAGCATCATGGACATTACCAGCAACACCTGCTGCACTCTGCATTTGTACCACCGAGGGAACAGTACCCCAAATATTGCGTTTACCTTCATTAGCCCAAGCATCCACCCACTCAGCCATTGGTGAAGAAGAAGTAATCGAGTAAGCAATGACTTCATTCAGTCGATAGACGACTTGAGCAACAGCCTCATTGCCGTCTATTGTTGCAAAACTTCTCTTGTTCATCTTCTTACACCTGTGAGATTCTCTAAGCGCTAGTCACAATTAAATTGAGACTTTCAAAAAGTAATCGCTAAATCTAAAGATTTGGTGAGGATTCTAGTTTTTTTACAAAAAAAATAATTAGGGAGAGCGCATTCGTTAATCTATTCGTGAAGTTAAGATGCAAACCCAGCAATGTAGCAACCTGATAAAAGAAGCTAACTAGATCAAAGGGTTTGAAGTTAAAAATGTGATATTGAAGCGATACCTTTATGGGTTTTAACAGTTCTTACTGCCAGATATAGTTTTTGAGAAATATCATTCATTTTCAAAATGCATATTTGCTTCTGATTTAAATAATTGTCTGCAATTTGTCGCCACTGTTGGGCAGGAATGCCAGTACATCAACCTGCAATGCCAATGCATGGACTTGCAATGCTAATGCATGGACTTGTAATGTTAATGCATGGACTTGCAATGTTAATGCATGGACTTGCAATGCTAATGCATCGACCTGCAATGTTAATGTGTCGACTTGCAAAGATTAGTTCACCCTATGTTATACAGCAACTCTCAAAGATTTGTATGTAGACGGCGACACGGTAGTATTTTTAAGAGGGTTGGAGAGATCAAAAGCTGACGGATAATATTTAGAAAAATAAATTACAAAAATAAAAAATTAAAACTTCAAAATTAATCGTCCCATCCAAGAATCTCAGTAACTTCTTCGCAAATAGAGGTGGGTTCAAAAGGTTTAGTAATCACCCCAGCAATTCCAATCTGAGCGAAACGGGCGCGATCGCTTGCTTGGACTTTCGCAGTTAAGAAAATTACTGGTATTGCTTGAGTTGCGGAATTTGCCTGAAGTTTTTCGTATACTGCAAAGCCGTCCATGTCAGGCATAGACACATCAAGTAGAATCGCATCAATGGGTTCTGTTTGGGCAATTTTTAATCCTTCTTCCCCTGATGCAGCTGTCAGGGTGTCCCATCCTCCCAAGTCTTCTAAACAAGCTTGTACTAATTCGCGGATTCGTTCTTCATCATCCACAATTAACAATTTTTTTGTCATTGGTCATTTGTCATTGGTCATTTGTCATTTGTCATTTGTCATTTTCCCCCACTTCCCCTGCCCCTCTGATCCCCTGCTCCCTGCCCCTCTGCCCCTCTGCCCCTCTGCTCCCTGCCCTTCTGCTCCCTGCTCTCCTGCATAATTTCCCGGTAATGGCAGAGTGAAGAAAAAGGTGCTACCGACACTAACAGTACTTTCAGCCCAGATTTGCCCACCGTGCTGATCAATAATACTACGACAGATTGCCAATCCCAAGCCTGTGCCGCCTTTGGTGCGAGAATCAGAAGCATCTACTTGCTGAAATCGTCCAAAGATTGTTTCTAACTTTTCTGCTGGAATGCCTCGTCCTTGATCGGTTATCTGGAACAAGACGCGATCTGTTTGCTGTTGGACACTCAGAGTAATAGTAGAATCGGCAGGCGAGAATTTAATCGCATTACCTAAGAGATTAGTGAGTGTTTGAACAATGGCATCAGCCGCCGCCCAAACTTGAGCATTGGTAGGGTGGATCTTAAAGGTAATATTTTGCTGATTGGCGATGCCTGCGGCGGGCTGCACCAACGCTTGCACTCCCGCTACTGCTTGTTGAATTAAATCAGCCGCATTGCAGGTTGTTTTTTCTAACAAAGTTCGATCCGACTCTAAGCGTTCCAAATCGAGAATATCGTTGACAAGACGCACTAAGCGATCGCTGTCGATGGCTGCAATCTCAATCATCCGCTTAAACTTGTCTGGTTTTTTGTCGTAGATCCCACTTTGTAGTAAACCCAGTGCTGCGCGAATTGCAGTTAAGGGAGTGCGGAGTTCGTGACTAACGATGCCAATAAACTCACTCTTGATCAAATCAATTTGCTGTAGTTCACTGATATCTTCGGCAATCCCAGCAATCCGAACTAACTCTCCTAGTTCATTTTTGATCGGAAATGCGCGATCGCGAATCCAACGGATTGAACCATCAGGACGGATAATTCGATATTTTTTATCGTATTGCCCTGTTCTCATCTGTTCAACGATTTCAAATTCGACGCGCTGGCGATCTTCTGGGTGAATTGCATCAAACCAATCTGAATAATTTTGGTAAAGACTTTCACAACTGTTTTGCCAGATGGTTTGGTATGCACTGCTCACATAAAGAACTTGCTGATTTTGAATATCGGTCATCCAAAACACTGCTTGGATATTTTCTGCCAACTGACGAAACTTTTCTTCGCTTTGGCGTAAAGCTTCTTCAGTTTGTTTGCGAATAGTAATATCTTGATGAACTGCAACTAGAACATCGCCGTAGTCGGGATGATTGAATATAGAAGTCGTCACACTACACCAAAACGGTGTGCCATCTTTTTTAAGATTATGGACTTCATAAGTGGCTTCACCATTTTGTAAGACGGCAGACACAATGGCTTGATTTACATTTTCACCAGTTAAGGATTCACTGGTATAGTTCACAATGGAAACATCCTGATCGTTGAGTTCACCAGATTCATAGCCAAACATCTGCTCAAATTTCGGATTGGCATAGACAATGATTCCATTATCGATTCTGACTAAGCAAATCCCTTCTGCCATATTTCGGGTGATTACAGCCTGAAGTTCTAGCTTATGCGCCTGTTCTAAAAGTATGAGCTGGGTTTGTTGCTGCTCTCGAACTGTTTTTTGCAGCCGATCGTTTGTATCTGTTAGTTGTGCAGTGCGCTCTAGCACCCGTTGCTCAAGTTCGGTATTCAGTTGTTGCAGGGCAACTTGTGCCTGTTTACGCTCCATCAGTTCTGTTTGTAACTGTTCAAATAAGGCTGCTTGCTGGATAGCAATGCTTACCTGCGCTCCTAACTGCCGCAACAGGACAATTTCTGAAGATTGCCACTCACGAGGAGCTGCACAGTGATGAGCTGCTAGTAATCCCCACAATTCATCTCCTAATGAAACAGGAACAACCAGATTTGCCCTTACCTGGAGACTTGCCAAAAATTCGACGTGACAGGGACTAATTCCGGCAGTATAAATATCAGCTTTCGCGGTAACTAAGCCTTGTTTAAAGGGTTCGACGTTCTCTTCACCAATGCAAGGGTCGTAAATCTGGAGTGGTAAAATCGCCATCCATTCCGGTACAACAGACTCAACCACGACTGTTCCACCCCAACCTGGATAAAATTGGAAGATAATGACGCGATCGCACTCAAGAAACTGCCGCACTTCATCAACGGTGGTTTGCAAGATATCTTGTAACTTGAGCGATCGCCGGATGCGCTGGCTCATCTCCATCACTAAACGTTGTTGCTCAAATTGCTGTTGCAGCTTTTCTTGTGCAAGCTTGCGATCGTCAAGAGTCATCCGCAATTGCTCGGCATTTTCCTGAGACAATTGTTGGTTGAGTTGTTGAATCTTCTTTGTGCTGTAGTTCAGATTGCCTGTTATCAGGTTAATTATCAAGGCAACCACTAGGAAAAGACCTAGGCGCAATATATCTTCTGGTTGATTAATCCCCAATTGATATCGCGGCAGGATAAAAAAATAATCAATCGCCAGTGTCGAAAGTATAACTGTAACGATCCCTGGTCGAAAGCCACCATACCAAGTACTGGCGACGATAGCTATATAAAAAAAAGCACCAATTATTGGAGAGATAAACGGTTCTAGCCAGAGCGATAGCATTAGAGCGATCGCAGTTGAGCCAATAGCGACACCATAGACTAATAATCGCTGATAATTTCTCATCATTCTTTACTTCTCCCTACCTGAGAGCGCCAGCGCGTTCTTTGAATACGGCTCAGTACCCTTGTCACAAGTTCAGGCCCTAGCACTGGCTTGCTAATGAAATCATCGGCTCCGGCAGCAAAGGCTTGCTGAAGGGATTCTGCTTCAGTATGGGCTGTTACTACCAAAATAGGTAAATCTCCCCAATGGACATCCTGTCGCACGACTTGGCATAACTCTAATCCATTAACTATTGGCATTTCTAAATCTAGTACTACCAAATCTGGAGATGTTGCCATCAAAACCTTCCAAAATTGCTGTGATTGGGAGAGAGTTATTACTTCCACCCCCCAAGGGGTTAGCAACGCCGATAGTCCAGCCAAGATTACAGGGTCATCGTCTACGATTAAGACTTTAGCTTCAGAAATTTTCGGTTGAGGTAGGACACGAGCGATCGCCTGAAAAATCTCCTCGGTTGTCGCAGGCTTATGCAAAAATTGTCTAGCTTTTAAACGCGATACTGCCAATCGATCTGCCAAGGTATCTCGTCCTGTAAAAACAATCACTGGGATATTTGGCGATCGCTGTGCAATCTCGCTCAATAATATTAATCCGTCTTCCTCTGTTCCCGGAAAACTCAAATCGAGTAAAACTGCGTCAGGAGTTTTTAAAGCTAGACGCGATCGGGCCGCGGCTAAGTTGGGTGCAACCTTCATCCTGATCCCCCATGAGTCGGCTTCTGCTTGCAACTGCTTTGTCAACGTCATATCATCATCGATTACTAACAGTCGATAAGTTTGCTTCATCGGGACAATGACAGCAGGCTTAGTTAATTCTTGCTGTAATTTTGTTACCAACTGCGAAAAATCAGAGATTTTATCTGCTGAGAGGAGGAAATCTGCAAGCAGCAAATGCTCTATTTTCCGTGCTAGCCGGGAGCCTTCTGGATAACCGAACGTTCCCATCGAACCTGCTAGCTTATGGGCTTCGTGCAATGCTTGCTGATGTAACTCTTTATTTAAATTCCTTTCCAAGAGTGCAGTTTTTGCCTGCTCCAGTACTACAACCTGTGCGCCAAAGGAATTACGAAATCGCTCCAGCACTCGATTAACAGAAGTTATATCTTTGGAATCGGGTTTTTTCTTCCCATCTTGATTTGTTTCCCCAACAGCGATAGAAAGATTAGGTACAGGCTTGATACGATAGCCCATACCATATACTGTTTCTAGAAATTCCTCTGTTAGACCTCCTGTTTTCAGTTTTTTTCGCAAGTCTTTAATATGAGTCGTAACTGCATTTTCAGTCGGTGCATCATCAAATCCCCAAAGCCGATCTAGAATCACTGCACGACTAAAGATGCGATCTGGATTTTGCAAAAATAACTCCAGCAGTTTGTATTCTGTTGCTGTAAGCAAAATTTCCTGCTCATTACAAGTTACTCTACCGGCACTTGGATCTAAACAGAGATTTCCCCAGGTTAACGTAGATGAATCACTCACTCCACTCCGCCGCAACAAAGACCGAATTCTTGCTAGTAATGCTTCCTGGTTAAAGGGCTTAATGACATAATCATCTGCTCCCGCATCTAACCCCGCTACAATATCTGCATTAGAATTTTTGCCTGTTAGCAACAGAATAGATTTACGGTAGCCTTGCTTTCGTAGTTGCCGACACAAGTTAATGCCATCCAGCTTAGGAATTAGCCAGTCCAGCAAAATCAAGTCATATTCAACCGATATTGCTAGGTCTAGACCAGTTTGTCCATTGCTTGCTACGTCTATAGTATAACGATTTGCACTCAACAACTCTGCCAATGCTGCACTAAGTAATACATCATCCTCTACCAACAAAATTTTCATAAGTTGCATCCAAAGAAGATGCTTATGACACCTTCGCGCTCGCAGCGCACACTATTTTCATAGTCAAGTCATTATGTAATTTTAATATTGCGATCACAATCAGCCCCTAATTATAAATTCTTAACTCCGTTGCCAAATTTTAATTGTCTTATCCAAACTCCCGCTAACCAACATCTCGCCAGAAGCTGTGAAGGCTAATGCTGTGACTATATTTCCATGACCTGTAAACGTACCCAGTAACTCCCCAGTTTGTAAATGCCATAATTTGATGGTTTTATCAGCACTACCACTGGCGATAATTTGTCCATCAGGACTTAGGGCGATCGCGTATACTCTATCTCTATGTCCTTTAAGTGTATGAAGTAATTCTCCAGTTTCCAATTGCCAAATTTTTATTGTTTGATCCCAGCTACCACTTACGAGCAGTTTAGCATCTGCACTGATTGCTAACGAACGAACGATGTGAGAATGACCCATGAGGGTGTGTAGAGGTTGTGCATCCTTTAAACTTTTGATCCCCGTCTGGGGTGAAGTTCGCCAGACTTTGATTTTACGGTAGCTACCTGTAACTATAGTTTCCCCGTCTCGGCTCAAAACCAGAGAATGAGCAGCTGTATCATCTAAAGAAAGTGCGATCGTAACCTGACGATGCATCAAATCCCAAAACAAAATTTTTCTGTCATCTCCGCCTGTAGCTAACATTCTGCCATCTGGAGTAAAGGCAGCACACCGCACTACGCCATTATGTTTATGCAAAATATCTATCAAGTCTAAAGCACCCACGTGCCAAAGTTTAATTGTGGAATCAGCACCGCAACTCACTAAAGTCTGTCCATCTGAACTAAAAGCCAGGGAATTCACTTCATCCACTAGCCCAGGTATCACCCAAGGATACTCTGATAATGTATCTATTAATTCACCCTTGCTTAAATCCCAAAGTTTCGTTTCTCCACGACTACCACTTGCCAATATGGGTAAGGCTTTACCATTCTTACACGCAAAACTGAAAGCTAGGCAATTAATACCTCTATTGTGCCCTTGTAAAGTTTGCCAGCATTCCCAGTCACCAACTATCCCTTTAAGGCAATGCTCTGATGGTAGAGTCTGTATTGTATCTGCGATCGCCTTCTCATTAATTACTGGCGACGTGTCTTTTTTGCCAATAAGTGATTCTAAATACCAACTCAGACCACCGGCATACAACAAGTTACTCGGACTTATATACAGTTTTGGTTCAGTGAGTTCAATTTGATTTGCAGGTAAAAATCCTGTAATTATACTCTGTCTTTCGTATCCTAACTGACCTGTTGATGGATAAAACAAACAGAGAAAAATTAATACTTGGTGATTTTTTAAATCTTCTTGAGTAACCGACCACCTAATTTTGTCTTTCTTAATACCATTAAAACTTTCTCCATCAGCAACATAAACTTGAACACTTAGCTGAGGATTATCTTTTAGTACATAAGAAAATTTGCTTTCGCCACACAAATTTCCCTCATCATCTAAAATAATATTTTGCAAAGTATCTTGTGATACCTTTTTTACCAACTTCCCCAAACGTTCAGCTATCACCAGGTCAACGATTTTTTCCCGCAAAAGATAATCTTCCGCTTGACGCTGGAAGTATTTGGGAAAAGGTATTGTCCAGTCGGGAGGCTCAGGATATTCAGGTGGCGTAGGCGGTGGATTTTTGGCAAGAACTTCTGCTTGTTGGCGAGAAAATTCTTGGAGTCTGGCCAATGGTTCGCCCCAAAAAGCCATCATTTCAGTGTGACAACCCTTGACTTGACTTTCCAATAAAGATAAGTCATAAGTTTTAGGTTTCTTCACACGTTGAAGGAAGTCAGCTTGTTGAAATTTAAGTAAGCTAATCCAATCCATCTGCATTCCTGCGGCAAACTATTGCATACCTACGGTAAGCTATACCAATGCAATTACTCAAGTTTATAACCTTAGTTAATTAAAAATTCAGTAATGTCAGCAGTCTAATAAAACACAGCCATTGGCAGATGTTTCCGGGAAAAATAGAGATGGATAGCACTTAGACATTTCATGAACTGATGCAGTTGAAGTATATAGAATTAAATGATGTCAGTCAATTCTAACGAAGATGGACAACAAGATACTGTTTCTAAGGAAACACTTCTAGCTGTGAAGGAAAGTTTAAAGTGAAAAGCATTTTATAGGTTGCGGCAACGTTAAGTCAACAAATGCCCCCACTAAAATGACTTAGTAACGATTATTTTCGGGTATATCATCTCAAATTGGCATAAATGGTGAAGATTAGCTAATTTTAACCTTTGCGTTTTGGTTGTCTGGGTATAGTACTTACATCAGACGAGTCACCAAAAGTATCTCTTGCCTCAATCTGTTTAATTTTCATTTGCAAGTTCAAGTCATCACTGCTAACAATTGTTTCTAAATTCGCTAATCTCCGCTCTAAAAGTTCTATTTGCTGCTGTTGCAAATAGTTAGCTTTTGATTTTTGCTCATCAGAACGCCAAACAGCAACTGTACCAACTGCTGCACCACCAATAGCAACTAAAGGAAGAATAGCACCACTTCTAGTAACGGCTGAGAGTGGGACGCAAACTCCGAGAATGGCAACTGTAATTACCCAAATTCTTGTGGTGGCAGATAATCTGACATCTTGGTATTGTTCTACATTTGGTTGAGATTTTTTAGCCATAAGTCTATCCAAAGACAAGTTATTTGCTAGATTGGCACAATTGCCCACCAAAATACTTCCTACAATTGGGTTAAGTATAATTGCTCTACTAACGATGACTGAAGAGGCAGGGGAGCAGAGGGAAGGGGCAGGGGGAAGGGGGAAGGGGGAAGGGGGAAAGATATTTAAATTACCCTGCTACAAGGGTTTGAGAGTAAGTAAATTTATTTATAAGTAAAAATTTTATTATGCCTACGGCACGTTGTGCGAACGAGACGCAAGGCGCGAGAAATAATGCGTTGTTGTTTCAGCCCCTCCATTTATGTATGGGGTTCTCTCCCCTGCCCCTTTTCCCCCACCACCAATAAGTGTGTTATTTCCAGTGGAGTAAGCGTCAAGTACATAACAGTAAGAAGCCGAGTTTGCAATGTCTACACGCTCATTACCCTGCTATCAATGGGTAGGGAAAAATCACGAGACCATTCATTCCAAGAGCCAAAATAATTTCTAGCAGAAATTCCTACTTGTTCAAGGGCTATTAATGTATTAGCAGCCCTTGAGCCTTTAAAGCAGTAAATATACACAATTGACTCCGAAGTAATACTTACTGACTGACAAATTTCTCGGATTTCATCTGGCGATCGGAACATGGGGATTTCCGATTCGGAATTCATCAGATGATGCCATTCTAACCATACAGCGTTAGGGATTCTACCTTTGCGAGGACAAAAGTCAGGATTGTAGGGAGAAGAACTCAGTCCAAGCCATTCGTTGCGATCGCGCACATCTAATTTAATAATTGCTGGATTATCAATTGCTTGCAACATCTCGGCGGTAGTCACCATCATCTCAGTGTTGGGATGCAATATAAATATGCTGCTTTCACATAATGGTACTTCATCGGTAGTAGGTAATCCCTCTGTCAGCCATGCTCTATATCCTCCGTGTAAAATAGATACCTCAGCACAACCCAAATACTTCAGTAAAAAAGCTGCTCGACAAGATTGACCATAACCTTTATTTAAAGTATCCTCATAGACAATTAATCGTTCCGCACCCGATATTCCCAGCTTGCTCATAATTCCTGCAAAATACTCTTGTAATTCCTTTAATCCTGCTGGGTAGGAACTCTCTAAAAGATAGGTGAAAAAATCTCTAATATTTATGGATTGAGGAATATGAGAAATAGCATAATCTTCGGGAGTTCGTGTATCGATAATGACAGCTCGTGATGACTTTTCTGCTAATATGAACGTGAGTTCTTGAGGAGAAATGAGGACTTTTGTATTCACAATTTCATGCTTCTGCTATTCTACCATTAGGCATTATCGCGCTCGGTAGATTTGCATTTTGAAATGGAAATCACAGAAGAATGAATGTTGAATGTTACAAAATAACTTTTGTCGTTGGTTGTTTTAAAACTGATTCAATCAAGTTAAAAAAATATGGATATTGAATATTGATTCAAAATTTTTCAAAATCAAATTTATAATAAAGCTTAAAATACGGGTTTAATAAAATCTACAAACGTGAACTTTCTAATTGTATTTGTGATTTATTAGACCTGTTATGTATTTGCATCCATTTAAAAGCAGTGATATTTAATAATAAACCCACAAAAAATAACAACACCATTAAGGCTATCTGATACCAGAGAACTGGCTGGACAAATAAATCTAAAATCACGTGTAGTAAGTTCATGATGCTGTAAAAGACAGTTAAGCCAAAATGAATGATTCGATAACGCTTTGAATCGGTAAAAGTAGTGAAAATAATTGCCAGCATTGGTAGCACAAAAAAGCCTAACATCAACCACATAATTCCAGAAATATCGTTAATAGTTGTAGCTTTTTGAGATTCAATAACAGATAAACCGTGAAAAAGCGGCATTAAACCCAGTTGTGTATGAAACAATGTTCCTAGTAGAAATACTGCCCAAAGAGCAATGATTCTTTCCCGATAATTAATTGCCATAACTATA
Source organism: Nostoc sp. TCL240-02 (assembly GCF_013343235.1). Taxonomy (GTDB): domain Bacteria; phylum Cyanobacteriota; class Cyanobacteriia; order Cyanobacteriales; family Nostocaceae; genus Nostoc. Next base: position 3,628,244 of record NZ_CP040094.1, on the reverse strand, counting down.
ATTGATTCTAAAATTATTGTGTAATTGTCTAACTTTCAATTTATATCAAGAATTTGAGTAACTTGTGAAGTTAAGCAAACTTGATAAATTTGCGTCCTTCTTGTGGTTCAAGGCTTACAATTCGCAGTTAGCATTAGCGACGCAGACCGAGCAAACAGCATTTCTATAATTGTGTGGCGGTATTTTTGCAGGCGCTCGCCTCGCTATACTACATATCTTCGTGTCAAGGGTCAAAAGTCAAGCTTTTTGGATTTTTGACTTTGGGCGATTTTTGCGAAAAAATGATACTTGCGTAAGACCTCAGAATTAGTTTTTAACTTCTGGAATGCGCTGTGCTTTCAGTTACATATAAAGAGTTTGAGGAACTTGTGAAGTCCATTGGTCATTTATTGTTTGTCATTGGTGAGTGTTTCAGGTATATTTATGTTTCTTAACAAGGAGTAAATAGATCATGTTCCGTCTGCTAAAAACATACCCCTTTCCTACGGAACGCTCCGTGAACAGGGAAATGAGGTACGTGCAGCGACTTCTCTGGAGTATTATGTTTGTAATATTCTTTAGCCTGACTAGCAGCTTCATACTTCCTGCTGCTACTTGGGCTGCCACATCTGACTTGGGAGTTGACAATATTCATCTTGCTCCCTGTCCGCCTTCTCCGAACTGTGCTGTCAGTCAAGATGCTGATTCTCAACATAGCATTGACCCGATCGCCTACCATGTAGACCTCAAGACAGCACGAGCAACTTTACTCAAAGTTCTTAGTGTAGTTCCACGTACAGAGGTTATCCAACAGACAGATAATTACATCCATGCTCTTTCTAAGAGTCGGATATTCCAATTTGTGGATGATGTCGAGTTTTATTTCCCTGCTAATGAGTCAGTAATTCATCTGCGTTCCGCATCACGTCTTGGAGACTCAGATTTTGGTGTAAACCGTAGACGCTTGGAGCAAATTCGTCTAGCACTACGCGATTTAAAAATTTGATTTGTGTTTTCTAGTAAGGGCTTCTACTGAAGTTGCTAGAGTAATAATAAACTTCGTTCCTTGACCAGAGGTTGATAAGCAGTTGATTTGTCCATTGTGTTTATCGATAATAATTTGGTAGCTAATAGCTAATCCTAGGCCAGTTCCTTTTCCCACAGCCTTAGTTGTAAAAGATGGCTCAAAAATTCTCGCTTGCACTTCAGGAGGCATACCAAGAGCGTTATCTTCGATGCAAATTGTCACGGTTTGTTGCTCATGCTGGATTGATGTAGCGATCGCGATCGTGTGAGGGATAGCTGCTGCTATCTCCTCAACTGAGCGGTTTTGATAGAGGTCATCAAATGCATCAATGGCATTGGCGATAATATTCATAAATACCTGATTCAGTTGTCCAGGATAGCAGGTGATTGGAGGTAACTCACCATATTGTTTGACAACCTCGATTACAGGGCGTTCTCCTTGGTCTTTGAGTCGATGTTTTAATAGCATTAAGGTACTATCAATTCCTTCATGAATTTGGAACTCCACCATAGATGAGATATCAGATCGAGCAAAGGTTCTTAGAGAAAGGCTGATATCCTTCAGACGACCAATTCCTTGATCCATTGATCCCAGAATTTTTGGTAAATCTTCAACTAGATACTCTAAGTCAATTTCTTCAACAAGTTCTTCAATTTCTGGGTCTGGATGTAGTAGCTTTTGCTGTTGGAGATTCACCAAACGTAGGAGATCCTTGACATATTCCTCAATATGAGAGCAATTTCCACTAATAAAACCAATCGGGTTATTAATCTCATGACCTATCCCTGCAATAAGTTGTCCAAGGGTGGACATTTTCTCACTCTGGATTAGTTGTAGTTGGGTGTTTTGTAACTGTTGAAGAGATTGGGTTAATTCTGCGGTGCGTTCTTGCACTCTTTGTTCGAGGGTACGGGTAAGATAGGAAATTTTCAAATGTAATTTTAATCGAGCAATGACTTCTTCTTGCTGGAAGGGTTTGGTAATGTAGTCAACTGCACCAATTTCCAGTCCTTTCACTTTGTCTGTGGCATCGGCCAAGGCAGTCATAAAAATGATCGGAATATTCTGAGTCATGGAATTGGCTTTCAACCTGCGGCAAGTTTCAAACCCATCAATACCCGGCATCATAACATCCAAGAGAATGAGATCGGGAGCAGAGTATTCTGTTTGTTCAATGGCAGATTCTCCATCGGTTGCCATGAGGGTTTTCCAGCCACATCCCTGAATCGCTTCTGATAGCACTTTCAGATTGTTGGGATTGTCATCTACCAAAAGGATATGCATTGGCTTCAAAAGAGGTTCGATCATTATTGACGTGACTCAGTGATTACAAAAGATTTAAGGAACTTACGGATTTTTCCAGTTTGGAAGTTGGCAGTAAATTGGCTCAACTCATTTGCGAAAGGAGTTAGTTGACTGTCTTGCTTAATTAACTCTTTTATAATTCCCTCAATTGCCTGAATATCTCCCATCATTGCTAGATGATAAAGTTGTTGTAAAACATCCTGTGATGGCAAAATCAATTCAGTATTAGCTTTTTGTTCAGTCTGGTAAGATAACTTTTGAGATGTAGGCTGAGTATAAATCCACTCTACTTTTAGCAGCGATAGGTTCGCTGCTGCCTCGAAGGCAGAACGCAGTGCATTAAATAGTTCATCAATTTGCAGAGGTTTTGGTAAGAATGCTGTGGCCCCTGCCTGAAAACTTCGTTGCCGATTTTCCTCGAAGACGCTGGCACTAGAGACAATAATTGGAATAAAACGAGTTTGTGGATTTTCTTGTAAATGAACCATTAGCTCAAAGCCATCCATGTTAGGCATAGCTAAATCAAGGAGAATCACATCCGGTTGATGTTCAGTTACCATCTGTAGTGCATATTTGCCATCGCTTGCTTCCAAGGTTTGACAGCCAATTTCTTGGAGCAAACTGATCAACATAGAACAGTGGTTAGTATCATCATCGACAATGAGAATTTGAGGTGCAGTACCCCGAATCCCGGTGATTTTTTGATGGGTTAGAGCTGATGCTACACCCGTTGTAGGTATCGTTTCTATCTGCCAGTCATGGGAAACTGGTACTGTTACGATCAAATCTAGCCAAAAGATACTACCTTCACCCAGATGACTCTGTACTTGAATTTGGCTGTCCATCAATGCCGCAATTCTTTGACTGATTGCTAATCCCAAACCAGTACCTTCAGATTTCCGCCCTGCTTCACCTACTTGCTCAAAAGCCAAAAAGATTTTCTCTAATTGGTCTGGTGACATCCCAATACCTGTATCTTCAATCTGGAAGCGAATCTTCTGATGTGTCATTTGTCCATTGTCATTTGTCATTGGTTTCAATTCTTGATCAATGACCAATGACGAATGACTCATGACATCTACTTTGAAGGTGACGCTACCGGTGTCTGTGAATTTGATAGCATTACCTAGTAAGTTGATCAAAACTTGCCTTAGTCGCTTTTCATCCACTTCAATGGCAACTGGTAGGCGATCGCTGATTAAAATATTAAATGAAATGCCTTTCTGTTTTGCTCGGATACTGCAAATCTCGGAGACACCATGTAAAAAAGTGTGCAGATGTACATTAGTCGTAACCAATTCTAATTTACGAGCTTCAATTTTTGAAAGGTCGAGAATATCATTGATTAGCATCAGCAGGTGTGTCCCACATTGGTAGATAATGCTGACACCTTCCAGATTTTTCTCTGTCATGTTTGGCGATACTTCTAGCACCTGAGCAAAACCAAGGATGCCATTAAGCGGTGTGCGTAGTTCGTGACTCATATTTGCCAAAAACTCGCTCTTTGCTTCGTTAGCAGCATCAGCAGCTTGCTTGGCCTCAAGCAGTTCATGAGTTCGCTCTTCAACTTTGAACTCCAGAGTTTTGGAATAATCTAATAGTTGAGAATTGGCAATTTCTAGTTGCTGATTCGTTTCTTCTAATTGCCTTTGTTTATAGGCATTAGTTGTTGCAATTACACTGCTGATGAATGCGGCTAAAGCAGGTGTGACTGGAATCAAAATGCCATGTAAAAACATCCCATAGCCACCCCCCACAAACATGCCACAGATGCCTATAGTTGCCCAGAGAATTTTGCCACCAGGAATCCGCAACCTGCGACTGGATAAGAACCAACTACCACTAGAGCCGATCGCAGACCATAAAATAATCCAGAGCGACACAGCCCCTCCAGAAAAGCCGTACAGGTTTGTCTTCCCTGTTTTTGCCCCTAGCACCAGTTGATGGGCAATATTGGCATGGACAACAACCCCAGGCATCGTTTTTTGGGCAGAGATCCAGGAGGAACTGAAGGGTGTGTTGAAGAAGTCATTGGTACTAGCGGCGGCTGATCCAATAAACACCATCCGATCACGCATTAGGTTGGCTGGAATTCTCCCTGCTAAGACATCGCGCATGGCAACTGTCCGAAATGCCGCATCTGTTCCATGCCAATTGAGGAGAATTTGATAGCCGCCTAAATCAGCATCGGAGTAGCCTGCTTCTTGATTGTTTAGTGGTAAATAAATTGCTTTACCCAACTGAAATTTTTGCTGCTTAGGATCAATGCTTTCTAAGGTAATTTTGTCGGTTTCTAGGTACTTGAGCGCTACAAGAGTTGCTAGCCCAGCTTTGAGCGTGTTTTGCTCTTTGGCATCTACTGCCGTCAGGAGGGCGCGACGGACAAAGCGATCGCCATCCAACACCAAATCTGCTAATCCTACTTGATTAAGTTTCTTCAACTCCGGTGCAGGATTGACTCGCTCTCCGGTGATTTTCTCAACACCGATTAAATTAGGAGTGCTGCGGAAGATTTTTACAAGTTCTTCATGTCCGCTTCCCTCTGGTAAATCTCGATAGAGATCCAATCCGATAGCTCTGGGTTGCTGCGCCCGAATCTTTTCTAGTAATTTTGCTAATGCCCAATCTGGAATTGGCCATTTACGCACCGATTGGATATCGCGCTCATCGATTGTGACAATCACAATTTCATCCGCGATTGTCTCCTGCGATCGCTGACGAACCCATTCATCACGAATTTTCCATTCAGGCAAATTGAAAAATCCCAACGATTGCCCGACAATGACAGTCAGGGCAACAGTGGGAGTAATAATCAAAACGCTACGAGTCTTTTGGATAAAGGTCTGGAATCTGCGCCACATGGTGAATGGGGAGTAGGGAGTAGGGAGCAGGGAGTAGGGGGCAGGGGAGCAGGTGGTCACTGAGCGTAGCCGAAGTGGAGCAGGGGGGGAATTAATTCGTAACTCCTAACTCTTCACTCAGCACTCTTCACGGGCTAAACGCCCCGCTACCGCTAACAGCACTCGGAACTGTTTTGCCCGATGCTCCATGCCTAAAATTACTTCGTAGATACTAATAAGGGAGCTGTGATAATCTCCTTCAAGCTAACTGAGGAGAGTAGTTCTTCCCATTGCTTATTAAAAGTTACATTGCTCGGTTGAGTGCTATGTAGGGCTGCAAGTGTTTCCACGCAGTCATACCAAATGCCATGTTTACCAAAAGCCGCCGCCCGCTTCAGAGAATCTTTTTGCTCCATTGCTGTTGTCAGTTCAGCATTAGGCTTGATGCGCTGAATCCAACCATCGACATAAGGCGTATTTGGGCCGAGCTGTCCATCAAGTTTGACAGCTAGAAACCAATGGTAGTTTTTTCCAACTGCTAAAGTGGGTGCTTCGGCTGGTAATTTGACAGCAATTACCCCAGCTTTGAGAGTAACAGGAATGGTCATTTGATACTGTGTATTGCCAGCTTCATCCTTGAGGCTGAACACAGCTTCTTCTGCATTAGAAGCAGGAAGATATACCAGAATTGTGGGACGTTCAGACACTGTTGTGCCATAAAAGCTTTGGGGTAGGAGCGCAATTAAGGCTGCTGGGCCTTTTGTACCTACAGTTGAAGGATTTAAGTAGTAAGTACCAACCCGAGAAGCTCCTCCACTTGCCTGTTGAGGAGCGTTTTTCTCTGCGCTAGGTGTAAAGAGTTCGCCTCTAGAAGCTCCTCCGGTTGCTTGCCTGGGAGTGCCTTTACCAGCATTAGGTGTAAAGAGGTCGCCTCTGGAAGCTCCTCCAGTTGCTTGCCTGGGAGCGCTTTTGCCGGCACTGGGTGTAAACAGACTACCTCTAGAAGCTCCTCCAGTTGCTTGGCTGGGAGCGCTTTTGCTAGAAGCAGGGATAAAGAAATTACCACGGGAAGCTCCTCCGGTTGCTTGGCTGGGAGCGCCATTGTTGATTGGTGGGGTAAATGTAACAGCATTGGCACTATTCAATGTAGTACTAGTGAATAGAGCGATGACGCTTAATGCGCTAGCTAAATATCGACGTTTCATGACGTAGCACCTCATTTGAGAAAAGTAATACTAAATACATTGATTTTGATTGTGGGAAAAAGCTGGATAAATCTTTTCGGCTCAGAGTCAAAGGCTTCAATACCTATTAAAAATATAAACGAAACCTGACTTTTATACCGTAAAAGTTTGTACGAATTACTAAAGTGTTATTAAGTAAAGTTACTTAGTTCAAAAGAGATGCAGAAAATAGAGCGAAGCTTGCGGTTTAAATCCCTCACTAAATCTACTTCCTCTTTACAGCCAGTTACCAACCAAAACAAAGGCAGACCAAAAGAAAGGATCGTGGAAATCAGTTTGACGGATTAAGTTGATTTGGGCTTGTCGCAATGCTTCAGCTTTGGTAATTTTAGGCTGTCGCAATTGCTCATAGAAGCGCGTCATCAGCATCTCGGCTGCTTTATCTTTAACTGGCCAGAGAGTGGCAATGGTTGAGCGGGCACCAGATTTGACAGCCAAGCCTGCTAGTCCAAGAACGGCGCGATCGTCACCTGTTGCTGTATCGCAGGCACTCAGTACTAGCAACTCAATTGCTTTCGATGACTCGCCACCGCGATTTTTGAGAAGTTCTGACAATTCCTTAACGTTGACTTCTCCATCCCAAGTCAGTAGGAAGGTATCTTCAAGGCGGGAACTAAACTGTCCGTGGGTTGCCAGATGGACAATATCGGCGCTACTAGATTTGACGTGACTGGCAAGGGCTTGACTAGTGAATTGCTGGTTGAGCAACATCGAAGATCGGACTGCCTTCGAGATTTGCTTAACTTCTAATTCTACAGCAGGCAAAGCACTGAAGCCATTACGAGATTGGCTGATACCGCCGACGATCGCATTAATGTCATTTGGTTGGAGCGATCGCGCACTCATCAATTGCATTCCCGGTGAGAGGGCAACAGCATACTTTTCGATCAGATATTGCTTCCCGTCATACAAAGCTGATATAGGAATATTACGTAATCGACCATCTAAAACAAATACTAGTGTTTGGGTATCTTTGAAAGCTTGATCCATTTCGGCAGGACGAATTAACCAACTATAAATTTCTTGGGACAAGCGATCGCGCTCTTTGGAGTTGGAGACAGGATTTAAGGCAACTAAGAATTTTTCTAGAGTTTGTTCGATGTCGGCAATAGATTTTTGTGTCACATAGTAACGCAACGGTTGTCCGGTTTTGGAAAGGATTACCGCTAGGCGATCTGGCAAGATAATCGGATAAACAACGGTTGCATTGGGGTCAATTTTGTCAATCTGCTGAGATATATCTAAACAAGCTTCCCGGAAAAAGTTATCGAGTTCTGCAACTTGGAGTGCCTCAATCAAGTCACGAGCTTTCATTAGTTCTACTTGACTGGGTTGCTGATCTAGGAGTAAACCTACAAGTTCTCGGTAAACAGGCTCCACACTTTCACGGAAGGAGAACTGAACATCGGGGTTGACTGAAACTAAATCTCCCCTGATTGACTTTAAAGCTTTGACCGCTTCAGTATAAGCAGTAATTGCTTCTGGGCGATCGCCCTGTTCTTTATACAACTGTCCCACCTGCCAAGCAGATTGAGCAATGATATCCTCAGCTTGGAGTTGACGCGCAATGTTGAGGGATTTCTGAGTTAACTCCTGCGCTTGTGATAACTGCTGTGTACGACGATAGAGTTTTCCCCACTGATGCAGTGCGTAAGCTTCTGCTTGAGCATCCTGGATTTGCTGTGCAGACTTGACTGTAACTGCCATGAGTTGCGCCAGGTCTTTAAGTGGTATGATTTGGTTAAAATTTGACTGCCGATTCAGTGAAGCAACAAAATTGATCGCTGCGTAGAGAGAGGTGTGACTTGGGGGTAGTTCTCCAAGTTGTTGTAGTAATTGAGGTGCGAGTGAGGTAGCCAACTCAGGCTTGTCGTAGTCGAGAAAAAGCTTAAACTTAGCTAAACGTGCCTGTAAGCGATCGCTTGGATTTGTAGTTAGTTGTTCTGCTTGTTCAAAGTAATCTAACGCCGCCTCTGGATCTTTTAAGTCTGCGGCAGTTTTTCCTAAGCTTAGTAAAATGGAACTCAATTGAGATGTAGCTTCAATTTTACGAGCGATCGCCAAACTTTGCTCCAATACCTGTCGACTCTTGCCATCGCCAATCATCAGCAGGGCTAAACCAAGCGATCGCAGCCCACTAACTTTAATTTCTGAATCTGGCATTGCTCCTAAATTTTGATTCAGCGTCTCCAACTGCTGTTTAGAACGACGATAAAATCCCAAACTTTGTAAAGCTTGTGCCTGGTTAATTTGACTACCCAAGCTACCCATTTTGTCGCCTGCTTGCTCATAATATTTTTGAGCTTGTTGCCAATTTTCAAGGGCAATTTCGGCTTTACCATTGTGCAATTGCAAATTTGCTTGGGTATTGAGTACCTGTGCCCAGAGAATTGCATCAGCAGAGGGAATAGAGGTTTGCAACAGTTTCAAGCTTTGCTCAATCGACTCTTCGGCTGCTTTCCATTGGTTAAGTTCTTGTTGTGCCAGTGAAAGGTAACTTAAGCTAAGGGTTTCGTTCTGGCGATCGCCTTGAGTATGGTACTGTTGTGCTGCTGTTTGCCAAACCATCACAGCTTCTGCAAAGCGTCCTGAACGGTATAGGTTTCGTCCCTGTTCTATCTGGTTAGTGGATGCTAGGGCATTCAGAGTAAATTTTGCTGATACTTGCACAGATGCTCTAGCAGGAGTGTTAGTCACTGCCAAACACAAGCTCAAAATACTTAAACCAATATATAGCCAACGATGTTCTTTAATTGGGAAAGCCATAAATAATTACTAATAGTCACAACACTCACTTAAATATTGCCCAACTGCTCGTGTAATCTATCATTTCCAGCTTCCACCGAGCGTTATTTGTTGAGCGATCGCATAAAATGTAAATACTCTACTGTGTTATTCTGCGCGGAAATCGCCGCGATCTTCAGCCCTAAAAAAGCCGTGCTGTACTAGCTAGCGTAAATTCAGCTAACATGTCAATTAACTAGACAAGTGGAGGCGTTCATGAATTGCTCCTATTTGAGGTCTAAATTTTTGACTAATCTTATTGTGCGATCGCTAACGACGATCTGGCAGCCATGCGTGGCATCCCGTCTTTCTAAATAATTACGATCTGGGCATCCTTAATCTTCACTGCTTCAAATTGAATTCCTTCTTATGACATATATATTGTTAGTATGAGTATGTCTCTCAACATAGTCATAATCTCAGCAATTAGATACTTGGAAAGAGATTTTTTCAGATGCTTTAATGTCATTAAGGAATTTACAATTAAACTAAATGGAAGCCTATTCTCTAATAGACCATTCAGTAGTTTATGTAAATTAATTATTTGTAGCAAAGTAGTAATTTGAAACAATGGAAAATACATTTTTTGATAAAACATTCCGTGACAACGAGGGCAAAATTGTTTTAGCTCAAATGCCAAACCTACCACTAATTGTTTGGATAGTAACCAGTTTACTCGCTCTAGTTTTTCCAAGTGGTAAAATAAATACAGCGTTAGACTTACTAGCAAACGGTTCCTTGTTTACTTGGGCGTGGCTAGAATTATTTCAAGGCGTTAATTATTTTCGTAGAGCGTTAGGTCTTGCCGTATTGATTGGTTTGATTGCATTCAAAATTCAGTATTCATAACAAACTCAGTAATTTAGGACTTACGCAAAAATTGCCAAAAAGCTTAATTTATCAAGGCGCCAAGTCGCCAAGAATGTCTTTTCTAGAAGATACTACGCGAACGTCGAACCTCTCTTTGGCGTAGACTTTCGTAGAGAATAATTTGGATGGTCGTATGCGTAAGTCCTATAATTAAGCAAAATTATTTATACATTTTCATAGGCTGTGGCTCTAGGCTATTAGATAGAATTCAGTACGCTACTTCAGCTAAACTGTAATTTTACCGAAACATAATCTGTAATTTTACCGAAACATAATAAAGCCGACGTTGAAAGAAAGACAAAAAAGCTAGCTAGTTGGGAATCCCTAAAATTTGCAAACGAATCGACTCTATCGGGTGTCTCTGTAAAATTGTCGAAATAGCGCAAATTATTGCAATTATATTTAAAAGCCAGATTTTTTCCGCTCGATTACCAATCTCCAACCACTTGGGGTTGCTCTTTTTGCCAATCACTTTTTGCCAATCAATATAGATAGTCTATACGACTCAACAAACTTTCTATAAGCTTAAAATATTTAAATTATATCTGTGTTGATATCTTATGTCAACCTAAAACTAAACTTAACCAGAAAATGCAACCGTGTTGTAACTGTGGCTCTAGCTGACATTTTGTGTTGACGTTGCAAAAGTTTACATTTAGAATGGAATCGTTAAAATTTCGATAAGTATTTATTCTTGTTTGTCCTGATAATCTGACATTTAATGAGTATATATTCCTGTCAATAGTTAAGATTCTATCTTCTGGAGTTTAAGATAGTTTACAAAAGTATAGATTCCTTAATATAATGAAAACAAAAGCGACAAGGCAAATTGATTGTCAGAAGTGATGAATGCTATTGAATTTCCCTGGCTAACAGCCATAATCCTCTTACCCTTAGTGGCTGCCTTAGCCATCCCCCTGATCCCAGACAAAGAAGGTAGAACTGTGCGGTGGTATGGTCTGGGAGTTGCTTTTGCTGACTTTGCACTGATGATTTATGCCTTTTGGTATAAGTACGACTTTCAGAGTTCAAGACTCCAACTTGTAGAAAACTATCCTTGGATACCGCAATTAGGTTTGCATTGGGCTGTGGGGGTTGATGGTTTATCGATGCCCTTACTGCTTCTAACAGGTTTAATAAATACACTCGCAATCTTCGCGGCTTGGAAAGTTACCACCAAGCCGCGATTATTTTATGGTTTGATGCTAGCGATGTATAGCGCCCAACTTGGCGTATTTGTCGCCCAAGATTTGCTGCTGTTTTTCCTAATGTGGGAAATCGAGTTAGTACCGGTTTATCTGCTGATTTCCATCTGGGGAGGACAAAACCGCCGTTATGCGGCTACCAAGTTCATTCTTTACACCGCCGCCGCATCAATATTTATCTTGATTGCTGGTTTTGCAATGGCATTTTCTGGAGATACCGTCACCTTCGACATGGCGACTCTAGGAATGAAAGAATACCCCAAAACCTTGGAATTGTTGGTTTACGCAGGTTTCTTGATTGCCTTCGGTGTGAAGTTACCAATTTTCCCCTTACACACTTGGCTACCTGATGCCCACGGTGAAGCATCAGCACCCGGTTCGATGATTTTGGCTGGTGTGTTGTTAAAAATGGGTGGTTATGCCCTTATCCGCTTCAATGTGGAAATGTTGCCCAATGCCCATGTAACTTTTGCCCCAGTACTGGCAATTTTGGGTGTAGTAAATATTGTCTACGGTGCTTGCTGTGCCTTAGCTCAAACTAATCTCAAACGCCGCTTGGCTTACTCTTCAATTGCCCACATGGGGTTTGTGCTGATTGGGATTGCCTCTTACACAGAACTGGGTATAAGCGGTGCAGTGCTACAGATGGTTTCCCACGGCTTGATTGCTGCTAGCTTATTCTTTCTGTCTGGCGTAACTTACGATCGCACCCACACCTTGATGATGGATAAAATGGGCGGTATGGCTAAGGTAATGCCTAAAACCTTTGCTCTGTTTACCATCGGTTCAATGGCTTCTCTCGCCTTACCTGGAATGAGTGGTTTTGTGGGTGAGTTGATGGTATTTCTCGGTATCGCCACCAGTGATGTTTACAGTTCCAGTTTCAAAATTGTAGTTGTGCTGCTGTCAGCAGTGGGCGTGATTTTGACACCGATTTATTTACTGTCGATGCTGCGTCAAGTATTCTACGGCGACCAAAGTCAAGAGTTGCACTTGGATGCTGTAATATCTGATGTCAAACCCCGCGAAATATTTATTACCGCTTGTTTGTTGCTGCCAATCATAGGTATTGGGTTTTATCCCAAATTAGCAACGCAGACTTATGACGTGAAGGCAGTAGAATTAGCCGCCCATGCTCGTGAGGTTCTACCAGTTGTTGCCCATCAGCAACCGTCAAGTCTGTATTCGCGGATTTTTACAGCACCAACATTAGCTACTTCTCAAGTTGAAACTTCGATTAACATTTCTGAGTAAATTATAGCGGTTATCAGTCTTGTGAGGTACAGTAGCAGCAGTGAGTAAACCAACCCAGCAAATTCTCTATTGTCACTTCTGCGAATGCCGTATCTAATGCCTGGAGTAAATCAGGGTATGTCCTTGCACCGATGCGACGGAGAATGTTCTTAATCTTGGACCAACAATTCTCAATCGGTGAAAAATCGGGAGAATAGGGGGGGAGATAAATGAGATGAGCGCCAGCAGCGATGAGCAAAGCTTCAAGTTCATCACTTTTATGGATTGAGCAGTTATCCATGATCACCACTGCACCAGGCCAAAGTTTGGGTACGAGCTTTTGGGCGATGAAGGCATCAAAAGTCAAAGCATCGATAGAACCTAAGCCACTCCATTGGGTGAGCAGTCCTTTCAAGCTAATTGCACCAATTACCGAGACATTTTTCCCTTTGCGGTTGGGCTTTTGAGCATAGGCCCGAAGGCTAGGCAAGGCGCGGGCACATTTGCGGATGAAGGACAGATTAACTCCCGATTCATCTAAGAAAATCAGCTCTTCGACGGGTATCCCCCTCAAGAGTTTCCAGTACTCAAATCGGGCTAGTTGGACTTCATCACTACCTTTTTTTGTGAGGTGGAGACTTTTTTTTTGAGGTTGAGGTGAAGTTTCCAGCGAACCATCCGATTCACCGTAGCTACCCCAATTAAGACCTCTGTTTTCTCGTAAAGTCGTTCCCGCAATTCGCTTAACGTCGCATCGGGCTGTGCTATGACGAGTTGGCGCAGGATTTCTAACTGTTCAGCATTCAACTTTGTTGCTGTCTGCTCAGTCCGCACCTTGGGGCCTATCATCCCCAATTCTCGATGGCGTTTGAGTAAATTTTGCACAAAACTTAAGGTGACACCAAAGTTTTTAGCCAGTTTTCGTTGGGAAATGTCACCGCAGGCATAAGCATCAACTATTTTTTGACGCAAGTCGAGAGAGTAGGCTTTCATCACCACCAATTATCAGTAGAATTGCTCTCTCCTACTGTACTGAAGTAGACTGATAACCGCTATATCCCTCTTCTGTCACTTTCCGAGTATTCTGAATAAAAGGATTAAAAGAAAAAACTCTCTTCAGGTAAGCAGGGCAATGGATGTAGAATTACAAATCCTAAAACATTTGGCAAGAGATGCCCAGCCAACAGTTGCGATCATAGATGAATATTGTGCAGAGTATAAAGACCTGTTCAAAGAAGTAAGAAATTATGAATGCTTCAAATATTTACATTTAGGGATAATTGCACCAATAAAAAGAAAATCATTACCAGAAATAGCCAAAGTAGTAAGTATAAACTCGGCACAGTCATTACATCATTTCATAGCCTATTCAGATTGGTCAGCAAATAAATTAAAGAGCCGAAGATTAGATAAATTAAAGAAAGCATTAAATAGTCAGGCGATAACCGTAGTAATAGATGAAACTGGAGATAGGAAAAAAGGTAAAAAGACAGATTATGTTGCAAGACAATATCTAGGGAGTGTAGGAAAAATAGATAATGGAATAGTATCAGTCAATGCTTATGGAGTTTATGAAAATGTAACATTTCCATTAAGTTTCAAAGTATTTAAACCGAAAGGGACGCTCAAATCAGGAGATAAATATAAAACCAAAATAGAGTTAGCGTCAGAAATTATTACAGAATTAATAAATGAGGGGTTTAATATTGAATTAGTATTAGCCGATAGTTTATATGGTGAAAGTAGCAAATTCATCAAAAAGCTCAATGAATATGAATTAGCTTATGTTGTAGCAATTAGAAGTAATCACGGAGTCTGGCTACCAGCTAATCAGAGCGTTAGAGCTAACAAGTGGTGCAAATTTGAGAGAACATTTAGTAATAAAAAATCCGAAATCAGATATATCCGAGAAATAATTTATGGTAAAAAAAGAGCCATAACTTACTGGGAAATAACTACTGATCCAGAAACAATGCCGGATAATTCCACTTCATTTGTCATGACGAATCTTCAAGGAAATCTCAAAAAAACTTTAGGCGATTTATATGGATTAAGAACCTGGGTAGAATATGGGTTTCGACAATGTAAACAGGAACTCGGCTGGACAGATTATCGCTTGACAAATTTTCAACATATAGAGAGATGGTAGGAAATTATTTTTTGTGTTTACACAATGATTAGTCTAAATTCCCCAGCCTTTTTAGCCTTAAATCAATCTCTTCAAATTGAAACTGAGGTGATAGGTACTAGTTATGTTAATTGTGTAGATTTTTCTCATCATCAACAATGGAATCATAATTCTGGATGGAAGAATACTCTTAATAATCTTCGTTTAATTGTCCAACCTCTTTTACTATTTTGGCTGATTTATCCCTGGTTAGATATTTTTCCAAATTCTCATTTATTGCTAGGATTTAATCATTTAATTTGTGCCATGAACCAATTTAAACCCTTTTTTGCTTCTGGATGATTTCACTTATTTACTACTTGCTTATCTCGGAGAGTGACAGAAGAGGGATAACTTCCCATTAAGGGGCTGCAAGTAAATTCTAAATATTAGGAGAATAAAGGGGTGGTTACAAAACCACCCCTAAACTTTTTATATTATTTATTGAAAAGGTAATTTGGCTATTTAGCATACAGCCACCAACTAAACAAACGGCTGACTCTGGGCATGACAACGTAGGTCAACAGTACAACCATAAGAATGGTAACGATCAGCGAAATAATCAAAGGTGGTAAACCGCGAAGTAGAGGCACTAGAAATGTACTCAAAATATTAATCAATATAAAGACAGCAGCCCAAGTCAACAAGGCTGTTTTATAGCGCGGTGGGGTTTTTAGTGGTTGGCCGGGAATAGAAAACCAAGCTTCTAATCCACAGATTTGTTGAACATAAGGGTCAGATTCAACCAAAGATTGGGCTTGATTGAGCCAGTATTCGCGATCGCGCGATGTCATCCACACCTTTAAATTTTCATAATTGTCAAACCGAAAAATGATCACATATTCATTTCGCACGCCAAGTTGGGGACGAATCACGTTTGTTCCTAGATGCCCTAGATAGGTTCTGGCAACACTGGTAATATCTTTTAACCAAGCCTCGTAAGCGTTTTCACATTCTGCTTTGACCAGTTGTGAAATAACCACGGTTACAAATTGCTCGTCCTGTTCCATCTCCATTAGTTATGTCACCATCAAGTTAATAGTCGTAAGTTTTTGCAACCGTAGCATGATTGAGTCATTCTCAAATTAAGGAATACCCAGTTTTTCCAACTTCGAGCCGAACGACATTAGCAGGAACAACCCCAGTGGGTGGAGGTAAAAACATTCCACCATTAGTTACAACATAAATTGCAGTGCGATCGCCCTCACTTTGACCAAAAGCCACTGCTGTGCTGCCAATTACACCTGACTCGGCTTGAGCAATGATAGTTGTACTACCATCGGGCGCAATTCGTACCACACTGTTGTAAATGTGCGTTGCTCCATAAAGATTGCCTTCTACATCAAAGGCAAAGTCATCAATATTGGTCTGCTCAACAAAAATTTCCGGCTCACCTGGTTTATTAGTGCTATCAATGGGAATCCGCAACAACAACATTTTTTCTGTATTTGAAACGTAGAGGAAATCACCAAAACGCTTCAAGCCATTTGCAGCCGGAAACACGCTCTCCGAATTACTACGAGCCAGCATTGGATGTTCTAGCCAAATTGAGCCACTGGGTTGAGCAATATCAATTAGCCAGATTGCACCACGATAGGAATCTGCTGTTAAATATTGAGTGTCGGACAGTGGCGTGATGCCATTGAGAAATATTGCGTCTGGCAGTATCAGCAAGGTTTCCACCGTGCCATCACTTCTAACTAGAGAAACCACGGGTATAGAATCAGCATTCCAACCTGTTGCCACCAGATCGCCGTTGGTAGTGAAAGCAAGACCACTTACTTTGCCTTCAACAGTGGCATGAATTTGCTGATTGCCATCTGGGGTAATGCGAACAATCTTGCCAACTTCGTGATTGGTTACAAAGATTGTCCCATCTGGTGCGTAGGCGTAGCCCGCCGCAGGCATCGCTAGATTTTCCAAAAAAGTATTGGCCGGGAACGAGGTAATAACTGTAGCAGGTGCTAATTCAATCGGCTTATCTGCGTAAATAGGCGGTAAACCTGCGGAATTTCCCATATTAACCTACCATTGTAATTGAATAGGGCCACCAAACTTTCGCATCTCTGCAAACAACAGTCCTTGCGCTCCTCCATCGGGAAGTGTTGCCAAATAGACAGCAGTTTCAGCTCCTTCTTCTGCCGTAAATGGGGCATTATCTCCCCCCATATCTGTCTTCATCCAACCCGGAGAATAGGCATTTACGAGAATATTAGTACCTTGGAGCTCCTTGGCGAGAAGCACAGTTAGTCCATTTACTCCCACCTTCGAGAGTCGATAGGATGGCGCTAAAGGGTAGTAGTCAGTGGGAACTGATGTTAGAGATGCCATTTCCGTTGAGATATTGACAATGCGGCCGTAATTTTGCACCTTCATCAACGGAATTAATGCTTGAGAAATTCTGAGTACTGCTAGAACATTAGTTTCAAAGGTCGATCGCATCGTTTCCAGTTGCACAGTTAGTAAGCTGGATTCTTCCGGCTTAGTTGTGGGATTTACGCCTGCATTATTGACCAGAATATCTACTTTGCCGTAAGTTTCACGTAGCCACTCAGTAAACTGTTGCACACTTGCATCATTCGTTACATCCAGGGTGTGATAGTCAACATCAAGCCCTTCATTGGTAAGCTGTCCTTTAGCAGCAAGACCATCTGTTTCATTTCGACTCGTCAGAATTACGCGGTTGCCAATTTTGGATAATAGACGGGAAATAGCATATCCTAGCCCTCGATTGCTGCCTGTTACCACAGCAATCCTTTTTTCAGTCGTCATTTTTATGACCTTGAAACTGCTTGTGATTTTACTGTACTGAGATGCGGTGAATTAAGCAAGTTGATTGCAATGATATGTTCATTACGTTTAATTCAAACTTGAAGCTTGCTGTCCACCTAAGCGTTGTCTTCTTTCCACTAGCAATAATTCTAATCTTCATGAGTTAACCCTAATTTAACCGGAGATTGTCAAAAGATTATAGTTAAAGCAGGTGAAGTAGCCACAAAGCAATTATGACCACCAACTTACCTGTAGCCACAGAGATTATACCAATGGTTTTGCAATTGCAACCTGCGATGTCTACGACGGGCTACGCCTACGCACTAACCGAAGACCAGTTTTATGAATTTTGTCAGCTAAACCGCGATTTTCGCATTGAACGTAATGCTATGGGAGAATTAGTGATTATGCCCCCTACTGGTTCCGAAACTGATGAACGCAACTTTAACTTAGTTAGTCAGTTGTGGTTGTGGACAAAGCAAGATGGTACAGGTGTGGGGTTTGGTTCCAGTGGTGGGTTTACTTTACCTAATGGTGCAGTGCGTAGGCGTAGCCCGTCGTAGACATCGCCTGATACAGCGTAGATAAAACGCGATCGCTGGGAAGCCATACCAGTGGAACTGCGAAAAAAGTTTGCACCGATTTGTCCTGAGTTTGTGATTGAATTGGGTTCAAAGACCGATAACTTACGAATTATGCAAGATAAGATGCAAGAGTATATTGATAATGGCACGCAACTTGGTTGGTTAATTGATAGAAAACAACGCCAAGTTTTTATTTATCGTCCTAATACTGCGATTGAGGAATTAGATAATCCTAAAACCCTTGACGGTGAACCTTTACTACCTGGTTTTGTTTTGGATTTAAGTCAGGTTTGGTAGAGAATGAATTCAAAATTTTAAAAAGTATATAAGTTTTTGGTAATCACAGTAATATTACCGAATTTAACTATGTAGTTTATATTAATTTAATTTCATCAACAAATTTAAACAGTTAGTATTAATCAAAACTTTTAATTTTTTACTATTAACTTAATAAAGTATATTTTGTACTTTAAACTAAAATAGTTTAATGCTCATACCATAATAATAAAATATTTTTAAAAGATAATTTCAGTGTTTGTACAATTATAATTTTAATCATATTTTGAATATATTGTATTGAACGGCTCATCTGAAGCCAACCACTTATTTTTATTTTTTGAGGAATCAATGTTTAAAGAAACATACAGGAAAGAGGCTCAACAGAGACTACGCAGTGCAGTAGATAAATACGAAAACGTCTGTAAGTGTTTACAAGATGCAGCTGCAAGTCTTTATCAAAAGCGAGTCAAGCGTGGGGTTGAGACTATTAAACTTTGTGAAAGTTACATAAACACACTGGCAAATTCACCAAAAGAATTTAGCAAAGTTATTGCTGAACTTAAATTTCAACTGAAAGAAATTACAGGTAAAGACTGGGAGCTAATTGATGCAAACACCAACAAAAACTTCGTAGCAGGTTCTACTGCTGGTGCTGGATTAGTCGCTGGAGCAGGAGTTGCCTTTCTTGGCCCAACAGCTGCAATGGCGTTTGCAACCACTTTCGGCACAGCGTCAACAGGTGTGGCAATATCTTCTCTTTCTGGTGCCGCGGCTACTAATGCTGCTTTAGCCTTTTTAGGTGGTGGTGCGCTTACTACTATTGGAGGTACTGGCATGGCAGGTGGAAGTGCATTATTAGCAATGGCTGGGCCTGTTGGCTGGGCTATTGGAGGTGCAGCTTTAGCTAGTAGTGGATTGTTTTTAGAGCATGAAAATAAGAAAATTGGCAAAGAAGCCAATAGCCGCGCCTTTGAAATTGAAGGTTTGATACCTAAAGTCAATGCATCAAAACAAGAAGTAGAACTTATTGAGAAGGAAACGATCAGATTAGCTGATCTCATTTCTAGCGAAATCCAATACTTCCAAAAGAATGCTCCTAAAGATTACCCAGGATTCAGTCAGCCTTTCAAAGAAAGACTAGGAGTTTTAATTAATTCTATCCATGCGCTGAGTCAGTCACTCAAAAAAACAGTAAACCTCAAACTGTAGAAATAATTTGTAAGTTTATAGTGAGCTACTAACCTTGTTTCGTTGGTAGCTCAATTATTTTGCTGGTTTCAACAAATCAAAAGTTTGGTATATGGATAAATTGGAAAATCTACATCAGACAAATCAATTTATTGCTGCAATTGTAGCAGAAGATAATTTGTATCAAGCAGAACAACTAGCTGCGGAACTCAGTAAACAAGATCAAGCCTTTTTTGCAGCTATTCAAGAGGTTGATAAAGTCCGTGATTTTTTAGCTACTCCTGAAAATATTTTGGGAAATACAAGCACAAAACATGGTGAAATAGCTGAACAAGTAGAAGTTGGTATTCGTAATGCTAAATCACTCTTGAATTCTTCGACTCCTAACGCCACATTTGAGGGAGTTGGAAGAACAGCACCAGAAGATTATTTAATTAACGGGGTTCAGGTACAGTCTAAATTTATCAATGGTACGGGAAATACTCTGGATCATGTTCTCGACCACATGAAAAAATATGATAATTTTGGAAGAGATGGGTCTTTTTACCATATACCTAAAGACCAGTATGAGATTATTCAAAATATTTTGAATGGTGAAAATGTAGAAGGAATAACAACTCGTACTGTTCAAAAATTACAAGAAAAAGTTCAAGAAATAGAGCAAATGTCTGGTCATCCATTTAGCCAAACTGTTAGACCAGGATTATCTAATTATTCAGATGTACAAATAGGTAAAGTCGATGATACACTAGCTCACCATGAGAAAGCATTAAAGAGAGATAACGCAGAAATTAAAGACAGAATACGTACTGAAGCTCAACCTAACATAGCTGATTTTGGTCGGGTTGCCGTTAAAGGTGCAGTTGTAGGAGGTAATATTAGATTTGCTACTAAAATTTATGGAAAATATAAGGAAGGAAAAAATGTTTTTAAAGGTGAATTAACACTTGAAGATTGGAAAGAAATTGGTATAGATACAGCTACAGGTGCAACACTTAGTAGTATATCAGCGACGGCAATTTATGGGTTAACTAATTTCGCCCAAATGTCCGCTCCTTTAGCTGGTGCATTTGTCAGTGCTGGTATGGAAGTTGCCAGTTTAGTCAAAAGTTGGAATCGCGGAGAAATTTCTTCAGAAGAATTTGTAGAACTGAGTTTCTTTGCTTGTGCAGATTCTGCAATAGTGGCGACTGGAGCAGCTATAGGACAAGCATTGATACCTGTTCCTGTTATTGGTGCGGTTATTGGTTCAATTGCTGGTCGTATAGTTTCCGATTTCTGCAAAAATTTATTAGGAGAAAATACAAAACTGTGTAAGCAAGTAGAGCAGCATTATCAAAAGTTACTTGCTCAAATTGATCAGGATTACAAGACTACTGTCGCTAATATTATTGCTACTTATGAAGAATTGGGTAACTTAGCTCAAGCAGCTTTTAACCCTAGTTTAAATGTAGAATTGAGGCTGCAAGCTAGTATTAAACTAGCAGTGGCATATAATGTTCCTGATTCCAATATTATTCACAATGTAGATGAGCTAGACTTATTTATGTTTAGCTGAGTGCGACTGAAGGATAAAATTTTATAAAAATCGGGACTGAGAAATGAATCTCAGTCCCGATAAAAAAGCGGGCTAACCGCTATTTATATGGTTAACCCGTGCAGCTTTGGGAACGCGCAGAGAAATTGTTATTGCAGTACCAACTTCACATTGGCGTTTTGCAAACCGCGCTGTTTTACTTCAGCCAAAGTTTTGTTAACAGCATACTTTTGGTTGATTGAGTTGATCAACTCAGTTTGGTTGTGCTTCTTAGCAACGCCCCACAGGTCAGCGATTAGGTCAAAAGAACCATCGCTGTTGCGAGACCAGCCGAGGTCATATTCGCCATCTAACATAGCAACGATGTCAGAACGGACGCGCTGACCGTTATAACCACGGACATCAGCTTCAGTCTTTACGCTGATACCGAGGTCGCGCAAAGAAGCTTTGAGGATTTCGGCATCGGTGATCTTGGTACGCAGGGTGCTAAAGTGAGACATTTGGGTTTCCTCCAATGAGAAGATTGAGAAAAACGACAACGGTTTGTTTCGGGCGAAGCCGCTCTTAGCAGGATGCGGCTTTTTCTTATAACTGCTAGCATTTTCAGCTAGCCTTTCCCCCTGGGATGGCAGAGGAAAGCTTTTAAAACTCCATTCGCTGATATTCAGCTACGGAGGATGCTGCGGGGCGTGCGCGCTGTCTGGCCCAATCTCTCAGAGCCGTTACTTGTTCTTGCATCGTTCGAGACAGCGGCAATGTTGCCTTCAGTGCAGCAATAATATCTAGTTGGGTGAACTCCCGATCTTGGGCAAAAGCTTCATACATTGCCGCAACGATCGCTTGCTCAACTTCTGCTCCAGAAAAACCATCAGACATCTTGGCTAGTTGCTCAAGATCGAATCGAGAGATGTCTTCACGGCGTTTGGTCAGATGAATATTAAAAATGTGTTGCCGTTCTTCTGGTGTTGGCAGATCGACAAAGAAAATTTCATCAAAGCGTCCTTTCCTCAAGAACTCGCCAGGTAAGCGTTCTACTCTGTTGGCAGTTGCCATCACGAACACTGGTGACTTCTTATCTTGCATCCATGTGAGGAAAGAGCCGAAGATTCTGCTTGAAGTCCCCCCATCAGAATCAGAAGAACCTCCACTACCAGCAAAGGATTTATCCAATTCATCGATAAACAAAATCGCTGGGGAAATAGATTCTGCTGTTTTCAGGGCGTTCCGTAGATTTGCTTCACTTCGTCCCACCATTGAGCCGTCGTAGACTCGGCCCATATCCAACCGCAGCAGTGGTAAACCCCACAACCGGGAAGTCGTTTTGGCAATTAGTGACTTACCGCAACCGGGAACTCCGAGAATTAACATCCCCTTTGGCTGAGGCAAACCATACTCTCTCGCTCTTTCTGTGAAAGCATTAGAGCGTTGTTTTAGCCATCTTTTTAACTCTTCTAAGCCACCTACAGCATCAATGGTTTCATCTTCTTCAATGTATTCTAAGATACCATTGCGCCGAATTAGTTGCTTTTTCTCAGATAAAACGATATCTACCTCATCTTCCGTCAAACGCCCTGTTGTTACCTGCGCCTTTCGGTAGACTTTCTCAGCTTCATCTTTAGTTAGACCTAAAGCTGCTCTGAGAAGCTTTTCTCTAGCCTCTGTTGTCAACCGCCGACCACGATTTTGGTCTACGTGCTGAGTCAGTACTTTATTCAACTCTGCCATATCTGGCAGTGTAAAATCTATAACAACAACTTCTTTTTCCAACTCTATAGGTACTTGTTGCATCGGGGACATCAAAATGATGTTCTTTTGCGTACCTTTAAAGCTAGCGATCGCATCACGTAACGATCTATTTGTTGCAGGCGCATCAATAAAGGGGTGTAAATCTTTAAGAATAAATATACTCGGTTCTTTCTGCCGGATAATCCACTCAATTGCCGCCTCTGGAGAGACAGTATTATGTTGGGTGACATTCCGGGGTTGACCATATTCCACAATCCCATGTGTCACTGTCCAAACAAATACTCGACGCTGGGGCTTCAACAACTGGGCGATTGTGGAAACTGCTTGCTCGGCCCGCTCTTCCTCGGAGGTCACAAGGTAGATTAAAGGGTATTGAGCTTGAATTAGGATATTGAGCTCTTCTTTCATACTTCGACCTACTTGAGACCTTATAGAGACAGTAGAGACATTGCTTCTGGTAAAGACAACCGAATCATGAATGAATAATTCATAATTCCTATCTATCTAGCAAGGAACTAATTCTTCCTCACCCTTGGGATGGCTTTCATCTTCATCCATTTCGTTAATGGAAAGATGCTCTTGACCAACTACTCCTGGTTGATTGCCCAAAGTAACAAGTTCCCCATCACGTAAGACTAATGAGCTATCACAAGTTGGGCATGAATAAACTCTATGAGTCCGCCCGAAAGAAGAATCTTCTAACTCGTCAACTAATTCTTGATTAGACAGGTAAAAACCAAGGGCGCGTTCGGCAAGTTCTGACATTGGCTCAGAATCGACTGCTGAACGAATCTTCAGTTTTCTGTGCAACTCTGGCGATAAATACAAAGTGACCTTTTGCTTAGTTTGCGTTTGCATATAACTCTTTAACGGTCTTACCCGGGTATGTATATCAACTTATCGGTTCTTCTATTGGTTGTCAAGACAGTAAAACGTTTTAACGCCACTTTTGTTACATTTGTTTACAAGCTAGGCTGAAATGCTGATTATTGAGTGATAAATCCCTCATGACAAACCTCTGAGAATTAATCAGGGTTGAGGATTCAAATCCTGAAACCTGAATGGAAATTAGCGATCGCTAATTAATGATTCACTAACTTGGCTTATTTTTAACTATTTGGAGCATAAGCGGATTAAAGTTGAACACCTTTCCAGTTGTAAACAACTGATATCCACAAGAGATGTCAGCGAACGACACCAGCAGAGAAAAAGTTTTTGGTCGTTTGGCTTACCAATGGAAATTACAGAAAGATTTGGTGGAAATTGCAAAGATGTGTTGGTTTGGAAGTGAAAAAGCTCTAAAGTTACCTCGGCTGTCTGAGATGCACTGTACATAATTTGTGTGATAAAACACTCTTTATAAGCTTCTCTACTGAGAAGTAAAAAGAGAATGGTAAATATCCTGAATATTATTGAATTTTCAATGAGCGCTCTTTCAGTGCAAGGTATCGCTCTGAATTTTTGATATTTCTATAAAATTCAGTGACTTTGGCAAAATGTGTAATATAAATGGCTACTGCTAATAAAATCTGTAGTTTAGGGCGAAGAATTTATCGGTTTGCTGCCAGCGTTAGCGGGATAGCTGCCCTGTTAATAATTTTATGGGGTTGTACTGCAAATAATTTTAACGCCGGAGCGATCGCATGGAAAACTTATAGCAACTCCCGTTATGGCTTTGAATTTCCATATCCGAGTAACTGGGCTTCTTCAGCAGGCCCAGCAAATGGTGATGGAATTGCCTTTATTTCACCCCAAAACAAAACGGTGGAAATTCGAGGGTGGGCAAGTCAGCAGTTACTGAATTCGATTATTACAGAGCAAGAGCCAGTGAAAAAGCTCAAATCCAACTTTCAAACCGCCCAAGGAGTTTCTGGGATGCTAGTTGTAGAAGTTGCTCAAGGAGTAGGTTCTATGACACTGACACTAACTCAGGGTCAAGTGAAATACTATTGGCAGGGACGAAGCAAGAGCCAAGAATTTCAAGATTACTATCGTTTGTTTTATTACATTGCCCAGCAGTATCGAATTTCAAAGTCTTGAGTTAGGACTGGAGTTTCTTTAGCGATGCCAAACTTAAAACCTTTATATTGATGATATTTATCCACCTCTAACTTTTTCTTGCGATAATTCCCAAGGGGGACGCGCTCTCCACTGGTTAGTCAAAGGGGGATAGATGACATTCAAGCGGTTGGTTTTAATTTTTGTGCTAACGCCGATAGCGGTTCTGTTGGCAGTTTCGGCTTTATTCGGTAGTTGGCAAGAACCCCAGTTCCAAAGTCGCCTGGAACTGTACCAAACCAATATTGCTCTACAAGCTCAAGCTTGGCAATCAGAAGATAGCAGTGATGACAATCTCCAGGGGATTCGGGAAGCGATACTTGGTGAGCAACCCCTAGAAAGTGCCACAAAGCAATATCAAGAGGCACGTCAATCTGTTCAAGCGAATTTGGACAAAGTTAACAATAAGCTTGCACAATTACGCTCTCAATCTGAAATAACTCCTACACCTCCTAAACCTCTACCTGAAGTTCCTCCGACCACTAAAACCTCTAAACAAGGAAAGCAACAGTTACAGCAGTCCCTAAAGCAATTACAAAAGTTACTGGCTGAATTAGACCTACGCCTGGGAATTTTACAAGTACAGCAAGGACAGACGGATACAGCTCTGAAAACTTGGAGCGAATTACAACAACGCTCAGATATCAATCCAGAGTTTGGAGAAACCGCAGCTGTATTGAGTGGACTGTGGAGCAATCCTCCCCGTCTGCTCCAAAATCCTCAAGAACGGATTCAAAAGAATTTAGAAGGTTGGTTTCGCTCTGCTGCTTTGGTTCAGCTATACCAACTCCAACAACGACAAGACGCTTTATTAGCAGTAAAAGCTGCCCAAAAAGAAACAGCTGCTCAAGCGGTGTTGAAATTAGCGATTATTGGTACTATTCCTACCTTGGCAGCTTTAATTGGTCTAATATTGTTGATTTTATTATTTGCTCAACGCTTGTTGAAAGGAAAAGCCTCGTTATTAGCTCAAAATGCTGATGTCCCTTGGTCAACGCCCTGGGACGGTGAAACGGTTTTGCAGGTTTTCATTGTAGGCTTTTTCTTTATGGGGCAAATTTTTGTGCCCTTGGTGATATCGGTGCTACCCATCCCGCGCCCTATTGTTGATGTGCGACTTCAAGCATTTTCTGTTTTGGTTAGTTACTTATTGGTAGCATTGGGTGCGCTGTCAGTGCTGTATTTCTCTCTCAAGCCATTTTTTCCGTTACCGGAATTTTGGTTCCGCTTCCGTTTTCAAGATAACTGGTTTCTGTGGGGACTGGGGGGATATTGTACGGCTTTACCTATAGTTGTGATGGTATCTTTAATCAATCAACAGCTATGGCAAGGACAGGGTGGTAGTAACCCCCTGCTGCAACTAGCGCTGGAAAGTCAAGATGGGGTAGCACTTGGTATATTTTTCTTTACAGCGGCGATCGCAGCCCCATTTTTTGAAGAAATTCTGTTTCGCGGCTTTTTGTTACCTTCTCTAACTCGTTACTTACCCGTGTGGGGATCGATTTTGATCAGCAGTTTGTTGTTTGCGATAGCTCATCTCAGCTTGTCGGAAATTCTCCCCCTGACTGCATTAGGGATCGTTTTAGGGGTTGTTTACACGCGATCGCGCAACCTCCTTGCTCCTATGCTCCTCCACAGCCTCTGGAATAGTGGTACATTATTAAGTCTATTTGTGTTAGGCAGTAATTAATACTAGTGCTGTACTGTTGTCAAAAACGTAAATACCTGATTTTATCTCCTTATGTAAGAACAATTTACTGGTTATAATTGGTTACAAGCATAAATACTAGCTGAAAAGCCAACTCATATAATGCTGTTAACATAGACAACAAAATATCTAGTTAAGCATTTATTCTTATCCGGGTGATTTTAGCCAATAACTGAATCTTGTCATTGGTGCAATAGCGTTTCACTACCAGTGGAAGCGATCATATAAAAAAACCCGGAAATAATACTGATGGACTTGTAAAAAGTGGTACAGCAGTTTTTGATAATTATTGAGATTTATTCTTCTCAAGACCAAATGTCCTACTTGAAAATCTGCAAAACTTCTGCAACAGAGTTTGCAGTCATTGAATACACCACAATTTATTAAGGAGTGCCAGATTTTCAAGCTATGCCGCAAGACTTTTTAGTGTCTCCTCTAGAATAGAAGCACGCTGATTTTAGTCATTTTGGGGCTTACTTGTACATGAAAAAATTAAAAATCTATTGATTAAGCAAATAAATCTATTTGCTTTGATTACAATAAAGACTTTATTTTTATATCTCACTTATTTATCAAGGAGCAGCATTTAATATGTCAAATCTCAACCCCAGTCACCCTACCAAACAACTTCTAGCAGGTTACTGTGGCATTATCCTTGGAGGATTTGGGGTTCATAAATTCATTCTAGGATACGCTCCAGAAGGCTTTATCATGCTGGTGGTTTCTGTAGTTGCGGGTTCTTTTACCTACGGTATCGCCTTGTTAATTATGCAACTTGTAGGTTTAATTGAAGGCATGATCTATTTGAATAAGTCCCCTGAAGAATTTGTAAATACCTACTTTGTGAATAAGCAAGGCTGGTTCTAAAAACTTAAGATTTCCCATTTGGGTTGCTCTGTAAAGTTATATATCTTGAGTGTATCTTTAGAATTAAGTTATTGCTGACACAAAACAACAAGTTTTACAGGCAATACACTGTGGAAAAAGCTTGTGTCTATATTAAAACAAGGGTTTCAGCTCTTGTTTGCGTAAGTCCTGTAAGTTTGTTAATACTGGCATTTCCGAATTTGTTTCCAGTAACACTTAGTGCTTATTTACCTTCTGAACTAGATTAAATCTGACAATTTACTAGTAATGAGAGATATGTAGATGCCAAGTAAGAATAATTACATTAAACTTGGGGATGTCATTTATAGCTGAGGAGTATTCTTATAGTGTCTAATGTCAACCCTAGTGATTCTAGCAGCAAAAAAAATGCTGCTGGTATTTGCGCTATATTGTTAGGAGCTTTAGGTATTCACAAGTTTATTCTTGGTTACACTACTGAAGGTTTAATGATGCTGCTTGTTACCATACTTACATTTGGTTTGGGTGGAGCAGTGATGGGGATTGTCGGTTTGGTTGAAGGTATCATTTACTCAACCAAGACTGATGAAGAATTCCTCAATACTTACATTGTCGAAAAGAAAGGCTGGTTTTAACTCCCTGTATCTAAAATTGTTTTTGCCGTTTTAATTGAATGTACATTGGTGTTTGAACGGGGTTTACTAGGATTCTCCTGTACACCCCTACTTGGTACTTATTTTTATCACCAAGGTTATAGAGTAAGCTTCTTAGTTTGTCCAATCTAATATTTGACTGGAATTCCATGTCCAACTTGTGGTGGGATGACTCGCTCCTTTATGGCTATTGCCCAAGGCAATTTGATTGCAGCACTGGCAGAAAATTTATTAACTCCCCCTTGGGTAAACTTCTTTCTTGAGTAACTATTCATGAAAGCTATTGTGTATTCTGTGCAGATTTATAGGTATAACTAGAGCTTTTTGTTAAAAAATTATGAATCCTACTGCTATGCTAACCATCAAACGTAAACAGCTGATCTGGATACTGTTCTTGTTGTTGGGCTTTGGCTATTTTAGCGCCATGTCTAATTTGGAAATTCACAATTTTTGGAAAAGCCTGATTGTCCTCATGCCAATGCAGGTTGTAGCTATCATTTATGTGACTTATCTACGCTGCAGTCGTCAGTGACTCTTAGCGAATTACGATAAATTAAGAAATTTAATAGGGTTGACATACAGTCGTAGTTCCATATTTAGCCTACGCTCAAATTAGAGACGCTTTTAGTCAGGCGTTGAATTTCTGTAGCGAATCTAAACACTTGCCATGCAACTTGTCCCAAAAACTAAACTAGCCCCAGAACTTGACCCAATCTTAGAGAAAATTATTCTCGATGTTGGAGGTATGAAGTGTGCTGGGTGTGTGAACGCGGTAGAACGACAACTAACCCAACATCCAGGAGTCAAGAGTGCCTGTGTGAACCTGGCCACAGAGGTAGCAGTTGTAGAGTCAGAAACTGGTGCGGTAGATGCAGATGCACTAGCAGAGAGATTAACAGCCGTTGGATTTCCAACTCAACCCCGAAAAGCTAGGGGCACAGTAGCAGGCGAAATATCTACCTTACCAGACCCAGCAGAACGACAACGCCGAGAAATGCGGTCTTCTGTGAGGCAGTTGGCGATCGCTGCAATGTTGCTGTTATTGTCGGGAAGTGGACATTTTGGTAATCTTGGTAGCTCAGTGCTGCCACTGTTAAATAACATCTGGTTTCACTGTGGATTGGCTACAGTGGCGCTATTAATTCCCGGTCGCCCGATTTTAGTAGATGGCTGGCTAGGCTGGCGGCGAAATGCGCCTAACATGAACACCCTGATAGGATTGGGAACGCTGACAGCCTACATTGCTAGTTTAGTAGCACTGCTCTTTCCCAAAATGGGTTGGGAGTGCTTCTTTGACGAACCAGTAATGATGCTGGGCTTTATTCTCTTAGGAAGAACACTAGAGCAACAAGCTAGAGGTCGCGCTGCTGCTGCATTTAGGAAATTGCTAGCACTCCAACCACAGGTAGCGCGATTGATTGCCAACCCGGAAAAAGGAGGAATGGGATCTTCTGGTGTAGAGATTCCTGCCGAACAGGTGCGGGTTGGTGAATGGTTACAGGTGCTGCCAGGTG
The DNA here is from genome assembly GCF_013343235.1 of Nostoc sp. TCL240-02. Taxonomy (GTDB): domain Bacteria; phylum Cyanobacteriota; class Cyanobacteriia; order Cyanobacteriales; family Nostocaceae; genus Nostoc. Next base: position 3,598,705 of record NZ_CP040094.1, on the reverse strand, counting down.
ATAAAATTCCTGTCGATGGTGAAGTAGTACTTGGTCAAACAACGGTCGATGAATCCATGTTGACTGGAGAAGCCGTGCCAGTAATTAAGCAGCCGGGAGATTCGGTGACAGGGGGTACACTAAACCAGTCAGGAGCGATCGCTATTCAGACAACCCGGACTGGAAGTGATACAACTCTAGCTCAAATTGTTGCTTTAGTAGAAGCCGCCCAAACTCGGAAAGCCCCAGTACAGAAATTAGCCGATACAGTGGCTGGCTACTTTACATACGGGGTACTAACAGCATCTTTATTAACATTTGTCTTTTGGTACTTTTTCGGCACTCATCTTTGGACTGATATCACCATGTCTGGTGAGATGGAGATGATGAGCCACGCTCACAACTCCGTACAGACGCAATTAATAGCGTCTGTACCTACTCCCCACTCCCCTTTATTAATTAGTTTAAAACTAGCGATCGCAGTTATGGTAGTCGCCTGTCCCTGTGCTTTAGGACTTGCTACCCCAACAGCTATTCTTGTTGGGACGGCTATGGGCGCAGAAAGGGGTTTATTAATCAAAGGCGGCGACGTTTTAGAAAAAGTACACCAGTTAGACACCGTGGTATTTGATAAAACTGGCACTCTGACCACGGGTCATCCCATCGTTACAGATTGTCTGTTAATTGAGGGATCGGGGACTGGGGACTGGGGACACTTCGACAAGCTCAGTGCATCGCTGGGGACTAGGAATTCCCAATCTCTATTACAACTAGCAGCAGCTGTAGAAAACGGTACTCACCACCCTTTAGCAAAAGCAATTCAGCAAGAAGCACAGAGACAACAGTTATCTATTCCAGAAGCTGTGGACTTTCATACAGAACCAGGATTAGGAGTGTCTGCTGTGGTAGAAGACACAGTTGTACTGTTGGGTAACTGGGATTGGTTGAGTTGGCACGGTATTGCAATTAGTGAAACTGCACAACAGGTAGCACAGGATTTGGCAACAGATGGTAAAACAGTCGTTTGCGTAGCAGTTGGGGGAACTCTAGCCGGACTAATTGCTGTCTCTGATACCCTTAGACCAGATGCCCAATCCACTGTAGACAAGTTGCGTCAGATGGGATTACGGGTAATGTTGCTCAGTGGCGATCGCAAAGAAGCAGCCAGCGCCATAGCCAAACAACTAGGATTAGACGGCGCTGATGTCATAGCAGGTGTTCCCCCAGCCAAAAAAGCGGCCGCAATTAAGTCTTTACAACAAGCAGGGACGACAAAAGGAACTCCTAACTTCTCACCCACTACTACCCGCTCAGTAGTGGCAATGGTAGGAGATGGAATCAATGATGCTCCAGCTTTATCCCAAGCAGATGTAGGAATTGCTTTGCATTCCGGGACAGATGTGGCAATGGAAACTGCTGAAATTGTCTTAATGCGCGATCGCTTAAACGATGTCGTCGAATCTATTCAGCTTAGTCGCGCCACCTTCAACAAAATCCGCCAAAATTTATTCTGGGCTTTTGCATATAATACAGTTGGCATTCCTTTAGCAGCAGGTGTTTTGTTCCCTAGTCTGGGTTTTGTCCTTAACCCATCTGGTGCTGCTGCATTAATGGCTTTTAGCTCTGTCAGCGTCGTCACAAACTCAATATTATTAAGGCGATTAGCTCGTCACTCGTAGAATACTTTGTTGAACCTAAAATTTCCCATAACAAATCTTAGTCATTCCCATCTCAACTTAACAATTTTTAATTCGTAATTATTTGTTACACTGAGTCGATATTCAGGTTTTACGCAGATCACAAAGCCTGTTAAGACACCTACAAAAGCTATCATAGCTACTGGAGTAGAACGACCAAGCTCTACTCTTTCAATGTATTATGCAATTTTAAAGCTTATTTAGATCAGCACCACAGACCGACGGTGCCCGAAAATGGCAAAATTACGATACGAAATAAATCTTGTTAAACCACAGTTCCACCGATTTGTCAATGGCAGCAGAAACTAATGAAAACCATCTACTGATTATTGAAGACGATCAAGGTCGCAAAGAATTTTCTCTGGAGCAACCCGTCTATTCTATCGGTAGAGACCGCGAGTGTAATATCCGTTTGATGTCTCAGTTTGTCTCCCGCCGCCATGCCACATTAGTAAGATTGCCACGAGAGCATAATAGTCATAGCTACTATTACCGGATTGTAGATGGTGATGCCAAAGGTAAAGCTAGTTCCAACGGTTTGATGATTAATGGACGTAAGATACCAAACCACGATCTCAGAAATGAAGACGAGATCGTTTTTGGACCTCAGGTACGTGCCATTTATTACCTTTTAAAAAACACTCAGCGTTTGGGACAAACGGATTCGAGCGAGTACGACATTACACTAATAAACCCCGGTATGGCCGAGGATTTAGAGGATCTGGGAGATTGAATTATAACTACCAACCACAATTTGACGCTCTCACGGCTTAAAGCCGTGGGATTGTCAATTCAATTACCAAAGCTATCCTGCAATACTTTCAATCAAATGCCAATGGCGGCTACTTTCAATAGCCTGCTTGATGAATTCAAACATTTGTCGGCAATAATTATCTAGTTGGAGAGGTAGTTCTTCATTTTTAATCACAATACTCATCCGGGTTTCTGTTTCAGTAGATTTTGATTTATCAACCAGTACTTCTACTGTGATCAATTTAGGAAAAGGAACATTACCAGGAATCTGACGAGCGATAATGTAATCGCCCGTGTGGTATTGAATATCCAGCTGACAGTCCTGTAGAAGTTCTACAAGTAACGGCAACAGATGGTCACTAGCAACAGAAACAATAAACGAACAGGTATAGCGAGCCATAATAGCCCCACGCCTTGCAACACTCCGTCCATCCTATAATACCGAAGCATCTAAACGGAAAGTCATTCAAAAAGCAAAGTTTTTGAGTTTTGAGATTAGGTATCACCAGATATACATCTGACTTACGCAAAACTACACGCTGTAAGGGCAATTAATGAATTGCCGCTACTTTAGAATCAGGGTTTTAGCTATTGCATCTTATACAGTTGCATTTGTTCTATCCACAAAGAAAGTGCTGTAGGCTGAAAGTTTGATCAAAAACTTTACAATAAGAGTTTGGCTGAGGTAGAAAATGAATGAAAGTAGCAATTACTGGAGCAACAGGATTTGTCGGTAGTCTTTTGGTACAACGGCTCCACGGAAAAGGTCATAAAATAGTAGTATTAACTCGGAACACCGCTTTTGCTCAAAAGGTTTTTCCATCTGAGGCTTTCCCCAATGTAGAAATTGTTGCCTATGCACCAAATACGTCTGGTTCTTGGCAAAGTGTCATAGCTAGTTGTGATGGCGTAGTTAATCTGGCAGGAGAACCCATTGGTGAAGGGCGCTGGACACCAGAACGTAAACAAGAAATATTCAATAGCCGAAAGTTAGGCACACAAAAAATAGTTGAAGCCATAGCCAATGCTAACCCCAAGCCAACTGTATTAATTAATGCTTCGGCTATTGGCTACTACGGCACCAGTGAAACGGCAAATTTTGATGAAACAAGCCAATCTGGTAACGATTTTCTCGCCCAGGTCTGCCAAGCCTGGGAAGCAGAGGCAACAAAGGTAAAAGATGCTGGAGTACGACTGGTAATCCTGCGTTTTGGGATTGTTCTGGGCAATGGTGGGGCTTTAGGCAAAATGATTCCACCTTTCAAACTCTTCGCTGGTGGCCCCATTGGTAGTGGTCGGCAGTGGTTCTCATGGATTCACGTAGACGATTTAGTTAACTTGATTATGCAAGCTTTAACTAAACCGGAAATAGAAGGCATATACAATGCTACTGCCCCTAACCCAGTCCGAATGGCAGATTTAAGCCAAACTTTGGGACAAGTAATGAATCGCCCCTCTTGGTTGCCTGTTCCGGCTTTTGCGATCGAAGCTCTTTTAGGAGACGGAGCTATAGTAGTTTTAGAAGGTCAGCAAGTCTTTCCTAAGCGCATCTTGGAAACAGGATTTGAGTACAAATATCCTAACTTAGAGTCAGCACTAAGACAAATTCTTGCGTAGAGTTAAGGGGAATGGGGAATAAGGCAGGGGAGTAAAGGAGGTAACAAATCATGCCCAATCCCCAATTCCTAATTCCCAATCACTTTATTCTTGACTAGAGAAAAATTTTTTGGAAACCCAACTGATAATACCACTGAGAATTGCACCGCCCATGAGGATGCCGATCGCTGGGTTAAATACGGGTTGCCAAAGTTGATGCCACAAATCTAAACCCAAGTTTACTCCTACAGAATCACCGATCGCAGCGATCGCTAACCAGACAAAGCCAAACAAAACCAAAAAAACATCTGCGACTAAAACTGTGTTTAGCCAATTTAACAATTTATCTTTCATCTACCCTTTTGTCTAATTGCCCAAAATTTTATGACTGCTAACTAAGCGACAGATAAGTTAGAAGTGAGAGTTCTCTACTTGAATTTAACTCCTCACTCCTGTACAGACGCGAGCAATCGCGTCTCTACTCTTAACTTCTCACTCCTCCAACAGCCAATTTTTGACTTTTGTTAAACTTTGCCAATCTGGTTTTCTAGTTAAACCGTCTTCGATACTGCTTTTTATTTCATCGCGCCATTCTTCATTGACAAAAATTAGCTGCTGTGCAATGTCAATATGTTCTCGTAAACCTTTTTGACCTGTTTCCAGCATTGCTAAGGCGAGATTGACCCTAGCCTGTGGGTCTTGTGGATTTAACTTGACAGCCTTCTGTGCAGCTTTGTAAGCCAAGTTGGGCTTGTTATCGAGTAGATACAACCACGCCAAACAGATCCAAGCAGCACTCGTTTTAGGAGCGCGATCGCAAACTTCTTTAAATACAGGGATTAAAGAATCTACTGCCTCTCCTGCTTTATAGCGTTCTAAACCTGTATCAAACAGGGATTCAACTGTTTGAGTCATAGTAAGTTTGTCAATAATCATTAGTTAATAGTCATTAGCCATGATTCAATAGTCATAGGGCAATAGTCAAGAGTTAGAAAACCTTGACTCTTGACTATTGAAGGCGAGTTCAATCAATTTTGGCAAACCTCGCACACGATCGGCTCCTCTTGGCTAAACCCCAAATGACTTGCCACAACCGCAAGTTTGGTTGGCATTAGGGTTAGTAAATTGAAAGCCACCGCCAATCATGGCATCGCTGTAATCGAGCATTAAACCGTAGAGATATAAGAGACTCTTGCGATCGCTGACAATTTTGAAGCCATCATAGTCAAAAACTTCATCCTGCGGGGTGATCTTGCTAGTGTCTTCAAAGTCCATCATGTAAGACATCCCAGAACAGCCACCCTGACGGACTCCTACCCGTAAGCAGAAGTCTGTGCCTTGCTTGTCCCGGAGGGATTTTACCTGGTGCAATGCGGCTTCGCTCAACAGAATTCCGCGTTGTTGAGACTGAATTGCTTGTGTCATCTGCTTTTTTCACTCCTTAATTAGTCTAAGCTTTACCCGATATCGGCTTGTTAATGCCTCTGGGTTTTCCTTGGTGTTTTTGTATTCATTCTAGCGGCTTAGATGTCGTTAAATGCCAAATTGTAAACACTCCGTTAAAAGCAGCCAAAGGTTTTTATTCTAGAATTGAGAGACTCAGTGTGTTTAGAGATTCGGTATTTTTGGAGTTCAAGCATGGCTTGTCCCAGAAGCAACTATCTTTCAGGTACAGCCATAAAAACCTAATCCGAGGCTAGCTATCCCCCAAAGTTTACTTTCAAATTGCTTCTTTTGATTAACTTACTCTATGACAAGTTTTAATCGCTCTACCAGTCGTCGCTTGAAGAAATTAACTCAAATTCCTTCTGTATGGGAGGGCGATCGCCGTCCGTTGTCATCACCAAACCAGCACTCAAACTCTGAGGAAAAGGGAGAATGCATTCTTTGGGTAGATTACTCCCAAGGTGTTGTCCGAGGAATGGATGTAGTAGCCTCAGATGTTGGCCCAGAAGCAATCGTTCGTACCTTAATGCGAGCAATGGAGCATCCCCACAGTCCGGCAAGACCTGCTAGACCCCAAAGAATTGTAGTCAAAGACCGTGAGATCCAATTTTACCTGCGGGGAGTGCTACAAGATTTGGATATTGCCATTGACTACGCACCAGAACTGCCTTTAATTGACGAACTATTTCGCGGATTCGCTGACATCCTCGATAGTCAAACTCCTGACTTACCCCCACAGTATGCACAAATCTTGCGAGAGAAAGCATTTGCAATTTGGCAAGCAGCACCTTGGGAATTTTTGGAAGAACAACAAATTTTGTCAATCGAGATTAATAAGTGGGATGTTGGCACACTCTACGCCTCAGTCATGGGAATGCTGGGAATGGAGTATGGGATTTTGTTTTATCGCTCAGAAGAGTCTTTAAAACAGTTTCGCACCGCAGTTTTACAAGATGAAGACTCAACAGAGCATCTAGAAGAAGCGTTTCTCAAGCAAGATTGCCTCTTTCTTACCTTTGAGAGTGCTGATGAAGACGAAGATGAAGACGATGACGAAGAAAGTGATTTGGCGGATCTGCCATTATCAGAAATTGACCCCACTTTCGGTAATATCCACCCCTTAGAAGGGCTGCGGTCTGTTTTGTATGACGAAGAAGCACTGGTAATCTTCGTTGCGATCGAAAGTCTGATCCGCTTTATTCGTGATCACCGCCGCCATTTGCATGAGGAAATTTTCCCTACCCTCAGCCGTCGTTATCGCATATCTCTGCCGCAGTCGGAAGAATCAACTAAATCTGTGGCTGTGACAGTCTCTACCATGTCGCAGTTAGCAGCAGAATTAGAGGAAATGGCAGGCTTTGGTGACGATGATGAGGAAATTGACAACCTTGACTCCTCAAATTTCCAATCATTGCAAGATGACTTGATACCGGAAGACTCCTTTCTCAGCTTAGGCGTAGTGTCCTGGGAAATGTTGGATCACCTCCGTAAAGGGGTAATTTACCATAAGGCTGGTGAAATCAAACAAGTGGGTGACGGTTTGCCAGTGATTTTAATTCAAACTTCCCGCCCCAAGGCTAAAACTGTAATTGAAAGAATTGAAGCAGCAAGCGGGCTGAGAGCAATTTGCTTTAATCCAGGTGCCGATCCTTTCGATGGCGATCGCTACGATCTAGGTTTATTGCAAACTCAAAATGGTGAACTTTTCCTATTTGGTGAATTTTTAGATGAAGATCCTGTTCATGTAGAAGCTCGAAAAAAATGGAATCAGAGGTGTAAAAATACTAAGGGCTACTGTGGCTTAATCATTGCTAAAGGATTAACAGGAGCTTCTCGTGGCAATCCTCAGTTACGAGACATGATGGCTTTGTTTGAAACGCGATCGCTTTCACCGAAAGATTTAGGTATTGGCACTCTCCAACTCATGCCCCAACTCAAATTAGAATAGTTGCATTCATAGCCGTAATCTGACATTAAGAATTACGGCTATAAGAAATTAAGTTGATATATATTTGATTCGCATATTATCCAGATTCAGCGCTGAGAAGTTAGGGGCATTACTGAGTACTAAACGAACTACAAGATACTTGGCTTTGATGCACCTATTACGTCAAGGCAGAAATTTATCTAACTTTGAAAAGAGGATTAATTTTTCTCCAAGTCTTGTTAATTGAGATGTTAGCTGCATTTCTACAAAGGTTTACTAGTAAATATCCCAGGATGGCAGCTAACTTTACCTAAATTTCATGAAGTATCTATATTCTCATGGTTTTTCAGTAATTTTATTTGAATATTTTTAGTATAAATAAACACTAGTATATTTTTAAGTATTTACGAAGTTGGGTTTAATCAAACTTAGCCGACGCACTTTAATATCAGAATCTTTTTTCTACTACTTTTTGAGCTTAATCATTAAGCAAAAGCTCATATTTATCTCTTTTTCTTTGTAATTTTTTTATAAAGTCTAAAAATGAGTTGTTTTAGTGCCTAAATAAAGTTTATTTAAAGCCCATAAATCATGGCTATAATGAATACACTCAACAAAAACATTGAAGTAAAAAGTTGCTTTTATGCTTACATTTACTAATCAATAGAGGTATGAATGCAAGATTTTTTTAGCAGTAGTTTTTATCTTAGCTTAGATATTAAGAAGCAAGTTTTTTAGCGTATTAATTCGCTAAAAACAATTTTCGCAACCTCGAAATAGGTGAATGCGAGGAATTGAAACAATACTGACTTTCAAACAAATTATATCGCTAGGGGGAAGAGAAAAAATATATAGGATTTCATCATATATTTTCGGGGACTTAGTGTAAAAACATGAAACAAAACTAAAATATTATTATCGTCGACAGTCAAGTAACACCACGTCTATTATTGATTAATTTTTCTGAGTGAAATTACAGGTAATCCTGTTAAAATTTACCAACCAAAAGATTTGGTTTTTTATACCCAGTGAGATGAATCTTATACCCTTGTTTATGACTACAACATTAGCACGGTAAAGTAATCAGTTTTATTGCAGTAAGCAAAAAGCCTTAACTATTTAAGTCGCTCTTAGTTTATTGGTTACAGCAATGGATACAGATGGATGTTTGCTCTAGAGCTATCGCTTATTTGCCTACTTTTAAGTGATTGTTTCCGAGCTGTATATCTCGCCTTAAGCCGCCTGTAAGACACAATTTTAGCCTAACAATGATTCTAAAGCTTTATTTTCATCTGTTATACCAGATGTTCTCACCAAGTAAGTTTGGCAAACTTGGTTAAGATATAAGGTCAAATTATTTCGATATAAAATAATTTTGCAAATCTTGATTGAGTCAACATTAGGTGTCTCAAATTGATTTATAGAAGTTCATTGCCAGGCTTTACTGATGCTGTTAGTAGGGTTATCCTCCTTAGAAGGAACTATGCGCTGTTTTTACTGTCAAAATAGTAACAAATAAAGTGTAGTTTTTTGATTTCTTTAGAAAATTATGAATCCTTTGACAAAACAACAATTTTTAATATTAATGGTATTACTTGTTTCCTGAGACAAATTCTGATAATCTTATCGGTTCCCTCTTTAATTTAGACTCTTTCGACAATCTAGATATACAGCAGATAGCATGATAATGACAAATAAAAAATGGGCCGTTAAACGCATAACAGTTAATCTCGCAACGCAGGAAGCGGAAAAACTAGAAAAATATTGCCAACAAACAGGTAGACCCGCAACCGATGTGATTCGCGAATTGATTAGAAGTTTGCCTGTCTCCGACGATGGCAAAGATGTAAACAAGTAAGAACATACTTTCACTACTTACTAGATAACTGCTTTGCCACCAACAAAATAGCTCTGATACTTTTTTGGGTGCGCCGCAATGGACAATAATTTGTCTAGCTGATACAGGCGCGTTTTGCTCGCGTCTGATCAATTACGGGGACTAAAAGAAGTAATTAAAGAGGTTTTAGTATCGACATTGCTTGCCTTAATATACTGGTAGAGTTGATATTAAGTAGCAAATTCCGACACCAACCCAGTTACAATCTGTAAAGAAACTGAAAAGGAACGACGGAATGCGTGTTGCAATCGTAGGTGCGGGACTTGCTGGACTAGCAACCGCAGTGGATCTAGCTGATGCTGGTTGTGAAATAGAGATTTTTGAGTCTCGTCCGTTTGTGGGTGGTAAAGTAGGCAGTTGGGTTGATGGGGATGGCAACCATCTAGAAATGGGGTTGCATGTATTTTTCGGGTGCTACTACCAACTATTTGACTTGATGAAGAAAGTGGGGGTGTTAGAGAACTTACGCCTCAAGGAACATACCCACACTTTTATTAGTAAAGGGGGGCGCACTGGTGGTTTGGATTTTCGCTTCTTTACAGGTGCGCCTTTCAACGGCTTAAAAGCATTTTTCACGACTTCTCAACTATCGTTGCAGGATAAATTGCAAAATGCGATCGCTTTGGGTACTAGTCCCATAGTTCGCGGATTGGTAGACTTTAACGGGGCGATGAAAACCATCCGTAACTTGGATAAAATTAGCTTTGCCGATTGGTTTCGCAGTCATGGTGGGAGTAATGGCAGCATTAAGCGGTTATGGAACCCTATTGCTTACGCATTGGGATTTATTGATTGCGAAAATATGTCTGCCCGTTGTATGTTAACCATATTCCAGTTATTTGCAGTTAGAACTGAAGCTTCAGTTCTGCGAATGTTGGAAGGTTCTCCATCTGAGTATTTGCACAAGCCCATTCTGGAATATTTAGAAGCCAGAGGCACTAAAGTTTATACGCGTCGGCAAGTACGCGAAATTCAGTTTATAGAGTCAAACGAACAAACCCGCGTCACTGCTATAGCAGTTGCTCAAGGTGATGCAGTGGAAACTATTACTGCTGATGCTTACGTTTTTGCCTGTGATGTTCCAGGAATTCAACGCATCCTACCCCAGGAATGGCGTAAGTGGTCAGAATTTGACAATATTTACAAACTGGATGCAGTACCAGTGGCTACAGTGCAGTTACGCTTCGATGGTTGGGTAACAGAACTCAATGATGGAGAGCAACGTAAACAGCTAAATCACGCGGCTGGAATTGATAATTTACTGTACACAGCCGATGCTGACTTTTCTTGTTTTGCGGATTTAGCGTTGACTAGTCCTGCTGATTATTATCGCCCAGGACAGGGATCTTTGTTACAACTAGTGCTGACACCGGGAGATCCGTTTATTGCACAGAGTAATGAAGCGATCGCACAGCATGTCCTCAAGCAAGTCCATGAACTGTTTCCCTCGTCGCGGGAGCTAAGTATGACTTGGTATAGTGTAGTAAAACTTGCTCAGTCTCTCTACCGAGAAGCGCCAGGTATGGATGCGTATCGTCCCAACCAAAAAACACCAATAGATAATTTCTTCCTTGCAGGGAGTTATACTCAGCAAGATTATATTGACAGTATGGAAGGTGCTACTATTTCTGGACGGCGGGCGGCAAAAGTGATTTTGGAGAGTTTGAAGAAATAACGTAGACACGCAGTGGCTTGCCGCAGGCTACCGCCAAGGACGCATTCGCATAGCGTCTCGTACAGAAGAACGCAAAGGAAGAAGAAGAGATGTCAGATTGGTTAGAGCATACTGTGCAGGTAGAAGTAGAGGCTCCTATAGATTTAGTATGGAGCCTCTGGTCTGATTTGGAGCAAATGCCCCGGTGGATGAAGTGGATTGATTCGGTGAAAATTCCGCCAGATAATCCAGATATATCTCTTTGGAAATTAAAGACCGGCAGTCTAGAATTTAATTGGCAATCCCGAATCCTTAAAGTTATTCCCAACCAAATTATCCAATGGGAATCGGTTGATGGTTTGCCTAATCAAGGAGCGATTCGCTTTTACGATCGCCACAATAGTAGCATTGTTAAAATGAGTATTTCCTATGCTATCCCCGGCATTATTGGCAAAATTATGGATAACTTGTTTTTGGGACGGATAGTTGAATCGACGATTCAAGCTGATTTGGAAAGATTTAAAGAATATGCGCTGAATGTTAAAGCTAATTGATATTGTTCAGCACTAGTTACCACTTACTGAATTGCGTTAACGTACTCTACTTACTGTTGGTTCTGGAAGTGGATCACCTACAGCTTCGTAAGCAATAATTAGAGACTCTAAAGCTTCAATTCCATTTAACACAGCTAACTCATAAGTATCCCCATGAGTCCGCCAACCTTGTCCTGGAAAATCAGGAAATCCGACTAAGAAGCAATCATCTTCATCAGACCATTGAATAATCATTTGGTACTTAAGCTTACTCATCTTTTTCTTTCCCTTCTACTTCCTCAATTGCCTGTCTCACTTCCTTCTCTTGGTAGCGTTTAGCATCTGCTCCGTTTTTGCCTGAAATCGTGATTTTTCCAGTATAGAGGGGATGTACCCAGTTCGTATGACTTCCTTTTCCTGGGACTTCTGTAAAACCTACTTGGGAAAGCATTTGCTTTAGTTCCCGGATTTTCTTTGGCCTTAATTTTCTTAAAAAATGCGATCGCGACAGTAAGAAACAATGGTTCAAATATTCCTTGCTGTCTATCCAAAAAAATCTAATCATTGATTAGATTTTTGTTTGTGCATAGACTTGTTTTACTATACTAGTCCTTGTGAATAACAGGGCTGACATTACCAAGTTGGGTCACTAAACAAATTAATCGTCAATTCCTCACGTGGCGGTACTGCGGTGATACAAGCGCGGATGATCTCTCCATCCTCTAATTCGACGGTGCAAGCGTGACAAGACCCCATTAGACAACCAGTGGGAATAAATACTCCAGCCCGGTCTGCTACATCCAAAATGGCTTCTCCCACTTCGGCATCTACCGTCACATCATCTGGTAAAAAGTGGACACGAACAATCATGAATCTTACACTTTTGATTTGAAATTGATTCGTAAGGGTTGTTATTTGTCATTTGCTTTTTGTCTTTACAAATGACAAATAACCATCTTAACGAAAAAAAGTGCAATTTCTTTTATGCAACTTATATCAATTTGAAACATGATTGTGACAGATGAATTCACTACACCTAGATTTAGAAAGCTATTCTCAATCCAAAATCTAAAATTAAAAATGGTATCAGCTTAAGACAAAAATGGAGTTAAGTCTAAATGGCTTTCTACTTCAGTCGCTAAGGAATCCAAAATCTGCTCTCGCTGTTCTCGGTAGTTAGCAACACCGGTGGGCAAAGATTTTAAACCGCGCTGTTGACGGAGGCGATTTAACCAAGCGCGTCGCCAAGGGCCGTTATCAAAAAGCCCGTGGAGGTAACTTCCCCACACCGATTGACAACTATCTACTAATCCTAAATTAATATCGTCAAATAGGGCATGGTAGGATTGAGGGTCTATTCCTTGCTGCTCGATGCGCGATCGCCCTTGGTGGATTTCAAAACCATTTACTGGCAAGCCCTGTTGCGGATAATTTGAGCTAACTTGGCGCTGGCGGGCAATTTTTTGTCCAGTAATTACAGTTCTGATAGGCAAAAGATTTAACCCCTGAAATCTGCCAGCTTGCCCTTCTATCCCTTCTGGATCGGCGATGATTTGACCGAGCATTTGATAGCCACCGCAGATACCTAAAACGGTTCCACCAGAAGCCGCATAGTGTTGGATTGCTTCTGCCATACCGCTTTTTTGCAGCAGTAGTAAATCAGCAATTGTGGTCTTTGTACCTGGGATAATTACGGCATCAGGATGTCCTAAATCTTGCTTAGGACTTAAGTATTTTACTGAAACTGTGCTTTCTGATTCTAGTGGGTCAAAGTCAGTGAAATTGGCAATTCTGGGTAAGCGGATAACGGCAATGTTGAGGTCTGTTTGGGCTTTACTTGACGACGATTGACGCTCTAGCAAATCCAGGGAGTCTTCGGTCGAAAACACTTCTTGCAAGTAGGGTATAACACCAACAACAGGAATACCTGTACGTTCTTCTAACCATTTTATTCCAGAATCTAAGAGCGATCGCTGTCCTCGAAATTTGTTAATTACTACACCCTTAATTAGAGCGCGTTCATCTGGTTCCAATAACTCTAAGGTTCCTACTACATGGGCAAAAGCACCACCCCGATCGATATCAACTACTAACATCGTTGGCGCATTCAAATATTTTGCCACCCGCATATTAGTTAAATCGCGGTGCCTAAGGTTAATCTCTGCCGGACTACCGGCACCTTCACAAACCAGTAAGTCGAATTCTGTTCCTAAATGCTGTAGCGATTCTTCAATTGTCCGCCACCCCTGTTCAAAATATTGCTCGTAGTAATCTGAGGCACTTACTTTCCCTACAGACCTACCTTTGATAATTACTTGAGAAGTCATATCCCCTTGAGGTTTGAGTAAAATTGGGTTCATTTCTACCCAAGGCACGACTCCCGCAGCCCAAGCTTGCACTGCTTGGGCATAGCCAATTTCTCCACCACTAGCAGTAACATAAGCATTTAAAGCCATATTTTGACCTTTAAAGGGAGCCACCCGCCAGCCACGCCGCGACAGAATGCGACAAATAGCTGTAGTTAAAAGTGATTTCCCTGCGTGGGATGTTGTCCCCACCACCATAATTGATTTCATAGTTGCTATTAGTAGTTTTTCAAGATAGTTGGGAATTGGGAATTGGGAATTGGGGTAAGAGAGAAGGGGAGAATGAATTCCCTCTTTCTCTGGTAAAGTAAGCGAATTTTACCCAAAACACACAGCGTAAGAGGTAAAACGAGAATAAATTACTTCTTTCTCCTTTGCTGCCCTATGCCCCATGCCTTATTCCCAATTCTCACCACATTGTAAAGACTTCATGAACAGATGTGATGTTTCCGTATATATTATTCCCTTTGATTGCGTAATCCTAACTCTTGGGTTTTTTATTCTAAAAGGGTATCCGTAACCAACGAATCACAGCATCGAATAAACGATCGTGCCATGAAGGTGTCCGCCAGTTTTTTCCGTGGTATTGTTCCACTAACTGGCGACCCAAGGGAGTGAGGCGAAAACTATCTGTAATTCCCTGTCCATCGACTTCTCGCCGCAATACACCCACTTGGATTAGCCAGCCCAAGGCGTTATCACAGGCTAATTCTGATAAAGGGCGCTTAGTATAGCCCTGTTTGAGTCCATTTTCCAGAGCGATCGCAGTTACTGAAACACTCTGGTGTTCCATGACTTCAAATAAACATAGATTGAAGGGCGAACACACTAGCGATCGCTCTGCTCTTTCCACTGTGCTTTGAGTATAGACAAAAATATTTTGGTTCTGAGAATCAGCAGCAGCCATTGTGTAGAGGGATAAATTTTCTTCTAAAAAAGATTAATTCAAGAATATATTTTTTTGCATACCGTATAGCTCATTTAACCAAAATTAGTTACCAAAAGTATAGTTATGCTATTTTTTAGTAATTATATTTAATGATTATAAATTAATGTAAAATTTCAAGTGCATCAACAATCTGAAACAGGAAAGGTTAATTATGCCTCTAGCAGTTGGTACGGATGCACCTGCATTTACCGCCAAAGATACAAACGGCAACACAGTATCGTTATCTGATTTTGCCGGTAAGAAGACCGTCGTTTTGTATTTTTACCCTAAAGATGATACGCCAGGTTGCACCAAACAAGCCTGTAGTTTTCGGGATGCCCAATCTCAATATCAAGGTAAAGATGTTGTAATATTGGGAGTCAGTGCTGATGATGAAGTCTCTCATCAAGCATTCACCCAAAAATATAATTTGAATTTTCCCCTACTGGCTGATTCCGACAAATCCTTAATCAAAGCTTTTGATGTGGATGGCGGCGGTTATGCCAAGCGTGTCACTTACGTAATTGACCCTAACGGTAAAATTACTCATGTTGACAGTGCTGTAAATACTACCACCCATGCTAGCGATATTTTAGCTGCACTTGGGCTATAGTTTTTTACCCCAATAACTAAGGATTTTTGAAATAGTCTTAACCCCAAGGCCTAATAATCTGTCAAATTTAAATTGATGGGTAAATAATTTCGTAGTAAGGACTTTAGTCTTTATTTTCTAAGTATTAAAGTACTTACTACAAACCCGCAAAACTAGCTGACAGAGTATTAGGGATTTCCAAGGAATAAATTATTCCAAAAAACGAACCACAGAGACGCAGAGAAGCCAGTGCGTTGCGGGGGTTCCCCCGTTGTAGCACCTGGCGCAACACAGAGAGAGGAGAGATTAAGAGGATTTTTGCGTCAGTTTTGGAATATTTTTATTTGGAAGTCCCTTAGAGGCTTGGGGTTCTTTGTTTGACTTCAGTTACCTGACGGTAATGGCAGTGTAAACGATGGCTGCGTAACCGATGGTGAAGTGGGGGTTGCTGGCTGTGGTTGACCTCCTTGTTGAATTCGTTTTTGTTGACTTGCTTTAAAGGCTGCTGCGGCTGAGTCTAATTGTTCGTTTTTTTGGTTAGAATCCCAGTTGAGAGTACCGAAATTTGCCCGATGAATCAGGTCAAACATGTTGAAATTGTCTGAGTTTGAGCGGGCGAAGGGATCGGTATTTTGGTCTGTTGTACTATTGCTGGGAAAAGCATCTGCTGGGCTGCTGATTTGAGCCAAACTGGGTTGAGATATGAGCAAGGAAGCAAAGCTCACACCTACAACGGTAGCTACAAATAGTCTAGGAATTTGTAAAAATGGTTTTTTCATGGGATTTTGACCCTAAATAAAATTGCTCTATTTTATCTTTTTAAGCAAGAGTTCGCCGCAGTTGGGGTTGAATGCTCAGTAAGGCGACAAGGGCAAAGCCAAATAATACCAGCAACGCCCCCCCAAAGGTAACATTGCCCCAAGGAGCTTGCATTACTACACTACCTAATTCCCAGCTTTTATGGAGATACAGATAGCGAATTGGTTCGATCGCATAACTGAGAGGATTTAGGGTAGCTACAACCTGCAACCACTGAGGCATGAAGGATAGAGGAGCCAAAGCAGTACTAGCAAACAATAATGGCAGGTTGGTGACAAAAATCACTGCAATCAATTCAATGTGTCCGGGTAGGGCGAAAGCTAAACCGAGAGAGATGGCTGTCACACCCAAAGCTAAGAGGAAGACAATGAGAGCGATCGCACTTAAACCAACTGCATCGGGTAGTCCAGCGCCCAAGAACGCCGCCGCCGCTACAATCACGGCTGCTTGCAGCAAACTTTGGCTGATGATGAAGATTGCCGAAGCAAAGACTATAGAAAACCGCGATGCTAACGGTGCTACCAGCAAACGATTCAAAAAGCCGAACTCGCGGTCAAACATTACGGGCAAACCAGCATTCAGCGCTCCGGCAAAGGCGGTAAACACAATGATGCCAGCAGCCAAAAATTGTCCGTAATTTGTTGTATTGCCAAATATACCTTTGGGGGCATTTTGGAACAAAGCACCAAACAGTATCAACCACATAACTGGCTGAATAATTCCGGCAACTAAAGATGAGGGACGGCGTTGCAACTGAATAAACAAGCGACGAGTTAAAGCCAATGTCTCTTGTATCAATTCAGCGAAAAAGTTAGGTGCAGGATTAACATCTGCTTGTGGCAATGTTATCGGCTGCCAATTGATATCAGATTTAGGAGTAACGCTCATAATTTGGGAATTGGGGATTGGGAATTGGGAATTGGGAATTGGGGCTTGGGAATTGGGGATTAGGAATTGGGGATTGGGAATTGGGCATGATTTGTTACCTCCTTTACTCCCCTGCCCCCTGCCCCCTGCTCCCTTCTCCCCTCCCCCATGCCCCTATCTCATAAGCTGCTTTTTCTCAGCTTTAGGATCGCGGGTGGCAACGGCTGCAAGTTCTGCATCCATTAGGGTACGTCCTGTAGCGGCGAG
The DNA here is from genome assembly GCF_013343235.1 of Nostoc sp. TCL240-02. Lineage (GTDB taxonomy): Bacteria > Cyanobacteriota > Cyanobacteriia > Cyanobacteriales > Nostocaceae > Nostoc. The sequence goes on along the minus strand of NZ_CP040094.1, from coordinate 3,581,384 downwards.
GTAAACGTCATCGAGGCTGGGGCGAGATTGGGCAATGCCAAATATGGGCAATCCAGCAGTATTTAACGCTTGCTGTATGTTAATAAGAACATCGTTTTGAGGTGTCACCACTAAGTTGAGGGAATTACCTTGAGCGCTGTTGATGATGGCTTCTTGCACAAAGGGCAAAGTTTGCAAGAGGTTTTTGGCAATTTCTGCTTCCTCAATGGGGGAAAACTCGCGGATTCGCAAGGTGATGCGATCGCCCCCGACTTGATCTTTTAATTGTGAAGGTGTGCCAGAGGCAATTACCACGCCGCGATCTATAATTGCCACGCGATCTGCTAAAGCATCAATCTCTTCTAAATAATGGCTGGTAATTACTACCGTCGTCCCAGAGGCGCGTAATTTTCTGAGGAAATCCCATACCACAAAGCGGGTTTCTATATCAAGTCCCACAGTTGGCTCATCCAATACCAAAACATCTGGTGCATGGAGCAATCCAGCAGCTAAGTCTAGGCGCTTGCGTAAACCGCCAGAATAGGTTCCTGTCTTTTTATTGGCGTATTCTTGCAAACCGAGTAAATCTAATACTGTCTCAATGCGCTGTTTGGCTACTGCACGTGGCAGATGATAAAGTGCTGCTTGCAATTGCAGCAGTTCTTTTCCAGTTAGCACCTTATCTATAGCTACTTCCTGAGCAACATAGCCTAGTCGTTGTCTTGCCACTCTGGGATTATCTAACACAGAGATGCCAGATACTTCGATTTTGCCAGCATCCGGTGTGGTCAGCGTACACAAGGCACGTAAGGTAGTAGTTTTTCCAGCACCGTTGGGGCCAAGTAAACCAAAGATTTCTCCCGGCTCTACCTGAAAGGAGACATCCTCAACGGCAACCACTGTACCGTAACGTTTTTGCAGATTCTGAATTAAAACGGCGGGAGCCATGACAGCTTTTCCCCAACTATACAAATCTCAATAAAGTCTATCCTTATTGTAGAAGGTAGGGAGCAAGGAAATAGCGCATGAGCGAAAATCTCTAAACAAGTTCGCGTCATGCGCCATGCTGCCAAAAATTTCTGATTATTTTAGACAAGCTGCTTGATTGCGTTTGTAGCGAAATAAACCAAATGCTACAGTAACTAATCCTAAACCTGGAAGATTTGCTGGTTCTGGAACCTGAGTATGGGTGGGAGGCTTAGGCGGAGTGTAGTACTTAGTTGGGACATCTGGTAGATCGCCATTAAACAGATAGTTGTGAGATTCGCCATTTCCTGTCAAAGAAGCTACTACTACGTTGCCGTTAACTTGACCATTATTGAAATTGAAATTAGCCAAAGGAGCAAGAATACTACCTAGTATGCTAATCCCACTGGCATTTATGTTTGTCGCTTCATAGAAGTTGTAAATCACCTTTTGTTTATCTGTGCCCAGGATATTGAAAGCAAAGTTTTGTAGCGACACATCCTTACCGCTGATATTGACAACAATAGTCGAATTTGCGTCCCCCTTAATTTCAAAATAGTTTGTCTTGGAGACATCTGAGCCAGCAAGATTAAAAACATTGAAGGCAGTACCACTACCACTAAGGTTAATAGCCCCCCAAGATTGAACTGTTGTTTTACCAGTAGGAGTTAAGGTTGCCAAATATTGAGATAGCCCTCGCAGTTCTTTCCCTGCTTCATTGAAGTCAATGGGGTTAGCTTTGGTAAGAGTTCCTTGGGGAAATCCCACATTGCTAGACACATTGGCGCTGCCTCCATAGACAGCGTTACCGTGGTAAACTTGACCGTTGCTTAGAGTTAAGTTTTGTCCAGCTACTACTACGTTGCCGCTATTGCCAGAAAGTCTGCTTCCAAGTCCGCCGACGAAATTAACGTTACCACCAGCAGCAAGTTTTCCTTCAATATCTGTATATTTTTGAGTGATATCTCCCAAAACAAATACATTGTAATCAGAGGCAGCGCCTAATTCAACTGCATTCGCTCTAGCCGAGAAACTCAGCGCTAAAGTGACTACAATCGGGGCTGCTACTAATCCCCAAACATAATAGATTTTTGATTTCATTTTTTGGTTTATTAATCATCAATATGATCCTATAGAGATAAATCAAAGATGACATTAGTCTGCTAGCTATTTTCATAGAAGTTTCATAGCTGTAAAATTACTGTGTATTTTTGCTTAAAACTTCTTTATAAGCATATTTACTGTTGACGCATTAATTAAAAATTAATCAACAATAATTTAGGAGTTTGGATGTTACTTTAAAACTTTTAAGCTTTTGAAGCTAGTGTCAGTGCAACCACTAATAAATCCCCCCATGACTTGGATTTTTTGTAAGTAATCAAGTACTGGTTTAGTAATGATTTCTCCCGGCATTAACACAGGAATTCCTGGGGGATAGGGACAGACGATTTCGGCACAGATGCGATCGCTTGTTTGTGCTAAAGGCAATGTTTCACTGATGGCAAAAAAGGCTTCACGGGGAGAAAAATGTAAAGTATGAGCCTGTGTAGTTAAAAGATTTTGCCCATCAGGATTGGTAAGAGTCAAGTTGTTTCGGCGATATTCTTTGGCAAGAGTGGTAAAACCTTGCACTAATTGCTCAATATCGGCTGTAGTGTTGCCCAAACTAATGATCAAGGTGAGGTGTTGCAGTGAGGCGAATTCAGCAGTGACAGCAAATTTTTCATCCAGAATTTCCTCTGCTTCAAATCCGGTTAAGCCTAAACCAGAAACGGTTACTGTTAATCGCGTTTCGTCTAAAGCCACAAAATCGGGAGATCCCCCCAACCCCCCTTGATAAGGAGGGGGGCTAAGAATCTGTAAGACAGATAATCCAGGAATTTGACTTATTTTTGTTCTCGCTTCATTGGCAAGTTGCAAAGTGCGAGACATCAGCTTTTTTCCGTGGAGTACCATTTGCTGACGGGCTGCATCTAAAGAAGCTAAAAGTAAATAGCTAGGACTGGTAGATTGTACAAGTTGCAAAGCTTTACTAATGCGATCGCAATCTATCCTGTTACCTTGAATATGCAGCATCGATGCCTGTGTCATTGCACCGAGTACTTTGTGGATGGATTGTACAGTTAAATCAGCACCTGCGGTTAAAGCTGGAGTGGGTAATTCTGGATGAAAGGCAAAGTGTGCGCCGTGTGCCTCATCTACAAGTAAAGGGATATTGTATTGATGGGTGATATTGGCGATCGCACTCAAATCTCCACAAACGCCGTAATATGTTGGATAAACTGTCAACACTGCTTTAGCGTCAGGATGTTGTTGGAGTGCAGACTGTACAGCATTGGGCGTGATGCTGTGAGCAATATCTAAAACTGGATCGTATTCAGGATTGAGAAAAATGGGTATTGCACCAGAGAGAATTAAACCTGCGATCGCCGAAGAATGCACATTGCGAGGCAGAATAATTTTATCGCCTGTGCCACAGATAGCGAGAATTGCTGCTTCAATCCCACAGGTAGAACCATTGACAAGGAACCATGTTTGCGAAGCGCCAAATGCTTCAGCCGCAAGTTGTTGCGCTTCTTGAATAACTCCTTGGGGCGCAAAGAGATTATCTAAATCTGCTAATTCGGTTAAATCAGCGCGAAAGACAGCTTTGCCAAGTAAGTCAGCTAAGGGTTGAGAAATTCCCTTACCTAGTTTATGTCCTGGGGTGTAAAAAGGTGCATGAGGTCTTGCTGCATTGGCTTTTAAGGCATCTAATAAAGGTGTTTGATTTTGATTGAGCATTTAATAATTCGTAATTGAAGGTAGAAGAAAGGTAAATTTATTAGTGTACAGAAATAAATTATTCCTAATGCACAGCTTGGGGTGATAATTACAAATTATGAATTACGAATGATTTACATGAGGCCTTATCATCAAATCCCAATTTTTGAGTGTGGTGAACCGCTAATAGCGATTCCTTTAGAATTGTTTGCAGTGGAATCTCCCCATCCTTATGAAAAATTAGGTGCGCCTTATGGCGAACATTCCCCTTATTATCTGCGTCAAAGCGTTATTGAAAATTTAATCCAAGCGCAAAATTATCTTGATGTTCTGCATCCTCACTGGCGTATCCAAATTTTTGATGCTTATCGCCCGATCGCAGTTCAGCAGTTTATGGTAGATTACAGCTTCACTCAAGCAGTGCAGGATAGGGGATTAACTAACGTGGAGTTATCCCCAAACCAACGTCAAGAAGTTTGGGAAGCGGTTTATGCAATTTGGGCTGCACCGAGTTTGGATGAAAAAACTCCGCCTCCTCACAGTACGGGTGCGGCGGTGGATGTGACACTAGTAGATGATACTGGGCAAATAGTAAATATGGGTTCGCCGATTGATGAAATGTCAGAGCGATCGCATCCCGATTATTATGCCAATAATGACGACCCAGAAGCACAAAACTATCAGGCTCACCGCCAGCTATTGCAAGATGTAATGTTAAAAGCAGGGTTTCAACGCAATCCCAGAGAGTGGTGGCATTTTTCTGTTGGCGATCAAATGTGGGCTTGGCTGAATAATCAATCTAATCCAGCCAATCCTGCCACGGCACGTTATGGCCGTATTGCATAGATGCGTTATGCATCTTGAGGATTTAACTCTTTTAACTCGTCGGTAGTGTAAGTACCAATAGGAGTCCAAATTAGATAAGGAAGGAGTAACAGCGCCGCCATTAGAGAAATCGGCAAAACGCAGATTGCAAGGACAACACCTGAAATCAAACCAACTAGCCCAAGAATTTCCCCAGCTTTGAGACTGCGAAACCTCAGCATTATAGGTATGTAGGCAACGGTAATAATTTCCACCAAAAGGTAAAAAGCCATTATTAACCAAGTAATTGGGCTTCCGGGATTTTTTTCCCAGACAATATAAGCTGAAGTTGCACCGCAAATAAAAATCACAGTCCAGATGATCGGAATCAATGGCTCAAAAACTAGCCAGCGAGGGCGACTTAAGTTTGCAAACCATTTAACATCACGTGGCGTAATCAAGAAACTTCCAAGGGCGATGAAGAAAGTTACAGCCCCAATTATTATCCAAGATGGAATCATAATTACCTTTTGCTTTGTGTATTTTGTCAAGTCATACACTGCAAGTTTGACAATTTAGAGAATATGTTGAATCATTCGTTGGTGCGAATCTTAGGCATCTTGAGGATTGAGAGCGGTCATCTGCCAAGTGGTATAAGTACCAATGGGACTCCACAGGATATAAGGAACTAGTAGCAATGCTGCCCAACCAGAAATACTTAAGACTGCAAGTATTAAGAAAGCACAAATGATAAAACCTGTGCCACCAAGAATTGTTCCCACTTTTAGACTGCGAAGCCTAAACATTACAGGCGTATAGGCGATAGTAATTATTTCTAACAGTAGATATAAACCCATGATTAACCAGGTTGAGGTGCTTCCTGGATCTTTTTCCCAGATAATATAAGCCGACCAAGCACCGCAAATAAATATTACAGTCCAGATAATTGGAATCGCACCCTCAAAAGTTAGCCATCTTGGTCGTTGTAAGCGCTTGAACCATTGGCGATCGCTAGGCGTAATCACGTTAGCGGCTAAAGCAACCAAGAAAGCCACGCCCCCAATCACCATCCAAGATTTAATCATGCCCGTTAGTCCTTTGCAAGCGCTATCTATCGCTTAATATCACTCTTTATAGTGTAATTTTGTCAATTTAATTGCTAATTCTTCATCGTCCCTGAGTTTGAAACCTTTACATCGTTTGGCAGGATTTTAAATTATGGGCATCGCGAAGAGGCAGGGGGTAGGGAGCAGAAGGGGAGATGAGGGGGACAAGGAGGACAAGGGGGATAAAGGGAGAATTATTCAACAAGTCTCTCCCAAGTCTCCCCCCTCTTCCTTGTCCCCCTTATCTCTTCTCTCTTATCGATGCCCAATTCCCAATGCCCCATGCCCATTAAGATTTTATTCCCCAAGATTTTGAGGTGATTATGTCTAGGGGTGGGGGTATGAGGCGAACTGAGGAAATATTCTTGGCAATAGGGGCATAAGGCAATTAAATTTAATGGTAATTTATATGCAAACTGAATCAGAAGCGCGATCGCTACCACCAGAAACACGAGGAATCGGTAATACTATTCGTCTTACAGGCTGGATTACTTTCTGGGCACAATTGTCAATTGGAGTGGTTTCTGTCTTAGCTTTGTTGTTTGCTTTGACTGGTCGTGAATTTGTTCAGCAACAGAATGCTGGTCTTGGAATTGGCATATTTTGGGCTGTCTGCGGAATTGTACTATTGTTATTCAGTCTCTATTGGAACTTTCGTTACACTCACATAGGCAAAGCTTTAGAAAATTCCAATCCAGCTTTGCATCCCAGTAAGCCAAATACAACTAAAATCCTCCGACTGGGGATAATTGTGGGTTTAGTAGGAATATTATTAACTCTCTTAGGTGCTGGTTCAACCGTGTTCGTGCTAGTGGCAAAATCTATATCCCAACCTCCAGGAGTAGCAATCACCAATCCCTACAACATTATTCGACCGATGGATGTTTTTGTGGTTGTGGCAGACATCACTGGGATTGCTGCTCACTTTGTAGGCACTGTTGCTTCGTTATGGTTACTGGAGCGAGTGCATCAACATTAATACCACTACACTTAATTGGTCAGATGAGTCTTTGATACTCGTGAACGAGTCTTGGAAATGTGTTCATCTACCTCAGATACTTGTGAATAAGCCTTTGAACCTGTGAGCATCTAACCTAAAAATGATAAGTTTAAACTGACTTCTAGCATATCTTTAGGTTAATTCTAATTATTCTAACTTTTACCTAAAGATTCAGTTTCAAAGCAGATTCTTATTACTTATGACAGTTACTTTAAATCATCCTGATGAGTGAAAGTATATATACTTAGTAATTGAGGTTCAAAGCATGGACTCAAGAGGTAAGGTTCAAACTGTGGACTCGTCCTGGTCTCTTCCATTGCCGTTGAAAGAGTATGCAATGAGCCGAGTAACTGTCTACTTTTATAGCGACAGATGGGTTCCAATTAAATATTGTTCTTTGGAAAAGGCAATTTTGCTTCACCAAAAGGCAAATTTAGAAGGCAAGGAAATTTTACTATTTCCAGATAGTCTAGACCCTAATCAATTCTCAAACTCTTTTTAACTAAAATCGATTAAGGTAAGACCATTTTTCAGAAATTTTGGCAACAAATGAATCGGCTAGAGAGGCGTACATATATATGTACGTCTCTACTTATAGATGAGACTAAAAATTGTGGCGATTGTTATAACTCAAAAATAACAGGCACCAAAGTTATTCAGGTAATATTGTTTACGTTAAAGAGCGATGTCTACGATGGTCACTGAGTAAAATCGTAAAGCCTGCGGCATAGCTACGCTTAGAGGGAAGCATTTCGTAGAGAAGTGCGGGCTACGCCTACGGTTGAAAAAACAGGTTATCAAAGAATTACGTAGGCTTTGTTATCTTACCGATGGGTTTTTGTTTGCTGCTGATGATTTTTCTCTAACCATTTTCGCCATTCTTCGGGGCTTGTGGGGCAGAAAGTGAGAAATTCATTGTTAAGTTTCGATACACTAGTAATCTTACCTTTTGCTGAGGTTTGTCTCTGTATTTTGCTGCATTTGCTTTATATTCAATCAAACCAACCCAGAACGCAGTGCCACAACTGCTGCTTGCACGCGATCGTCTACTGCTAATTTATTCATAATCCCTCGGACGTGAGTTTTGATAGTGTTGGGACTTAGATAAAGTTTTTCGGCAATCTCCGGGTTACTCAAGCCGTCTACCATAAGTTTCAACACTTCTAACTCGCGTCCAGATAAGTTGGCATTGTTACTGGTAGGTGTAGGCGGTTTGAGATTATCAATTACTCGCCGCGCAATTTGGGGATCGAGATAGGCTGCACCATCAACTGCGGCTGCGATCGCACTTAACAATCGTTCCACACTTGCACCTTTAATACAATACGCATCTGCACCACTAGATAGCGCTGCAATAATTTCTGTCTCCGTTTGATGAGATGTCAGCATCACCACATGAGTTGCTGGCAAAGCCGCCTTAATTTGCTGTGTCGCTGCAATGCCATCCAATCGCGGCAAGCCAATATCCATAACCACTAAATCAGGTTTGAGTTGCAGTGCTGCTTGAACTCCTAAATAACCATCTTCTGCTTGTCCAACTATCTCCAACTGAGGATGAGCCATTAACGATTGCTCTAATCCCAGTTGCATCATCGGATCGTCTTCGACAATTAACACGCGCAACGGCGGAGCATTGGCTGGTAAATTTAAGGGATAGCGAATATCTAAAGACATTATTTATTTATTAAGAGTCATTAGTCCTTTGTCATTAGTCATTAGTCATTTATCCTTTGCCTTTTTAACCAATACAACTCTTGGAGAGGCTGTGCCCTAAGCGTAGCTATGCCGCAGGCTTTACGACTACGCGGTAGTTGAATCTCAACTTCGCTCGATTTCCGCGCAGTCGAAACTCAGTACAAGTGACCAATGACTAATGACCAATGACTAATTTATTCTTCCACGCGATAGCCTAACTCTGCTAAACTAATTCGCGACTGTCGCCATTTTGGTTGAACTTTGACAAACAATTCGAGGTAAACTTTGCCAGCGATTAACTTTTGGATTTGTTCGCGGGCTTCACTACCAATTGCTTTAAGCATCGCTCCGCCTTTGCCAATGAGTATGCCTTTTTGAGAATCACGCTCAACGTTGATGGTAGCAAGCACACGAGTAATGCTGGGAGTTTCTTCTACTAGGTCAATGGCGATCGCTACTGAATGGGGTACTTCTTCACGAGTCAATAATAAAATTTGTTCTCGGATTAATTCACCCATAATAAAGCGTTCTGGCTGGTCAGTTACCAAGTCTGGCGGGTAATATAACGGCCCAATTTCTAAATGTTCAATTAATAATTCTTGAAGTTGCGGTAATCCTACACTCGTCTTGGCAGAAAATTTCACAATTTCCCATTCATGGGACTGGGCCATTTGGGCGTAACTATCATCTAGAAACTGAGAATCGGGTGGTTGTTGGTCGGTTTTGTTCAAGCCCAAAATCACTGGTGTTTTGCTGCGACTGAGCAATTCGGCAATATAGCGATCGCCCGATCCACAAGCGACTGCTCCATCTACCACAAATAGGACTACATCTACCGATTCAATGGCAATTTTGGCATTTTGCACCAATACTTCGCCCAATTGATGATGGGGCTTATGAATTCCTGGCGTATCTACAAATATTAACTGCGCCTCTGGTGTAGTTAAAATGCCCCGCAAGCGGTTACGTGTAGTTTGCGCTATTGGTGAAGTAATGGCTATTTTTTGCCCTACTAATTGATTCATCAAAGTAGATTTACCGACATTCGGACGACCAACAATGCCGATAAAACCTGATTTAAAATCAGGAGGAGCCTGTGGGATTGTTACTTCTCCTGAAAAAGAGAAGTTGTAATTATCAATACTAGTCACCTTTGGCTCCACCCTCATATTTTACAGCTGGGATAACTTGGTTTTTTCTTAGACACAAAACAAGCATAAAATTCCCCTGGCATTTTTAGGGATTGCTTTTGCCGAGGTTTAATCTACTACTGGCTCTACACCTATATTTTACAGCTAAGATAACTTTGTTTTGTTTTTAGATACAAAACAAACATAAAATTACTTTGGCATTATAAGGAGCGCATTAACTTAGGTTTAATCTGTTGCTAATTTTGGCTTAAGTTTCATCGACTACTCAATATATCTGGATCAAAATGTCAATAAAAAATATGGAAGAACCCAAACGCATTGGAATTCTTACCAGTGGAGGTGATTGTTCTGGCTTAAATGCTGTGATTAGGGCTGTAGTAAATTGTGCTGTGGATACTTACGGCTGGGAGGTTTTGGGAATTCGTCAAGCGACTCTAGGATTAATGGCGCGTCCACCACAATTCACCAAGCTGGAAGTTGATCAAGTTGACTCGCTATTAACTGCGGGTGGCACAATGTTGGGGACAACCAATAAAGGCGACCCCTTTGCTTTTCCAATGGCGGATGGGAGTTTATGCGATCGCTCCGAAGAAATCATTGCAGGTTATCATGAGCTAGGTTTAGACGCTTTGATTGGTATTGGCGGCGATGGTAGTTTGGCAATTCTCCGCCGTCTCGCCCAACAAGGTGGGATTAATTTAGTAGGTATTCCCAAAACCATTGATAACGATATTGGCGTTACTGAACACGCTATTGGTTTTGATACAGCAGTCAATATTGCCACAGAAGCATTAGATAGGTTACATTTTACCGCTGCAAGTCATAGCCGAGTCATGATTTTGGAAGTAATGGGGCGTGATGCTGGACACATAGCTATAGCTGCGGGAATTGCGGGAGGAGCAAATGTAATTTTAATTCCCGAAATTCCTTACACCGTTGAGCATATTTGCCACAAAATTAAAGAACGCCAAGAGAAAGGCAAAAACTATTGTTTGATTATTGTTTCTGAAGCGGTTCGTACCCACGATGGGGAAAATGTGACCATTACAAATCGCTTAGGTCAATCTCGATACGGTGGAATTGGCGAATATTTGGCAGATAAAATTATTGAACACATCGGTGTAGAAACGCGAGTTACAGTTTTAGGACACATTCAACGGGGTGGAACTGCTTCACCACTAGATAGATTAGTTGCAACTGCTTTTGGTGTTGCAGCCGTTAATCTCATTGCAGAGGGTAAATACGATCGCATGGTGACATGGCAAAATCGCCAAGTATTAAGTGTACCAATTACAGAAGCGATCGCTCAATATAGTGCCGTTGATCCCAATGGTACTTTAGTTAAAACCGCCCGTGGTATGGGTATTTATTTGGGAGATTAAACTCAATACTCTTCGATTCTGGCAAGAGACGCGATGAATCGCCGTCTCTACAATAATTAGTCTTTTGTAGAGACGGCGATTTATCGCGTCTTTGTGATGATTTAAGGAAAGAAATTTTCATGTTTAGTATGTGATGAAAATTACATGAATATCTATGCCCAATGCCCCATGTCCTAACTAACAATTCCCAAAACAAACTCGCCTTCATTTACAGCTTGATTGGTTGCGACATCATAAACTAATCCATCATGTTGAGCGCAGACATCAATTACACTAGGTAGTTGACCTTCTTTATTAAAGCTGAGAATTTGATACAGCTTGTCTCCAGTTTTGACTTTGCTACCTAATGCTATTCTAGATTGAATCATACCACCTGCGATCGCATAATATTTTTTCCGGTTGCTGCTAGATGCGAAAGTCATCTTATGAGTTTTTGTCTCATCTGATAAATCAGGAATTTGTAGTACACCTTTTTGCATTAAATAGTTTTTCACACCCCGTATACCTTTGGCGACTGAATCAGGGTTTATTTGCATTCCTGAGCCTAATTCCAGTGTCCAAGCTTCCACATCAAACTTGATTTCTCTACCAAATTCTTTAAAACAAGCTTCTAGTGCTAACCAAGGTTTGATAAAAGCTTCATCAAAAGCATCACCATCATATTTATCAAGTAAGATTCCGAAATCGAGTAGAAAGTATTTGGCACTGTCTTCTCGATTTTGGAAGTAATAAATATAGTCTAATGCTTGATTTGTAGAACTATGTAAATCAATTAAGTAGTCTGCATCTAAACTCAATTTTTGTAGCTTGTAGGCAAAAAGCTCAGTGTAGGGAACACCATTAGAAGAATTAATTTTTTCTAAAACTTTCGCAAAGTTTTGCTTAATTATAGTTAGATAATCTTGTCGAACGACCTCTGGATCACTATGAAGTTGAGATTTAGTAAAAGCTACTAAATCATCAGCTTCTTTCTCGTAGTCCCAAAATATCCGATTCCAGTCTTTGGCTTCGTAAATGCAATATCGTCCAGGGGAAAAATGATGAGCGCGTTCATTCGTCCCCATTGGATTACAAACGGGAACTAACCAAATTTCTCCAGCTAAATTTGTATCATTTATTGTTAATAAAAACTCAATTAGCTGGTGAATAACGGCATTACCAGCGATTTCTGCACCGTGCAGATTAGATTGAATGTATACCTTTTTACCAGGTTTAGCGCCGATGAATTTGTATATTTGTAAGTATAGGCGATCGCCCGAAGCCATTTGACGTAATAAAATGCTTTCAATAACTGGCAGCATGAAATAACTCGGTGATGATTTGAGTAAATTATCGCTGTATCTGTACTGAATAAAAAGCTTAGTACAAAATTTCATTAATTCGTAGCTAATTCTCTGCGTTCCTCTGCGCTTACCTCTGCGCCCCTTTGCGTTTAAATTTAAATCCTCAATTCGCCACGATTTGACGCAAATTTGCTGATTTAATTTGCGTAATCACCTAACCTCTGCGTGAATCACTAAGATAAGGTAGCATCACATTAACTAGTATTGGCAGTAGCTATGGCGCAGAATTGGTTGCGGATTACGCATCAAGACGACAAAATCCAACTTTCTTGGCAACGCGGATATGAAAGTCCTCGTTTTGCGTCAGAAGTCGCCTTCCAGCAACCCTTCGGTGAAGAAAACGCAGCTGAGTTGCGCTGGTATTTAGAAAATTATCTAAAGTTTCCTTACGGTATTTTTCCAGATAACGCTGTAAAAATTGAACAAAAATTACAGCATTGGGGACAACATTTATTTGAGCTAGTATTTCGCAGTACAGAGAAAGGAAGAGAGTTTTTTCAAGAAGCTACACGGGAAGGACTTGATAACTGTGAACTGGGCATCATTTCCGATAACGCCAACGTGCTGAATTTGCCTTGGGAGTTGCTATATTCCCCCGATTATCAATTTCTTGCACCTTCACTGGCGGGGATGTATCGCAGTCTCAGCAGTCAGGGCGTAAAAGCACCATTGCCAGCAATGCCCGATGACCAACTGAATATTTTACTAGTTATTGCGCGTCCTTACGATCAGCAAGACGTAGGGTTTAAAACCATTGCCCGTCCACTGCTGGCGGCGCTGCAACCCATACGTCAGCGAGTCAATCTTAAGGTATTGCGTCCCCCTAGCTTGAAAGAGTTTGAAGCGGAACTGCAAGCAAATAAGGGTTTTTATCATATCGTCCATTTTGATGGACATGGTAATTTTGACAGCCAGACTCAGGGAGTTTTAGTCTTTGAGGATGAACAGGGAAATGAGCAAGCTGTCAGTGCTAGAGAAATTGCCCAATATTTAACAGATTGTCGCGTACCAATTTTTGTGCTGAATGCTTGCAAGTCTGGACAAGTAGGCGAAGAAGCTTTTTCTTCAGTGGCGGGACAGTTGGTGAAATTGGGGGCTAAGGGCGTGGTAGCGATGGCGTATTCAGTTTACGCCAAAGGTGCAGAACACTTTATTGGGCGGTTGTATGGGGAATTAGTCAGGGGAGAGTGTATCGCCACAGCAGTTGCAGCAGGGCGAAAGTCCATGTCTATTGACAAAATGCGCCCCAGTCCCAAAGGAAATTTACCTTTACAAGATTGGCTTGTGCCAGTGTTGTATCAGCAGGAACCCTACACGCCTTTTGTTCCTAAAAAGACAGCACCCAGTTTTGCCGATTTGATGGCGCAAACAGACAATACTCCAGAAAGCAGCAAAGCTGTAGGTTTACCTGATGAAAGTGCTTATGGTTTTATTGGGCGGGATTATGAGATTTTGCGTTTAGAGAGAGCATTTCGACAAAATCATGTGGTTTTGGTGCAGGGAATGGGCGGCGTTGGTAAGACTGAGTTAGTCGCAGGTTTCGCCCGGTGGTTGGATGACACTCAAGGACGTACAGGCGGTATATTCTTCACCTCTTTTGAACAGGGTGCGGGGTTAAGTCAGCTAATTAACCAAATTGGTAGGGCGTTAGGAGGTGAGAGATTTTCCCAAATGATGCCAGATAAGCAAGAGGATGTGGTGCGGGAATATTTGCAAACTAATCCTTGCTTGTTGATTTGGGATAACTTTGAACCTGTCAACGGTTTCCCTACGGGGAATGAACCATTATTGAGTAGGGAAGAGAGAAACAAGCTGAAGCGGTTTCTTAAGGAATTGCGGGGTGGTAAATCTTGGGTATTAATTACCAGTCGCCGCGAAGAACCTTGGCTTGATTGTGGTTATAGTTTAATCAACTTGCGGGGGTTGTCTCAAGCGGATGCCCAAGAGTTAGCCGCGAAGATTCTGCAAACAGTGGGTGTGGAGAGAAAGAACCTGCCAGCAGAGTATTTGGAATTGTTGAATTTGTTGGGGGGACATCCGTTGTCTTTGCGGGTGGTGTTGCCGCATTTAAAGATGCAGACACCTGTGCAGTTAATTGAGGCACTGCGGCAGGGGTTGGATACTTTTAGGGGACAAGAGGAAGAAGGGAGAGAAAAATCTCTCACTGTGTCCTTGGATTATTCTTTTGCGAAGTTGTCGGAACGTACACGCCAACATTTACCATTTTTGGCGCTGTTTTGCGATCTGGTTGATGCAGATTGGCTGCATAGTTTTTCAGAAAGTCCTGATGGTTATTATGGACAAGCTTATCGAGCAGTGTTTGGAGAGAACTTACAAAAACAAGATTGGATTAGAATTCTGAATGAAGCTGCTACCGCAGGTATTTTGGAATATTTTGGTTATGAGACTATCTACAAAATTCACCCAGCACTACCTTGGTATTTGCGTCAGCAGTTAAATACAATGGCTTCCCAGGAGGTGATTAACAAACTCGAAAAAAAGTTGCTGATTTTCTACGCTTATTTAGCAGATAAATACTATGGAAAACTCATCAGCAACGCAAAACTGGCAACATTTGTGCTGCGAATGGAAGAACCAAATCTGTTACAAAACTTGCGCCTAGCCGAACAGCACAAAGAATGGGCTAAAGCACAAGCAATTCTGCAAGCTTTGGGAGAAGTGTATCAGCGCATTGGGCGCAAACCTGAATTCAAGTCATTGCGACAAAGGGTGCTGAAGCAAGTTGGCATTCACTTGGCAGATGCAAAAGCAAAGGGTAAAGATGCTTTGGATTTCTGGATGTATTTACGCGGTAAAGATGCAAATGAAGCATGTGATAACGGTGATTTAGATGCAGCAGCAGTTGTTCGTCAAGAAATTCTTGATGAAATCATAGGTTTAAATGATCCATTTATGACACAAATAATTTCTATTCAATATCATGAACTTGCTTTGATAGCCCAATCAAAAAGAGAATTTTCAAAGGCAGTAGAATTTTATAATCATTCGCTGAAGATATTAGATACTACTAGAAATCGGCAAAATCTTGCTATAATCTATCACAACTTAGGTGTTATTTATTATGAGCAAAAAGATTTAAATTCTGCTAGTGATTATTATCAAAAATCCTGCAAGATACATGAAGATTATGGTAATTTGTATTTTGCTTCTGGCGATTACTATGAACTAGGTTTGATTGCAATTGAAAAAAACAACTTTCAAGAAGCAATTAAGTATTTAACCAAAGCTCTCAAAATTAGAATTGATTTAGGCGATTTAGAAAAAGCAGCTAATGTTTATTACAGTTTAGGTCTTGTAGAAAGTGACCAAGGAAACTTCAGTCAAGCAATTCTCTACTGTCAAAAAGCCCTGAAAATTCAAGAAGATAATAAAAATGATTACCGTGTAGCTGATATTTGCAATCAACTTGGAATTATATCATTTTTTCTAGAAAAATTTGATGAAGCAATTGCCTACTACCAAAAAGCTATCAATATATATAGTGAATTGAATAATCCTCATCAAACGGGAAATTCATACTCTAACATAGGTGTAGCATACGAAAAAATACAAAATTTTCAAAAATCATCTGAATGCTATCAAGCAGCTTATAAAATTTATAGTAATTTTCAAGATTGGTCTAATGCTTCATTAACATTACTCAAATGGGGAAGGATTTTAGAAGCTCAAGAAAATTATGCTGAGGCTTTGAAAATTTACATTCGTGTTTTAGTTATTGATCGAGAGCATAATAAAAATTGGATTGATTATTGTATAAATGATTTAGCCCGTATGCTTAAGCAGTTAGGCGAAAGCCAGTTTCAAACCATTTGGCGCGAGGCGACGGGTAAAGAGTGCGCTGGAGAGGTACGCGAGGCAATTTGGGCAGCGCGGGATGAGCTAAGTTGATTCAGATCCCCGACTTCTTCAAGAAGTCGGGGATCTTGCAGCCTCTCAAATAAGTTTTATTTAAGCATTGCTTGCGATCGCACAGAGCGCACTATCCTAAAGAGCGATCGGATAAGCTTTTGTCAAAAAGTTGTAATGTTAAGTCTTAATGTCATAACCTTAAGCCTTAATCTTGTAATGCTGGTGATTAATGTCGTAAGCTAATCGGCATTCAAGCTGCAATATAGCTGAGATTGCCTTTGTTTTTGATTTGGCGATGCCACTTAATCACTAACTCGCCTTGATTCAAAAGCTTATCTAGCAGTGATTTTAATTCATCTACTGATTTAAATAAGCGATGAGCAATATATTCTTTACATGAGTGCCAGACTAACTCAATAATATTGTAATCAGGGCTGTAAGGGGGTAAAAACTCTAAAACAAAATTTGGGAACTCTTCAGATATTTTAGCTATAATGTCTTTGCGTTTATGAAAACTAGCATTATCTAAAACTAAAATAATCTTCGGCCCAGATTTTACAAAATCTTCGCCAAGGTTTCCTTTACTTATCCACTCCTGTTTAATTAATTCAAATAATAGTTGTAATTGCTCGTAAAAAATATCTGCATTACCTTTTTTCACGAAAAAGCATACCCGCTTTCGGTCTAATTCTCGGATTGCTCCCATCACATTAACCCGACCACAACGCCGTTGCCCTGGAACATTTTTACGTTTTCCTTTTTTACTCCAATTCTTGCGTCGAATTACACGTAAACTAAACCCGCTCTCGTCCCAAAACCATACCTGTAGACGCTCTGGCTGTTCTCGTGCAATCAATAAATATTGGGTAAGTTTTTCTTTAAATTTTGCTCTATCTACTGGATTTTGTTTATCCTTTAGATCATATTTAGCCCAAATATAACTATACTTTTTTCGCTTTAATATCCTCCTCACTTGAGAGCTACTTAAATCAATACCTGTTTTCTCGGTTAAATAAGTAGCTAATCTTTCTGCTGTCCATTTCCCAAATTCGTAACCTAATGATGAGGGTTCTTGAGCAACAGTTTTTAATAAAAGTTCAATATATTCAGGAGTGGCTTTTCGCCAATGTTCGTACTCTCTTTTATTATGTAAGGTTTCTAAATTATCTGGATCTCCATGCATACACCAATATGCCACTGTTCTATGCGAACAGCCTAAAAATTTTGCAATTTCGTGTTGTGGCTTCCCATCATTTTGCAGAAGAATAATTAGAATTCTTTCCCTAATATGCGGTAGGTTGCTCTCTTTTAGAGCTTCCTGTAGCTTGCTGACTTGCTCCTGTGTTAAAAAGTTCTTGGCTGGTGGCGGCATAGGTGCTTTGAAACGGCTTCATCTTCTTATTATGCAACTTAAGTACCGATTAGCTTAACCTTAAGGCTTAATGTCGTAACCTTAAGGCTTAATGTCATAACCTTAAGCCTTAATCTCGTAACCTTAAGGCTTAATGTTGTAATGCTGGTGACGACAGGACATTCACTTATAACTGCGATCGTTGATTCAGGTACTATTTTGCAGCCAGTAAGTAGAATGTAGGTTGGGTTGAGGGACGAAACCCAACACCTCAAAGTCTTTTAACTATAATCTGTGAAATTGCCTAAAATATTATTTAATTATATATAGATGAGGAAAATCAATATGCAAGCCTACAAGCTCAACGCCACAATTGATGAATCCGGTAACTTAATTATTGATGAACCTCTAAATATTGCTCCAGGGACAGTAGAAGTGATTATTTTGCAACCAGTTCCATCCTTGGAAAGTTCTAGAGAAAATCAAATTCAGTCCCAGTCTGAAAAGCAAAAAAGAATAGTGGAATGCTCTATACCCATTTTGAAAGAGTGGCTAGAAAATACAGAGCCGACTCCTTCAGATTTTGACCCTGACCAAGCCAAATGGGAATATTTGAAGGAGAAACATAATCTGTGAGAGTCTTATTAGACACTAATATAATTTTGGATTTTGCTCTTGAACGCCATCCCTTTTACAGCAATACTATACAGGTATTCTCATTTATTTATCAAAAACAAATAGAAGGTTATCTTTCTGCTTCTACTTTTAGTGACCTCTACTACATCATTCGGAAAGATAAAGGTCGAGCATCTGCTCTATCCCTTTTAAATAGAATTGTAACCTTCTGTCAAGTCTCAACAGTAGACAGTACCACAATCAACATGGCATTAACTGCTAACTTTAGAGATTTTGAAGACGCTATTCAATACAGCAGTGCAGTACTCAATCACTTAGATGCTATTATCACTCGTAATCCTAGAGATTTTCCAGTTGCTACTCCCAGAATTATCACATCTGAAGAGTTGATTCAGGAACTAACAAATACTCCATAAATAATTAAGTCAAATATATATGAATGCCCAATTAACGCCTGTCGAAATCCAAGAATTTCAGCAACTTCTGCCAAACGATACCCCAGCGCAACATGCACTTACTACCCTACAACAACACAACGGCAATCTAGAAGCGAGTTTTGATGCACTCTGGCAAGAGAAAGTCGGCACAACAGATTATAGTAGGGGCAAAAAATCTATTTTGCAGCTGACCCTCGACGAAATCCGCGCGGAAATCTGTGGTGATGATGGTTTACGGGGCAAAATCAAAGAATACACCAATAACCCTGGTAGTTCTTCTCTGCTCAATAGTATCATTGGCTCCCTGGTTGCCGTTGCAGCAGTGCATGGAATACCGATTGATGGTGCGATCGCAACAATTGTCGTGTTATATTTTCTAAAAATTGGAATCAATGTTTATTGCAAATACACTGAGCCAGATACCCAGGTAGAGTAAGGGTAAAAATAATATTGTACAGACGCGATTAATCGCGTCTCTCCTAACTCCTAACTTCTCTTACGTTCCTGGTAAATTTCGCAACTGCTCATTCAAATGACTATGATCTGCTAAAACCTTTAACAACGGCCCATGTGAACTAAATTCTACAATACTCACCGAAGCCACAGGGCATCCCAAACGAAAACGGAAGCGTCCCACGTCAACCCCCAGTAAACTACACAGAATAATTCTGATAGTTGCCTTGTGTGAAACGACTAAAACATTGCCACTAGTGTAATTTTGTTTAATTTCTTCAATTACCTGCAAGGCGCGAGAAGCAATTGTCACAGCCATTTCTCCACCAGTAGGAGCATTCCAAGCCGGATCTACTGACCAGCGAATATAATCATCGTGATATTCACGACTAATTACTTCTGGTGTTTTTCCTTCCCACTTACCATAGTTGATTTCCTTTAAACCATCTCTGAGTTGTGGTTCTATCTTTATTGCTCCACACAAAGGTTTTGCTGTCAATACAGTTCGCCGCATAGGACTACAAAATATTGCTGTCCAATCCTTAGAAGTATATGCGTCAGCAAAAGCCTTTGCCATCTCCAAGCCTTCAGGAGTAAGTTCTGAGTCTATGGAACCGCAAAAGGAATTATTACGACTGCATTCTGTCTGTCCGTGACGGAGGAAATAAAGAGTTAGGCTCACGGTATATTCTCATTGATTGTAAATTTAAGAGCGCTAACAATCAGATGTAGCTGAAGATAGTTAATGCCTGTGGTATATTACTACAGTTTTTTGATATTTGGAATGATTTTGAGGGCAAAGTTACCGCAGTTAAGCTTGTGGTAGATATTGCCATTTAGCGATCGCTTATTTGGGTGATTTTGATAAGCAAAAAGTAAAGGTGGGTAATACCCACCTAATCTCTTACTCATCCTCCAAACTTAAAATGTCAGAAGTTACTTGCGACCACCCAACCACTTAGCGGCCGCAATGCCGAGAATCCCTGCTACTACAGGATTACTGAGAAACTTGATAATCCCTGGTTGCTCTGCCAGCACTTCGCGGAAAATGTCGGGGTGGTTATGATAGGCGAAGGACGCGAGTTTGCTAACATCATCAGCAGTCATGCGGCTGGGGTGGTGTGTAGAAAGCCCCAACTGTTGCTCTAGATGCTTCTCGTCTAGTTTTCTTTCCTTCAAGTGTTTGAAAAATGCTCTTGCTACATCATCCCGTTCATTGGGTTTAATTTGTGCGATCGCATTCTGTAATTCTGGCTCCATTTGGCTGGTTGGAATCCGATCTGGATGTAAAGACTTACCAAATAAATGCCGACGTTGATCTGGTGTTGTCCGTTGAGCAAAATCATCAAAGTTTTGATATTCTGCCGTTGACTCGGCTCTAGTATCATCCAGAGATTCAACATCACCCTGAGCCAAATCTTTCATTATTTGACGCTTGTATTCTTCACTAGTTGCCACTTTACTTATCTCCT
Source organism: Nostoc sp. TCL240-02 (assembly GCF_013343235.1). Lineage (GTDB taxonomy): Bacteria > Cyanobacteriota > Cyanobacteriia > Cyanobacteriales > Nostocaceae > Nostoc. The sequence goes on along the minus strand of NZ_CP040094.1, from coordinate 3,560,976 downwards.
TTCTTTCGTCAAATTCTTTTTATGGCTGTATTTCCAAGCCATAATTCCAATTACTCAAACTCTCTTCAAGTTTTCATTGCAAACACAGCAATTAGCTATACTTAACTTGATTAGTCTGAGTGTCATATTCAGTAGTCAAAATCAATTTCTTATCAGGCGCATAAACCAAAACCTTTAAGTCTTGATTGGGAAAGTTCTTATGAAAACCTTGAACTAAGGATTTTGCTAATGGTCGCACTTCGTTAGGACGAACTTTAGAAGAAACAACAACACCCAATTTGTTGTTATCACGAACATAAGCATCCTGAACCAATCCTTGAGATGTTTGCACAACCCAAGTACCAAAGGTTTGTCCGCCTGGGGTATTGCCTCGCTCTAACTCTGCATAAGTTACATCTCGGCCAATGGCTGAGGGAGTTGTTGGGCGGTCAACTTGTGACACAGTACCACCACCACAAGCGGTAGTTATCATCAATACTCCAATTAAAAGGAAAGTCGCCAATATTTTGCGACTTTGTTGAAGCAGAATCATTTTTTTACCTCCTGAAAAAAGACTTTAAACAACAGATATAATAATTTGTACGTTCAAACTAATTGCTGACATTTATAAAATTAGAATTTATATAGGTTATTCCTATGAATTAATAAAATTACTTTGTAATGCAGAGGAGTAATTAATTACGCCTCTGCAAAATTTATGCCAATCAAGCTAGTCCTTTATCTTTCCACCCTTGCTAAGGTGAGAAGAAAGGTATATAGCATTGAATGAATCTCGAACACTTCACATTTTCTTGCAAAACTGGAATCCACCCCATTGATATCCCTAGAGTTTCTGCAAAAAAATTATGAATTGTTAGTCAATATTTTTCTTCACATTATCTTTTACATCTTCAATCCCGTGACGGACTTCGCTTTCAGCTTGTTTTGCTTTACCTTTGGCTTTATCTTCTGGATCTCCAGTGATATTTCCTAATGCTTCTTGGGCCTTACCTTCAACATTTTTAGCAGCAGCTTTAGCGCGATCTTCAATACTCATTTTGTACTCCTGATTTTGTAAAAGATTACTTTCAAAGCTATAACTAACTTTGAAATCTTTTGTGATTACTTTTACACAGTAGCTTAAAGTTTTTGCTAAAGCCTTCCACCACAAGACATATTAAAAAATCATAATGACGCTCGTTCTTCGCTAACGTAATGCTTAACTCGTAATTAAGAAAGCTAGTCATAGTATGCGTTCTGGCTATTGATTGAATGTCAATTAAAGCAATAACAGTTTAGTTACCTATGCTAAAAGACATAGAACAAGGGCAAATATCGTAATTTCTAGTTTTGACTATTTAAATAAAAAACCCAGTTTCTATACGAAACTGGGTTAATAAAGTTATGGGTATATTTTTTTGTCTAATCTAGAAAACCCATCAGGCTTTCAGAATTTTCAATCTCATTTGATGCTATTGGACGATTACCGAAGGTAGAATAGCTTTCATCAATTACCAACAAACTTGAGCCAATTGGACGAATCCCAGAGAGGTTCATACTTTCAACAACTTGGAATGTATTAGCACCAATTGGACGAATACCCATTGAGTTATAGGTTTCAACTACTTCTAAGGTACTGATGCTAACGGGGCGCACCCCAGCAATTGAAAGGTGTTCAGCAACTTCTAAGTCGCTAGCGCCTATGGGACGAATTCCAGAAATGGCGAGTGTTCCAGAAGCTCCCACTGGCAGTTCAGTAACTTCCTCGACTTTATCTGCATTCAAGCTCTGGTCTTGTTGGTTTTCAACTTCCTCTGTAGTTTCCCCTGAAGACTTGGCATTGTTTTGCCGAGAACTGATTGCTTTGCCAGCGCTGCTAATAGCCATAAACGAAGACCTCTGGTTTGTTAATTGAATTTTACAATAATTAAGGAAAGATGAAATTTTTTCCCATATACTTTAGAGTTTAACCTTAAAAAACCTCACATAGATATAAGAATCTTTAAAACTGATACATAAGTAAATTTTAATTAATAAGTTTTGTAAAAACTTATTACCATTTATTTTAGTCTAATAAGCCAGCTACAATGGATACAGGGCGAAATCGTCACCATGAGATAGGGTATTTTCAGCAAAACTGTATGACAGAATTTTGTCTTCAAGCTCCCTTTATTCCCACAGGCGATCAACCACAAGCGATCGCCCAACTTACTGCTAGTATCCAATCAGGCAATCGTTATCAAACTTTACTAGGAGCCACTGGAACTGGTAAGACATTTTCGGTAGCAGCAGTTATTGAGAAAATTGGCAAGCCGACTTTAGTTCTGGCGCATAACAAAACCCTGGCTGCACAGCTTTGTAACGAGTTGCGGGATTTCTTCCCCAACAACGCAGTTGAGTATTTTGTCAGCTACTACGATTATTATCAACCAGAAGCGTATATTCCCGTTACCGATACTTATATTGAAAAAACAGCGGCGATTAATGATGAGATAGATATGTTACGGCACTCAGCGACGCGATCGCTTTTTGAACGCCGTGATGTCATTGTCGTTGCTTCCATCAGCTGCATCTACGGTTTAGGAATGCCAGCAGAATATCTCAAAGCTGCCATCCCTCTTCAGATAGGTATGGAAGTAAATCAACGCCAAATTTTACGAGATTTGGCAAATGTTCAATATAGCCGTAACGACATCGAAATGGGTCGGGGAAAATTTCGCGTCCGTGGTGATGTCTTAGAAATTGGCCCAGCTTATGAAGACCGAATTATTCGCGTCGAATTCTTTGGTGATGAAATTGACGCGATTCGCTACATTGACCCGGTGACAGGTGAAATTCTCAAGAGTTTGGAAGCGGTGAATGTCTACCCTGCGCGTCACTTTGTCACACCAGAAGAACGGTTAGAAGTAGCTTGTAATGACATTGCAGCAGAATTAAAACAGCAAAAATTAGACTTAGAACAAGCAGGGAAACTATTAGAAGCGCAACGCATAGATCAACGTACACGCTATGACCTAGAAATGCTGCGCGAAGTCGGTTATTGCAACGGCGTTGAGAACTATTCCCGTCACTTAGCAGGAAGACAAGCTGGAGAATCACCAGAATGTTTAATTGATTATTTTCCTAAAGATTGGCTACTAATTATCGATGAATCTCACGTTACCGTACCCCAAATTCGGGGTATGTATAACGGCGACCAAGCGAGAAAAAAAGTTTTAATTGAACATGGATTTCGGCTTCCTAGCGCTGCTGATAATCGTCCTTTAAAAGCTGAAGAATTTTGGCAAAAGGTTAATCAGTGTATTTTTGTTTCCGCAACTCCCGGAACTTGGGAAATAGAAGTTTCTGAAGAGAATGTAATTGAGCAAGTAATCCGACCAACTGGGGTAGTTGATCCAGAAATTTCTGTGCGTCCCACAGAAGGACAAATTGATGATTTACTGGGAGAAATTAAAGATAGAGCCGATCGCCATGAGCGAGTGTTAATTACCACATTAACCAAACGCATGGCCGAAGATCTAACCGAATATTTGCAAGACCGCAGTATCAGGGTACGGTATTTACATTCCGAGATTACTTCTATTGAGCGCATTGAGATTTTGCAGAACTTGCGCGAGGGAAAATTTGATGTTTTGGTTGGTGTGAACTTGCTGCGGGAAGGTTTAGATTTACCCGAAGTTTCCTTAGTAGCAATTATGGATGCAGATAAAGAAGGTTTTCTGCGAACCGAGCGTTCCTTAATTCAAACTATTGGTAGAGCTGCGCGCCACGTCCAAGGACAAGCAATTTTGTATGCCGACAATATGACAGGTAGCATGATTAAAGCTATTGATGAAACAGATAGGCGGCGTGGTATTCAAACAGCATATAATCGACTGCATGGGATTACACCACAACCAATTGTGAAAAAATCAAGTAATGCGATTTTGGCTTTTTTAGATGTATCTCGGCGATTAAATGCAACTGATTTGAAAGTTGTAGATGAACATCTAGATGAACTGCCATTAGAACAAATTCCAGGGTTGATTACTCTGTTAGAAGCACAGATGAAAGAGGCGGCAAAAAAACTGGAATTTGAAGAGGCGGGTAAATTGCGCGATCGCATTAAACATCTGCGGGATAAAATGCTAGGACGTTAACGTTAATCTTATGCTTACCAATATTCGCCTAATTAGTGTTCAAGAATATCACAAAATGGCGGAAACGGGAATTTTTCATCCTGAAGAACGCTTAGAATTAATCGCGGGACAAATCATCAGAATGTCAGCAAAAGGTACTGCTCACGAATCAGCAATTACCCGCACAGAAAGATTATTACGTCAACGTTTGGCTGACAAAGTTTTATTAAGAATCCAGTCACCAGTGCAACTTGACGATTACTCGGAACCAGAACCAGATATTTCAGTGGTGAAGCTGAATCCATTAGATTATGAGGATCACCATCCCAATGCTTCCGAAGTGTTTTTACTGATTGAAATAGCTGATTCCAGTCTCAAATACGATCAAGAAGTAAAAGCGAACGCTTATGCTAAATCAGGCATTATTGAGTACTGGATTTTAGATGTCAATGGACGCAAGTTGTATATGTATCGTCTCCCTAGTCCAGACGGATATCACAGTGAGAGCATACTTGCAGAGGATGTGACAATTTCACCTTTAGCTTTCCCTGATTGTGCGATCGCTATTCGAGAATTATTGCGAAAAATCTAGGAGGCGATCGCCAGAAAGCATCTGCGAAATAAAATGCTAGAGCATCAGTGGTTGGTTGGGGTAGCAATTCGGCGGATGTGGAAATAGTGATGTCTTGAAATTCAAAAAGCTGTATCAATAAGGCACGATTTAGTACATAGAAATGGAAAGACAAAAGAGGGCAAAGAAATTATTATTGCTGACATGATGGTTGATGATATTATCACTAAAGTTGAAAGCTTCATTAGTGAAATCGACCAAAAATTGAACGAGAAAAATAATCCTTCTGAGTTTTCTAGTACAAGCTAACAAGTCGATGAAGCAGACTGACTCAAATGCTTCATATAGCTGCAAAGGTTATTTACATCTGCTTAACCGGAACGTTAGGTGACTTAAGTTATCTGTGGAGGCACGATTGGCAAGTTTTCTTTTTGAGGCGATCGCCCCTTTGTACCGCCAAGTGCAGTTTGAAACTGAAGCAACCGAAAATTGACATGATACATAGTCAATCTTTGAATTTCATGCTATCTCCACAGATGCTTCGCATACAATGGTGAAAATTCTGAAGAAGTTGTAAATAGTTACACTTCCTGAAAGGCTAATTTTGGATTAAATAGATTTATGTTAGTTTGGGGAATCCATATTGGACTTTACATCGGTGCAATGTTAGGAATTGTGCATGGTATAGCAAACATTCGTCGAAGAGGGCCATATCTGTCACTATAAGCACTATATCCACCCTCGCAATTTTTGATGTACCTGCGCTAAATACCACATATAATCATCAATTTTGTAATTATCAGCAGCTTTAACTATATATTCCTGAGCTAAACCAATATTATTCTCGACTTCGTAATATAATCCCAAGTAAAGATGACTGTAAAAATTTCCTTTTATACCTTCTGATTGACCAACAGTTAAAACATCATCTGGTGTACAATCTCCCGCATACAAATCATATACGCGCTGCATAATGCGTCGAGGGTCATTTTTCACAGTTAGTAAAGATTTACGTGCCTCTTCAACACCTAACGAACGAGCTATGCAGAGATATCGCCATACTGTTTCTTCTACATCTTGAGCGTTTACAGTTAAATCTATTTCAAATTGTTCAGCACCCTCAGCAAATCTTTCTGCATAATAATACGATAATCCACGTTGCCAGAGGTAGGGTTTAATACTAGCATCCAATTGCTCTGCTATGTCGAAATCTTGAATAGATTCATCAATTTTTGCCAGTTGGAAGTTAATCATACCCCGGCGAACGTAAGCATTAGGATTTTTCGGCTGATTGCGAATGGCTTCGTTCCAGCGCTGGAGTTGATTTTCCAGAGAATTTGAAAAAAACATGAGTTTGATCCGCTATTGAATTGGAATCAGATGCGGTAAATGGTTTAGGGATTGCGATCGCCTACATTACTATAAAAAGCGATCGCATTGGGCACTTACAAGATAAACTCTTAAACTGATACCTTGAAAAGAAAAAATCCGCAAAATTACAAATGAGTGATGCCTACGGCAGGCTAAGTCTACGCTGGACACTGACAGGAAAGAAAGCACTGATTACAGGTGCTACCAAAGGCATTGGACTAGCTGTTGCCAATGAGTTCTTATCTCTAGGTGCAGAAGTCATAATTGTGGCACGGAATTCTCAAGATGTTGACCAACAACTAATTATCTGGCGAGAATTAGGATTACCTGCCTATGGAATTACGGCAGATGTTGCAACTGCTGAGGGGCGACAAGCCATTTTTGAGCAGGTTGGTAAAACCTGGGATAAATTAGACATCCTGGTTAATAATGTGGGAACCAATATCAGCAAAAAAGTAGTAGACTACACGGCTGCTGAATATCAGTTTATCATCCAGACAAACCAGATATCAATTTTTGAGATGTGCCGTTTATTTTACCCTCTGCTGCAAAATGGGGAAAATAGCAGCATTGTGAATATAAGTTCTGTAGCGGGTTTAGTCTCGAACCGTACAGGCGCTCCTTATGGTATGACTAAAGCGGCTATAAATCAACTGACGCGATCACTATCAGTTGAATGGGCTGGCGATCATATTAGGGTAAATACCGTAGCACCTTGGGCTATTCGCACTCCTCTAACCGAGTCTGTACTCGATAACCAAGATTTTCTCAAATTAGTTCTTTCCCAAACACCTATGGGAAGAGTTGGTCAACCAGAAGAAGTAGCGGGTTTAGTAGCATTTCTTTGTATGCCTGCGGCATCTTTCATCACTGGACAATGTATCACTGTCGATGGTGGTTTTTTGGCTTTCGGTTTTTAAGTCTCAAAGCGAGATCCATCCACGAGGTAGAAGAAACTACTTACAAAATTCCGTATTGTAGAATTGCTGTCTTAAAATCAGGAAAAAACGCTCGTGGTTCCAATTAGCGATAATAATCCCACAAAAATCACGCCTTATGTAACTTACGGCTTGATTGCTGCCAACGTCCTCGCTTTTCTTTATGAAGCAAGTCTTCCTCCACAAGCATTAAATGGGTTTTTACACCTTGCGGCTGTAGTTCCACGAGAACTCACCCTCAGCTTTGGTGGTATCTCTGTACATCAACCAGTACCAGAATGGGCAACTTTGATTACCTCGCAATTCTTGCATGGTGGTTTCTTGCACTTAGCAGGTAATATGCTGTTTCTTTGGATTTTTGGTAACAACGTTGAAGATAAGTTAGGCCATGCCAAATATTTACTGTTTTATTTATCTTGCGGTGTTTTAGCAGCATTAACACAGTGGTTCTTCGCTCAAGATTCTAGCATTCCATCTTTGGGTGCTAGTGGTGCGATCGCAGGTATTCTAGGAGCATACATCCTCCGCTTTCCCAATGCCGAAGTTCTCGGCGTAGTGCCTTTAGGGTTTTTCTTCCCAACTTTCCGCGTCCCGGCATATTTCTTTTTAGGATTCTGGTTTCTCGAACAAGCCTTCTATGGACTTGCTAGTCTCGAAACACGTACCAACATCGGTATGGAAAGCGGCGGTATTGCCTACTGGGCCCATGCTGGTGGGTTTATCTTTGGGGCAATTATCGGCCCTCTATTGGGTTTGTTTAACGATAAATCACAAGAAGAATCTTGGTATAAGTAATTTTTTATGGTATCGTAGTACCCCTCAATTATACTCAGGACTTACGCAAAATAATGAAAAAACGAACTGCATTCGCGCAGCGTCTCGTCAGAGAAGGACACAAATGAATAAGAGTTTCAGAGAGTTATTGCGTAAGTCCTCATACACTAAAACTGCGGATGCAATCTCCTTTTTTGGGTAGAGGAATTACGAGTGGTTCTGTCTTTAACATTGGAAACAGTTTAGTCACCACTAAAAATCGATAAGAGATATCCATGATCACTCGTCAGGCTCTTAAGCAGTTGCAATTTTTGAGCAATGTTCCGGCGCTTTCCATCCTGTTGTCGACTCATCGGACATCACCAGATAACAAACAAGATCCGATTCGGGTGAAAAATCTGGTAGATGAGGCAACAAAGCGGCTTGCCACAGAATTTACTAACCACGAGTTGGAACCGTTGTTGAAGCGGCTCGAAACCCTCGTAAGCGAATTGACTATCGCCACACGCTGGATGGATTGGCGTTATACATCAGCCATGACTTTGCCAAGCTTTATTACCTGCCTTTTCCTGTACCTGCGCGGGTTGTAATTGATCAAACCTTCGCGACACGAGATTTGGTATATGGAATGCATCGGGCCCAGCGCTATTGGGTCTTGCTGTTAAGTCAGGCATCCACGCGCTTATTAGCTGGAACAGGAGAAACCCTTGAGGAAGTTGATGATGAAAACTTCCCAATGCAAATGACAGGGCCCGGAGCCACGGCTCCGCTTCCCTATGACGCTGATTCTAGCTATCGAGACGACAGGCATCGCAGATTTTTTCAGCAGGTAGACAGTGCATTGACGCTCTATCAGACTCAAAATGAGTCACTACCATTGGTTGTAGGAGGGGTTGATCGGCAAGTATCTTTCTTCCAGGAGGTTTCGCAAGATACTCAAGCGATGTCTACGATGGTCACTGAGCGCAGCCGAGTGCGGGCTACGCCTACGCAGGAAGCCTGAGCGGCAATTTTGACAAAGCGACGATTCATGAACTGACCCCTCAAGTGTGGGCAATCATGCAGTCCGTTCGGGAGGCGCAACAGGCTGATGCACTCCAGGCATTAGATGACGCAATGGGTACTCAAAGTGTCGTTTCTACGATTGGGGAAACGTGGCGATTAGCACATGAAGGTCGAGGGAAATTGCTTTTGGTTGAAAAAAACTACCATGTACCAGCAATCTTGACTGAAGACGGCAGGTTTGAGTTAGTTGATCAACCGGGTGGTACAGAGGTGATGGATGATGCCGTTGATGAAATTATAGAAGTTGTCTTAGCTAGGAGAGGAAACATTGCAATTGTGGACGATGAAGCACTATCCATTCATCAGCGAATTGCATTGGTTTTGCGGTATTGATGTCAAATTTTCACGGGGTTTAAAATTTGTTGTTAAAAACTAATTAAAATCATACTTTTTCCTTTTATTTAATTGAACTTGTAACACTTCGCTTTCAAATTGCAACGTATTTTTTTTGATTATTCCTACAATACTTTTGTCTGAAGTCTCAACTGTCAAGTTGGGATCGAGTTCGGCAGATGCCTTTTCTCCCCACACCACAATAGATTCAAGCGACGCATCCGCCATAAACCCAAGCGGTGAATTTCTTGTCCAGAGATCAAAAAATTACCGTGAATTGTTTATACTGTTTGATTTAATTAGGTGAAATTGCCTAAATTTCGCAACTGGTAGCCGTACAAGCTATATTGCAATTAGCCAATAATTTAGGAAAAACACCTGTGTTTCCCCTCTACGACGAAAATCCGACGCGAATCACCCCGTATTTCACCTACGGGTTAATTGGCATAAATATTGTAGTTTTTCTTCACGAGGTGAGCCTGTCAAATGCACAATTGAGTCAGTTTTTAAGTCAATATGCGGTAGTACCTCAAGAGTTAACCACAAATTTGAGTGGAGAGTGGATAACATTATTTACGTCGCAATTTTTACACGGTGGTTGGTGGCACTTAATCTCAAATATGTTGTTCCTCTGGGTTTTTGGCAACAATATTGAAGATCGATTAGGTCATGCCAAATATCTAATTTTTTATTTGACGTGTGGTGCTTTAGCTGCCTTATGCCAATGGTTTATTGGTATGAATTCTGAGATTCCTTCCTTGGGGGCAAGTGGTGCAATTTCTGGGGTTTTGGGTGCGTACATCATTCGCTTTCCCCACGCTAAAGTCATGACCTTAGTTTTTTTGGGGATTTTCATCACCACAATCAGAATTCCAGCATTAGTGATAATTGGACTTTTCTTTGTGCAGAATGTTATATCTGGTCTTGCTACCCTACAAACAGCCGCTCATATGACTGTGCAAACCGGTGGAGTTGCTTACTGGGCGCATATCGGGGGTTTTGTTTTTGGGGTAATTCTCGCTCCCGTGTTTGGGTTGTTTAGGCAGGACTAAATACAGCATTTTCTGTCTAAATTCATAGCGAAAAAATTGCTAGCTATCAAACCTCTGCGTTAACCTTTGCTTACTTACCCAGTAAGAATGTGAAGCGCCCATACAACATTGAAATTTCCCTATTGGGATATTAGTTTTTGCTAGCACCTGCTGAAACTTCTTCTGATTCTTCTACTTCAGATGTAAATGTTGATGATTGTGCAACTTCTTCCGGTACAGAAACAATGATATCAGCACCATTAATAATTGCTCCTAACAACCCCAGTTCTGCTTCTACCAATTGATCAACAGCTTCACCTAACATATTCTCTTGTGTGTAGTGTGGCCGTGTCACTAATACGATCCCATCACTGTAAGGTTGGATTAAAAGAGGATCGTTGGAGATACTGAGTGGGCTGGTGTCTAAAATAACTAAATCAAAACGTTCGCGGACATCCTCAATCAGCCGCCGCATTTCGCTAGATTCCAGAATAGCAGCAGATTGGCGCACAGGGCCAGGACTTGGAAGAATGTATAAATTTTCTACATCAGGAACTAAACGGATACATTCACTTAAGTTAGCGTAATAACGAAGGGGTTCAATTGTGGCATCGGGATCAGGAATTACTTTCAGGGATGTTGAACGGGAAGGCGATCGCAAATCTGTTTCGATAATCAAGGTTCTTTTGCCAGCACGGGCAGAAGCTATACCTAAGTTATAAGCACTTGCCGTTTTACCTTCTAAGCTACTAGTGCTAGTAATCAACACCACTTTTAAGTTTTTACCACCTATCCGGCGCAGATTACTGCGGAATTTCTCATAAAATTCTAAATAAGGAGAATCAGCAGAAACGACCACCGGCACTGCTTCTTTATCCAAATCATCAACTGGCATTAAAGGTAATTCTCCCAACACTGCCACTTCCCGTTGCTTGAGGCTCTCACGAATATCCTCTCTGGTTTTGAAAGTCCCTTCCAGCGCTCCCAACAAAAATATCACCCCACCACCAATCACCACACCTAAGAAACCGCCCACAGCAAGGGTGATAGGTACACTCTTCGGGGGTTTGATGTCGGCAGCAGCAGTCGGCCGTCTGGCAACGCTGAGGCTGCTAGTAGTTTCTGCCTCTGCGGTTTTAGCATCGGTTAGCTTCACCTGCATTTGGTCGTAGATGGATTTTTTGAGGGCAACCTCCTGTTCTAAACGCGATCGCTCTAATTGTTTATTGGGTATCAAAGAATACTCTTGCCGTAGTCGCGCTTCTTGTTGGATCTCTTGAGCTAGTTGTTGTTGCAGCGTTTCCCGTTGGGTTTGCAAAGACACCATTTGGTTTGCTAATTGCTGGCGGGCTGGATCTAAGCTGCTTTGGGTGCGAATACCTGCAACGCTACCCTGAAGCGGAGCTGCCGTCCCATCACCACCTAATACCTCAGCCGCACGTTGTTGCAGCAATTCTTCAGCAGCTTGCTTCTGACGCATTAACTGAACCATCGTTGGGTGTTCCGGTCGCAAATCCTTTCTGAGTACGGCGATTTGCGACTCACTTTGATAAATTTGCGCTCGTAAGTTACCAATAATTGGATCGGCACTCAAAGCAGAAGAAACATAAGCCTGTCCAACTGTTAAGCCTAACTTGTTTTGTAAACTGCGAATTTGACCATCAACCCCAGAAATAGTTAATTGCATCTGCCGTTGGAGATTTTGGCTAGCTGTAACAGCGCTTAACAAGCTGCCATTCTCGGCTGCTAATATTGCCGTTCGTTCGATGCGATCGTACTGTTCTAACTTCTTTTCAGCAACTTGCAATTCTCGTTTAGCTTGTGGTACGCGATCGTTAATCTTTTCAATAATTGCTTGTAATCGCCCAGTATTAATATCACTGCTCAACTTGATCATTGCTTGCATCAATTCCGCCAAGACCTGTATACCTCGTTTGGGATCAGTATCTACATATTTCAATTCCAAAATACTAGATTCCAAATCTCCAGTCCTGGGGTTTTTTTTAGGAACAGAAAGAACGACACTGTTACCTAGCTTTGTCGGTTTAACACCGACTTTTTCTGCCACTGCTGCAATTATTTGGTTGGAGAGTAAAACTTCCTGATTCAGTTCCTTTCCTTGCTGTTGAATTTCAGTACCAGTTGCAGAGAAAGAAACTGGTGGGCCACTATAGGTAAGTGCGGCAGATGCTATGTAGCTAGTAGGTGGCTCTGGTTGCATAGCTACCACAGTTGACCCTACTATAACTAGACCAAAACTAGCTAGTCCAATCCACTTGTACTTATCAAAAGCAATAAGATAGCGCTTAACAATTGGTGGGGTCATTGTCGCTTCGCTCCAATTCAAAATTTAAAATGACGCTCGCATACTCGCTCTAAGCGAAGCCATGCCGAAGGCTTTACATTGGGCTAATAAAATTCAAAATTTAGGAAGCACCAAACTCAAGATAGTGGTTTTGATACAAGAATGCTATCAATTGCCTACTATATATATACGGTATATATCTTTAATATTTTTACATTAACGAATTCAAATACCAGTTGGAGATGTGGCTTCCTACACTCCCAACTATTTCCAGATTGTATCCTTCTTTTAGAGTTATTAATTTGACCCGCCACCGAAGTTATCAAAAAACCGGAGAAAGGATTGAACATTGAAGAAAGGTTGGGTAATGGTAGTTAGGAAATTAGTAATTCTACCTATGAGGTTACGACCAACAACAATAACATCATTATCTTGAAGCGCCACATTTTGAGACGCATCGCCTCCTAGAGCTTTTTTAGCATCAAGTTTCTGGGTAACAGCTTTACCTTGTTCAGGATCAAAGCGAACCAGAGCGATATCTCGGAGATTAGCAGTATCAAGATTTACTCCTCCCAAAGCATCTACAAATGTACTGCCATTAGGCAGTGCTTGAATAGATAGACCTCCCGCAGCGTAGTTTAAAACCCGGACTCTAATCTGTGGTGTGGCTAAGGATGAACGTGCTACCAAATTGCGGTCATAACCGTCATCATTACCAACTTCACGACGGGGGATGAGTATCGCATCTCCGTCTTGTAAGCGTAAATTAGGGATTGAACCGCCATTTTGCAGTGCTGCATATAAGTCAATAGTTTGTGAAATCACAGAACCATCAATTAACTTGCGGCGTACTTGTATTTGTCGCAGGTCTGCATTTAACGTTGAACCCCCAGATATTAGTAGGGCATCAGCAACGCGGGGTGTTGATGAATTAATCGGATAAATTCCTGGTCTGAATATTTCTCCGCTAACAGTCACTTGAACTGGTCTTGTCCCTACTAAAGAGGCTACTACAATTGGATCTGGGAAAAAGCGACTTAAACCCAAGCGAATTTTTTCTTGAGCTTCTTCTAAAGTTAAACCTTGTAATGACACCGTTCCCACTTGCGGTACTACGATGTTGCCTTCAGGACTAATTACAGTTTGAAAACTTAAGTCTTGGCGCTGCGCTGCTAAGGCTAAAACTATTACTGGATCGACAACATAACGATTTAAACCCAAGCGAATTTTTTCTTGAGCTTCTTGTAAAGTTAAACCTTGTAAAGAAACTGTTCCCAGTAGTGGCACTACAATGTTACCCTCCGGGTTGATTAAAGCTTGAAAACTCAAATCTGGAAAGCGCTGAACCGAAACGCTAATTCCATCTCCTATGCCTAAGCGGTATGGGCCAGGAGGACGTTGAAGTACAACGCCAATTATATCTCCTGGCCCCAAGAGGTAGCGACTGAGTTGGCTGGAAGTTTCGTCATTTGTACCTGTAGGTATAACCTCAGTCTCAGTACCTGGCACAGGCGAGGGGGGTTGCCTTGGTGATTGTCCTTGAGATGGAAAAGGCTGGGCAAGGACAAGTTGGATAGGTGTTGTTAAAAAAACTCCTACTTGAAGACTAACAAAACACAGGGCGCTAAATGCACGCATATAAGAAGTGGGATCTATGAACATCGGTGCAGAAAAAATGATATGAGAATTATTCGCGCCGAGTCGTTATTTTACTCTATAAATGTCCCCAATGTCTCTGGAGTCTGCAAGTATTTACTAAGAAAAAGACAAGAATTTTACTTAATTTAAATTCTAACTTCATATTATTAACATCTTTTGGCTAAGTTTTAGCCTGAATGCAATTATAGAGATACTTTTGATGAATCTCTGCACAAAGGCATTCATCAGAGAGAAACTCTACAAAGGGCCTGCCATCAATGCACTTTGCACTGTTTCCCCCATAGACTTGGCTAAAGACCAAGATGTTTCTACCTGTCCTAAAGGTTCCATCGGGATCAGAATGCTCACGCTTACCCAGGGAATACGTTGCTTACGCCACTGGGCCACTTGATCTGCCAAGAACCAATGGAAGGGTGATGGATTTCCACCATCTGGCATAGCGTACCATTGCAAGACAGCGAAGGTTTGCTGTGGTGTGGCGGCACGAAAGAACCTAGCTTCTACTTTAGTTTCGACATTATAAGCCAACTTTCCAGGCGGTTTCACAGTAAATTCGGCAGAACGAGATTGCGCTATATCCCACTTTCCCCAGCGCGATCTTCCCCAGCCGTTAACATCTGTCCACTCTACCTCTGGTTGATCCATAGGCCCATTTTGCGGCAGCAAAAGCAGAATTGCCTGGGATTGAGAACCTTCTTTTTTAAGTACCTGCAAAGACCATTTATGTTCGCCAATTTCCTGTTCTGCTTGTTCAATAGTTTGCCAACCAGGAAGGGCTAACCCAGTGTTGCGGATCTGTTTTAACTCGTGGAGATTGATAACAGGTAGCGGCTGTTTCCATTGCCAATGTCCTGTTAGATATCCGGGAATCCCTCCTATTGCTAGCAGTACTAGCAATAACAAAAGTGCTGCTACCTGACTGAATTGGTTTTCTTTGAAAAACTTGGAGAATGAAATCATCAGTAAAATTTGTGATACTTAGGCAAAATTTTACTTTATAAAATCACACCATGAGTTCAGTAATATTTATGAGTAGATTAAGAGGGAGGGGAGCAGGGAGCAGAGGGACAAGGGGAAATAAGTCTCTTCCTTGTCTCCCCCCTCTTCCTTGTCTCCCTTGTCTCTTCTCTATGCCCAATGCCCATAGTTCTAACTTTCTGTTTCTTGCTCAGTTTCTAGAGATGTTGAAAAATAGCTATTAATCCAATTCAGTAGGGGTACTAATGACACCAGCATACAAGCAGAGTACAAGTCACCACCCCAACCTTCATGTAACCATTTAAAAGCTGCTTCTTGATCTGTACCGTGAAAGAAAGTCAGTAAAGTGTTACGAATGATATTGGCAGTAGTACTAACGATCGCAGCAAGAGATAAAAACGATATGGTTGTGCGCCGTGAAGATAAAGCATCTGTCCAATAAAGGAGCATCAAGCCAACGTAGAGAGTCGTGAACAACATTTTCAACCCTGCACAATAGGGGGCAACTTCTACAATGCGTCCTCCCACGTAGAGATTGATTTCATTTACTGTTACGTCCATACCAAATTGATTCAATATGAAACCTGCCGTACCAGCGATGAAGCTTTGCAGAGGCAAGGTATAGGGCGCAATAAGATAGGGTGCTGCCGTCGGGGTGGCTAAAAATACTAGTAGTAGGGGGAATCCTTGCGATCGCAAACCTGCTATTCCTTTAAACCACAAACATAATCCTGCCAAGATAACGGGCAAGGAAAGGTTAACCCACTCTGTAACACCACTAAGATAAAACACTGCCCCTAGTAACAATAAAACAGCGCTCAAAGGATGTGTGGTATCTGGTAAACGTTTCCACTTTTTTCGGTTTATCCAGGCCAGATAAGCCGCAAATGGTAAACCAATAATCCCGTGGCTAAAATATTCATGTTCTGTACTGATATTTTTGTTCAGCCAACCATCCAACCAGTGTAGCAATATAGGCGCATAAAGCAGCAGCAAAACGCCTATAATAGCTAGATTCAATAAGTCTGAGGCGTTTCTTTTTTTAATATGTTGCTGGAGTGCCATGATTTTTATTGAGAATTGGGAATTGGGAATTGGACATGAAGAAGAGACAAGGGAGACAAGGAAGAGGGAGGAGACAAGAGAGAGACTTGTTCAATAATTCCCCCTTGTCTCCCTTGTCCCCCTGCTTCCCCTGCCTCCCATACTCTCCCTGCCCCCTGCCCCCTGCCCCCCTGCCTCTTGTTCACGCTACTACGCTGTCAAGGTCAGCATTGGAGGTTTCATCTACCTTAGAAGTTGTTGAGACTGCATGAGCGATCGCAGCTACAACTTCTTTAACTTGGCTACTGCTCAAACCAGGATACATCGGTAATGATAATATTTGCTGTGACAGTTTTTCTGCTTGGGGAAAATCTCCCGGCTGATAGCCTAAATTGCTGAATGCTGGCTGGAGATGACAAGGAATTGGGTAGTGAATGCCAGTTTGAATTCCCACTGCTGTGAGTTTTTCCTGGAGTTGCTGGCGTTCTATTGGGCAAGAATCATCAACTTTAATGACATAAAGATGATAAACATGTCCTGTATCACTTTGGTTTTCTATAGGAATAATACCAGTAGTTGCCAAGGGTGCTAGTTCAAGATCGTACTGCTGGGCAATAGTCAAGCGATCACGATTCCACTGTGGCAAATGTGGTAATTTTTGCTGCAAAATTGCTGCTTGTAAGGTATCCAAGCGACTATTTGTACCTGGTTCAGTATGAAAATACTTTTGCGATGCACCATAATTTCGCAAGCGCACCATCTTCTGGGCGACATCTGAATCTCTTGTCAGTAGCATCCCCCCATCCCCAAATGCTCCCAAATTTTTACTAGGATAGAAACTAAAAGCTGCTGCTATTCCTACTGAGCCAGCGTGATATCCGTCTCTTTGGGCGAGGTGTGCTTGGGCGGCATCTTCAAAAATTAGTAGTTTGTAGGTATCGGCAAAGTTGATGAGTTCGCGTGGCGATACCATTTGTCCATAGAGATGTACAGGGATAATTGCTTTAGTTTGAGGTGTAATTGCCTTTGCTGCGGCCTCTAAATCAATTAAAGCTGTTTGGCGATCGCAATCTACCAGAATTGGCTTTGCGCCAGCGCGAATAACCCCAATCAAGGTTGCGATAAAAGTGTTGGCTGGTAAAATTACCTCATCGCCAGCACCAATATTACAAGCTTGCAATCCGAGAGCGATCGCATCTGTTCCTGATGCAACACCAACACCATAAGCCGCCCCTGATACTGCCGCAAATGCTGCTTCAAAATCTGAGAGTGCTTGCCCTAAAATAAAATCTCCCTGTTCCAACACAGATTGGATTGCATGTTGCAATTGCATTTGAATTGGTTCGTGTTGTAACTTCAGGTCTACAAAAGGAACTCTAATAGTCATTTTATTCATTACTAGTTGTCCTCAAAAAATATTTCCTCAGATGGAAAAAATAAAAAAGTGTACACAATTTTCAGGATGAAATTGTAATAGGTTCAATCTATTCGATCGAGACTTATATAAACTATCTAGGATGGTCAGCCATTAGTACTAGCTGCTATAAGTAATAACTGCTATAAAGAATACACAAATATGATTTTATTAAGTAAATTTACTTTGAATTGTCCAGTAAGAATTTTTGCTTCTGTACATAAATAATGACAGCCCCTTTGTATTGTATCCTTAGCATTAGATTACCCTGGCTGAATCCAAATCTAACGCAGTCAGACTGTAAAATCCCAAGCAATAAAGACTACACTAGTGCTAAATAACCATATTTAGCACCAGTAACTAGCAACTTGTGGATACCGCGTCGCCGAGTTAATGTAAAGGATAAAAAATTTTGCCTCAAATTTGTTTGTCAGAGGCAAAATTAGGGAATGCTTAAAAATAGCAATTGATAACCCAGAAATAGGGCTTATATCAATTACAGTATCGAGAAATTATTAAGGTAGCAGTGGCAATGATGGAGCCTGAAAACAAATTATTTGCCCTAAAGGATGGTTGGGATTCTCATGAATCAAGAGAACAGCAACGCCTCAAAGCTTTGTCGGATTTAGGTTTGCGGCAACCAGAAACGATTCCGGTTTTTGAAGAAGCCACACAGACTGCTGCCCACTTTTTGGAAGCACCAATTTCCATATTGGGATTTGTGGATCAAGAACGTCACTGGTTCAAGTCAGCAGTAGGCTTATCTAGGCTAGGGCTCATGAATCATTTGGCACAAAGCCGCCAACTGTCACGCAGGGAATCGTTCTGCACTCAGGTTGTAGAGAGTCTTCAAATATTTGTAATTAATGATACACATAAACTTACAGACCCAGTACTTGTTAGCAGCAAGCTGGTACAGGATTATGGTATTCGAGCTTACTTAGGAGCGCCACTAATTGATGCTGAGGGACATTGTTTGGGTGCATTGGCAGTGATGGATTTAGTGCCACGCAATTTTACAACCCGAGACATTGAGTTTTTACAAATCATAGCTCGTTGGAGCATGAGTGAATTTGAGCGTAACCGACTTTTGCAAGGCAAACTCGAATCAACCACTCTCAAGCCCACTCCTATATTTTCACTTAATGACGAACGTAACACTGAAATTCAAATCACCGCACCCACTCAAGATAGCGACTCTGTTTCTACCAAGCAACTGAAACTGGAACTTTTGGGTCAGTTAACTCAGGAGTTACGCACGCCTTTAACATCTGTACTTGGTATGGCTAGTGTTTTAGGACGTGAAATTTATGGGCCTTTGACGACTAAGCAAAGAGAATATTTAGAAATTATCCAACATAGCGGTCGGTACTTACTTTCTCTAGTAAACGAAATTACCGAACTAGGAGCTATGGATGACAACTCAACTGTACTGAATTTAGCTCCTGTGGATATTGAAATGCTATGTCAACAAGCTATCAATACCCTTGAAGAAGTGGCTAATCGCCGCGAGCAAGACATCCGTCTCTCTATAGAACCGGGACGTAATCGCATTTGGCCTTTAGATAAAGACAAGGTGCGGCAAATGTTATATCACCTGGTTTTCAGTGTGATTCAACTTTCGGCTACAGGTAGCATTGTTCGCATCCATGTTTCTTACAAGGAAGATACGCTCAACATTACTATTTGGGTTTCTCATCCCTGGTTAGGGGACGGCATTACTGAGGTTGACCCTTACTTCCGTCTCAATTCTTTGTCGCTGCTAGAGTTAACAGGTGAGGTAGCAACCTACAATACTCATACAGAAGGACAACAGCAACCAGAGACTTCATCAGTAGCAGTGGACAATTCAAAAAACCTGAGTGATTCCCACTCCAATTTTCTTGCTGCGAGTTCCGGTCTAAATTTAGCTAAATTACATGGAAGTCTTTCTCGTGAAAGCTTGGGTCTATTGCTAAGTTGTCAATTGGCAGAGTTGCACGCTGGACAAATTTTGATTCAAGGTTCACCAGAATCAGGATATCGTTATGTGCTTTCTTTGCCACTGCAACTGGCAACTCCCTCACAAGCAATTAGTGATGTCTAATCACAGTCGGTAGAGAACAGATTACAGGTGATAGGGATATAGGGAAAGACAAATTCATACTTTGTTATGTAGTAAGTACATGAATTAAGAGCGCCTTTACTAATTTACAAACTACGTTATTACCTTTTTATAGCTATTAGGCATTATGATCAAATCCAAGTTCTGCGTCGGCAGGCTAATTGATCGCAATGTTTTTTATGAATTTAGTCTGGCAACTATTTACTTTATCATCTTTACCGCTCAAAGAATATCTTGCTACCAGTTACGTACACCGTTCTCTGGTGGGACTGTTAAGGTCTTGGCGAAAAACCAGTATCTTGATTCAGTGGGGAGATGCGATAGCAGCTGTATTACTCAGCTCAATATATGCCCTTGCACCTTTTGCTTCGAGTACGTTGGTAGGTTTGTTGCTGGTGGCTTGTGTGGGATTTTGGCTGTTGTTGACTTTATCTGATGAAGTCACACCAGCAAATGTCTCGTCAGTCACTCCCATTCACCTACTGGTATTGCTCTACTGGGGAATTGCCGTAATCGCAACAGCACTATCACCAGTGAAAAAAGCGGCACTTAATGACTTGGGAACGTTGACCTTGTATTTGCTACTATTTGCCCTTTGTGCCAGGGTATTAAGGTCGCCTCGCCTCCGGTCTTGGATTCTCACCCTTTACCTACATATATCCTTAATTGTCAGTGTCTATGGATTGCGCCAATGGTTTTTTGGAGCTACAGCACTGGCAACTTGGGTCGATCCGGAATCTCCTCTGTCTAAAACTACAAGGGTCTACAGTTATTTAGGAAATCCCAACTTATTGGCTGGATACCTCTTACCAGCAGTAATTTTTAGCTTGGTGGCAATTTTTGCATGGCAAAGCTGGCTCAAAAAAGCTTTAGCATTAACAATGTTGATTGTCAATACTGCCTGCCTGATCCTGACTTTTAGTCGTGGCGGTTGGATTGGACTAGTGGTGGCAGTTTTGGCTGTGATGGCATTGCTAGTTTATTGGAAGAGTGTGGAAATGCCTCCTTTTTGGCGTACTTGGTCGCTGCCCATTGTCTTAGGAGGTTTAATCGGGATATTACTGTTAGCAGTGATATTTGTAGAGCCGGTTCGCCTACGGGTGTTCAGCATTTTTGCCGATCGCAAAGATAGCAGTAATAATTTTCGTCGAAATGTGTGGGATGCTGTCTTTGAGATGATTCGCGATCGCCCGATTTTCGGCATTGGGCCCGGTCACAACTCTTTTAATAAAGTTTATCCGCTCTACCAACACCCTCGGTACACTGCTTTAAGTGCTTATTCGATTTTGTTTGAAGTAACTGTAGAAACTGGGTTTGTTGGTTTGGCCTGCTTTCTCTGGCTAATAATAGTTACATTTAATGCGGCGCTTTTGCAAGTGCGACGATTGCGACGATTGAAAAGTGTAGAGGGATTTTGGTTAATTGGAGCGATCGCTATTTTGTTGGGTATGCTAGCTCATGGCACTGTAGATACTGTCTGGTATCGTCCTGAAGTCAATACCCTCTGGTGGCTTATCGTTGCTTTAATTGCCAGCTATTGGACACCTTTAACTCAAAACCAGACAAATCCATCTAACCCAGAACCAGCAGTAAACTAACACAAACAAATTGTCAGTTGTTTTTCTACTGAACAACTGACAAATGAATCAATTTTGAATTGTCTAGTCTCTGTAAGTAGTGGCACCTCGGGCATTAGGGTCCCGATAAGCAGTCGGTTCGTTATCACGCTTTTTACCTGCCAAACCAGCTAAACCGAATAAACCAAGTAATCCTAGCCAACCCCAATCAAAATCGTTGCGATCGTAAGTGGTCGTTCTGGGAGCAGTATTGGCTCCGGGATCAGTTGTCGTCTGAGCTTGTGCGGATAGAGTCAAGGGTAAAATTCCCATACTCAAGGTGAGAACGCCTACGCCAACAGCTGTAATGAAATTACTTTTCATAAGTTGTGACAATTCCTTATGCCATCCGAAGTTACTCACCACTGTATCGATTCCCAAGCTTAACAAAATCAATCTGTGGCTATAAACTAGGGATTTTTACAACTCACGCCGTGGACATATAACATGGTTTTCACAGCAATCTGTTTCTCACTCTGGTGTGGTAGTTTGAACCACAATTATCCTTAATAGCTTTTCATTGCGCGTTGAATGTCACGCTGATCTTGCCGTCGTTTTAGGTCTTCACGCTTATCGTGGAGCTTTTTACCTTTGCCAAGGGCTATACTCACTTTTACCCAGCCCCGTTTGAGATACATTTTCAAAGGGATTAAAGTTAGACCTTGCTGTTCTACTTTGCCAATTAGCTTGCGGAGTTCTTGACGGTGCAACAGCAGCTTTCGTGTCCGCCGTGGTTCATGATTAAAATATTGTCCACTGGCGTTGTAGGGCGAGATATGAATATTGATCAACCATGCTTCGCCATTGCGAAGCAAAGCATAGCCATCTTGGAGATTTACTTTACCCGCACGAATTGACTTAACCTCGGTTCCTGTCAACTCAATTCCGGCTTCGTAAGTTTCCAGAATTTCATACAAATAACGGGCTTGACGGTTGTCAGCAATAACTTTGTAACCTTCGTTCTTGTCGCTCATTGATAATTTTGTGCGTTTTAAATGTACCTAAAAAATTATTTGGATTGCCTGGCGAATTATAGGGTATTCATTATAACCGCTATAAATATTGAACTGTATATCACTAATTTAGCTTTTCTAAGTTCACAATTAAGAGTTATCAGGTAACTTAAAGTTACCTGATATCGATTACATCTGAGGTTTATCCAGAACTTGGGGATTTTACCTCAAGTTTCATCAAGCTTGATTTTGTGCAGTTTCACAAAGAGTTGGTAAGTAAATCGGCGTAAATAATTAAAGGTTTGTAGTATAGCTTGTTGGGTATCTTGCTACAAAATGCTACTCATAGAGAGGGCTGAAGCCTTCTCTACAAACTTATTTCAATCATGGCTACTTAACTTATCTTTTGGGAAATTACTTATAAAATTAACAATAATTTATACTATAATAAAAATATGCTCTGTCTTATTAATGAGTTGTTACAGATTAAAAAGCTCTTTATGCTTCCTGAGCAGAGGGATTCAAAGATGAGTTGCACTTCGTTAACCTTCCAAAAGATTTAAGATTTTCTTTATAAATCAACCTTGAAGGCAGCCATTACCTGGTAATCCTGTCATAGTATGAAACATAAGAACACTATTCTTGCCAGTGTTCACCTATGAAGCGCGTAGAAGCAAATTTCTGAGTAAAAAAAATGCTAGGGGTGTATTGTCCATGCCCTTGACGATCCTTGTAGTGGATGATGATTTGGGCACTCGTCTGTCTGTTAGCGACTATCTTGAACTGTCTGGCTACTGTGTGATCACGGCTAATGACGGTCAAGAGGCTTTGTTTATGGTGGATGAGTATAATCCTGATTTGATTGTCACGGATATCATCATGCCACAGATGAATGGCTACGAACTGGTGCGTCGGGTGCGTCAACAACCAATGTTTCGGTTATTACCTGTAATTTTATTAACTGCCCGAACTAAAACCCAGGAAAGAATTCTGGGCTATCAGTCAGGGTGCGATTTATATTTACCAAAACCTTTTGAATTGGAAGAGTTAGCAGCAGCAATCCGCAATCTTTTGGAGCGATCGCAAATTATTCAATCGGAGTATCGCTTTTCTCATAAAGAGAGTTTGGGCATTTCCGGCTCTACAAAACCGGGGGATGCCCATAATTCTCTGTCTACTCAAATTCAGACATCCCAATTGCACTCATCTCTAACTCATAGAGAACAAGAAGTCTTAGAGTTATTGACTCATGGTTTGTCTAATGCCGATATGGGTCATCAGCTACACCTGAGTCCTCGCACAGTGGAAAAGTACGTTAGCAGTTTATTGAGAAAAACCTCAACCAGCAACCGAGCAGAATTAGTGCGTTTTGCCATGAAGCATGGTTTAGTCGAATAAAAAAGTGAGGAGTTAAGAATTAAAACTCACAACTCTTCACTTTTAACTTTTGTGAGCAGACCTTCACAAGCATCAATCAGTAAATCAATAACCTGATTAAATCCGTCTTGACCACCGTAGTAAGGATCTGGAACTTCCTTTAAGGTGTGTCGAGAGCAAAACTCACACATCAAACGCACTTTATGCTGATATTGCTCAGTGCGATCGAGAGTGAGGATATTCTCATAATTTTCTTGATCCATCGCCAAAATTAAATCAAAGTCTTGAAAGTCAGACTTTTGAAACTGGCGTGCTTGACCACGCAGTTTAATTCCCAACTTTGTAGCAGCCGCAGCACTCATGCGTCTGTCAGGTGGGCTACCCACGTGATAACTAGATGTACCAGCAGAATCACAGATGATGGTATCGCTCAAGCCTGCCTGCTCAATTAGATGATTCATTATGTTTTCTGCCGATGGCGATCGGCAGATGTTACCTAAGCAGACAAATAGCAACTTGTAAGGCATAGATATTTTTTGTCCTTTGTCAATAGTCATTTGTCCTTTGACCAATGACCAATGACCAATGACTAAAATCCAGGTAACTCCAACCCACTGGTTAATTCTTCCATGCGTTCCCGCATTGTTGCTGTGGACTTGTTGTAAGCTTCTTTCATTGCCACCGTCACGAGATCGGAAAGTACTTCTGCACCTTCTGCAAGAGCATCTGGAGAAATTTCTACCCGCTTGGGTTCTTGGTTCCCACTGACAATCACCTTTACCAGACCACCACCAGATTCTCCTAGAATCTCCATTTGCTCCAATTCTTCTTGGAGTCGCTTTGCACCTTCTTGAACTTGCTGTGCTTTCTTAAAAGCATCGGCTAGTTCCTTCATTTTTCCTAAGCCAAAGCCAAATCCCTGTCCTTTTCCTGTCATAATTATTTGTACGCTTGTGCGTTGAATAACAAATCAAATTCAATTATAGATGCGGTAAGTAATTTGCCTCTTTTTTTACCAATAATTAATGCATCCTGGAATTGGGAATTGGGCATTGGGCATTGGTTATCAATTCTTCGTTACAGCATCATCTTTACGATTCCCCATTCCCCATTCCCCATTCCCCATTCCCTATCCACAAGCACCTTGAAACTCTCCGAGCATTTTGACTTCTGGCTCTAAATTAATAGACCAACGTTCTTGCACCTGATATTGGATGTGGCGAATGAGACAGAAAATGTCACTAGCTTTGGCTCCACCACGGTTAACGATGAAATTAGCATGGAGTAGTGCTACTTGCGCTCCACCAATTTGGTAGCCTTTGAGGCCAGTTTGTTCAATTAACCAGCCAGCACTGTAAGGTTTGGGATTGCGGAACACACTCCCACAACTGGGGAAGTTGTATGGTTGGGTGCTTAAGCGATGCCTTTTGTGTTCTTTGGTGATTGCCACAACTTTTGCTGGGTCTGCACCTGGCGCGAGTTGTAAGGTGGCTTGGGTGACTATGCGATCGCCACCTTGCAATAATGAAGTCCGGTAGCTATAACCTAACTGTTCCGGGGTAAGAGTCTCCAGCGTCCCATCGGGTGAAAGAACCTCGGCACTCACTAACATATCTGCGATACAGCTATTATGTGCCCCTGCATTCATTACCACAGCACCTCCGGCTGTTCCAGGGATGCCAACAGCCCACTCCAATCCTTGCCATCCTAATTCTGCTGCCGCCCATGCCAAACTAGGAATTGATTCTCCGGCAGCAACGGTTAATTGACCGGTTTGGGGGTCAAAGTTGCTGAAGCGGAGATGACGAGTCGCGATGACTAGGCCTGATATACCGCCATCGCTCACCAGCAGGTTAGAACCTGCTCCCAGTGTTGTCACCTTTAAATTACGTTCTTTTGCGTATTTCAGACTTGCTTGCAGTGCTTCTAAGTTTCGGGGGGCAACATACAAATCAGCTGCTCCTCCAACCCTATAAGAAGTAAAGGCTGACAAGCAAGCCTGGGGCTTGATCGCACAATCAGTATTTGGTAAGTAAATTACTTCACTATCCACCGAATTAGTTGTTTGATGTTTCTTTGTATTCAAAGCAGAGACTGTGCAGACGTTTCCAGCTGCCTGGGAAATGGTCATTTTTACTTTGTATGGGTAAAATTTTTACATTAATTTACCGCAAAGATACGGTAATAGAGTTCACAGATGGAACCATTGCTAGACGGGCGCTTTGCTCAGAAATGAAGTCTTTGCAAAGTCTCCACTTAAGATGTGGCTTTAGCAGGTTCGCAAAGTGCAGTAATTATTTCCGGAATCACCTGATTCAAGTTCCCAGCCCCTAAAAACAGCGCCAAGTCTCCTCGGCGTAATGTTTTTAACAAGTACTCATGCACTAAGGGTAAAGTTGGTTGATAAACGACAGGAGAATGGTGTTTAGCAATTTCTGCCGCTAAATCTTCACCAGTAATTTGCCCTAAATTGGGTTCGCCTGCACTGTAAATATCAGTCAGCACAACCAAATCAGCATGGGTAAAAGACTCGGCAAATTCTTCTAAAAAGGTCAGTGTTCGGCTATAGCGATGGGGTTGGAAGATAGCAACCACTCTTTGTCCTGGTCTTGCCTGTAAACGTGCGGCGGCGAGAGTAGCGCGAATCTCGCTAGGATGATGAGCATAGTCATCAATGAAGGTAATGCCATCAACTTCACCCCGAAGCTCAAAGCGTCGTCTTGCTCCTTCAAAGGTGGCGATGCCTTTAGCGATCGCTCCAAATTCTAAGCCCAAGGCGCGACCAACAGCTACTGCTGCTAGAGCATTGCTGAGATTGTGGCGACTGAGAAGCCGCAACTTCAACACGCCCAAGGCTTTGCCTCTTTCCCAAACTAGAGCCGTGGTGCCATCAGCACGATAATCAATATTAGTAACGGTGTAGTCAGCGTCGGTATCCGAGTGTAGGCTGTAGCTGATTGTGGGTTGCAAGCGATCGCGCACTGTCGCACAGTCAATACTACCGATTAAAGTTTTACAACCCTTAGCAAATGTCTGGAAGATGTCAATTACTTCTTCTAATGTATCGTAATGGTCAGGATGATCGAGTTCAATATTGGTGATGATGCCAATTTCTGGAGCGTGTTTTACCAAAGAACCATCAGATTCATCTGCTTCGGCTACCAAATATTGGCTTTGTCCCAATCGAGCATTACCTTCCCAAGCATTGACTTCGCCACCTACTAAAATCGTTGGGTCTAGACCTGCTTCCAGAAGCATATAACCAATCATGCTACTGGTTGTAGTTTTGCCGTGTGTTCCTGCCACTGCAATACTGTAGTAATCGGAAATTAAAGCAGCTAGTACATCTGAACGATGCAAAACTGGACAACCTAATTCCAACGCTGCTTTGTATTCTAAATTATTAGTGTTAATTGCTGTTGAACAAATGACTTGAGGTAATTTTGACTTAGTATCAGCAGGTAATTGTTCTTGTGAATTTAATACTTGAGGACGAAAGAATTCGAGATTACTTGCCTCTTGTCTACCAAAAATATGGGCACCGATAGATTCCAATTTGTGCGTAATGTGGTTTGGACGAAGATCCGAACCTGATACTGGAAATTGACGCTTGGCGAGAACGTATGCCAGAGCAGACATACCTATGCCGCCGATGCCAATAAAATGAAATGGTCTACCACTAAAATCTACAGAATTAGTCATTTATTGCTCCTCTTACACCACACCACACCATAATCACAAATGACACGCGTATCATAACAGGAATTTGATTTTTACCGTAACTACTCCTATATCGTATTTATGTTTAATGCCCAGATGTTGTTTCTGGTATGGTTTTGCGTGTTCAGAATGATTTTACCTTGGTTGGAGGTTTTTACTATTTCTGAACTGTTGTTAAGATTATTCTGAAAATTTTGGCTACATCGGGAAAGAAATTCTTGTAATGTCAAATACATATTTTTGTCTACCTTACTGGAATTGGCTACATAATACATTGTTTAGTGAAACTGATTTGAAATTGCATCAAGTTTAGCCGTGAATTGACTACAATAGTACATTGGTAATGAAACTATTTTTCAATTGCATAAAACCCAGGCATAACTGGATGCAGCAACTAGCAATTTTTGGTGGCACATTTGATCCAATTCACTGGGGACACCTGCTCGTAGCCGAGACAGCAATGCAAGAAGTATCTCTTGAAAAGGTAATTTGGGTGCCATCCCTAAATCCTCCTCATAAAGAAGCAGCTTTGTTTAAGCATCGCGTGGAAATGCTGCAATTAGCCATAAAAGATAACCCAGCGTTTACTGTCTCATTAGTGGAGACAAATCGCTCTGGGACTTCTTATGGCATTAACACTCTGATTGACTTATCTACTTGTTACCCAAATACTCACTGGTACTGGATTGTGGGCTTGGATACTTTCCAAACCTTACCTCGTTGGTACCGTGGACACGAACTAGCACAAATGTGTGATTGGTTAATCGCACCCCGACTGCTAGGTGGTGAGACTATAACTCAAAGCAAATTAATCTGCAAGCAAGTGGAGCAACAACTGAGGGAGCAGTCGTATACCATTTACTGGCAACTCTTGGATATACCTTTAGTAGGAGTTTCGTCAAGTCTAATTCGCAAATTTTGCCGCGAACGCCAGTCAATTCGTTATTTAGTACCGGAATCGGTTAGATCATATATCACTAACAACAATCTCTACTCCTACAAATCTGAATAAATTATGTGTTTTTTTATTGATCTAACACTTTATGGTTAAAAGTGCCCCCCCCCTTTGCGATATGATTGGGGTCAACGATATCAACATATAAGCATAAATACAGAGGGCAAGACACTGTGATTAGAGTTGCAATCAACGGTTTCGGGCGGATTGGACGTAACTTTGCGCGTTGCTGGGTGGGTAGAGAGAATAGTCGGATCGATCTTGTCGCTATTAATGACACTTCAGACCCTAGAACCAATGCTCACCTACTAAAGTATGACTCAATGCTAGGTAAGATCAAAGGTGCTGAGATTAGTGCCGATGATAACTCTATCATCGTTAACGGTAAGACCATTAAGTGCGTATCCGACCGTAACCCAGAAAAATTGCCCTGGAAAGATTGGGGAATTGACCTAATTATCGAAGCAACCGGCGTATTTACTAGCAAAGAAGGAGCGCTTAAGCACGTAAATGCTGGAGCCAAGAAAGTTCTGATTACCGCTCCTGGTAAAAACGAGGATGGTACTTTTGTGGTTGGTGTGAATCATCATGATTATGACCACAACATACACAACATTATCAGTAACGCTAGTTGTACTACCAACTGCTTGGCACCAATTGCCAAGGTGTTGAACGATAAGTTTGGCATCATCAAAGGTACGATGACCACCACCCACAGCTATACAGGCGACCAGCGTTTGCTAGACGCTTCTCACCGGGATTTGCGACGGGCGAGGGCCGCAGCGATAAACATTGTACCCACCTCCACTGGTGCAGCAAAAGCAGTGGCACTGGTTATCCCAGACCTGAAAGGCAAGCTTAATGGCGTTGCCTTACGCGTACCAACCCCGAACGTCTCAATGGTAGATTTCGTAGTTCAGGTTGAGAAGCGTACTATTACTGAAGAAGTTAACCAAGCTCTCAAAGATGCTGCTGAAGGCCAACTTAAAGGCATTTTGGACTATAGCGAACTAGAACTGGTATCTTCCGATTATCAAGGTAGCGATGCTTCTTCGATTGTTGATTCCAGCTTGACTTTGGTTATGGGCAATGACTTAGTAAAAGTTATGGCATGGTATGACAACGAGTGGGGTTACAGCCAACGAGTTTTGGATTTGGCAGAATTGGTAGCCGAGAAGTGGCAATAATTTGTCATTAGTCATTTAGTTATTGGTCATTGGTCATTGGAAAAATGACAAAAGACTATTGAGCAAAATGTTGAAATCCCTGGCTGAGACTCAGAACTTGGTCAGGGAATTTTTTTTGTTCGTCGTGCAATAGTACTGTTGATCCGGATGTAATGTTGCCGACGATCGCAGCACCTTGACCAAGATGTTGTACTAAGGCTAATGCTGGCTCTTGTGGTAAGCAAAGCACTAATTCAAAGTCTTCGCCACCGTATAGAGCATAAGCTAGTGCTTGTTCTGGTGTTAGCCAATGGTCAAAAGCTACTGGCATGGAAATTTGTCTGCGTTCTAAGATAGCGCCAACACCACTGACGCGGCAGATTTGGATAATCGCATCTGCTAAACCATCACTACTATCCATACCAGCAATGGGCATGGGGCATGGGGATGCTAAAATTTTCCAGAGGATTGGTAATACATCTAATCGTGGCTGTGGGCGCTGGTGTGCGTGGATTAAAGCCGTGCGTTCTGTATCTTTGAGGTGTTGTCCTAATTCGGGGTGTAAGAGCAGTTCTAAGCCAGCATGGGAAGCTCCATGAACGCCTGTAACAACGATCGCATCTCCCACTACAGCAGCAGAACGACGGATAATTTGATTAGGGTTAACTTGACCAAAAGCGGTAATTGCCAAAGTCGTCACAGGCGATCGCACCACATCACCCCCGACAATTGAGGTATTGTATTTTTGCAGGCATTCTGTCATTCCTTGGTAGAGTCGCTCAACCCAACTCACCCTAACTTCACCTGGAAGTCCCAACCCGACGGTAATTCCCAATGGGGAAGCACCCATTGCGGCTAAATCTGATAAATTGGCAGCAGCAGCCCGCCAACCAGCATCTTCTGGGGAAGTGGTGAGGTTGCTAAAATGTATGCCGTCAACTAGCACATCTGTAGTCACCACCAAAGATTGCTCTGGTGCAGTCTCAAGGACTGCTGCATCATCGCCAATAATTTCTGGAGGACAGAAGCGCTGCAATTTTTCTAAAAGACCTTGTTCGCCAATATCTTTTACTTGTTGAGAAGATAAGTCACTATTCACAATCGGTTTTCCGTGTTGCAAAATTACTAAGAAAACTGATGATTTGCTTTACTGTTTAATATAAAAGTATCGTCTAGGGGTCAGTTGGGATGGTAACAACTCCAGTAAGCAGCATCACGTTTGAGGAGTACTTAACTTATGATGATGGTAGCGATTTCAATTATGAATTGGTGGATGGCAAGCTAGAGCTAATGAACCCACCTACTATTGAACATTTCCTGATTGCCAAATTTCTTGAGCAATTACTAGATACAGAAATTAAACGTTGTAGCTCACCTTGGCTGTGTTTTCGAGAAAGTGGGGTGAGAACAGGGAGAAATAAATCTAGGTTGACTGATTTGTGTGTGGTGACAGTAGAGCAAGCCAGAGAATTGTTGAATGCCTCAGCAGTATTTCAGTCACCCCCGTTACTAATTGTCGAGGTAGTCAGTCCAGAGTCGGTTAAACGAGATTATCGTTATAAAAGGTCTGAATATGCGGCCTTAGAGGTTTCTGAATATTGGATTGTAGACCCACTCGAAGCAAAAATTTCAGTATTATTACTGGAAGAGGGATTTTACGAAGAAACAGTTTTTACCGCCACCCAGGAAATTGGATCACGGACTTTTCCAGAATTAGCGATCGCAGTCGATCGAGTGTTCGCTACCGGAAATCTAAATTAGGGGAGTTAAGAGTTAGGAGTTATTCTTCCTCTGCTCCCTCATCTTCCCCATTCCCCTCTCCTCTTCTTATACAGCTTGCGGCTCAACCAGATTTTCTATTCCCTGGACGACTTTTGCCGATTCAATTTTGTCACCCGCTTTCAGTTTCTCCAAAACTTCTCTGCCTTCAGTAAGATAGCCAAAAACCGCATAACGACCATCCAATAAGTTGCGTCCGGCGGGGGTGAGTTCTGGTTCAAACAAAAAGAAGAAGAATTGCGAAGAACCACCATTTACTTCACTTTCGGGACGAGCCAT
This sequence comes from Nostoc sp. TCL240-02, assembly GCF_013343235.1. GTDB lineage: Bacteria > Cyanobacteriota > Cyanobacteriia > Cyanobacteriales > Nostocaceae > Nostoc. The sequence goes on along the minus strand of NZ_CP040094.1, from coordinate 3,529,447 downwards.
CACGACTGCCCCAAAAGCAGAGAAAGGTAAAACTGGCATATCAACATAACGACCAGCTTCTTCTAGCGTAATGCCATAAGTAGGTGCTTTATCACCCTGGACTAAGACTTCTAAGGGAATAGCGCGATATTTGCCCGTTTTGGGATCGATGTAACCCACGTCTTTACCGGCGGGATCTCCAGTTTGCAGAAAGTAAGATTCTTCAGAACGGGTAAATTCCAAGCCATTGTAAAAACCCTTCTGTACTAAATCGACAAAATTACCAGCAGTGACAGGGGCGCTATAACCGTCTACTACAAGGTTTAAATCGCCTTTATTGGTTTTGATTTCTACAGTGGCACGACCTTTAAGTTGTGGTAGGTTACTGAACTGGGCAGGCACTTCAAAGGGGAATTCTTTCACCATTGACTCTTCTATCTGAGTGACGAGATTCAGAAGTTTGCCTCTTTCTTGTAGAATTTGTTCTTTATCTTTGCTATTCGCCAATTCTTCTAATTTACCCACCCCAGATTTCAACTCGGTAATCCAAGCTTCAGCTTGGGGTTGGCGTTCTGCGGGAACGCTTGTTAAGATTTGGGAGGGTTTATCGAGAATACGGGATGCTTTGCTGATGTCCTTGGAAATTGCACCCCATCGCCGATTTGCCCGCAGCTGGGCAGAGATGTCCTCTAGACTGGCTTGTAGTTGCCGTACAGGTTTGTTATCTATTGGGAGTGCATATCGCAACAAAGCCTTGCCATCGGTAATTGCGTTGCCAGATGGCAGCGCGGCGCTACTGGAGGGAGTCCACCCAGCTGTAGTTATGCCTAAAAATATTGTTACCAGCAGTATTGCCATTAGGCTGTTCTTCAGCCAGGATTTTAATAAGTTAAGCATGGGATAACTCAAATGCAGCATTAATTTGTTGACTGGACGTAACCCATAAATAATCTTCCCACGTTAAGGGCTGAGTGGATCAGAGGTCTAGGGCAGGGTAACAAATGACAACTAACTAATGACAAATGCCCAATGACGACTCTAGAAGGGTACAATAAATGCCGATTGTCTTCCAAAATTTGAAAGTTTCATGATCTCCAGTAACGACTTTCGACCCGGTGTTTCAATTGTATTGGATGGGTCTGTATGGCGAGTGCTTGAATTCCTACACGTCAAGCCAGGTAAAGGTTCTGCCTTTGTCCGAACTAAGTTAAAAAATGTCCAGAGTGGGAGCGTGATGGAAAAAACGTTCCGAGCTGGGGAAACAGTGCCCCAAGCCACCCTAGAAAAAAGTACGATGCAGCATACCTATAAAGAGGGCGATGAGTTCGTCTTTATGGATATGGAAACCTATGAAGAAGGCAGATTGACCCGCGCACAAATTGGCGATCGCGTCAAATACCTGAAGGAAGGTATGGAAGCTGAAGTTATTAAGTGGGGCGACCAGGTGCTGGGAGTAGAATTGCCTAAATCTGTGGTTCTGGAAATTGTACAAACAGATCCAGGCTTAAAAGGTGACACTGCTACCGGTGGCTCAAAACCAGCAACTTTGGAAACTGGTGCAATTGTGATGGTTCCTTTGTTTATTTCTCAAGGAGAACGAATCAAAGTTGATACCCAGGAAGATAAATATATCAGCAGGGAATAACTTTCATCTCTATGGAGATGCTTGTTCACGATTGAAATCCCTATATAAGGATTTAATCCCTGCCACACTTAAGATGCTAATTTACGGATAGGTCGAGGTAATAAAAACTGTGCCATTGGACTTTAATGAAATCCGCCAACTATTGGCAACGATCGCACAAACAGATATTGCAGAAGTCACGCTCAAAAGCGATGATTTTGAACTAACAGTCCGTAAGGCTGTGAGCGTCAGCAATCAGATGTTGTCGGTAGGTCAAGGAACCTTCGGCGGTGTGGTAGGTTCTGGCTTGACATCGGGTTCATCTGGGGGAAACCAGGTGAACG